>NZ_JBASFM010000011.1:0-113712 GCF_049653025.1 Pseudomonas sp. | reverse complement strand
CGCCGCCGATGCGCAGGTCGATGTCGTCGGTGGAACTGCGGGTCTTGGTGCTGTCCAGCTGGCCGGCGGTGAGGAGCAGGTTGTCGATCTCGGCGGAGGTGATCTGCGCGCCTTCGAAGGTTTGCGGTAGCAGGCGGCCGTCGTTGAAGGTGATCACCGGTAGCTTGGGTTGCAGAGTGCCAAGGCGCGCTTCGGTCTTGGAGACGCGCACCTTGCCGGTGACGCCGGCCTTGCCGTAGTTGTCGACGGCCTTGCCATCGGTCTCCAGCGGGAACAGGGCACCGGGGGTGCGGTCGATACCGGCCTTGCCGGCACGGCCGCCACTGTCCAGTTTCAGCCCGAGCAGGCCGATGGCGTCCACGCCGAAACCGACCGTGCCCTGGGTGTAACCGGAGACGAAGTTGAGCTGGAAGCCCTGGCCCCATTCTTTGGCCTGGCCGTTGTAGGCGGCGTTGCCCAGCTGGTCCTGGCTCTCGCGGTTATCGGCGCTGAAGTAGAAATTGCGCAGGTTCAGGGTGGCCTTGCTGTCTTCGATAAAACCGGCGGCCGTGGCCTGTTGGGCGACAACGCCCAGGGTGATGGCCAGGGCCAAGGGTTGCATCTTCATTCTGGTTACTCCAATTCGGGTCTTTTTTAGGTATCCAGGGCCTGGCATCCCCAACTGCTGGCCTGCGTCCAATCGCTATATTTATTTGTATATAGCGATTGGCGTAGATAAAGCGCGCATACAGCAACGACTAAGGTGTTTACCTATCGTTATATTTGTGTGTATACAGCGCATGGTAAAAGCCAGGGCACGTAAGCGCTAGAGCCTATACGGCAGGGTCAGTGGTGCGATTGTTGAGGCCAAAACTGGCTCAAAACAGGCTGGATGATGCGCATCTTAAAGAACTTGACTTTCAAGTCAAGATTTTTAAAGATGCACGAAATCGCGGGTCAAGCGCTTGGCGCGACCGCAGAGAGTTTACTGCAAAGCGCGGCCTGAATGGCTAAGGCCTCTGTGCAAAAGACCGGCCGAATAGACCGGCCTGCTCAAGGCTTAGGCAGGTACGCCAAGGATCACATGGGACGCCTTGATCACTGCGGTGGCGTTGACGCCAACCGCCAGGCCGAGGGCGCTGACCGAGTCACGGGTGACCATAGCGACGACCTGATTGCCACCGGGCAGGCTGATCGCCACTTCGGCGTTTACCGCGCCATCGGTGATTGCGGTCACGGTGCCGGCCAGGCAGTTACGGGCCGATAGACGGATATCGCTGCTCTCGGTCATCAGCATCACCCAGGGGGCCTTGACCAAGGCGACGGCCTCCTTGCCCACGGCCAGGCCCAGCGACTTGACGCTGGCCTGGGTAACGATGGCAACCAGGCTGTCGCCACCCGGTAGGGTGATGACGACTTCAGCGTTAACGGCACCTGCGGTCAGGGCGCTGACAGTTCCTTTGAATACGTTGCGTGCGCTTACTTTCACGGGGTCACTCCGGGGTGGTGCAAAAATTTATACCTATCGTTGTATAGATAGAAATACAGCGGTAAGCGAGAGAGCCAGACTCTATGTGCAACAGCTATAGCTTTACCACCACAACGCCGCTGGCCTCGGGGCGGGGCGAGAGCCAGGCCCGGCAAGGGTCGGCCCGATGAGCGCGGCGCGTTTTATCGCCCGCATGTCGCTGGAAAGCGCCATAGGTGCGGACCTGTCGGGTGTGCGCATTCGCCTGCTGGAGGAGATCGACCGCCGCGGTTCGATCAGCCAGGCCGCCAAGGCCGTGCCCATGTCCTACAAGGCCGCCTGGGATGCGATAGATACGCTCAACAACCTGTCCGCCGAACCCCTGGTGCTACGCCTGGTGGGCGGCACCAATGGCGGAGGCAGCCAGCTGACGGCCTACGGGCAGAGTATGGTGGCTATGTACCGGGCGCTGGAGGGCGAGTACCAGGCCACCCTGGATCGGGTCGCCAGCCAGCTCGGTGCGGTTGGCACTGGCGATGTGCAAGGGTTTCAGCAGCTGATGCGGCGCTTGCGCATCAACAGCAGCGCGCGCAACCAGTTTCTCGGTGTGATCAGCGCGCTGACCCTGGGTCCGGTGGAGGCCGAGGTGCGCATCAATATCGGCCAGCACAGCGAGATCGTCACGGTGCTGACCCTGGCCAGCGTCGAGAGCCTGGGCCTGGCCGTCGGCGTCGAGGTGCTCGCCTTGGTCAAGGCTTCTGCGGTCATGCTGACGGTGGAGCAAGGTCTCAAGCTCAGCGCGCGCAACCAGCTGTGGGGCGAGATCAGCGTGATTCATCCCGGGCCGGTGAATAACGAAGTGACGCTGCTGCTGCCCGCGGGCCGCACCATCACCGCCGTGGTGACCCGCGCCAGTTGCGAGACCCTCGGCTTCGCGCCAGGGATGGCGGCCTGCGCATTCTTCAAAGCCTCCAGCGTGATTCTGGCCAGCCAGGTCTGAATCCGCCGCAGTAACCCGTAGTCCCAATCAACCACAAGGAGTCACCCGATGAAACACCCTGCACCCAAAGCGTTGCTTAGCCTGTTCGCCGGTCTGGTCTTTAGCGCCAGCAGCCTGGCGGCAGAAGTCCAGGTGGGCGTAGCCGCCAACTTCACCGCGCCGATTCAGGCCATCGCCGGCGAGTTCGAAAAGGACACCGGGCACACGCTGGTGGCCGCCTACGGCGCGACTGGCCAGCTGTATGCGCAGATCCAAAACGGCGCGCCGTTTGAGGTGTTCTTCAGTGCCGATGAAAGCACCCCGGCCAAGCTGGAGAAGGAAGGCCTAGGTGTGGCTGGCTCGCGCTTTACCTATGCCACCGGCAGCCTGGTGCTGTGGTCGGCCACGCCAGGCTACCTCGATGGTAGCGACGCGGTGCTCAAGGCCAACCAATACAAGCACCTGGCGATTGCCGACCCGAAAACTGCACCCTATGGGCTGGCGGCAACCCAGGTGCTGGATAAGCTCGCTCTGACCGAGGCCGTGCAGGGCAAACTGGTGACAGGGCAAAGCATTGCCAAGACGCTGCATTTCATATCCACCGGCAATGCCGAGCTGGGCTTTGTTGCGCTGTCGCAGGTGTACAAGGATGGCCAGCTCAGCAGTGGTTCGGCCTGGATAGTGCCGGCCGAGCTGCACACGCCGATCAAGCAGGATGCGTTGATCCTCAAGAAAGGCGAACATAATCCTGCCGCTGCGGCCCTCACCGAGTACCTGAAGGGGGCGAAGGCGGCCGCGATCATCAAGTCCTACGGCTACCAACTCTAAAAAGGCTGTCGTGATGCCACTGAGCAAAGCTGATTTCGCTGCGGTACTGCTGACGCTTGAGCTGGCATCGCTGACCACCCTGTTGCTGCTGCTGATTGGGACGCCGATTGCCTGGTGGCTGGCGCGCACGCGCTCGTGGCTGAAGCAGCCGATCGGGGCCATCGTCGCCCTGCCGCTGGTGCTGCCGCCGACGGTGATCGGCTTCTACCTGCTGGTGAGCATGGGACCCAATGGCTTCTTCGGCCAACTAACCCAGAGCTTGGGCCTGGGCACCCTGACCTTTACCTTCACCGGGTTGGTGATCGGCTCGGTGTTCTATTCCCTGCCCTTTGTCGTGCAGCCATTGCAGAACGCCTTCGAGGCGATTGGCCGTGGCCCGCTGGAGGCGGCGGCGACCCTGCGCGCCAACCCCTGGGATGCCTTTTTCACGGTGGTGCTGCCGCTGGCCAAACCGGGCTTTATCACCGCGGCGATTCTCGGCTTTACCCATACCGTGGGTGAGTTTGGCGTGGTGCTGATGATCGGCGGCAATATTCCCGGCAAGACCCAGGTGGCGTCCGTGCAGATCTATAGCCTTGTGGAAACCATGCAGTACGCCCAGGCCCACTGGCTGGCGGGCGGCATGGTGGTGTTTTCTTTTCTTGTGCTGCTGGCGTTGTATTCAGGGCGTAGTGGCAAACAGGGGTGGTAATGATCTGGCCTTTTTCGCGCCGCTCAGCGGCCGCTCGCACCGTGGCCGTGCCGGGGGCAATCCAGGCGCGTTTCAAGGTGGTGCACTCCGGCTTCAGCCTGGATGTTGAGCTGAACCTGCCGGGCCGCGGCATCAGCGCGCTGTTCGGCCACTCCGGCTCGGGCAAGACCAGTTGCCTGCGTTGCTTCGCCGGGCTGGACCGGCCGGCGGATGGCTACCTGCAGGTCAATGGCGAGCTGTGGCAGGACAGTGCCCAGGGCTATTTCCTGCCCGCGCATAAACGCTCGATCGGCTACGTGTTTCAGGACGCCAACCTGTTCAGTCATCTTTCGGTGCGGCGCAATCTGGAGTTCGGCCTTAAGCGCATCCCGGCGGCGGGGCGGCAGATCCCCTTGGCCCAGGCGGTCGAGTTGCTCGGCATCGGTCATCTGCTGGAGCGCCTGCCGGACAAGTTGTCGGGCGGCGAGCGCCAGCGTGTCGGCATCGCCCGCGCGCTGTTGAGCAGCCCGAAACTGCTGCTGATGGACGAGCCGCTGGCGTCGCTCGACCTCAAGCGCAAGCTGGAGGTCATGCCCTACCTGGAGCGTCTGCACGAAGAGCTGGAAATTCCGATCATCTACGTCAGCCATTCGCCCGATGAAGTGGCGCGCCTGGCCGACCATCTGGTGCTGCTGGAAGACGGTCAGGTCAGCGCCAGTGGCCCACTGAAGCCAACCCTGCTGCGCGCCGATTTGCCTTTTGTCTTCGAGGACGATGCCGAGGCGGTGGTGGAAGGCCGGGTGACCGCCCATGACCAGGCCTATGGCTTGCTCTATATGCAGTTGCCCGACAGCACTATCCAGCTGCGCCTGCCGCATGCGCCGTTGCCGTTGGGCAAGTCGGTGCGGGTCAAGATCAAGGCGCGCGATGTCAGCCTGAGCCTGCAGCAGGCCGAGGACAGCAGCGTGCTCAACCTGCTGCCGGCACGGGTGGTCGATTGGATCAACGCCGAGGGCCAGGCCCATGTGCTGGTGCGGGTGCAGGTGGGCGGCGAACAGCTGATCGCGCGCATCACCCGCTACTCCTTCGACCGCTTGAATATCCAGCGCGACCAGCCACTCTGGGCGCAGGTCAAGTCGGTGTCCTTACTGAGTTCCGCCTGACACCTGGGCAAACGAGCCAGGGATGACCGCCGAACGTTTTAGGCCGAGCAGTTCCAGCTCGATAAACACCAGCACCACGACGGCCTGGCCGATCACCAAGGCATAACCGAACAGGTTCGGCGCGACCCAGCCGCTGAGCAGCAACAACAGGCTGTCGATCAGCCACAGCGCATTCAGCGCCAGCACCGTCCACACCACCAGGCGCGACAGGGTTTCGCGCTTGGCCAGCCAGATCAGCCAGGCCGCCAGCGGCAGCAACGCCAGACCGCTGCCCAATAGCAGCTGGCGCGGCAGTTCGGTAAAGGCGCTCAAGCCATCGGCGAGCAGCAGCAGGTGCACGGCAGTGAGCACCCCGACCAGCCCATCGGCGAGCAGGGCACGGCGCAGTAACAGCGAAGGTTGCAAGGTAGTCATGGCGAAGCCTCCACAAAGGACCGCCGGGATGGCGGGTTGGTCCTTAGGTTTCGCCGATCCGCGCGCCGCGTCGATTACCTGCCAGGTAATGGCTGCAATAACCTCGCTGGTCTATCGTCGATGGCCATGAACAGTCAAAACCAGCCCGTCGGGGCCCTGCTGCGCCAGTGGCGCCAGCATCGTCGTCTTAGCCAGCTCGACCTCGCCTGCGAGGCCGATATCTCCACCCGCCACCTGAGCTTCGTCGAAACCGGGCGTGCTCAACCCAGCCGCGAGATGCTGCTGTTGCTCGCCGAGCAGTTGGATATTCCCCTGCGTGAGCGCAATCGCCTGCTTAGCGCCGCCGGTTATGCGCCGCTGTTTACTCAGCATGCGCTTTCCGAACCGGCCATGGCGGCCGCGCGCACCGCCATCGAACTGCTGCTCAAGGCCCACGAGCCCTACCCGGCACTGACCATCGATCGCCACTGGAACCTGTTGGCGGCCAACAGTGCCATCGCGCCCTTTCTGGTCGGCCTTGCCCCGGAATTGCTGGTGCCGCCGATCAATGTCATGCGCCTGAGCCTGCACCCGGGTGGTTTGGCTCCACGTATCGTCAATCTGGGCGCGTGGCGCGCCTATCTGCTGGCGCGTTTGCAGCGCGATATTCACGCCAGCGGCGATGCCCAGTTGCAGGTGCTATGGGATGAGCTGAATGCCTATCCGGGGCCGGCGGCCCCGGCGCAGTTCGACAGCGACACGGTGCTGATGCCGCTGCAGTTTTCCAGCGAGCAGGGCGTGGTCAGCCTGATCGGCACCACCACGGTGTTCGGCACGGCCAACGACATCACCCTGGCGGAACTGGCGCTGGAAACCTTCTTTCCGGCCGATGCCTTCAGCGCGCAGTACCTGCGTGACCTGGCCGCAGCGGCGCATCTTTCCGACGAAATCACTCTTTAGGCTAATTTCCTCGGGCGACGAGTGCAGTACCCTTGGCGCGCGACTGTATAAGCTGACATCGCTCAGCACTGCTCACAAAAATAATAAGGAGCACCCCCGTATGCGTTCTACAACGCTGTCTCGCTCGCTCTGGCTGTGCCTGATCGGTTTGCTGGCGAGCCTCTCGCCGCTGGCCGTGGCCCAGGCCGTCACCCCCCAGGAACAGGTGCAGGTGCAGGCCAGCCGGGTCACCAGCAGCCTGATGCTGTTACGCGGTGAAGGTTTCCAAAAGAAACACCAGGACGCCCTGGAAACTGACCTGCAAGCCCTCGCCGCCGCCGTGCAGAGCCTGCCGCAAAGCAGCGATGCCCTGCGCAGCGCCCATCAGGAGCTGGTGGTGCAGATCCGCCGTGGCGTGGCCTTCGGCCCGAATGAAGAAGACATGCCCTGGCGCTACCCCGAGGACCTGAGCAAAGCCCTGCTCGGCGTGCTCGAGGAAACCCGCAAGCTCTCGGCCGCGGGCGACAGCGAACTGTCGGCCAAGCTCGAATACCTCTCCGTGCAGTACCTCAGCCGTTCCTACTTCGGCAATTTCGAGATCGCCCGCGAGCAGACCGATACCTACCTCGGCCAGGACGAACGCAAGCTGGTGCCGTCGGTGGAAGAGCAGCTGGCCGCGCTGGACAGCAAAAGCAATCCGCAGGTCGGCAAGCTGAAAACCCGCTGGGAATACCTCAAGGCCGCGCTGGTTGACCTCAACAGTCAGAGCAGCGCCCTGCAGAGTGCCTCCGGCCGGCCGTTTGCGCCGATGACCGTGTACCGCCACACCCGTTCGCTGACCACGCAATGGATGGCGATGTACTAGAGCTCGCTCGTAAGAGCGAGTCGGTACAAGGCCGCCAATCAATGGCGGCCCAGCAGCGATCAGGCAGTGGCTTTCTTCTCGCGGATGCAGGTCGGGCCGGCGCGCTCGACGATGGCCTGTTCCAGTTCGTGGCGCAGGCCGAGCAGGAAGGCGGCTTCTGCCGCGACAAACAGCGGGCCGATCACCAGGCCCATGATGTCATCGACAAATGCCGGCTTGCGTCCCTCGTAGTGGTGGCCGACGAACTGGATGATCCAGCCGATGACAAACAACCCCAGGCCCATGCTTAGCCAGATCAGGGTGGATTGCTGCGCTAGCGCCGCGCCGGCCCACAGGCTCAGGCCCAGCAGCAGCGCCATCAGTACGCCGAAGCGCAGATCCAGGCGCAGATAGAACAGCGTCGCGGCCAAGGCAGTCAGGGCCGCGGGCGACAGCCACAGGCCGAGCAGATTGAAGCCTGGGCGCGACAGCAGCACCGCGACCGCCAGAACGATCAGTGGAATACCGATAAAGTGGCTGAGAATATTGCGTTGATCGCGGTGGTACGCCGCGTATTGGGCCAGGTGATCGACCAGGGTTTTCATTATTATTTTCCTTAGGCAAGACAAGTGCGCCCAGCATGCGCCCGCCGCCCCGCGCGGCTCTGTCAGCTAGCCGACAAACCAGGAGAACTGCATGACCGATGCCCGCGCCTACCAGGCCCGCCTGCGTGAAGGCCACTGGTTCAACGGCCTGCCCGTAGCCTTGCAGGAGGTGTTGCTGGGGGCTGCCCAGGTAGAGCGCCTGACGGCCGGCCAGGTGCTGTTTCGCCGTGGCGATAAACCCTGCGGCCTGTATGCGGTGGTTGAGGGCGGCATGCGTATCGGTGCGGTCAGCGCCACCGGCAAGGAGGCGCTGCTGACCCTGGTCGAACCGCCCTACTGGTTTGGCGAGATTTCCCTGTTCGATGGCCATCCGCGTACCCACGACGCCTTCGCCGAATGGCCCAGCACCCTGCTGCTGGTTCCGCAGGCGCGCCTGCTGGCGCTGCTCGAACAACAGCCGCAGTACTGGCGCGACTTCGCCCTGCTGATGAGCCACAAGCTGCGCCTGGCGTTTATCGCCCTGGAGGAAATGAGCCTGCTGCCCGCCGCTCCGCGCCTGGCGCGGCGCTTGTTGCTGATTGCCGAGAACTACGGCGAAGGCGAGTTGCGCCGGGTGATTCACCTGCCCCAGGAGCAGCTCGCCCTGATGTTGGCGATCAGCCGGCAGACCACCAACCAGATCCTCAAGGAACTGCAGGCCCAGGGCATCCTGCGCCTGACCTATGGCGAGATCGAGATTGTCGATCTGCAGCGCCTGCGCGAGGCGGCGCAGTAAGGCTGCAACCGCCGGCTCAACCCAGGCCCAGTTCCTTGGCCCTGGCCACGGCCTGGGTGCGCCGCTCAACGCCGAGCTTGAAGTTGATGCGCTGGGCGTGGGTCTTCACCGTGTGCAGCGAGATAAACAGACTCTCGGCGATCTGCTGGTTGGAGTAACCGCGGACGATCAGTTTCAGCACGTCCAGTTCGCGCCGGCTGAGCAAGGCCGCCGGGACACCGTCGTTTCTACTGGCCTCACCGGCCCAGCGCATCAATGCCGGACTGCGCTGGGCGAAGGCGCGTTCGGCGCTGGCCAGGTTCATTTGCCGGGCCAGAGCCAGGGCGTCGAGCAGTGCCTGCTTGGCCTGCGCCGGTTTGTTATCGGCATACAGTGCCTCGGCCAGGCTGAAACCTATCTCGCAGGCCAACGGCCGCCGCCCTTCGCCGAGTGCCTTGGCGTGCAGCTCGGCAAGGCCGCTTAACGCCTCATCGACCACGCCGTTGGCCAGACGCGCCTGCAATTGCAGCAGCTGCAGGCGCAGGTTCAGCTCCGGTGCGCCATAAGGCGAGACCTCCAGCAGTGCGTGCGGCATCGCCTGCAGGGCTTTGTCGGCCTGCGCCACGCGGCCCTGAATCAGCCACAGGCGTGCCTTGGCCCGGAGCAGCAGGCCCTGATAGAGGGCCTCGTCGATATGGTTGTACTGCATAAAGCGCTCGGCATCGGCAATCCGCTGGAATGCACTGCTGAGATCGCCCTGCAGCGCATCCAGCTCGGCCAGCCCCAGGTAACTCCAGAATGCCGCCGGATCGCCGCAGGCCAGGTTTTCCTGCTGGCCCGACTGATAGGCGCTGGTCGCCTCTGGATAACGCCCCTGCTGCAGCAACAAGGCGGCTCGCCGCAGTTGCACCCGGCCGCGCATTGGGCTGGCCTCTGCGCCCCAGGCGGTGCTCAGTTCGTTGTATAGGCGCTTGAGCAGGGTTTCCGCGCGCAACAACTCGCCGCGAATTTCCAACAATTTCACATGCCCGAGGGCCATTACGCTTTCCATGGCCAGGCTGGCATGCTCGCGGGCCTGCTTGGTGGCGCTGCGGTTGAGTGCCAGGGCGACGTCCAGGCGACCGTTGATCAGCGCCTGTTCGACCTGCAAGGCGCAGCAGAACAGGCGCTGGCTCCAGGACCGTTCGGGCAGCTCGGCCACCGCCTCGGTCAACAGTTCGCCGGCCTGCGCGGCGTTACCGCGATGGAAGGCCAGGTTGGCGTGCAAGGCCTTCCACTGGGCGATCAGTTCGCGCTGACGGCTGGCCGTGGGCTGCGGGGCAAAGCGGGCTAACTGCTCGGTGTAATGCTGCGCTTCATCCAGCCGGCCGCTGAACAGCAGCGCCCAGGCATTCAGCAGCAGCAAGCGTGGCGTACTGGTCAACAGCTCCAGCGGCAACTCGCGTCGCCATGCCATCAACTGGGCAAGACTGCGTCCCTGCAGCAGAAAGTCTTCGCTGTAGCGCTGCATCAGGTTGACGGCGACTTCACTTTGCCCAGCCTTGACGGCGCACTCCAGCGCCTGGCGCACATTGTCCTGGCTGACGTACCACTGGCAGGCCTTGCGAAACACTGCCTTGGCCAAGGTCGCCGGCAGCTGGCTGGCGAGCGCCGGAGCCACCACCGGCTGTACCCGCGACAACTGCCCGTCCGTCCCGCTTGGCTCGATAAACAGCCCGCACTCGCTGAGCTGCTCAAGCAGCTGGGCCCCCTCGCCCACGCCGAGCAGTTGTTCGCACAAGGCGGCAGTGAAATGCGGCAGCTGCGCCAGGCTGAACAACGCCTGAGACCAGCCATCCGGCAGTTCATCGAGGGCTTCACGCTGGAGATAGTCGAGCAGGCGTGGATCGCCACGATCCAATGCCAGCGGTGCCTGCCCCGGCGTCAGGCTCAGCATGTGCAGGCGCAGCGCCGCACACCAGCCTTGCGAATCCTCATGCAACTGCTCAATCGCCGGCCAAGGCCAGTGCAGCGCCTTGTGCTGCAACAACTCACCCAGCTCGCCCACGCTAAAGCTCAGTTCGCCCGCCCCCAGCTCGAACAGCTCGCCATCCATCAGCAGGCGTGACAGTTGCAGGGCCGGACGGCGGCGGCTGGCGATCCACCAGCAAACTCGCCGCGGTGCCGAGAGGATCAGGTCATTGAGTGCATGGTCGAGCGCGCTGTCGGCAAAGCGCGGGTAATCGTCGAGCAGCAACCACACCGGCCCCGGGCTGTGCTCCAGTTGCTGGATGAGCCCTTCCAGATCAGCGCTCGCCGTTCCCAGCCCAACCGCCAGCTTGTTGAACAAGGCCTCGCCGCTCAGCGCCTTGCCGCGCAAATCCAGGTAAACCAGGCTGGTATCGGCCGGGCACTGCTGCGCGCATTCACTGAGCATGGTGCTCTTGCCGCTACCGGCCGGGGCGCAGAGTAGGCGCAGGCGACAGTCGGCCTGTAGCAGGGCATCGCGCAGGCGTGGCCTGGGCAGGTGGCCTGGCGCGAGCCGTGGTAGTTCGGCTGGCCGTGAGGCTGCGGGTGACGATGGCGACATAAATGCCCCTGCAGATGCTCCAGTGAGATCGTCCTTGACGTGTGGGTTGCTGCGGGCCGGATGGCCGAGGCGCAGCAGATCGTAAACAGGTTCTCTGCGGCTAAACCGCCGTGCCGTCAGGATCAGCCGGCTGCGCCAAACGCGGTTTGCCAGCGCTGTACCTGCTGCGGCTCCGTGTCCAGGCGCAACAGCCCTGCATCCATGGCCTGGCGGGCGCTCAGTTGGCCGCGGACCATGGCCAGCAGCACGCCTTCGCCGGTGATCACCACGCTCTCGCCGGCTGCGGGTGCGGCCACGTGCAGGGTTACCCGCAGCTGCGCGCCCGTGCCTTCGAAACGCGCCCACAGGCCCGGTTCGACCAGCAGCAGGCTAAAGCTCCCGCCCATGGCGATCGGGGCGAGGGCGCTGCGCAGCTTTTCCAGCGTGATCTGCGCCCGGCGCATGCCGAAGCCGCCCTGCAGCGCAATCGGCTTGCTCAGCAGCTTGGCCTGGTAGGCGTCAAAGATGGCCAGCGCCACCGACAGCGAGGCCGGGTGCGCGGTGGTCAGGTCCATGGCCATGCCGTCGTAGCCGCACGCCTGGCTGCTGGGACTTGCGCTGCCGAGCAGCAGCACAAGTCCAGCGGTCACGATTGCCGAGGCTCTCATGGGGTGACGATGTCGAACCAGAAGTTGAACGTGTCGAGCAGGCCCATAAACTCGCCGAAGACCTGCGGGTTACCGTCGAACTTCAGCTCGCCGGACGCCACCTTCTGCTCCAGGGTCGCCTTGCCCAGTTGGATGTCTTCCAGGGCGGTCTTGCTCATGGTCAGGCCGACATCGGCCTTGGCGTCGGCCTTGGTTTCGTAGGTCAGCACACCGTTCTCCACGGTCAGGGCGTAGCTCTTGCCCAGGTCGGTGAAGTTGTAATTGAGCACCAGCTTCTTGCCTGCGGCGCGCTCGCCATTGAGGCGCACGGCCAGGTAGTCGAAGAGCATTTCCGGGGTCATGGCGCGGATCACGTCCGGGCTGGCGGTGACGGCACCGCCGGCGGCGGGCTTGCCGTTGCGCAGCTCGAACGCGCCCTGCAGGTAGATCGAGCGCCACGGGCCGGATTCGGCCTGGTAGCCCAGTTGCTCGTAGCTATCGGCCAGCAGGTTCTTCGCCGCGGTGTTGTCCGGCTCGGCGAACACCACCTGCTTGGCCGCCTCGGCCACCCAGCGGTACTCACCCTTGGCGAAGTCGACCTTGGCCTTCTCCAGCACGGCGGCCGAACCACCCATGTACTCGACATATTTCTTCGCCGCCGGCTGCGGCGGCAGCTTGTCGAGGTTGGCCGGGTTGGCGTCGTACCAACCCATGTAGCGCTGATAGACCGCCTTGGCGTTGTGCTTGAGGGTGCCGTAGTAGCCGCGCCCCGGCCAGAAGGCTTCCAGCTCCGGCGGCAGCTTGATCGCCTCGGCGATCTCCTCGCCGGTCATGCCCTGGTTCATCATGCGCACCGACTGGTCGTGGATGTACTTGTAGAGGGCGCGCTGCTTCTTCAGGTAGTCGTCGATCTGCGCCTGGCCCCATTGCGGCCAGTGGTGGCTCTGGAAGCGCACCTCGGTCTTGTCGCCGAACAGGGCGATGGTCTCACCGATGTACTTCGACCACTGCAGCGCATCGCGCACCTGCGCGCCGCGCAGGGTGAGCACGTTGTGCATGGTGCTGGTGGTGTTTTCGGCCATCCACATGGCCTTGTGATCCGGGAAGTAGGTGTGCATTTCCACCGGTGCCTCGGTGCCCGGAGTCATCTGGAACACCATCTTCACGCCGTCGACCTCCAGTTCCTGGCCGGTCTTGCGGACCAGCTCGGTGGGCTGGATCAGGGTGATGCTGCCGTGGGAGGTGGTCAGCCCCAGGCCGGAGCCAACGCCGCCCTGGGCGTTGCGCGGCAATAGTGCGCCGAACATGTAGATGGCACGGCGGGCCATGGCATTGCCGGCGATCACGTTCTCGCTGACCGCATGCTCGCCGAAGCCTTCGGGGGCGATGATGCGCACCTTGCCGGCCTTGACGTCGGCCTCGTCGATGATGCCGCGCACGCCGCCGAAGTGGTCGATATGCGAGTGGCTGTAGACCACCGCGACCACTGGCTTCTTGCCCAGATGCTGGTCGACCAGGTCCAGGGCCGCCTTGGCGGTTTCCGTGGAGAGCAGCGGGTCGAAGACGATCCAGCCGCTCTTGCCCTCGATAAAGGTGATGTTGGAGACGTCGTAGCCGCGCACCTGGTAGATGCCGTCGGTGACCTTGAACAGGCCGTACTGGATATTCAGCTGGGCGTTGCGCCACAGGCTCGGGTTGACGCTGTCCGGGGCCGGCTGATCGAGGGCGATGAACTGCTTGTAGCTCTCCAGATCCCAGACCACCTTGCCGTTGGCATCCTTGATGGTCAGGCTGTCCGGCTTGGCGATAAAGCCTTTCTGCGCATCGTCGAACTCGCGCTTGTCGTTGAACGGCAGCGCCGCCAGCACCGCCTGCTGGGCGGCCTTGGTGATATCGGTCGCCGCTTTGGTCGGTGCCGGTGCGGCCTGGGCGACGGTGCTGGCCAGCAGGGCGCAGGTCAGGCCGACGGCAGTCAGAGATTTCAGGGAGCGGTGCATGGGGTGCATCCTCATTGTTGTTGTAGTGGAAAACATCAGGCCTGGGCGACCCATTCGGCGGCGCGCTCGGCGATCATGATCGACGCCGCGTTGGTGTTGCCGCCGACCAGGATCGGCATGATCGAGGCATCCACCACCCGCAGGCCCTGGATGCCGTGTACGCGCAGCTGGCTGTCGACCACCGCGCCCTCGTCGTGGCCCATGCGGCAGGTGCCGACCGGGTGGTAGATGGAGTCGGTACGGCGGCGCAACAACTCGATCAACTGCTCGTCGCTGTGCAGGCCGGCAGCGAACACGTCGCGCAGGCCGAAGCGGGCCATGGAGGCCTGGGCGATGATCTCCTGAGTAATACGGTAGCCCTTGAGCAGGGTCTGCACATCGTCGTCGTGGCCGAGGAAGTTTGGGTCGATGCGCGGCGGCGCGGCGGGATCGGCCGAGTGCAGGCCGACGCTGCCGATACTTTTCGGCCGCAGCACGCAGACGTGGCAGCTAAAGCCGTGGCCCCAATGCAGCTTGCGGTTGTGGTCATCGAGCAGGCTGACCACCGAGTGCAACTGCACGTCCGGGCGGGCCAGCGCCGCGTCGGTCTTGAGGAAGGCACCGCCCTCGGCGAAGTTGCTCGCCAGCGGGCCGCGCTTGCGCGCCAGGTACTGACCCAGCGCCGCGCCCATCTTCAGGCTGCCGCCGAGCGAGTAGCCGAGCAACGAGTTGTCGCTGCTCTGGTAGCCCAGCACCGTGTCCGGGTGATCCTGCAGGTTCTGCCCGACGCCCGGCAGCTCGTGTTGCACGGCAATGCCATGGGGCTTGAGCTGTTCCTGCGTGCCGATGCCGGAGAGCAACAACAGCTGCGGGCTGCCGAAGGCACCGGCGCTGAGCAGCACCTCCTTGCGCGCCTTGAGCGTAATGGAGCGGCCCTTGATGCGTACCTGCACGCCGGTGGCCTGCTGGCCCTGCAGCAGGATGCGCTCGGCATGGGCACCGGTGAGCACGGTGAGGTTGCTGCGCGGCCGAACTGGCTTGAGGAAGGCGGTGGCGGTGCTCCAGCGGCGGCCGTCGCGGATGGTCACGTCGTACTGGCCGACGCCTTCCTGCTCCGCGCCGTTGAAGTCGGCGTTATGCCGGTGCCCGGCCTGCTGCCCGGCCTCGATAAAGGCATGGGTGGCGGCATGCGCCTCGATCTGGCCGACGTACAGCTCGCCGTCCTCGCCATGCAGGTCGCAGCCGCCGCGATGGTTCATCTCGCTCTTGCGAAAATACGGCAGCACCTCGGCGAACGACCAGCCGGGGTTGCCCAGCGCGGCCCAGTCGTCGAAGTCGCTGTGGTGGCCACGGATATAGATCATGCCGTTGATCGAGCTGCTGCCGCCGAGCACCTTGCCGCGCGGCTGGTAGCCGACACGCCCGCCCAGGCCGGGCTGCGGCACGGTGTCGAAGGCCCAGTTGACGTGACGGGTCGGCAGGATGGCGGCCACCCCGGCCGGCGCGTGCACCAACGGCGACCAGTCCTGCGGGCCGGCTTCGAGCAGGCACACGGAAACCGCCGGGTCGGCGCTCAGGCGGTTGGCCAGCACGCAACCGGCCGAGCCGGCACCCACGATGATGTAGTCGAATTGCATAAGCGCTCCGGTCGGGGAGAGGGGACGCTGGCATTGTTCGCGGAGCCGACAGGAAGTGATTGATCTTTGCCGACGGATATTTGATCTTTGCCGACATGGAAGCCTTTATCCGCACCACCTCATTCGCCGGCTTTCGCGAGCTGGTCGCCAAGCTCGGCGGTGATCCCGCGCCGCTGCTGCAGCGCTTTCGGGTCACGCCGCAATTGCTCGACGACGAAGACGCGCGGGTGCCGCTGCGTTCGTTGGTGGGCTTGCTGGAGTGCGCCGCCGAGGAGCTGGGGTGCGCCGATTTCGGCCTGCGCATGGCCGAGTATCAGAACCTGCACGTGCTCGGCCCGATCGCGGTGATGGCGCGCAGCTCGGCGAGCGTCGGCCATGCGCTGACGGAGATCGTGCGCTTTATCGGCTACCACAGCTCCGGCGTGCAGCTCGATCTGGACCGCAGTGAGCCACAGGCACCGCGCCTACTGATCGCCCTGCTGCTGCCTGGGACGCTGCCGCAGCGACAGATGGTGGAGCTGGCCATGGGCGTGGCGCACAACACCATGAAGCTGCTGTGCGGCAGCCATTTCAGTGCTCAGGCGGTGCAGCTATGTGGGGGCAGTCCAGTGCCGGTGGCGCGCTATCGGCGCTACTTCCACACCGAGGTGTATGGCGGCCAGGCCTGCAACGCCCTGGTGCTGACCGAGCAGCACTTGAGCCAGCGCATCGAACAGCAGGACCCGCAGTTGCACCGCATGTTGCTGCAGTACCTCAACCAGATTCATCTGCAGGGTTCTCCCGATCTGCCGGAGCAGGTGCGCCGCCTGGTGCTGCGCCTGCTGCCGACCCAGCAGTGCCGCCTGCCACTGATCGCCGAGCAGCTCGGCCTGCACGAGCGTGCGCTGCAGCGCCAGCTGGCCGAGCTGGGCCAGCGCTTCGACGAGTTGCTGGAAGGTATTCGCCGTGACCGCGCCGACTTCTATCTGGCCGAGCGCGATATCCCGCTGGCGCAGATCGCCGGCATGCTCGGCTACAGCGAGCAGAGCGTGTTCAACCGCGCCTGCCGGCGCTGGTTCGCCATGGCCCCCGGCGCGCGGCGCCGGCAGTTGCTGGCACTGCGCGGCAACCGCAGCGACTAGCGGGCAGCGCCGCCGCTGACCAGCCGCAGCACCTGCCAGTAGCTCGGCGGCGGCGGCACATGACCGCGCTCGCGCAGCAGGCGGTGCATCAGTGGCAGGCGGAAGTACGGCACCGAGGCCATCAGGTGGTGCTCGATGTGGTAGTTGACCCGGATCGGTGCCACGCAGGCGCGGGCCAGCCAGCCGGCGTGGGTGCTGCGGGTGTTGCGCAGTACGTCGCGGCTGTCTTCCAGGGCCGCGTGTTCGGCCATCGAACGGATGCGGATAAACAGCGGAAAGGGGGTGACATAGGCCAGCACCCAGACGCCATACAGCCAGGTCTCGCCGCAGGCCCAGAATGCGCCCAGCAGCACACCGTTGCTGATCAGCATGCCGGCGGCATTGCCCAGCAGGTCCCGCGGATAGTCCCACCAATGCCGGCCATCCTGCGGCAGGCGACGGATGTCGCTGGCCAGCGACCAGCCGAGCACGCCGGCATCCATCAGCAGGCGACCGATCAGAAACTTCAGCCCGGTGACGCCGCACAGGTCGCGCAGGAACTTGCGCGCCAGCGAGGCGCGAGTGGTGGGAAAACCAGCCACCAGGCACAGGTCCGGGTCCGCCGCGGTGGCGGTCTTGGCGTGGTGAGTCAGGTGATAGGGGCGGTACTTGTGCAGTTCGTTCCAGATCGGCCGCGAGCACAGCCAGTCGACCAGCACCTCGTTGGCCCACTTGCTCTTGAACAGGGTGCCGTGGGCCGCATCGTGCTGCAGGATGCCCAGGCACAGCTGGCGCCCGGCGATGATCACCAGGCCCACCAGCAGCGCCAGCAGGAAAGCCCACAGCGGCAACTGCTCGCGAGCCCAGGCCAGGGCGGTGAAGGTCAGGGCCAGCACCGCCCAGGTCGAACCCACCGCCCAGGCACCCCAGGCGTCGGAGCGCGCGGCGAGCATCTTGATCTCGTCGCGGCTGAAGATGTCGCTGATCTTGGTTTTCTCGTTCATGTCGATGGCCCGTGAAGCGTTAAAAGGACAGGTGCAACCCTAATCAAGCTTCGGCCTATAAACTTGACTAATCACGAGCGTAATTTGACTATTCGCGAACAACCACGCCGCACAGGCAATAGACCATCATGTTTCTGATCCGCAGCGGTGCCCTGGACGGCTTCGAGCGATTGCTCGGCCAGTTGGGCCAGAATCCCGCCGAACTGCTGCGCCAGCACGGTTTCAGCAGCGCGCAGTTGCGCGAACCCAACAGCTACCTCTCCTACCTGAAGCTGGCCGACCTGCTGGACGACTGCGCCCTGCTCTGTCACGAACCGCTGTTTGGTCTACGCCTGGCCGCCGGGCAGAGCCTGCTGGCGATCGGCGAGATGGCGTTGCCAGGCAGCCAGCAGCCGAGCCTCGGCGAGGCCCTGGAGTTTGCCAAGCGCTACCTGCACCTGCATGCCCAGGGGGTCAATCTGCAGGGCACTTTGGTCTCGGCCGACTATGAGCTGAGCCTGAGCTTCGCCTTCAGCAACGCCAGCGGTCTGTGGCAGCTCAACCAGCTGGGCGTGGGCCAGCTGTTCAACGCCCTGGGCTTTCTCACCGGCAGTACCAGCCGCCAGCTGCGCCTGCATCTGCAGCAGGCGCGCCCGTCCGACTGCGCCTGGCTGGCCGATTGGCAGGCGGGTCGGCTGGTCTTCGACAGCCCTATCAATGGCGTGAGTTTCCCGGCCGACTGGCGCGAGCGCCCGCCGAGCCGTGACGAAGCGCTGACTCGCGAGTATTTCCAGCAGCGCATGCAGATGCTCGCAGCGCGCTACCCGGACCAGCTGCAGGACCAGGTCTGCCATGTCATCAGCAGCCTGCTGCCGGCCGGCGAAGGCAGTGTCGAACGGGTCGGCGCGGCCCTCGGCCTGCACCCGCGCACCCTGCAGAAGCGCCTGCAACAGGAGGGCAGCAGCTTTAGCCAACTGCTGCAGAAGACCCGCCTGGGCATCGCCCGCCAACACCTGCAGCAACAGAAGATGAGCATCACCGACCTGGCCCTCAACCTGGGCTATGCCGAGGTTGCGGTGTTCAGTCGCCACTTCAAGCGCTGGACCGGCCTGTCGCCGCGGCAGTGGCGCGCGCAACAGGCAATACGTCCTGAACGCTAAGGCGGCTAGTGGGTGTCTGAAGAAAAAAAGGCGACCCTAAGGTCGCCTCAAACTATGGAGTTGCGCGTTGGAACTCGGTGATCAGCGCACGCCGGCCTGACGCAGAGCAGCCGGGGTGTAGCTGGACGCAGTGGTCTTGTAACCAAACTCGATGCTGCGTTTTTCTTCGTTTTTCAGGCCCAGTACCGAGTAGCGGCCGCCGATCACGTCATACAGGGTTTCGGCGGTATAGCCCGGAACCTGCTTGTGGTAGTACTGCTGGATATGGCCTTCGCCCACACGCCACAGTGCACCGCGGCCGTCGTAGTGGTCGACCACTGCCAGCTGCCAGCTGTCTTCGTCGAAGTACATATGGCGGGTGGCGTAGATATGCCGTTCGCCGGCTTTCAGCTTGGCTTCCACTTCCCAGACCCGGTGCAGCTCGTAACGGGTCACGTCCGGGTTGATATGGCCGGGCTTGATGATGTCGTCATACTTCAGGCTCGGCGAGTCGAGCTTGTAGCTGTTGTAGGGGATAAACATCTCCTTCTTGCCCACCAGCTTCCAGTCGTAGCGATCCGGTGCGCCGTTGAACATGTCGTAGTTGTCCGAGGTGCTCAGGCCATCGGCGGCGGTGGCCGGGCCGTCATAGGACACCTGCGGGGCGCGGCGTACGCGGCGCTGGCCGGCGTTGTAGAGCCAGGCCATGCGCGGCTCCTTGACCTGGTCGATGGTCTCGTGAACCAGCAGCACGTTACCGGCCAGACGCGACGGCGCAGTCACCCGCTGGATAAAGTAGAAGAGGATGTTGTCGGCCTTGGCCATGTTCTGATCGGCCAGTTCGCCTGGGTAGGACACCTCGTCCTCGAAGTGAATCATGCTGAACGCGCCGTCGGTCTGTGGCTGCACACGGGTCATCAGGCGCTTGATGTTACCGCCGCGGTAACGGGTGGTGTGGTTCCACACCACCTCGACTCCGCTCTTGGGCAGCGGGAAGGCGTAATAGCGGCTGTCGTTGAAACCGGTCAGACCGTTACCGCCATCCACCCCTTCGGTGTTCAGCGCACTGGTCTTGGCTGCGGCGTACACCGCATCCGGCAGCGCGGCGCTGCGATGGGTTGGATACACGGGCATTTTGTAGGTGTCCGGGTAACGCTTGAACATCGCCAACTGGCCGGCAGACAGCTTGTCCTTGTACTGCTCGACGTTGGCCGCAGTGATGGTGAACAGCGGCTGCTCGGCGGCGAACGGGTCGGCGAGGAAGCCTTTGCCATCTACCGCGCCGGCGTTGGCCGGCAGGCCGCCGGTCCACTCGGGGATGCTGCCGTCGGCGTTCGCGGCTTTCTCGGCACCGATCGGGGTCAGCGTGGCGCCCAACTGGGCAGCCTCGTCCGGGGCTACTTTGGCCATCACGCTGGTGGCCAGCAGGCTCAGGGCCAGGGCACCGGTTTGCATCAGGGTTCTGCGTACACTCATTTCTCTGTCCATCCTTATTCTTGTTCTGCGCGTTAGAAGCTCATGCCAACACTGAGTGCCAGGAAGTCACGATCAACCGAGGTGTTGTAATCACCACCGAAGAAATCGGTGTAGGAAATACTGGCGTTGTAGGTGTTCTGATAATCGGCATCCAGGGCCAGGCTGACCGCCTTGGCACCCTCGGTGAACAGGCCGTTGGGGCCGTAACCGTCGACGTCATGCGACCAGGCCACGCTCGGCTTGAGGTTGACCCCGGCGAACACATCCGGGTAATCCCAGATGGCGCGGGCACGGTAGCCCCAGGAGGTGGAGGTGACGAAACCGTCGTCCTCGCAGAACTGGCTGACGTTATTGGTCGAGGTGCCTGCACCGCCACCGTTGATGGTGCCCTTGTTCAGCGCCACGCACGCGTCGGAAATCCCGGCTGGGAACACCGCACCGGCGGTATTCGGGCGGGTGCCAGGCAGTGGACCCGGGCCATAGACCGCATCGCGGCCGTAACGGACTTCGGAGGTGTCTTCCAGGCCGCCGACCCGCACTACACCAATTTCGCCGACCAGGGTCAGGCGGCTAGCGCCCATGACCTGATCGAAGAAGTGGGTGAAGGTGGTTTGCAGCTGGGTGATCTCCTTGCGGCGATAGCCGGTGGTGTCCTGGCCTGGCGTGCCCTGCAGTACCGAGACGTTGCCGAAGCCGGCCATTGGCGTCAGGCCCGAATAGAGAATGTCGGTGGAGTTCAGCTGCACTGGGGCATTGGGTCGGTAGCTCAGCTCGCCCTGCCAGGCGGTACCGGTGGGCAGTGTGGTGGAGAAGCTCAGGCCATACAGCTGGATATCTTCCGGGTATTCCATGAAGTAACGGGCGCTGCCTGCGCCGGCTATTGGACGTACGCCTGCCAGCGGGCCGGGAAGTCCCGCAACAATGGCGTTGTAACGAGCCTGCTCGGGCAACGAGAGGCTGAAGATCGGCGCACGGCTGTGGTAGTTCATGAAGAAGGCACCGAACTCGGTATCCAGCGGCTCGAACAGATAGCGCAGCGCTGCGCCCCATTGCCCGCTGTCGTCGGCGTCGCGGTCCGGTCCACGCGGCACCAGCACACCTTCCTCGTTGATATCCGGGCCAAACGGGGCCAGGGCACCCAAGGCCAGAGCCGGGATCCCTGAACGGGGTGCCAGCACCCGCAGGTTGTCGTCACAGCCATCGGTCGCAACGTCCGCCTGGGCGAAGAAAGTGCCGCAGTTGTCGACCACGGTCTGGTCCCACTCCAGCTGGTAGAAGGCCTCGGCGGAGAGGTTTTCGGTCAGGCTCTGCGAGACATAGAACATGTTGACCGGGATCAGACCTTCCTTGAGCTCGGCACCTGGGCGACGGAACGCGGACACATCGACCGGGTTGATCGAGTTGATGCTGTTCTGGATAAAGGTACTTTCACCCCAGCTCACCACCTGCTTGCCCAGGCGCACCGAGCCCGGCTGATCGGCGATGGCGTAGTTGTGGTAGACGAAGGCGTCGAGCACCTGCGCGCCGGACGACTGTGCGCCTTCCTTGCGGTTGTGGTCGTCGATGTCCTTGAACAGGCGGTTCTCGTCTTTCAGCTCGAAGTCGTACCAGTACTTGCCGCGCACGAACACGCCGGTGTCGCCGTACTTCAGTTCGAGGTCATGGATGCCCTTGAAGATTTTCGAGAAGGTCTCGCCTTTCTTGAAGTTCAGGTGACCATCGTCAGTGGTTTGCGAAAGGCCCTTGCCGCCGTTGTTGGCCCCGATCAGATCTGGGTCGGCACCGCGCATCGACCAACTGGAACCTACCGACAGCGAGGAATCGAACTGCCCTTCGATCTCACCAATGTTGAACACCACGGCCTGCGCCTCGGCCGCGCAGCTCAACGCAATGGCGGCGGCCAATGCGTGTTGTTGAAAACGGGCACTTCTTATTTTTATGGTCATGCAGCTTTCCCCTGCTGGGTTTTTGATCAGCGGCCACGCTAATCAATCCCCCCTGCCGGGGTAACGGACAAAGTAGTGATATTGCAACTCATCCTAAAGCGTGAGGTTTTTCCGCCCGGGCTGCTGGCAGGCGCAACGGGCAGATGCGGAAGTGCCGAACGGCTGGGCTAAACTGCGGCCTTTGTTCCGCTCTGGTCTGATTGCTGATGTTGTTAAGCCCTGCTGCATCTTCTGCCATACCGCCCCTGCCCCTGGTGCTGGCCGGCCCGCTGTTGCGCCGCCTGCAACCTGAGCGCCTGGTGCTGTGGCTGGTTGGCAGCCAACCGCTGACGCTGAGCCTGCTGCTGAGTCATGACGCTGCGCCCGAGCCACAACGCTTCGCTCTGAACGGCGACAGCTGCCAGGTCATTCAGATTGGCGAGCAGGCGTTTATCCATCTGATTGATCTGGCGCTGGAGAGTCCGCTGCCTTGCGACGTGCAGATCGACTACGACCTGCTGATCGAACAGCCCGACCAGG
Organism: Pseudomonas sp.; assembly: GCF_049653025.1. GTDB lineage: Bacteria > Pseudomonadota > Gammaproteobacteria > Pseudomonadales > Pseudomonadaceae > Aquipseudomonas. Next base: position 91,119 of record NZ_JBASFM010000011.1, on the reverse strand, counting down.
CGGCGCAAGGCATGGCCGATTGGGCACCGCACCTGCTGTATGCCGGCGCGACCCAGGCCAATTTCGTCCTGCGTGCGCAGCTGGATCATCTGCTGCACGGCTCTTGCCGCAAGCCGCATCACCCGGCGGCCGATGGCCTGCTTTGCGCCGACCGTCTGCTGGCCGAAGCGCATGCCCCCGAACAGCGCCCGGCCTTGTTGTTGATGAGCGGCGATCAGATCTACGCCGATGATGTCAGCGGGCCGCTGCTGCGGGCGATTCATCAGGTCATCGCCCGTCTGGGCCTGTTCGGCGAGTGGCTGCAAGGCGCGGTGGTCGATGACAGCGACGCGCTCTACGTGCATCCGGCCAGCTACTACCAGCGCGCCGAATTGCTGCCGGCGCTGAAGAGCAACGAAACCCTGCGCGAGCGGTTTTTCGGTGGCGTGGAAAAGCCGGTATTCACCAGCAGCAGCGCCGACAACCACCTGGTGACCTGCGCCGAGGTGCTGGCCATGTACCTGCTGGTCTGGTCGCCGACGCCCTGGACCCTGCTCGACGCCGAGATGCCGGCGCTAAGCGCCGAGGAAGTGCCGCGTTACCAGGCCGAACGCGGCCATATTGAGGCGTTTCGTGGCGGTCTTGGCCAGGCCGCGCGCGCCCTCGCCCATCTGCCGACGCTGATGATCTTCGATGACCACGACATCACCGATGACTGGAACCTCTCCGCGCAGTGGGAAGAGACGGCCTACGGTCACCCGTTTTCCAAACGTATTATTGGCAACGCGCTGATCGCCTACCTGCTGTGCCAGGGCTGGGGCAACAATCCGGAGGTGTTCGCCGAACCGTTGCGGGCGATCCAGGCCATGAGCGCCGGGCGCGATGCGCGCAATCATCTGGACAGCGCCGTGCAGGACGCGCTGATCGAGCAGCTGCTGCGCTTTCACCAGTGGCAATACGTGCTGCCAACCAGCCCAGCGTTGGTGGTACTGGATACCCGCACGCGGCGCTGGCGTAGCGAGCGCAACCTCAAGCGGCCGTCCGGCCTGCTGGATTGGGAGGCGCTGTGCGAGTTGCAGCAGGAGCTGCTCGATCATCCGTCGGCGATCATCGTCTCCCCCGCGCCAATGTTCGGCGTCAAGCTGATCGAAACCATCCAGAAGGTCTTCAGCTGGGCTGGCCACCCGCTGCTGGTCGATGCCGAAAACTGGATGGCCCACCGTGGCGCGGCGCAGGTGATGCTGAATATCTTCCGCCACTCACGCACGCCGGGTAACTACGTGATCCTCTCCGGCGACGTGCATTACTCGTTCGTCTACGAGGTGCTGATCCGCCAGCGCAAGCGCGGCCCGCAGCTCTGGCAGATCACCAGCAGCGGCCTGAAGAACGAATTCCCGCCGCGCCTGCTCGACTGGTTCGACCGCCTCAACCGATGGCTCTACGCACCCTGGTCGCCGCTTAACTGGCTGACCACCCGCCGGCGTATGCAGGTCAGCCCGCGCATCCCGTCGCGCAGCAAGGCCGGCGAACGCCTGTGGAATGGCGCGGGGCTGGGTCAGGTGTTTTTCAACGAGCAGGGCCAGCCCAGCGCGATCTACCAGCTGAATGCCGATGGCTCTGCGCCGGTGGCCTTTGTCGATGATCGCGATGATGCGCCGGCTGTTCAGGCGGCGCGCAGTCGCTCAGAAACCGCGTCTTAGCGCAGCTTTTCCAGCATCTGGTAGTACCACATGCCCGCCGCCAGCATCGGGTTGCCGAACACATCACCCAGCGGCACCTTGATGTGCTTGCAGGCGGCGAAGGTGTCGTAGTGACCCATGGTGCCGGTCAGGGCGTTGGCCATGATCTCGCCCATGATATGGGTGGTGGCGATGCCGTGGCCGGAGTAGCCCTGGCAGTACCAGACGTTATCCGAGAGCTTGCCCAGCTGCGGGATACGGTTGATCACGATGCCCATGGCGCAGCTCCACTGAAAATCAATGTCGACGCCCTTGAGCTGCGGGAAGGTCTGCTCGATGCCGGGGCGCAGCTCGGCGGCGATATCCCGCGAGTCACGCCCGGAGTAGTTGCAGCCGCCGCCGAACAGCAGGCGGCCGTCGGCGGTCATGCGGTAGTAGTCGAGGACGAAGCGGCAGTCGTACACGGCCAGGTCCTGCGGGTTGATCTGCTTGGCCAACTCGCCCAGCGGCGCGGTGGTGACAATGCCGCCCATGGCCGGGAAGATCATGCCCTTGAGCTTTTTCGGCTCCAGCTTGTGATACACGTCGCCGGCCAGCAGCACTTGCTTGGCGTTGATCCGGCCTTCGGCAGTGACCACCGCCGGCTTGGCACCGTGGATGATCTCCAGTACCGGCGAATGCTCGAAGATCAGTGCGCCCAGGCTGGCTGCGGCCTTGGCCTCGCCAATGCACAGGTTCAGCGGGTGCAGGTGCATATTGCGGGTGTTCTTCAGCGCGCCGCTGTACAGGTCGCTGGCCAGGTGGCTCTGCACCCCGGCGCGGTCGAGCAGGGTGACGTCATTGGCCATGCCGCGGCGTACCGCTTCGGCGTAGGTGGCCTCCAGTTCCTGCATATGCACGGGCTTCATCGCCGCATGCAGGTGGCCGTGCTTGAGGTCGCACTGGATCGCGTATTTTTCCACGCGCTTTTTGATGATCTCGTGGCCGCGCCAGCGCAGGTGCCAGATAAAGTCTTCAACCTCCTCGCCCAAGGTGTTGCGCATCTGCTTGGTCATCGCCGCATCGCCCGACAGGCTGCCGGTGACCTGGCCGCCGTTGCGCCCGGTGGCACCCCAACCGATCTTGTGCGCCTCGACGATGGCCACCTTGAGGCCACGCTCGGCCAGCTCCACGGCAGACGCCACACCGGTAAAGCCGCCACCGATGATCACCACATCGACGCTGACCTCGCCCTGCAGGGTCGGGTAGTCGGTTTCCTCATTGAGGCTGGCGCTGTAGTACGACTTGCAGCGTTCGGCGGCGGGCTTCACGGGTTTGATTGCGGCGTTCATAAGGCGGTTCCTGGGTGCGGCTGGCAGGGCATGAGCCAGGGGGCTCAGCGTCGGCAGCCAGGGTTGCTGGCTGCGGGGCGATCAGTGGCGTGCGGTCAGTGCATCCGGCGGGCGCGCGTGGCGGCAATGCCACAGGGCCCAGAAGGCGAGGATTGCAGGCAGCAGCGGATTGGCTCGCGCGACGTCGCAGCCGGCTGCGACCTGGAGCAGGCGCAAGCGGGGTAAAGGCGGCAGATCGACGATGGGCTCACTCATGGAGCAGCAGACTCGCACGGCGGTGAGCGTTGGTTAAATCGTATTTTTCACATATTCAGTTATGCATCAGCTAAACAAATCTCGGCCTGTGCCTAGCGCGGTGGCTGATAGCGGAACGGCACGCCCAGGCCGCCCTCGATCTGCCCGGAGAGGTGATGGACCCCGGCCAGCACGCCGCGCTCGGGGCTGCGCATCAGTTCGCGCCATTCCTCGTCGAAGGCCACAGTGAGGTTCTTGCGCAACTGCGTTTCGGTGTCCGCGCGTTCGTCCGCGTGCGCGATGGCGGTAAACACCGCCACGCCGAGGGAGATGCCCAGGCCAGCGACTCGCCCGACCATCGCCGAGACTGCGCTGGCGGCACCGCTGGCGGTGAGATCGTTGACCAGACGCTCGCTGGTGCGGCGCGCCACCAAGGAGATGCCGGGGTTGGTCGACCAGTCGCCGGCACCGCCGGGCGTGGTGCGAATGCGCTCGAGCAGAGCCTGGTAGGCCGGCAATCGGTCCGGCGGGTCGGCCTGCAGCAGTTGGTAGAGCGAGGCACCGGGAGCCAGGGTGATGGCCGGGATAGCCTTGAGGCGCTGCTCGAACTGGTCCTCCGGCACGCCATGGCGCGGGCCAATGCCCGGCACCTGATGCTGCAGGTGGAGTACGTAGAGCCGCGTGCTGGCCTCCATGATCTGCCCCGGGTCGATCTCTTCGGCGACCGCTTCCAGCACTCTCTCCTGGTATTGCTCCTGCAGGTAGAGGGCCAGGCGGTTAACCGCCGGATTCTTCTCGTCAGCGGCATTCAGGTTGTACCAGGACACCTTCATGCTCAGCCATTGGCGGGTCCAGTAGCTGGAAAACCAGGGGATAAATTCAGCCTCGGTTTCCACGTAGACCAGCTCCATCCAGCGCCGCATGGCCGTCAGTGCATGCTCCCTGGCCTGCGTCGAGGCGTTGTGCGAGGCCGCGGCGATATCGCGGTCGACCTGCCGCCAGGTGCTCGCACTGATCTGTACCGGCGGGTCACTGGCACAGCCGCCCAGCGCCAGCAGCAAGGCGACGATCAGAACCCGCAGCATCGCTATCCACCCGTCCGCCTCGTGTGGCCGGAGGGTGGCCGAGACACTTGCACCACTCATAGCGCGTGACTGCCTCGCAGCCCTGTACAGGCCGCTTGCCTCCCTGAGCAGGCTGCATATAACTGCTGTGCAGCGTTGCCCGCCCCCGCTCCAACGGAACGTCCAGCACGTCCGACTCTGGTCTGTTGAGTATAGAAGTCGGCACTGTGCCGAGCCTCCCCGCTTATCCGCGTCCCAGCGCCGGGAGTAACGTACAGGCGGCGACTTGCCGACTGCCATAGGCCCACCCACACTCAGCGAACCGCCGCCGCGAGATACCCGCCGATGTACCAGAGCCTTGCTGTACTTGCCGCCTTCCTGCTGATCTACAGCCTGTTTGCCGGCCGCTTCGAGTCGCGCCTGCTCAATGGTCCCTTGCTGTTTATGCTCACGGGCTTGCTGCTTGGCCCGGCTGCGCTAGGCCTGCTGCACTCGCAGATCGACCGCGCCGGGCTGAAGGTCCTGGCCGAGCTGACGCTGGCCATCGTCCTGTTCAGTGACGCCGCCAATGCCAACCTGAGAATCCTCAAGGCCCGCGAAGGGCGGCCGCTGCGTCTGTTGTTGATCGGCCTGCCGCTGACGCTACTGAGCGGCTGGCTGGTGGGCATCTGGCTGTTTCCGCAGATACCGCTGCTGGAGCTGGCCATTCTCGCCACCATCCTCGCGCCCACCGATGCCGCGCTGGGCAAGGCAGTGGTCAGCAACCCGGCCGTGCCAGCCGCGGTACGCGAGGGCCTGAGCGTCGAGAGCGGCCTGAACGACGGCATCTGCGTGCCGGTGCTGCTGGTGTTCCTCACCCTGCTGGTCGATGCGCAGAACCAGGCCCCGCTGGCGCTGGCGGGCGTACTGATTGTCGAGGAACTGGGCATCGGCGCGCTGAGCGGGCTGGCCCTGACCTGGCTCGCCTGGCGTTTGCAGAGCTTCTCTAGCGCTCGCCAGTGGCAAAACCCGGTCTGGTCGCAGCTGACCCTGCCGGGGCTGGCGGTACTCTGTTTCGCCAGCGCCCAGGCGATCGGCGGCAGTGGGTTTATTGCGGCGTTTGTCGGCGGCATGCTCGCGGGCCATCTGTTTGCCGAGCACAAGCATCAGCTGCTGGAAGGCTCCGAGGGGTTCGCCAGCCTGCTCTCGGTCATCACCTGGGTGATCTTCGGTGCGCTGGTGATCCCGCTGGCCTGGAGCAGTTTCACCCTGAATGTCTGGTTGTACGCCCTGCTCACCCTGACCCTGATTCGCATCCTGCCGGTGCTGCTCAGCCTGCTCGGCACCCAGTTCAGCCAGGAAATCCGCTGGTTTATCGGCTGGTTCGGCCCGCGTGGCCTGGCCACCATCGTGTTCACCGTGATGATCATGGACAGCCCCATGCAGCACGGCAGTACGGTGGTGGCCACAGCCATCTGCACGGTACTGCTCAGCGTGCTGCTGCACGGCCTGAGCGCCAACCTATGGGCTGCACGTCTCGGTCGCCTGAGCGGCGAAAAAGCATCCTAGACCGCCGGCGTTTTGCCCGCGGCCAGTTGTGTGTCGCGCAGATTGGCCAGCACCCGCTCGGCGTTGTCGCTACAGGCCATGCCTTCGGGTTTGGTCTCAATGCCGTCGATGATGCCCAGCAGATGTTGCTTGCTCTGCGCCAGGCGCTGCTGCATCGCCTCGATCTCGACAACCTTGCGCCGCAGGCTGGCCAGCAGCTCGTCATGCGCCCAGCCCTGCGCGGCCGAGTCGGGCAGCAGGTGACGGATTTCCTCCAGGCTGAAGCCGGACTGCTGGGAGCAGACAATCACGCCCAGGGTCTGCAGCGTCTGCTCCGAATACTCGCGATAGCCATTGGCCTGGCGCTGCGCGGTGATCAGCCCGCTGGCCTCGTAGAAGCGGATACGCGAGGGCGTCAGGCCCGAGCGCTTGGCCAGCTCACCTATTTTCATTTTTCTCTCTCCGGGCTATTGACCTTAAACTTGACTTTAACCTTAGGCTTGCTCCACCTGCTACCCCGGAGTACGCCATGACTGCCTTCCAACCGCTGCAACTGCCGAACGGCACTACTATTTTCAACCGCATCGCCAAGGCGGCGATGGAAGAGAACCTGGCCGACGCCAGCCAGGGTCCGTCCGCCGAGCTGCTACGGCTGTACCAGGCCTGGGCCGAGGGTGGTGCTGGGCTGTTGCTGAGCGGCAACGTGATGGTCGACCGCCGCGCCATGACCGGCCCCGGTGGCGTGGTGCTGGAAGATGAGCGCCAGCTGGACAAGTTCCGCGAGTGGGCGCGCATCGGCCGCGCCCGGGGCGCGCAGTTCTGGATGCAGGTCAACCACCCCGGGCGGCAGATGCAGGCCAACCTCGGCCAGCAGACCGTCGCACCCTCGGCCGTGGCCCTGGAGCTGGGCGGCCTGTCGAAGATGTTCCCCGTGCCCAAGGCGCTGGATGAGCAGGAAATCCACGGGCTGATCCAGCGCTTCGCGCGCACCGCGCAGCTGGCCGAACAGGCCGGGTTCACCGGCGTACAAATCCACGCGGCGCACGGTTACCTGCTGAGCCAGTTCCTCTCGCCGCTGAGCAACAAGCGCACGGACAGTTGGGGCGGTGCCCTGGAAAACCGCGCGCGCCTGCTGCTGGAGGTGGTCAAGGCGGTGCGTGCAGTCGTTGCGCCGAGCTTCTGCGTGGCGGTAAAGCTCAACTCGGCGGACTTTCAGCGCGGCGGCTTCGATGCGGCCGACGCCAAGCGCGTGGTGCAGCTGCTCAATGAGCTGGATGTCGACCTGGTCGAGTTGTCCGGCGGTAGCTACGAGGCCCCGGCCATGCAGGGCGATGCCCGTGACGGCCGCACCCTGGCGCGCGAGGCCTATTTCCTGGAATTTGCCGGTGAGATCGCCGCGGCCGCACGCATGCCGGTGATGGTTACCGGCGGTATCCGGCGCTTGCCGGTGGTCGAGCAGGTATTGGCCAGCGGTGTGGCCATGGCCGGTATCGCCACGGCGCTGGCGGTCAATCCGGCGCTGCCCAAGCAGTGGCAGACCGGTCAGGACAGCCGCGCCGAACTCGCGCCGATCCGCTGGAAGCACAAGGCGCTGGCGTCCCTGGCCTATATGGCGGTGGTGAAATTCCAGATGCGCCAGCTCAGCCTGGGCAAGCACACCCATGCCGGGGTTTCGCCGTTGCGCGCGCTGCTGCTGGAACAACTGAAAAGCGCGCGGCGCACCCGTCTGTACAAACGCCTGATGGCCGCTCAGGCCTGAGGTTTGTAACCCAGGCGCAGCCCGCCCCAGTGGCGGCCCTGGACATAGATGGGTACGGACAGGTCGTGCATCAGCTCGCCGGTGTCGCGCATATAGGTCTGCAGCAACAGCGGCTGCTGGTGGCTGCCGCAGCGGATGCCGGTGCGGTCGTTAAACAGGCGCTTGCTGCGGCTTTTCAGGGCATCGATGGCCGGGTCGCCGCTGGGCGGCTGATTGAAGGCATTGTTGTGGGTCGGCACATAGCCTTCCGGGGTGCAGGCGATGGCAAAGACCAGGCCCTCATGCTGGCTGAGCAGCGGCTCCTGAATGGCCGGCAGCATCTGATCGGCATAGTGGTCGAAGCGGGTCTTGTACTTGGCCGGGAAGCTGCCGGCAATCGGCTGATAGTGACGGTCGAACAGGTCGCCCAGGCTGATGCGCCCGGCCTGGATATCCGCCTCGAACTGCGCGGCAATTTGCGCCGCGCCCTGTCGTGCCAGGTCATAGATGCGTTGGTGGTAGTCATCCAGGCCGACTTCGGCGAGCTGTGCGCTGACGCTTTCGGCCTGGCCGACCAATTGTTCGGCGCTGCTGCTGAGCTGCTGGGTCTGCGCTGCGCTGCTGCCGACATCGCCACGTAACTGGCTGACCGCCACCGACAGCTCGGCCAGGCGCTCGTGGTTGTGGCGGGTGCCGCTGTCGATCTGGCCGACCTGGCTTTCCACGTCCACCGCCAGTTCGGCAATCCCCTGCAGTTGCTCGCCGGTGTGTTCGACCTGCTGCGCCGCCAGGCTCAGCTGTTCGGCTTGCTGCTGCATATGCGCCACCACGGCGGCGCTCTGCTGGCGGATATCGGCGACGATCTGCCCGACTTCGCCTGTGGCGCTGCTGGTGCGCCCGGCCAGGTTGCGCACCTCATCGGCGACCACCGCAAAGCCGCGGCCGAGGTCGCCGGCGCGGGCGGCTTCGATGGCGGCATTCAGCGCCAGCAGGTTGGTCTGGCTGGCGATCGATTGGATCACCAGGGTGACTTTCTCGATCTGCTCGGTGCGGCTGCTAAGGCCGTCGATCAGCTCGCGGCTGGTCGCCGCCTGGGTGCTCAGCTGCTGCATGGCCGTGATGGCGGCGCGTAATTCCTGCTGCCCGCTTTCGCTGTTCTGGCGCACGCTTTGCGCGGCCAATAGGGTCTGTTCGGCGCGCTGCGCGTTGTCCTGCTCGGTGTGGGTAATGGCCTCGGCCGCCTGGTTGATCTGCTCGACGGCGCTCAGTTGCGATTGCAGTTTGTCCGCCAGTTGCTGCGCCGCATGCGCCACCTGGGCGGCGGACAGGGCGTTATGGCAGGTATGCCGCGAGAGGTTCTGGCTCAGGCTGTGGAAGGCGTCGTTGGGCTCATCCGCCTGCGGCTCGGCTTCGTAGTGCTGGCGCTGCCAGGGACCCAGCCAGGGCCAGAGCGCCAGCAGCAGATAAGACGGAATGCTGATAAACCAGGGCACCTGGACCTGCTGATATGCCAGCATCAACCCGGCCAAGCCAATGGCATGCAGCAGGCAGGCCTTGGGGTAGGTGATAAACGCAGAGCGCATGACAAACCTCGTTATTTTTATTCTGGCGGGGCTAGATCCAGAAACTGCCTATGGCGTGCCGGCTGGAGCGTGATGGCTGGCGTAGTGATCGGCCATTATCAACGAATCTATAGACCATAGCGGCTGACGCACGCGGCGGCCAACCTTTAGCTGACCAACGATTCCTAGAGGCTGTTTACGATCTCGTGAGCTAGAGCCATGCAAGGCAAAAACAGGCGAGGAAGCGGAGTTTACGAGTTGTAAATGAGCATTCCGAGCCTGTTTTTAACGCAGCAGGGCCGACGCGCAACAGATCGTAAGCAGCCTCTTAGAGGCCGCTACAGCCGATGGCGCTGGACAAAGCCTTGATCCAGATAATCCTTCCAGCGCCCAAATAGTTGCCCGCCGGCGCTGTAGCCGTGCCAGTCGAGCAAGGCCCCGCCATCGCCGGTGGCAAGCAGCGCCAGGCTCTGCCGCTGTGGGCGATAACGCCGCAGCGGCAGGCCGCGCAGGGCGGCATTCAGGTTGGCCGCCAGCACCGGGCCCTGGCGCACCGCGTAGACGCCGCTCTTGCGCGCACCGGGCAGGCTGGCGCAATCGCCGACGGCGAAAATGGTCGGGTGGGTGTAGCTCTGCAGCGTCGGTGCGATCAGGACAAAGCCGCGTTCGTCGTTGCCCAGGCCGCTGTGCGCCAGCCAGGGCAAGGCTTGCGCGCCACTGGCGAGCAGCAGGCGCTGGCCGCGCCAGACCGGCTCGTCGCCGCTGAGCAGGCAATCGTCCTCGATTCGGCTGATCGGGCAATCCTCGCGCACCCAGACGCCACGTTGACGCAGATGGCCGAGCGCGCGCAGGCGCACGCCGGGTGATAGGCCGTCGAGCAGGTGCCCGGCGCAGAACAGCGCCAGTTGCGGCACCTGCCCGGCCAAGGCCAGCGCCAGTTCCACCCCGGCCGCGCCGCCACCGAGAATCGCCATAGGCTGCGGTGCGGCCTGCCACTGTTGCCAGCCGGCGAGGAACGCGGCGAAGGGTTTGACCGCCAGCAGCTGCATGGCATCGCCCTGTTGCTGTGGAGCAGCAACCTGCGCCCCGACATTGAGCGACAGCCAGCTGGCAGTGAGGGTTTGCCCGTCCGCCAGTTGCACCTGTTGCTGCGCGGCGGACAGGCTTTCCACCGGCGCCAGAATCAGCTCGACCTTGGCCGCCCGGCACAGTGCCGGCAGTTCCACCTGGCAATCCGCCGGATGCTGCCGCCCGGCCAGCAGCCCCGGCAACATCCCCGAATACCAGGCCGTCGGCCCGGCGCTAATCAGCGCAATGCGCCCGGGCGGGCGTTCGATCATGGCCCAGCGGCGCAGCACACCGAGGTGCGCGTGGCCGGCACCGAGCAACAGCAGGTCGTAGTGGTTCATCCGTGTTTGAGCCCTTCGCGGTACTGGCTGGGCGCTTGCCCGGTCCAGCGTTTGAAGGCGCGGCTAAAGCTGCTGGTGTCGGCGAAGCCGAGCAGGTAGGCGACCTCGCTGATCGAGCAGCGCGGGTCGCGCATATGTTGCAGCGCCAGGCTGTGGCGGGTGTCGCTGAGCAGGCTTTCATAGCCGCTGCCCTCATCCGCTAGATGCCGTTGCAGGCTGCGCAGGCTCAGGTGCAGGGTCTGCGCGATGCCCTCGGCGGAGGGTTCGCCGGCCGGCAGTTGCGCTTCCAGGCAGGCGCGCACCTTGCGCGTCCAGGTCGCGGGTTGCAGTTGTTCGAGGGTGCGTTTGAGCACCATCTCGTTGTGTTCGGCCAGCTCCGGGTTACCGTCGTCGAGGCGCTGTTCGAGGGCGGCGCGGGGAAAGCGCAGGAGGTTTTCCGTCGCGGCGAAAAACAGCGGCGCACGAAATACCCTGTGCCAGGGTTGGGCATCGATAGGTTCAGGGCGTTGCAGGTACACCGCCAGCGGGGCGAAGTCGCGGCCCAGGCGATTGCGGCAACTGCGCACATAGATCGCGGCGAAGGCATCCAGCGCCTCGGGGGCCGGCGGCGGGCTGCCGGGCGGCACGCTAAAGCGGAATTCGTAGGCGTCGGCGCATTCGCGCAACTCCAGTTCCAGCGCATCGCTGACCACCCGGTGATAGCGCACGATGCGCTCGAACACCTCGCGCAGGCTGCTGCTGGCGATCAGCGCGTAGCCGAGGGCGTGAAAGGTGGTCGGGCTGACAAATTGCGAGGTCTTCAGCCCCAGCGCCGGATCGCCGCTGGCCTCGACCGCCAGTTGCCACAACCGCGTGGTGATGGACAGTGGACAGCGCGCATTGGGGTCATCCAGCAGGCTCGGTTCGAGTCCGGCTTGGCGGCACAGGGAGGCGCTGTCGAGACCGAGGGCGTCGAGCTGCTTGCGCAGGGCGCGGGTCCAGCTGGCCAGCGTGGTGGGTTCGGCTGTCATGCAGGTTGGCGTATCCGGTCAACAGGTTGGCGTTCAGGGTCAGGCGGCCGCCCGGGCTTCGCGGCACAGTGGGCGCATGCTCAACCAGAGGATGTAGGCATGTCCCATTCCCCCGCAAGTGCCACGCTTATGAATGATGCGCAACGCGCCGCTGCGATTCGCCAACAGGTGATGGCCCATGGCGTCGAACTGCGCCAGCGCTTTCCCATTCTCAAGCACCAGGACGCCATCGGCGTCGGCATTCTGAGCGTTGCCCTGGCCGGGATGCTCGGCTCGGCGGCGTTGTATATCGGCGGTTATATGGCCTGGTGGGTGTGTCTGTTGCTAAACGCCTTCTTCGCCTCGCTGACCCACGAGCTGGAGCACGACCTGATCCACTCGATGTATTTCCGCAAGCGCCGGGTGCCGCACAACCTGATGATGGCGCTGGTCTGGCTCGCGCGGCCGAGCACCATCAACCCCTGGGTGCGCCGCCATCTGCACCTCAACCACCACAAGGTGTCCGGCAGCGAAACCGATATCGAGGAGCGCGCGATCACCAATGGCGAGCCCTGGGGCATCGCCCGCCTGCTGATGGTTGGCGACAATATGATGTCGTCGTTTATCCGTTTTCTGCGCGCCAAGAATGCACAGCACAAGTGGCTGATCGTCAGCCGTACGCTCAAGGTCTATGCGCCGCTGGGCCTGCTCAACTGGGGCACCTGGTATGTGTTTCTCGGCTTTCATCTGATCGACTTCACGGCCGCCGCGCTGGGCGCGCCAGTGGCCTGGTCGGCAAGCACGTTGAACGTGATGGCGGCAGTAAATATCGCCGTGGTGGTGCTGGTCGGCCCCAACGTGCTGCGCACCTTCTGCCTGCACTTTGTCAGCTCCAACATGCATTACTACGGCGATGTCGAGGCTGGCAACGTGATCCAGCAAACCCAGGTGCTCAACCCCTGGTGGCTGTGGCCGCTGCAGGCGTTCTGTTTTAACTTCGGCAGCAGCCACGCGATCCACCATTTTGTGGTCAAGGAGCCCTTCTATATCCGCCAACTCAGCGTGCCGTTCGCGCACAAGGTGATGCGCGAACACGGCGTGCGTTTTAACGACTTCGGCACTTTTGTGCGGGCTAATCGCTGGACCCGCGTGGCGGATAAGCAGCCGCTGCAGCAGGCGCAAACCGCCTGATCATTCAGGGTTCGCCGCGCTGCAGTTGTGGCGCGGCGAAATAGCTGGTGGCCGACTCGCCGGTGTTGTCGCTGTCGGCGGCAAACACCACGCCGAGGATCTTGCGTGGCGCGCTGCCAAAGGCGGCGATGGCGTCGGCGTTTAGATCGCGGCTTTCGCTGAGCCATTGCCCCAGCGGCGCTTCCGGGCCACGCAGCACCTGCATTTCCACCGTTTCGGTATAGGCGCTACGGGCATGGGTGCTGGGCGCGGCGCGGTTGTCCCAGACGTAACTCAGGGTCGCCGCCGGCAGATTCGGATCGAAGAAGGTCCGCGCCAGGCGCAGCTTCTGCCGGGTGACAAAACTTAGCGAGTCCAGCGGGTAATCCAGCAGCACATAAACCCGCGCCGCGTAGTCGTCGCCCTCGCGGGTGGCAAAGCGCGCCTGCTCCAGTTTCTGCTCGGTGCGCCATTGCCAGCTCAGCTGCCAGGGCTGCTCGCCGGGTAGATCCAGCGGGTGCAGCAGGCCGCCCGCCGCCGCATCGGCCTGAATGCGTAACACCGGCTTACCGTCCTGTTCGACCAGCGTGCGCGCGGATGGTTTGAGTTTGGGGATATCCGCCAGGCGCCAGGGTGCCGACCATTCGCCGCTGGGTGGGCCGGCCGTCCAGGGCGTTAGCTGGTTATCGGCCTGGGCCAGCGGTGTGCCCAGCAGCAGGGTGATTAACAGGGCGCGCATCAGCTTCTGCGCCAGCTATGAAAGCGCTCAACCAACCGCAGCAACCCCTGCGGTGCATGCGCGCGCTTCCATTCGCCGGCGGCGTACTTGTTGGCCTCGGCCATGGTCGGGTAGCTATGGATGGTGCCGAGAATCTTGTTCAGGCCCAGGCCGTGTTTTATCGCTAGAGCGTATTCCGCCAGCAGTTCGCCGGCATGCTCGCCGACTATGGTTACGCCAAGAATCTGGTCCTTGCCCGGGACAGTCAGCACTTTGACAAAGCCGTGGGCGGCTTCGTCGGCGATGGCCCGGTCGAGGTCGTCGATGCCGTAGCGGGTCACCTCATAGGCAATGTTCTGCGCTTTTGCTTCGCCTTCGGAGAGACCGACGCGGGCGACCTCGGGATCGGTAAAGGTACAGGCGGGAATCACCCGGTAATCCACCTTGAAACGCTTAAAACCGCTGAACAGCGCATTCACCGCGGCATACCAGGCCTGGTGCGCGGCGACATGGGTGAACTGATACGGCCCGGTGACATCGCCCACCGCGTAGATATTGGGAAAGCGCGTGGCCAGGTACTCGTCGGTTTCCAGGGTGCCGTTGGGCCGCACAGTCAGGCCCAGTTCCTCGACGCCGTAACCCGTGACGTTGGCGACGCGGCCGAGGGCCAGCAGCAGACCGTCGAAGGCGATGGTCACCTCCTCGCCGGTGTCCAGACGGCGAGCGACCATCCGCTGTTCGCCATCCACCACTTCAAAGCGTTCGGCCTTGTGTTGCAGGCGCACATCCACGCCGTCGCTGCGCAGACTATTCAATACCAGCTCGCTGGCATCGGCATCCTCGCGCGGCAACAGGCGCTCGGCCAGTTCCACCTGAATCACCTGGCTGCCGAGGCGCTGAAAGGCCTGGGCCAGCTCGCAGCCAATCGGCCCGCCACCCAGCACCAGCAACCAACGCGGCTGCTCACGCAGGCCCCAGATGCTGTCCGAGGTGTAGCTCTGCACCTGCTCCAGGCCGGGAATTTTCGGCACCAGTGGCCGCGCGCCGGCGGCGATAACCAGGTTGCGGCTGGTCAGGGTCTGGCCGTTTACCTCCACGCTCCAGGGCGAAAGGATTTTCGCTTCGCCCTGAATCACCTCGACGCCCAGGCCTGTGTAACGCTCGACCGAATCATGCGGTTCGATATCGGCAATCACCCGCTGGATGCGCTGCATCACCGCCGGGAAATCTACCGTGCCCTGCACGCCGGTAAAGCCTAGTGCCGCGCCCTTTTTCAGTTCATTGGCCAGCTTGGCCGAACGCAGCAGCGCCTTGGATGGCACGCAGCCGGTGTTCAGGCAGTCGCCGCCCATCTGGTGCTTCTCGATCAGGCTGACCTTGGCCTTCACCGCCGCAGCGATATAGGCGCTGACCAGGCCGCCGGCACCGGCACCGATCACCAGCAGATTGCGGTCGAAGGTTTTCGGTTTGTGCCAACCGGCATACACCCGTCGCGCCTGGATCAGGTCGAGCAGCTTGCGCGCAATCAGCGGGAATACCCCGAGCAGTACGAAGGCGCCGAGCAGCCCTGGCGAGAGGATGCCGGCCAACGAATCCAGCTGACCCAGTTCGCGTCCGGCATTTACGTACACCAGGGTGCCCGGCAGCATGCCGAGCTGGCTGACCCACCAGTAGGTGCGCGCCGGCAGACGGGTCAGGCCCATCGCCAGGTTGATCAGAAAGAACGGAAACAGCGGCACCAGGCGCAAGGCGAACAGGTAGAACGCGCCTTCGCGCTCAATCCCCGCATCGATGCCGGCCAAACGTTGGCCGAAGCGGCTCTGCACCCAGTCGCGTAGCAGAAAGCGGCTGCTGAGCATGGCCAGGGTCGCGCCGAGGGTGGAAGCGAAGGACACCAGGACAAAGCCTTCGAACAGGCCGAACAGCGCGCCGGCCAGCAGGGTCATCAGCGCCGCGCCGGGTAGCGACAGGGCTGTGACCGCCACATAGGCGAGAAAGAACACGCCAGCCGCCAGCCAGGGCTGCGCCGTTACCTGGGCATTCAGCGCCGCCTGCTGCGTCTTGAGCGCTTCCAGATTGAGGTACTGGCCGAGGTCGAAGACAAAGAAACTGCCCAGAAGCGCGAGGATCAGGCCCATCAGGGCGAGTTTGCGGCTATTCATCAGTCAGCGCCTCCAGGGCGCAGAGGCTTTGGCACAGGCTAAAGCCGGCCAGCAGGGCAGTTTCGGGGCGGTCGCTCAGTTGGCCGAGTACCCGTGAACGATAGGACAGCGCCGCTGGGCTATGGGCGGGCCACTGGCGGTCGAAGTCGGCGAGAAAATCATCGTGGTTATAGTTCAGCGGCAGCGCCTCGATAAACAGGCCGTCGCGTTGGCAGCGATACAGCGCCGCCGGATGTGGTGTCGTCGCGATGCGGCTAAGCAGGCCATAGCGGCCGCCGGCAAAGTTGGGCATGCCGGCCGCGCCGTTATTGATTAGCGCGCCATGAGTCAGATTTAGCGCCACCGCCGAGCAGCTATGGCTGGTGGCTAGACCGCGGATGTCTGCGCTCTGCAACCAGTTATCCAGTTGCTGCTGGCGCGCCGCTTCGCTGAGAGCTTCCCGCGAGCAGCTCCAGCCGGCCAGGGACTGCTCGTCGCCATGGCTGATCGCCACGCGTTGGCCGCCGACCCTGATCAGTGCAGTGCTGGGCCCTGCGCCCAGGCGTTCAGCCATCCCGGGCAAGCCCTGCACGGTTTTATTCAATTCCTGCTGGATGGCGTTGGAGCGTTCGACCACCGCCTCTTCCACGGTCAGCGGGTAAGCGCAGCCGCAGCCCGCGCCGCTGTCGGTCGCGCGACCCAGTTCGGTCTCGACATTGCCGCGTAAGGCCAGATGGGCAGCGAGGCCTTGCTCGATCTGCTGGAAAATCTCGGGATCACGGTCGAACCAGTGGGCGTCGCCGTTAAACACCACGCGTGCCTTTGGTTCGGCGACCAGGCGGCGCTGTACGGCCGCCAGGGCCTGGCGATTGCCATAGAGGCCGCCGACCACATAGAGCACATCGCAGTCGAACAGCGGCTCACCGCTAAAGGCATCTCGCGCCAGGCGGTAGTCCAGCGGGCAATCGCGGCCGGCGCGCATCAGGCTTTGCCCCGCAGCCAGCCCGGGATCAGATAGCCGAGTACGCAGAGCCCCAGGCCATACAGGTTGGTACCCAGCAACAGTGCATATTTGCCGTCGCCTATGGCCCAGCTTTGCGGAGTCCAGTTCAGGGTCAGGGCTACGCCGAGGCCCAGACCGGTCCAGAAGCTTAGGTGAAAGCCCAGGCGGGTCGGACGGGTCAGGCCGTGCAGGACGAACACCGGGGCGAGGCCGATCACCATGGTGCCGCTGATGGTGGTGGCCTTGAGGATATCGGTGCCGGCGATCATCGGCAGGTTGCCGAGCAGGGCGAACAGCACCATCACCGCCATGCCGACGCCTATGGCCTTCTGCCCCAGGTCGCGGCCGGCCAGTTTCGGCAGCTCGCGCCCGGCCAGTTTGGCCAGGCTGGAGAAGGTCGAATCCAGGGTCGAGCCGGCGGCCGAAACCATCACCACGGTCATCACCAGCAGCGCGCCGATGCCCAGGCTCTTGGCCAGGGCGGCGGGCACATTGTCCGAGGCGGCCAGGCCGGTCAGCTGGGCGTGTACGCCGATCAGGCTAAAGGCCAGGATGGCGATAAAGCCTAGAATGCCGGCGATCAGAAAGGAGCGGCGCATGGCCTTCTCCTCGCTGATAAAGCCGCGGTCGGTCAGCACCGGGTCATGGAAGCCATAACTGAAGGCCTGCAGGCCGGCGACCAGGAGCAGGTCGACACCGGCATTCAGCGCCCAGTTGCTGGTGCTGGCCAGCTCGCTGGGCGAATGCTGTGGCAGCACCAGGCCGAGCACCCAGACCAGGGCGATAACGAAGATCGCCGCCTGCGCCGCGTCGGTGAGAATCGAGCTGCGCAAGCCTCCACGTAGGCTGTAGGCCAGGGTCACGGCGGTAAACAGCAGGGCCGAGGCGATAAATTCAAAGCTGCCCGAGTCGCCGTAATAGCCGCCGACCACCGCGGTGTTGCTCCACACCTCGTTAAACAGGCGGATCAGAATCGCCGCCGAGAACGCCAGGGCCGCGCCCCGGCCGTAATGGCTGCTCAGGAAGCTGACCAGGCCGGTGGCGGCAAAGCGCCGACGCAGGCGGTAGATGACAAAGCCGGTGAGCGGAATAGACAGCCAGTACATGGCATAGGCGAGGCCGCCGACCAGGCCGTAGCTGGCCCCCAGGTTGGCGGCGTTGGTCACCGATTTGGCGAAGATCCAGCTGATAAAGATGCTGGAGGTGATCAGCCAGGGGCTGGCGCTGCGGCCCTGATTGTCCTCGCCATTGAAGAACCCGCCCAGGGTCACGGCGCGTGGCGACAAGGCCAGCATCAGCGCGCCGTAGACCACGAGAAAGCCCCAGAAAAACAGCCCGGTCAGACTGGTTGGTTGCATGCTTCGATCCTTAGGAAGTTAACGAGCCGCCGCAGCTGGAGCCTTGCCCGGCGGTGCAGGCGAAGCAATGGTCGCGGGTAACGATGGGATTGCCGCTCAGCGATGCGTTAAGCAGATCACGCAGGTGTGGCCGATCACGCCCGATCACCCCGGGCAGTTGCAGCGGCAGATCGAGCATCTGGTTAAAGTCGCAGTCGTACAGATAGCCCTGCCAGTCGACGCTGACCAGCGAGCGACACATCAGCGGTTCGAGGTTTTCCGCGCGGTAGCTGTCGCGTAGCAGCTGCATATAGCCGTTGAACTGGCCCTTGCTGACCAGGGTGCTGCCGAAGCGGGCAATCGGCTGGTTGGTGATGCACAGCAGGTGGTTGAAGACGATGCCGAAGTCCTCGGCCAGGTGGCGTTTGTAATCGGCTTCCAGCGCCGCTTGTGGCGGCGGCAGGCTGGGCCCTTGCGGGTTGTACACCAGGTTGAGGATCAGGCCGCTGTCCGCCTGGCCGTAGCCCAGGGCATTGAGCTGCTGCAGGCCCTGGATGCTGGCATCGAACACGCCGTCGCCGCGCTGTTTATCGACGTTATCGCGGGAATAACAGGGCAAGGAGGCGGTGACTTCCACGCCCTGCCCGGCGAGAAATTGCGCCAAGTCCTCAAAGCCCGGCTCGCTCAAGATGGTCAGGTTGCAACGGTCGATTACCCGCAGGCCCTCGCGCCGGGCGTGCTCGACTATCTCGCGAAAGCGCGGGTGCATCTCCGGCGCGCCGCCGGTGAGGTCCAGGGTGTGCACCGGATGGGCGTCGATCACCTGGTGCAGCAGCGCCAGGCTATCGTCGGTCATCGCCTCGGTGCGGGTCGGCCCGGCATTCACATGGCAATGCAGGCAGCGCTGGTTGCAGCGGTAGGTCAGGTTGATCTGCAGCGCTTCCAGCCGGCCACGGCGGATCGGCGGAAAGGCCAGTTGGTCGAGCAGGGGCAGCATGGCGTGCACGGTTGGGCTCCTTATGCTGGCGGATATTGCAACGCGTTGAGCGCTGCCAGCCGGTCTGTAGCCACTATAGAGACTGCCTGGGCGCTTTTGTTACCGATCAGCCGTGAACAATCGTTTCGGCATGCGTGCCTGGCGCGGGCACCGAGTGAGACGGTCGACGCAATCAAGACGGCGGTTCTCAGCTAGAATTTCGCAGCGTCATCTCGTTTTCTCCGAACGGGCTGTGTTCACCCTGAGCCGTGACGCCTTGCAGTGTATTGAGGCGTCAAGGATGTTTCGTCTGTTCAAACTTCCCCTGCTGGTTCTCTTGCTGGGTCTCACCGGCCAGGCGCTGGCTGCCTTGCCGGTGCTGCAACTGAGCGCCGAGCAATTGGCGCAGCCGGTCGCGGTGCCCGCCAGCCAGGTGCTGGAAGACCCGGGGGCAAACCTGACCGCGGGTGAAGTGTTGGCGCTGATCGAGCGCCAGGGCCAGCGGGTGCAGGGCATCCCGCACATGGGGTACTCGGCCAGTGCCTGGTGGTTGGCGTTTAGCCTTGAGGCCCCGCCGGCCGAGCGCCTCAACCTGATCATCGACCGGCCCGTGCTCGACGATATTGAGGTCTGGTTGTATGAGCGCGGGCGTTTGGTGACGTCGCTCTACAGCGGTGATCACCGCGCCTTTCAGCTGCGCGGCGAACCCTCGCCGAACGTTATGCTGAGTCTGCCGCGTCTCGGTCAGGGCCCGCATACCCTGCTGGTACGGGTGCAAAGCGGTTCGGCAATCAGCCTGCCGTTGCAGCTGGTCGCGGCGGAGCAGAGCCCGCTGCTGCTGGCGCAAGTCTGGCTGCAGAGCGGCCTGCTACTCGGAGCTTTGCTCAGCCTGGCGCTGTTCTACCTGGTCAAGTTCAGCACCCTGCGTGAGCCGCAGCTGGTGTGGTTCTGCCTGACCCTGGCCAGTGTCGCCCTGTACAACGCCAGCCTCCACGGCGTCAGCGCCATGCTCGCGCCGCAGTGGGTGTGGCTGCCGATGCAACTGGCCAACCTGGCCAACCCGGGCATGCTGATTTTCAGCAGCCTGTTCCTCGCCAGCGCGCTGAAGCTTGAGTTGCCGCGCCTGCACCTGCTGCGCAACGGCCTGTTCGGACTGATCCTGCTGGTCAGCGCCTGGACCATGCTCAGCTACGGCCACTACCGTTCCTACCAGGCCCTGAATGGGCTGATTCTGCTGACCGGTCTGTTCCAGCTGCTGCTTTTGCTGCTGGCTGTGCGTCAGCGGCGGCCTTACGCCATCGGCTACCTGCTGTGCTGGAGCGCCGCGTTGCTGTTGATGCTGCTGGTGCCGCTCAGCCGCAGCGGGCTGATTCCGCTGCCACCGGCCTTCAACTACATGCACGCCTACCTGCCGGTGCTGAGCATGCTGCTGTTCGGCGGCATGCTCGACAAGCAGCTTGAGCAGATCCGCCGCGCCCTGTTGCAAAGCAAGGCCCAGGCGCTGGGCAACCTGGAGCAATACCAGGCGCTGTTCAGCAGCAGTGGCGAAGGGATTTTTCGTTGCACCCGCAGTGGCGCGCTGATTGAAGCCAACCCGAGCTTTGCAGCGCTGCTGGGTCTGGAACAGGGCAGCGAGGGGCTGTCCATGCAGCAGCTGCTGGGGGCCGAGCAATGGGCCGAGCGGGTGGCGGCGTTGCAGCACGAGCAGCCGACGCTGAGCCAGGAATGCCAGATGCAGGGCCTCGACGGGCAGAGCCATTGGGTCTATCTGTCGCTGCACCTGCGCCCGACCCAGGATTGCATCGAAGGCATCGTCGTCGACCTCAGCGAGCGCCGTGCGCTGGAGGAGCGCTTGCAGCACCTGGCCGCCCACGACTCGCTGACCGGCTTGCTCAATCGCCGCGAGCTGGAACGCCTGCTGCGCGAAAGCCTGACGAGTGGCGCGCGGCTGCGCTTCAGCCACTTGCTGTGCCTGGATCTGGATCAGTTCAAGCAGGTCAACGACCTCTGCGGCCATTCGGCCGGCGACCAGCTGTTGCGCCAGCTGTCCAGCCATCTGCAACACCAGCTGCCACGGCATGCCGAGCTGGCGCGCATCGGTGGCGACGAGTTCGCGGTATTGCTGCGCGAGGTGAATGCCGAGGCGGCCCTCGAGCACGCCGAGGCGCTGCGCCTGTGCGTCGAGCAGTTCGTGTTCAACTGGCAGGGCCGGCCGTTCCGCGTGCAGGCCAGCATAGGCCTGCTCGAACTGGGCAGCGGCGTCAGCGATTGGGAAACCGCGCTGAACTGGGCCGACAGCGCCAGCCAGCTGGCCAAGCACCTGGGACGCAATCGGGTGCAGCAGTTCAATCCGGCCGATGGCGTGCTGCTCGAACATCAGCGCCAGCTGCAGTGGATCACCCGCCTGCGTGAGGCCATCGATCAGGGCCACTTTGAGCTGTTCTATCAGCCGGTGGTGGCACTGCAGGGCGCCGCCGACGGCCTGCGTTATGAGGTGCTGCTGCGCTACCGCGACCCGCACAGCGGTGAGTGGATCAGCCCCAGCCAGTTTCTCGGCGCGGCCGAGCGCTATGGTTTTCTCGGCGCAATCGACCGCTGGGTGCTGCTGCGACTATTGCAGTGGCTGGCGGACAACCCGCGGCATGTGCAGCAACTGGCCCAGGTCAATTTCAACCTGACCGCCAGCTCGCTGCTCAATGCGCATTTCCATGAGCTGCTGCACAGCGAACTGCTGCGGCTCAACCTGCCGGCGCACAAGCTGTGCATCGAAGTGACCGAGATGGTCGCGCTCGGCGAGCTGGGCGTGTCCGCGCAGTGGATCAAGCAGCTGCGCAGCCTGGGCCTGAAGGTGGCGCTGGACGATTTCGGCAGCGGCTTTGCGTCCTATGCCTACCTGCGCCACCTGCCGCTGGATATCGTCAAGATCGATGGCAGCTTTATCAGCGGCATTGAAGCCGATCCGATCAACCAGGCGATGGTCGGCTCGATGCAGCAGATCGCTCGTCAGCTGGGCCTGAGCACCGTGGCCGAGTTCGTTGAAAGCCAGGCCACCTTGGAATGCGTACGCGGGCTGGGGCTCGACTACGCCCAGGGCTACTTTATCGGCCACCCGCAGCCGCTGACCCAACTGGCCGATGCCCATTTGCCGGACACACAGATGACGCTGGCGCTCGACCCGTCCGGCCGCTAGGTGTTTAACCGCCGCTAAGCCGCCAGGCGCGGCATGCGCTCCAGCAGCTCGCTGTCCAGGCGCAGCATGCGCACACAGCGCTCCTCGCGCAGGTCGCTGGGTGACTGATTGCTGCGCTGGCGCAGCATCAGGCCAACCAGGTTGAGCACCAGCGCCTCGCGGGAAAACACCCCGCTGCCGAGGCTGTAGAACGCGGCGATCAGCTCGCGCAGGCCGAATGGCAAGCGCCAGCGGATGCGCAGCGCCGAGCCGAAGCTGGCGGCGCGCTGCTGGAAACTCTGCTGAATATCCTCATCGCGCAGGGCCCCGCCGGCGTCCTGCCAGTCCTGCAGGCTGCGCAGCAAGGCCAGCTCGCCGATGTTGTGCAGCAGCGCGGCGGTAAAGCACAGCTCGGCATCCAGGTTCAGTTCATTGGCCAGCCAGCGCGCCAGTTCGCCGCTGCGCTGGGCGTTGTCCCAGGCGCTGCCGGCCAGCTCGGCCAGGCGTGGGTCGCTGAGTCGGGCATTGCGTTGCACGGCCATGCCCAGCACCAGATTCAGCGTGCGCGCCAGGCCCAGGCGAGGTAGCGCCTGGCTGAGGGTCTGGCAGGGTGCGCCCTGGTGCTGCGCGGCACTGTTGGCGGCGGCGATCAATCGCGCGGTGATCTGCGGGTCACGGGCGAACACCTGTTCCAGCTCACGCAGGTCGCTGTCATCGCCGCTCAGGCACTGGCTCACCGAATCACGCACCGAGGCCAGCAACGGCGCGCCCTGACCTTCTTCGCGCACCGCATTGAGGTAGTCATCCAGGCTGTCGACCAGCAGCGGCGCGGCCACTTCGGTTTCGTGGGCTGCGGCGCTGCCGAGAATACCGAGCAGGCGCTGGCGCAGTTGTTCGGCATTGAACGGCTTGGCCAGATAAGCAGTCGGTGCCAGTGGCCGCGCGGCACGCACGCTGCTGGCATCCAGGCGGCTGCTGATCAGGATAAACGGCAAGGCCGGGGTACGCGGGTGTCGGCGCAACTGGCGCAGCAGCTCCAGGCCGTCGAGGCCCGGCAGGTCGCCGTCGGCAATCACCAGGGCGGGCAGGCGACGCTTGCACTTGGCCAGTGCCGCCGCGCCGTCGGTGACCCGGATGATGCGTGCATCGGCGCGAACGTCGAGTACCAGTTGCACGAGCAGGTCGGCAGTCCAGGGGTCTGCTTCGGCGATCAGAATCTCCGGAGCGTTGGCCAGGGCAGTCATGAAAACCTCAGGGTAAAGCGTGATAGCAAAATAATGGCGTCAGCGGTGTGACGGCGCGCAGTGTACGGGGTGGCAACTTTAAAACCAGCGTCGGCCGACGAAGTGCTGAACAACTCGTCAACTTTCTTATGCGGCCTGAATAGGCCGTGATAGAGCGGTCTGGTTGTCCTACAAAGCGCTGCGGAGGTAGCTGACAAGGCTGTGTCGGGCGGCATGATGCAGGCTATGGCTTGTTTCTCGCCAATAGCACCTGGCTATCAGTTCGATGGCCTACTCAATCGCCGAAAACAAAAGACCCGCCGAAGCGGGTCTTTTTTATTGCCGGGTTAACGCGGCGTACTTAGGCCAGTTCGGCGAAGCACTCGGCGATGATGGCCAGGCCTTTGTCGAGCAAGGTGTCTTCGGCGGTCAGCGGTACCAATACGCGCAACACGTTGCCGTAGGTGCCGCAGGACAGCAGGATCAGGCCCTTGTCGCGTGCCTTGGCCACCACGGCGGCGGTCAGTGCAGCGTTGGGCTTGTGCAGGTCGCCGCCTTCGAACAGCTCGACGGCGATCATCGCACCGAGGGCGCGCACGTCACCGATGGCCTTGTGCTTGGCCTGGATGGCTTTGAGGCCAGTGACCAGACGCTCGCCAACGGCCTTGCAGCGATCCAGCAGTTTCTCTTCCTCGAACACTTGCATCACGGCCAGGGCCGCGGCGCAGGCAATCGGGCTGCCGGCATAGGTGCCGCCCAGACCGCCCGGGGCGATGGCGTCCATGTATTCGGCCTTGCCGCACACGCCCGCCACCGGGAAACCGCCGGCGATGGATTTGGCGAAGGTGGTCAGGTCGGCGGCGACGCCCATCTGTTCCATGGCGAAGAAGGTGCCGGTGCGGCCGGCACCGGTCTGCACTTCGTCGGCGATCAGCAGGATGCCGTGCTGATCACACAGGGCGCGCAGGCGCAGCATGAAGTCTTTCGGCGCGACGTAGAAACCGCCCTCGCCCTGTACTGGCTCGATGATGATCGCGGCGATATCGCGCGGCTCGGCATCGTTCTTGAAGATGCGTTCGATGCTGGCGATCGCGTCATCCGTGCTGACGCCATGCAGCGCGCACGGGTACTGGGCGCGGAAGATGCCGCCGGGCATCAGGCCCATGCCGGCCGAGTAAGGCACCACTTTACCGGTCAGGCCCAGGGTCATCATGGTGCGACCGTGGTAGCCGCCGGTGAAGGCGATCACGCCAGCGCGGCCAGTGGCGGCTCGGGCGATCTTCACGGCGTTTTCCACCGCTTCGGAGCCAGTGGTGACCAGCAGAGTCTTCTTGGCGAAGTCGCCCGGGACCTTGGCGTTAACCTTCTCGCACAGCTCGACGTATGGCTCGTAGGCCAGCACCTGGAAGCAGGTGTGAGTCAGCTTGGTCAGCTGTTCCTGCACGGCGGCAATCACTTTCGGGTGCAGGTGACCGGTGTTGAGCACCGCGATGCCGCCGGCGAAGTCGATAAATTCACGACCTTCAACGTCGGTTACGGTGGCGTTCTTCGCCGACTCGGCGAAGATCGGGTGGATCTGGCCCACGCCACGCGGAACGGCAGCGGTGCGGCGTTGCATCAAAGATTCGTTGGTTTTGCTCATGATGTCCTCATTCGCCGGTTAATTTCGGCGTGGTTCAAGGATGTGTCACCGGCGACGGCTTGGCAGTATTCGATGATCGACTGTCACAGCACACCCGGCCACAGCTATGTCCGTATAAAAGCCGAAGACGCAGCGCTCTCGTGCGTCTTCGGCGGGGTTATTGCCACTTCGCCAGGATTAGATACCCAGGCAGAGGTACTTAATTTCCAGGTAATCCTCAATGCCGTACTTCGAGCCTTCACGGCCCAGGCCCGAGGCTTTTACGCCGCCGAACGGCGCGACTTCATTGGAGATCAACCCGGTGTTGACGCCGACCATACCGTATTCCAGGGCTTCCGCCACACGGAACACACGACCCAGGTCACGGGCATAGAAATACGAGGCCAGGCCGAACTCGGTGTCGTTGGACATGGCGATCACGTCGGCCTCGTCCTTGAAGCGGAACAGCGGTGCCAGCGGGCCGAAGGTTTCTTCCTTGGCGACTGCTGCGTTGTTCGGCACGTCGACCAGAATGGTCGGCTCAAAGAAGCTGCCACCTAGGGCGTGCGGCTTGCCGCCAGCGAGCAGGCGTGCGCCTTTGCTGATGGCGTCGGCGATGTGTTCCTGCACCTTGGCCACGGCCTTGTCGTCGATCAGCGGGCCGGTGGTGGTGCCATCATCCAGGCCGTTGCCGATCTGCAGTTTGGCCACGGCTGTTGCCAGCTTGGCGGCGAAGGCGTCGTACACGCCGTCCTGAATGTACAGGCGGTTGGCGCAGACGCAGGTCTGGCCGTTGTTGCGGTACTTGGAGATCAGCGCGCCTTCGACGGCTTTATCCAGGTCGGCATCGTCGAACACGATAAACGGCGCGTTGCCGCCCAGTTCCAGGGATACCTTCTTGATGTCCTTGGCGCATTCGGCCATCAGCTGGCGACCGATTTCGGTGGAGCCGGTGAAGCTCAGCTTGCGCACGATCGGGTTGCTGGTCAGCTCGCTGCCGATATCGCCGGCGCTGCCGGTAACCACGCTCAGCACGCCTTTCGGAATGCCGGCGCGCTCGGCCAGAGCCACCAGGGCCAGAGCGGAGAACGGCGTCTGCGAGGCTGGCTTGATCACCATGGTGCAGCCAGCGGCCAGGGCCGGGCCGGCTTTACGGGTGATCATCGCCGCCGGGAAGTTCCACGGGGTGATGGCTGCGGTCACGCCAATCGGCTGTTTAATGACGATAAGCCGCTTGTCTGGCTGGTGACCAGGGATTACATCGCCGTAAACGCGCTTGGCTTCTTCGGCGAACCACTCGATAAAGGAAGCGGCGTAGACGATCTCGCCCTTGGCTTCGGCCAGCGGCTTACCCTGCTCCAGGGTCATCAGACGACCGAGGTCGTCCTGGTTCTCGATCAGCAGTTCAAACCAGCGGCGCAGTTTGTTCGAGCGCTCCTTGGCGGTCAGGGCACGCCAGGCCGGCAGCGCACGGTCGGCCGCTTCGATGGCGCGACGGGTTTCCGCTGCGCCCATCTTCGGCACGGTGCCGATGATTTCGCCGGTGGCCGGGTTGTTGACCTTGATGGTCTGGCCGCTGTCGGCGTCCAGCCAAGTGCCGTCGATATAAGCCTGCTGACGGAACAGCTGGGTGTCTTTCAGTTGCATGGCAGTCTCCTAAATTCCGACACCCTGGTATCGGCACTTGCACTGGGTGCGCCGCCAAGCGGCGCGTGTAGGTTCGGTGTGTGCGCTTTTGCCGCTGATGTGCGCCTCGCAGATGACCAATCACCCGGAATTGCGCACAGTTTTAGCAAGAGCGTTTGAAATCTCAAACGAATCCTAGGGTCACGAGGGGTAAAGGGCAATAGCCTGTTCGAAAAAATTAACGGAATATTGCGCTTATTCACCCGCTTTATGTGGTTAAACAGCTGAGTAGCCGCTGCCGTGCAGAATTGCGAACAAGGCAGCGGCATGGACGCCCGCCAGCGACATGCGTATGATTGCGCCCGCGCTGCACCAGTAGCTCAGCTGGATAGAGTACTGCCCTCCGAAGGCAGGGGTCGTGGGTTCGAATCCCGCCTGGTGCGCCATATAAACGAAAAGCCCCGGATGAAAATCCGGGGCTTTTTGCGTTTTAGGGCCTGCTCACTGTAGGCCCAGGCGTTTGGCCAGGCGGATCAGGTTGGCGCGGTCGATGCCCAGTTCGCGGGCGGCGGCGGCCCATTTGTGTTGGTGGCGGGCAAGCGCCTGGCTGATCAACTGTTTCTGGTAGGCGTCGAGGGCCTCGCGTAGCGGCAGCTCGTTGTGTGGCTCTGCGGCGCGTTGAGTTGCAGGCACTGCGACGGCTTGGCGGGTAGGCAGGTCCAAGTGCGCGCTGTCGATGCTGAGGATGCGCGGGCGTTCGCTGCAACCGGCCAGGGCCTTGAGGGCGGCGCGGCCGATCAGGTGTTCGAGTTCGCGCACGTTGCCCGGCCAGCTGTAGGCCAGCAGGTTGGCCTGAGCTTCAGCAGTCAGACGCAGGCTGCGTAGCCCCAGGCGGGCGCGGTTTTCTTCGAGGAAGTAGCCGGCCAGCAGCAACACGTCGCGGCCACGTTCGCGCAGCGCCGGGACTTTCAATGGATAGACGCTGAGGCGGTGGTAGAGGTCGGCGCGAAAGCGTCCGGCGCGCACTTCCTCGGCCAGGTCGCGGTTGCTGGCGGCCAGCACGCGCACGTTGACCCGCTGTTCCTGGTCGGCGCCGACCCGTTGCAGTTGGCCGCTTTGCAATACGCGCAGCAGCTTGGCTTGCGCGGCCAAGGGCAACTCACCGATTTCATCGAGAAACAGGCTGCCGCCATCGGCCAGTTCGAACTTGCCGCGGCGCTCGTTGTGCGCGCCGGTAAAGGCCCCGCGCACGTGGCCGAACAGTTCGCTTTCCACCAAATTGTCCGGCAGCGCCGCGCAGTTGAGGCTGATCAGCGGCTTTGCGGCGCGGGGCGAGGCGGCATGCAAGGCTTCGGCGACCAGCTCCTTGCCGACCCCAGTTTCACCGCTGATCAGCACACTCAGCTCGCTGTTGCCGACCAGCGCGATCTCCTCCTGCAGGCGTTTGTGCACGGCGCTCTGGCCGATCAGTTCACGCGGGCGTTGCTGGCCGGCGGCCTGTTTGTAGGCTTCGGCCAACTGGTGCTGATCCTCGGCGCGTTGCAGCAGCGCGTTGATCCGCTCGCTGGCCATCACGGTGGCGGCGGCCAGGCTGGCGAAGGCCTGCAGGTTGTCCAGATCGACCCGGCCGAAGCTCGCCGGGTCGAGCGAGTCGAGGGTCAGCAGGCCCCAGGGCTGGTCCTGCACATACAGCGGGCAGCCGAGGCAGTCGTGCACGGGCAGGTGGCCGCGATGGCCGTCGACCAGGCCGTCATAGGGGTCGGGCATCTCGCAATCGGTGGCAAAACGGGTCGGCCCGCGTTGCGCCAACAGCGCCTGCAGGCGCGGCTGTTCGCTGAGCTTGAAGCGCCGGCCGAGGGTGTCGGCGCTGAGGCCCTCGACGGCCAGCGGAATCAGCACCTCGCCATCGAGTTTGAGCAGCGCCACGGCGTCGCACGGCAATAGTTGCCGCAGCGCTTGCAGCAGGCGGCGATAGCGCTCGGCTTCCGGCAGCTCGCGGGACAGATCGGCGACCAGAGGAATCAGCGCGGTAAGCAGTGGATTTGTTGTCATAAGGACACGCTAGCTGTCATTAAGACTCGAAATGCCTGCTGTCATAAAGACACAAGTATTTATAAGTCTATGATTTATATAAATAAAATAATTGGCACGCTTCCTGTAATAGTCAGGGTGATATGAACCGCATCGCTGCGCAAGTGCAGCGTGTCGCCCTGACGAGGAAGCTCTATGTTGACCCCTGCACAAACCGCCCTGATCAAAGCCACCGTGCCCCTGCTGGAAAGCGGTGGCGAGGCCCTGACCCGGCACTTCTACCAGATGATGCTCAACGAGTATCCCGAGATGTGCGCGCTGTTCAATCAGGCGCACCAGGCCAGCGGCGGCCAACAGCGTGCCTTGGCCAATGCGGTGCTGATGTACGCCCGGCATATCGACCGGCTGGAGGCGTTGGGGCCTCTAGTAGGACAGATCGTCAACAAGCATGTGTCGCTGCAGATCCTGCCCGAGCATTACCCGATTGTCGGCAGCTGCCTGCTGCGGGCGATTCGGGAAGTGCTCGGTGCGGAGATCGCCACCGATGCGGTGATCGAGGCCTGGGCCGTGGCGTATGGGCAGCTGGCGGACATCCTCATCGGTGCCGAAGAGGCTGCTTACAGCGCCAACGCTAATGCTGAGGGTGGCTGGCGCGGAGCGCGCAGTTTCCGCCTGAGTCGCAAAGTGCAGGAGAGCGAGGAGATCGTCTCGCTGTACCTGGTGCCGGCGGACGGCGGCGCGCTGGCGGCATTCCAGCCGGGCCAGTACATCGGCCTGCGCCTGCTGCTGGACGGCGGCGAACAGCGCCGCAACTACTCGCTGTCGGCCTTGAGCAATGGCCGCGAGTACCGCATCAGCGTCAAGCGCGAGGTCGGCGGCAAGGTCTCCAACTACCTGCATGACCAGCTGCAGGTCGGTGACAGCCTGGAGCTGTTTGCCCCGGCGGGGAATTTCGTACTACGCGAGTCGGCCAAGCCGCTGGTGCTGATCACCGCGGGGGTCGGCATCACCCCGGCGCTGAGCATGCTGGAAGCAGCGCGCGACACGGGTCGCGATATCCACTTTATCCACTGCGCCCGGCATTCCGGCGTGCATGCCTTCCGCGACTGGATTGAGGCGCAGCGTGTTGAGCGGCCGCAGCTGCGCCATTACGTGTGCTACAGCGAGCCGCGCGAAGGCGATGCGGCCGATGCCGAAGGTTTGCTTAGTCTGGAGCAGCTAGAGCAATGGCTGCCCGAGCAGCGCGATCTGGATGCCTACTTCCTCGGCCCTAAACCGTTTATGGCGCAGGTCAAACGGCATCTGCAGCACCTCGGCGTGCCGGCGGCGCAGAGCCATTACGAGTTCTTTGGTCCGGCTAGCGCGCTGGACAGTTGAAACAAGGGCCTCGCCTACGTTTTTCAACGGCCTGCTAGCCGTCTCTACAGTACCCCGGCCTCACGCAGCGCGGCGATCTGTTCCGCGCTCAGGCCCAGATGGCGGGTCAGCACCTGTTCGGTGTGTTCGCCGAGCAGTGGTGGTGCGTTGCGGTATTCCACCGGGGTCTCGGACAGGCGTAGCGGGCTGGCGACCTGGGGTGTTGTGCTGCCCAGGCTATTGGGCAGGTCGATACGCAGGCCGCGGGCTTTGACCTGTGGGTCGTTGAACACCTGAGCCAGGTCGTTGATCGGCCCGCACGGCACGCCGGCGGCTTCCAGCAGCGTTACCCATTCGGCGGTGGTTTTGAATACCGTGGCCTGGCGCAGCAGCGGGATCAGCTCGGCGCGGTGGGCGACGCGGGCCTTGTTCGAGGAAAAACGCGAGTCGTCGATCAAAGCCGTAAGGCCGGCAACCTCGCACAGCTTGCGGAACTGCCTGTCGTTACCGACGGCGATAATGAAGTTGCCATCGGCCGAGGGGAAATCCTGGTAGGGCACGATATTCGGATGAGCGTTACCCAGGCGTTTGGGCGCGACCCCGGTGTTGAGGTAGTTCATCGCCTGATTGGCCAGGCAGGCGACCTGCACGTCGAGCAGCGCCACGTCGATATGCTGGCCGAGGCCGGACTGCTCACGTTGATTCAGCGCCGCCAGCACACCGACCGTGGCGTACAGGCCGGTGAGGATATCGGTGAGGGCGACGCCGACTTTCATCGGTCCGGCACCCTCCTCGCCATCCGGCTTGCCGGTCAGGCTCATCAGGCCGCCGAGACCCTGGATCATAAAATCGTAGCCTGCACGCTTGGCGTACGGGCCGTCCTGGCCGAAGCCGGTGATCGAGCAGTAGACCAGCCGCGGGTTGATGGCCTTCAGCGATTCATAGTCGAGGCCATAGGCCGCCAGGCCGCCGACCTTGAAGTTCTCCAGCAGCACGTCGCAGTTCTGCACCAGCTCGCGCACCAGGCGCTGGCCTTCCGGCTGGGTAAAATCCAGGGTCACTGACTGTTTATTGCGGTTGGCGCTCTGGAAGTAGGCCGCTTCGCGCGAGTCGTTGCCCTCGGCGTCTTTCACATAGGGCGGACCCCAGTGGCGGGTGTCGTCGCCGCTGTCGGGGCGCTCGACCTTGATCACCTCAGCGCCCAAGTCACCGAGAATCTGCCCGGCCCAGGGCCCGGCCAGCACGCGAGACAGGTCGAGAACACGGATATGCGATAGGGCACCGGGCATAGCGAAGATTCCTGCGTAGGGTGGATGAGGTTTTATCCATCCACCATGCGGTAGAGGCGGTGGATGAACAGAGTGTCATCCACCCTACGGTTAGAGGGCGTAAGTTCGCGGGCAGCTTTAAAAGAACGCCTGCAGACCGGTCTGCGCGCGGCCGAGGATCAGCGCATGGACGTCGTGGGTACCTTCATAGGTGTTCACCACTTCCAGGTTGACCAGGTGGCGGGCCACGCCGTACTCGTCGCTGATGCCGTTGCCGCCGAGCATGTCGCGGGCCATGCGGGCGATATCCAGGGACTTGCCGCAGCTGTTGCGTTTCATCATCGAGGTGATTTCCACCGCGGCGGTGCCTTCGTCCTTCATCCGACCCAGGCGCAGGCAGCCTTGCAGGGCCATGGTGATCTCGGTCTGCATGTCGGCGAGCTTCTTCTGGATCAGTTGGGTCTGCGCCAGCGGGCGACCAAACTGTTTGCGGTCGAGGGTGTACTGACGCGCGGTGTGCCAGCAGAACTCGGCCGCACCCAGCGCGCCCCAGCTGATGCCGTAGCGGGCTGAATTCAGGCAGGTGAACGGGCCTTTCAGGCCACGCACGTCAGGGAAGGCGTTCTCTTCCGGGCAGAACACGTTGTCCATCACGATCTCGCCGGTGATCGAGGCGCGCAGGCCGACCTTGCCGTGGATGGTCGGAGTGCTCAGGCCCTGCCAGCCTTTTTCCAGCACAAAGCCGCGGATCTCGCCGGCGTCATCCTTGGCCCAGACCACAAACACATCGGCGATCGGGCTGTTGGTGATCCACATCTTGCTGCCGCTGAGGCGGTAACCGCCGTCGACCTTCTTCGCCCGGGTAATCATCGAGCCTGGGTCGGAGCCGTGATCCGGCTCGGTGAGGCCGAAGCAGCCGATATATTCGCCGCTGGCCAGTTTGGGCAGGTACTTCTGCTTGGTCGCTTCGTTGCCGAATTCGAAGATCGGCACCATCACCAGCGACGACTGCACGCTCATCATCGAGCGGTAGCCGGAGTCGATGCGCTCGACTTCGCGGGCGATCAGGCCGTAGCACACGTAGTTCAGGCCGCTGCCGCCGTATTCGGCAGGGATGGTCGCGCCGAGCAGGCCGGTGTCGCCCATCTCGCGGAAGATCTTCGGGTCGGTCTGCTCATGGCGGAAGGCTTCGAGCACGCGCGGGGCCAGCTTGTCGGCGGCGAACTGCTGGGCGCTGTCGCGCACCATGCGCTCTTCTTCGGTCAGTTGCTGGTCGAGCAGTAGCGGGTCGATCCAGTTAAAGCTTGCCTTGGCCATCGCGAAAACCTCGAATTCAGACAGTGATAGGGCGGTTGTGTGCGCAGCTAGACTGCGCCCGCAGTTGATGTGGGATTGATCCTAGGCGGCTTGTGGCAGACAGGCAAACGAGGATTGTGCACGCAATTGTGCGTATTACTCACTTCGAGATAGGCTTGTGTGGCATTTTTAGCCAAATAAAGTGAGGGTGACGCACAGATGCGCCGCAAGATCCCCAGCACCGCCGCGCTGATCGCCTTCGAGTCGGCGGCGCGCCACCAGAGCTTTACCAAGGCCGCCGAGGAACTGGCGCTGACCCAGGGCGCGGTGTGCCGGCAGATCTCCGGGTTGGAGACCTTCCTTAATATCGAGCTGTTCCGCCGCTCGCGCCGTGGGGTGAAGCTGACTGAAGCTGGGCAGTCCTATGCGCGCCGGGTGGCCGGCCAGCTCGATGCGGTGGAGCGCGACACCCTGGCGGTGATGGGCCAGCAGGGCGCAATGAGCATCGAGCTGGCGGTGGTGCCGACCTTTGGTACGCAGTGGCTGCTGCCGCGTCTGAAGGACTTTCAGCGGTTGCACCCGGAGATCACGGTCAACTTGACCAACCGCACCCGCCCCTTTCTGTTTGCCGACACCGAGTTCGACGCGGCGGTGTATTTCGGCGATGGCGACTGGTCCGGTACCCAGGCGCACTTGCTGATGCGTGAAAATCCGATGCCGGTGTGCAGCCCGGCGCTGCTCGCCGGGCAGGCTGCGCTTAGCGCCGAGCAGATCGCCAGCCTGCCGCTGTTGCAACAGACCACGCGGCCCTATGCCTGGCGTCAGTGGTTCAACGCCCAGGGGCTGGACAGCCCACGGGATATGAGCGGGCCGCGTTATGAGCTGTTTTCCATGCTGGCCCAGGCGGCCATGCATGAGATGGGCGTGGCGCTGATCCCGCCGTTCCTGATCCGCCGCGAACTCGACGAGGGTCACCTGGTGATGGCCTCGACGCACAGCCTGGCCAGTGACAAGGCCTATTACCTGATCATCCCCGAACGCAAGCTGGAGTCGGCGGCCCTG
This sequence comes from Pseudomonas sp., assembly GCF_049653025.1. Classification (GTDB taxonomy): domain Bacteria; phylum Pseudomonadota; class Gammaproteobacteria; order Pseudomonadales; family Pseudomonadaceae; genus Aquipseudomonas. The sequence continues at coordinate 57,610 of NZ_JBASFM010000011.1, read as the reverse complement.
TTGCTCCTGCGCGACTGGCTGGTGCGGGAAGCGGCGGCTTATGCCCTGGCCAGTGGTTTGAAATAGGCAACAGTTGCCAAGGTCCTGACGCAAAATCCCGCCAATTGTCCGTCGACTGAGCTTTAACTGGGCCGTCGCTCGGCGGCGAGAGCCCATGCAGGCTGGGTCGTCGCTCAATGCTGACCCCGTAGTCAGCTATCTGGGTTGCTACACTTGCAACCGCGCCTACCGGCCGAAAGTGTGGTGTTTTTTGCACACTCACCCCACTGCAGAGCCCTGAATCAGTGGCTTTGCCCTGTAACTGGCGGCTCAGCCGCTGATCTGATGGCGCAGCATTTCCGTCAAGAATATGGGTGCGTCATAAAACCGCGCCTTCCTGGCTGCAAGCCAGGCAGCACAAGGCTTCGTCGGGTTTTGCGAGCGACAAGGTCACCCGGTGACTTGTAGTTATCACCAGGTTTTACTTCATAACGGCTTGATGACCATGCCCTTCGCCTGCAAAATGCCGCGCCCCGCCTGCGTCAGTGCTATTTGCCGGCCGGGTTTGTGCTGATCCTCCCCAACGCCCGCGTGCCATCCGCAGTGCGCCGGTTCACCAAAAAGATCACGCAGGAGAATTGAAGTGCACATCGGTGTTCCTCTCGAAACCCATGCTGGTGAGACGCGCGTTGCCGCAACTCCCGAAACCATCAAGAAGCTGATTGGCCAAGGCCATCAGGTCACAGTACAAACCGGTGCCGGCGTTAGCGCGAGCATTCCGGACAGTGCTTATCAGGCTGTTGGCGCGGCTATCGGCAACGATGCTGCCGCTTTTGGTGCCGATCTGGTGCTGAAAGTGGTTGCCCCGACCGACGCCGAACTGGCCCACATGAAAACCGGCGCTGTGCTGGTTGGCATGCTCAACCCGTTCAGCAACGAGACCATCGCGCGCATCAATGCCCGCGGCGTTACTGCCTTCGCCCTGGAAGCCGCCCCGCGCACTTCCCGTGCGCAGAGCCTGGACGTGCTCTCGTCGCAAGCCAACATCGCCGGCTACAAGGCCGTGCTGCTGGCCGCGCACCACTACCCGCGCTTTATGCCGATGCTGATGACTGCTGCCGGTACCGTTAAGGCCGCGCGCATTCTGATCCTCGGTGCTGGCGTTGCCGGTCTGCAGGCCATCGCCACGGCCAAGCGCCTGGGTGCGGTGATTGAGGCCTCCGACGTACGCCCTGCTGTTAAAGAGCAGATCGAGTCGCTCGGTGCCAAGTTCGTCGACGTGCCGTTCGAGACCGATGAAGAGCGCGAATGCGCCCAGGGTGTTGGCGGCTATGCCCGGCCGATGCCAGCTTCGTGGATGGAGCGTCAGGCCAAGGCAGTGCACGAGAAGGCCAAGCAGGCCGATATCGTCATCACCACTGCGCTGATCCCGGGCCGCAAGGCACCGACCCTGCTGCATGCCGCCACCGTGGCGGAAATGAAGCCAGGCTCGGTGATCATCGACCTCGCTGCAGCGCAAGGCGGCAACTGCCCGCTGACCGTCGCCGAGCAGGTGGTGGTGCAGCATGGCGTGACCATCGTCGGCCACAGCAACCTGGCGGCCCTGGTGCCGGCCGATGCTTCGGCGCTGTACGCACGCAATTTGCTGGACTTCCTCAAGCTGGTTATCGACGGCGAAGGCAAGTTCCACCTCAACCTTGAAGACGACATCGTCGCCGCGTGCCTGATGTGCCGTGACGGCAACGTCGTGCGCACTAACGGCTAAGGGGAGCACCGCTCATGGATATGATTTCCGACGGCATCTACAACCTGATCATCTTCGTGCTGGCCATCTATGTGGGCTACCACGTGGTGTGGAACGTGACTCCGGCCCTGCACACCCCGCTGATGGCGGTGACCAACGCGATTTCCGCGATCGTTATCGTCGGTGCCATGCTGGCCGCGGCACTGACCGTGACCCCGCTGGGCAAGACCATGGGCACCCTGGCCGTGGCGTTGGCCGCGGTTAACGTGTTCGGTGGCTTCCTGGTTACCCGGCGCATGCTGGAAATGTTTAAGAAGAAAGCGCCGAAAGCCGCTGCGGTGGAGAAACACTGATGAGCATGAATCTGATCACTGTTCTCTACCTCGTCGCCTCGATCTGCTTTATCCAGGCGCTTAAAGGCCTGTCGCACCCGACTACGTCGCGTCGCGGCAACCTGTTCGGCATGATCGGCATGGGTCTGGCGGTGCTGACCACCGTCGGCCTGATCTACAAGCTCGGTGCTGAAATCGCCACCCAGGGCATCGGTTACGTGATTGTCGGCCTGCTGGTCGGCGGTACCGCTGGCTCGGTGATGGCCAAGCGCGTGGAAATGACCAAGATGCCGGAACTGGTCGCCTTCATGCACAGCATGATCGGCCTGGCCGCGGTGTTTATTGCCATTGCTGCCGTGGTTGAGCCGCAGTCGCTGGGTATCGTTGCGGCGCTGGGTGATGCGATCCCGGCCGGTAACCGTCTGGAGCTGTTCCTTGGTGCGGCCATCGGTGCCATCACCTTCTCCGGTTCGGTGATCGCCTTCGGCAAGCTCTCGGGCAAGTACAAGTTCCGCCTGTTCCAGGGCGCACCGGTACAGTTCAAGGGCCAGCACTGGATCAACCTGGCAGTCGGCCTGGCGATTCTCGGTCTGGGTCTGTACTTCACCTTCACCGGTAACCTGACCGCATTCGCCATCCTGCTGGCTCTGGCCTTCGTGATCGGCGTGCTGATCATCATCCCGATTGGCGGCGCAGACATGCCGGTAGTCGTGTCGATGCTCAACAGCTACTCGGGCTGGGCGGCGGCCGGTATCGGCTTCTCGCTGAACAACTCGATGCTGATCATCGCCGGTTCGCTGGTGGGTTCGAGCGGCGCGATCCTCTCGTACATCATGTGCAAGGCGATGAACCGTTCGTTCTTCAACGTGATCCTCGGTGGTTTCGGTGGCGCGGCTGAAGCTGCTGGCCCAGCCGGTGCTCAGGAAGCTCGCCCGGTTAAGTCTGGCTCGTCTGACGACGCGGCTTTCCTGCTGACCAACGCCGACACCGTGATCATCGTTCCGGGTTACGGCCTGGCGGTTGCCCGTGCTCAGCACGCGCTGATGGAGCTGGCGGAGAAGCTGACTCACCGTGGCGTCACCGTGAAGTACGCGATCCACCCGGTTGCCGGTCGTATGCCTGGCCACATGAACGTGCTGCTGGCTGAGGCCGAAGTGCCTTACGAGCAGGTGTTCGAGATGGACGACATCAACTCCGAGTTCGGCCAGGCCGACGTGGTGCTGGTGCTGGGCGCCAACGACGTGGTCAACCCGGCGGCGAAGAACGATCCGAAGTCGCCGATCGCCGGTATGCCGATCCTCGAGGCTTACAAAGCCAAGACCGTGATCGTCAACAAGCGCTCGATGGCCAGCGGTTATGCCGGCCTGGACAACGAACTGTTCTACCTGGACAAGACCATGATGGTCTTCGGCGACGCCAAGAAAGTCATCGAAGATATGGTTAAAGCGGTCGACTAAACCTCGCTGCAACGTTGTAGAAAAAGCCCGGCCAAGTGCCGGGCTTTTTTATGGCCTGTGATTTTCTGTCCGTTCGATCAGAAAAGTGCTTTTACCAGGGTAAAAACTGAAAAACAGGTCAGCTGTAACAAGAGTGCAATCTGTAATTGTACCTATTGCTATTCACTGCGCTTTGGCTTGTTTTGCAGTTGTTTTATCTGAGTCTGTACGGTTTTTAGGCTAAAGCACTTATGGCCAGTACAGTTGTGTATAAAACAAGCAAAACAGTTACAAAGCAAACTATCTATTTGTACTGCAATTTCATCCAGCTGTGGCTACAGCGAAGCGGAGGTAACGGCAATAATTCTCCCATCGCAACACACCACTGACCCGCCACAAGCGGAAGGATGACCACCATGGAACGTACCCTCAGTTCCGACCTGTTTTTCGATCACAGCCAAGTTAACGGCACCAGCGCCCTGCCGCTGCGTATGTTTACCTCCGTCCTGCAATGGCAGCGCCGCGTTATCAGCCGCCGCCAGCTTGCACGTCTGGACTCCCGCCTGTTGGCGGATGCCGGCATCAGCGAAGCCCAGCGCTACGCCGAGTTGAGCAAGCCTTTCTGGCGTTAATTGTTCTGCAACACCGATTTCTGCTCCTCCCTTGATGGGATTTTTGGAAGCTCCAGCGCCTAGCGTGCTGGGGCTTTCTTTTTATCTGCTGGGCAAAAGTGCTCCAGGCAATTTTTTGTCCGCAACAGTCTGCGGGCGCAGAAGCGGTACAGTTTCTGTTGTCCATGAACTGCATCAGCACAATTGTGCGGTGCTGTGTCTGCTCCTTTGCTCTACGTCCGCGCATCCTAGGTTGCCATCCCCCGTCTTTGACAAGGAAGCGCGCCATGGAACGCACACTCAATCGCGACAAGTCGCCCTCTGCACAGATCAGCCGTCCGTACTGGCTAAGCCTTTACGCCCGACTGCGGCAGTGGCAGCGCAACGGCCGAACCCGGAGGCAACTGGCGCGGCTCGATAGCCGCCAGTTGGCCGATGCCGGGATCAGCGAGGCGCAGCGCCAGCTTGAACTGGACAAGCCGTTCTGGCGTTAAGCCCGGTGCCGGAGAAAAGCCGAACAATCAGTGTCTACACTGAACCTGCCTGGTTGTCGGGCATGCAAAGGAGCTTGAATATGAACGTGATGCGTACGCTTGGCTTGGCGACACTGCTGGCGTTGGCCGGCCAGGCCAGTGCCACCAGCTTTGTGGTCACTACCGATGCCGTGGTCGGTGCGGTGGGGGCCACGTCGGAAGCGACGTCCGATGTGTCGTCGTCGTTTGGTGATGACAAGATCGTCCTCGCCGCGCGAGATGATGCCGCCACTTTTGTCGCCAGCCAGGGCGGCATCCGTGGCGTGCAACTGGAGGCCGCCCTCAAGCATATTCGCCAGCAAGCTCCGACATTACAGGGCGATGACATGCAACTGGCTGCGGCGATTCTCAGCCTCTAGTTGTTAGCTGTTTCACGCTTGGGCGGGTGGGGTTGAACTGCGGTCGACAATCGGCATCCAAGGCAGCCATCATTGTGCTCGGCTGTTATTCGGAGATGCATATGTACCCTGTTTTACGCGGCGCGGTATTCGTTGTGGCCCTGTTCAGCGCCACTGCCCAGGCGCAGACCCTGGTTGCCACCAGCAATATCATCGTGCGGGCGCTTGACCGCAGTTTCGACTTCACTTCGGACACCACCACCTCGGTGCGTGACATGAAAGTCGTGCTGCAGGCGCGTGATGACGCGGCCAGTTTCGTTGCCAGTCAGGGCGCGATTCGCGGTGCCCACCTCGAGGCGGCACTCGGTACTTTGCGTCAGCGCCTCCCTGAAGCGCAGAACGCATCCGATCAGGTGCTGGCAGAAGCCATCCTCGCCCTGTGAGAGGGCTGCGTTACTGGCTGCTGAGCTGGGCCTTGCTGGCCAGCTGCGCCAGTCATGCCGACCTGCGTGTGCGGCTTGAGGCTGACAGTCTCAGCCCGGCGCAGCAGCAGGCCAGTCAGGCGCTGGTGGATGAAGCGCTGAGCGCCCTGCCGGCGCAGTTCAAAAAACGTCTGGATCGCCGCGTCAGCCTGCGCTGGCGCGAGCTGCCGGCCGAGGTGTATGGCCGCGCCGGGCGGTTTAGTGGCATCGAGCTGAATGCCGGTTTGTTACCGACGCTGCTCGATGGCCGCGCGGCGAGCGCGCCAAGCGGGCGGCCACATGGCACGGTACGGCGCGAATTGCTGGCCACCGTGGTGCACGAACTCAGCCATCTGTATGACCGCGCGCAGCTCTGGCCTGAGTATGACCAGCGTCTGCAACGGCAGTGTCGCCAGCGTCAGGCCAGCATCGGCGCGGTGGGCCTGCCGGACCGGTGCCGCGGCCAGACCACACGGCGCTTCACCCTCAGTGATGACCCGCGCTTGCTCGATCTGGCCGGCTGGGCGCAGCAGGTCGGTCGCCGGGGCGCACGGGATGAGGAAAACCACCAGGTCGCGCGCAGCCCGGACCGCTACGAGCTGAGCAATCCGCGCGAATTCGTGGCGGTGAATATGGAGTACTTCCTCCTCGACCCCAGTTACGCCTGCCGCCGCCCTTCTTTGGCGCGCTACCTGAGCGCGCATTTCGCCTGGACACCGGCGAACCAGCAGCCCTGCGCCGAAGGCCTGGCCTACCTGAATGCCGGGCGGGATTTCGCCCGGCAGCCGCTGGGCAGTATCGATCCGCAGCGGGTTTACCAGGTGGATTACCTGCTGGCCGAGGCCAACGATGTGCTGGCCAGTCGCTGGGGGCACAGCATGTTGCGCCTGGTGATCTGCGCGCCTGGGCGGCCGCGCGGGCCGGACTGCCGGCTGGATATGCAGGAACACCTGGTGCTGTCCTACCGTGCCTTTGTCGGCGACGTGCAGCTGTCCAGCTGGGATGGCCTGACCGGCGTTTATCCGTCGCGGCTGTTCGTTCTGCCGCTGGCCCAGGTGATCGAGGAGTACACCAAGGTCGAACTGCGCAGCCTGGCCTCGGTACCGCTCAGGCTGGACCGCCCGCAGCTGGAGCAACTGGTGACCCGCGCCGCCGAGCAGCACTGGAGTTACGACGGCGACTACTGGTTTCTCTCCAACAACTGTGCCGTGGAAACCCTCAAGCTGCTGCGCAGTGGCAGCCAGCATCCGCGCCTGCAGGCACTAGACAGCATCATGCCCAACGGCCTGCTCGATACCCTGGTGGCCCGCGACCTGGCCGATCGCAGCGTGCTCGATGACCCGCGCGAAGCCTTGCGCCTGGGGTACCGTTTCGATTCCTACCGCGAGCGTTACCAGGCGATGTTCAAGGTGTTGCGCGAGCACTTGCCGATTGCCCAGGGCCAGGTCGAAGACTGGCTGGCGCTGCCCGCCAGTGAGCGCCGAAGCTGGTTTGCCCGGGCTGATCTGCGCACCAGTGCGGCCCTGTTGTTGCTTGAGCAGGCGGCGTTGCGCCGGCAGTTGCTGCTGGCCCAGGACGAACTCAAACGGCGTTACCTGAGCGGCCGTGACACGCATGACCCGAGCCTGGGCAAAGCCGGCGGTGCGTTGCAGCAGATTCTCGCCAACAGCGGCTTTCTCAGTCGCCCGGCCGAGCTGCTCGATGCGGGTTATGGCCTGCCGCAACGCGCCGAATGGCAGCGTCTGGAAACCGAAAGCCAGGCGCGTCAGCAGCAACTGCGCCAGCTCAGCGACGACCTTGATCAGGAAGTACGCACCCTGCTGGAGCCGACGCGTCTGGCCGAACTGCAGGCCAACGAGGCCAATCTCAGCCAGCTCGGCGAACACCTGCGTGCACTGCACAAGGCCAGCGGTGGCCTGGTCTTGCCCTAGGGGATGTACTCCTGCTGTTGCTCGGGCAGCTGTGGATCGACCTGCAGCCAGGACAGCCGGTTCTGCACCCAGATATGCCGATCCGCCGCAGCCCGCTCGGGGCAATCGAGGGTGGCGATGGTGATATCCAGGCTGCCCGGGCTGAGCGTGGTAAACAGCGTCAGGTGCGCGCCGCAGGTCGGGCAGAAGCTGCGCGTGCAGCTGGCTGACGAGGCGTATTCACGCGGCGTGCCGGCCAGCCAGCGAAAGCTCGTCAGCGGCACGGTGATCCAGGTGGTGACGATGCCGCCGGTGGTGCGTCGGCAGATTGAGCAATGGCAGTGGGCAATGTTCCGCAGCGGCGCTTCGAACTCATAGCGCAAGGCCCCGCACTGGCAACCGCCTTGATGGATAGCGGACATAGGCGTTCTCGTCGTGACGATCAGGTAAAACAGCCTAATCCCGACCTCGACCTTGCGTCACCCCATGTGGCTGCTCAAGATGGCGGCTTGGCTGTGACTGGAGGTTGCCGTGCTGGAGTTGCTGTTGGCCCTATGGCCATTGTTCGCCTTGATCGTGGCCGGCTATTACCTGCGCCGTTGGGCGTTTCCCAATGAGGCGTTCTGGCCGGGTGCCGAGCGGCTGAACTATTTCATTCTGTTCCCGGCGCTGCTGTTCAGCAGTTTGGCCAATGCGCCGCTGGATAACCCCGCGTTGCCGCGCCTGGCTCTGGCCGTGCTGCTGGCGTTGGGCATTGCCTGGCTGGCTCTGTTGGTGTTGCGGCGTTTGCGCGGTTGGCCGGCGGGGCGCTTCGGCGCGTTTAGCCAAGGCATTCTGCGCTTCAATACCTATCTTGGATTGGCCGCCGTCGGCAGCCTGTTCGGTCAGCCAGGGCTGACTCTGGCGGCGTTGATGCTGGCGCTGATGGTGCCGACGGTGAATGTGCTCTCGGTATGGTCGCTGACCGCCGAACGCGGCGTCAGTGCGCGCAGCCTGCTGCTGCCGATCCTGAAGAACCCGCTGATCCTCGCCTGCCTCGGTGGTGCGCTGGTCAACCTCAGTGGCCTTGGCTTGCCGGGCGGCAGTGATCGTCTGCTCAGCTTGCTGGCGGCAGCCAGTTTGCCGCTCGGGCTGCTCTGCGTCGGTGCGGCGTTGAAGCCGGAACAGTTGGGCGGGGAGATTCCGGCGCTGAGCTGGAACAGCCTGCTGCGTCTGCTAGCCATGCCGCTGTTGGCCTGGACAGTGGCCTATGGTCTGGACTTGCCAACGATGGAAAGCACTGTGCTGGTGCTGTTCTTTGCCCTGCCAACCGCGCCAACGGCCTATGTGTTGACCCGCCAGCTGGGCGGCGACAGCCAGTTGATGGCGGGCATTATCACCCTGCAGACCTTGCTGGCGGCGGCCAGCCTGCCGTTGATCCTGAGCCTGCTGGCGGGTTGACGGTCTATCGGCGCGCAGCGACAGCAGGTGCTTGGTGGCTCCGACAAATAACTGTATATATAAACAGTTATTTGTCGGAGTCGAGCCATGTCCGTTTCCTTGCCGCCGCGCGGTCGCGGTACCGCCACCAATCCGTCCAATCGCTTTGCGCCGACGCGCATCATCGCCACTGATGATGGCTGGTTTCAGGAAGTGCCGCCGAGTCGCGCCACCGAGGTGCGTACGGAACTCGCCAAGACCATCATCACCCGTAACCAGTCGCCGGATCTGCCGTTCGACCGCTCGCTCAATCCCTATCGCGGCTGTGAGCATGGCTGCATCTACTGCTACGCCAGGCCGAGCCATGCCTACTGGGATCTGTCGCCCGGGCTGGATTTCGAGACCAAGCTGATCGCCAAGAGCAACGCCGTGGCTCTGCTCGAACAGCAGCTGAGCAAGCCGGGTTATGTCTGTGCGCCGATCAACCTGGGTTCCAATACCGACCCTTATCAACCGATCGAGCGCCAGCATCTGCTGACGCGTAACAGCCTCAAGGTGCTGCTCGACTATCGCCATCCGGTGACCATCGTCACCAAGGGTTCGCTGATTCTGCGTGACCTCGACCTACTCACTGAGCTGGCGCAGCAGCGCCTGGTGGCGGTGATGATCAGCCTGACCACCCTGGATGATGAGCTCAAGCGCATCATGGAGCCGCGGGCGGCGGCTCCGGCGGCGCGTTTGCGGGCGATCCGAGTGCTGCGTGACAACCGCATTCCGGTCGGCGTGCTGTGTTCGCCGATGATCCCGATGATCAACGACATGGAGCTGGAGCACTTGCTGGCGGCGGCCAAGGACGCCGGCGCGCAGAGCGCCAACTACATGCTGCTGCGCCTGCCGCGTGAAGTCGCGCCGCTGTTCGAGGAGTGGTTGCAGGCGCATTACCCGCAGCGCGCCGAGCATGTGCTCAGTCTGATCCGCCAGAGCCGTGGTGGTGCGCTGTATGACAGCCGTTTTGGCCTGCGTTTTCGCGGTGAAGGGGCCTTTGCCGAGTTGCTCGCGCAACGGTTTGCCCTGGCCAGTAAACGTCTAGGGCTGCAGCGGCGCGAGGGGTTCAATCTCGATTGCACGCGTTTTTGTCCGCCAGGTGGCCAGCTGGCGCTGCTTTGAGTTGCTGTCTGAGTCATCGGAGGTAACACTTGGCATGTGACTCGCTAGCGGCCTTGGCTGTCGTTTTAGCAGCGTTTAATCAGGCTCACAGAGGTCGCAAACATGCCATACAAGCATCAGTTGATTCCGCTGCAGGGGCGCACAGGCACCGAGACTGCCGAGGAAGCCCTGCAAAGCATCGTCGATGGTTTCCAGCGCTTTCGCAGCGAGATCTTTCCGCAGCAGGAAGAGCTGTTCAAGAAGCTGGCCACCGCGCAGAACCCGCGCGCGATGTTTATCACCTGCGCCGACTCGCGGGTGGTGCCTGAGCTGATCACCCAGAGCTCGCCGGGCGACCTGTTCGTCAACCGCAACGTCGGCAACGTGGTGCCACCCTACGGGCAGATGATGGGCGGGGTTTCTACTGCTATCGAGTACGCGGTGGTGGCGCTGGGTGTGCAGCACATCATCATCTGCGGGCATTCCGACTGCGGCGCGATGAAGGCAGTGCTAGACCCGGCAGGCCTGGAACGCATGCCCACGGTAAAAGCCTGGCTGCGGCATGCCGAGGTGGCGAAAACCGTGGTGGCGGAAAACTGTGGCTGTACCGACCACAACACCCTGGGCATTCTCACCGAGGAAAACGTCGTGGCGCAGCTCGACCACTTGCGCACTCACCCTTCGGTGGCTTCACGCCTGGCCTGCGGCCAGCTGTTTATCCACGGCTGGGTGTATGACATCGAAACCAGCGAGATCAAGGCCTACGACGCGGAAAAGGGCGAGTTTCGCCTGATCGGCGACGGTCCGCTGCCGATGGCCACGCCGCGCGCGCGCTACCTGCCGAGCAGCTAGTCGGCAGTCGCACGCGTTCTGCCAGAGTCCGCGTCGCTAGCCAGCGGCGCGGGTTTCATCCAGCTGCAATTCCACCCCGAGCTGACGCGACAGGCATGGCCAACGCAGCCAGGCCGCCTCGGTTTGTGGGTTGTGCAAACGCTCGCGGTAGGCCAGCACCGAGTCCTGGGCAAAGCTGGCGTCATCCAGCATGCCCTCGACGGCATGGTGCACGGCTTCATCCAGCTGGTTGGCGAAAGGCTCGCCGATCAGCTGGTGGGCGATCAGGTTGGCCACCGTGGTGTCCAGCGGGATCAGCGGCGCACCTAGATGGGCGATATAGCGGTCATTCACTTCCTCGACCAGGCGATGCGCCAGATAGGCCTCATCGAGCAGCCCCTCAAGTCCCTCATGGCCGTTCATCAGCGCGGGTGGTTGCAGGAAAAACTGTTCGGCCACCGTGAGCACCGGCTTGATCTGCGCCTCGATTCCCGCCTCAAAGGCTACCTGCTGCGCGGCCTGCAGCATTTCCGGCACCTGCTCGATATAGGCGCTGACAAAACCCTGCAGCACGCCCTCGGTGCCATCGTTCGGCAGGCGAATGGCCGGGTGCAGGCGGCCCAGTTGTGCCTGCATCTGACTGGCGAGATGCCCCGTACTGGCTTCGTGCTGATGCGCCCGTTGGATCAGCGCGTGTAAAGCGGCGATGTTCATGACTGCTCCTGAAATGAGGACATGGGCGAGAACCTTAGCTGGCTGAGAGGCGCTGCTAAGACTCGATTGTCATAATTTCTAAACAGTTATGCGAGTCGGCTATATGTGATGGTCCGGATTTCGCCCTATCCCACAGCCGCCGCGGTCTTTAGCGCGTGGCCTGCGCCCGGTTGTTCATTTCGGTTTTCGCGTTGCCAGCTGCAAGTCCGTGTCTATACTCGAATTCGAAAGGCAGTACCTGATAACACCGGGGATGTCTCGGCATGGAGAGGTTTCGTCAGCATTCTTACTGTGATGGATGCCCGACACCTCAGCCACAGGCGGACCCGGCGGGATAACAAGAAAAATTAAGGGGAACCCGCAATGATGCGACATCCACGAGTCTGGATGGGCCTCCTGTTGTGGTTGGTATTCAGCTCGGCGCAGGCCGGCTGGGGCATCAATATGATGCCGGGTGCCACCGAGGTCAGCCGCTCAGTATTCGATTTGCACATGACCATCTTCTGGATCTGCGTCGTGATCGGCGTGATCGTGTTTGGTGCCATGTTCTGGTCGATGCTTGTCCACCGCCGCTCCACAGGTCAGGAGCCCGCCCACTTCCATGAAAGCACCACGGTCGAGATTCTCTGGACGGTCGTGCCGCTGGTCATCCTGGTGGTGATGGCGATACCCGCCACCAAGACCCTGATCGAGATCTACGACTCCAGCGAGTCGGAACTGGATATCCAGGTCACCGGCTATCAGTGGAAATGGCACTACAAATACCTGGGCGAAGACGTCGAGTTCTTCAGCAACCTGACCACGCCGCAAGAGCAGATCCACAACAAGGCCACCAAGGGTGAGCATTACCTGCTGGAGGTCGATGAGCCGTTGGTGGTTCCGGTCGGCACCAAGGTGCGCTTCCTGATTACCGCCGCCGACGTGATCCACTCCTGGTGGGTACCGGCCCTGGCGGTGAAGAAAGACGCCATCCCTGGCTTTATCAACGAATCCTGGACGCGCATCGATGAGCCCGGCATCTACCGTGGCCAATGCACCGAGCTGTGCGGCAAGGATCACGGCTTTATGCCCGTGGTGGTCGAGGCCAAATCGAAAGAGGACTACGCCACCTGGCTCGCCGAGCGCAAGCAGAAAGCTGCTGCCGAGAAGGAGCTAACCAGCAAAGAGTGGACCATGGATGAGCTGATGAGCCGCGGCGAGAAGTCCTACCAGACCAACTGCGCCTCCTGCCACCAACCGACTGGCGAAGGCCTGCCGCCGATGTTCCCGGCCCTCAAGGGCTCAGCCATCGCCACCGGACCGGCTGCCGGGCATATCGGCATCGTGGTCAACGGCAAGCCCGGCACCGCCATGGCCGCTTTCGGTAAGCAACTGTCGGAAGTAGATATCGCCGCCATCATCACCTACGAACGCAATGCCTGGGGTAACAAGGTCGGTGACATGGTCACCCCGAAAGACATCCTCGCGTTCAAAAAGGCTCAGGAGTAAGGACATGAGTGCAGTGATTGACCACGGTCATACTGACCACCACCATGGCCCGGCCAAAGGTTTGATGCGCTGGGTACTGACCACCAACCACAAAGACATCGGCACCATGTACCTGTGGTTCAGCTTCGCCATGTTCCTGCTCGGTGGCAGCATGGCCATGGTGATTCGCGCCGAGTTGTTCCAGCCGGGCCTGCAGATCGTGCAGCCGGAATTTTTCAACCAGATGACCACCATGCACGGCCTGATCATGGTTTTCGGTGCGGTGATGCCGGCGTTCGTCGGCCTGGCCAACTGGATGATTCCGCTGATGGTCGGCGCGCCGGACATGGCTCTGCCGCGGATGAACAACTTCAGTTTCTGGCTGCTGCCGGCCGCGTTCAGCATGTTGGTCAGCACGCTGTTTATGGAAGGCGGCGGCCCCAACTTCGGCTGGACTTTCTACGCGCCGCTGTCGACTACCTACGCGCCGGAAAGCGTGACCTTCTTTATCTTCGCCGTGCACCTGATGGGCATCAGTTCGATCATGGGTGCGATCAACGTGGTCGCCACCATCCTCAACCTGCGTGCCCCCGGCATGACCCTGATGAAGATGCCGCTGTTCGTCTGGACCTGGCTGATCACCGCGTTCCTGCTGATCGCGGTGATGCCGGTACTGGCCGGTTGCGTGACCATGATGCTGATGGATATCCACTTCGGCACCAGCTTCTTCAGTGCCGCCGGTGGTGGTGATCCGGTGCTGTTCCAGCACGTGTTCTGGTTCTTCGGCCATCCCGAGGTGTACATCATGATCCTGCCGGCGTTCGGCGCGGTCAGTGCAATCATCCCGGCCTTCGCCCGCAAGCCATTGTTCGGTTACACCTCGATGGTCTACGCCACCGCTTCAATCGCCTTTCTGTCGTTTATCGTCTGGGCGCACCATATGTTCACTGTGGGGATACCTCTCACGGGTGAGCTGTTCTTTATGTACGCGACCATGCTGATTGCCGTGCCGACCGGGGTGAAGGTGTTCAACTGGGCCAGTACCATGTGGCGCGGCTCGATGACCTTCGAGACGCCGATGCTGTTCTCCGTGGCCTTCGTCATCCTGTTCACCATCGGCGGCTTCTCCGGCCTAATGCTGGCCATCGCCCCGGCGGACTTCCAGTACCACGACACCTACTTCGTGGTGGCGCACTTCCACTACGTGCTGGTGCCCGGGGCGATCTTCGGCATCTTCGCCTCGGCCTACTACTGGCTGCCGAAGTGGACCGGCCATATGTATGACGAGACCCTCGGCAAGCTGCACTTCTGGATGAGCTTTATCGGCATGAACATGGCGTTCTTCCCGATGCACTTTGTCGGCCTGGCCGGCATGCCGCGGCGGATTCCCGACTACAACATGATGTTCGCCAACTTCAACATGGTCTCCAGCGTCGGTGCATTTATGTTCGGCGCTACCCAGTTGCTGTTCCTGTTTATTGTCATCAAGTGCATCCGTGGCGGTAAACCGGCTGCGGCCAAGCCCTGGGACGGTGCCGAAGGGCTGGAGTGGACCGTGCCGTCACCGGCGCCGTACCACACCTTCACCACGCCGCCTGAAGTGAAATAAGGACGCCTGCCGATGAGTGAAGCCCTGTCGACCCGCCGCCTGGTTATCCGCTTGTCACTGGTGGTAGTCGGCATGTTTGGCTTCGGCTTCGCTCTGGTGCCGATCTACGACGTGATGTGCCAGGCCTTTGGCATCAACGGCAAGACCGCTGGTGCCTACGAGGCCGTGCAGGACGGCGTGGATCAGTCGCGGCAGGTGCGCGTGCAGTTTCTCGCCACCAATGCCGCCGACATGGTCTGGGAGTTCCGCCCGCAGGCCGATGAGGTGGTGGTACATCCGGGGGCCAGTACGCAGATGCTGTTTGTCGCCTACAACCCAACGGACAAGCCGATGACCGCCCAGGCGATTCCCAGCGTGGCACCGTCCAAGGCAGCAGCCTATTTCCACAAGACCGAATGCTTTTGCTTTACCCAGCAGGTTTTGCAGCCCGGCGAGCGCATCGAAATGCCGGTGCGCTTTATCGTTGATCAAGCGTTACCCGCCGATGTACGCCACCTGACGTTGGCTTACACCCTGTTCGATATCACTGCGAGTAAACCGTCTGTAGCCCAGGCGACTCCATAAGGAGAATAATAAATGTCGAGTCACGAGCAGTATTACGTTCCCGCACAAAGCAAGTGGCCGATCATTGCCACCCTTGGCATGCTGTTTTCGGTCTACGGCGTCGGTACCTGGTTCAACGACATGAAGGCCGAGCGGGCCGACTCTAATGGCCCGCTGATCTTCTTCGTCGGCGGCCTGTTCCTCGCCTACATGTTGTTCGGCTGGTTCGGCAATGTGATCAAGGAAAGCCGCTCCGGCATGTACAGCCCGCAGATGGACCGTTCATTCCGCTGGGGTATGAGCTGGTTTATCTTTTCCGAAGTGATGTTCTTTGCCGCGTTCTTCGGCGTGCTGTTCTACGTGCGCACCTGGGCCGGCCCATGGCTTGGCGGCGAGGGCGACAAGGGCGTCGCCAATATGCTCTGGCCGAATTTCCAATACACCTGGCCGCTGCTTAACACGCCAGATCCCAAGCTCTACCCGGCACCCAGCGGGGTGATCAGCGCCTGGGGCCTGCCGCTGCTCAACACCATCCTGCTGGTGACCTCCAGTTTCACCCTGACCTTTGCCCACCACGCGTTGCGCAAGAACCACCGCAAGCAGCTGAAGCTCTGGCTGGCGCTGACGGTGATCCTGGGCATCGCCTTCCTGGTGTTTCAGGTCGAGGAATATATCCACGCCTATACCGAACTGGGCCTGACCCTGGGTTCGGGCATCTATGGCGCGACCTTCTTTATGCTCACCGGTTTTCACGGCGCCCACGTGACTCTGGGGGCCTTGATGCTGAGCATCATGCTGATCCGCATCCTGCGTGGCCATTTCACCCCGGATCAGCACTTCGGTTTCGAGGCGGCGGCCTGGTACTGGCACTTCGTCGATGTGGTGTGGATTGGCCTGTTTGTCTTCGTTTATGTGCTGTGACGAGACTTACCAGGTGACATGCGAGACCAGTTGGCCACTGTAGAAGCCCCAGGCAATAAGGGCGACGGTCAAGGCGGTGAGGGTGACGCGCACAGTCAGCGCGTTAACCACCCGGGAGGTTTTACCTTCATCCTTGACCAGAAAAAACAGGCCACTGAATAAGCTGACCAGAGTAGCCAGTAGTAGCAGGACGATAGCGGCCTTGAGCATGCTTGACTCCCATGCGGAACTTCGGGGAAGGGAAATGTGCAGCAGCTGCAGTATAGCCACCTTGACCAGGGCTTTCGGGGGTTCGTCATGAGCGCCTTCCGTCCTGGCCTGCTGCCCAGTGTGCTGGTGCTGCTGCTCTTGCCCGGGCTGCTGGCCCTGGGTTTCTGGCAGCTGGCGCGTGCCGAGGAAAAACGCGAATTGCTGGCCGCGCACCAGGCCCGGCAGATTGCCGCCCCCATCAGCCTCACTGAGCTTGAGCGCTACCCCAATCCAGCCTATGTGCGCGTGCAGTTGCAGGGTTATTTCGATGCGCGCCATACCCTGCTGCTGGATAACCGTACCCGCGCCGGCAAGGTCGGCGTGGAAGTGCTGCAACCCTTCTATGACCAAAACAGCGGCCTCTGGCTGTTGCTCAATCGCGGCTGGCTGCCCTGGCCGGATCGCCGGATTACCCCGACCTTCGCCACCCCGGATACTCCGCTGCGCCTACAGGCTTCGGTCTATGTTCCGCTGGGCGAGGCCTTGCAGTTGCAGGCCGGCGCACCCGCTACGGGCTGGCCGCGGGTGGTCAGCGAGATCAAGCCGGATGCCCTGTGGCAACAGCTGGGGCGCGGTGGCTTGAGCTACGAACTGCGTCTGGAGCCAGGCCCCGCTTCCTTGCAGAACGATTGGCCGGTGGTTGCCATGAGCCCGGACAAACACCTCGGTTATGCCGTGCAATGGTTTGCCCTGGCGGCCGCCCTGCTCGGTTTGTTTATCTATTTCGGTCTATATAACGCGCGGGAGACTCGCCATGAACCCAGCCATCGCCCTGCCTGATGCCTCACCTGAAGTGCCGCCCAGCCAGCGTCGTCGTGGGCGGCTGCAGCTGATCCTGATTCTGGCCGTGGTTATCGGCCCGATGATTCTCGCTAGCGCCATGTACCAGTGGCGTTTCTGGGTACCGGAAACCCGCAGCTACCACGGCGAGCTGATCGGCACCGGGCAGACCCGCGCCGATCTCGGCGTGAGTGGCCCCGCCGAAATCCGTTGGCAGCTGCTGGTGACCGTACCGGATGTCTGCGATGCGGCGTGCAAGGAGCTGGTGTTTCTCGCCCGCCAGGTGCATATCGGCCTTAACCGCGATGTCGGTCGCGCCGCCCATGGTTTGGCTGTGGCTCAGCCGCTGAGCGACGACTATGACGCCCAGTTGCGCCGTGAATACCCGCAACTGGCGCGCTATCAACTGCAGCTAGAGGCCTACGGTAAGACAGCTGGCAACGTCTCCGGCGCACAGCTGTGGATAGTCGATCCGCACGGCAATCTGGTGCTGCGTTATGACGCTACCAGCAAGGGCAAGGCGATTCTCAATGATCTGCGGCATCTGCTAAAAATCTCCCAGATTGGTTAATGCTGCCCACGGCTAAGGACTGATGATGAGCAAGCCCGGTTACCGTTTTGCCCTGTTCGCCACTGTGCTGGCGGTCGTGGTGGTGCTGCTCGGTGCCTATACCCGCTTGACCCACGCCGGCCTGGGTTGCCCGGACTGGCCGGGCTGCTACGGCTTTATCGGCGTGCCGATGAGCGAACACAAACAGACGCTGGCCGAGGCGCGCTTCCCCGAAGCGCCGGTGGAAGTGGCCAAAGGCTGGTACGAGATGGTCCACCGCTACTTTGCCGGCAGCCTCGGCCTGGTGATCCTGGGCCTGGCGATACAGGCGCTGCGCCGTCGTACAGAGATCGGTCAACCACTCAAACTACCGCTGCTGTTGCTTGGCCTGGTGATCGTGCAGGCGGCCTTCGGCATGTGGACGGTAACGCTCAAGCTGTGGCCGCAGGTGGTCACGGCCCACCTGCTCGGCGGCTTTGCCACTCTCAGTCTGCTGTTTCTGTTGACGCTGCGTCTCTCCGGCAAGGCGGCCGTCTTGGCCAATCTTCCCGCACGGCTGCGCAGTCTGGCGGCGCTTGGTCTGCTGCTGGTGATTGGGCAGATCGCCCTGGGTGGCTGGGTCAGCAGCAACTATGCGGCGGTGGCCTGTGTCGATCTGCCGACCTGCCATGGCGAATGGTGGCCGGCAATGGACTTCGCCAATGGCTTTCACCTGACCCAGCATATCGGCCCCAACTACCTCGGCGGTCAGCTCGACAGCGACGCGCGCACCGCCATTCATATGACCCACCGTATCGGTGCGCTGCTGGTGACCCTGGTGCTGCTGCTGTTGGCCTGGCAACTCAAACGCCATGGTTTGCCGCGCTTGGCCGGTTTGCTGCTGCTGGCGCTGGCGGTGCAAATCAGCCTGGGCATCAGCAACGTGGTATTCCACCTGCCGTTGCTGGTGGCGGTGGCGCATAACCTCGGCGGCGCGGCGCTGCTGCTGTGCTTGGTGCTGATTAATTACCGGGTGCGCAGCAGCGTCCCGCTGGCATCGCGGGCGGCTGACGCACAGGCTGGCCTGGCTGCGCTGCCTGGCCAATAACAAGAACAATCGAGGAGAGACCCTATGGCTACTCTAGTGCGCGAACACCAAGCCCACGCCAGCTGGCGCGACTACCTCGAACTGACCAAGCCGCGGGTGGTGGTGCTGATGCTGATCACCTCCTTGGTCGGCATGTTCCTCGCCACGCGGGCGGGCGTGGCCTGGCAGGTGCTGATTTTCGGTAACCTCGGCATCGGCCTGTGCGCCGGTGCGGCGGCGGCGGTCAACCATGTGGTGGACCGGCGCATCGATTCGATTATGGCGCGCACCCATAAACGGCCCGTGACGGCCGGGCGTTTGTCGCCGACCGCAGCTCTGGGTTTTGCCCTGTTGTTGGCGGTAGCCGGAATGGCGCTGCTGCTAACCTTTACCAATGAGCTGGCGGCCTGGCTGACCCTGGCCTCGCTGCTCGGCTACGCGGTGCTCTACACCGGCTTTCTCAAGCGCGCCACGCCGCAGAACATTGTCATCGGCGGGCTGGCCGGTGCAGCACCACCGCTGCTCGGCTGGGTCGCGGTTACCGGGCATATCAGCGCCGAACCGCTGCTGCTGGTCCTGATCATCTTCGCCTGGACGCCGCCGCATTTCTGGGCCCTGGCCATCCACCGTAAAGAGGAGTACGCCAAGGCCGATATCCCCATGCTGCCGGTGACCCACGGCGAGCACTACACCAAGGTGCATATCCTGCTCTACACCCTGGCGATGTTCGCTGTGACCCTGCTGCCTTACGCCATTCATATGAGCGGGCTGCTCTATCTCGCCTGCGCCGTGCTGCTGGGCGGGCGTTTCCTGCACTGGGCAGTGGTGCTGTACCGTGACAGCAAACCGCATGCGGCGATCAACACGTTCAAATACAGCATCTGGTATCTTTTCGCGCTGTTTATCGCCCTGCTGGTGGATCACTACCTTCTGCTCAATATCTGAGGCCCCATGACCCGAACCCAGATCACCGTTTTTGTTCTCGTTGCCATCGTCGCCCTGGTACTGGGCCTGACCGTCAACAAGGTGCTGACCAGCAAGGGCCAGGGTGATCCCACCGTACTGCTCGATGCCGGCATCGTCCTGCTGCCACAGAGCCGCAGCCTGCCGGAGCTGAGCCTGACCAACCAGGATGGCCAGACCGTGGCGGTTGATCAGCTCAAGGATCAGTGGAGTCTGTTGTTCTTCGGCTACACCTTCTGCCCGGATATCTGCCCGGCCACCCTCGCCCAGCTGCGCCAATTACAGGGCCAGCTACCGCCGGAAACCCTGGCCAAGCTGCGCATCGTGCTGGTCACGGTTGACCCCCATCGCGACACACCGGAGCAGTTGAAGAAGTACCTGGATTACTTCGACGCCGGCTTTATCGGCCTGACCGGCGAGCAGGCCACTCTGCAGAAGCTCGCCAACGGCGTGAGCATCCCGTATATCCCGGCGGATACCAGCAAGGAAAACTACACCGTCGATCACAGCGGCAACCTGGTGATCATCGGGCCGGACGGCAAGCAGCGCGGCTTTATCCGCGCACCGATCAACAACACCAAGCTGGCCGCGCAGTTGCCCGGTCTGCTTGAGCGGCCTTAAGCAGCTATTTGGCGAATAGCTGGCTGATATCCTTGAACGCCTTGAACTCCAGGGCGTTGCCGCACGGATCGAGCAGGAACAACGTGGCCTGCTCGCCGACCTGGCCGGCGAAGCGCACATAGGGTTCGATCACAAATTGCGTGCCCTTGCTCTGTAGCCGCGCCGCCAGCGTTTGCCAATCCTCCCAACTCAATACCACACCGAAATGCGGCACCGGCACGTCGTGACCGTCCACCGGGTTGCTGTGCGCCGCTTCCTGGTAGGCCATCTTCGGCGTCTGGTGGATCACCAGTTGGTGGCCGAAGAAGTCGAAATCCACCCAGTGCGCACTGCTGCGGCCCTCCGCGCAGCCGAACACCTCGCCATAGAAATGCCGGGCAGCCGCCAGGTCGTAGACGGGAATAGCCAGGTGAAAGGGTGCGAGAGCCATGCTGAGATTCCTTGAAAGGGCGGTCTGCTGATTCTCAGCAACAGCGATTCTGATTAAAAGCGAATATCCTTGCTCGCAAGCACAAACAAAATTGATCAGTCGAGGCGTCGATGCTGCGCGAGTTGAAAACCTTTGTGGCGGTGGCGCGACATGGCACCTTCGCGGCGGCTGGTCAGCAGGTTGGCCTGACCCAGTCTGCAGTGAGCGCACAGATGCGTGTGCTGGAGCAGGGGCTGGGCGTCCGGCTGTTTGAGCGCAGTGGGCGTTCGGCGGTGCTGAATGCTGCCGGTCGGCATGCCTTGCCGCTGGCGGAACAGATGCTCGGGCTGTATGCGCAGATGGCCCTGCCCACTGCGTTGGCCGAGTGGCAGGGCGAACTAAAGGTCGGCGCGATTGCCACCTTGCAGACTGGTCTGCTGCCCGAGGCTTTGCCGCGTTTTCGCGCGGCCGCCCCGCGAGTCGAGCTGAAGCTGGTGCCCGGCGTGTCGCTGAGTCTACTGAGCCAGATCGATGCCGGTGAGCTGGACCTGGCGTTGCTGATCAAGCCGCCGTTCGAGCTGCCCAAGGAGCTGCTGCAGATCAGCCTGGCGCGCGAGCCGTTTGTGCTGATCACCCCGCTCGGCGTAACGGCGGATGATCCGCTGCAGATCCTCGCCGAACAGCCGTTCGTGCGTTACGACCGCCGTTCGTTCGGTGGCCGGCGGGTCAACCAGTTCCTCCGCGAGCAGCGCCTGGCAGTGCAGGAAGCGCTGGAGCTGGATGAGCTGGAGGCCATCGTCCGCATGGTCGAGTGCGGCCTTGGCGTGTCGCTGATTCCGCGGGCCGGTCTGTGGCTGCAGCGGCCGACGCAGTTGCGGGTGATCGAGCTGGGCGAGCTGACCTTCCATCGCGAACTGGTGGCGATATTGCGCCGCGCTCAGCGCCAGCCCGCTTTGGACTGCCTGCTGGAGTGCCTGCGCGAAGCCGCTCTAAACGACAAACCCCGCACAGGGCGGGGTTTGGCAGAGGGTGCAGATAACGCCGGTGCATAGAATCTGTTTCGGAGCTCGCGAGCTAGAGCAAAATAAGGCGAAAGCGGCTGAGGAAGCGCAGTTTACTGGCTGTAAATGAGCATTCCGAAGCCGTTTTCAACGCAGTTTGGCCGACGCGCAGCAGGTCCGAAACAGGTTCTTAGAACGCCGGAACTACGGCACCCTGATACTTCTCAGCGATAAAGGCTTTCACTTCGGCGCTGTTCAGCGCCTTGGCCAGCTTCTGCAGGGCGGCGTTGTCCTTGTTGTCGGAACGCGCAACCAGGATGTTGACGTACGGCGAGTCGTTACCTTCGATGATCAGCGCATCCTTGGTCGGATTGAGCTTGGCTTCCAGGGCGTAGTTGGTGTTGATCAGTGCCAGGTCGACCTGGGTCAGCACGCGCGGCAGAGTGGCCGCTTCCAGTTCACGCACCTTGATGGTTTTCGGGTTCTCGACGATGTCTTTTGGTGTGGCGAGGATGCCGGCTTCTGGTTTCAGGGTGATAAGCCCGGCTTTTTGCAGCAGCAACAGGGCACGGCCGCCATTGGTGGCGTCGTTAGGGATCACCACGTTAGCGCCTTGCGGCAGGTCGGCGAGGGTTTTGTGCTGGCTGGAATAAGCGCCGAAGGGCTCGACGTGCACGCCGGCTACGCTGACCAGTTCGGTGCCGCGGCTCTTGTTGAATTCATCCAGGTACGGCTGGTGCTGGAAGAAGTTGGCATCCAGGCGCTGCTCGGCAACTTGCACGTTCGGCTGCACGTAGTCGGTGAAGACCTTGATGTTCAGCTCAACGCCTTGTTTGGCCAGGGCCGGCTTAACAAATTCGAGGATTTCCGCGTGCGGTACGGCAGTGGCCGCGACGCTCAGGCTTTCGGCCTGGGCAGAAAAAGCTGCCAGGGCAGCGAATGCAGCGATCAGTTTTTTCATCGTAAAGCTCCTTGTGGGATGTGTGCGGAGGCCGGCAGGTAACCGGTATCCCGCTGTCTTGTGCGCCCCGTGGGGCACGCTATTTTCTGGAAAAGTGCACCACCAGCTTGTCGCCGACGGATTGCAGAATCTGTACGAGCACCAGCAGCAGGATCACCGTCACCGCCATCACGTCTGGCTGATAACGCTGATAACCGTAACGTACCGCCAGGTCGCCGAGGCCGCCGCCGCCAATCAGGCCGCTCATGGCGGTGTAGGACACCAAGGTGATCGCCGTTACGGTGATGGCCGCGATAATCCCGGGCAGTGCTTCGGGCAGCAGTGCGTTGACCACGATCTGCCGGGTGGTTGCGCCCATGGCCTGGGTGGCTTCGATAATCCCGCGGTCGACTTCACGCAGCGCGGTTTCCACCAGGCGCGCGAAGAACGGCGTGGCCCCCACCACCAGTGGCGGGATGGCCCCGGCGACGCCCAGCGAGGTGCCGGTGACGATCACCGTGAAGGGGATCATCACGATCAGCAGGATCACGAACGGCACCGAGCGCAGGATATTTACCAGCAGCGACAGGAAGCCGTAGAAGGCCTTCTGCTCGAACATCTGTCGTGGGCTGGTGAGAAACAGCAGCACACCCAGCGGCAGGCCGAGCAGCACGGTAAACAGCATGGAGCCGCCGAGCATGCTCAGGGTGTCCAGGCTGGCGTAGCCGATTTCCGCCCAGTCGACGTTCGGTAGCAGGCGAGTCAGTAGAGCTTCCATTAGCGCAGCACCTCCAGATGCACGTCGGCGGCGGCAAAGCGCGCCAGCGCGGCGTCCAGATCGCCGCCGGTCAGGGCCAGGGTCAACTGGCCGTAGGGGGTGTCCTTGATGCGGTCGATACGCCCGGCGAGGATGCTGTAATCCACCCCCGTTTCGCGGGCCACGGTGCCCAGCAGCGGCGCGTAAGTGGCCTCACCCTGGAAGGTCAGGCGCAGGATACGCCCGGCGACATGGGCGAAATCGTCACGCTGTTCGTTCTCGTCGATCTGCTCGGCTTCTTGCACAAAGCGCTTGGTGGTGGCGTGCTGCGGATGCAGAAACACCTCGGCCACTGGGCCTGATTCGACAATTACGCCGGCATCCATCACCGCCACGCGGTCACAGACCCGGCGGATCACGTCCATCTCGTGGGTGATCAGCACGATGGTCAGGTTCAGCTCGCGGTTGATCTCGGCCAGCAATTGCAACACCGAGGCGGTAGTCTGCGGATCAAGGGCGCTGGTGGCTTCGTCGCACAGCAGAATCTTCGGCTCGGTGGCCAGGGCGCGGGCGATGCCGACACGCTGTTTCTGCCCGCCGGAGAGCTGCGCCGGGTACTTGTTGGCGTGATCCTGCAGGCCGACCCGGGCGAGCAACTCGGCGACACGGGCATTGATCGCGCTGCGCGACAGCTCGCCGGCCAGTTTCAACGGCAGGGCGACGTTGTCGGCGACGGTCTTCGATGAAAGCAGATTGAAGTGCTGGAAGATCATTCCGACCTGCTGGCGGAAGCTGCGCAGGCCGTTGGCGTCGAGCGCGGTGACATCTTCGCCGTCGATCTCGATACGCCCGCCGGAAGGCTGTTCCAGGCGGTTGATCAGGCGTAGCAGGGTGCTTTTTCCGGCCCCGGAGTGACCGATGATGCCGAACACTTCGCCCCGGGCAATCTGCAGATCGCTCGGTTGCAACGCGGGGATGTCCTGGCCACTGACGCGGTACGCCTTGTGGACCTGATGAAAGTTGATCACGGGGTAAACCTTTTGGGTTTTTCGGGCTGCCGGGTAGGCCGAAACGGCGGCTAGTCTACCCGGCGCTGTTTAGGTCGCAAAAATCTTTGTAGACCTATGGTTATAGCTAAATTGCATTAGATGCCTGACGGCTCTGGGCAGTGTAGCCAGCGCCAATGCAAACGACCGGGCAAGCCCGGTCGTTATGCTGCCCAAGCCGTATCAGCGCTTGGGGCTGAGCACCAGCTGCGGCACCTGAGCCGGTTTGATCACCTGGCTCATGCGCGGACTGAAACTCGGGTCGATGCGCTTGATCCGTGCGTTGAGCAGAGAGGCGACCCAGGGGAAATCCTTGGCCTGGCGCACTTCGATACGCACCGCGCAATTGAACGCGACCATATCCGCGGCGACGCCGTCGAGCAGGCTGCGCAGGCGCTCGTTGTCTTGGTTGTCGAGCATCGGCATGCCAATCACGCTGCTGGCGGCGGCCGGGTCGATCAGTCGGGCCTGCGGCTTGGCCGGGGCCGGCGCGGGCGCTTCGGCTGGAGGGGTATTCGGCAGCTGAGTGGCCTGAATCGCGGCGGCCTGGCGTTCGGCGGCCAGACGCAGCTGGCGAGCCTGTTCGAGGCGGGCAGCTTCGGCGCGTGCGGCGGCCTGTGCGCTGGCCTGGCGCTGCTGTTCGGCGGCAGCCAGTTCGGCTTCGCGGGCCTGGGCGATGGCACCATCCAGGCCGGTGGTCAGCGCGGGTGCTTGCGGCATCAGGCTGCGGGCGCGGCTAAGGGACGTGGTGGCGTTGTCCAGGTCGCCTGCCTGCAGGGCTTTCTGACCTTGCTGCAGATACGCTTCGGCCAGTTGGCGCTGGTATTGCTCCAGGCGGGTATCGCCGGCGGCGCGTTGCTGCAGGCTGCCGAGCTGGCTTTCGGCGCTGCTCAGGTCGCCGCTGGCGAAGCTTTGATCGAGCTGGCGAAAGGCGCTGACCAGATCATCCACCGGCAGATTGGCCGGTTTTGGCGCGCTCTGGCAGCCGGCCAGCAGCAGAACCAAAATCAGGGGAAAGCCATGTAAAGCGAACGATTTCATTACTGCGCGTCTCGAGTTGTGCAAAAAACGCGCAAGTTTACACTGCGCTGCCGATCACAACCAATCTTTCAGGCTGTTCGTCTTGGTAGGCTCACCGTAGGGTGGGTTAGCGACGCCATGCCCGTACTTCCAAGCACTGCACCTTCGGCGCGTCGCGTAACCCGCCAGGCGATCTCCCGTGTTGCGTCGATGGTGGGTTACGGCGCAACGGCAAATCGCACAGGCCGTCCCGCTTGTAACAAGCGCCTAACCCACCCTACGAGAAGCCGTTTAACCGCAGGTCCTAGGCTGTGCGCCGAGGTAGGGCAAAGCTCAATAGAAACAGGCTGGCGGCCGCCACCACGATGGACGGGCCGGCCGGAGTGTCCTGAAACCACGACAGGCTCAGCCCGCCGCACACCGCGACGATGCCTAGCAGGCTGGCGCCCAGCGCCATCTGCTCCGGGGTGCGCGCATGGCGTTGGGCGGCGGCGGCGGGAATGATCAGCAGCGAAGTGATCAGCAGCACGCCGACTATCTTCATCGCCACGGCGATCACCACGGCGATCAGCAGCATCAGGCTCAGGCGAATCGCCGCCACCGGCAGGCCTTCGACCTTGGCCAGTTCCTCGTGCACGGTAATCGCCAGCAGCGGCCGCCACAGCAGCGCCAGCAGCACCAGCACCAGCGCGCTGCCGCCGATGATCCAGGCCAAGTCGCTCGGGCCAACGGCGAGCAGGTCGCCGAACAGGTAGCCCATCAGGTCGATGCGCACGTCCTGCATAAAGCTCAGCACCACCAGGCCCAGCGACAGGGTGCTGTGGGCGAGGATGCCGAGCAAGGTGTCGGAGGCCAGCGGCTGGCGGCTTTGCAGGGTCACCAGCAGCGCGGCCAACAGCACGCAGCCGACCGTCACCGCCAGGGTCGGGCTGACGTCGAGCATCAGGCCGAGGGCGACGCCGAGCAGTGCGGCGTGCGACAGGGTGTCGCCGAAATAGGCCATGCGCCGCCACACCACAAAGGAACCCAGCGGGCCGGCAACCAGCGCCAGGGCGAGGCCGGCGAGCAGGGCGTTGAGGAGAAAGTCAGCCATGCGTGCAGTCATCACCGTGGATATGGGGTTTTACCGGGCCTTTGATGCTCAGGCCAGCGCCCGTAGGGGGCACCACCGCGCCGTGCAGGTCGTGGTCATGGTCGTGGTGGTGGGTGTAGATCGCCAGGCTCTTGGCGTCCTGGCCGAACAGCTCGACAAAGGCCGGGTCAAAGCTGACCTGCTCCGGGTGGCCAGAGCAACAGACGTGGCGGTTAAGGCAGACCACCTGGTCGGTGGTGCTCATCACCAGGTGCAGGTCGTGGGACACCATCAGCACGCCGCAGCCATAGCGATCACGCAGCTGGGTGATCAGCCGGTACAGCTCGGCCTGGCCGCTGACATCGACGCCCTGCACCGGCTCATCGAGCACCAGCAGTTCGGGCTCGCGCAGCAGCGCGCGGGCCAGCAGCACGCGCTGCAGTTCGCCGCCGGAAATACTTTGCAATGGGCTGTCGATTACCTGCTCGGCGCCGACTTCGGCCAGCGCCGCCAATGCCTGAGCACGCGCCACACCTGGCACCAGCCGGAGAAAACGCAGCACCGAGAGCGGCAGGGTGGCATCGACATGAAGCTTCTGCGGCATATAGCCGATGCGCAGCTTGGGCTTGCGCCAGACGCTGCCGCTGTCCGGCTTGAGCAGGCCAAGCACGCTGCGCACCAGGGTGGTTTTGCCCGCGCCGTTGGGGCCGATCAGGGTGACAATCTCGCCCGGTTTGACGCTCAGCTGCACGTTCTGCAGCACCTGCTGGCCGGCAAAGGTCACGCTGATCGCGTCGAGACGGATCAGGGCATCGCTCATGCGGCCTCCCGGCAGCCTGCGCAGAGGCCGACCACTTCGACCATCTGGCTTTCCACGGCAAAGCCGACACCAGCGGCCTCGGCGATGATCGCCTGGCTGATGGTCGGCTGCTCCAGCTCGATGGCCGCATGGCAGCCACGACAGATCAGAAACTGGCCCTGATGCGCATGCTGCGGATGGTTGCAGCCGATAAAGGCGTTGAGCGAAGCGATGCGGTGCACCAGGCCGTGTTCCAGAAGGAAATCCAGCGCCCGATAAACGGTCGGCGGCGCGGCGCGGCGGCCGTCGGCTTCGCTCAGTACGCCGAGAATGTCGTAGGCCCCCAGCGGCTTGTGGCTCTGCCAGACCAGCTCGAGCACGCGTTTACGCAGAGCGGTCAGGCGCAAACCTTGGCGCTCGCAGATCGTTTCGGCCTCAGTCAGGGCATGGTTGACGCAGTGGGAATGGTCATGTGGGCGTGAAGCCAAGGGCGCTTGAGTCATGGGCAACGACGAAAATGGTGAGAGACGTTATTATATTACCCGTTCCTTTCCGTTTGAGTGCTGCCCGTGTCACGTCTTTTTTCTGTTGCCTGCCTGTTTCTGCTTACTTTGACCGCCAGCCTTGCCGCGCATGCCGATGTGCGCGTGCTGACCAGCATCAAGCCGCTGCAGCTGATTGCCGCTGCCGTGCAGGACGGTGTCGGCCAACCCGCCGTATTGCTGCCGCCGGGGGCCTCGCCGCATCACTATGCGCTGCGTCCTTCCGATGTGCGTAACGTGCGTGAAGCGCAGCTGCTGTATTGGGTCGGTGCCGATCTGGAGACTTTTCTGCCGCGCGTGCTGGCTGGCCGCAGCCAGCCCAGCGTGGCCGTGCAGGACCTGCCGGGCATGCACTTGCGTCACTTTGGCGAGTCGCACGACGAGCATGCGCAACACGCCGGCCATGGGCATGACGAGGCGGCGGATGAGCATGACGATATCCATGACCATGCCCACCGTCCCGGTAGCCTGGATGCCCATCTGTGGTTGCTGCCGGCCAATGCCCAGGTGATTGCCGCGAAGATCGCCGCCGATCTAGCCGCCGCCGATCCGAGCAATGCTGCGCGTTAT
This sequence comes from Pseudomonas sp., assembly GCF_049653025.1. GTDB lineage: Bacteria > Pseudomonadota > Gammaproteobacteria > Pseudomonadales > Pseudomonadaceae > Aquipseudomonas. The sequence goes on along the minus strand of NZ_JBASFM010000011.1, from coordinate 29,231 downwards.
CAAGCCAACGCCAACGCCTTTGGCGAACGCCTGAGCGCCCTCGATCAGCGTCTGAAAAAGCGTTTGCAAGGGCTGGCGGGCAAGCCTTACTTCGTCTTCCACGAAGCCTATGACTACTTCGAAGCCGCTTACGGCCTCAGGCACGCCGGGGTGTTCAGCGTGCTCGGCGAAGTGCAGCCTGGTGCGCGGCATGTCGCGGCCATGCGTGAGCGCCTGCAACAGGTTGGCCCGACTTGCGTATTCAGCGAGCCGCCGCTACGCCCGCGTCTGGCGCAAACCCTGACCGCCGGCCTGCCGGTTACCCTGGCCGAGCTAGACGCCATGGGTGCCGGCTTGGCGGTGGATGCAAACGGCTACGAAGCCTTGCTGGAAAATCTGGCGGGTGAGTTGGCGGGTTGTCTCGAAACGCTTTAGAACGCGAATGGCAGCGTCAGATCCACCTGCTGGCGCTGGGCCAGGCGCCGCTGGAATTCGCCTGGATCGTGGATCAGCACTTCCTGGCCAGCGAAGGATTCCGCGGCAATCAGGCGTGACAACCAGAAGCGTACGCAGGCAATGCGCAGCATGGACGGCCACAGCTCGGCTTCTGCTGCAGTAAACGGCCGCAAGCCGGCATAGGCACCGAGCAGCGCTTGCGCGCGTTTGCTGTCGAGGCTGCCGTCTTCGCAAGAGCACCAATCATTCAGGGCAATTGCCAAGTCATAGAGCATCGGCCCCGAGCAGGCGTTGTAGAAGTCGATCACCCCGGCCAGATGGTTACCGTCGAACAGCACGTTGTCGCGGAACAGGTCGGCATGCAGGTTGGCCTGTGGCAAGGCGAGAATGCGCGGTTTGAGTGCGTGGATTTCCGCCAGCGCATCGCGCAGCAGCGGCAGCTGCTCATCGGGTAGCTGCAGCGCCAGGCTCGGCCCTTCGGCGAGCATCCAGTCCAGCCCGCGATCACTCTTGCGCGGCAGCGGCTGATTACGGGTAGCCAGATGAATACGCGCCAGCAGTGCGCCGACTTCCTGGCAGTGATGTGGGTTGGCTTCGTGCACATGCTTGCCGGCCAGGCGCGGCTGCAACAGCGCCGGTTTTTCCGCCAGGCTGCGCAACGCCTCACCGCTGGCGGTGCGCAGGGCGTACGGCACCGGCAGGCCGGCCTCATGCAGCACATCGAGCAGCTCGATAAAGAACGGCAGGTCGCTGCTGGGGCCGCGTTCGATCAGGGTCAGAACGAACTCACCCTTCTCCAGGCTGACGAAGAAATTGCTGTTCTCGCTGCCCGCGGCAATACCCTGAAAGTCGCGCAAACGACCTAGGCCATAGGGGGCGAGAAAGTCTTCGAGTTCGTGGCGTTCGAGTGGCGTAAAGACAGACATCGCTATTTACCAGCTAAAGATTTCCCAGGCCGGGATCAGCATATCCGGGCTGTCCGAACGGACGAAGTTGCCATCGCTACCATCGGCGCGTACCAGGAAGTACGGTTTGCCGCCTTTCGGGATGACCTTGACCGCGTAGAGAAAACCGTTGACCCGGTATTCATGGATGGTCTTGTCGCCATCCTGGCGAATGGTTACGTCCGGGTCGGCCGAGACCGGGTCCTCGGCGTGAGCGCCCAGGGAGGTGAATGCCAGCAGGCTGGCCAGCAACAGGCGATTGAGTGCGCGCATGATAACCTTGTCCCTTTGATTCCAATGGTGCGGCCATTCTAACAGGCTGTTGAGAAACTACCTGCGTTGGCAATCCTGCGTTAAAAACAGGCTCGGAATGCTCATTTACAGCACGTAAACTCCGCTTCCTCGCCTGTTTTTGCCTGGTCCTGCCGGCCTCGCTTACGTTTTTCAACGGCCTGTTACCGCCGCCCCCGCCGAAAAGGTTGATCCTGCTCATGAGCCAAGCTCCCCTCGTTCTGGTTGACGGTTCTTCTTACCTTTACCGGGCCTTCCACGCGCTGCCGCCGCTGACCACCTCCAAGGGCTTGCCCACCGGCGCGGTCAAGGGTGTGCTGAACATGCTCAAGAGCCTGCGCAAGCAGTACCCGAAAAGCCCGTTTGCCGTGGTGTTCGATGCCAAGGGCGGCACCTTCCGCGACGAAATGTATGCCGACTACAAGGCCAACCGCCCGTCGATGCCGGATGAGCTGCGCGTGCAGGTCGAGCCGCTGCATGCCAGTGTCAAGGCCATGGGTTATCCGCTGCTGTGCGTCGAGGGCGTCGAGGCCGATGACGTAATCGGCACCCTGGCTCGCCAGTGCGCGGCCGAGGGGCGTGATGTGGTGATCTCCACCGGCGACAAGGACATGGCCCAGCTGGTTTGCCCGCACGTTACGCTGGTCAACACCATGACCGGTAGCGTCTATGACATCGATGGCGTGAAAGCGAAATTCGGTGTCGGTCCTGAGCTGATCATCGATTACCTGGCGCTGATGGGCGACAAGGTCGACAACATTCCCGGCGTGCCGGGCGTCGGTGAAAAGACCGCGCTGGGCCTGCTGGTCGGCGTCGGTGGCGGCCTGGATGTGCTCTACGCCAACCTCGATAAAGTGCCGGAACTGCCGATCCGCGGTGCCAAGACCCTGCCGGCCAAACTCGCCGAGCACAAGGACATGGCATACCTGTCCTACGCCCTGGCGACCATCAAGCTGGATGTGCCGCTGAATATCGCCATCGAGTCGCTGCATCCGGGCCAGATGGATGTACCTGCACTGGTCGAGCTCTACGCCGAGCTGGAATTCAAAACCTGGCGTGATGAACTGCTGCGCAGCAATCCGGCCCCGGCGGTCAAAGCCCCGGTCGCAGTGCCTGCCGGTGACTTGTTTGCTCTGGCTCCTAGCGCCAGTGCCGCCGCTTTAGTCGCGCCAGCTCCAGTGGCCGCTGATGCACCGACTGCCGACGCGGTTGTTGCCGAGTTGCCCGCCGCGGCCTCGTTGGGCGATTACCAGTGCATCCTCGATCAGGCGCAGTTCGATCAGTTGCTGGAGAAACTGCGCAACGCCGAGCTGATCGCTTTCGACACTGAAACCACCGGCCTGGATGCGCAGAAGGCCCAGTTGGTCGGCCTGTCCTTTGCGGTCAAGGCCGGCGAAGCGGCGTATATCCCGGTCGCGCATTCCTATATGGGTGTGCCGACTCAACTCGATCGCGATGCTGTGCTACAGGCGTTGAAGCCGATTCTCGAAGACCCGAACAAGGCCAAGGTCGGTCAGCACGCCAAGTACGACATCAATATCCTCGCCAATGCCAGCACGCCCATCGCGGTGCAGGGCGTGGCCTTTGACACCATGCTCGAATCCTATGTGCTGGATTCCACCGCCACCCGTCACGATATGGACAGCCTGGCGCTCAAGTACCTGGATCACAGCAATATCCGTTTCGAGGACATCGCCGGCAAAGGCACCAAGCAGCTGACCTTCGACCAGATCGATCTGGCCCAGGCCGCGCCCTATGCCGCCGAAGACGCCGACGTGACCCTGCGTCTGCACCAGCACCTGTGGGCCAAACTGTCGGCCGAGCCGAGCCTGGCCAAAGTGCTGCACGAGATTGAGATGCCGCTGGTGCCGGTGCTGGCGCGTATCGAACGCCAGGGCGCGCTGGTGGATGCCAACCTGCTCGGCCTGCAGAGCAACGAACTGGGTGAAAAGCTGGTGGCGTTGGAGCGCCAGGCCTTCGAGATTGCCGGCGAGGAATTCAACCTGGCCTCGCCCAAGCAGCTCGGGGTGATTCTCTACGAGAAACTCGGCCTGCCGATCATCAGCAAGACCGCCAAGGGCCAGGCATCGACCGCCGAAGCGGTGCTGGCCGAACTGGCCGAGCAGGACTTCGAGCTGCCCAAGGTGCTGATGCAGTACCGCACCCTGAGCAAGCTGAAGAGCACCTACACCGACCGCCTACCGGAGCAGATCAACCCGCGCACCGGGCGTATCCACACCAGCTACCACCAAGCGGTAGCCGCGACTGGGCGCTTGTCGTCCACCGACCCGAACCTGCAGAACATCCCGATCCGCACGGCCGAAGGGCGGCGTATTCGTCAGGCCTTCGTCGCGCCCAAGGGCTACAAGCTGCTGGCGGCGGACTACTCGCAGATCGAGCTGCGCATCATGGCGCACTTGGCCAAGGACGAGAGTTTGCTGGACGCCTTCCGCCATGGCCGCGATGTGCACAAGGCCACCGCTGCTGAGGTATTCGGCGTGCCGCTGGAAGAGGTCACCGGTGATCAGCGCCGCAGCGCCAAGGCGATCAACTTCGGCCTGATCTACGGCATGAGTGCCTTCGGCCTGGCCAAGCAGATCGGCTGCGACCGCAAGCAGGCGCAGGCCTATATCGACGTGTACTTCGCCCGTTACCCCAGCGTGCTGGCCTATATGGAGCGCACCCGCGAGCAGGCTTCCGAGCAGGGCTTTGTCGAGACCCTGTTCGGTCGTCGCTTGTACCTGCCGGATATCCACGCGAAGAACCAGGCCCTGCGCAAGGGGGCCGAACGCACGGCGATCAACGCGCCGATGCAGGGCACCGCGGCGGACATCATCAAGCGCGCCATGGTCGCGGTGGACAGCTGGCTGAGCGAGTCCGGCCTGGATGCCAAGGTCATCCTGCAGGTACACGACGAACTGGTACTGGAGGTGCGTGAGGATCTGGTCGAGCAGGTGAGCGAGCAGATCAAGCCACTGATGGGCAATGCCGCCGCGCTGGATGTGCCGCTGCTGGTCGAAGTGGGTGTGGGCGATAACTGGGATGAGGCACATTAATTTGCGCCCCTGTTTTTGGCTGCAGCGCCCGGATGGCGGGCGCTAAAGGCGCATGAGTATCAATACGACGCTGCTTATAACTAATTAATTACGCCTGGCCCTGAACTTTGTTTTGGCTTGAGCACTCAGAGCTTATGAACGGCTTAGACAGCCCTTCGATGCTCCTTTGTTGTGTTAAGTGTTGGCAGATTCTGGACCCCGCCCTAGCGGTTCAGACGTTGAACCCCGAACTTCCCTCCCCCATAAGAAGTTCGGGGTTTTTTTTATGTTCGCCATCCATGGCGACCACCCTTCGGGCCGCTGCTACGCAGCGTTAAAAATTGTTCCGGGCAATTTTTTGTTCCTGCGATTGCTGCAGTCTGGATCAGGCCTCGGTTTCTTCGTCATCCGGCAGGGCAAACTCGCCCAGCTGCATCCATTGCGCCAGCACTTCCTGGGCATCTTCGATGCCAATGCGCTTGGGCGCGGAGAACAACTGGATGCTGACGCGGTCGCCCCAGCGCTGCTGAATATCCTGACGCACCTTAAGCAACGTGGTTTTCGCCGCACCAAAGGCCAGCTTGTCGGCCTTGGTCAGGAGGATGTGCATGGGCATTTCGCTGGCGGCCGACCAGTCGAGCATCAGCACGTCGAACTCGGTCAGCGGTTTGCGGATATCCATCATCAGCATCAACCCGCGCAGGCACTCACGGCTGCCGAGATAGGCTTCCAGGTGTTTCTGCCAGTGCAGTTTCAGCGGGATCGGCACCTTGGCGTAGCCATAACCCGGCAGGTCGACCAGGCGGCGCTCTTCATCCAGCTTGAAGAAGTTGAGCAGCTGGGTGCGCCCTGGGGTCTTCGAGGTGCGCGCCAGGCTGGCGTGGGTCAGGGTGTTCAGGGCGCTGGATTTACCGGCGTTGGAACGCCCGGCAAAGGCCACTTCATGGCCGAAATCTTCAGGGCACTGGTCAACTTTGGCCGCGCTGATAAGGAAAGTAGCCTGTTGGCACAGACCGATAATTGGGTTCTTGGCTTGCATCTGGGTATCCGTGAGGGCGAGCGTAGGGTGGCGTTACAGGCGCGATGCCCTTGCGACATTTGCGCGCAGCCTGCCTGGCGGGGGTAGCGCGGCAAGCTGCGTCGTTTCCGTTTCAATGACGCCAGTATATAATGGCGCAGATTTTGTGTGCGCTTTCTCCCGCTGTTGGATAAGTGTTCACCGGAACGATTTAGATCATCTGCCCGTAGAAAGCAGGACGTTCCTCTCCCTGATGAGGTTGATCTGATGAAAAACTTGCTGATTGCAGCCAGTGTATTGATGCTGTCGTTGAGTGCTCAGGCTGCACAGGACCCAGAAGCCGTCTACGCGCGCGCTTGCGGCGTCTGTCATAACGGGCAGATCCCGACCGCGCCGCAGAAAGGCGACAAGGCCGCCTGGGAGCCGCGCCTGGCCAAAGGCACTGATGCCCTGGTGCTGAGTGTCACCAATGGTTTGGGCGCTATGCCGCCGCGTGGTTTGTGCATGGACTGCTCGGCCGAGGATTACCAAGCGGTCATCAAGTTGATGACCGAGTAAGCCCGGCTTATAAACTCTTTCTCTTAGCCGTAAATTGGATTAGCTGATGAACAAAGTACTCGTGAGTCTGCTGTTGACCCTGGGCATCACCGGCCTGGCACATGCCGCAGGCAATGCTGAAGCCGGCCAGGGTAAGGTTGTTGTGTGTGGCGCGTGCCATGGTGCCGACGGCAACAGCGCTGCCCCGAACTTTCCGAAGCTGGCTGGGCAAGGCGAGCGTTACTTGCTCAAGCAGCTGAAGGACATCAAATCCGGTAACCGCCAGGTGGTGGAAATGACCGGTCTGCTCGACAACCTCAGCGATGAAGACCTGGCGGACATCTCTGCTTACTTCGCCAGCCAGCAGATGGGCGTTGGCGCAGCTGATCCCAAGCTGGTCGCGCGCGGCGGTGAACTGTTCCGCGGCGGCAAGCTGACTGAAGGCATGCCGGCCTGCACCGGTTGCCATTCGCCGAACGGTGCCGGCCTGGATGCCGCAGGCTACCCGCAGCTGGGTGGTCAGCACGCAACCTACATCGCCAAGCAGCTGACTGACTTCCGCGAAGGCAACCGCACCAACGACGGCGACAACATGATCATGCGTTCGATTGCAGCCAAGCTGAGCAACAAGGACATCGAAGCGGTTTCCAGCTTTATCCAAGGCCTGCATTGATCGTGTAACACCACGACATGCAGTGATCGAAAAAGGGTGGCTTCGGCCACCCTTTTTCGTTCTGCGCATCGCTACAATGAGCGGAACCCGTCGGTGCCTCGCGAGTCGAACCCTGGTTCGTCATCCCGTACCGTTTATAGCCAAGGAGTCATGCATGCGTAACCTGATCCTCAGTGCCACTCTCGCCGCCGCCAGCCTGTTCGGCATGGCCGCGCAAGCCGAGCCGATCGAAGCCGGCAAGCAATACGTTGAACTGGGCAACCCGGTACCGGTTGCCAAACCCGGCAAGATCGAAGTGGTTGAGCTGTTCTGGTACGGCTGTGGACACTGCTATCAGTTCGAGTCGACCATCAATCCGTGGATCGAAACCCTGCCGGAAGACGTCAACTTCGTGCGCATCCCGGCCATGTTTGGCGGCATGTGGAACGTGCACGGGCAGATGTTTATCACCCTCGATGCGATGAAGGTCGAACCGCAGGTACACGCCGCGGTATTCGACGGTATCCACAAGCAGGGCAAGAAGCTCGCCACCCCGGAAGAAATGGCCGAGTTCCTCGCGGGCCAGGGCGTCGACAGTGCCAAGTTCCTCAGTACCTACAACTCCTTCGCGGTGAAGGGCATGGTCGAGAAGGCCAAGAAACTGGCCATGGCCTATCAGATCAGCGGCGTGCCGGTGATGATCGTCAACGGCAAATACCGTTTCGACATCAGCAGCTCGGGTGGCCCGCAGCAAGCCCTGCAAGTGGCCGACCAGCTGATCGCCAAAGAGCGCGCCGCGCAGTAAGCGGCCCGCGCGCGTATTGCGCAGATGCTCAGGCGCTGGCCGGCAAAACGCGCGGTTGACCTCTGTCACCCGCAGGTCAACCCGCGTTGCGCGCCGGCCGCCGACTGGCCTGAAGATGGCTGCCTGCGCCTGCTCAGCTTCAATATCCAGGTTGGCATCAGCACCCAGCGTTATCACCATTACCTGACCCGTAGCTGGCAGCACCTGCTGCCGCACGCCGGGCGTAGCGGCAACCTGCAGCGGATTGGCGACATGCTCGGCGACTTCGACCTGGTCGCGTTGCAAGAAGTCGACGGCGGCAGCCTGCGCTCCGGCTATATCAATCAGGTCGAACACCTCGCCCACCTCGGCGGCTTCCCGTTCTGGTACCAGCAACTCAATCGCAACCTCGGCCGCCTGGCTCAACACAGCAATGGCGTGCTCAGCCGACTGCGGCCGAACCTGCTGGAAGACCATCCGCTGCCTGGCCCGCCCGGGCGCGGGGCGATATTACTGCGTCTCGGCGCGGGTCCCGAGGCGATTGCCGTGGTGATGATGCACCTGTCGCTCGGCGCGCGAACCCGTACCCGTCAGCTGGCCTATATCCGCGAACTGCTCGGCGGCTATCGGCACATGGTGCTGATGGGCGACATGAATACCCACGCCAATGACCTGTTGCTGCATTCACCGCTGCGCGATCTTGGCCTGCTGGCCCCGCAGATCGAGGCCACCTTCCCCAGCTGGCGGCCGCAGCGCTGTCTCGACCACATTCTGCTCAGCCCCGGCCTGCAGCTGCAGCGCTGTGAAGTGCTGGCGCAGCCGATTTCCGACCATCTGCCGGTGGCGGTGCAGATTCGTCTACCCACTTCACTGTGCGTCCCTGCAACGCCTATGCTGATTGAGCCCTAAGTTTGGATCACCACCATGACCGATGATTCCCAGCGCTGGAAAAGCAAGTATCTGGAAAGCCTGGAACAGCAAGAGAAGCTTGAGCGCAGTTGGGATGCGCGGCTCGATTTGCTAAGGCGCGGCCTGGTGCGCAGCTCGCTGGCCGCCGAGGGCAGTGACAAGTCGGTCGACCAGTGCATGCAGGAATTGCGCGACATCCTGCGGCGTGACGATATCGATGCCGGCCTCTCGGCCTTGATCCCGCGGCTGGAAAAGGCTGTGCTGGATTCGGAAAAGCGCCGTCAGGACCGGGTTGCGCAGAACATCTCCGGGGTTACCAGCCTGACCGATCAGCTGCTTGCCCTGGAGCCGCCGCGCGAGGTGCGCAAGGCGCTCAAGCAGTTTGCCAAGCGCATCGAGGAGCGCGCCAGTCAGCCCCGTGAACTACCGGCCCTGCTGGGTGAACTGAGCAGCCTGCAACAGCAGGCCCTGGCTGCGCTCGAGGGTGGCGAGGCCGTGGTGCGCCCGGGCTTGCTGCAGCGTTTGTTTGGCGGCAAGGAGGTGGTGCCAGCCAGCCCGACCGGCAGCGAGCCAGCGCAGGCTGAGCTGCAACCCGCCGCCGCTGTCCAGCCCGCCAGCCCGCCACCTGCGGAGGCCGTGCTGGCGAACCTGGATCTTGAGGTGCCGCTGCCCGCTGTTGCAGCACCGTCGGTATCGCCGGCGGAACCTGTGGCCCAGGCCGTGCACGCGGTGCTGCCCGCCGCGTTGGCGGAGCCCGGGCCAGCGCCTGAAATTGCCACGCCGCCGCGGGTTGCCGACGATCCGGCCTACGCCCTGCCGGAAATTCCCGAGCCTGGTTACAGTGTCGTCGCGCCACATATCGGCGACAGCCTGATGGGCCTGCTCGACGAGCTGGAGCTGCCGGAGCGCCACCAGCCGCAGGGCGAGGCGTTGCGCCAGCGGGTGCAGGGCGGCTTGAACTGGTACGAGCTGGTATCGGTGCTGGACGACCTGGCCGTGCTGGTGCTGGCGGTGACCGACAGTGGTCAGCGCGAATTTGCCAGTTACCTGAAGCAGCTCAACGAGCGCCTGGCGTCGTTTCTCAATACCCTCAGCGAGGCGCACGAGGGTTACAGCGAGTCGGTGGAAAGCGCGCGCAGCTTTAACCAGGAGTTGCGTGAGCAGGTCAGCGGCTTGCAGGCCAGCGTGCAAGAGGCCGCCGACCTGCAGACCCTCAAGCAATCCCTCGAGGCGCGTCTGGATGGTTTGCTGAGTACCGTCAGCGAGCACCAGAAGCACCGCGATGGCCATGAGGAAGATGTCGCCAAGCGCCTGCAGAGCCTGACGCAGAAGGTTGCCGACATGGAGCAGGAGGCGCAGAGCTTCCGCGATCACCTCGAGGAGCAGCGGCAGAAAGCCCTGATCGATCCGCTCACCGGGCTGCCCAACCGCGCCGGCTGGAGCGAGCGCCTGGAGCTGGAGATGGCGCGCTGGAAGCGCTATGGCGGCGAACTGCTGCTGGCGGTGCTGGATATCGATCACTTCAAGCGCATCAACGACAACTACGGCCACCTGGCTGGCGACAAGGTGCTGAAGATCATCGCCGGTGAGTTGGCCAAACGGTTGCGCAAAACCGACTTTATCGCGCGTTTCGGCGGTGAGGAGTTCGTCCTGCTGATCCCGTCGACCCCTCTCGAAGGCGGGCTGCAATTGCTGCAAACCCTGCTCGATGGCGTCGAGCAGTGCCCGTTTCATTTCCGTGGCGAGCGCGTGACCATCACCCTGTCTGCCGGGCTGACGGCCTTTGCCAATGACGAGGACGGCGACAAGGTATTCGAGCGTGCCGATCAGGCGCTGTACCGCGCCAAGAGCGCTGGGCGCAACCGCGTCGAGCATGGCTAGCCGGGCCTTGCCGACCCGCCTGCGCCAGGCTCAGGCGACGTTGTGCAGATAGGGCTTCCAGTTCTCCGGAATGCTCTTCAGTTGCGGATAACCAAGGCTGCGCAAATGCCCGCCAGCGAGCAGGAACGGGGTGTGCCGCAGCGCCTGTGGTACGTCGCGTAGTTCCGGCAGCCAGAGGCTGACATAGCTGGCGTCGGGGTCGTATTCGCGGGCCTGGCGCAGGGCGTTGAACACCTGGCTGTGGCGTGGGTCCTTGCTCACGCCGGCCAGGTAGGCCCAGTTGCCCCAGTTGCTGGCCGGGTCGTAGTCGATCAGGTGTTCTTCGAACCAGGCCGCGCCGTGTCGCCAATCCTGTTGCAGGTCATTGATCAGGTAGCTGGCCGTCACCTGGCGACCGCGGTTGGACATAAAGCCGGTGGCGGACAGTTCGCGCATATTGGCGTCGACCAGCGGCATGCCGGTTCTGCCGCGGTACCAGTCCTGAAAGCGCTGATCGAGCAGCGTGGAGGCCTGCGCGGTGATCTTCAGGCCGCCGGCCTTGAACAGCGCGCTGCCATGGCGCAGCAGGGTCCAGCGGAAGAAATCGCGCCAGAGCATCTCGACCCATAGCCAGTAGGTGGAGTCATTGCGGGTGAACTGCGCCTCATGCCGGCGCAACTCGGCGACCACGCGGCGGGCGGACAGGCTGCCGTTGGCCAGCCAGGGCGAGAGCTTGGACGAATACTCGCTGCCGATCATGCCGTTGCGGGTGTCCTTGTACTGACGCACACCCTGGGTTTTCCACAAGTAATCACGCAGGCGGCCGAGGGCGGCGGTCTCGCCACCGGAGAACGGGAAGGCGCTGGCCGCTACGCTGAGCGGTTCGCCCAGGCCCAGCTGGGACAGGGTCGGCAAGGGCTGCATCAGCGCCAGCGCGCCATCGGGCAGGGCCGGCAGGCGTTCGGGGGCATGCCGCGGCTGGAACACCTGCAGGCGCTCTTCAACCTGGCTTCTGAAAGCGCTGAACACGTGGGGCAGTTGTTCCAGGCTAAACGGCAGCTCTTCCACGCGCAGCAGGTTGTTGGCCGGGGCTTGTAGCAGCGCTATATCGCCGAGGCGACGGGCCACGCGGGCCACCTGGGCACGCTCATCCGGGGCGATTTCCTCCAGGGTCAGCACCTGGTCCAGGTTGAACTGGGCCACCAGCTGGGCGATGGTCTGCTCGGCTGTGCCGATAATCACCAGCAGGTGCGAGCCGCGCTGGCGCAGTTCGCTTTCCAGCGCGACCAGGCTCTCCAGGAGGAAGCGCGCGCGGTGTACACCCATGCGGCGTGTGCCAAATTCGTTGAGTTGCAGCAGTGCGGGGTCCAGCACATACAGCGGCAGCAGGCACTCGGCCGTCAGGCCGGCCTGCAAGGCGGGGTGGTCGTCGAGGCGGAGATCCTGTTTGAACCACAGCAGCGCACGCATGGGTTGCCCTCCAATAGCTGTACAAAAACTCCTTTCTTGTACAGTTCAAGCTTAGCAGCGTCACCTCGCGCACGCCTCCAGCAGCAGACCGACGCAGCTGTTCTGCGGGATCAAAGGCGTTTTCTGCGCCGACAAGCACTAAACTCTGTTGATCTGTTGAGGAGTGCTACATGGACATTTTCGGCATCGCCGCATTGATCTTTCTGGTCACCGACCCGTTCGGCAATATCGCCATCTTTATCGCCGCGCTGAAAAACGTGCCGGCCAAGCGCCGCCTGTGGGTGGCCGGCCGCGAATTGCTGTTCGCCCTGGCTCTGCTGCTGTTGTTCCTCACCTTTGGTGACAAAGTGCTCAGCGCCCTCGGCCTGTCGCGGGAGGCAACCGCGATTGCCGGCGGTATCATCCTGTTTGTGATCGCCATGCGCCTGATCTTCCCCGGCCCGCAAGGGGTGCTCGGTGATGTACCCGATGGCGAGCCGATGCTGGTGCCGCTGGCCACGCCGGCCGTGGCCGGGCCGTCGGCCCTGGCGGTGTTGATGACCCTGCGCAATACCCATGACGGGCCGCTCTGGGAACTCTACGTCGCGGTGTTGCTGGCCTGGGCGGCGACCGCATTCATTCTGTTGCAGGCCTCGTTCCTGCAGCGTTTTCTCGGACCTCGCGGGTTGACCGCAGTGGAGCGGCTGATGGGCATGCTGTTGATCATGCTCAGCGTCGACATGCTGCTGGATAACCTGCAAAGCGTGTTGCATATCGCCCCATGAAAGTTTTTTGCCTCAGTGTTTTGCTGCTGTTGCTGGCCGGTTGCAGCAGCGGTCTACGGATCGACGACAGCCATATTGCCAGCGGACAAAACAGTCGGGTGCAGTACATCGTGCTGCACTACACCTCCACCGATCTGGCGCGTTCGCTGCAGTTGCTGACCGAGACCGAGGTGAGCAGCCACTACCTGATCGGTGAAGCGCCTGCGACCATCTACCGTCTGGTCGATGAAGACCGCCGCGCCTGGCACGCCGGCGACAGCCAGTGGCAGGGCCGCACCTGGCTCAACGGCACCACGATCGGTATCGAGCTGGTCAACCAGGGCTTTTCTGACGGCCCCAATGGTCGCACCTGGCAGCCCTATGCTCCGGCGCAGATCGACGCGCTGATCGTGCTGCTGAAAGACATCATGCAGCGCCATCAACTGCCCCCTGGCAGCATCCTCGGGCACAGTGATATCGCGCCGCAGCGCAAGGTCGACCCGGGCCCGCTGTTCCCCTGGCAGCGCCTGGCCGAGGCCGGCCTGCTGCCCTGGCCGGATGCCGACGCCGTGGCGCGCCAGCAGGCGCTGTTCGCCAGCAGTCTGCCCAGCGTGCAGTGGTTCCAGCAGCAGTTGGCGCGCCAGGGCTATACGGTGCCCAGCCATGGCGAGCTGGATCAGGCCACGCGCAATGTCATCGCCGCCTTCCAGATGAAGTACCGCCCGGCGCGCTATGACGGCGAGCCGGATACGCAGACGGCAGCGTTGCTGGTGGTGCTGGCCGGGATGGCTGCGCAGCACTGAAAAGCGCTGTTAGCGTTCTGTTAATTAACGACCGCCGGAGCAGCGTCTGCCTCGGCGGTTTTTTTATGCCGGCTCGTTGATTTTTAGACTGCTCATTCGGTAATCGTTCTGTAGACGCTCTTTTGTCTGAAAATGTATACAAAGTTGTAGCCAAGAGGCTTTTTGTTTGTCTACATTGTCCGGACAAGAACAAACAGCGAGTACCTCAGCATGACGACTTCACCTGTTACGCCGTCCTCCGCGCAGCGTCCGGAAGACGAAAACCTTGGTATCGGTGCCAACCTCGCCTATGGCCTGCAGCACGTACTGACCATGTATGGCGGCATCGTTGCCGTGCCGCTGATCATCGGCCAGGCGGCGGGTCTGTCGCCGGCGGATATCGGCCTGTTGATCGCCGCTTCATTGTTCGCCGGTGGCCTGGCGACCCTGCTGCAAACCATCGGCCTGCCATTCTTCGGCTGCCAACTACCACTGGTGCAGGGCGTGTCGTTCTCCGGGGTGGCGACCATGATCGCGATCATCGGCAGCGACGGAGCCGGCGGCATGCCGGCGGTGCTCGGCGCGGTGATTGCCGCCTCATTTATCGGGCTGTTGATCACCCCGGTGTTCTCGCGAATTACCAAGTTCTTCCCGCCGCTGGTGAATGGCATCGTCATCACCGTGATTGGCCTGACGCTGATGCCGGTCGCGGCGCGCTGGGCAATGGGTGGCAACAGCCAGGCGGCGGACTTCGGCAGCATGGACAATATCGGCCTGGCCGCGCTGACCCTGGTCACCGTGCTGCTGCTGAGCAAACTGGGCAGCGCCAGCATCTCGCGCCTGTCGATTCTGCTGGCCATGGTCATCGGCACCCTGGTGGCGGTAGCGCTGGGCATGGCGGATTTCTCCAAGGTGGCCGAGGGGCCAATGGTGGCATTCCCCAGCCCCTTCCACTTCGGCATGCCGACCTTCCACATCGCGGCCATCGTCTCGATGCTGATCGTGATCATCGTTACCCTGGTGGAAACCTCGGCGGACATCCTCGCGGTCGGTGACATCATCGAGACCAAGGTCGATTCCAAGCGCCTGGGCAATGGCCTGCGTGCCGACATGATCTCCAGCATGTTCGCGCCGATCTTCGGCTCGTTTACCCAGAGCGCGTTCGCCCAGAACGTCGGCCTGGTCGCCGTCACCGGGGTGAAGAGTCGCTATGTAGTGGCCTCGGCCGGCCTGATTCTGGTAACCCTCGGCCTGCTGCCGGTGATGGGTCGCCTGGTGGCCGCCGTGCCAACGGCGGTATTGGGTGGTGCAGGCGTGGTGTTGTTTGGCACCGTGGCCGCGAGCGGCATTCGCACCCTGTCCAAGGTCGACTACCGCAACAACATGAATCTGATCATCGTCGCCACCTCGATCGGCTTCGGCATGATCCCGATCGCCGCGCCAACCTTCTACCACCACTTCCCGGCCTGGTTCGAAACCATCTTCCACTCGGGCATCAGCTCGGCGGCGATCATGGCAATCCTGCTCAACCTGACGTTCAACCACCTCAAGGCGGGCAACTCGGATCAACAGTCGGTGTTTGTTGCGGGCAGCGACCGCACCCTGCGTTACCAGGATGTGGCCGGCTTGAGCGAGGGCGATTACTTCAAGGGCGGCAAGCTGTTCGACGCCGAGGGTAAGGAAGTACCGATCGTGGCTGAGGACGAGCATGCGCCGGCAAGCGTCAGGCCGCGCGCTACGGCGTCAGTCGCCGCCAGCCACGTCTAAGAGCCTGGCGCTGTCAATGCCCAATCGGCAGCGCCTGATGGAACGCGACAGGCTGTAGCGGCCCGCCACCAGCAGTGCCGCTGCAGTTTCGGGCCGCAGTGGCCACGAAGCCCCACCCCAGCTGCATAAGCCGCGCTATTATCCCGCCCATCGATTGGGGGAGAGAACGCATGCTCAACGGCTTATGGCTGGGGTTTTTCGTGGTGGCGGCGATTGCCGGCCTGTCGCGCTGGTTGCTTGGCGATGATCCGACGGTGTTTGCCGCCATGGTCGAGAGCCTGTTCGCCATGGCCAAGCTGTCGGTCGAGGTCATGGTGCTGCTGTTCGGCACCCTGACGCTCTGGCTCGGCCTGCTGCGCATCGCCGAAAAAGCCGGTTTGGTGGATGCCCTGGCGCGTCTGCTCGGCCCGCTGTTTGCGCGGCTGATGCCAGAGGTGCCGCGCGGCCATCCGGCGCTGGGCCTGATCACCATGAACTTCGCCGCCAACGGCTTAGGCCTGGACAACGCCGCTACCCCCATCGGCCTCAAGGCCATGCGCGCGCTGCAAACGCTCAACCCCAGCAGCACCACGGCAAGCAATGCGCAAATCCTGTTTCTGGTGCTCAACGCCTCGTCGCTGACCCTGCTGCCGGTGAGCATCTTTATGTACCGGGTGCAGCAGGGCGCGCCCGACCCGACTCTGGTGTTTCTGCCGATCCTGCTGGCCACCAGCGCCTCGACCCTGGTTGGCCTGCTGTCGGTGGCGCTGATGCAGCGCCTGCGCCTGTGGGACCCGGTGGTGCTGGCCTATCTGATTCCCGGTGCGCTGCTGCTCGGCAGCTTTATGGCGCTGCTGGCTACGCTGTCGGCCACGGCGCTGGCGGCCCTGTCGTCACTGCTGGGCAACCTCACCCTGTTCGGCATCGTCCTGCTGTTTCTGCTGATTGGTGCGCTGAAGAAGGTGGCGGTGTACGAGGAGTTTGTCGAAGGCGCGAAAGAAGGCTTCGACGTGGCCAAGAGCCTGCTGCCCTACCTGGTGGCGATGCTCTGCGCGATTGGCGTGCTGCGTGCGTCCGGCGCGCTGGAATTCGGCCTCGACGGCATTCGCTGGCTGATCGAATGGTTGGGCTGGGATACGCGCTTTGTCGAGGCGCTACCCACCGCCCTGGTCAAACCGTTCTCCGGCAGCGCGGCGCGCGCCATGCTGATCGAAACCATGCAGACCCACGGCGTCGACAGCTTCCCGGCCCTGGTCGCGGCGACCATCCAGGGCAGCACCGAAACCACCTTCTACGTGTTGGCGGTGTACTTCGGCGCAGTCGGTATTCAGCGCGTGCGCCACGCCGTGGGCTGCGCCCTGCTGGCCGAGTTGGCCGGGGTGATGGCGGCTATATTCGTTTGTTACTGGTTCTTCGGCTAAGCGTTATTCGGTGACCTGGAAACGCAGCACGCCGATCATCTGCCCGGCTTCGGTCAGTACTTGCACCTGCCAGCGACCCACGGCGTCGACGGGGAAGTTCTGCTTGTGGGTCCAGGCGCGGTAGCCCTCTTTACGCCCGCCGTGGATATCCAGGGCAATGCGCTCGACTTCGCCACCGTCGCGTCGCCAGACGTGATAAATCCGCTCGTTCAGCCCGCGCGGCGCGTTGATCGCGGTGTAGGCGAACAGGCCCTGGCTGCGCAATTGCGCCACGCTCAACTGCTTGATGCTCTCGCCCGGTGCGCGGTTCTGGTTATCGAATTCGCTGGTCACCGCCACCTCGGTCAGCCACAGGGTCGCCGGCGGCACCCAGGCCCGTGCCAGCCAGCCGCCTGCGCCTATCGCTAGGGTCATGCCGACCAGCAGCAAACCACGCCACCAACGCTGCACGGTGATGATCGCGAACAGTGAGGGAAACGACAGCACGACCGCTGCCGCCAGCGCCAGCTGGTAGCTCTGCGGGGTGGTCAGCTTGAAGATGATCGGCAGCGCCGTGAGCAGCACGGCGAACAGCGCCAGGGTGTGATAAGCGAGGAACAGCCAGCGCTTGGGGGCCAGCCACTTGTAGTACAGCGGGTCGATGATCGACACCAGCGCCGCGCTGGCCAGCAGCCCGCTGAACAGCAGCTGACCGCTGTTCCAGGTGGTGGTGATAAAGAAGAACGGCAGAACGAAGAACAGGCTTTCCTGGTGAATCATCTGCGTGGCATAGCGCAGCAGCGGCGGCGGTAGTTCGAAGCCGAACCACTTAGCGATACGCTCGCGCAGGATGTTTTCCAGAATCAGCCACAACCAGCTGACCAACATCACCAGTGCCAACACCCGCGCCAGTCCGGCCTGGCGCTCGACCAGCAGAAAGCTCGCCAACCCTGAGGCAAAGCCGAAGATCGCGACCATGCCGGGGTTGCGTTGAATCAGGCCGATCAGTTTGAACATCTGTTGTTTCAGCAGGTGCATGAGTTGAATCCGAATACTCCGTCCATACGGCGCGGCGGTTGTCGCTGGGGTGGCGGGCGCAGAGCATAACGCGGCGGCATGCAAAAGGTTGAATCGACTGGCGCGATTGGTCATCGGCCGTGGCCAGCCTTGCCACTGCCGCCCGCAGGCCCCTGCACTAGGCTGCAATAGGGCGCGCCACAAGCGCGGCCCCATGTCCGTCGTCAATCAGGCCAGGGACTGCGCCCGGAGAAGTTAATGCGTGTCTTGATCACTGGAGCCGCCGGCTTTATCGGCCAGCAACTGCTCAATCAACTGGCTATTCAGCACCCGCAGTGGACGCTGATCGCCGCCGATATCCGTGCGCAGTGCAGCGCCGGTCTGAAATTGAACATCGAAACCGTGCAACTCGACATCAGCCAGGCCGAGGCCGTGCGCCAATGTGTGGCCGCCTGCAAGCCGCAGGCGATTGTGCACCTGGCCTCGGTGGTAACCCCGCCGCCGGGCATGAGTGAAGCGCAGCTGCACGCCATCGACGTGGGTGGCACCCAGGCGATTATTCAGGCAGCGCTGGAGCAGGGCGTCGAGCAGCTGATCGTTACCAGTTCGGGCGCGGCCTATGGCTATGACCCGAGGAATGCCGAGTGGCTGGATGAAGACCAGCCACTGCGCGGCCATGCGCATTTCGCCTACGCCAAGCACAAGCGCGAAATTGAATGCCTGCTGGCGCAAACCCGTCTGCTCCATCCGCAGCTCAAGCAGCTGGTGCTGCGCCCCGGCACGATCCTGGGCAAGCAGGTGAACAACCAGATCACCGAGCTGTTCAAGAAGCCGGCGGTACTGGGCATCCGCGGCAGCGACAGCCGCTTCGTGTTTATCTGGGATCAGGACGTGGTGGACATCATCTGCCGCGGCCTGCGCAATGGCAGCGAAGGCATCTTCAACCTGGCCGGTGATGGTGCACTGTCGCTCAAGGAAATCGCCGTGCTGCTCGACAAACCCTACCGTGCGCTGCCGGCCTGGCTGGTGCGCACGGTATTGCAGGTGCTCAAGCCGTTGGGCCTGAGCCAGTACGGCCCCGAGCAGGTGGATTTTCTGCGCTATCGTCCGGTACTGAGCAATCGCCGGCTGAAACAGCACTTCGGCTTTAGCCCGCGCTATACCTCGCGTGAGGCGTTTCTCGCGTTCCTGCGCGCGCAGGGCATTGCCGGGCGCAACCGTCTCGGTTAGTGCGGTTTCTGCTGCGCGCGGTATTCGCCGGGCGTCAGCCCTGTCCACTGGCGGAATGCGCGGAAAAATACGCTGGGCTCCGAATAGCCCAATAGCAGGGCAATTTCCGCGGCCGGCAGGCTGCCGTTGCTCAGGTGGTGCTCGGCGAGCTGCTGGCGTGTGTCGTTGAGCAGCTGCTGGTAGTTGCAGCCTTCCTCGGCCAAGCGCCGTTGCAGGGTGCGTTCGCTGAGGTGCAGCCGACGCGCCAGCTCGGCTCGGTCCGGCTCACCGCGCGCCAGCTGTTCGCCAAGCAGAGCCACCACACGGGCGCTCAGCCCCTCGCTGGGCAGGCGGGCGAGCAACGCCTCGGCATGCTGACGCAGCAGGTTCTGCAACGGCGGGTTGGCCTGGATCAGCGGCGCGCTGGCCAGCGCTTTGGGTAGCGCGATGCCGTAATCACTGGCGGCAAATTGCAGCGGGCAGGCAAAGGTCTGCGTATAGGCGCTGAGGTCAGGCGGCTCGGCATGCACGAATTGCGCACGCAGCAACTGCCAGTTTTCTAGCAACGGATGGAGCATCTGCACCCAGCAGGCCATCAATGCCAATACCCGCGTACGGGTGGCGGGCAACTCGGGGTGCAAGGGGCGATACAGCAGCAGTAATTCATCCGCCTGTTCGCGCAGCTGCACTTCGCCACCCTCGCCCACCAGGCGCTGGTAGCGCTGCCCGGCGGCCAGGGCATCGCCCAGGGTCGGGCTGCTCTGTAGCAGATAGCCGAGCACGCTGAACGGCCCCGGCGCGAGGTTGCTACCCAGGGCCAGCCCCGGTTCGGCATGCGCAATTTGGCTGAGCAGTTGCCACAGGCGTTCCTGCGCGGCGAAGGGCACGCGGGCATCGGGGTCGGTCAGCTGGCTGTCGTGCAGCCCGCATTCAAGCATCAGCTGGTTGCGATCAAGGCCCAGACGGCTGGCCGCGTGCAGCACCGCCAGGGTGATGCTGGCGCTGACGGAGGTGTGTTGCGAGTCGAGTGTGGTTTTTGGCATGGCCTGATTCTGCCCAAAGCCGTGGCCTGACGATAGGTCTTCGGCGTCTACCTGGCGCGTCATCGCCCGGCAACCGCCGGCAGATTGGCTAGGCTCAGCAGTCTAGGTTGCTCGTGCTGGCCGTCACGCTCATTGATCAAGGAGAACCTCATGAACGCTAAACCCATCGCCTGGGTGCTGTTGGCGGCCCTGGTCACGTTCACCCAGAGTGGCGCACTGCACGCTGCGCAGGTGCTGAGCATCGGCACAGGCGGGCAGACCGGTATCTATTACGTGGCCGGGCAATCGATCTGCCGCTTTCTCAACCGCGCCGAGTCCACCCACGGTCTGACCTGTAATGCTCTGCCCAGCGCTGGCGGCGTGGCCAATGTGCAGGGCATCCGCGACGGTAAGTTCATGTTCGGTTTTATGCAGGCCGATCATCAGTACAAGGCTCAGCAGGGTGTGCCGCCCTTTGATAAGGACGGCCCGTTAACGGACTTGCGCGCGCTGTTCTCCCTGCAAAGTGAAGTGTTCACTGTGTTGGCCCGGCGTGACGCCGCTATCAGCAGCCTCGACGACCTTAAAGGCAAACGGGTGAACATCGGCAACCCCGGTTCGGGGCAGCGCGAAACCCTGGAAGAAATCATGCAAGCCAAGGGTTGGGACAGTTCGGTATTTGCCATGGCCGCTGAATTGCGCGCCGCCGAGCAGGCGTCCGCCCTCGGCGATAACAATATCGATGCCATGACCTACTTCGTCGGCCATCCCAATGCGGCGATCCAGGAAGCCACCACCACCACCGATGCGCTGCTGGTGCCGGTGAGCGGCGCAGCAATCGACCAGCTTCTGCAGGCCAAGACGTACTACAGCAAGGCCGAGATTGCCGGTGGCCTATACCCCGGCAACCCAACGCCGACCCCCTCGATTGGCAGCAAAGCGGTGTTATCCACCTCGGCCCAAGTCAGCCCGGAAGTGGTCTATCAGCTGGTCAAGGCGCTGTTCGACAACCTCGAGCGCTTCAAGCAGTTGCACCCAGCCTTTGCCGAGCTGAATGAGGCCGAGATGATCAGCAGCGGTCTCAGCGCACCCCTGCACGAAGGCGCGCTGCGCTATTACAAGGAGCGCGGCTGGCGCTAAGAACCTGCTTACGATCTGCTGCGCAGCTTTTGGCGCAGTATGTTGTCGGGAAATCTCGGCTAAACAGCCTGAACGTCGCGTGATTACTGACTTTGTCGAGGGTGAGCAGTTTGTTGCGCAGGGCTGCGCAGGATGTTGCTCAGATTTATGTGAGTCCGCTCACAGGATGTTCTTTGGCAGCACAGTTGTTTTTATATCTTATTGATTTATATACTTTTTATATAAGTGGCATGCTTATCGCTCTATGCAGGGCTCCGGATCACGTTTAGATCCATGACCCAAGGCAAGGAAAGCACTCATGCCAACACCCGCGTATCTGTCCCTCGAAGGCACCAAACAAGGCCTGATCACCGCCGGCACCTTCACCGAAGATTCCGTCGGCAACATCTTCCAGGAAGGTCATGAAGACCAGATTCTGGTTCAAGCCTTCAACCACCAGGTGATCATCCCGCGTGATCCGCAGTCCGGTCAGCCGACTGGTCAGCGTGTGCACAAGCCGCTGATGATCACCAAAGTCTTCGACAAATCCTCGCCACTGATCTTCAACTCCCTGACTTCCGGTGAGCGTCTGTCCAAGTGCCGTCTGGAGTGGTACCGCACCTCCTCCACCGGTACTCAAGAGCACTACTTCACCATCGAGTTGGAAGATGCCGTGATCGTTGACGTGCAGTCGCGTATGCCGAACTGCCAGGATCCGAACATGTCGCACTTCACTCACCTGGAAGACGTGTACTTCACCTATCGCAAAATCGTTTGGACCCACGAAGTGTCCGGTACTTCCGGTTCCGACGACTGGCGTACCCCGATCGCCGCCTAATCCAGGCTGAGATCGCGCTCCATCGCAGCGGCCAGGCATCGTCCTGGCCGCTGCGTTTTCAGTGAGACCTGCTTCGCCAAACGCTTAAGGGCAATGCTGAAAAGCGCGAAGGCGTACACCCGTCAGGTCAAAACTGGGATAAAAACCCGCAGCGGTTCGATTCATGGAATGAAACAAGAGGAACAACGAATGTTCGCCCCTGCCAACCAGACGCATTTCAGCCTGAGCATCGAAGGCGTTAGCCACGACCTGCAGGTCCTTGAATTCAAAGGTCGTGAGGCGATCAGTCAGCCCTTCGAGTTCGAGCTGGAACTGGTCAGCGAACGCCCCGACCTCGACCGGCAAAGCCTGCTGCATCAGCCGGCGTTTCTGGCGTTGTCCCAGGCCGGCAACGGTATTCATGGGCTGATCTACCGCGTCGCCCAGGGTGAGTCCGGCAAACGCCTGACCCGCTACCACGTGACCCTGCGCCCACAGCTGGCGTACCTGGCGCACCGCACTAACCAGCGCATCTTTCAACACCTGACAGTTGCGAAGATCATCAGCCAAGTGCTGCAAGAGCACGGCATCCAGGCCAACGCCTACCAATTCCAACTCGGCTCGATCTACCCCGAGCGCGAGTACTGCGTGCAGTACGACGAATCCGATCTGCACTTCGTCCAACGCCTGTGCGAGGAAGAAGGTATTCACTACCACTTCCAGCACAGCGGACAAGGCCATGTACTAGTGTTCGGCGACGACCAGACGCCGTTCCCCACGCTCGCGCCCACCGCTTATCAACAAGACAGCGGCCTGGTTGCCGACAAGCCGGTAATCAAGCGCTTCGGTGTGCGTGTGGAAACCCGTTCGAACCGGGTGACCCGCCGCGACTACGACTTTGAAAAGCCCAAGCTGCTGATGGAGGCGGCCGCCAAGAGCGCGTTCAAGCCCGACCTTGAGGATTACGACTACCCTGGCCGGTTTGTCGACCGCGAGCGCGGCAAACACCTTAGCCAGCGCATCCTCGAACGCCATCGCCACGACTTCGAACTGGCGCAAGGCGATGGCGATCAGCCGCTGCTTGTCAGCGGCCATTTCCTGGCCCTGACCGAGCATCCGCGTTCCAGCTGGAACGACCTCTGGCTGCTCAGCGAAATCCATCACCAGGGCAAGCAGCCGCAGGTGCTGGAAGAGTCAGTCACCAGCCATACCGAAGTCAGCGATGGCTTCCAGCAGGGCTACCGCAACCGCTTCACCGCTACGCCCTGGGCAGTGCTGTATCGCCCGCCGCAGCACCATCCAAAACCGCGCATTCTCGGCAGCCAAAGCGCGGTGGTCACCGGGCCTGCGGGTGAAGAGATTCACTGCGACGAATATGGCCGCATCAAGGTGCAATTCTTCTGGGACCGCGAAGGCCAGGCCGACGACAAAACCAGCTGCTGGCTGCGCGTAAGTTCAAGCTGGGCCGGCGACCGCTACGGCGGCATCGCCATCCCGCGTGTGGGCATGGAGGTGCTGGTCACCTTCCTCGAAGGCGACCCCGATCAACCGCTGGTTACCGGCTGCCTGTACCACGCCGAACACGTGGTGCCCTACGCCTTGCCGGCGAACAAGACCCGCAGCCTGTTCAAGACCCTGAGCAGTCCGGGCGGTGGCGGCTACAACGAGCTGCGCATCGAAGATAAGAAAGGTGCCGAGCAGATCTACCTGCACGCCCAGCGCGACTGGGACGAAAACATCGAGCACGACCAGAAGATTCGTATCGGTAATGAGCGACACGACAGCGTCGAAGCCAACAGCTACAGCGAATTCAAAGCCGAAGAACACCGCACCACCCACGCCGACCGTAAAAGCGAAATCAAAGCCAACGACCACCTCAGCGTCGGCAACAACCAGCACATCAAAATCGGCACCGGCCAATTTATCAATGCGGGCCAGGAGATCCACCTGTCCAGCGGCCTGAAGGTCGTACTCGAAGCCGGCAGCGAACTGACCTTCCAGGCCGCCGGCAGCTTTATCAAACTGGATGCCAGCGGCGTCACCCTGGTCGGCCCTATCGTCAAACTCAACTCCGGCGGCGCGCCGGGTAGTGGCTCTGGCGCTGCGCCGATGTTGCCGGGCAAGGTTAAGCCGGCGGATGCGGATAAGGCTGGTAAATCACTGCTGGCCGCGCCCAAACAAGCAAAATTGCAGCCGCCCCAAGGCATCTGTGTGGAGTGCTGGAAAAAGGCCATACGCGAAAATCAAGCCTTGCAAGCAGGAGCGCCAGGATGATGTTGAGTAAGGTTGAACAGGCCTGGGCTGATGCCCAGCAAAGCGAGCAGAACTGCTATGCCATTGTCGAGGTTGGTTTACTGTCAGCTTCAGCGCGTTTGCAATTGCTGCAAACCGAGTTCCTCAAACAGTCACTGATGCAGCAGGAAGAGTTTGCTGCGCTACGCGCACATGGTCCTTGGCTACTGGATCTCGGCCATCTCGAATTCAATGAGTTTCTAGCGCTGGAGGAGCTCATCGGTACCTCGCCCCTGATGGGCTGGATACGTACCGACTGCTCATTTACCGATCTTGTCGAACACTTGAGCGATGCCCTGCTGGCCAAGGATGACGCGAATAGTGTTTACCTGTTGCGCAGTTACACCCCAACTACATTGCCCATACTTTATGCCCGCCGCGCCGCGTCCTGGCATGCTTGGTTGTTCGGCCCGATGCACGACTGGTGGTTTCCAAGCGCCGACGCAGATTGGCAGTGCTTATCGGGCCTGAGCGTGGAGCGCCCTGGCGACTACCAGCCGATCCACCTGGATGCCGACTTATGGCAAGCCTTGGAACTTGATCCGCTGGCTTTTAGTCTGACCAGCGAATTGGAAAAGAGCGCCGCCGAAGTGTTTACCAGCGAGTGTCATAGTGACCGCCTCGCGCAGGTAACACGCGCCGTCGATGCAGGCCGCAGCGAAGGTCTGCAACAGCCGGCCGATCTCAGCCTATTCGCCACCCTGCAACTGTTTGACCGCCACTTCCCGGCCAATCACCCGAACTGGGCGCAAGTTTTAACCCAGGTTCAAGAGCAACAGCAGCCGCTCGCGCAGGCGCTGAAGAGGCTATCCGCATGAGTCTGAATCTCACGAGCATGCTGACAAAGGTCGGTAACGCCCTGTTGTTCTTGGCGATAGCCCCGCTGATTTCAAGTGGCCGTATCGCCCGCTTGCATTACCTGGCTCTCACACTGCTCAGCTTCTCTCCATTTCTGGTGTTGATGAGCTTTTCTCTGCTGCCAGATAACGGCGTGCGGACACTGCTGATCAACACGTTCGTGGTGATCTCCCTACTCTACTTGACCATTGCCCAGTTCAGCCTGGCAATACGCCGCCTGCATGACATGGGCTTCAGCGGTTACTGGGTGGTCCCCGTACTAATGCTCAGCTTTTGCTGGATCGTGCTCCTGCTTTGGCCGGGGAAGGCCGCAACCAACAAGTACGGGCGGACGCCTACTTGGGCAAGTCTAAACCTCCCATCTCAATAACAGGAACGTTACGCCATGAGCCTGATTTTGAACTCCCCTCGACAACGCAGCTGGCGGCGGCGTGGGTTGATTTTTGGCCTGCTGATATTGCTGCTGCCCTCTGCGATTTTTTATCTCTATGGATTGTTACGTACGCCAGGGGCGATGCTGACGTCTGAAAACTATATGGACAGACCGGTCGGGAGCTTTTGGGTCAACGACTTCTGGGGGGGGAATCTTTCCGCAATGGGGGGGGGAGGCATCATGTGTTGTCGCCGCCTGGATGACTCGACCGCCAAGGTGGTGTGGATTCTAAGCATGTCCCAATCACAGGAAGACCAAGGGATGAGAATTGAGCGTCACGAAATCGAGGTGCCCATGCCACCACGAAGTCGTGATGACCGTTATCTGCATGTACGTTTTGACCCCGGTAACAAGGTACGGTTGGGTTGGAGTCCCGATCTGTTCAGTCCGTTTGTGCCGCGCCCAGATACAGCAAAGACCAGTGAGCAAGGAACTAATCCATGAGCGCCCCGGCTAATCTCGATCGCGCTGAGGCCATTAGCGCGCGTGTCAGCAGCGATGCGTGCAAGGGTAAAACGGCGGTGTTGCCTTGCGGTGCCACCTTGCACATAGGCTGTTTTTTCGACGGTTTTGCCCGCAATCTTGAGCAAGACCTGCAAGATGATCGCGCCAGCAATGTGGGGCGTCTATTTATGGCGCATCCTGACGATGATTTAGCCCCCTCGGCCAATTCCTTTGAGCGCCATAAGCGCTTCTATATCTCCGGGCTGGGTGCACCTTTCGATTCCACATTGGGCGGCGGCGCTGCATTGGCGGGTACAGGAATGGCCGGTGCCGCCAGCAAGGCCAAGGACAACCTGAGTAAGTTGCCCGCAGGTACTGCCACAGACATGGGCGTAGAGGCAGGCCAGGACATCCTCACCGGCAAGAACTGGTGGGAACGCATGCTAAACAACCTCTCCCCGGAAAAGCTGCGCGTCCGTGGTCTTGCTGGCGCGGCTACTGGCGTGGTCACCGCCGGTGTCGAAGGTGTGCCAATTATGCGCGACAACGAACAAATGGCCGAGTTATTCAAGACGGGGGTGGAGACACGCCTGGAGGCCGCCGCTCAAGCGTTGAACGACACGTTGAATAAAGTCCGTGCGCAAAGCGATGTTCCCCTTAAGCGCATCGCCGTATCGGTGTATGGCTTTGATTTTGGCGCGACCCTGGCGCGGGCCTTTAGTCACAAGCTATTTGCCGAGTGCGAACCCGGCACCACGCGCTATCAGGGCATTGCCCTGGATATCGTCTTTGCCGGGCTGTTCGATGCGGTGGATCGCAGCATGGCCAGCTCGATTGTGCTGGATTATTGGCTGCCACTGGTGAGTCAGGTGGACGATGGCGAATGCCTGCCAGGCCCCACCAAGGCTGCCTTGCACCTAGTGGCGGCGCATGAATGCCGGGGTACTCGACGCGCCCGCCTGATTGGCACTGGTGTGTCCACCCCGCGCTGGGAGGAGCGGCTGGTGCCGGGCATCAGTGAAGATGTCGGCGGCGGTCTGCGTAAAGAGGATGCGCCATCCAGTCGTGAGCTGCATCTGGCCTGCCTGCACGAGATGTACCGGGCGGCGTATCGGGCTGGAGTGCCTTTTCCTCAGATGGAGCAGCTACAGCGTGAGGATAAATACGTAGCAAGCTTCTTTGTTTTGAATGACCACATTAACGGCATCAGCGCGCTCGATGCCAGCACGCGCTACCAGGACAAAGTAGGGGCTCGGCAACCGTCCGCCGACGCATTTTTGCAGCACCGGCGCTGGTATATCCGCCGTCTGCGTGGGCTGTGGCAGATGTATCGCGAGCAATACCGCGCCTTCGAGGAGGAGGAGGCACGGCTGGAGCGTCCGCTTATGGGCAGTGGCGGTGTATTTGCCCGGCACCTGGGCCTGGGTAACGAAAGCCCCGCTCAGGCCGCCACCCGCGACCGCGTACTGGCTCAGGTGCGGGCCCGTAAGGCCGCACTCCGCAATAGTCTGGGTTGGTTGGAGCAGGTGCAGATGGAGGCCGATATGCTTGGCCGACACTCATACTCCGCGCCGACTCAGGCGCTGCTTGACGAGTGGTACGCACCGGTTGCGGTGACGGTGAGTTTCGATATCGAAGACGTGCTCGAACTCTTCCTTAATGACCGCTACATGATTAGCCAGCTCTCACCGACCATTACGACGCTCAAGTACTTCGTGGTTCGCGATTTCGACAGCCCCGATTGGCGCAAAACGGCGGGAACACTCCCGAGTCCATTGGAGCAGGTGGCGAGGTAAGTCTTGATGGTGCTGGCAGCACGGCGCAGCGGCCACTTTGACGGAATGGCCTGAACGAAGCCCCCGCTACTTGAGGGGCTGATCCGTCTGCACCGAACAACGGAAGCTGGCGTACAGCGAATAGTCTTCCTGCACTGCCGGTTCCGGCCACCTTACAACGGTATTTGCCAGAATCCAGGGGTGCTCATCCATGCCCTTGCCACGCTTGACTCTGTAGGTACCAGTGTTCAGCCCCCTGGGATTCTCGCGTGGGACGCCATCGTCATAGCCCGGATCATAATCACCGACCCAGTCCGTGGCATTTCCGGCCATATCGTAAAGCCCCAGGGGGTTGGGTGGAAAACTACCGACGGGGTAGGTGCCATCCGTCCAGTCCTCCTGGCGCGGCGGATAGTTGCGTCCGAAATCCAATCGCCCGTTGTCTGTGGGATAGACCACATGTTTGCCCCGGTTGCGTGCCGCAAACTCCCACTGCGCTTCCGTAGGTAGATCGACAGGCAAGCCACTAAGATCTCCCACCCAGCGGCAGTAGTCTTTAGCTTGTTGCCAATCCTTGGTTGGTGCCGGCTTGTCTGGTTGATACCAGTCTTTCAATGCTTCTTCTTCGCGCTCGTCGGCATCCATGATCGGTCGACCATTGACCTGCTGGAATAGATCGAAGTCGCCTAGGCGGGTCTGATAACGCGACAAGTGATAACCAGAAAGTCGCACATGGTGCAGCTCATCATCCTCGCCGTTCACGGTGATCCGGCACAGCAGCTCGCGCGGCACGCCACATGGCCATTCGCATACATCTGCAAGATTGCGATCACAGGGCCAGCCAAAGTCGCCTGCCTCGAATTCGCCACCTTCGATAAACACCATATCGTCCAGCGAGCGCACCACTGTGCGTAGCACCGCATCGTGCTGTTCGGCGGACAGATCGGGGTGGCGCTGGGTGATCGCCGCTGCGATCGCCTTGACCTTGGCAGGCGCTAGTTTGCTACTGCTGAGCAACGGTTCTGATTGGGCCTGGCAGCCCGTTAACGCCAATAAGAGAACAGCCAGAGGCACACGGAAAAGCATTGGACGATCCTTGTCGAAGCAGTATGAGCGCGAACTTACTCGTTTGATCGACCTGGAGCGCGAGCGTGGACTAAATGCATAGCTGCCTAAAGCTAGAGTGGTTTCTTATTTGAGAGAATTGCTCGACTGGACCGAGCAGCGAAAGCTGGCGGTTGTCGAATAGGCTGTCTGGTCGGGTGCTTCCGGCCAACGCACGACAGTATTTGCTAGAATCGACGGAGCCTCATCCACGCCATGCCCACGCATGATCTTGTAGAGCCCCGTTTCGGGCCCCTTGGGGTTATCGAGCGGCGAATTAGGGTAATAATCGGGGTCGTACCAGTCATTGACCCAGTCCTTGGCATTGCCCGCCATGTCATATAACCCCAGCGGGTTAGGCGCAAAGCTACCCACGGGATGAACAGGCACATGCATTTCGTCGGTTCTTGGTGGGTAGTTGCGGCCGAAATCCAGGGTGCCGGTATCGGTCGGGTAGATAACGTGCTGACCCCGGTTGCGGGCCGCGAACTCCCACTGTGCCTCTGAGGGCAGATCGACTGGCGCACCACTGAGC
>NZ_JBASFM010000010.1:0-20780 GCF_049653025.1 Pseudomonas sp. | reverse complement strand
GCCATTTTGTTTCAGCCAGCGGTGATCTGGTTAAAAAGCGCCATTTGCACTCATAGCTCAGCTGGATAGAGTACTCGGCTACGAACCGAGCGGTCGGAGGTTCGAATCCTCCTGAGTGCACCAAATCGGAATGGCTTGCAGCGATGCAAGCCATTTTGTTTCAGCCAGCGGTGATCTGGTTAAAAAGCGCCATTTGCACTCATAGCTCAGCTGGATAGAGTACTCGGCTACGAACCGAGCGGTCGGAGGTTCGAATCCTCCTGAGTGCACCAAACAAGAAGGGCCTGCAGCGATGCAGGCCCTTTTTTTATGGCTTGCCTCCCTCCACGGCGACGACCCTGCGGGCCGTCGCTGTGCGACGTTTAAAATGACGCCTGGTCATTTTCTTAGCTACCCAATTCAGCGTTTGGCTTTGGCTTTGGCTTTGGCTTTGGCTTTGGCTTTGGCCTTGCCTTTGACGCAGCCTGCTTCATCGAAGCTGACGTTGCGCTTGTTGCCTTTCTTGCCCTGATAAACGTAGCGCGTCTGGCCGTTCTGCTCGTTGACCTTGTCAGGCTTGCCGAGGCTGCTTTCGACGTCGGCGCGGCTCATGCC
Source organism: Pseudomonas sp. (assembly GCF_049653025.1). GTDB lineage: Bacteria > Pseudomonadota > Gammaproteobacteria > Pseudomonadales > Pseudomonadaceae > Aquipseudomonas. The sequence continues at coordinate 20,186 of NZ_JBASFM010000010.1, read as the reverse complement.
CAGGCGTATCTGCTGCTTGATGATGGCCACGCGCCGTTCGCTGCTGCTCAGGTGGTTGCCACAGCCGTCCTGCTTGACGCCGATTACCACCAGTTCGCGCTCGTTCTTCTGTTTGCCGCTGTGCGATGCCTTGCGCGGCTTGGCCAGTGGCACGGGCTTGCCGCTACCGGGTGTGGGATTGAAGGCCTGCTGCACCAGCTGCTTATGCTCGCTGGGGCAGCCTTGTCGGGTGAAGGTGATATGGCCTTTGGCATCTTCGCAGCGGAACACGCTGGAGCTGAGTACGGGTGCCGGGCAAAGCAGAATGGCGCAGAAAGCTGCGCAGCGCAGTCCATGCATAGTGCGTCCTCCTTGACGATCCATTGGCCAAGGGTAGCCGATGCGTTTGCAAGCGCCAGGCGTGCCTCGCGCAGGTTCTGCTGCGTCGCAGTTGCAGGCAGGAAAATACTTAGGTTTGCGTTGCAAGCGCTTGTTCTAGGCTTGTTTTTGTCACATGCAAAGCGCTTGCGCGGTGGTATCATTCGCCGCGTCAGCCCCGCCGGGGCTTGTGGAACACCACCATGGACTTACCCAGTAGTTACTCTGAATCTCGATTGTGCAATCACGTGTTGACTGATTGACCCCTGTGGCGTGCGCTGCCGCTGGGGGTGGAGCGCGCCATGACTGAAGTAGAAGCAAAAAAACCGCAAGAAAGCCTGCAGGACCGCCTGGCTCAGGTCGTCGAACTGCTGCATCGGCACAAGCTGGTCGAAGACCTGACTCATCGTCAGGAAGGCCAGCATCATGATCGGGTGGAAAACCTGGTCCATCGGCAGAACCTCGCCGAATTGCAGCGCAAGCTCGATGAGCTGCACTCTGCCGACGTTGCCCACATCCTCGAAGCCTTGCCGCTTGGCGACCGTCTGACCATCTGGCAGCTGGTCAAGGTCGAGCGCGACGGTGACATCCTCCTCGAAGTGTCCGATGCGGTGCGCGAGACCCTGCTCGCGGACATGGATGACCATGAAATTCTCGCGGCGGCCAAGGAGATGGACGCCGACGAACTGGCCGACCTGGCCTCCGAGCTGCCGCGCGACGTCGTCCATGAGCTGATGGAAACCCTCGACGCGCAGCAGCGCGAGCGGGTGCGTTCGGCCTTGTCCTATGAAGAGGAGCAGGTCGGCGCGCTGATGGACTTCGAGATGGTCACCATCCGCGAAGACGTCAGCCTGGAAGTGGTGTTGCGCTACCTGCGCCGCCTCAAGGAGCTGCCTGGGCATACCGACAAGCTGTTCGTGGTCGACTACGACGGCGTGCTCAAGGGTGTGCTGCCGGTCAAGCGCCTGCTGGTCAATGACCCGGAGAAGCTGGTCAGCGAGGTCATGGCCACCGATCCGGTGAGTTTCCATCCGGATGAAGATGCCGGCGACGCCGCCCAGGCATTCGAGCGTTATGACCTGATTTCCTCGCCGGTGGTGGACAAGAACGGCAAGCTGATTGGCCGTCTGACCATCGATGAAATGGTCGACCTGATTCGTGAGGAGAGCGAGAACGAAGTCCTCAACATGGCCGGTCTGCGCGAAGAGGAAGACATCTTCGCCTCGGTGTGGAAATCCCTGCGCAACCGCTGGGCTTGGCTGGCAATCAACCTGGTCACGGCGTTTATGGCGTCGCGGGTCATCGGCCTGTTCGAGGGTTCCATTGAGAAGCTGGTGGCCCTGGCCGCTCTGATGCCGATTGTGGCCGGTATTGGTGGCAACTCGGGTAATCAGACCATCACCATGATCGTCCGTGCCATGGCGCTGGACCAGGTCAGTACCGGCAATACCGGGCGGCTGATCCGCAAGGAGCTGGGTGTTGGTCTGGTCAATGGCGTGGTCTGGGGTGGGGTGATCGGCGCGGTGGCCTTCTTGCTCTATGGCAGCTGGTCACTGGGGGTGGTGATGACCGCCGCGATGATCCTGAACCTGCTGCTGGCTGCCCTGATGGGGGTGCTTATCCCCATGACGCTGGTGCGCATGGGGCGGGATCCGGCCATGGGGGCCAGTGTGATGATTACCGCCGTGACCGACAGTGGTGGCTTCTTTATCTTCCTGGGTTTGGCGAGCCTGTTCCTGCTTTAGTGGCGTCGACTGCGCTCGCCCATGGATGGGGTGAGCGACGACGCAAGAGCCGTCCGATCAGGCGGTTCTTCAGGCAACAAAAAAACCGGCCATTGGCCGGTTTTTTCGTTTAGGGGCTATCAGGCTTCTTCGGCGGCCATCTCGGCGTCGTGAGCGATCAATGCCACCAGGGCATTCTGCTGGCGGCGCGACAGCTGGCGGAAGCGTTGCAGCAGCTCGCGCTCATGTAGGGACAGCTCGGGGCTGTCGAGGCGCATGTTGAGGTCATCACTCAGAGCGCTTTCCTGGAGCATGCTTTGCTCGAGGCGAGCAATGATCTCCGAGTTCATGCTGCGGTGATGGTTGCGTGCGACATCCGCAATACGTTCGCGCATGCCATCGGGCAGGCGAACTACGAATTTGTCAGCGGTGCGGCTGGAATAGAGTGCTGGTTTCATAGGGCGCGTACATTAAACCGGTTAGTTCAGGAAAGCGATACTGGCAATGGGCTATAGGATTGTCACCGGTTTGACCACCTTTAGCACTAACCGTTCAGCCAGAAAGCCATGCGAATCTCTTGTGACCTGCCAGTCGCCTGGTCGACAAATTGACGCCAATTACGTGCCGTATTTTGCGTGGGGTACAGGCGTTTTGCCAGCACCAGTCATCAGAAATGCGCCGTATTGGGCAAAAAGCAAGAATATTCGGCGCTGCGTAGAAAAAACTTAAAGCAATGGTCACGTGAGTGTCATGGCCCATTAATCGGCCTGACACAGGATTTGCCTACCTTGGTCTACACCAGAAGGCGGCCTCAGGCCGCGGTGTAACCGCTAATAAAAGGAGGCATTCCATGAGCGCAGTGATCCGGGTCGAGAGCCTGAACAAGACGTTCGGCGGCAAGCAGGCGCTGTTCGACCTGGCGCTGTCTGTCGAACCCGGTGAAATGGTGGCGCTGATCGGAGCCTCCGGTTCCGGCAAGTCGACCTTGCTGCGGCATGTTGCCGGCCTGGCCTGCTGTGATCGCACGGGTGGCGGTAGCATCGAGGTGCTGGGGCGGCAGGTGCAGGAGCAGGGGCGTCTGAATGGTGAGGTGCGCCGTCTGCGTGCCGACATCGGCTATATCTTTCAGCAGTTCAATCTGGTCGGCCGCCTTAGCGTATTGCAGAACGTGCTGCTCGGTTGCCTGGGGCGCATGCCGCGCTGGCGTGGCACCTTGAGCTGGTTCAATGCTGAAGAACAGCAGCGTGCGCTGCAGGCATTGGCCCGCGTTGGCCTGGCCGATCTGGCCATGCAGCGCGCCTCGACCCTGTCCGGTGGCCAGCAGCAGCGCGTGGCGATTGCCCGCGCCCTGTGCCAGCGCGCCAAGGTGATTCTGGCCGATGAGCCGATCGCCTCGCTCGACCCCGAGTCGGCGCGCAAGGTCATGCAGATTCTCGCCGACATCAACCGTGAAGACGGCACCACCGTGGTGGTCACCCTGCATCAGGTCGACTACGCCATGCGCTATTGCCAGCGCGCCGTGGCCCTGAAAGCGGGGCGTATTCATTTCGACGGTGCGGCCGCCGAGCTGCATCCCAACTTCCTCAATGATCTCTATGGTGCCGAACTTGCCGTAGAGCCGCTGCCGACGGCCAAGCCGCGTCGTCCGCGCCCGCCAAAAGTGCCGCTGAGCCTGGCCAAGGCCTGAGCCGCAACGCTGTTACGCCAACCCCGTATGCCCATCCGCACTAGGAGTGCTTTGCATGTTCAAACGTATCAGTCGCGTTCTTGCCGCGTCCACGCTGCTTGCCGGCTCGGTTCTGGGTGCTGCCCAGGCCGCTGAGCAGGAGGTCAATTTCGGCATCATTTCCACCGAGTCGTCGCAAAACCTGAAAAGCATGTGGGACCCCTTCCTGGCGGACATGGGTCAGCAGACTGGCCTGAAGATCAACGCCTTCTTCGCCCCGGACTATGCCGGGATCATCCAGGGCATGCGCTTCGACAAGGTCGATGTGGCCTGGTACGGCAACAAGGCGGCGATGGAAGCGGTGGACCGCGCCGGTGGGCAGATCTTCGCCCAGACCGTGGCGGCCAACGGCACCCAGGGTTACTACAGCCTGATGGTGACGCACAAGGACAGCCCGCTCACCTCGATCGCCGACATGCTGAAAGTCGCCAAGAGCCTGACCTTCGCCAACGGCGACCCGAACTCCACCTCGGGCTACCTGGTACCGGGCTACTACGTGTTCGCCCAGAACAATGTCGATGCCAACAAGATCTTCAAGCGCGCGATGAACGGCAGCCATGAAGTCAACGCGCTGTCGGTGGCCAACAAGCAGGTCGATGTCGGCACTTTCAACAGTGAGGGCATGGAGCGTCTGCAAGTCACCGCGCCGGATAAAGCCGCGCAGCTGAAGGTGATCTGGACCTCGCCGCTGATCCCGTCCGACCCGATGGTGTGGCGCAAGAACCTCGACGACGCCAGCAAGAACAAGCTGCGCGAATTCTTTATGACTTACGGCGACGAGCCGGCCGAGCAGAAAGTCCTGGCTGGTCTGCAGTGGGCCAAGTTCAAGGCTTCCGATGACGATCAGCTGCTGCCGATCCGCCAGCTGGAATTGTTCAAGAAGCGCACCGAAGTCGCCAGCAACGAAAAGCTCAATGCCGCTGAAAAGCAGGCTCAACTCAAAGAGCTGGATGCCGAGTTGGCCAAGCTGGAAAAGCGCATGGCTGAAATCGCCCAGAAGAGCCCCGCCAGCGCCGGTTAACCGCAGTGCTCGGCCCGTTCGCGAGGGCGGGTCGAGCGCATCTGCTTTATTCGAGACGTAGTTATGACCACCTTGACCACCGTTGCCATGCCTGAAGTGACCGCTAAACGTGGCTGGATGCAGCTGCTCGGCTGGGGGCTGTTTTGCGCCGTACTGGCCTGGTCCTGGCAGGGCGCGGAAATGAACCCGCTGGCCCTGATCCGCGACTCCGGCAACATGGCGACCTTCGCCGCGGACTTCTTTCCGCCGGATTTCAGCAACTGGGAGCTGTACCTCAAGGAGATGGTCGTCACCGTGCAGATCGCCCTGTGGGGCACGGTGCTGGCGATTGTCTGCGCCATTCCCTTAGGGATTCTCTGCGCCGAGAACATCGCGCCCTGGTGGGTTTACCAGCCGATCCGGCGGGTGATGGATGCCTGCCGTTCGATCAATGAAATGGTCTTCGCCATGCTCTTCGTGGTGGCGGTTGGCCTCGGTCCATTCGCCGGTGTACTGGCGCTGTTTATCGGCACCACCGGGGTGTTGGCCAAACTCTTTGCCGAGGCGGTCGAGGCCATCGACCCGGGCCCTGTTGAAGGGGTGCGCGCCACTGGCGCGAGCGCCTTGCAGGAAGTCATCTACGGGGTCATTCCGCAGGTGCTGCCACTGTGGATTTCCTACTCGCTGTACCGCTTCGAGTCCAACGTGCGCTCGGCCACCGTGGTCGGCATGGTCGGCGCGGGTGGTATCGGGGTGATCCTCTGGGAGGCGATTCGCGGCTTCCAGTTCGCCCAGACCGGTGCCTTGCTGATCGTGATCATTCTGGTGGTGAGCCTGCTCGACATCGTCTCGCAGCGCCTGCGCAAGCAATTTATCTGACGGAGATCGGGCATCTGCGGATGCCCTTTATTAGCCATGCACTTGTCTAGACAAGCCGAACCGCTGTACCGCGAACTGGCTGCTGTGCTGCGCGATGAGCTGCAGCGCATGAGCCCAGGCGATTACCTGCCGGCCGAGGTGCAGCTGGCCGCGCGCTTTGCGGTCAACCGCCACACCCTGCGCCGCGCGGTGGATGAACTGGTGCTCGAAGGCCGCCTGTTGCGCCAGCAGGGCAAGGGCACGCGGGTGCTGGCCAAGCCGCTGGTCTACCCCATGCAGGCCGGCAGTGCCTACAGCGCGTCGCTGTCGGCGCTCGGCCAGCAGGTCGAAGCGCAGCTGCTGGAGCGCCGCCTGCGCCAGGCCAGTTTCGAGGAGCGCGAGCACCTGCAGCTGGACGGTGGCGCACAGCTGCTGGAGCTGAGCACCCTGCGCCTGATCGAGGGCCAGCCGGTCAGCCTGATCCGACATGCCTTCAGCACGGTCTATGCCGACCTGCTGGCCGACTACCAGGGCGGTTCGCTGCGCCAGTACCTGACGGCGCGTGAACTGCCGCTGAGCCGCACCTTCAGCCTGATTGGCGCACGCCTGCCCAGCCGTGACGAGGCCGCGCGCCTGTTGATGCCACGCCACGCGCCGTTGCTCAGCGTGCAAACCCTTTCCTGCGATCTGGCCGGGCGGCCGGTGGAGCTGTCGCTTTCGACCAGCCGCGCCGACCGCTTTCAGTTCCAGATCGCCCTTTGATGGAGGCTTGTTGATGACCTGCAACCTGCTGCACAGCGATCCGCAGATCGCCACCCGCCAGCGCTGGATGGGCGTGCTCGCCCGCGCCGGCAGCCGCCTGGCGGCCTACGAGGCGGCGCTGAAGGAGGCCGAGTACCGCCTGATCCGTGCCCCGGAAATCGGCATGAGCCTGGTGCGTGGGCGCATGGGCGGCACCGGCAGCCCCTTCAACCTCGGTGAGATGAGCGTGACCCGTTGCGTGGTGCGCCTGGCCGATGGCCGCACCGGTTACAGCTACGTGGCTGGCCGCGACAAGCAGCATGCCGAACTGGCGGCCCTGGCCGACGCCCATTTGCAGGGGGCCGAGCAGCAGTACTGGCTGAGCCGGCTGATCGAGCCGCTAGCCGCTGAGCAACGTGCCCAACAAGCGGCCAAGGCCGCCGCAACCGCAACCACCCAGGTGGAATTTTTCACCCTGGTCAGAGGAGAAGACTGATGAATGCGGCGAATAGCTCGCAATGGCTGCAACCGGCTTTCAACGACCCGGTGCTGGATGCGCAGACCAGCTTCCGCAGCGCCCTCAAAGCCCTGGCCGAGCCGGGCCTGGTGCAACCGCTGAACCGCGCGTTGGCCTTGGAAAACCTCCATCCGGCGACCTATGCCCTGTGCCTGGCGTTTCTCGATGGCGACACGCCGCTGTGGCTGGCCCCGCGTTTCGATACCCCGGCGATTCGCGCCAACCTGGCGTTCCACTGCGGCTGCCCGATTGTCGCCGAGCGTGAACTGGCGCTGTTTGCCCTGCTCGATGAAGCCGAGCTGGATGACCTGTCGGCCTTCGACAATGGCAGCGAGCGCTACCCGGACCAGTCCTGCACCCTGTTGATCCAGCTGGCGGCGCTCAGCGCCGGTCCGGCATTGCGCTGGCGCGGGCCGGGGATCAAGGACGTGCGCTGTGTCGAGTTGCCGCTGCCGGCGGCGTTCTGGCAGCAGCGCCAGGCGCGCAGTGCCTTTCCCCGTGGCCTGGATGCCTTCTTCGCTGCTGGCGAGCAGGTCATCGGCCTGCCGCGCAGCACCCGCGTGCTGCTGAATGCCGAGGAGGCTGCCTGATGTACGTCGCCGTCAAAGGTGGCGAACGCGCCATCGACAATGCCCACCTGCTGCTGGCGAAGAAACGCCGCGGCGATACCGCGATTCCCGAACTCAGCGTCGAGCAGGTGCGCGAGCAGATGCCCCTGGCCGTGGCCCGGGTGATGAGCGAAGGCTCGCTGTACGACCCGCAGTTGGCGGCCCTGGCGATCAAGCAGGCGGCCGGTGACCTGATGGAAGCGATCTTCCTGTTACGCGCCTACCGCACTACGCTGCCGCGTTTCGGCGCGAGTGCCGCGCTGGACACCACGCAAATGCAGCTGAGTCGGCGCATCTCGGCCACCTTTAAGGACCTGCCCGGCGGCCAGCTGCTCGGCCCGACCTTCGACTACAGCCACCGCCTGCTGGATTTCGCCCTGCTCGCCGAAGGCGAGCAGCCGGGGCCGCAGGTCGATCCGCAGGCTGAACTGTCGCCGTGCCCACGGGTGCTGGATTTTCTTGCCGATGAAGGCCTGATGGCCCGCGAGGAAGATGACGACGCCGCCGTGCCGGATATCACCCGCGAGCCGCTGGATTTTCCCGCCAGCCGCGCCCAGCGCTTGCAGGCCCTGGCCCGTGGCGATGAGGGCTTCCTCCTGGCGCTGGGTTATTCCACCCAGCGCGGCTACGGGCGCAATCACCCCTTTGCCGGGGAGATCCGCATCGGCGAGGTCGAGGTCTGGCTGCAGCCGGAGGAGCTCGGCTTTGCCGTGCCGTTGGGCGATATCGAGGTGACCGAGTGCGAGATGGTCAACCAGTTCGTCGGCGGTAAGGGCATCGACGCGCAGTTTACCCGTGGCTACGGTCTGGCCTTCGGCTATGCCGAGCGCAAGGCCATGGGCATGGCCCTGGTCGACCGCTCGCTGCGCGCTACGGAGTACGCCGAAGAGGTGGAAGGCCCGGCGCAGCAGGAAGAGTTCGTGCTGATGCACTGCGACAACGTCGAGGCCGCCGGCTTCGTCTCGCACCTGAAGTTGCCGCACTACGTCGACTTCCAATCCGAGCTGGAGCTGATTCGCAAACTGCGCAAGCAGGCGTGCGAGCAGCCGGCCGCCGAGGAGCAACGCGCATGAATGCCCAGGCCCAAACCCAGTCCGCTACCGAGGTTGGCTATAACTTCGCCTATCTCGATGAGCAGACGAAAAGAATGATCCGCCGTGGCCTGCTCAAGGCGGTGGCGATTCCCGGTTATCAGGTGCCGTTCGGTGGCCGCGAGATGCCGCTGCCCTATGGTTGGGGCACCGGCGGCATGCAGCTGACCGCGGCGATTCTCGGTGCCGAGGATGTGCTTAAGGTGATCGACCAGGGTGCGGACGACACCACCAACGCGGTGTCGATTCGGCGTTTCTTCGCCCGCACCGCCGGGGTTCGAACCACCACTCGCACCCCCGAGGCGACAGTGATCCAGACCCGCCACCGCATCCCGGAAACGCCGCTGAGCGGCGAGCAGATCATGGTCTACCAGGTGCCGATCCCCGAGCCGCTGCGCTTTATCGAGCCCTCGGAAACCGAGACCCGCACCATGCATGCGCTGGAGGATTACGGCGTGATGCACGTCAAGCTGTACGAGGACATCGCCACCTTCGGCCATATCGCCACCAGCTACGCCTACCCGGTGACGGTGGACGAGCGCTACGTGATGGACCCATCGCCCATCCCCAAATTCGACAACCCCAAGCTGCACATGAGCCCGGCGCTGATGCTGTTCGGTGCCGGCCGCGAGAAGCGCCTGTACGCCGTTCCGCCGTTTACCCGGGTGGTGAGCCTGGATTTCGCCGATCACCCGTTCGCGATCCAGCGCTGGGAGGAATGCTGCGCCTTCTGTGGCAGCCGCGACTCCTACCTGGACGAGCTGATCGTCGACGACGCCGGCAGCAAACGCTTCGTCTGCTCCGACACCGATTACTGCATGCAACGCCGTGATCTTGAAGAGGAGGGCGCGCAATGAGTGCTGCCGAGAAGTTGCACCTGCACACCGACACGGCGCAGCCGCTGTTTAGCGTGCGTGAGCTGACCCGCCTGTACGGCCCGGAGAAGGGCTGCCAGGGCGTCTCGTTCGACCTGTATCCGGGCGAAGTGCTGGGCATCGTCGGCGAGTCCGGCTCGGGCAAGTCGACCCTGCTTAGTCTGCTCTCCGGGCGCTGCCCGCCGGATCGCGGTTCAGTCAGTTATCGCGATACGGCCGGCAACTGGGTCGATCTATACAGCGCCAGTGAAGCGCAGCGCCGCACGCTGCTGCGCACCGAGTGGGGCTTTGTCGAGCAGAACCCGCGTGACGGCCTGCGTATGGGCGTATCGGCCGGGGCGAATATCGGCGAGCGGCTGATGGCCCAAGGTGTGCGCCATTACGGCGAACTGCGCGCGGCCGGCATCGACTGGCTGAAACAGGTGGAGATCGACCCGCTGCGCATCGACGACCTGCCGCGCACCTTCTCCGGCGGCATGCAGCAGCGCTTGCAGATCGCCCGCAACCTGGTCTCCAGCCCGCGGCTGATCTTTATGGACGAGCCCACCGGCGGCCTCGATGTGTCGGTGCAGGCGCGTTTGCTCGACCTGTTGCGCGGCCTGGTGCGCGAGCTGGACCTGGCGGTGGTGATCGTCACCCACGACCTGGCGGTGGCGCGCCTGCTGGCGGACCGGCTGATGGTGATGCGCCGCTCTCATGTGGTCGAGGCCGGGCTGACCGACCAGATTCTCGATGACCCGCAGCATCCTTATTCGCAGCTTTTGGTGTCGTCTGTCCTGCAGCCTTAGTTCCGTCATGTGGGAGGGGCTTTAGCCGCGATCAGCGTTATCGCGGCTAAAGCCCCTCCCACAAGCGCAGAGAGTGTTAACCATGAATACGCTTATCGAGGTCTCCGACCTCAGCAAGACCTTCACCCTGCATCAGCAGCACGGAGTGGTGCTGAATGTATTGAGCGGGCTGAACTTCAGCGTGCGCGCCGGCGAGTGCCTGGTGCTGCACGGCCAATCCGGTGCTGGCAAGTCGACCTTGCTGCGCACCCTGTACGGCAATTACCTGGCCGCTGGCGGCAGCATTCGCGTGTTGCACAACGGCGAATGGGTCGAGCTGGTCGGCGCAGAACCGCGCCAGGTGCTGGCGGTACGCCGGCAGACGCTGGGCTATGTCAGCCAGTTTCTGCGGGTGATTCCCCGTGTCGCCACCTTGGATGTGGTGATGGAGCCTGCCCTGGCTCGTGGCTGGAGCAAGGCTGACGCCGAGGCGCGGGCGCAAAGCCTGCTCAGCCGGCTGAATATCCCGCAGGCCCTGTGGCAACTGGCCCCCGGCACCTTCTCCGGTGGCGAGCAACAGCGGGTGAATATCGCCCGCGGCTTTATGGTCGCCTGGCCCTTGCTGCTGCTGGATGAGCCCACCGCCTCGCTGGACGACGCCAACCGCCAGGTGGTGCTGCAGCTGATCGATGAGGCCAAGGCTGCCGGCAGCGCTCTGATCGGCATCTTCCACGACCGCGCCGCCCGCGAGGCGGTGGCCGATCGTTACCTCGACATGAGCCAGGATATGAGCGCTGCGGCGCAGCAGGAGTATGTATATGCCGGTTGAACAGATTCTCACCAACGCACGGGTGGTGACGGCCGAGCAGGAGTTTGTCGGCACCCTGGTGCTGCGTGACGGCCTGATTGCCCAGGTGGAAGAGGGCGTCAGCGGCTTGCCCCAGGCGCAGAACCTGGGGGGCGATTACCTGCTGCCGGGCCTGGTCGAGTTGCATACCGACAACCTGGAAAAATACATGAGCCCACGGCCCGGGGTGGACTGGCCGTCGGCCTCGGCGGTGCTGACCCACGACGCGCAGATCGTCTCGGCGGGCATCACCACGGTGTTCGATGCCCTGGCCATCGGCGACGTCAACCCGCGCGGCAAGCGTATGCAGCAGCTGCCGGCCATGCTCGAGGCCATTGCCGCGGCCGCCGCCGCCGGGCATACCCGCGCCGACCACCGCCTGCACTTGCGCTGCGAGCTGTGCCACCCGGACACCCTGGCGGTGTTCCGCGATCTGGTGGAGCACCCGCAGGTGGCCCTGGTGTCGGTGATGGACCACTCACCGGGCCAACGCCAGTTTGCCAAGGAAGACAAATACCGCGAGTACTACATGGGTAAATACCACCTCAGCGCCGCCGAGATGGATGCCTTTATTCAGGAGCAGGTGGCCAACTCCCTGGAATTCAGCGACCGCCAGCGCCGCGCGATTGTCGAAGCCTGCCATGCCCGTGGCCTGTCGGTGGCCAGCCACGACGACGCGACCCTGGCTCATGTGCAGGAGTCGGCCGGCTTCGGCATGTCCATCGCCGAATTCCCGACCACCCTGGAGGCGGCCAGGGCCAGCCACGAGCTGGGCCTCAAGGTGCTGATGGGCGCGCCGAACATCGTTCGCGGTGGCTCGCATTCGGGCAATATCGCCGCCGCCGAACTGGCTCGGCATGGCGTGCTGGATATCCTCTCCAGCGACTATTACCCGGCCAGCCTGCTGCAGGCCGCGTTGCTGCTGGCCGGGCAGGACAATGGCTATGATCTGCCGCGGGCGATTGCCACTGTCAGCCGCGCCCCGGCGCAGGCCGCCGGGCTGCATGATCGCGGCGAGATTCGCGTGGGCCTGCGTGCCGACCTGGTGCAGGCGCAGGTGCATAATGGCCAGGCGGTGATCCAGCAAGTCTGGCGACAAGCGAAAAGGGTGTTCTGATGCGCGGCCGGTTGATCTATCTGATGGGGCCTTCGGGCTCGGGCAAGGACAGCCTGTTGCATGCCGCGCGTGAGCGCCTGGCCGAGCGCGGCTGCATGATCGCCCGGCGGGTGATTACCCGTTCGGCGGAAGCGCTGGGCGAGGACGCCATCGGCGTGTCGCCGACCGAGTTCGACCAGCAGGAGGCCGCCGGCGCTTTTGCCCTGAGCTGGCGCGCCAACGGCCTGGCCTATGGCATCCCGCGGCAGATCGATGACTGGCTGGCGGCGGGGCAGGATGTGCTGGTCAATGGCTCGCGGGCGTATCTGCCGCAGGCGCGGCAGCGCTATCCCGAGCTGATCGGCATTCTCCTCACGGTCGATCTCGAGGTGCTGCGCGAGCGTCTGCTGGCCCGCGGCCGGGAAACGCCGGAGCAGATCGAGCAGCGCCTGGCGCGTAATGCACTGTTCGACACGGCCAGCGCCGAACGCGAGGGCCTGCATGTGCTGGATAACTCCAGGCGTCTCGAGCGCACCCTGGACAACCTGTTGGCGCTGATCGGGGCCAGTCGCGCATGCGCCTGACCCTGCTCGGCAGCGGCGATGCGCGCCAGGTGCCGGTGTACAACTGCCACTGCGCGGCCTGCGTCAGCGCGCGGGAAAATCCTGCGCGCCGGCGTGGGCCTTGTTGCGCCCTGATCGAGTGCGGTACGCAGCGCTGGCTGATCGACTCGGGCCTGACCGATCTGTGCGAGCGCTTCCCACCCCATGGCCTGAGCGGCATTCTGCAGACCCACTATCACGCCGATCATGCCCAGGGCCTGTTGCACCTGCGCTGGGGCCAGGGCCTGAGCATTCCAGTACATGGCCCGGATGATCCCGAAGGCCTGGCCGATTTGTACAAACACCCGGGCATTCTCGATTTCAGCCAGCCGTTTGCCGCGTTCGAGCGTCGCCAGTTGGCGGAGCTGAGCGTGACGGCGCTGCCGCTTAATCACTCGAAACCCACCTTCGGCTATCTATTGGAAGGGCCGACGCTGGATGGAAAAAGTCGGCGGATCGCCTACCTGACCGATACCCTCGGCGTACCCGAGGCCAGTGCCGAAGTGCTGGCGCAGGGGCCGCTGGATCTGCTGGTGCTCGATTGCTCCAGCGCACCGCAACCGGTTGCGCCGCGCAACCACAACGACCTGACCCGCGCGCTGGAGGTGATCGCGCGGCTGCAGCCGGCGCAGGCGGTGCTGACCCATATCGGCCACGGCTTCGATACCTGGCTGCTGGAACATCCCGACGCCCTGCCGGCAGGGGTTAGCCTGGCCTGCGATGGGCGAGTGCTATGAGCAGGCTGTTCGTAGGGTGGGTTAGCCGCCTACCGAGCTTGTCCGGCGTCACGCGACTTCGGGCGCGGCGTAACCCACCATCGGCACAACGCGTTCCATCGTTTGGTGGGTTACGCGCCGCGCTGTTATCGCAGTTGGATTATCGAACGCTGTTCGGCGTCGCTAACCCACCCTACGGTCTGCTGCAGTGCAGCTCGTAGCCGGATGCAATCTGGGGCGGTGTGTCGCCCATGTCCCGGATTACATCCGGGCTACAACACGGCTCAATCCAGCGGCAGCTCGGTGGTGCGTTTGACCTCGCTCATGGCGATATGCGAGTGCGCCTCGTGCACGTGCGGGCGTTGCAGCAGGTGGTCGCGCAGGAAGCGCTCGTAGCTGGCGATGTCCTTGGCCACCACCTTGAGCAGGTAGTCCGAGCCGCCGGCCATGGTGAAGCACTCCAGCACCTCGGGGTAACCGACCACCGCCTGCTCGAATTCTTCCAGGTTGCTACGCCCGTGGGCCGACAGTTTGATATCGACAAATACGGTGATGCTGAAGCCCAGTTGCTTGTGGCTGAGCAGGGCAACCTTGCGCTCGATGATGCCGTCTTCCTGCATGCGGTGAATCCGCCGCCAGCAGGGCGATTGTGACAACTCGACCTTCTCGGCGATCTCGGCGGCGGAGAGGTCGGCGTTGTGTTGCAGCAGACGGAGAATCTTTCGATCAATGGGGCTGAGTTTTTCTTGCATGACTGTGTCCAATTTTTTCTTGTTGTTGGATTAATCATGCGCAGTATCTGCAAAACGGCCAGCAAAAAGAAATAAAAAAGCGCCGCGCTCCGTTCATATTCTTGGCCATGCGCCTTGTGTGGAGATCCCGCACTAGGCTTAACGAGGTAGGCATTAACCGTTGCCACCCCAGCTCGCCAAAATAATAAAAGGAGCGCCCCAATGTCTCTGGCCGAGATCCGCCTGGATGACAAGTACCGCCTTGCTACCGGTCACCTCTACCTGACCGGCACCCAGGCGTTGACCCGTCTGCCCATGCTGCAGAAGCAACGCGACGCAGCTCATGGCTTGAATACCGCGTGCTTTATTTCAGGCTACCGTGGCTCGCCGCTGGGCAACCTCGACAAGAGCCTGTGGGACGCCAAGCAGTACCTCAAAGAAAATCACATCCACTTCCAGCCGGGCGTCAACGAGGAGTTGGCTGCCACCTCGGTGTGGGGCAGCCAGCAGACCAGCCTGTTTCCCGGTGCTCGCTACGACGGCGTATTTGCCATGTGGTACGGCAAGGGCCCGGGCGTGGACCGCTGCGGTGATGTGTTCAAGCACGGCAACTCGGCCGGCGTATCCGAGCATGGCGGCGTGCTGCTGCTGGCCGGCGACGACCATGGCTGCAAGTCTTCCAGCATCGCCAACCAGAGCGAGCATGCGTTTATTGCCGCCTCGATTCCGGTCCTCAATCCGGCCAACGTCCAGGAAATTCTCGACTACGGCATCATCGGCTGGGAGCTGTCGCGCTACAGCGGTTGCTGGGTGGCGCTGAAGACCATCGCCGAGAACGTCGACTCCTCCGCCGTGGTGGATGTCGATCCGCTGCGTATGCCGGTGAAGATTCCCGAGGACTTCCAGCTGCCGGAAGATGGCGTGTATATCCGCTGGCCGGACCCGCCCCTGGCCCAGGAAGCGCGCCTCAATACCTACAAGATCTACGCCGCGCGCGCCTTCGCCCTGGCCAACAACCTCAATCAGATCAAGCTCGATTCGCCCAACCCGCGCTTAGGGATTATCACCACCGGCAAGTCCTATCTGGACGTGCGTCAGGCTCTGGATGACCTTGGTCTGGATGAAGCGCTGTGCGCCCAGGTGGGCCTACGCGTGCTCAAGGTCGGCATGAGCTGGCCGCTGGAGCCGGTCTCGGTGCATGAATTCGCCGAGGGCCTGGACGAGATTCTGGTGGTCGAGGAAAAACGCAGCATCATCGAAGACCAGCTCACCGGTCAGCTCTACAACTGGCCCGTGGGCAAGCGCCCAGTAGTGGTTGGTGAGTTCGACGAAGCCGGCCATTCGCTGCTGCCCAACCTCTCCGAACTGACTCCGGCGATGATCGCCCGCGCCATCGCCAAGCGCCTCGCGCCGATCTACAGCAGCGCCAGCATCGACGAGCGTCTGGCCTTTCTCGCCGCCAAGGAAGCATCGCTGGCCGCGCCCAAGCACACTACCGTGCGCACACCGCATTTCTGCTCGGGTTGTCCGCACAACACCTCGACCAAACTGCCGGAAGGCAGCCGCGCCCAGGGTGGTATCGGTTGCCACTACATGACCCAGTGGATGGACCGCAACACCGACACCTTTACCCAGATGGGCGGCGAGGGCGCGACCTGGATCGGCCAGGCCCCCTTTACCGACACCCCGCATATCTTCCAGAACCTGGGTGACGGCACCTACTTCCACTCCGGCCAGCTGGCACTGCGCGCGGCCGTGGCTGCCGGGGTCAATATCACCTACAAGATTCTCTACAACGATGCGGTGGCCATGACCGGCGGCCAGCCAATCGACGGCGAGCTGCGCGTCGATCAACTGAGCCAGCAGGTGTATGCCGAAGGGGTGAAGCGCATCGCCCTGGTCACTGACGAGCCGGAGAAATACCCAACCCGCGCCACCTTCGCACCCATTGTGACCTTCCACCACCGCCGCGAGCTGGATGCGGTGCAGCGCGAGCTGCGCGAGTTCCAGGGCTGCTCGGTGATCATCTATGACCAGACCTGCGCCACCGAGAAACGCCGTCGGCGCAAACGCGGCAAGCTGGTCGACCCGCAGAAGCGTGCCTTTATCAACCCGGCGGTGTGCGAGGGCTGTGGCGATTGCAGCGTGAAATCCAACTGCCTGTCGGTGCTGCCGCTGGAAACCGAACTGGGGCGTAAGCGCGAGATCGACCAGAACTCCTGCAACAAGGATTTCAGCTGCGTCGAGGGGTTCTGCCCAAGCTTCGTCACCGTGCACGGCGGCAGCCTGCGCAAACCCACGGCGGTCGGCCATGGCGCATTGTTTATCGCCCTGCCGGAACCGCATCAGCCGGCGTTGGATCGCCCCTGGAACATCCTGCTGCCCGGTGTCGGTGGCAGCGGTGTGACCACCGTCGGCGCATTGCTGGGTATGGCTGCGCACCTTGAAGGCAAGGGCTGCAGCGTGCTCGACCAGGCCGGCCTGGCGCAGAAGTTCGGCCCGGTGGTGACCCATATTCGTGTTGCCGCCAAGCAGGACGACATCTTCGCCGTGCGCATCGCCGCCGGCGAGACCGACCTGCTGCTCGGTTGCGACCTGGTGGTGGCGGCCAGCGAAGAGGCCCTGGCCAAGCTGAACGACAAGATCGCCCATGCGGTGGTCAACAGCCATGAAGCCGCCACTGCCGAGTTCACCCGCAACCCCGATGCCCAGGTGCCGGGCGCGGCCATGCGCGAGGCGCTGACCGAGGCGGTTGGTGCAAGCAAGACTCACTTCGTCGACGCCAGCCGGCTGGCCACGCGCCTGCTCGGCGACAGCATCGCCACCAACCTGTTTATGCTCGGTTTTGCCTACCAGAAGGGCCTGGTGCCGGTATCGGCCGAGGCGATCAACAAAGCCATCGAACTCAATGCGGTGGCGGTACAGCTCAACCAACAGGCATTCCTCTGGGGCCGCCGCGCCGCGCACGATATCGCCGCGGTGGAGCGTCTGGCCAAACCGGAAGTGATCGAGGCACCGCATTGCCAGACCCTGGATGAGCTGGTTACCGACCGCGTGGTGCGCCTGACTGCCTACCAGAACGCCGCCTACGCCGAGCGCTACCGCGAGTTGGTAGCGCGGGTGCAGCAGGCCGACAAGAGCGCTGACCAAGCCCTGAGCAAGGCCGTGGCGCGTTATTACTTCAAACTGCTGGCCTACAAGGACGAGTACGAGGTGGCGCGGCTGTACAGCGACGGCAGTTTTATCCGTCAGCTAGAAGCGCAGTTCCAGGGCGACTACCGCCTGCAGTTCCACCTGGCTCCGTCCTGGCTGAGCAAGCCGGACGCCAGCACCGGCGAACCACGCAAGCGTCAGTTTGGCCCTTGGATGCTCAAGGCCTTCGGTGTGCTGGCCACGTTCAAGTTCCTGCGTGGTACCCCGCTGGACCTGTTCGGCTACAGCGCCGAGCGCAAGCTGGAGCTGCAGCTTATCGACGACTACGAGCAGAGCCTCGAGTACCTGCTCAAGGAGCTCAACGCCGACAACTACCGCAGCGCGGTGGCCCTGGCCGAATTGCCGGAGCAGATCCGCGGCTATGGCCATGTCAAGGAGCGCAGCTTGAGCAAGGCCCGCGAACAGGCGGCGCAGCTCAAGGCGCGCATGCTGGTCAGCGAGATCCAGGCGGTGCAGTTGTTCGAACCTGCGGCTTAATCCCCCTTACGCACGTTGCGGACCCTCTCCCGGTAATGGGAGAGGGGGCTGCCCTACAACCCCATTCGAGGAATTCCCATGTCCGTGTTCTCTCATATCGAGTTCGATCACCACGAGCAGGTGGTCTTTGGTCACGACCAGGCCAGCGGCCTGAAGGCCATTATCGCCATCCACAACCGCAACCTCGGCCCGGCCCTCGGTGGCTGCCGCATGTGGGCCTATGCCAATGACGATGAGGCGTTGCGCGATGTGCTGCGCCTGTCGCGCGGCATGACCTACAAATCGGCGCTGGCCAACCTGCCACTGGGTGGCGGCAAGGCGGTGATCATCGGTGATCCGCACCGTGGCAAGAGTGAGGCGCTGTTCCAGGCCATGGGTGACTTTGTCGACAGCCTCGGCGGGCGCTATATCACCGCCGCCGACTCGGGCACCGGGGTGGCGGAAATGCAGATCATGGCCGAGCGCAGTCGCCACGTGGCGGGTGCCGGGCTGCGCGACACGGTGCAGGGCGGTACGCGCAACGGCGACCCGTCGCCGTCCACTGCCTATGGGGTGTTTATCGGCATTCAGGCCGCGGTGAAACAGCGTCTGGGGCGTGATGACCTGCGTGGCCTCAAGGTGGCGATCCAGGGGGTAGGGCAGGTCGGTTTCGATCTGGCCCGGCAACTCAAGGCCGCCGGGGCCGAGCTGTGGGTCACCGACATCGTCGAGGCCAATGTGCGCCGCGCGGTCGAGCAACTGGGCGCAACGGCGGTTACCCAGCAGGCGATTTTCGGTCTGGAAGTGGATGTGTTCGCGCCGTGCGCCATGGGCGGCATCATCAACCAGCAGACCCTGGAGGTGCTGCGCGCGCCAATCATCGCCGGGGCGGCGAATAACCAGTTGGCCGACGCCGGCCTGGCCGAAGAGTTGCGCCGCCGTGGTTGCCTGTATGCGCCGGATTACGCGATCAACGCCGGCGGCATCATCGACGTCTGCTACGAGCGCACTGGCGGCAGTGCGGCGCAGTTGCAGGCGCATATCGAAGGCATCGGGGCGACGCTGGAACAGATATTCCAGCGCGCCGATGCGGCGGGTAAGACCACCGTGGAAATTGCCGATCAATTGGCCGAGGAGCGGTTCGGCCGTTAGCCGAGCCGTTGCAAATGGCTTCTTAGTCGAGCGTTAGCGCCAGGCTGATGCCATGCGGCTTGAAGTCCAGGTTGGCATAAAAGGCATGGGCGGCCTCACGGCTCTGGCTGCTGGACAACGCCAGCTTGTAGCAACCCCAGGCGCGGGCGCGTTCGATGGCTTTGCCCATCAGCGCCTGGCCAATCCCCAGGCCGCGCGCTTCGCCATCCACCACCACATCTTCAAGAATCGCCGAGCGGGCAAAGTTGTGCGCCAGGTGCTCGATCAGGTTGACCGTGCAGGTGCCGAGCAACTTGCCGTCCCGCTCGGCCACCAGCACCACGCAGCTGGCTGGCAGCTCTCTCAGGCGCAAGGCCAGCAGCTTGGCATCGGCGCGTGGCTCTTCCGGGGCCAGTTGTTGCAGCAGCGCCGCCAGTGCCGCGGCATCGGTCACGCTGGCCGCACGCAGGTTAAAGTCGGCAAAGGGCGAGTCTGGCAGGTGATGCGAGGCAGCGTGGCGCATGGCGATCTCCTCTCCTTATGACGGCCGGTTGGCAGTCAGTTGGCAGTATGGCGCGCCGATAATGGCAGCGGCATGACAAATTCGCCCAGCCTCGCTAAGATGCCGCCCGCTGGTAGCCTGTCTATCCAGCCCTGGTTCCCATAGTTCAATGGATAGAATAAGCCCCTCCTAAGGGCTAGATACTGGTTCTTATCCAATCATTGATTTACTGCACATTGAGAACGGGTAAAATCAGCGCCGCTTCATGCTCTTGTCCCCTTAGTTCAATGGATAGAATAAGCCCCTCCTAAGGGCTAGATGCTGGTTCGACCCCAGCAGGGGGCGCCATACAACCTGCATTCCTTCACTGCATATTGGTCGCGTACCGGTTGGGCTTATGTGCGTACGGGGCCAGCTCCAGTAGCATTCGATGACGAGGTCGACCATTCAGTTGGTAATGAATCGCTACGCGGGGGCTCAGCAGTCCCTCTACGCTGACCTGTGGACTACCCCCGCTCCGGTAGACATCCCCGGCCTATGCTTTGAGCATAGGAGGAAGTCTATGAGCACCCAACGATTTACCCCGGAATTCAAGGCTGAAGCTGTCAGGCAGGTCGTTGACCGAGGA
>NZ_JBASFM010000009.1:0-69906 GCF_049653025.1 Pseudomonas sp. | reverse complement strand
CGGTCCCCGAATCCCGTCAGGAGGCCGAGTGGAGGTGCTGTGGAGAGGGGCGTTTGGCATGGATGCCAAACGAGGAACGATGGGCCAGGGATGGCCCACCGTGACGACCCTCGGAACAGTGCCGGAGCGAGGGGAGTTGAGCGCAGCGAAACCCGGATGCAGGGCGCGCTTTCTCTTTGGTTACTTTCTCTTTGCGCGTGCAAAGAGAAAGTAACTCGCCGTAAGGGCGAAAGGCTTAATTCGTGTCACTGCCGCTGCGGCGGGATAGCTACTGTATCCCCGTCTAATCCTGCATCGCCGCCTTTTGCCGTCCACAAATCCGCTAGATACGGTCCCCGACTGACCTCAGGTGACCTGCGGCAGCCCAGCTAACATCTATAGTTACCAACTAATGACAACCACTCGATTCAGGCTGACCATGCGCTTAACTGGCTGGGTACTTACTGCCCTTGCTTTGACTTTGAGCAGTACAGCTAACGCTGCGCAGCCCTTGCAAGTCGCACTAGACGATTACTGCCCTTATTACTGCAAAGCCGACACCCCCGGCGAAGACCGCTTGGCTGACCCGCCTGGGTTTGTCATAGAAATCTTGCAGCATGCGTTTGGCAGTGGTCCTGACGATATCCGCTATCACTTCCTGCCGTGGAAGCGCTCCGTGCAGGAGCTCTCCCAAGGCACGCTTGATGCGATCGTGATAGCGGCTCGTGAAGAAGCACCTGAGCTTGTTTACCCCAGCATCGAGCAAGGCCGCTCGCAAGGCTGCTTCTACAAGAAGCGCGGCGCTCCTTGGGTTTATGCGGGCCCCGACTCCTTGCCGCACGTGCGTCTGACCTTAATCGAGAGTTACCTGTATGGCGAACCGCTAAACAGCTACCTAGGGCGCGCCGGGCAAGACGGCAAGATCACCTACATCTCGGGCAACCAGGCCCTGCTGCGCATCTTCCAGATGATTGCGCGTGGGCGAACTGACGCCACCGCCGAAGACTCGATGGTGGCCGCCTACCTGCTGCAAAAGTCAGGACTCAAGCAGAGCATCGACAACGCCGGCTGCTACCAGGGCGGCCTGGATTTTTATGTCGGTTTTGCCCCGCACAACCCTGACTCTGCGGCACATGCCAAGGCGCTTGATGAGGCCATGGTCGAGCTCAGAAGCAGCGGCCAGTTGGCCAAGATCCTGGGGCGCTATGGCCTTGTGGATTGGCGTTGAGTACCTCGGCGTAGGGCCGAAACCAGTAAGCAGCGCCAATCAAGCTGCGGCGAGTTGACTGCACTTTGCAGTGCTAGAGCCTCTGGGGGCGGCCAAGCATCAGGCTGCTGGCAATACGCCACTCCCTCATCAATAATCGCTAGGTCTGCCGGCTGTTGCCGCCTCACCCAAGGAGATCTGCATTGCGCCATTCATACCTCGCCGCCCTCAGCCTGCTGAGCGCCGCCAATCTGCTGCCCGCCCTGGCTTATGCCGATAGTTTGTCAGCCCGCGACTGGTCCGGTGCCTACCTTGGGGCCAGCCTCGGCGGTGCCGAGGGCGACGCTGATGCCGAGACAAGGGTGTCGAGCGGGTCGCCCACGGACTATTTCAGCGCTACCGACCCGACGCAGTTGGCCGCCATGGGGGAGGGTAACCTCTCGCAATGGAATGCTTCGGCTGGTGTGTTCGCTGGTTATGGCGTGCAGAGTGGCGATCTGTACTGGGGTATCGAGGCGAGTCTCAACAGCCTGAGTTTCGACGAGTCGCGTAGCCCATCCCCAGAAACCGTTCTGTCTATCCCGCCGGAGCAGTTCAGCCTCAAGCAGTCTGTCGAGGCCGATTGGCAAGGCACCCTGCGCGGGCGCTTGGGTTGGGCCCAGGATCAATGGCTGGCCTATGTGACTGCTGGCGTTGCCGTCACCCGTGTCAAGCTGGAGGCGCAGTATGCCGACACGCTTGGTGTCGACGGCCGTGGTCAGGGTTCCAGTGAAGAAACCAAGACCGGCTGGGTAGTGGGCCTCGGTGGCGAATATGCGCTCAGCGAACGTTGCTCCTTGCGCGGCGAATACCTCTATGCCGACTATGGCTCGCTGGATACCACGTTCGTGGCTAGCAATCCGGGTTTCCCTGGCATCAGCAGCAGCATGAAGCACAAGGTGGACTTCAAGACCCAGACCCTATCGCTGGGCCTGGCCTATCGCTTCTAATCGGCCCCGGCCCACTATTCTGTGGGCCCATTCTTCAAGGCGTCATGCGCTGCTTAAGCCTCTGCTTTGTGCTCAGCCTGGTTCCTTGATGGCTATCCCAGATCACAGCTCACCACGTTCGCCTACTGCTTTATCGATGTCCTCGCCACTCGCCCAATCCCCCGGCAATAACCCCGCTTGTACATATTGGTGAAACGACGAGCACGGCCAATCGGCTATCCAAGCCATGGCCTTCACATAACAACTACCCGTCAAGCTGCGGGCACCGCCACCTAGCCCTCAACCGCCGCCTTATAAATCGACTGCTTAGGCTGTGCGAACACCCTGCGCAGCATCGGCTCAAAAAACTCCAGCGGCAGTACTTCACCTTGCGGGTCAAACGCCGCGGCATCGTAGCGGGCGCAGAATTCGATGGTGGCCTGGTACTGCGGGTGATCCTTGAATTGCTCGCGCAGGTAGCGGTCCATGCCCAGGTGATGGAAGAAGTAGTAGCCCTGGAAGATCCCGTGCTTCTCCACCATCCAGTGGTAGTCCGGGCTGACGAAGGGCTTGAGCATGGCCGCGGCGATGTCCGGGTGGTTGTAGCTGCCGAGCGTGTCGCCGATGTCGTGCAGCAGGGCGCAGACCACATATTCCTCATCCCGGCCATCGCGGTAGGCGAGGGTGGCGGTTTGCAGCGAGTGGCTCAGGCGGTCGATCGGGAAGCCGCCGAAGTCGCCATCCAGCAACTTGAGGTGGGTGAGGATGCGCTCGGGCAACTTGGCGGCATGCGCCATAAAGTCCTGGGCGATGATGCGCCAGTCTTCGGCGCTGCCGTCCTGCATATGGGTGAACTGGGCTTTGGCACTCATCAGCTTGTCTCCTCTGCGGGGGGGGCTCGGGATCACCGCCGGCCTGGCGGGCAGTGATCGGCCGTTACCACTCTATGCGCCTCGCTGAGGGGAAACAGTGGCGCGCAGTGCCAGCTTGCTGTCCTTGGTGGCCAGTCTGGCTCGGACGGCAGGGTGGTTGATGAGGGTTTGCCGTGGCTGGCGTGAGCGTTAATGGATTCCTAAGAAAAAGCCCCGCATCTGCGGGGCTTTTTGCTTACCAGCGGTCGCCATAGTCATAGCCGCCATGGCCGTGGTGGCGGCGTTTATGGCCGTGCCCATGCCAGCGCCTGTGGCGTGGTGGCTCGGGGATGTAATACACCGGGCCTGGTGTGTAGTAGACCGGCCGTGGCTCATAGTACACCGGTTGCGGCGGGTAATAGGCCGCGGGCGGTGGGTAGTACGCCGGTGGTGGCGGCTCGTAGACCTGCACCTGGCGGCTCTGGCTGACGATAACTCCGCCGATCACCGCACCCACCACTGCGCCGGCAATCGCCGCGTCGCGGTTGGACGCCTGGGCGGCGGCCTGACTGAGCACGGCCAGGCTGGCCACCAGGCCGGTGATAAGGGGGATGCGCGCAAGCATGTCGGAAACTCCTGTGGGACACCGGTTTTTCCCGGTCAGTAGTTTCGACTGTGCGCCGTGGTCGGCATTGCAGCGGGCAATGTAAATCCTGTGTAAAGGCCGGCTGTCTAGTGCTGCCAGTCACTCAGGCCGTAGGCCGAGAGAATCTGGTTGAGCACGCCGCTGCGGCGGATTTCCTGCATGCCGCTGTCGAACATCTGGGCGTATTCGGCGCGCCGTGGGTGGTTGGGCGAGATGGCCATATAGGCCAGGCTGCCGGGTTCGCAACCGGCCTGACGGAGGCTGTGGCCGGGGTTGTGCAGCAGGGTGTAGCTGACCAGGTTTTCTTCTTCGATAAAGCTGTCGAGGCGCTTACGCTGCAATTGCTGGATCAGGCGCAGGGTCAGGTCGTTGCCGGTGTGCGCCTGAAAACGCTCGGGCTGGGCCTGGATCAGTGCATCCAGGGCCGGGCCGTAGGCGTAGTTCTGGATGATGCCGACCTGCTGGCCGGTGAGGCTTGCGCTGCCGTTGTACTGCCAGGAGCTGCCGGCAAGGGTGTAGAAGCAGAAGCGGTTGGACGAGATTGCCTGCGCTGGGTAGCTGAAGTCCGGCGCTTCCGCCTTGAGGGTCGACGGGGTGGCGGTGTAGCGGCCGCTGCGCACCTCGCTGAGGGCGCGGCTGTAGTTCTGGTTGACCAGGCGCACGCTGATGCCGTGGCGGGCGTAGATCCAGCGGATGATCTCGACGGTAAAGCCTTCCTGCTGCGCGCCGGCGGTGCAACTGAACGGGCACCAGTAGGCGGGTGAGGCCAGGGTGATCTCCTCGGCATAACTGGGGCTGCATGCCAGGCAGAGCAGGGCTGCCACGCCACGGGTGATACCCACACTGTGCATACCAGCCCTCCGAGGTTTTTTTACAGTGTAACGGGCTTTGCCCTAAGCGCTGTGGCCCGCGCTGGTCGTGCCGTTGGCTGGCTTAGCCTTTGGTCCGGGCGCTAGCGCCGGCATGCCGTTGCGGGCTGCATTGGCCGAGGTCGATGGCACCGACATAGCGGTTGCCGTGGCCCATCGCACAGCCGACCTGCTGGTTGCGCCAGCGCTCCCATTCGCTGACCGGGTATTGCCGGCTCCAGGCTTCATAGGTGCGCCGGTCGAGCTTGGACAGGCGCAACTGGTAGCGCTCGGCCATATATAGATAGATGCGCGCCGATGCGCCGCGGGCGTGCACCGGCGGCATGGCGGTTTTCGCCTTGAAGTTGACCACCATCGGGCAGCTTCCGTACTGCGTGGGTTTGTCGCTGAGCATGCCGAGGGCGTAGTTGGAGCGGTCGCCATTCACTTCGCCGATGCTTGGCACCAGGTTGTGCAGGTCGGCTTCGGCGGCCTTGAACGCGGCATCCTTGCGCGCGCAATTCTTGCGTCCGCCCTGTTGCCAGCACTGGCGCTGATGGCCGATCACCCAGGCCGGCACCACGTGTTCCCATTCCAGCCGTTGCGCGCGGCGCAGTTGTTTGCGCGGCTGGTAGCCACAGCTGGCCAGGTCGACTCGGTTGCCGCTGTAGTTGCAGTGGCAATAGAAGGTCGTGGGCCGTTCGGCATACAGCGTCCAGGCGATTTTCTTCGCGGCGCTAAAGGTTTTTGGCGCATCGGCGAAGCTGGGCAGGGCAACTAACAGGCAGAGCAGGGCAAGCAGGCGCGGCATGGGCAACTCGGCGGCAAAAAAGCCGCGGATCATACCGGTAAAAGCGCTCTGCAATGGGCCTTTCGTCGGCGCTTTCCTTACGCCTTACTAACCTTTGTCGATGCACACGGCCTGTTGGCAGTCCACCTGAGCTTATGTCGCTAGGTAGTTGATTGTGCTGAAAGTCATGCCTTTGGGCGGAGGAACTGGCCAATCTGGATTTTATTGCTAGCGTTACCCCATCACACCGCAGCGGACGAGCTCCTCTGATGAGTACTGTGCAGCATTGGCAATGGCTGAATCAGCGCCCCAACTGGCTGGGCGGCAGCGCCGTGGTGGTGTGGCGTTTGTCGGTGCTGGTGGTGCTGTTGCTGGCAGTCAGCGGCTGCTCAACGCGGCAGGATCACCAGACCATCGTCAGCAACCGCAGCGCGATCAAACCCACCGAGTTCTTCCAGAGCCATGCCGACCGCATGGCCACGCTCGGCATGCGCAACAACCTCAACAGCCTCTACCGGCTGATGGACAAGCTCTACCTGCGCAACCCGCGCGAGTGGCGCAAGACCGGTCTGGCCGATGCCGAGTCGGCCAAGCGCGCCGTGCACCGTGCCATCGAACTGGACCAACCGCTGCCGCAGCTGGGCGGGCGCAGCGATGTCGCCGCGCTGAGTTTTGCCCTCAGTGCCGAGTACCGGGGCGACCGGGTCGGCGCGTTTGTCTATGCGCTGGCCAGCATGCTGATTACCGCTCACGGCGGGCGTACCGAGTACTACCTGAGCGATACCCTCGACCCGCAATTTATCCACAACGCCGCGCGCAATATCGAGAAGGCCAGCTGGATGCTCGCCCAGCGCACGGATGCCGGCGGCAAGCCCTGGCTACTATCTAACGAGATTTCCGCCGAGGGGCATAACCTCAGCTACGCCGTGGAGTTCGGCAAGATAGTCGCGCGCCTGGATCTGCTCACCGACGTGCTGGATGAGCGCTACCGGCGCATGGGCGTGAGTTATGCCCAGGGCTTGATATTTATGAACTTCCTGCCCGTTCAGTAACCTTCTTCCAGGCGCTTGTGGTTCTGCGCGTTGGCCGCTTCGATCTGCTGTTTGAGCTGTTCCGCCTGCTGTTTTAGCTGTGCGGCCTGTTCGGCTTGCAGGCTGGCGGTCGCGGCGGTTTCACCTGCGCCGCAGGCGCTCAGGGCGAGGCTGGTCGAGAGCAATACTGAGTAGAAGACGGCGCGCATGGCAGGTTCCTGAGTGACGAAAGTAAGGGGCGTGGCTCAGCGCCAGCGTTTGTGAATGCTATCTAGCGTGCCAGCCTGTCTTAAACGCTCCAGTGCTGCCGAGAACTGTTTGGCACGGGCGGTATCGCCCTTGGCGAAGGCCACATAACGCGGCATTTCCACCAACGGCTTGGGCAGGATGCGCACGTTCTGTTCGGCACGTTGTTCGCGAACGAAATACATCAGCTGCACGCGGTCACCGACTATCACATCAATGCGCCCGGCCAGCAGCATCGACACCAGCTGTCGCGGGTTCTGCGCGCTGGTGTCGCGCGACAGTTCGGCCTTGTCGAAGTCTGACTGGTAGGCGTAACCGCGTACCTGGCCAATGGTGTAAGGCGACAGGTCGTCGAGCTCGGTCCATGCGTTGAGGGTGGTTTTTTGCGAGGTCATAAATACCGTAGAACCGGTGCGGATCGGCCCGACCAGTTCGTACTGCTGCATACGTTCTGGGGTGCCGGCGAACTGGAAGGCCATCGCCACTTCGCTGCGATCAATCATGCGTTTGACCCGTTCCCAGGGATACAGGCGCAGGCTGTAGGGGATCTTGGCCTCCTGCATCACGGCCTCGACCAACTCGACATCCAGTCCGCGTGGCTGGTCATCCTCGATGGTGACAAAGCTGTAGGGCGCAAACTGCTCATCGCCCACCACTTTCCATTCTTCGGCCTGCAGCAGCGGGGCAAGCAGCAACAAGTAGAGCGCAACAATACGCATGGCGGCCTCCTGATCAGCGCTGGCTAAACACCGGCGCTGTATTGAGCCTAGCCAACCGCATGGCGGCTGTGCAGCTGCGCGTTGGCTTTATCCACTCGGGCAGATATGCGGTCATAAAAAAGCCCCGGCACATGGCCGGGGCTTGGTGTTCTGCGGCCTGTCAGACTTTGCGCACGAACTCGGACTTAAGCTTCATCGCGCCGATACCGTCGATCTTGCAGTCGATGTCGTGGTCGCCATCGCACAGGCGGATGCCCTTGACCTTGGTGCCGACCTTGACCACCAGCGAGGAGCCCTTGACCTTGAGGTCCTTGATCACGGTGATGGTGTCGCCGTCCTGCAACACATTACCGACCGAATCCTTGATCACCTTGGCCTCATCCGCCGCGTCGGCCGCGGTGGCTGACCACTCATGGGCGCACTCCGGGCAGATCAGCATCGCGCCGTCTTCATAGCTGTATTCGGAGTTGCATTTGGGGCAGGGTGGCAGAGTGCTCACGGCGGGTCCTTGGTTGTTCAGTCGCGAAAGGCCGCAGATTATATAGGGTTTTAGCCGCTTTGGGCTGTGGCGCGGTTGCGCAGGCGTGACGGCGCTCAGGCGGGAAGCCCCCGCCCGCCCGGATGGCGCAGGGCTGACGGGGGCTGCGGCAGGATCAGAAGTGCGCTTTTACCAGCAGGCTGGCGGTGTTCTGGTCGGTGCCCTGGAGGATTTCGTCACCGAGGAAACTGTCGTTGTCGATGCCGTACTTGTCTTTCCAGTAGTCGTATTCGATACCGACGTAGAGCTGCTTCTCACCCCAGCTCATGGCCTTGCCCAGGTCGTACTTGATCTGCGGGTTGAAGTGCAGGTTGGCGTGGTAGCTCTCGTCGTTGTCGACCACCCAATCCATAAAGCCGTCGATCACCACATCCGATTTGCCGACCGGGATGGTGTAACTCCACACCGGGGTGATCTGCCAGACGTTGTCGCCGTCGCGCTTGCCATCCGTAGTCCGGTTGTAGAAGTTCAGCGAGAAGTAGTCGAAGCCGGGAATCGCCAGGTCGAAGCCAGGGCCGATCAGGTAGGACTCGACATCGTCTTCACCAAACTCGTAGGTGGTGGCGAGCAGCACATCCTTGATCGGGCCGAATTCCAGTTTGCCGTCGAACAGCTTGCCGAACGACAGGCGTGGCGACAGTTCGCCGTAGAAGGTGTGGCCGTCGCCAGCACCGTTGGTGGCGTCGGTGTTGTACTTGATGCCGTCGACGAAGAAGAACAGGTCGCCGATAGACCAGCCGCTGGCGTGCTCGAAGGTCAGCGTCTGCTGGATTTCCGGGTCGATCTTAAAGTCATGGCCATACAGGTAGGTCAGGCTGTTGTTCTGCCATTGCATCAGGTCACCGGCAACGGCCTGGCCGCCCGCCAGCAGCCCGCCGGCCAGGGCCAGGGCCAGGGAGGAAAGAGTACGGTTCATCAAGGTGCTCCTGAAGTGCTTAGTTATGGTTTTAAACCTGTCTGACTGGTCAGGCTGCCGGTATTAGAGCAAAAACAGCGCCAAGTTCTAACTACTCCCGGCACAGCGCTCTGTAACAAGCCTTGCGCCGGACACTTCAGGTGCTTGCAGCACTCACCGAGCCGCGCCGTGCACTGAGTTCTGACCTCAGGGACAGTTTTGGCTTTATGTTGGTGCGCCCTCAAACCATAGCCGAGCGGCGCGGCTTGCGCCTGCGCCCCGAGTGACGTGCAGGCCGCGTGGTGCGCCGGCCTGACCTATAGTTGCCGTACGCCTGCTTGCGCCAGCAGGTGCTGCGCTTCAGGAAACACCCCGCAGGCCGATAGGCAAGTGTGCGCACGCACGACCTTCCCATGCAGTTATGAGGTTTACCTATGCTCAGCCAGATGACGGTGAAGTTCCGCCTACTCCTGCTTGCCCTGCCGCCACTGGTGATGCTGGTGCTGCTGGCCGTTGTTTCGCTGGGGCAGATGAGTGCCTTGAACGCTGGGATTCATAGCCTGTACGTCGATCGCGTGTCACCGATGCGCCAGCTGACCAACGTGACCAATGGCTATGCCAATGCATTGATCGACCTGTCGCATAAATACCGCGCCGACTTGATCGATGGTCCGACCTTCCGCCGTGAGGTGCGGGACTCGCTGAGCCGTGCGGACAAGGCCTGGGCCGATTACCTGGCGACTTCCATCACGGGCGAAGAGCAACGCCTGCTGGACGTGGTCAAGCGGGCGCAGCCGGCGGTGCATGAGTTGATCGACCAGCGTTTGACGCAGGTCGATGATGGCCGCCTGAAAGCCCAGGACAGCTCGAGCTTCAACCGTGAAATCTATGCGGCCTATGACCCGTTCCTCGTAGCCTTCGAAGCCTTGTTCGACTACCAGGTCGGCGTGGCGAAGGCGTTCAATGAACAATCGGAGGCCGATTACCAGGCACTGGTGAAGTTCTATGTGATCGGCAGCGTGCTGGTGGTACTGCTGTTGGCGTTTCTCGCCTACGCGATCTACCGCTCGATCAACCGTCCGTTAAGCCATATGCAGGCGGTGATCAGCGAAATTGCCGAGCAGGCCGACCTGACCCGCCGCGTCACCATCGAGGGCGACGATGAGCTGGCGAGCACCGGGCGGGCGTTCAACAGCATGATGGAGCGCTTCCAGAAACTGGTCGCCGACCTCGGCCGTGCGGTGGAGCAGCTGGCGTCTTCATCCGAGGAAATGAGCTCGATCAGCAAGCAGGTCAGCCATTCGGCCAGCGCCCAGGAAGACCAAGTGATCATGGTGGCGACCGCGATCAACGAGATGAGCGCGGCGATTCAGGAAGTCGCCAGCAATGCCCTGAGCGCGGCGCAGCATGCCACTCAGGCGGACAGCAAGGCGCGTGCCGGCAGCAGCACGGTGCGCAGCAATGTGCAGGCCATGCAGTCGCTGTCCGCCAAGGTCAACAGCGCGACCCAGGTGATCGAGTTGCTGAACAAGCAGTCGGACAATATCAGCCAGGTGCTGACCACCATTCGCGGGGTCGCCGAGCAAACCAACCTGCTGGCGCTGAACGCTGCCATCGAAGCGGCGCGGGCCGGTGATGCCGGGCGCGGTTTTGCCGTGGTGGCCGATGAAGTGCGCAGCCTGGCTGGCAATACCCAGCGCGCCACCGAATCGATCCGCAGCATGATCGACGAGCTGCAAGGCTCGGCGCGGCAGGCGGTCAACGCCATGGACGAGGCGCGCCAGGAGGCGCAGCACAGCGCCACGCAAGCGGCGGAGTCGGGCAGCATCCTCGATGAAATCACCCGCGCGGTGGAAATCATTGCCGATATGAACGCGCAGATCTCCACCGCCACCGAGGAGCAGACCTCGGTAGCCAACGAGATCAACGAAAACATCACGCGTTTTCAGGGCGGCATCAGCGAAGTCGGTGAAGGCTCACGGCAAAGCTCGATTGCCAGCCAGGAACTGGCCGAGCTGTCGGTGCGCTTGCAGCAGCAGATCTCGGTGTTCCGCGCGTAGTTCGCTCACGCCTCGTCGCTGACGCTCTCCAGCGCTTGCAGTTCTACCTGCTCCAGGGCGTTGGTGGGCTCAAGGTTGACGCCCGCCAAGTCGCCGATCAGCTGCCACTGCTGATCCAGCTCGTTGTTGATCGCCAGCATGCGCTCGATCATCTTGTTGGCGGCCGCGTGCACGGCGCTGTCTTGCGAGTTGAGCAACTCGAACGACATCGCGGTAATGGATGCGGTCAGGTGGGTGAGGGTGCGCGCCGAGAGGCTGAGCAGCTCGGTCAGTTGCGCTTCCTTGGCAGTCATGGCCATCTCCTTATGAATCTCGCCTAGAGCTTAGCGCGAGCCATCGCCCAGTTGTTGGTGTTTCTTCCGGATGGCCTTTGCAGGCTCTCCGGCGGATCGGCCGTTCGCGATGTGGGTATTTAGCCGTTAGCCGACTGTGACGCGTTAGGCGAAACGGGCTTAAGCCGCGCCTGCACGCCGATCGCCGCATTTGCCTGATAAGCCTCGACACTTCAACGGCTTTCACGCCGAACATGGCATTTTGCCCCTATGGAAATGCCAGCAAGCCGCAGAATAGAGCCATCGAAATAAATTGACGCAACTTCATCGAGTGGCTATTTTCGTCGCCCTTACGCAAACGCTAATTATTCGTATTAGCATTAATTGTGGAGGTGAGGGTGAATGCATTGACGCGTGTCGCTCGTGGGGGCTCCCCTTGGAGCGGTAGCTATGCGCCCACTTATCGGTTTTATTCCCCCGAAGGTGGGGTTGAGGCCAGCGGTTGTTTCAAGGCCATCGCGACGCCTGCTGGTGAGGATGGCCATGGCGTTGAACGGGCGGTCGAGGCGGCCTTTGCCGAGGCCAAGGCCGCGGGCCTGAGCCAGCCGATGGTGGTCGGGGTGATTCCCTTCGACAAGCAGCAGCCGTCCAGCCTGTTTGTGCCCCGCCACGTTTCGCGCCTGCTACCGGTCGCGCCGCCGACCCGGGTCTGCGGTTTGCCTTGCGGCAAGGCCCGGCAATGCACCGAGCAGCCGGACCAGGCCGGCTTCAAGCAGGCCGTCGGTCGTGCCGTCGAAGTGCTGCGCGGCGGCCAGGTCAGCAAGGTGGTGCTGTCGCGGCTGTTGCAGCTGGAATTCGACAACGCACCCTGCGCCGCCACGGTGTTCCAGGGGCTGCGTCAGCAGAACCCCGAGGCCTATCACTTTTCCATGGACTTGCCGGATGGCGGCGTGCTGATCGGTGCCAGCCCGGAGCTATTGCTGCGTCAGCACGGTCGGCATTTCACCTCCAACCCGCTGGCCGGCTCGGCCAAGCGTCTGCCTGACCCGGCGGCCGATAAGCGGGTGGCGCAGGCGCTGCTGCAATCGACTAAGGACCTGCACGAACATCGCCTGGTGATCGAGGAGCTGGATCGCCAGCTGCGCCCGCTGTGCCGCAGCCTGAATGTGGCCGCTGCACCCTCGCTGCTGAAGACCGCCAGGCTCTGGCACCTGTCGACGCAGATCGCCGGCGAGCTGGCCACCCCGGCGTCCGCGCTGAGCCTGGCCTGCCGCCTGCACCCGACGCCGGCACTGTGCGGCTTCCCGACGGCGGCGGCCAAGCAATTGATCGCCGAACTGGAGCCCTTCGACCGTGGCGTATTTGGCGGCATCGTCGGCTGGAGTGATGCCGATGGCAACGGCGAATGGGCGGTGGTGATCCGCTGCGGCATCGTCGAGCACACCCGGGTCAGCCTGTTTGCCGGCGCGGGGCTGGTCACGGCGTCCTGTCCGGAGTCGGAGTGGCTGGAGACCGGCAACAAGCTCGGCACCATGCTCTCGGCCTTCGGTCTGCAACGGGAGGCGCTATGAGTTTGGTGCCTTTCACGCCCTGGCCGGCTGAGTTTGCCGCGCGCTATCGCCAGGCCGGCTATTGGCGTGGCGAGCCGCTGACGCAACTGCTGGATGCCCAGGTGCAGGCGCAGCCCGAGGCGATTGCGCTGATCTGCGGCGAACGCCAGCTGAGCTATGCCGAACTGGATGCGCAAGCCACTCACCTGGCCCAGCGCCTGGCCAATCAGGGTTTCGGCCCAGGTGATCGGGCACTGGTGCAGCTGGGCAATCAGGCCGAGTTCTATAGCGTCTTCTTCGCCCTGCTCAAGGCCGGTATTGCCCCGGTCAACGCGCTGTTCAGCCATAGTCGCCTGGAGCTGCTGGCCTACGCCGGGCAGGTGCGGCCACGGCTGTTTATCGGCAGTCGCCAGCATCCGCTGTTTGCCAATGACAGTTTCCTTGATGAATTACAGGCCGCGATTCCTGAACTCGATACCCTGCTGCTAGATGGCGATGCCGATTCTGCACGCGCGCTGAGCGCCTGGCTGCAGCCGGCTGCCGCGCTGCGTGCCTATGCACCGACGCCAGCCGATCAGGTGGCGTTCTTCCAGCTGTCCGGTGGCAGCACCGGTACGCCGAAACTGATTCCGCGCACCCATGACGACTACGCCTACAGCGTGCGCCGTAGCGTGGAAATCTGTGCACTTGACCGTGAGACCCGCTATCTCTGTGCGCTGCCGGCGGCGCACAACTTTGCGTTGAGTTCGCCCGGCGCGCTGGGGGTGTTGCATGCCGGCGGCTGCGTGGTGTTGGCGGCCGACCCGGGGCCGGCGACCTGCTTTCCGCTGATCGCCCGCCATCGGGTAAATGTCAGCGCCTTGGTGCCGCCGGCACTGTCGTTGTGGTTGCAGGCCGCTAGTGGGAAAGCGCCTGAGCTGGCCAGCCTGCAACTGCTGCAGGTTGGCGGGGCGCGCTTGCCGCAGGCTCAGGCGCAGCGCATCGGCAGCGAACTGGGTTGCCGTCTGCAACAGGTGTTCGGCATGGCCGAGGGCCTGGTCAATTACACCCGCCTCGATGATGACCAGGCACACGTATTCGGCACCCAGGGTTGCCCGATGAGCCCGGCCGATGAAGTGCGCGTACTCGACCGCGCCGGTAACCCGGTGGCGGTCGGCGAGATCGGCGCACTGCTGACCCGTGGGCCGTACACCATTCGCGGTTATTTCCAGAGCCCCGAACACAACGCCCAGGCCTTCGATGCCGAGGGCTTCTACTGCTCCGGCGATCTGGTGCGGCTGCGCGCCGACGGCTACCTGGAGGTGGTCGGGCGGATCAAGGACCAGATCAACCGCGGTGGCGAAAAGATCGCCGCCGAAGAAGTGGAAAACCTGCTGATGGCACACCCGGCGATCACCCACGCGGCGCTGGTGGCGATGCCCGATACGGCCCTGGGCGAGAAGAGCTGCGCCTTTGTGGTCAGCCGTGACCCGGCGCTCAAGAGTATTGCCCTGCGCAAGTTCTTACGTGGCCTGGGGCTGGCCGACTACAAGCTGCCCGACCGTTTCGAACACCTCGACAGGCTGCCCATGACCGCTGTCGGCAAGGTCGACAAGACCCGCCTGCGCCAGCGTATCGCCGCGCACCTGACTCCTACTGAATCATCCCCTTCTGAATAAGGAAATCCTAGCCATGGCTATCCCGGCTCTGCAGCCCTACAACATGCCCAGCGAATGGACGCCAAACAAGGTCCAGTGGACGCTTGATCCGGCCCGCGCGGTGCTGCTGATTCACGATATGCAGGCGTATTTCGCCGACTTCTGGGAGGCCGACAGCTCCTTCGTTCAGGCTCTGGTCGAGCGCCTGGCGGCCGTGCGCGCGCAGTGCAAAGCGCTGGGCATTCCGCTGGTCTACACCGCCCAACCGGGCGTGCAAAGCGACGCCGAGCGGGCGCTGCTCAACGACATGTGGGGGCCGGGCATCACCCAGCACCCCGAGCGCCAGGCGATCATCGCCGGGCTGGCCCCGGAACCGGACGACACGGTGCTGGTGAAGTGGCGCTACAGCGCCTTTCAGCGTTCGCCGCTGGAGCACATGCTCAAGGAGCTGGGGCGCGACCAACTGATCATCGGCGGCATCTACGCCCACATCGGCTGCCTGATGACCGCCTGCGACGCCTTTATGCGCGACATCCAGCCGTTCCTGCTGGCCGATGGCGTGGCCGACTTCAACCAGGCCGACCACCAGATGGCGCTGAATTACGTGGCGACTCGCTGCGGTCAGGTGATTCGCTGCGCCGAGGTGCTCAGCCTGGGCCGCGCGGCCGCACCGGCCTTGACCCGCGCCGCCTTGCAGGCGCGCCTGCTGAGCCTGCTGGATGAGCTGGACGAACCCTTCGACCCCGACGAGAACCTGCTCGACTACGGCCTGGACTCGATCCAGGTGATGGCGCTGCTCAGCGAGTGGCGCGCGCAAGGTCTGGAGCTGAGCTTTACCGACCTGGCCAAGACGCCGACGCTAAATGGCTGGTGGAGCCTGATCGAACAGCATGGCGGTGCCGCATGAGGCGCTTGGGTGTCGCCCAGCAGGGCCTGTGGCACGGTTATGTGCTGAATGAAGACCGCGCCATGTTCAACACCGCCGAATGCATCGCCTTCGCCGGCAAGATCCAGGCTGCGCAGCTGCTTGCCGCGTTGCGCCAGGCGGTCAGCGAGTGCGAAGCGCTGTCCGGGCATTTCGTGGTCGATAGCGAGCAGCTGTGGTTCAACCCGGCCGAGCTGCCGCTCAGCGTGGCGCAGGTGCAAATACCGGCCGGGGTCGACGCCCAGGCCTGGGTGCAGCAGTGGGGCATGGCCGAGATTCGCCAGCCGTTCGACCTGGAGCGCGAGTTGCCGTGCCGCTTCACCCTGTTGCAGGGCGAGCAGGTGGACTTCCTCTACGGCTGCATCCACCACATCGCCCTCGATGGCTATGGCAGTAACCTGCTCTATCAGCGCATTGCCGAGCTGTACGGTGCCGCAACGCGCGGTGAGCCGGCCGTGCCTTGCGCGTTCGGTGACTACGCTGCGGTGCTGAGTGAGGATGCCGAGCGCGAGAGCAATGGCCGCACGGCCGCCGCCCGCGACTACTGGCGCGAACAGCTCGGTGCGCTGCCTGAGGCGGTCAGCTTCAGTGAGCGTGTCGCGCCGATTTCGGCGACTTTCCTCCGTCATTCGGCGGTATTCCCGCCGGCGCTGTGGCAGGCCCTCAATCAACTGGCCGATGCTCACAAGTTGGGTTGGCCAGACCTGCTGCTGGCCGCACTGTCGGCGCAGCTGCGCCAGGTCAGCGGCAGCGCCGCCCAGGTGCTCGGCCTGATGGTGATGAACCGCATGGGCTCGGCCTCTTTCAACGTGCCCTGCATGCAGATGAACATTGCTCCGCTGTGTCTCGATCTGAGCGATCAGGCCAACCTGCTCGAGGCCGCGCAGAGCATCGGCAAACTGCGCCGCAGCAGCCGCAAGCATCAGCACTACCGCTATGAATCTCTGCGCCGCGACCTCGGTCGGGTCGGCGGCGAGCAGCGTCTGTTTGGCCCGCTGATCAATATCATGCCGTTCGACCGGCCGCAGACCTTCGGCGATTGCCCGGCGCGCACCCTGAGCCTGAGCGCCGGCCCGGTGGAAGACCTGACCCTGGAAGTGCACCTGGGTGCTAACGGTGTGCCGCTGCTGGATTACGACGCCAACCCGGCGTGCTACAGCCACGCGCAGGTACGGGCGCTGCAGGAGGAATTGTTCAGTCTGCTGGACGCCTGGCTGCAGGCCCCGCAACAGCCGCGTGATCAGCTGCTGAGCATCTGGAGCGCGCAGTATCGCGCGCAGCATCTGCTCAGCGCACCGGCCGCCGAGCAGGCGGCCATGGCCGAGGTCGGCAGCGTGCTGCTGGCCATCCGCGCCCAGGCCGAACGCCAGCCACAGCACCTGGCGCTGTGCCAGGGCGAGCGCCGCTTCACCTACGGCGAATTGCAGGCGCAGGCCGAAACCATCGCCGCCGCCTTGAGCGAACGTGGCGTGCAGCCGGGTGAGCGGGTCGGGGTGATGCTCAGCCGCAGCCCCGAGGCGATTGTCGCGCAACTCGGCGTGCTGCTGGCGGGGGCGGTGTATGTGCCGCTCGACCCGGAGCAGCCCGCTGAACGTCAGCGGCTGATCTGCACCACCGCGCAGCTGGCCCTGGTGGTCACCGAGGCGGCGTTCCGCCATCGCCTGGCCGATAGCTACAGCGGTTCGATCGAACTGGCTGGCGTGCTGCACAGCGCCAAGCGCCTCTGCGCGCCGCGTCAGGGCGAGGCAGCGGCCTACCTGATGTTCACCTCCGGCTCTACCGGTACGCCCAAGGGGGTGGAAATCAGCCACCGCGCGCTGGACCACTTTATCCAGGCGGCGCGTCTGCGTTATGGCGTGGATGCCACCGATCGCATGCTGCAGTTCGCCCCGTTCAACTTCGACGCCAGCATCGAGGAGGTGTTTGTCAGCCTTAGCGCCGGCGCGACGCTGGTGCTGCGTACCGATGCGCTGCTGGAGTCGATCAGCGCTTTTGTCGAGGGGCTCGAACAGCTGGCGATCAGCGTACTCGATCTGCCGACCGCCTTCTGGAACGAGTGGGTGGTGGCCCTGCGTGCCGGCCTGGTGCAGGTGCCGGCTGGGCTGAAGAGCGTGATCATCGGTGGCGAGGCGGTCTATCCCGAACAACTGACGGCCTGGCAGCGCATGGCCCCACCCGCGATTCGCCTGATCAATACCTATGGCCCGACCGAAACCACGGTGGTGGCGACCACCTGCGACCTGCAACACGTCGCGCCTGGCGGCGACAGCCTGCCGATTGGTCAGCCGCTGGCCGCCGTCACGGCGCTGGTGCTGGGCCGTGGCGAGCGTCCGGCGGAGGAGGGCGAGCTGCTGCTATGCGGCGCGCAATTGGCCAACGGTTATTTGTCCAATGGGGGCCGCGGCAGCGATTCGCAGGCCTTTGCCAGCTTGCTGATCGGCGCGCAGCAGACGCCGGTCTACCGCACTGGTGACCGGGTGCGGATAGAGGAAGGCCGGCTGGTTTACCTCGGCCGGCTGGACAACGAATTCAAGATCAGCGGCTATCGCATCCAGCCCGGCGAGGTCGAGTCGCGCTTGCTGGCCTTGAGTGGCGTCGACGAGGCCTGCGTGCAGGGCCTGGAACTGGGCGGCGGGTTGCGCCGGCTGGTGGCCTTTATCAGTGGCCCGCGGGATGACGTACGCGGCATTCGCCAGGAGCTGAGCAAGCTGCTGCCGGCGGCCATGGTGCCGACCGACTACCGGCATTACCCGGCATTGCCCCGCACGGCGACCAACAAGCTCGACCGCAAGCGCCTGCAGACGGAGTACCTGCAAGGCTCGCGCGAGCAGGCGCTGGACGATGAGACCCAGCAACGGGTGCGCAGCATCTGGCAGCAGATTCTCGGTGTCAGCGCGATTCAGGCCGCCGACAACTTCTTCGAATTGGGCGGGCAGTCGCTGCAGACCATCCAGATCGTCAACCGCCTGGCCAGTGAGTTCGGTACGGCGGTGAAGGTCTCCGATGTTTTCGATCACCCACGGCTGGCGGACTTCTGCCACTTCCTCGACAGCCGCGTGCTGCAGAGCGAGGCGCAGGTGGAACAG
Organism: Pseudomonas sp.; assembly: GCF_049653025.1. Classification (GTDB taxonomy): domain Bacteria; phylum Pseudomonadota; class Gammaproteobacteria; order Pseudomonadales; family Pseudomonadaceae; genus Aquipseudomonas. The sequence goes on along the minus strand of NZ_JBASFM010000009.1, from coordinate 51,658 downwards.
GTCTGGTAAGGAGCAAGTAGATGAACAGGCAAATGGACTTCAGCGGTCAGACCATCTGGGTCACCGGTGCCGGCCAGGGCATTGGCCGCAGCGTGGCGGAGGGGTTTGCCCAGTTGGGCGGGCAGGTGATCGGCTTCGACCTGAGCTTCCCCGAGCAGCACTACGGCTTTACCCCCTATGTGCTGGATATTGGCGATGCCCAGGCGGTGCAGCAGGCCTGCTTTGAGCTGCTGGGTGCCCACGGGGTGATCGATGTGCTGGCCAGCGTCGCCGGCGTGCTGCGTCTGGCACCGATCGAGGAGCTGGCGCTGGAGGACTGGGACGCCTGCCTGCGGGTGAATGTCTCCGGGCCGTTCTACCTGCTGCGCCAGCTGATGCCGCGCTTCAAGGCCTGGCGGCGCGGCGCGGTGGTGGCGGTGAGCAGTAACGCGGCGCATGTGCCGCGCATGCAGATGGCCGCCTACAGCGCATCGAAGGCGGCCTTGAGCAGCCTGATCCGCACCGCCGGCCTGGAGCTGGCGACCCATGGCGTGCGCTGCAACCTGGTGTCGCCGGGTTCCACCGATACACCGATGCAGCGCGGCATGTGGCACAGCAGCGACGCCGCGGCGCGCACCATCGCCGGCTTTCCCGAGCAGTTCAAGCTGGGTATTCCGCTGCAGAAAATCGCCACCCCGGAAGAGGTCGCCAGCGTCGTGCTGTTCCTGGCCTCGAGCCTGGCCAGCCACATCACCCTGCAAGACATCGTGGTCGACGGCGGCGCAAGCCTGACCGACTAAGAGCGAGTTCTGAGAGGACGTACATGGACACTAATATCATCGGCCTGCTGAGTCAGCTGGCCCGCCAGGGCGTGCAGCTGAGTCTGAATGCCCAGGGCCAGCTGGTTTCCCAGTCGAGCAAGGACGCCATCACCGCAGAGCTGGGCCAGCTGATTCGCGCGAACCGCGACGCCATCGTCACTTGTCTGGCTGCCGCCAACGCGTTTGCCGCGCCGATCCAGGCGCAGCAGACGGCGAGCGGCCCGCTGTCGTCGTCGCAGAGCGGCCTGTGGTTTATCGAGCAGTACGAGGAAAGCTCGCACCTGTACAACATGCCGGTGTACTTCCGCCTGACGGGCGAGCTGGATGTGCCGGCGCTGGCGTTTGCCTTCGATGCGCTGGCGCAGCGCCACGCCAGCCTGCGCACGCGCTTTGTGCGCAATGCCCAGGGCCGTGGCGAACAGCAGATCTTGTCGCAGCGGCCGCTGCAACTGGACGTTGAGGATTTGTCCGCCCTCGAGTTACCCGCCCGTGAAGCGCAGGTGGCGCAACGGGTGCGCGAGGAGATCAACCGGCCCTTCGACCTCACCACGGGCGAGCTGACCCGCGTGCACCTGCTGCGCCTTGGCTCGCGTGAGCATGTGCTGCTGATCACCCAGCACCACATCATCTCCGACGGCTGGTCGGTGAAGAACATGTTTGCCGACCTCAAAACCGCGTTTCTGGCCTTTCAGAATCGCCAGCCATTGAACTGGCAAGCGCCGGCGCTGAACTACATCGACTACGCCCGCTGGTTCAATTCGCCGCTGTTCCGTGACTACCACGAGCAGTTCAAACCGTTCTGGGTCGAGCGCCTGCGTGGCATCGCCGATGTGCACAGCCTGCCGCTGGACAAGCCGCGCCCGGCGCATCAGGCCAGTGGCGGCGAGCTGGTCTTTTCGACCATCGACAACGCGCTGTGGGCACGCTTCAAGCAGCTCTGCCAGCGCCACAACACCTCGCCCTTTATCGGCCTGCATGCGCTGTTCGCGCTGCTGCTGGCGCGCCACAGTGGCGAGCGCGACATCGTTATCGGCACGCCGTTGGCCTACCGCGAGCGCCCGGATATCGAAGGGCTGGTGGGCTTTTTCGTCAACACCCTGGTGCTGCGTACCCAGCTGCCCGAGCGGCAGAGTTTTAGCGATTACCTGCAGGCCTGTCGCAAGGACGATCTGGAAGCCTTCGACCACCAGCTGTACCGCTTCGAGGCACTTAGCGAGGCACTCGGCATGGATCGCCACACGGCGATCAACCCGATCTTCCAGATCATGCTGGTGTACCAGGCGCGGGTCGATTTCAACGACCTGATCCCCGGCTGTCAGGCGATCGAGGAAACCTCGCCGGTGCTGCCGGCCAAGACCGATATCTCGGTCAAGGTCACCGAGTTGATGGACTCGGTCCGCGTCGACTGGCTATACGCCACGGCGCTGTTCGAGCACGCCACTGTCGAGCGTTATGCCGAGCGCCTGCTGGTGCTGCTGGAAGCGGTGGTCGAACAGCCGGATATGGATATCTGGGCGCTGCCGTTGCTCGATCAACCGCTGTTGCAGGCAACCGCCGCGCGCCTGGCCGCGCTGCCTCGCGAGTATCCCAATCGGCGTACGGCGCTGGGTCTGTTCGAGGACATGGCGCGGCTGCATCCGCAGCGCCCAGCCCTGGGCATTGGCGAGCAGGCGATAAGCTATGCCGAACTGGATGCGCGGGCCAACCGCCTGGCGCATTGGCTGCTGAGTCAGGGCTGCGGCCCGGGTGCGCTGCTGGGCGTACTGGCGCGCCGGGAGAATGCCTTCGCGGTGGCGGTCATGGCCACCTGGAAAATCAACGCCGCCTACGTGCCGCTAGACCCGGCCTACCCGCGTGAACGTTTGCAGCACATCCTCGGCGATGCCGGTATCGAGCTGATCGTCGCCCAGGGCGAGCCGCCGTTCGCGCTGGACGCCGGGGTGCGCTGGGTCGATCTGCAGGATGCCAGCTTGCAGGCGCAACTGGACGGCCTGCCGCCGACCACGCCGGCGCTCGGCCACGACCCGCAGCAGCTCGCCCAGGTGATCTACACCTCCGGCTCCAGCGGTTTGCCCAAGGGCGTGATGGTCGAGCAGGGCAGCCTGGTCAACCTGCTGCAGGACCACGCCCAGCGCCTGCAACTGGGCTGCGAGGCACGCATGTTCAACTGCATGTCGCTGTCCTTCGACGCCGGCAATATGTGTGCGCTGCTGCCGCTGACCCAGGGTGCGAGCCTGATCTGGGGCGACCCGGACGAAGGCCTGTTGGAACAGCTCGAGCGCAGCGCCAGCAGTCATATGATCTGCCCCACAGCATTGCTAGCGACCCTGCCCGAGCGTGAGTTGCCGGCTTTGCAGGCCATCGGCTTCGGCGGTGAGGCCTGTCCGACCGGGCTGATCGAGCGCTGGGCCGGGCGGGTGCGCCTGATCAATATGTACGGGCCGACTGAGGCCACGGTGACCGCGCTGTGCAAGCACCTACAGTCCGGTAGCAGTCTGAGCATCGGTACGCCAATCGACGGCATGCAGGCGCTGATCCTCGACGAGCTGGGCAACCTCTGCCCGGTTGGCGTGCCGGGCGAACTCTGTCTGGCCGGCCTGGGCCTGACGCGCGGCTACCTGAACCAGCCGCAGCGCACGGCGGTAGTATTCCGTGAACATAGCGTGGCCGGCGTCACTCTGCGCCTGTACCACAGCGGCGACCGCGCCCGGTTGTTGGGCAATGGTGACTATGAATACCTGGGCCGGCTCGACGAGCAGATCAAATTGCGCGGCTACCGCATCGAGCCGGGGGAGATCGAAACCCAGCTGAGCCTTAGCTGCCCGGCGCTGCAACAGGTCAAGGTGCTGGTGCTGCGCGATGGCCAGCGCCAGGCTCTGGTCGCCTATGCGGCGCTCAAGCCCGGTGCAGCGCAGCCGGTGGTCGAGGCGGTGCTGCACGACGTGGCGCAGCGCCTGCCGGAATATATGGTGCCGAGCAGCCTGGTGCTGCTTGAACAGATGCCGCTGACGCCAAACGGCAAGCTCGATCTGCGCCAGCTGCCGAAGATCGTCCTGGCCGCCGGCGGCGAACATACGCCGCCGGCCAATCCGCTCGAGGCCGAGATTCTGGCCATCTGGCAGGCCGTGTTGAACCAGCCGCTGGGCGTGCAGAGCGACTTCTTCCAGCTGGGTGGCGATTCGATCCTGAGTATCCAGCTGACCACTCGCCTGCGCGACGCCGGCTACCCCTGCTCGGTCAAGGAGGTGTTCGAGGCCAAGACCGTGCGCCGCCTGTGCCGGGTGCTGGGCAGCAAGCGCGAAGCGGTCGCGGTGCAGGCCGAACAGGGCGTGCTCCTCGGTGAATTCCCCTTGCAGCCGATTCAGCGCTGGTTCTTCGAGCAGCCGCTGGCCACCCCGCAGCACTGGAACCAGGGCGTATTGTTGCGCCTGCCGGATGGTGTTGGGACGACGCAGTTGCGCGGTTATCTGCAGCAGCTGTTGCAGCACCACGATGCCCTGCGCCTGGCGGTGACGCCGACCAGTCAGCGTTACCTGGAGAATCTGCCGCTGGCGGCACCTGAAGTTCTCGATTACGCCGAACTGGGCGATGCCGGTTTGCAGGCAGCGCTGACCGAGCTGCAGAGCCACTTCGAGCCGATGCTGGGGCGCAGCCTTAGCTGGGCGCTGGTGGAAAACCTGCCGCAGGGTCGCGGACTGTTTATCGCCTGCCACCATCTGGTGGTCGATGCGGTGTCCTGGCGCATCCTCGCCGATGACCTGGCGCGTCTGCATCGGGGCGAAGCGCTGCCAGCCAAGACCAGCAGCTACCGCCAGTGGGGCCAGGGTCTGACCGCCTATGTGCTGCAAGCCGGCGCGCAGCTGCGCTTCTGGCGCGAGCGCATGGCGGCAATGGACTACCGCATTGCGCCTGACTGGATCAGCGCCGAGCCGACCCAGGTGCACCTGCTTGAGCTGGAGCCGGCGTTGACCCAGCAGCTCAGTCAGCACGCCACCCAGGTATTTGCCTGCGAGGTGCGCAGTCTGCTGCTGGCCGCGTTGACCCGCACGCTTAGCGAAATGGGCTTGGGACAGCGTCAGTGGATTCTGCTGGAAGGCCATGGCCGCGAGTCGATTGACCCGAGCCTGGACGTCAGCCGCACCCTGGGCTGGTTCACCAGCATGTACCCACTGGTGCTGGATGATCAGGCGGACTGGGCGCAGCTGATCGCGCAATGCGCCGAGCAGCTGCGCCAGGTGCCGGACAAGGGTGTCGGCTATATGCCATTGCGCGCCAGCCTGGCGCAACCCAACCCCTTGCCGCTGCCGCCGGTGGCGTTGAACTACCTGGGCAGCGCGCGCAGCGGCCAGGGCGATTGGCAGCCGCTGCCTATCGCGCCGGGCCGGCCGAGTGCGGCAGACAACCGTTCGGCGGAGCTGATCAGCCTGCACGGCGGGATTTTCGATGGTCGCCTGACCCTGCGGCAGATCGGCTGTTTGCGCGGCGATCTCAGCGAGCAGCTGTTGCAGCGTCTGCGTCAGCACCTGAGTGAGCTGGCCAGGCTGGCTATGGTGGTGCAGCCATGACAGTCATGCAGCAGAACCTCGGCGTGCCGCTGGGCACGCACCTGGCGCAGGTGTTTGCCGAGCATGCGGATGCCATGGCGCTGGGCTGGTCTGGCCAGCGTTACAGCTACGCGCGCCTGGCCGCGCGCACCGCGGCGATTGCCGCGCAACTGAGCGCATACGGCGTAGCGCCGGGCGCGCGGGTTGGCCTGTACCTGCAACGCTCGGCCGACCTGTTGGCGGCGACGCTGGCTTGTTTGCATAACGGTTTGTGCTTTGTGCCGCTGGATCCGGAGTTCCCCCTTGAACGGTTGCAGGGCATTGCCGACGACGCCGAACTGGCGCTGGTGCTGCAGGATGCCCAGGGCCAGGGCCGCTTCGCCATGCCGAGCTTGTATCTGCGGGCGGGTGAAGGCGGCGAGCTGAGCTGGCCGGCGCTGAATGAGCAACTGCCGGCTTATATGATGTTTACCTCGGGCTCCACCGGACGGCCCAAGGGCGTGGTGATCAGTCGCCGCGCCCTGGCCAATTTCCTCAGCGCCGCCAGCCGCCGGCTGCAGCTGGGCAGCGCCACCCGCTGGCTGTTTATCACCACCCCGGCCTTCGATATCTCCCTGTTGGAAATGCTCGGCCCGCTGTGGGCCTGCGGCGCGCTGGAAGTGGTCGGCAATTCGGTACATAAGGACCCGGACGCGCTGCTCGCGCTACTGGCCGAGCGTCCCGAGATCAACACGTTGCAGGCCACTCCGGCGTTCTGGCGCATGCTGCTCAAGGCTGGCTGGCCTGGGCGCGCCGGGCTGACCGCGCTGTGCGGCGGCGAGGCGCTGGATGCGCCCCTGGCCGAGCGCCTGGCCCCGCTGGTCGGCCAATTGTGGAATTGCTACGGCCCCACCGAGGCCACCGTCTGGTCGCTGATGGCGCAGGTGCAGTTGCCTCTCGGCGAGCAGGGCGTGCTGCTGCGCCAGTCCCTCGATGGCTATCACCACTGGGTGCTGGACGAGGCTGGCGAAGCCTTGGCAATCGGCGGCGAGGGCGAGCTGTGCATCGAGGGGCCGTCACTGGCCAGTGGTTATTGGGCGCGGGCGGATTTGACCGCGCAGAGCTTTATTGCCTGGCAAGGTCGCCAGCTGTATCGCACCGGTGACCGTGTGCAGCGGGTCGGCGAAGACGCCTATCGCTATCTGGGCCGGCGCGACGAGCAGATCAAGCTACGCGGCTTTCGCATCGAACTGGGCGAGATCGAAGTCTGTCTGCGCCGTATCGACGGCGTGCAAGACGCGGCGGTCAGGCTGCATGGCAGCGGCGATGAGGCTTGCCTGGTTGCTTACGTGGAACTGCGCGAGGGCGCTGGTCTGGGCCGTATGAGCATTCGCCGCGCGCTGCAGCAGCGGTTGCCGCACTACATGATTCCGGGGCGCATTCTGCTGCTGGACAGTCTGCCGAAAACGGCCAGTGGCAAGTTGGATCGCAAGCGCCTGCCGGTGCCAGAGGACATTTAGCAGCCGCAGTGGCTGCGTGAGGTATGTGTAGGAGGGGCTTTAGCCGCGAGCTTTACCAACGGCATTCGCGGCTAAAGCCCCTCCCACAAGTGCTAACGCGTCTAACCGTTCAGTTTTTAAGCGGCTGGGCGTCGGCTTTGCCGAGCAGCTGTTCGATATCGGCGATCACCTGCAAGGCGGCCTGCGGGCCGCCGAGCGAAGTCCACAGCGAACCATCGACTGCGCCGAAGCGCTGGCCCTGGATTGCCGACAGCTGTTTGAACGCTGGGGTCTGTTCGGCCTGTTGCAGGGCTTCCACCGCCTCGCCGCTGGTGCTCAGGGTGCCGATCACCAGCCAGTCGGCGTCCAGCAGTTGCAGCGATTCCAGGCTCAGGGCCATGGAATGGGTGTGGCCGGGGTCCTGCTGGTAGCTCGGGCGTTGCAAACCTACGTCGCCGATTACGCTGCTGGCGAAGGCATCCTTGAACATATAGGACGGGCCCTTGGGGTTCCAGCGCACGATGCTGAAAGTCTCACCCTGATGTGCCTTCAAGCGTTCACGGGCCTCGGCGGCGCGGGCGTTGTAGCGTTCCAGCAGGGCCTCGGCGGCGGCGCTGCGATTGAGCGCCTGGGCGGTGCGTTGCAGGCTTTCCTGCCAGGGCTTGGCCCAGGCGAAGGTGATCACCGTGGGGGCAATTTCATTGAGAATCGCCAGTTGTTCGGGTTTTACCGGGCCGGTGAGGATCAGGTCGGGCTCCAGTTCCAGCAGGGTCTCCAGGTTCGGGTTGTCGATATCGCCAACCACCTTGATCCCGGCTACTGCTTGGCTGTCGAGGTAACGCGGTGGCGCGGCCTGGCCACGGCCGTTAATCGTGCCGACCGGGGTGATGCCTAGGGCCAGCGCCGCATCCAGATCCAGTTCACTGAGGGTGATTACCCGCTGCGGTGCACTTGGCACGCTGACCGGGTTGCCGAAGGCGTCTTCGACCTGGCGGGTGTCGGCCATGGCGGCCGTGCTTAACAGCTGGCTGACCAGCAGCAGGGGCAGGCTCCAGCGCAATACAGTAGTCATCGGATTAGTCCTGTTTAGGGTGGGCGGGCTTGCGTCGGCGCGGCACCACCACCGGGGCACCGTCATCGGGTGCCGCGAGGATGTCCACGTCGGTGTGGTAGAGCTGGTCGATCAGGGTCTTGTTGATCACCTCGCGGGCCGGGCCAATGGCGGCGATACGGCCGTTGTCGAGGGCGATGATTTCATCGCAGTAGCGCGCGGCCACACCCAGGTCGTGAATCACGATCAGCACGGTGCGGCCTTCGCCGACGATATTGACGACCGCCTCCATGACCTCGGCTTGGTGACCGATATCCAGGGCACTGGTGGGTTCGTCGAGCAGCACCAGGTCGGTGTTCTGCGCCAGGATCATGCCCAGCCAGGCGCGCTGCGCCTGGCCGCCGGACAGCGAGGAGGCCACCTGCTGCCAGATATCCTGCAGCTGCATGGCGTCGCGGGCGCGGGCGACCTGGCGGGCGTCTTCCGCGCTCCACTGGTTGAACCAGCCCTGGTGCGGATGGCGGCCGTATTGCACCAGCTGCTCGACGCGAATGCCTTCGGCCATTACCGGGCGCTGCGGCAGAAAGGCCAGCTCGCGGGCCAGAGCCTTCATTGCATAGCGTTGCAGCGGCGTGCCGTTGAGCTCGACCTGGCCGCCCTGCAACGGCAGTTGCCGCGCCAGCAGCTTGAGCAGGGTGGATTTGCCGCTGCCGTTGGGCCCGACAATGCCGATCAGCTTGCCCTTGGGCAGCTCGAACGAGACGTCCTGCAACACGCTCTTGGCCTGGTAGGCAAAGCTCAGGTTGTGCGCGCGCAGTTGTGGATGTAACAGCGGAGGGAGCAGCGTCATCAATCGGAGCCTTTGCGGTCTTTGAGCAACAGGATCAGCAACAGAACGCCGCCGAGCAGGCGGGTCATGGTCCCGGTGGGGATTTCCTCGGGCTGCGCCAGTAGGCGCACCAGGATGTCGCTGCCCACCAGCAATACCGCGCCGCACAGTGCCGCCAGCCAGATCGGCGCGAGGTGATCGCGGGCCAGCCAGGAAGCGATGATCGGTGCGGTCATGGCAATAAACACCACCGGCCCGCCGATGGCCGTACCCAGCGCCGCCACCAGAATCGCTACGCCAAGCACCGCCAGTTGCAGCGCCGCGACCCGGATGCCGAGGTTCTGCGCCGTCGCCTCACCGAAGCGCAACAGTGCCAGCGGGCGGTTAAGCCAGGCCAGCAGCGGACAGAGCGCCAGCAGAATCAGCGCAATCGGCGCAACCGTCTGGTAGCTGGCCCCGGCGAAGTGGCCCATGGTCCACAGGTAGATGCTGCCCAGGTGCACCAGCGGTTGCGTGGCCATCATAAAATCACCGATGGCCCCGAGCAGCTCCGACAGGGCGATGCCGATCACGATAAACAGGTAGCCCTGCTCGCCGGGGCGGCGGCACAGCACGAACAGCGCCACCGCGGCCAGCGCCGCGCCCAGGGGCGAAGCCCACCAGGGCCAGCTGCCAACAGTCAAGTAGAGGGCAAAGCCGATCACCGCCAGCGACGCGCCCTCGTTGACCCCGACCATGTCCGGGGTGGCCAGGCGGTTGCGCACCAGGGTCTGGATCAGACAACCGGCCATGCCCATGGCCAATCCTGCGATCAGCACGGCGGCGACGCGTGGCATGCGGATCTTGAACACCATGATGTCGTCGAGCCTGCTGCCCTGGCCGCTTAGCGTGGCCAGTACCTCGAGCACACCCATACGCCCGGAGCCGAGGCTGATGGCCGCGACCACCAGTGTCAGCAGCACGCTCAGCACCAGCAGGCTGAGCAGCCAGGTGCGCCGATGCAGCAGCAGGTTCAGTCGGCCCAGGCGCAGATGCCAGAGCCCGGAGGGTTGATGGCTGGGCATGTTTATTTCACCGCCAATAGAGAACGGAAGCCGCCGCGCAGGACGATGGCGATCAAGGCCGGTGCGCCCAGTGCAGCCAGCAGGGTGCCGACCGGTAGCTCGTAGGGTTGCACCAGCCAGCGCGCGAGGATGTCGGCGGCGAGCAGAAACAGCATGCCGAATAGGCTGGAGAACAGCAGCTGGCGCAGCAGCGCCACCGGCTCCAGCAGGCGTGCGCAGTAGGCCGCGAGGAAGCCGACAAAACTGATCGGCCCGGCCAGGGCGATGGCGCAGGCGGTCAGCAGGGTCGCGGCGAGCAATACGCCGATGCGCACCCAGGTGGTCGAGATGCCCAGGGCGCGAGCCTGGCTGTCGCCCATCTGCATCAGCGTCAGTTGCCGGCAGAGCAGGGCGGCGAGCACCAGGCCGAGCAGCGCCAACGGGCTGACTGTGCTCACTGCCGACAGCTCGGAGGCCGACAGCGAGCCGAGGTTCCAGTAACGGAACTGCTCCAGCGCCACTCGGGTGCGCAGCAGCAGAAAGTTGGCGATGCCGCCGAACACCGCCGCCAGGGCCATGCCGGCGAGGATCAGCTTGAGCGGGCTGGCCTGGCCGAGCAGTACGCCGATGCCGAGCACCAGCAGGTTGCCCAGCAGCGCGCCGGCACCGGCCCAGAGCAGGTAACCCTGGGTTGATTCGACGCCAAAGTAGATCAACCCGACCACTAGACCGAGCACCGCACCGGCATTCACCCCGAGCAGGCCGGGTTCGGCCAGTGGGTTACGGGTGGCGCTCTGCAACAGGGTGGCGGCCAGCGCCAGGCTGCTGCCGACCAGCAACGCGGCGAGGGTGCGCGGCAGGCGCAGGCTGTCCACCACCATGGCCAGCTTGTCGTCGAGCAGGCGCGCGGGATCGCCGAGCAGGTAGCCGAGCACATCCGCCGCGCCGTATTGCCCCGCGCCGGTGGCCAGCGACAGCGCGAGCAGGCCGAGCAGCAACAGGCTGCCGCCGAGCAGAACCTGGCGTTGTCTGGTATTGAGGGCGTAGGGAAGTCCGCGCATAAGTCCGTTACATCGAATTCGGGTACCCCGGCGCAAACCGCCGGGGTACGGGTGTTACAAAGGATTTACAGGTCGTAGCTAAAGCCGACAAATACGGTGCGGCCCATCAGGATATGGTCGATGGACTGGGCAACGTCGTCACGTTTGGTGTTGGTCAGGTTGTTCAGGCCGGCCGTGAGCGCGAGCTCCTTGGTTGCCTGGAACTTGCTGCCCAGGCTCAGGGTGGCGTACGCCCCCGATTCGACGCTGGCAACCTGGCCCGGCACCACCAGCATCTGGCTGCCGGTGTACTGGTAATCCAGGTTGAAGCCGAGCTGGGTCAGGGCCTGCCAGTCGAGGCCGATATTGGCCATATGCTGCGGGCTGTAGTTCAGCGGCTCGTCGGTGTCGCGGTTCTCGGCGTCGGAGTAGGTGTAGTTGGCGCGTGCGGCCAGGGCCTCGGTGAAGGCGTAGCGGCCCTGCAACTCGTAGCCCTGGATGCGTGCTTCGCTGACGTTGGTGTAGGTCATGACTTTCGGACGGTAGAGCGGCGGACGCCAGCTGTCGCTGACGATCATGTCGTCGACATCGTTGTTGAAGAACATGATGCCGGCCTGGATGCGCTCATCCTGGTACAGGGTACCCAGCTCGTAGCTGACCGAGGTCTCGGGTTTCAGGTCCGGGTTGCCGACGATCTGGCACATGCCACGGCAGGCCAGCACGCTGTAGGTTTCGTCGGACTGGGTAATGTCCGGGGCCTTGAAGGCCTTGCCGGCACCGCCCTTGATCACCCAGCTGTCGGTGAGGTTGTAGATGCCGTAGAGGCGCGGGCTGAACTCGCCGCCATACACCTCGTGGTCATCCCAGCGGCCGCCCAGGGTGACGTCGAGGGCACCGAGGGAGAATTCGTCCTGCAGGTAGATGGCCTGCTGGTCGACCTCGGTTTCGTTGCCGAGGTTCTGCGTGTGGGTCAGGCTGGTGCGGCGCAGTTCGCTGCCGGCGGTCAGCAGGTGGCTGCCCAGGCTGGCCGAGATCTGGCCATCGACGGTGTGGTTCTTTTGCTCCACTTCGCCGATGCGTTTGCGCAGCTTGGTCATGATTTCCGAGTCGTCGGTCAGCTCGACGTCTTCGTAGTAGTAGCGCACGCGCGAATTGAAGCTGTCCCAGTTGCCGTTGTGGGCCACGCCGAAGGTGGTGCGCTCCATCTCCTGCACGTTGGTGGTCAGGCGCGTGGCGGCTGGGGCCAGTGCGTTGTTCCAGTGGGCCTTGCGGTCATCCTCGCGGTGGCTGGCGTCGAAGTCGATGCTCTGCTGCTCGTCGAGCAACCAGCTCAGCGAACCCAGCACGCTGGTGCCCTGGCGCTGCTCGGCGGCGTCGGTGCCGTCGAGGCTGAGCTGGTCGGACTGCCAGGCGGCCTGGTCGGTCGATTGCACCACCAGGTTGCCCAGCAGCTTCTCGTCGATCAGCGCACCGCTGAGGTAGCCGCTGGCCTGGTGCACGTCGCCGTTGTCGCCTTCGGTCGGGTGCTCGTAGCTGTAGGCCACGCCGGCCTCGGTGGCGTTGCTCGGCTGACGCAGGATGATGTTGACCACGCCGCCCAAGGCATCGGCACCGTACAGCGAGGACATCGGGCCACGGATCACTTCGATACGCTCGACGGCGGCCATCGGAATCGAGGACAGGTCGAAGTCGTTGGCGTAGTTGGAGGTCAGTGCGTCACGCGAGTTGATCCGACGGCCGTTGACCAGCAGCAGGGTGTAGTCCGAATCCATGCCGCGAATCTTGATCTCCTTGCGGCCATAGGCCGAGGAGGTGTTGATATGCACGCCTGGCAGGCGCTTGACCGCGTCGGCCAGGTCATAGACCGGCATTTTTTCAAGTTCGGCGCGGGTGATGACCGAGGCGCTGGCCGGCACGCTCAGCTCGCTGTGCGCGGTCTGGGTGGCGGTGACGATGCTGTCTTCCAGGGTCAGCGTGGTCTCGGCCAGTGCGGCAAAGGGCAGCAGAGTGCCTAACAGCCCCAGAGACAGGTGGCGATGGCGGTTGATGCTTCTTACAAAAGACATGACAGGACCCATTGTTAGTAGTGTTGGCTCGTGTGCAGCTGATCACTGGTGACCGGCGGGTTCAGCCCGCCTGTGTTGTTGTTCTGTCAGCGCCGTGGTTGACGGCATCGCGCCGTTTGATACCGCGCTGGAGCAGCCACATACCCACCCCCGTGAGTAAGCCGGCGACAACATAGACGCCGCTGAGCTGCTCGAAACCCTGCAATTGGTTGTTCGTCCCGGTGCCCAGGTAGAAGGCCGAGAACAGGCTGCCAAGGCCGGCCGCGACATTGCTCACGGTGCCCTGGAACGCCATAAAGGCGGCGCGCTGGTGCGGCGCTGGAATCGCCGCGGCGATGGTCGTGCTGCTGTTGGTGCGCACGGCGCTGGCCGCCATAAACAGGGTGAAGACCAGGTAGATCGGCAGGCCAATCGGTGTGGCGAAGCCCAGCAGCGTGGTCAACGCCAGGCCGCCGCTGCTGAGCAGAATCACTGTCGGTGCCTGGCCGCGATCAAGCCAGCGGCCGCCCAGGCGCATGGCCAGCAGGCTGGCCAGGCCGCCGAACAGGAAGAGCAGGCCGATCTGCTCACGCGGGAACTGCAGGTTGAACTGGAAGTAGTTGGAGAAATGCGGCACCAGCAGGAAATGGCCAAAGATCTGCAGCGCACTAATCGCCAGTGCGCCCAGGCACAGCGGTGACGTCAGCAGCGGCAGCACCGAACCGGCGGGTCGCGACGTGGCGGCTGGCGTGTGCAGCAGGCAGTGACACAGCAGCGCCAGGCCCAGGCCGAGGCCGCCGAAGACGATAAAGGGGCTTTGCCAGCTCCAGCGCAGTGCGAGCTCTAGGGCCAGTGGCACCACCACGATGGCAGCGAGGGAAAAGCCCATACCGATATAGGCGAGTTTTCGCCCGCGCTCGGCCGGCGGGATGATGTCGAGCATGCTCGCCATCAGCAGTGCGCCCATGGGGCCGGCCAACAGGCCGGACAGTACAAACAGCAGGATCAACTGCTCGGCGCTGCTGGTCAGGGCGCAGGCCATCAGCAGGGCGAAACGCAGGGTAAGGAGGGTCACCAAGGCCCGTTTGCGGTTCAATCTATCCAGCCAAGGCGCGGCCAGGGCCATGCTCAGGGCCGAGGCGAGCGTTGCGCCGCCGCTGATATAGCCGACATGGCTGGCCTGCATGCCGAGCTGGCGAACCAGGTCCGGGCCAAGAGGCATCACCATCATCAGGCTGCCAATGGAAAGCAGATTGACCAGCATCGCCAGATGCACAGCCGCTGTTGAGTGTCCGACATCATCCATGTGCATAGAGCAGCTCTAGGTAGGGCAAGCGGGCTGCATAGTAAGGAATGAAATGTTTCGACGCAAACGCTAATCGTTAGCATTACAATTGGCTTATTTACCAGGGAAGATAACGTTGGCCTCCATAGATGTTTCTCAGGCTGCCGCTACGGATCAGTCGGATAGCGCTCCGCCGAGCGAGTTATTGGCCGAGCTCGACGGGCTGTTTGTTGGTGACTTGGTGCGCTTTCGCAATGTTTTTGTGCGCTCGGACGATCCGCGCGAGGCCATCAGTGGCCGGGATTTCCTTCAGCCGCAGACCCTGAGTGCGCTGATGGCGCGCTTTCGTCCGCAGTTCGCGGCGGCGGATCAGCGTGGTTTGGCGTCGATCTGGGTCAATCAGTACTTTATCCGCCTGTTTCCACCGGCAATCAGTGCGGCGCTGTTGCTGGGGCAGCGCATGCCGCTGCGCATCGAGCAGCTGGCTATCATCGTCGATGCTGAAGGCTTGCCGCTGGCGTTCAAGTTGCCGGGCGGCTGCGAGCCGCTGGAGTCGCCAGGCAATCCCTTCGAGCGTTTCGCTCATCTGCTCGATGACAACCTGCAGCCCTTGATCCAGGCGCTCTGCGCGCACAGCGGAATTTCCGCGAAGGTGCTCTGGAGCAATGCCGGCAACTACTTCGAGGCCTGGCTTGGGCAGCTGAAACGGCGCACCCAGCAGCCGCAGTTGCTGGTCGAGGGTGAGCGCTTGCTGAGCACCGCGCTGCGCCCGGATGGCTCGCGCAATCCGCTGTATGCGCCGATCCGCTACGTCGAGGTCGAGCATGCCGATGGTCGGGTACGGCCCTGGCGGCAGCGGCGTCTGTGCTGCATTCGCTACCTGCTGCCGGACGTGGCGCTATGCCCCAATTGCCCGCGTCTGCAGAGCCCACCTGCCGAGTAGCGCTTGTCGCTGCTGGCGCGTGTGCACCGCTCATTCTGTCTTGTTGCACCCAGGCCTTGGCGTAGCGCCCGCGCCGGGCTGCGCTACGCTGCTAAACAGGCGTCCTGCTTGTTGTGGGGGCGTGCGCTCGTGCACGCCCGTGCTCGGTTCAGGCTCTGTTGGGCGGAGTGTTACGGCAGGTTGAATGTGCAAGGTGAAACCTTTTTGGAATAGGTTGCACCTTTTTAAGAATTACTGATGGCTTGGCGATGGGCTGGATTTTCTAGCGACAATGGCTGCTTCCCCTGATTTTGTTGGTATTGCGGGGCTGATGGCTGGCGGTGCTGGGTTGTGCAGAAAACGCAAGGCGAATACCTGTGCTGCTTGCGTGGTTGCACCTAGTTGCACCTTGTGTGGTCGCGGGTTTAATCTCTCGCCAGTTTTGTGGCCTGCCATTCATGGCGGCCACCCCTTCGGGGCCGTCGCGGGCGACGTCAAAAAGCGCTCCCGGCGATTTTTTGCAGTGCTCCAGCTCATAACAGGACAAACCAATGGCCACCACTACCCTTGGCGTAAAGCTCGATGATGCAACCCGTGAGCGCCTCAAGCAGGCAGCGCAGTCGATTGATCGCACGCCGCATTGGCTGATCAAGCAGGCGATCTTCAATTATCTGGAGCAGATCGAGGGTGGTCTGACCCCGGCCGAACATTCCGGCCTGGCGGCAGTTGCCGGTGAAGAGTCGGTTGACGCCCTGACCGAGCAGGGTCTGCAGGTGTTCCTCGATTTCGCCGAAAGCATCCTGCCGCAATCGGTGCTGCGCGCCGCGATTACCGGGGCCTATCGCCGTCCGGAAACCGAAGCCGTGCCGATGCTGCTGGAGCAGGCGCGTCTGCCCAAGGACATGGCCGAGGCCAGCAACAAACTGGCTATGGGCATTGCCGAGAAGCTGCGCAACCAGAAGAGCGCCGGCGGCCGTCAGGGTCTGGTGCAGGGTTTGCTGCAGGAGTTCTCGCTGTCGTCGCAAGAAGGTGTAGCGCTGATGTGCCTGGCCGAAGCGCTGCTGCGCATTCCGGACAAGGCCACCCGTGACGCGCTGATCCGCGACAAGATCGCCAACGGCAACTGGAGCCAGCACCTCGGTCAGAGCGAGTCGATGTTCGTCAACGCCGCCTCCTGGGGGCTGCTGATCACCGGCAAGCTGGTGGCCACGCACAATGAGGCTGGCCTGGTGACCTCGCTTAACCGCCTGATCGGCAAGGGCGGCGAGCCGCTGATCCGCAAGGGCGTGGACATGTCCATGCGCCTGATGGGCGAGCAGTTCGTTACCGGCGAAACCATCGCCGAGGCCCTGGCCAATGCCACCTCGATGGAAGGCAAGGGCTTCCGCTATTCCTACGACATGCTCGGTGAAGCCGCGCTGACCGATGCCGATGCCAAGCGTTACCTGGCGTCCTACGAGCAGGCCATCCATGCCATCGGCAAGGCCTCGCACGGTCGTGGCATCTACGAAGGTCCGGGCATCTCGATCAAGCTCTCCGCCCTGCACCCGCGCTACAGCCGCGCCCAGTACGAGCGCGTGATGGACGAGCTGTACCCGATCCTGCTGGGCCTGACCAAGCTGGCCAAGCAGTACGACATCGGCCTCAACATCGACGCCGAAGAAGCCGATCGCCTGGAGCTATCGCTGGATCTGCTCGAGCGCCTGTGTTTCGACCCGGCCCTGACCGGCTGGAACGGTATCGGTTTTGTCATCCAGGCTTACCAGAAGCGCTGCCCGTATGTGATTGACTACGTGATCGATCTGGCCAAGCGCAGCCGTCACCGCCTGATGATCCGCCTGGTGAAGGGCGCGTACTGGGACAGCGAGATCAAGCGCGCCCAGGTCGAAGGCCTAGAAGGCTACCCGGTGTACACCCGCAAGCCGTACACCGACATTTCCTACATCGCCTGCGCGCGCAAGCTGCTGGCCGTGCCGGAAGCCATCTACCCGCAGTTCGCCACCCATAACGCCCACTCGCTTTCGGCTATCTACCAACTGGCCGGGCAGAACTACTACCCCGGCCAGTACGAGTTCCAGTGCCTGCACGGCATGGGCGAGCCGCTGTATGAGCAGGTGGTGGGCAAGGTTGCCGATGGCAAGCTGAACCGCCCGTGCCGCATCTACGCCCCGGTGGGCAGCCATGAAACCCTGCTGGCCTACCTGGTGCGTCGCCTGCTGGAAAACGGCGCGAACACCTCGTTCGTCAACCGCATCGCCGACCACAGCATCTCGATCAAGGAGCTGGTGCTCGACCCGGTGCAACAGGTCGAGCAGATGGCCGCACAGGAAGGTGGCCTCGGTCTGCCGCACCCGCGCATTGCGCTGCCGCGTGCGTTGTATGGCGCTGCACGCTTGAACTCCGAAGGCATCGACCTGGCCAACGAACATCGCCTCGGCTCGCTGTCGTCGGCGCTGCTCAGCAGCACCAACAACGATTACAAAGCGATGCCGATGCTCGGTGGCGAAGCCCCGCTGCTGGGCAGCTCGCAGCCGCTGCGTAACCCGGCCGACCACCGCGACATCGTCGGTCACGTGTATGAAGCCAGTGATCTGGATGTGCGTAACGCCGTGCTCTGCGCGGTGTCCAGCGGGCAGATCTGGCAGTCGACCCTGCCGGCCGAACGCGCTGCGGTACTGGATCGCGCCGCCGACCAGATGGAAGCGGAAACCCAGCAACTGATGGGGCTGCTGGTGCGCGAATCGGGCAAGACCTTCGCCAACGCCATCGCCGAAGTGCGCGAAGCCGTGGACTTCCTGCGCTATTACGCGGCCCAGGCGCGCAATCACTTCAGCAATGACAGCCACCGCCCGCTGGGCCCGGTGGTGTGCATCAGCCCGTGGAACTTCCCGCTGGCGATCTTCAGCGGTCAGGTGGCTGCCGCTCTGGCTGCCGGTAACACCGTGCTGGCCAAACCGGCCGAACAAACGCCGCTGATCGCCGCGCAGGCCGTGCGCATTCTGCTCAAGGCCGGGGTTCCGGCTGGCGCGGTGCAACTGCTGCCGGGTGGCGGCGAAAGCGTCGGTGCCAGCCTGATCGGTAACGAGCGCATTCGTGGCGTGATGTTCACCGGCTCCACCGAAGTCGCCGGGATTATCCAGCGCAACCTGGCTGGCCGTCTGGATGCTCAGGGTCGGACGATTCCGCTGATCGCCGAAACCGGTGGCCTCAACACCATGATCGTCGACTCCTCGGCGCTCACCGAGCAGGTGGTGGTCGACGTGGTCGCCTCTGCCTTCGACAGCGCCGGTCAGCGTTGCTCGGCCCTGCGTGTGCTGTGTGTGCAGGCCGATGTGGCCGAGCGGGTGATCGACATGCTCAAGGGCGCGATGGCCGAATACTGCATGGGCAATCCGGAACGCCTGAGCACCGACATTGGCCCGGTGATCGACAGTGAGGCCAAGGGCAATATCGAGCAGCACATCCAGAAGATGCGCGACAAGGGCCGCAAGGTCTACCAGAGCGCTCGCGCCAATGGCGACGAGTGCAAGCGCGGTACCTTCGTGATGCCGACGCTGATCGAACTGGACAGCTTCGATGAGCTGCAGCGCGAGATCTTCGGCCCGGTGCTGCACGTGGTGCGTTACGCCCGCGCCGATCTGGCCAGCCTGCTGGAGCAGATCAATGCCAGCGGCTATGGCTTGACCCTCGGTGTGCACACGCGCATCGATGAAACCATCGCCCAGGTGGTCAGCAGCGCCAAAGTCGGCAACCTCTACGTCAACCGCAACATGGTTGGCGCCGTGGTTGGCGTGCAGCCATTCGGTGGTGAAGGTCTGTCGGGTACCGGCCCGAAAGCCGGCGGCCCGCTGTATATGTACCGCCTGCTGTCGACCCGTCCGCAGGATGCGGTGGCCAAGCAACTGCGTCAGGACGATGGCGAAGGCTCGCAGGTGCCAATGCCGGCGACCCAGGGCAAGGCCCTGCAAGCCCTGCGCGAGTGGGCCAGTGGTGCCGAGCCGGCCCTGGCCGCGCTGTGCGAGCAATACGCCGAGCTGGCGCAGAGCGGCACCGTGCAGGTGCTGGCGGGCCCGACTGGCGAGCGCAACACCTACAGCCTGCTGCCGCGCGAACACGTGCTGTGCCTGGCTGACGAGCGTAGCGACCTGTTGGTGCAGCTGGCGGCCAGCCTGGCCGTCGGCAGCCTGGTGCTGTGGCAGGAGCAGGCGCTGACCCGCGAACTGTTGGCTGCGCTGCCCAAGGACGTGCAGAAGCGCATCCAGCTGATTGGTGAGTGGAGCAGCAGCGATGCCGCGTTCGACGCCATTCTCCATCATGGTGATTCCGATCAGCTGCGCGAGGTCTGCCAGCTGGCAGCCAAGCGTCCTGGCGCAATCATTGGTGTGCAGGGGCTGAACAAAGGTGAAACCGAGATTGCCCTGGAGCGCCTGCTGATCGAGCACGCCCTGAGCATCAACACCGCAGCGGCCGGCGGTAACGCCAGCCTGATGACCATTGGTTAACCGCTAAACCCGAGCGGCCTAGTGCCGCTCATTGGCACATGCCGTTTCCTTGGAAACGGCATGTGCCACGCGCGGTACAACCACGTTGGGGGCTACCCGCCCGGTACCGCGCGCTTTCCCTCCTAGGCATTTCGGTGCCACCCAGCCGGCTTACCCAGACGGCGCTGCCGCGGAGCTACTGGCTCCGTTGCAGCACTCTTTTCGCTGTGCTCAAGCCTCTGAGCGCGGCCAGATGCGAATCAGCACCCTCAATAACGGGCTTTTATCGGGCGGATGTTTCTGCACGATGGCAGCAACTATGCTGTAGTTCGTCTCAGTAACTGGCTTATAGCCAGCATAGATACCCTCTAGCAGAATGCGCCGCGCGTTTAGGGCTGGTCAGCCAGGCTGGCGCGCGGCACGCTAAAAATTCAACGCCAGGGAGTGGTATCAGCCAGTTGTACTGGGGTAGCCCGGTTTGAGGAATGCGGAAATGTCTGCGCGGGTTGTATTGGTTGATGATCATGAACTGGTCCGGGCGGGGATTCGTTCGCTGTTGCTGGAGGCGGGTTACCAGGTGGTGGCTGAGGGCAGCGATGGCGATCAGGTCGAGGCGCTGATCGAGGCGCATCAGCCCGACGTATTGTTGCTGGACCTGACCATGCGCCGCTGCTCAGGGCTCGAGGCGCTGACCATGGTGCGTTCGCGCTGGCCGGGTCTGCCGGTGATTCTGCTGTCCATGCATGACACCCGCGACTATGTGCTCAAGGCCATGCAAATGGGCGCAAGCGGCTACCTGCTCAAGGATGCCGCGGTGATCGAATTGCAGCTGGCGTTGCAGGCCGTATTGGGCGGTCATCGCTACCTCAGCCCCAAGGTGGCGGGGCAGGTGATCGATGCGGCGTCCGGGCGCACAGGGGAAGACCCGCTGGAGCTGCTGACCAGTCGGCAGCAGGAAGTGCTGTATTGGCTGGCCAAGGGCAAGAGCAATAAGGAAGTGGCGTTTATCCTCAATCTCAGCGTGAAAACTGTCGATACCCACCGCGCCCAGATCATGGAGCGACTGGCCATTCGCGATTTGGCCGGCTTGGTCATGTATGCCCTGCGCCGCGGCATCATCAAATTGGATGAGTAAAACGCCTAGGTAGATCTACGGGTGTATGCCGGTAAATCACTGATAAGCCTTTTGACGCCATTTTTATAAGCTCGCCGCAGCAGCTGGCAGTAGGCCATTAGCCTTTCTGTGGTTTTTCTGTGCGTTGCGCGGTTCGCCGATGCGCTGACCCTGACCTATAGTTTTTCCCTGTGGGCACATTTTGTGCGGCCCGCACCGTATGACGTCTGCGCTGATCTCTTTCGCTTGCATCGAGATAACTTCATGACCAAGTCTGCGTCCCTGCTTACCTACGCCTCGCGTCCCTGGTTGATGGTCGGTTGTGTTCTGTTGCCGCTGGCGTGCCTGCTGCTCGCCGAGGTGTGGTGGCACGGGGCGTTGGCCGCCGCGGTCCTGCTGCTGTGGCTGTGGTTGCTGGTGGCCAGCCCGGCAGTTGAGCAAGTGGCGGCGGAGCCGCAAGTCTCTGCGCAGGCACTGAGTGAGGTGGAAGGCAGCCTGGCGGCCTTGCGCGAGTTGCTCGATGCGGTGTTGCCGCTGTGGATGCGCCATATCGACCTGGTCAACGGCCAGACCTCCAGTGCGGCCGGTGGGCTGACTGAAAAATTTATCAGCATGAGCCAGCAGATCAGCCAGGCCCTGGATCTTGGCGCGGGCGAGGACGGCGGCGGGGTGTTTGAGGTGCTGCGCAGCGCCCAGGTCGAGCTGCCGCAGGCGGTGAAGATGCTCGATGACACCCAGGGTGAGCGCGAGCGCTTTCTGGTGGAAATTCGCGAGCTCAGCCGCTTTGTCGCGGAACTGCATGGCATGGCCGAGGATGTCGCCAAAATTGCCTCGCAGACCAATCTTCTAGCGCTCAACGCGGCCATCGAGGCGGCCCGTGCGGGCGAGGCTGGGCGGGGCTTCTCGGTGGTGGCCGACGAGGTGCGCAAACTCTCTTCGATGTCCGGTGAAACCGGGACCAAGATCACCGAGAAGGTGCAGATCATGGGGCGTTCCATGGAATCCATGGTGGCCCGCGCCGAACAGATGGACACCAGCAGCCATGACAGCATCGAGGCCGCCGAGCGCATCGTCGGCAAGGTGCTGGGTGAGCTGGGCGATGGCGTGGCGCAGCTTGAACAGCGCCTGCAGATGCTGCAGAGCAACAGCCGCGAGGTCGAGCAGACCGTCAGCGCGGTGCTGGTCGATCTGCAGTTTCAGGACCGCGTCAGCCAGATCATTTCGCATATCAGCGACGACATGCAGCGCCTGCGCGACGGCCTTGCGCAGGCGAACCTGCCCTCCAGTGGCGAGTGGCTGCGGCGGCTGGAGTCGAGCTACACCACGCTGGAGCAACAACGCGTGCACGGTGGTTCGCAGGTAGCGGCGGTCGAGCAGTCGTCGGTGACCTTCTTCTAATCGATTTTTCAGGCCAACAGGACGTACGGATATGGGCAAGACGGTCTTGGTAGTGGATGACTCGACCAGTTTTCGGCAAGTCGTCGGCATAGCGCTCAAGGGCGCTGGCTATGACGTGCTGGAGGCTTGTGATGGCAAGGATGCACTGAGCAAGCTGGATGGTCGCAAGATCAACCTGATCGTCTCGGATGTGAACATGCCCAACATGGACGGCATCACCTTCGTCAAATCGGCCAAGCTGCTGCCGGCCTACAAGTTCACCCCGGTGATCATGCTGACCACCGAAGCCGGCGAAGCAAAGAAAGCCGAAGGCAAGGCGGCCGGCGTGCGCGCCTGGGTGGTCAAGCCGTTCCAGCCCCCGGTGTTACTGGATGCAGTGTCCAAACTGATACTGCCCTGAGGACTGACCCGTGACCGTAATAAACAGTCGTGAAGAAACTGGACGGTACATCTTCGAAGTAGCAGGCGAGTTCAATATCTACAGCGCCGCCCAGCTCAAGGATGAACTGCTTGGCCTGCTGGCCAATCACACGCAGCTGGAAATCGACCTGGGTGCGGTCGAGGATTTCGACAGCAGCGGCGTGCAGATTCTCTTGTTGCTCAAGCGTGAGGCACAGCGGCAGAACCGCAGCCTGGCCTTTATCCAGCATTCGCCGGCGGTGCGCGAAGTGCTCGATCTGCTCAACCTGGTGGCCGAACTCGGTGACCCTCTGGTGATTCCGCTGGATGCGCGTGGAGGTCGGTCATGAACCTCGATCAAGCCCGTGGTGCGCTGGTGCAGGAAGCCCGCGAGTTGCTGGTGGACATGGAAGATGCCCTGCTGGAAATCGAAAGCGACGGCTACAACGCCGAGCGGGTCAATGCGATTTTCCGTGCGGCGCACACCATCAAAGGCTCGGCGGGCCTGTTTGGCCTGGAATCGCTGATCAGTTTTACCCACGTGGTGGAGAGCCTGCTCGACCAGGTGCGCAACGGCGAGAAGTCGCTGGACGGCAGCATGCTCTCGCTGTTGCTGACCTGCGGCGATTACATTGGCAGCCTGATCACCGCCGTGGAAGAGCGCAGCGAGGCCATCGACCCCAACCCGGAGCTGCGCGTACACCTGCTGGGCCAGCTCAATGAATACCTGCAGGTGGCCGCCGCACCCAGCGCAGAGCCGCCCAGCGAGCAGACGCAACTGTCGGAGGTACCGGCGAGCGGCAAGGTCGACGTGCTGAGCGGTGAACCGGTGGGCAGTGACCTCTGGCATATCTCGCTGCGGCCCAGCGTCGATGTGCTGCGCAACGGCATGGACCCGCTGTCGTTCCTGCGTTACCTGAGCAAGCTGGGCCGCATCGTCTACCTGCATACCCTGACCGATGGCATTCCACAGGCCGAACAGTTCGATGCCGAGAGTGGCTACCTGGGCTTCGAGATTACATTCGAGTCCCAGGCCAGCAAGCAGGAGGTCGAAGACGTCTTCGAGTTTATTCGCGAAGACAGCCAGCTGCTGATCCTGCCGCCGCACAGTCAGATCGAGGCGTACCTCAACCTGATCGCCAGCCTGCCCGAGTCGCCGCACAAGCTTGGCGAAATCCTGCTCAAGAGCGGTGCCCTGACCGAGCATGAATTGCAGCGCGTGCTGGCCATGCAGTCGGCTGCGCCGCAACCGGCACCGCCGCTGGGCACCTTGCTGGTCGAGGAGCAACTGGTGGCACCGCCGCTGGTGTCGGCGGCGCTGAACAAGCAGAAGCAGGCCGACGAGAAGCGCGTGCACGAGCAGGTGTTTATCAAGGTCGAGGTCGGCAAGCTGGATGAACTGATCAACCTGGTCGGTGAGCTGGTGATTGCCGGGGCCGCCGCCAGCCTGTCGCTGCGCCAGGGCAATCCGGCGGCCATGGGTGAAGCCAACGAGGCGGTGGCGACCCTGGTCGAGCATATTCGCGATGCCTCGCTGTCCTTGCGCATGGTGGCCATTGGTGAGGTGTTCCAGCGCTTCCCCAGGGTGGTGCGCGATATCAGCAAGGAGCTGGACAAGGACATCGAACTGCTGATCACCGGGGCCGACACCGAGCTGGACAAGTCGATGGTGGAGAAACTCTCCGACCCCTTGATGCACATTGTGCGCAATGCCATGGACCATGGCATCGAGCGTTCGGTGGATCGCCTGGCGGCGGGCAAGACCCAGCGCGGTTCATTGCGACTGAATGCCTATCACGAGTCGGGCAGTATCGTGATTGAGGTCACCGATGACGGCCGCGGCCTGGACCGTCAGCGCATCCTCGCCAAGGGTATCGAGAAGGGCCTGGTGCAGCCCGACCAGGTGCTCAGTGATAGCGAAGTGTTCCGCCTGATCTTCGGTGCAGGCTTCTCCACCGCCGAGGCGGTCACCAACCTGTCCGGGCGCGGTGTGGGCATGGATGTGGTGCGCAGCAATATCGAGAAACTGCGTGGCGAGGTCGAGGTGCTCAGCCAGTTCGGCCACGGCACCACGGTGCGCATTCGCCTGCCGCTGACGCTGGCGATTATCGACGGTTTCCAGGTCAAGGTCGCCGACGAGGCGTTCGTCCTGCCGCTCGATCAGGTGGTCGAGTGTGTCGATCTCGGCGCTCAGCAGGAACTCCACGACCTGCTCAACCTGCGCGGTGAACCCTTGCCTTATGTGCGGCTGCGCAGCCTGTTCGGCCTGCCGCCGAGTGACGGTGCTCGCGAAAGCCTGGTGGTGCTGCAGTTCGGCAGCAACCGGGCCGGCGTGGTGGTCGATCAGCTGATCGGCGAGTTCCAGGCGGTGATCAAACCGCTGGGGCAGATTTTTGCGCAAAACAAGGTGCTGAGCGGCTCCACCATTCTCGGTGACGGCAGCGTGGCGCTGATTCTCGATGTGGCGAATTTGATTCAACGTGCGAGTGCAGCAGCTGAAACTTCGAAAAGCCCGGCAGTACAACGGGCTGTGCTTACCCACTGACGGTCAGGAGACCTTCCATGCAATGGTTCATCAATATGAAACTGGCGACCAAGCTGATTATGGCTTTCCTGATCGTCGCTACCATCGCCGCCATCATCGGCTTTGTCGGCAATCGCAGTATCAATACCGTCAACAACATGATGACGGACATCTACTTCAACCAGCTGGTGCCGATTGCCGATATCGGCAGCATGCGTACCGAGGCGGCGCAGAATTACCGGCGCCTGTACCAGATGGCGACCACCACTGACCCGGCGTTTCTTGCCAAGGCCAAGGGTGCTTACGAGCAGGGCCAGAAGAGCATGGATGAGGCGTACAAACGCTACCTGGCCACCGTATTGTCGCCCGCCGAGCAGGCGACGGTGCCCAAGCTCGATGCGGCCAATGAGCAGTTGCGTGTCGCGGTCGACGAGGTGATCACGCTGATTGATCAGGGCCGCCAGCCTGAAGCCCTGGAGCACCTGAATAGCAAGGTCAATCCGCTCTACAACGAGGCCCGCAACCAGAGTGGTGAGCTGGCGGACATCATGCAGAAGGGCGCGGCCGCGACCAACGAGGAAGGTGATCGTACGGTTGCCACCATCATGAACTGGCTGACCGGGCTGATGATTGGCGGCTTTATCATGTCGATTGCGCTGGGCTTGCTGGTGACCCGGGTGGTCGTGCGCCAGCTTGGTGGCGAGCCCTCCTATGCGGCCGATGTGGTGCGGCGGGTGGCCGAGGGCGACTTGACCGTTGAGGTTGAGCTGCGTGGCAATGACAGCAGCAGCCTGCTGGCGGCGATGAAGCAGATGACGGAAAAACTGCGCACCATCATGGGCGATGTACGCATGACAGCCGACTCACTGGCCTCGGCCTCCGAGCAGGTTGCAGCTTCAGCCCAGGCGCTGAGCCAGAACGCCTCCGAGCAAGCCGCCAGCGTTGAAGAAACCAGCGCCTCCGTGGAAGAAATTGCCGCTACCGTTTCGCAGAACAGCGAGAACGCCAAAATTACCGATGGTATGGCCAGTCAGTCCTCCAAGGATGCGGTGGAAGGTGGTGCCGCGGTGCGCGAGATGGTCAACGCCATGCGCCAGATCGCCGGCAAGATCGGCATTATTGACGACATTGCCTACCAGACCAACCTGCTGGCCCTTAACGCTGCGATTGAAGCAGCGCGCGCCGGTGACCATGGCAAAGGCTTTGCCGTGGTCGCGGCCGAGGTGCGCAAGCTGGCGGAGCGCAGCCAGGTGGCCGCGCAGGAAATCGGTTCGGTGGCCAGCGACAGCGTGACCCTGGCCGAGCGGGCCGGGCAACTGCTGGAACAGATGGTGCCGTCGATTCGCAAGACCGCCGACCTGGTGCAGGAAATCTCCGCGGCCTCGCGTGAGCAGAATACCGGGCTGGAGCAGATCAACCAGGCGGTTGGCCAGCTGGCGCAAATCACCCAGGTCAACGCCTCGGCGTCTGAAGAGCTGTCTTCGACCTCCGAGGAGATGAGCGGTCAGGCCATTCAGCTGCAGGAAATGATTCAGTTCTTCCAGTTGAGCGAAACCGCTTCGCGGCAGTTGCGCAGCGCACCGGCCAGCAAGAGCCGGCCGGCGGCCATGAGCAAACCGACGCAACCCGCGCGCCGGCATCAGCCGGATGACCAGGTCGATGAGTCGGCGTTTACCCGTTTCTAGGAGGCTGTCATGAGTACCTTGCCAGCCCATAGCCTGGGCCGTGCGGCGGTTCCGCTGGAAACGCCGCTGACCCAGCAGTTTCTGACCCTGACCCTGGGGCAGGAGCTGTTTGCCCTGCCGATCGAGCATATTCGCGAGATTATCGAGTTTGGCGGCCTGACCGAAATTCCGTTGATGCCGAGCTTCCTGCGCGGTGTGATCAACCTGCGCGGCGCGGTGGTGCCGGTCATCGACCTGGCCGTGCGCTTCGGCCGCGAACGTACGCCGATTGCCAAGCGCACCTGCATCGTGATTGTCGAAGTCGAGCAGGTCGAGAGCATGCAGTTGCTCGGCATCATCGTCGATGCGGTAAATGAAGTGCTGGCCGTGGAAGGCCATCAACTGGAGAGCCGCCCGGCCTTCGGCGCGCGGATTCGCGCGGACTTTATCGCCGGCATCCTCAAGCACAACGAGCAATTCGTGGTGGTGCTGGATATTCCTCAGGTGTTGTCGCTTGATGAGCTCGCCGAGCTGGTGGGTGGCCTTGAACAGACGGAAGTGTGAGGCGTTATGGCCGACGGCGGGTGGACGATGAATGCAGGCACGCAGGTTGCGTTGAGCGAGCCGGAGTTTCGCCAGCTGCAGGCGTTGTTCTACGAGCGGGTCGGCATTCAACTGCCACCGGTGAAAAAGCCGCTGATCTGTGGGCGCTTGGCCAAGCGCCTGGCGGCGCTGGGCTTGAGCAGCTACCAGCGCTATTACCAATACCTGATGTCAGCCCAGGGCGCGGCGGAGCTGGAAATCGCCATCGACCTGATCACCACCCACGAAACCTATTTCTTTCGCGAACCCAAGCATTTCGATTTCCTCCAGCAAAAGATCCTCCCGGCTTGCGCTGGCCAGGCCGACTTTCGTGCCTGGAGCGCCGCCAGCTCGACCGGGGAAGAGGCCTACACCCTGGCGATGCTGTTGCATGAGGCGCGCCCGCACCTGGGTTGGCGCGTGCTGGGCACCGATATCAGCACCCAGGTGCTGCAAAGTGCACGGCGTGGCCTGTACCAGATGGAGCGTGGCAACAAGATTCCCGCGCACTATCTGAAGCGCTATTGCCTCAAGGGCAAGGAGCAGTACCAGGGCTATTTTCTGGTCGAGCGTTGTTTGCGCGAGCGGGTCGAATTCGCTCAGGGCAACCTCAACTTGCCAGCGCCTGAGCTGGGGATGTTTGAGTTGATTCTGCTGCGTAATGTGCTGATCTACTTCGATCAGGAGATCAAACAGCGGGTGCTGAGTAATGTGGTGCAGCGTCTAAAACCCGGCGGCTGGCTGATGGTCGGCCATTCCGAAGCCTTGCATGACACCGGTTTACCCATCGAGCTGGTGGCCTCGTCGATCTACCGCAAGGTGGCGGTATGAGCCGTAGCTGCTTTCTCAAGCCGGGCGAGCTGTATTTCGGCGGCGGCGATGTGCGGGTGGATACCCTGCTGGGGCCCTGCGTTTCCATCGTGCTGTGGTTTCCAGCGGCCGCCAAAGGTGGCATCTGCCATTTCCAGTTACCCGGCCTGCGCCGCGTCAGCGAGCATGCCCGCGATCTGGATGGGCGTTATGGCGTGGACGCCTGGGTCTGGCTGAAGCAGCAGATGCGGGTGCATGCCCTGCGCCTGGAACAGGCCGAGGTCAAACTGTTTGGCGGCGCGCGCAGCCTGAGCAATGCGGGTTCACGCCTGCGTACCGATATCGGGGCGCAGAATATTGTCTTCGTCGAGAGCCTGATGGAGGAACTGGGTGTGCAAGTGGTGGGACGTGATCTGGGCGGTGAGGGCTGCCGCTTTCTGCGTTTCGAGCTGGCCACCGGGGAAGTCTGGGTGCGGCGTGGCGCTGCATTGGATATCGAGCGACTTGAGGCACTGCAGTGATGGCCATCAAGGTGATGATTGTCGATGACTCGGCGGTGATGCGTGAAGTCATGCAGCAGCTGCTGGCTCCGCACAAGGATATTGAAGTGGTTGGCGCAGCCATGGACCCGCTGCTGGCCATGCAGAAAATGAAAACCGTGTGGCCCGACGTGATTCTGCTCGATGTGGAGATGCCGCGGATGGACGGCATCACCTTCCTGCGCCAGATCATGGCGACCCGGCCAACGCCCGTGGTGATCTGCTCGACGCTGACCGAGAAGGGGGCGGCGATCACCTTGCAGGCGCTGTCTGCCGGGGCGGTCGAGGTGATCACCAAACCGACCATGGGCCTGCGGGATTTTCTCCAGGACAGCGCCCAGGAAATGCTCACCGCCATTCGTACTGCGGCCAAAGCGCGTGTGCGTAGCGCAGCAGCGCCTACACTGAGTAAGGCCGAGAGTCGGGCGGCGGTCGATGTGGTGGTCAGCCCGCCGCCCAGCGTGGGTTTGCAGAACCTGCGCACCAGCGAGCGGATTGTCGTGCTGGGCACCTCGACCGGCGGTACCCAGGCGCTGGAGCATGTATTGAGCCAGCTGCCGCGCAGCGCGCCGGCGATCGCCATCGTTCAGCATATGCCGGAGAAGTTCACCCGCAGCTTTGCCGAACGGCTGGACTCACTGTGCGCCATCGAAGTGCGCGAGGCGCAGAATGGTGATCGCCTGTTGCCGGGTTTGGCGCTGATTGCGCCGGGTGGCAAGCACATGTTGGTCAAGCGCAGTGGTGGGCAGTACCTGGTGGAAGTCAAGGATGGGCCGCTGGTCAGTCGTCACCGACCCTCCGTAGATGTGTTGTTTCGCTCAGCCGCGACCCAGGCCGGGCGCAATGTGCTGGCCGTGATCATGACCGGCATGGGTGATGATGGCGCGCGCGGCTTGAAGGAGCTGCATGAGACCGGAGCCAAGACCTATGCCCAGGACGAGGAGAGTTGCGTGGTGTTTGGCATGCCGAAAGAGGCAATCAAACTGGGTGGTGTGGATCAGGTGATCGCGCTGGATGACATCCCAAGCGTACTGATGAGCTGGAGGTAAACGGTGGGCGCGATCACGGTTACACCCAACAGGCTTCCCCAGCATGTGCTGGTGATCGATGACAGTGAGCTGCAGCGCCAGTTTACCGCTGAGCTGTGCAGCGAAATGGGCATCGAGGACATCCTGCAGGCGGTCGATGGCTTTGATGCAATCGCCCAGATGAAAACCAATACGCAAATCGAAGCCATCGTGCTCGACCTGGAGATGCCGGGGATGGACGGTGTGCAGGTGCTGCACGAGATGGCGCGCCTGGGGCTGGATGCCTCGGTGGTGGTGGCCAGTGCGCGTGAGAGTGTGCTGCTCAATGTGGTCGAGAGCATGGGCCGCAGCCTGGGCTTGCGCTTGCTCGGAGTGCTGCAGAAACCCATCAGCCATGAGCAACTGGCCGCCAGCCTGAGCCGCTTTGCCGTACACACCGAGCCGTATGCCGAGGCGCATGTGCCAGGCCCGCAACTGACCGATGACGATGTGCTGCGCGGGTTGCGTGAGCAGGAGTTTGTGGCCTACTTCCAGCCCAAGGTCACCCTGGCCGATGGCCGCATGAAAGGTGTCGAGGCGTTGGTGCGCTGGCAGCACCCCACTCATGGCCTGCTTGCCCCGGGGCTGTTTATCGAACTGATCGAGCGCAGTCATTACATTTCGGACATGACCCTGCAGATGCTCGACATGTCCCTGAAGCATTGCCGGCAGTGGCATGACGCCGGCTTGCCGCTGAGTTTTTCCCTGAATATCTCCGCGCGTTCGTTGGCGGACTCCAAGCTGGCCGATGAAATCATCGCGCGGGTGGCTGCCTGCGACATCGAGCCGCGCTATGTGATTCTGGAAATCACCGAAAGCGCACTGATGACTGACCTGAGCATTGCCCTGGGCACCTTGGCGCGCTTGCGCCTGAATGGTTTTGGCCTGTCGGTGGACGATTACGGCACCGGGTTTTCCTGCATGTTGCAGCTGTCGCGGGTGCCCTGCACCGAGCTGAAAGTCGACCGTGCCTTCGTCAATGGGGCCAGTGAAAACCAGCACCTGCGCATTCTCTTGGAAAGCGCCCTGGATATCGCCAGCAAGCTGCAGCTTGGGGTGGTTGCCGAGGGTGTGGAAACCCGTGAAGACTGGATGCTCTTGAGCGGCCTGGGGTGTGGCGAGGTCCAAGGCTATTTCATCGCCAAGCCCATGCCGGGCGATGCACTGCTGGCCTGGTGGCGTGCCAACGAGACGCGCTTGCAGAGCCTGGCGGTCGCGGCCAGGGCACGCGTGTCAGACAGCGCCTGAGCAGCCGGCAGTGCAATGATCACTCGGCAAACCCTGGCGTAGTCACCGTCAGCGCGTCTGCCCCCGATTGGCGTCCCGCTATGCCGCTTCCTCTGGCGCTTTCCGGGTCGGATTGATGGCCATGTGTGGCGTCTGCAGCAGCGCAAAAACCTACTACATTGAGTGTCGATGCAAGCGCGTTGCTGTTTCTCGCGTCCGCGCCTGTCTGGTTGCATGCGTTCATGCGTGGCTGCTCAACAGGCTGTCACCCTGCGCCCAGGAAGGCCCGTTCATCCTGTTGAGGGAACTCTCGAAGGGGTTGTAGCTGCCGCTACAACATTGCCGGCGGTTCAAGGCTCTGCTGTTTTAGCTGCCGGTCAGGCTGTTCCCGCGTGCTACTGGCCAACGTTCAGAAGGAGATTCTCATGGCATTGCGCATCAACGACCTCGTACCCAACTTTACCGCCGATACCGACAAGGGCCCCATCACCTTCCACGACTGGATCGGTTCGGACTGGGCCATCCTGTTTTCTCACCCGAAGGACTTTACCCCGGTGTGCACCACCGAATTCGGTGCCGTAGCCCAGCTGGCAGCTGAATGGGCCAAGCGTGGCACCAAGGTGATCGGCGTGTCGGTGGATGGCGTAGATGCGCACCAGAAATGGAAAGGCGATATCGAAGCCGTCTGTGGTGTCGAGGCGAGCTTCCCGATTATCGCGGATGAAGGCCTGGCGGTCTCCAAGGCGTTCGACATGCTGCCGGCCGAGGCTTATCTGCCCGACGGCCGTACCGCAGCCGACACGGCCACCGTGCGCTCCGTGTTTATCATCGGCCCGGACAAAAAGCTCAAGCTGTCCATGACCTACCCGATGTCCGTCGGGCGCAACTTTGCCGAAGTGCTGCGTGCACTGGATGCCCTGCAACTGACCTTCAATGTGCCGCTGGCCACGCCCGCCAACTGGATTGTGGGTCAGGACGTCATCGTCGCCCTCGCGCTCAACGATGAACAGGCCCGGGAGAAGTACGGCCGCATCGAGATCAAGCTGCCGTATCTGCGTACCACCCCAGCGCCGAAGTAAGAAAAGGGAAATTCCCTGGCCCCAGCGCGCCGTTGCTGAGTCGATGTGAGCCAGCCTTCCTGCTGGCCTGGTGAGGTACTTGGCGTGCTGGACGCTAGCCAGAACTGAGCTACGGTCAGTGGAGGATGATCGCGAGAAACGGGGTACCTCTATGGATAGATTCCTTGTGTTGCCCTTCTGGCTGGCCGGGCAACATCTTGGGGTACCACTCGATAAGGTCATTCGAGTCTTGCCCGCGCTGCTCTACACGCCTTTACCAGGCGCACCGAGCACGGTCTTTGGTGTGGTCAACGTGCGTGGAAAAATACTCCCGGTCGTTGATCTGGCAATGCGTTTCGCTTGGCCAGCGGCCCAGCTGTCTAACCTTTGGCAGCCCTTTTTGTGGCTGAAAACGCAACAGCGAGAGCTGTTGGTGCCTGTCGAAGCCGTGGAAGCGGCCGTCAGTTGCACATCGCATGACTTTGCCCCGGCTTCGCACCCGCAGATTCCTTCATGCATCCTCAAGGGCGTCGTGCGCACCGGAGAGGGTTTGCTGCTGATCCAAGACGTCGAGCAGGTCTTGTCGGATGCGGATGAGGAGCACCTTGCCGCGGCTCTGGCAGCGAGCGCGAATGACCATGAAATCCGCTGAACCGATCTGTTCGCCCCGCGTTCTGGACGTGCTGATCAGCAAGGTTCACCAGCACCTCGGGCCTGACTTCTCGGGGGCGCGCAGTGAGGATCTGCTGCGGCGTTTGAAGTTGCTCGCGCTCGAACTGGAGGTGCCCGATCTGCCTGCCTGGCTGGAGGCATTGGCGTTTGCCGAATGGGACTCGGCCCAGGTGCAGGAGTTGACGCCCGCCTTCACGGTTGGGGAAACCTACTTTCGCCGCGACGCCGAGGCGTTCGACTGGCTGGCCCAGCAGCATCTGCGCCCCCTGCTGGAACAGCGTCGACGCGAGGGGCGACGAGGGCTGCGGTTATGGAGCGCGGCGTGTTGTACCGGCGAGGAAGCTTACAGCTTGCTGTTCCTGCTGGATGATTTGCTGGCTACGGACACTGCACCCTGGTCGCTGGATATCACGGCCAGCGATATCAATGCCGGGTTTCTTGCCCGTGCGCAGTACGGCAGCTATGGCAAGAATGCGTTTCGTAGCAATGAAGAGGCTTTCCGGGTCCGCTACTTTCAGCCTGAAGGGCGGCTGTGGCGGGTTCGGCCGCAATGGCGCGGACGCATTCGTTTTATCCAGCACAATCTGGTCGGCGATCCGTTGCCGAGCCCGGTGAAGGGCATGGATTCACTCGACCTGATTCTTTGTCGCAATGTGCTGATGTACTTTTCGCCCGAGCGGGCACTGAGCGTACTGCGTCGGCTGCTGGCTTGTCTGGCCCCGGACGGGCTGCTCCTGTTGAGCGCTGTCGAGGCCAGTATTGCCACCCAGGCTGGCTTCAATGGCTTCTGGGCCGGTTGCAACTATGCCCTGAGCGCTGAGCAGAGCCGCGCTCGGCGCGGCGCGGCGATTGCCCGCTCGCCGGGTGCCGACGTTGTGCGGCCGCAGGTTCCTGCCAAGTTGCTCGAAACGCCGCTCTTGGTGACGGCTGGCGAGGCCTTGCCCCAGGGCCATGCACAGAGCGCAAGCGCGTTGCCGGAGGCAACCTCGACAGTTGCTCAGGACAGGCCGGCAGCTGTTGTGGCGACGGGTGACCCAGGCTTGTTTGCGGGGTGGCCGGTACTGCTTGTGGCGTCCGAACACCGGCTGTTGTGGCAGCGCATGCAGCAGGCGCAAATGCAAGGTCAGCAGGCACCGCTGCGCCAGGCTTTGCTGGAGTACCTGGCCTGTGTGGGATTGAGCCGGGTACAAAAACACCAGATTTGTCTGTTGCTTGCCCGCAGCTGGGCTGACCAGCACTGCAGCGAAGAGGCTGAGGACTGGCTGCGTCGGGCGCTTGCGCTAGAGCCCTGCTCAGCGCCGAGCTACTGGCTGCAGGCTTTGCTGGCTGAGCAGAAAGGTGCGAGCAAAGCCGCTCATGTGGCGCTGCAGAAGGCCTTGTACCTTGATCCTGACTTCATTCTTGCGCACTTCCACCAGTCCCGCTTGTTGTGGGCGATGGGGGCAAAGGGCGCGAGCGACAAAGCCCTGCACATCAGTCGTCAGCTGCTTGAACGCCAGCCTCAGGACGCCCCGGTTCCCTTTGCCGATGGCCTGAGTTGCGCGCAACTGCTCAGGCTCTGTGAGCAACTGCAGGAGGAGCGCACGCCATGCTCGAACCCGTAAAGGACGATGCCAAACGCTGGGCGCAGATACATGAGCGCCTGGCCGAGCTTGAGCGGCGCATCGATACGGGCTTTGCCATCTCGCCGCAAGAGCGCGAGAAGCGCCTGCAGGCGCGCACGCGCGAGTGGGCGCAGGTGGAGGCGCAGGAGCACCTGGATGCCTGGCTGGAGGTCCTGTGTTTCAACATCAGCAGTGAGGTTTATGCGGTCGAAGTCAGGCATGTCTCGGCGGTGCTGCCTTTGCCGCAGTTCACGCCGTTGCCGAACACCCCGCCCTATGTGCTGGGGATCGTCAGTGTGCGCGGGCACATCGTCTCGGTGCTGGATTTACGGGTGTTCTTCGAACTGCCCATCGCCGGGCTGTCGGACAAGAACTTCCTGGTGGTACTGCATGGCGCAGAGATGGAGTTCGGCCTGCTGGTCGATCGTGTCCTCGGGATCTCGCGTATCCAGCGCAGCAGTCTGCAACGCGAGCTGGCTAATCTTTCCGGGGTCCGGGCGAGCTATTTGCTGGGCGTGACCCCTGAACAATGGACGGTACTGGACGCTGCGCGGTTGCTGGGAGACCCCA
Organism: Pseudomonas sp.; assembly: GCF_049653025.1. Lineage (GTDB taxonomy): Bacteria > Pseudomonadota > Gammaproteobacteria > Pseudomonadales > Pseudomonadaceae > Aquipseudomonas. The sequence continues at coordinate 16,912 of NZ_JBASFM010000009.1, read as the reverse complement.
GTTTGCGCATCGCGGTCGATGAGTAGGCACAAGGAGAAACACGCATGCTCGGTAATGTGATGAACCTGCGGATTGGCAGCAAACTGACGTTGGCCTTTGCTTTATTGATCCTGGGATTCGGCATCCTGTTGTTCAGCACCCTGGAGAGTTTCGTCAAGTTGCAGGCGACTGAAGAGGAACAGTTCACGCGGCGCTATACACGGATTTCCGACATCAAGGAGCTTATGCTCAACCTCGGTGCCCAGCGCTTCGAGTTACTGTCGATGTTGAGCGGCGCTGAAGGAGATTTGACGGACTATGAAGGCGAAATCAAGCGCAGTACCGAGACCAACAACCGTTTGCTGGATCGCCTAAGCAGTGAAGCCGTAGCGGACCAGCAAACCAAAGAGCTGTTAGAACAGCTACATGCTGAACGAACAGACTACCTGCAGGTGCGTGACGAACGAGTATTGCCGCTGATTCGTGACGGGCAGCTGGATGAAGCGCGCAGCATGAGCGCAGGAGAGCTGCGTGAACGCTCAGGGCGGATTCAGGAGCTGGCGCAGAAACTGGTCAAACGCACGGATGCGCTGATTGCCGAGGGCATGGAGCAGTCGCTCATTGCGCTGGAGGCCTTGCGTGAGCGGATCGTCAAGCTTGGCCTGGCGTTAGTGCTGGCGAGCGCCGTACTGGCCTGGTTATTGAGCCGACATATCGCGCAGCCGCTGGCGCGCTTGACCGGGCTGGCGGAGCAGATTGGCCGAGGGGAAATCCCCCGCGAGATCGCCGGTTCTACGCGACAGGATGAGGTCGGTCGCTTGGCTCAGGCCTTCGTCAACATGAGCCAGTACCTTCGCGAGCTGGTGCAGGAGTTGAACGAGGGCATTTCGGTGCTGGCCAGTGCCAGTGAAGAGATTCTTGCGGTCACCACCCAGGTGGCAGCCAGCACCCAGGAAACCGCCACGGCCATCAGCGAGATCGCCACCACCGTGGAGGAGGTCAAGCAGACCGCAATCCTGGCGAGCAACAAATCGCAATCAGTCATGGAGAGCACTGAGCGCACCCGCCAGGTGGCGTTGGGTGGACGGCAATCGGTAGAGGAGACACTCAAGGGGATGAGCCAGATTCGCCAGCAGATGCAGGCGGTGGCGGAGAGCGTTATGCGCCTGGGCGAGCAGAGTCAGGCCATCGGCGAGATTGTTGCCTCGGTCAACGATTTGGCTGAGCAGTCCAACCTGCTCGGGGTCAACGCCTCGATCGAGGCGGTCAAGGCGGGTGAGGCGGGCAAGGGTTTTTCGGTGGTGGCGCAGGAGGTGAAGACCCTGGCCGAGCAGTCCAAACAGGCTACCGCTCAGGTGCGCAGCATCCTCAGCGATATCCAGAAGGCCATGACCAAGGCCGTGCTGCAAGCCGAGGAGGGCAGCAAGTCGGTGGAAAGCGGCTATGAGCGGGCGCAGGTCAGTGGTGAGGCCATCCGCACCCTGAGCAGCAATGTCGAGGAGTCCATTGAAGTCGCCATGCAGATTGCCGCCAGCAGCCAGCAACAGATGATCGGCATGGACCAGGTTGGCAGCGCCATGCAGAGCATTCGCCAGGCCAGCCAGGATAACGTCGGCGGAACTCAGCAGGTCGACCTGGCCGCGCGCAACCTGCACCAGTTGGGCCTCAAGCTCAAAGGCCTGGCGACCAAGTTCAAATTGTGAGCCGACTATGAGCCTCGATAAGGAAGCCTTACGGCAGCGGTTATTGGCAAGCTTTCGCGAGGAGGCGACGGAGCGGCTCGCGGTGCTGGCCGACGGCTTGGCCAATTGGCGTGAGGCCAGTGCGACGACAGAGTCCATCGAGTCGCTGTTTCGGGAAGTGCATAGCCTGAAGGGGGCATCACGCGCTGCTGGGCACACGGATATCGAGAAGATCTGCCACGCCTGGGAAAGCCTTATGGGGGCTGTGCGCCGCGAATTGCTGGTGCTGACCCCCGAGCTGATCGACCTGTGTCGGCATGCCTTGCGGGCGGTTCAGGACCTGCATGCCGGTCAGGTGCTGGCAGATGACGAACGGATGCAGCTGATCGGGAGCTTGGAGGCTGCCGCGCTGGGGGGGGCATTCAGTCTGCCAGAGCCGAAGGCCAGCGCCCCAGTGATGCTGCCCGACCCGACAACGGTACGGGTTTCTACCCAGCGTTTGGACATGCTGTTGTTTCAAAGCGAGTCTCTGCTGCAGCACCGGCTTGAGGCTCAGGCTCACGCCCGTAACCTGAAGGCGCATGCGGCAGCCTTTGAGCCGCAGCGGGCCAAGCGTCTACTCAGTAGCGGGGCGCTCAAGCAATGCACAGACATGCTTGATGACCTGCCGCTGGAGGCGCGTGATGCCCTGAGAGGCGTACTGGATTACCTCGACTGGAGCCTGATCCAGGCTGACCGCCTGCACTTTAGCGCCACGCGCTTGGAGAAGTCCGCTGCGCACCTGGCATTGGGGCTGGCGCAGCTGTCGGAAAGCCTGTTCAACGAATTGCAGGCGGTGATGCTGTTGTCCGGTAGCAGCCTGGTCGAGGGGCTGCCGTCGATGGTCCAGGACATCGCGCTGTTGGCAGGAAAACGCGCGGAATTGAGCGTGCGCGGTGAAAGCCTGCAAATTGACAAGCGCATCCTCGACGAATTGCGCACGGTGCTGACGCATCTGCTACGCAATGCGGTCGACCACGGCCTGGAGATGCCTGAACAGCGGATCAGAGCCGGTAAGCAGCCTGTCGGTCAGCTGCAGGTTGAGCTTATCCAGGAGTCGGCGGATCGCTTTGAACTGCGTGTCAGTGACGATGGCAGCGGTATCGATACTGCCCAGTTGAGGGCGAGGGCCCTGGCCAGTGGGAAATTGAGCGCCACACAAGCCGAGGCGATGGCTGAGCGCGAGGCCTTGGGGCTGATCTTCACCTCGGGGTTGTCCACCAGCGCCTTCATTACCGATCTTTCTGGCCGTGGCCTCGGCATGGCCATCGTGCAGGAAGTGGTCGAGCGCCTGGGTGGGCGTATCGAGCTGGAGTCGGCCCAGGGCCGAGGAACCTGCTTTCACCTGCATTTGCCCCTCAGCCTGTCGACCTTCCGCGCGGTGATCGTGCGCAACGCCGAGCGGATTTTCGCCATTCCGGCACTGGCGGTGGAGCGTTGTGTGCGGCTGCCGCTCAGCGCGATTAAGAACCTGGAGAACCGCCCGACTGTGGTGCTGAGTGATGAGGTTCTGCCGCTCTGGGCCTTGTCCGATGTGCTGGGCCTGGAACACCTGGAAAGCACGGCCGAGGAATTGACTTTACTGGTGCTCAAGGTCCGCGGTGAGCGTTTTTCCCTGCTGGTCGATGAGCTGCTGGGTGATCAGGAAGTCATCGTCAAAGGGCTTGGCCGGCAATTGCTGCGGGTGCGCAACCTGCTCGGTGCGACCGTGCTGGGTGATGGCCAACTGGTGCCTATCCTGCATCCGGCCGACCTCTATCGCAGTGCAATGGAAAGCCAGGCTTCGAGCCTCAACCAGCAAGGCCAGACGGAGGGACGCAACGCACAGCAGCGCTTGTTGATTGCCGAGGACTCCTTCACCTCCCGCGGCCTGCTCAAGGCGATTCTGGAGGGGGCTGGCTACCTGGTGACCACCGCCAATGATGGCCTGGAAGCATGGAATTTCCTGAAGCAGGGGCAGTTCGACCTGCTGGTGTCGGACGTAGAAATGCCGCGTTTGGATGGCTTTACCCTGACCAATCGGGTGCGTGCCGATCGTGAGCTGGAAAGTCTACCGGTGGTACTGGTGACGGCCCTGCATTCGCCCGAGGATCGGGCGCGTGGCTTAGAGGCTGGCGCGAATGCGTACTTGGTGAAAAGCGGTTTCGAGCAAGACAGCCTGCTGGATGCCATTCGTCGGCTGATCTGACCCGGCGCGTGAGTGTGAGCGGCGGGAGTATCTGGTTCGTTGGTTGAGCCCATGTGCAATGGGCGGTGCTTCTCGGAGGGACGGTAATGCGCGTATTGATAGTCGACGACTCGGTGGTAACCCGCATGTTGCTCCGCGCGGTGCTCGAGGCCGAGGGCTACCAGGTAAAGGAGGCCAGCAACGGTGAACAGGCTCTGCAAATTCTGCTTGTCTATACTCCCGACATTGTCACCATGGATGTGCATATGCCTGGTCTGGATGGATACGAAACGACTGCGCGGATACTCGAGCGCTACGCTCTACCGGTGGTGGTGGTGACGGCAAGCGCAGATCCCTATGCGTCTGCCACTGCCATGCGTGCGCTTGAGGCAGGTGCCCTGGCTGTCCTGGAGAAGCCGTCGGGGCTGGGCGCGCCTGATTTCAGCGAGCGCATTGATGAATTGCTGCGAACTCTGCGTAGCATGTCTCAGGTCAAGATCGTCAGGCGTCTGCGCAAGGCTGGCGAGCCGATGCGGCAGCAGAGCGCTCTGCAGCTGTCTGGTCTGGCCTCTAGCAGACCGCAATTGGTTGCCATCGCGGCCTCTGCCGGAGGGCCGGTGGCAATCAAGAGCATTTTGCAGGCATTAAGTGCACAGCAGCCCTGGGCGCTGGTGCTGGTGCAGCATATAGCGCCAGGGTTCCTGCAAAGCTTCTGCGAGTGGCTGGCAACCTTTGCTCCCGGCCCCGTCGCCGTTGCCGTGGACGGGCAAACACTGGTTCCTGGCACTCTCTACTTGGCTCCAGAGGGGCTGCATCTGGGCTTTTCAGCCAATCGCAGTGTGCTTTTTGACGATGGCCCGCTGGAAGAGTATGTCCGACCATCGGCGGACTACCTGTTCCGCTCTGTAGCCAGGCAATTCGGTAAACAAGCCATCGGTATCCAGCTTTCCGGGATGGGGAAAGATGGGGCCAAAGGCATGCTTGAACTCAGTCGCACAGGTGCTTTGACCATTGCCCAGGAGCCTAGCACCGCAGTGGTCGACTCGATGCCGTTAGCCGCCATCGAGCAACGGGCCATCGGTAAAGTGTTGCCCCCTGAGGGTATCGCGGCACTCCTCAATGCGCTCGCTGCGCAATCTGTTTCACAGGACGCTTAACCGGCTGGAGGGACATGAGCCATGTACACCAATGCCGAAATCCTGGTGGTTGAAGACAGCCCGACCCAGGCCACCGAATTGCAGTACATGCTTGAGTCTGTCGGTTGCAAGGTGCGCGTCGCCCGCAATGGCCTTGAAGCACTGGCGTTTATCGCCGAGAGTCGTCCGACCATCGTCATCAGTGACATCGTGATGCCGGAAATGGACGGTTATGAGCTGTGTCGGCAACTGAAGAATGCCGCTCAGACCAGGGACATTCCGGTGATTCTGGTGACATCGCTGGCGGACGCCCGTGATGTGGTCCACGGGCTGGCTTCTGGGGCCGATAACTTCATCGTCAAGCCGTTCGACGAAAAGTACCTGATGTCGCGCATCCGGTATTTCCTGGTGAACCTGGAGTTGCGCAGTCATGAGCGCGTGCAGATGGGCGTGGAGGTGGTGCTCGAAGGTGAGCGTCATTTCATTACGGCCGGGCGTCAGCAGATTCTTGACCTGCTGATTTCCACCTATGAGCAGGGTGTACGCCTCAATCATGAACTGCAGGCCAAGCACGATGAGTTGACCCGCACCAACTCGCTGCTCAATTGCTTGTTCCACTTCACCACGGGGCTCACGGACGCCAAGAGCGAGCAGCATGTGATTGATGCCGCTTTACGGCGCATTCTGGAGTTTCCCGATGCCGTGAGTGCCTGGTTGTTGATGGCCGATGCCTGGAGCCCAACTGACGAGGTCAGTGTCGTCGGTGCGAGGTGGCGGGGCGGTGGTGATTCTTTAACGAAGCTGAGCGCCTGCGCGGAGAACTGTCCATGCCGGCATGCCTGGTTGAGCGATAAATTAAGCCAGCCGACTAATATCGCGAAATGCCCGGCGCTCGCCGAGCAGCCCGGCGATGGCATACATGCCAGCATTCCACTGCTGCTCAGCAGTGAAATCATCGGCATGTTGAATGTGGTGCAGAGTGGTGGACGTGCCTGGTCTGATGAATCGCTGCAGGCCTTGGCATCGATAGGCCGTCAACTCGCGATGGCGCTGGGGCGTGTACGTCTGTTCGAGAGCATGGAACAGCTCGTGGCGCAGCGCACCGAGGCGCTGGCCGAGAGTGAAGGTCTGCTGCGCAAGATCCTCGACAGCTTGCCGGTCGGCGTCATGGTGACCGACCAGCAAGGCCGGCTGATCATGAGTAATCCGGAAAGCAGCGCCATTTGGGGCGGCACTCACTCGGCTGGCCTCGAAGGCTTTAGCCAGTACCGTGGCTGGTGGGCCGAAAGCGGCGAGCCGATCACCGCCGAGAACTGGTCGATGATGCGTGCGGTGCGGCACGGCCAGGTCTCACGCAATGAAGTCATCGATATCCAGACCTTCAAGGATGTGCACAAAACCATCCTCAACTCTGCGGTGCCCTATCACGACGTGAATAATGTGATTCAGGGGGCCATCGTGGTCATCCAGGACATCACCGAACAGCGTCGTCAGGACCTCGAGAACCGTACGCGGACAAGGGCGGTAGAGGCCAGTGTGAATGCGGTGATCATCACTGACAATGAGCAGCCTGATCAGCCGATCGTCTATGTCAACCCGGCCTTTGAACGCATCACCGGCTACTCCTCTGTCGAGGTGATGGGGCGCAATTGCCGTCTTCTTCAGGGCGATAACCATGCCCAAACAGAGCTGGAGAACATTCGTCGGGCGTTACAGGGGCAAGAGGAAGGGCGCGCCTTGCTGCGTAATTACCGCAAGGATGGCTCGGAGTTCTGGAATGAGTTGACGGTTACTCCTGTGGTCAATGACCGGGGCAAGGTCAGCCACTTCGTCGGCATCCTGCACGACATCACCGAAGCTAAGCGTTACCAGGAAGAGCTCGAACATCAGGCCAACCACGACAGCCTGACAGGCTTGCCTAACCGCAATCTGCTTAACGACCGCATCAGCCAGGCGATTGCCTTCGCTTCGCGCAGTAACTCGCGGTTCACGCTGGCTTTCATGGATCTCGATAACTTCAAGGTCATTAACGACAGCCTGGGCCACAGTGCCGGTGATCAGCTGTTGAGCGAGGTGGCGGCGCGCTTACGGGTCTCTGCCCGGCCGATCGACACAGTGGCCCGTTTGGGGGGCGATGAGTTCATCATTCTGCTGGTCGACACCGATCAGCTTGGTGAGCAGATTGGCTGGCTCGAGCGCTTCAAACAAAGCATCGCCATGCCGGTCATGCTCGGTGAGCAGGAGGTGGTGGTCAGCTGCAGCATTGGATTCTGCTGTTTTCCCAGCGACGGCCGCGATACCGGCACGTTGTTGCGCAATGCCGATACGGCGATGTACCAAGCCAAGCACCAGGGCCGCAACCGCATCTGCGCCTTTATGCCAGAGATGAATGAGCAGGTGCAGAGGCGCTTGTCGATCGAGCGCGAGATCCGCCATGCCATCCAGACCCATGAGTTCATGGTCGTCTATCAGCCACAACTGGACCTGCAGAACGGTAACCTATGCGGTTTTGAGGCCCTGGTGCGCTGGCATAAACAGGGCTCTATAGTTCAGCCTAATGACTTTATTCCGCTCGCCGAAGAGACCGGCTGGATCGTGGCCATCGACTTCTATGTGTTCGATGTGGTCTGTAAGCAGCTGACCATCTGGAGCGAGGTCTTCAATCAGGGCTTGTGCGTTGCCGTCAACTTCTCCGCAATCAGCTTCAGCGAGGTTAATTTCGTCGAGCGCGTTCTCAGTACCTTGAAGGCGCATGCCATTTCGCCGCATTGGATCAAGATCGAGCTGACCGAAACCATCCTGATGACGAATGCCGATGATGCGTTGCAGAAGATGCAGGCGATGTGCGGCCAAGGCATCCATTTTTCCATCGATGATTTCGGTACGGGGTATTCATCTCTTGGCTACCTGAAGCGCTTTCCCTTCAATCAGTTGAAGATCGATCGCAGCTTCATTATCGATGTGCTGACCGAGCCCGACAGTGCTTCGTTGGTTCGCTCGATGATTTCCATCGGCCACAACCTTGGAATCAAGGTCATCGCCGAAGGTGTGGAGCAATCTGAGCAGCTGAGTTTTTTACGGGCCGCCGGGTGTGACGAGATGCAAGGGTATTTCTATTCGCCACCGCTACCGCCGCAGGCGTGCGTGCAGTTCTTGCAAGACGGCTCGGCGTTTACCTTGCCGAAAAACGTCCTCGATGGAGTCGAGCGCTATCTGCTGATCATCGACGATGAGCCCGACCACCTCAAAGAATTGCAACGTGCCTTGCGCCTGGAGAACTACCTGGTACTGACTGCCAGTAGCAGCACCGAGGCACTCAAGTTGATGGCGACCAACCCCGTCGATGTGGTGCTGGCAGACTTTTACTTGGCCGATATGAGCGGGGTCGAGTTCTTGCAACGTATCAAGACGATCTATCCGGACGTTATCCGCATGATGTTGAGTGGTGCCATGGAAGTCGCCAGTGTTCTGAAGGCGGTCAATGGGGGCGTCATCTACCGCTTTATCACCAAGCCCTGGGAGCCAGAAGACTTGCGTAACCAACTACGCGAAGCTTTTTTGCAGCGTGAGTTGCATCGCGAGAATAAGCGCATGCGCCAGCAATTCGGATTACCACCGCGCTGAGACATGTGCGCGCCTGTCGAGCGAGGGCTAGGCAGCCTCTAATAATGCTGCGCTCTTGCGAGCAAGGCCGCGCTTATCCTGCCAGCTTTTCGACACCCAAAGAAAAACCCCTGAAAAACGCTAGGTTCTTCAGGGGTTTATTTGGACCGGATTCACCTTATCTCGACAGCTAAGCTAATGATGATAAAGGGATTATTCAGTTATAAAAAACCATGGGATACATGGAGGGATGCATTTCCCAGGCTGCTGGGGCGTTTTCTGCTACTTCCGCTGGCGCTGGGCCCCCTCACTTCCATGGATACCAGCTTGGGTATCTGGCTTGAAATAATAGCCAATTCGAGCATATGAACCGCCGTTGTGCTTTTCATATAGGTGGGCAGTCCAGGCTCAGCGCCATCGATGATCAAGGTTTTTCCAGCGGCTCAGGTATGAAGCCTTGCTCCCTGAGGGACTTGATTACCCCCCGAATTAGATAGTTGTTTGAGAACCCGATCGTGTACTGCCTCGCCCCAGCGTTGAGCGGCAAGAGCATCCCTTGATCTACTAGCTTTTTGATCAGGTACGTCCGTTGATTGCTCGACTGCTGAGGGAGTACGGCTGCTACATCTGCAGATTTCACGATCTTCAATTTTATTGCGGCCGACAGTACTGTCTCTTCTGTTTCAGTGATCCACTCTCGTTCCCGTGCGAAAGCCACAGCAGGGGCGAGTATGCATTTGGTCAGATAGGCATAGTCTGTGAGGCGGTCAACTTTCTCCAGCTCATCACGAATGCCTTCCAGCACGTATGTGCACCATTCTTCTAGCCCTTCCTTTGTCCCTTTGTCAGCAGTGGCAAGCATTGCGTAATAGCGCTCACGATCGTTGCAGAACACAGCCGTAGGGTTCAGCACGCGCCCGCCTGTGCTGACATTGAAACCATATTTCATCAGGAGCGCGTAGGTTAGCAGCCTGACCACGCGGCCATTGCCATTACCGAATGGATGTATCCATCCAAATCTATGGTGAGCCAGCGCTACCTTCATGAGGTCATATTTCGGGGAGTCTTCGCGATTCACGAAATCGACAAGTTCTTGCATATAAGCCTGAACCTGGATGAAGTCAGGCGGCAGGTGATCCGATTGGGATATTCGGACACCTCCACTGCGATAAGCGCCGGGCGTTTTATCGCCTTCACGCACCAGGTCGTCCACGGTCATTGCGTGTAGCTCTCGAATCGTCTGCTCGGTCAGCACAGCGCCTTGTGTCATGACCTGCTCGATGTAGTCCATCGCCTTTTCAATATTGGCAACCTCGCGCAACTGGTCCGTGTCTTGAGCCTTACCGTCTACTTTGCTGTCTATGTAGTCCGCTAAAGTCGTGTGGTTGCCTTCTATACGGGCAGAGCCAAGGCTTTCCAGCGCATGGAAAAGCGATTTGAGCTGGTAAAACACCTGCGGTGGCGTATCGCCTTCAAGCCTTAGGCGACGCAGATGCTCTAGCTCGCTCAGTACATCAACAAGACCCGAGTCAAAGGAAGGATTGAGAAGCTCAAGATCGTGGTGGGTAAACGTAGGCATATAGAAAAATATCTCAAGCTGGCCGACAAGCTATCTGGAAAAATACCAGTCTGACCGACGTGGTTAGCGGTGTGCGCTCAGCATACGCCAAACATTATCTAGAATTTAGCCTTAAGCTAAGTGAAATATGGAGAATAATTAAATGAGATATCTCGGAAGCTAGCAGGGCTCCCCTGGCCGTGTACCAGCACTCCGTCATAGCCAGCCTTGTAACCTCCGCTTGATAACCAACTGGCTCCACGCAATCGGTACTCAAAGTACGCACTGCTAAGCAATGGATTCCATGCGTATCACTCCATGCATATCAGCCATTCGGTAGGCGCTCCGGTCATGTGGGGGCATACGGCCACATTGGTGTAATCGAATATCGTTCGACGGGGTAAGGCTGATCCTTAGCGCTCAGAGATCGAATAGTAGCGATTTCATAGTGGCTGACCAATCGCGACACTTTTTCGACACGCAAAGAAAAACCCCTGACTTTCTCTAGGAAAATCAGGGGTTTATTTGGTGGAACCGGGGGGGGATGTGTCCTAACCCCTCAGAGTCCCGCAAAACCCAGTGTTTCCAGCGCTATTCGCCGATCACTTGGATTTGGTAGATATCGTGCCGTCGGTCTGAAGTCTAAGCATCGCTAGGGTTTTGTAAAGCGTTTTCCGGAGTATCCAATCCGCCCCATTCGTGATGGCATGCAAGCATCCAGATGACCATCTAGGTTCTCGGTTCAAATCCCTAAAAGGGATCTGAATTGGTGCTGCAAGCTGCGTAGCTTTGTAACCACCTTCTAGCTGCTATCACAACAATTTTGGCCTCCCCGCCGCCGGCATGCAAACGCCGTGTGCCTGTATGAGTATTGATCCGTCTGCTGCATAGCCACCACCGCGTGGGCATAATAGTGGCTACCTGCTTTTTGTCGCTCTAACGCACTGCACCGGGCCGCCCCGAAAGGATTCGAATGAAGCATTCCGATTTATGCCTCAAACCGATACATGAACTGCTCACCGATGAGCATGGCAACCCAACACAATTCTGGATTCCCGCCTACCAGCGCGGCTACCGCTGGAAGCCCCTGCAGGTTACCCAGCTGCTGGAAGATATACGTGAATTCAGTCAGCGCCGTAACCCGCAGCCTGAAGACTTCTACTGCCTTCAACCACTGGTGATCAAGGCAACTGAGCACGGCACATTCGAGGTGGTCGATGGTCAGCAACGGTTGACCACGCTGCTATTAATTCTTCGGCATTTCAATGAGCGGTTGGCGGAAAGGTACCGGCAGAAGTTTTTTACCCTCGACTACGAAACCCGCCCGCAACTGCTGGCGTTTCTTGACGAGCCAAGTGAGGTCAGTGCCGACAGTAATGTCGATTACTTCTACTTATTCAATGCCATCCAAACAATTGAGAGCTGGTTCAGCAACCGTGCCCACGAAGTCGATGAGATCAAGTCGGCACTACTGAATAAGACACGCGTCATCTGGTTCGAGCTGGCTGCTCAGGACAACGCAGTAGATGCTTTCACCCGTCTGAACGTGGGCAAAATTCCTCTGACCAATGACGAGCTTATCCGCGCCCTGTTCCTCAAGCGCAGTGATGTTAGTGAACCAGCAACTGCCGCCCGGCAATTGAAGATCGCTCACGAATGGGATCAGTTGGAGAAGGCCCTGCAGGCGGACGAGTTCTGGTACTTCCTCTGCAACCAGCAAAGCCGACCTCAGAACCGCATTGGCCTGCTGTTCGAGTTGGTGGCCAAGGCCGAGGGGCTGGGCCATGTGTTGAACCAAGACGAGCACGGTATCTTCGATGTCTACAGTAAGAAACTCCAGGTTTCCGGCGCTTCATCGAAGGAATGGCTGCGCATCAAGCAGACCTTTATGATGCTAGAGGAGTGGTTCGAAGACCGCACTCTTTACCACATAGTCGGCTTCCTGATTCATCAGGGCATGGATGTTGCGGACATCTGCGAACTGTCGCTACATACCACCAAGAGCGCATTTGAGCGCAAGCTGCGCAAGGAGGTGTTTGCCCGCACCATTTGCGACAAAGACTTGGATGTTCTGACACCCGAATCGCTGCATGCGTGTATCAGCGAACGTCTCGAAGAGCTGGAATATGGCCGCCATTCGTCGAGTATTCGCTCGCTGCTGTTGCTGTTCAATTTAGCCACTCTGCTGGACAGCCCGCGCTCCAACCTGCGCTTCCAGTTCGATAGTTTCAAGAACGGTGAGTGGGACATCGAGCACGTGCGCTCGATTGCCTCCAGTCGACCCTTACGCCCACATGACCAGGTGAGCTGGTTGAACTTGTGTGCGGGCTACCTGGCAGGCCTGAAACTTGAAGACCAAGTGGCGCAGATTAGGCCGCTGTTAAACAGCATTCATGGTTTTATCGAGCAATCAAAGAAAGCCTATTCGGACGAAGCCTTCGAAGCGTTGTACAAAAAGCTACTGGCCTACTTTCAGGAAAACGATGAAGCCCCGACCGACCATGGAATCTGCAACCTGACCCTATTGGATAAAGGCACCAACCGCAGTTACAAGAACGCCGTGTTCGCGGTCAAGCGCAAGGCGCTTTTGGCGCTCGACCAGTCGGGGATCTTCGTGCCGCTGTGCACCCGTAATGTCTTCCTCAAATGCTACAGCCCGCAGGCCGATAACGTGATGTTCTGGAGCAAGAGCGACCGTGAAGCCTATCAGGCGGAGATCACCCGAGCTTTGGTGTGCTTCTTCAGTGCAACCCAGGAGATTACCCAATGAGCGAGTCTGGAAGTCAGATCACTCTGAAACAGCTGCTGAGCCGCCACCAGCGCATCCAAATCCCGATGATCCAGCGCGACTACGCTCAGGGCCGCTCGGCCGCCGAGGACGTACGTGAGGAGTTTCTTAGAACCTTACAACAGGCATTTGCGTTGGCCCCAGATGATGGAGCTCTGCCCCTGAACCTGGACTTCATCTACGGTAGCGTCGACGTTGATGGGCCGGCCCGCTTCCTGCCTCTCGATGGCCAGCAGCGGCTGACCACCCTGTTTCTGCTCCATTGGTACCTAGCCTGGCGCGACGGATGCCAAGCCGAGTTTAAGCAAGTGTTCTGCGAGGGTGACGGATCGCGGTTTTCCTACAGCGTACGCCCGAGCAGCGCCGAGTTCTTCGATGCGTTGGTGCACTTCTGGCCAGAGCGCGAGGTCTCCGATGGAGCTTCACTGGCCAAGCTGATTACCAACCAGGCTTGGTATTTCCGTTACTGGCGCTTGGATCCGACTATTCAGTCCTGCCTGACCATGCTGGAAGCTATTCACCAGCGCTTTTCCGGAGTCACGGGGGGCTATGCGCGGCTTATGGACGAACGACAACCGGTGATCACTTTCCAGCTTCTGGATCTTGAGCATTTCGGGCTTTCCGATGACCTATACATCAAGATGAATGCCCGGGGAAAACCGCTGACGGCCTTCGAGACATTTAAGGCCCGCTACGAGCATGAGCTCAAGGGCCAGTTCATCGACGAGACCAGAGACATCAGCGGTCAAACCTTCACCGTCGCCGATTTCTTCGCCCGTCGTATGGATACCCGCTGGGCCGATTTTTTTTGGGCGTATCGCGACAAGGAAACCCACCTTTACGACGATGCGATCATGAACTTCTTCCATGCAGTGTCGTTTGTTTGCCGCGATCCGGGGGCGTCCGCCTACCTGGAGGATATCAGTACCTTCAGATTCAAACCTTTGAAGTCAACCTACGCTCTGTATCACAAAGGTGGATGGCTGGAGCGCGACTTCTCCGCCACCCTTATGTTGCTGCTGGAAACTTGGAGCTCCCAAGATAATCAGTTCACGCCGGTGTTGCCAGACAACCCATACTTCAACGAAGCGGCTATGTTCCAGCGCCTAGCCAGCGACCCTGCAACTCTGGCCTATACCGATCTGGTGCAGCTGTTTGCCTACGTCGCTTTCCTGCGTTCTGCCGGCGATCAGCCCGAGACACAAGCACTGCTGGAGTGGATGCGTGTGATCTACAACCTGTCGATTAATTCCAGCTACGAGCGTCCCGCCGATATGCAGCGCAGCCTGCTGGCGGTACAGGGCCTATTGCCGTATGCCGGCGACATCCTTTACTACTTCGCCAGTAACGAAAAGCCGACTTCGGGTTTTTACTTGCAACAGGTCAGCGAAGAGCAGCTCAAGGCCGAGTTGTTGTTGGCCCATAGTGGTTGGCGCGAGCTGATCGAACGGGCGGAGCAGCATGGCTATTTCAAAGGCCAGATTGAGTTCCTGTTGGAGTTTAGTGGTGTCTTGGCCAAGCGGAGCAAGGCAGGTATATCAAGGTGGATGCCCGGCGAGCACCTTGTGCTGCAACAGCGGTTTTCCGGATACCTGGACAAGGCGGAAAAGATGTTCAATGCGCGTGGCCTGAGTAGCTTGGCGGACTTCCGATGGGAGCGTGCCCTGTTGTCATTGGGTGACTACTTTTTGCTTAGTGGCTCTAACTATTCGTTCCTGGTCAACTCGGTGTCGGAGCAAGCCAGTTGGAAGCGGCTGCTACGCGGTGGTGCCGGGGAAAATGTGCAGGAGGCGCGCGCGGTTTTGCAAAAGTTGTTGGCGCAGATTGATCTTGATGCTCCGCTTGAAGGTCAACTGGATGAGTTGATTGCCAATGCCGAGGAGCTTGAGCCTTGGCGCCAAATCATGGTGGATACGCCGGCGGTATTCCGCTATTGCGGTGAACATGCGCTGCGTTGGGATAACGACCGAATTTACCTGCTCAAGAAAAGTCGCATGAGTGGGATGCATGCCGAGTTGTTCAGCTACCACTTGTTTACTCAGCTTGACGCGGAGCAAATGCAGAAAAAGCTCTTGCCTCTGAGGTTAGATGACTACCAGTCAGTCAGTGGCTCGGAGTTTGAGCCGAGCCTGGATTTGGTGCTCACATTGCGGGGCTGCAATGTGTATTTCTTAATCTATTCACTCTCAGGGCGTTTGAGGGTTCAAATATCTCGAAAAGAGATGAAATCCGTACCTGACCTTGAGGAATTGTTAATCACTACCTTCAAGTTTGACGTGAAGAAGGAAACCATCACACTAGATGTTCCACGAGAGCGTATCCACACAAGGCTGCGCGCCATGGCCCGAGCGTTCAAGATCTTAGATGCATAGGGCGAGCGTTGTCAGCGATTCACTGAGAATGAAGAGCAGAGGGGCGCGCATTACCGTACTAAAAAGCTTCCGAGAAAGTCCCTGGCCTCAACTGAGGCGTTTTATTTCTACGTCGGGTCTGATGGCTGTATAACTACAGCTTCCTAATTTGTATCTGCTCTACTTCGTAAGCAATAACTTGGAACAGGTTTCCTGTTTTAACGGATTTCACGAAATATTCTGGCTTTCGGGCAAACCAAGAAGTCTGAATGTATTTATTTCCATCCTGAACAACCTCGTTCCGAGCATGCCTAACGGCGTCTTCCAAATAGCAAATTAACTCACCATTCCAACTATAAAGAGGAACAATTTCCCTCTTGTTATCCTGACCCTCATAGCGAAAGCTGGGATTGTTTATTTCAGCAACAGACTCTTCTATGGTATTGAAATCTAGATGATAAAGGGGGCGGGTATATCTAGGGCCTAGACACTGGCTTACCATTTCTTGGCCCGAAATCTTGATAAAGCTCCGCGCATCAAGGGAGTTTATACCTACAATCATTTCTCCTTCTTCAAGGTAAGGCTTCGTTGAGAGCACAACACCGACAGCGAAAAGATCATGCAATTTTATTAAGCACACTAACCCCATGGTGTCGCTGCTTGCCAGTACCAGATAATGCGTACGACTGTCCAAGTCTAGGAACTGATTGAAGGGATCCCAGATTTTATCCTGTAACCCATTCCCGATCTTGACGTAATCAAGTACGTCGTCGTAATTGGCGTCACGGAGTATCTCGGAAGCTCTTATCGCTGCATCATCCTCGAAGTAGCTCGGAAGAGAGTCGACTGCAAACTCGTAGGCGATTTTCAGCAAGCCAATTTTGAACTTATTAATATCAATCGACCATCGACTTGTGTATGCGGATTGATCAAGCTCTAGTGTTTTTTCACCTCTGACAATCGCTTCTGCTGGAATTTTCTTACGCGCAAGCGTTTTGGCGACGATCTGATCAATTTTCCCTTCATCTTTCGGATCGACCGAAATGCTCAGGAGAATTTTTCCATCTTTCTCTCCCCACTGAATCTCGGGAGCTTGGTACAGCTCTAGGGTACCGTCGCTTCCTACCTCTAACCTGGCTTTTTTTGTAGGTGAGTCCTTCCCTACAAAGGTACCAGCAAATGGGTTGGGGATTTTTCCAGACTTCCCAGCAATCTCTTGCCCAAATCGGTACAGCTCAGAAAGCTTGTGATTGACTAGCGGCGAATCAACTTTTTCTCCAAGTTTAGAGTTACAGTCTATACAAACGCTATAGATATGATAATAACCACCCAGAGAGTCAGGGATTACGTGCTCGTCGTTAAAGCAATTCTGCGATTTTTCGTTCCTGCAAATAATGCACTTCATTAATATTTCTTCCATGCAACTTCCTTGATGGGGCTGTCGGAATCGCCCCAGGTTTTCTAGACACTCTCCAGGCTCTGGTGGACTACCCCCGCTCCGGTAGACATCCCCGGCCTATGCTTTGAGCATAGGAGGAAGTCTATGAGCACCCAACGATTTACCCCGGAATTCAAGGCTGAAGCTGTCAGGCAGGTCGTTGACCGAGGA
>NZ_JBASFM010000008.1:0-281443 GCF_049653025.1 Pseudomonas sp. | reverse complement strand
TGAGTCGGAACAGAAATCGCGTTCCTACGCAAATTTCAGGTCTGCAGATTGACCAAGCTGCTGCAGATTTCAAGTAGCCACGCAGACTTCAACACGGAGCCTGCGTTTTTACACAGCCTGGGCCGATAGCGGGCGTCTTTGGCTGGCGTGTGCCGCCACCAGCCCTTCAGGCGGGTTGGTGTGGTACTGGGCTTTCGTTTTAATGCCAGCCGTTGCGCTTTCCGCCGCACATTAAGCATTTGCTGTACGGGCCGTAACGGCCATCCAAATGGCGTACGGGGCCACCACAATTGGCGCAGCCACCCAATAGCTGCCCCTGCATCCAACGAAACTCTAGCCAAGCGCGGTAGAGCGCCCACGCTAGCCCGACTAGGGTAAGTCCGGCCGCCATCCAGAAAATCCCTCGCTTTAGGGGCGCAATCATTTGATCAAACAGCCCCGTTGATTCGGCGGAGGAATCAATCAGCAGCAGTACACCGCCCCCCAAAAGAGCAAGCAGTCCTGGCAAAGTGTAGAGCCTGAAATTCCGTTCTATTGTCGTGGCGTTAATGTCCATTTCGTACTGACGTCCTCTGTTCTTGGAGATTCTTATCCTACTAAATCTGCGCGCATCTGCATGCTGCGCTTATTCGGGCCGTTTTCTATTGGATAGCGCTACGAACGCTGTAGGGTCTATGCGAACCCGCCCAGCGCTTTCACTCAGGCATTCGTTGAGGCGTGCAACTTGAGCGGACGACAGACTTAGGTTCGCCTCCAGGCGCTCCAGAATGCTTTTCAGAAACGTACTTCTAGCCTCGCTTGGGGTTAACCGGAGCAGGTGCTGCATCCAAAATCGTGCGGCATATACTGCTTGCAAGTTTTGGAGGGAGAGATTCGGCATATCTCGGTCTGCCTTGGCCATCAAGTTGGATATGTGCAGGTAGTCATTGGGCTTCATATTCCCTTCGGCATAGCGATGACTTATCTCCTCCATCGGCTTGAGAAACATCCCGCGCAGAGTCTTAAGTTTTTCGGCACGAAGCAGTAAGTAGACCTCTGCTTTTTCTCTGCGTTGCTGCTCGGCCTGTTCGTCAGCAGATCTTTCACCGCCAGTTCCTGAGCCTCCTCGACCATTGGCACCCTTTTCCTCCTCGGGGTCGATTGCCGCTTTAGTCAGGTCGGGAACCTTCTCTCGATGGTTAATCGCGTACTTTTGCGCACACGTTGGTCCGGCCTGAACCTCGTCGCCTTGATCGTCACGAAGGATTCGCACTTTTCCTGAGGTGAGCTTGTTGGGGCAGAAGCGGCACTTAGGTTCGTCTGAAAAGTCGATTCGAACGAGTCTGAAAGGCATGGATCCCTCGTAGCAGCTGTTGATGGTGGCGCGCGCGTGCTTACCGCAGCGCCGTCGCTTTATAGCCGATGAAGCAGCGGCGCTGCATTCGGCACGGCTAACCTTGCATTTTTCGACGAAAAAAACGCATAAATTATCTTGAAAAATGGATTCATTTCCTAAAACTAGCATATTATACCGTGCCGTACGTATACAATAGGCTCAGTTGAGCATACAAAGTCGAGATTCTATAAATGGAGAACTTTCCTATTGTTCTAGCGTTGCTGCGCGCATCGGTTCGAGATAAGACCGGTGCGGTGGTGCAGCACGCTGAGCGTCTACGAGAGGCGTTACAGAAAGCCGGAGCCTCTGACGAGGCTCAGGCGATTACCGAAGTACTGGATAGCTCGCAGAAGCCAGGAGCTGGAAAGCTAGTGCCGTCTCGCGTTGTGAGGTCTCGGTTTGTGTCTGCTGGGGAGATGATGACGCCGAATACATCTCCTCCAGTGGACAAGGAAACCAGTGCCCCGCTCGCGGAAATATTTTTCCCTAATCAGCTAGAGGAGCTAGCCCCACCAATTCTTAACGAGCGCCTAGAGCGCGCGATTGGACACTTGCAGGAGCAGTGGCTTGGCGCAGCGGAGTTGCAAGCGGCTGGTATCAAAATTCCGCGCACTGCTTTGTTCTTCGGGGCGCCTGGTACGGGGAAAACTCGGTTGGCTATGTGGGCTGCCTCAAAGTTGGGCTTGCCTGTTGTTCTTGCACGCCTGGACGGCCTAACAAGCTCTTACCTGGGAACTACAGCCCGGAACATACGAGCGCTTTTCGACTTTGCTAATCGCTACCAGTGCCTGCTACTGCTAGACGAGTTTGATGGCATCGCGAAGCTTCGCGACGATCCGCAAGAGCTCGGGGAGGTGAAGCGAGTAGTCAATGCGGTGCTGCAAGCTATTGACGCTCGTGCCCCGCTTGGATTGACGATTGCAATTACGAACCATGAGTCGCTGCTTGATCCTGCTGTATGGCGGCGTTTCGACGCGCGTATCGAGATAGGCCTACCAGACGCAATCACTCGATCGAAGATCATCGAGCGTTATACCGAGGGCTTTGCTGTTAAGCCTGGCGCCGTCAAAGTTCTAACGTGGCTGGCCGAGGGATACAGCGGCTCAGATATCGAGACGATGTGCGACTTCCTCAAAAGGGATATAACACTGCGTGCAGGCCATAAGCCATCAGTGATAGATTCGGTTCAGCTCTTCCTGGATTTGTCGGCAACCAACGACTTTTCCCAGGCACGAGAAGCGATTTCGCGAGGGGATAGCTCCTGGATGCATCAGGTGCTGGCTTATAAAGATATGAAGATCGTTCAGGCAGATATCGCCGAGGCGATTCAGTCGACACAATCGAAGGTAAGCCGGCTTCTTAAGACTGCCGAGCGAGCCTAGCTAACAAGGATGTAGTTATGGCGAATAATCCCGTTCAGGTTGTTCTTCAAACTGACCAATACATGAAGCTGCCTGAGGGTGGCGGTGGCGGCGGAACAAAGGATTTCTACGAAGACCGCGATGACGAGTTCAAGCGCCACAAGCAGCAACTCTTAAAGCAGGTCGAATCCATTCGTACGGTTCTGTCGCGATCGGGCTCTCGGCGCGTGGGCTATGTCAAAGTCAGACTACAATCCAATGCGCTTGCCAAAAGCCATCGCCCAGTCGATGCGCTCTTCAAGTCGAAGAGCCTTCCCCTGGTCGGCTCCGGTGCGCTAGGAGAGCTTTATTTTGAAGTAACCCCGGATACCTTAGGAGCCGTTGCTGAAGCGATAAGCGACGCCGAGGAAACGGTTACCAAACGGGATAACAAGAACAAGCTGAAGGCGAGTTCTGCGCGATCTGAGACGGGCGCAATCGAAGAGATCACGCTTCCTTCTGTAAAAGACAAGCGAGGTTTTAGCCTTGAAAGTGCTGTTGAGCACTTCAAGAAATGGCCGGGCGCCCGTTACTTCACTGTAGAGCTATTCGTCGACGAGGCCTCTTTGCGCGCAGGCGACGGAAGAGCGGCAGCTCTTTCGGAGTTGACGTTGTTTCGCCGCGATCTCGGAAACCTATCCGAACACTTGAAGATTTGGTCTTCGGGAAGCGAATGGCGCGACTTGCACATCACCACCGTTCAGGTGCCTGCGTCATTTGTGAAGAGTGATCGCTTCGGCGAAACGCTTGGGCTCCTTGTCGAGTTTCTGGATCACTCACCACTAGTTCGTCGTTACGCGCTGGGCGCAGTGGTGGTAAGGGGTCAGCAATCTGCCCGCGTGCCCACTCCGCCAGCTCCCCTGTCGCGCGCCGCCCTGCCTGAGCCGCAACCAGGGGTCGATTACCCTGTGGTGGGAGTCGTTGACGCCGGCATCAGTCAACACCGGTCTATTTCTGCGTGGTCAGCGGGAGCTGTAGGGTTCATGAGGGAGCCCGACTCCGATCGGGATCACGGAACCTTCATTGCGGGCTTGTTGGTTAATGGCGCCGCCTTCAACCCCAACCAGCGCATTGAGCCTGACCCTTGTAAGTTTTTCGATTACGACCTCTTCACGGAAGATGAAGAGAAGTTTGAGGATAACTTCGAGCAAGGCTTCCTCGACATGATGCGTCAGCTGGATCAGGAACTGACCGACGCTAAGCCCGAGGGCATGAGGGTTATCAACTTAAGTCTCAACCCGGAGGACATGACTGATCAGAATGGTTACAGCCCCTATGCGGCCATTCTTGACGAAATCGCCGATAAGCATGACGTGATTTTCGTGATTTCTGCGGGAAACTTGGAGAGTGCTCAGGCTCGTAACCGCTGGCCAGACGGTGCAACGCCAGCGTTGCAACAGCTTGCGACATACCGGCAGCTGGGGGCTGACCGAATATACGTCCCTGGCGAAACGGCCAGAAATATTACTGTGGGTGCACTGGAACCCATCGACAGCTCGGGCTTAACCCGACCGGCTCGCTACTCAAGGCGAGGCCCAGCAACGTCGGCAGGCATAAAGCCTGACTTTGCTCATGTCGGCGGCTGTTTGGCTACCAACAATCCACTCCACTCGGTAGATCATTCTGGGAGCCTTGTTCCAGAAGAGGGAACGAGCTTTGCGGCTCCACTGGTGGCCAAGACGCTTGCCATCCTTGATCACCGGATTGAGGGGCGGCCGTCACGAGATGTGCTTCTAGCGCTGATGTATCACTTCGCCAAGATGCCTGCGCTGTTGAACGACAAGCTGTTAAACGATGTGAGCAAAGACTTTGCTGGGTTTGGCATTCCAGGGGCGGTGGATGACATGCTCGCCACTGATGACACATCGATTACCCTCGTGTTCCAGGATGTTCTTCCAAATAGAAAAGAGCTCTCGTTTGATTTCGAGTGGCCTGATGTTTTGGTCGAAAATGGCATTACGCGTGGGGTGGTCGATCTGACCATCGTTTACTCGCCCCCGTTTGATCGCCGGCACCAGGCTGAATTTACGCGGGTAAACCTCGACGCTTACCTGCGCCAAGAGACTTTCAACAAGAAAAAGCAGGAGTTCTCCTTCACTGGACGACTCAAGCCAGATCACGGTGGGATTTTGGAAAAAAATCTAATCGCACATGGCGCGAAATGGTGGCCAGTTAAGCGATACAGCCGCGAATTTACTCGCCTGGAAGGGACAAGTAACTGGCGGTTGGTTGTGGACTCCCTCACTAGGGCAGGTGCGGAATACCCCGCCTCGGGAGTGTCCTTCGCCGTCATTCTCACGATATCTGACCCAGATAAGAAAGCAGGTGTTTTCGCCAGTGCTCGGAGAGGGTTGGTCAACCAGGGCGTAAGGTTGCGAGATGTCAGAACGCAGGCGAGAGCAAGAGCGCGATGACTACGTTCAGGCTAAACGATGCGGCAGGGCCTGGAACCCATGTGTTCATCATTGGGGTAGGGGATTATCCGCATCTCAAAGACGGTTCCAAGGTGGCCGCAGCCGACCACCGGGGTATGGGGCAAATTACGTCCCCCCCCGTATCCGCTTTGGAATTGCTGAAGTGGGTTGATACCACGCTCAATAACCCTGACGCGCCTCTGAGGTCCATTGAGGTGCTGATTTCACAGGTCGGCCAGGCTGAATACACCGACACAAATGGGCTTCATAGTCAGATTGACCGACCTACGTGGGATAACTACGAGGATGCTGTAGCGGTATGGCATCAACGGGCCAACTCACACCCGGAAAACGTAGCGATTTTTTATTTCTGCGGCCACGGCTTAGGGGATGGAGTTAACACTCATCTCTTGATGGAGGACGCGGGGCGATCTGCACAGTTACTTCGGCATGCTCTGCGCATAGGGGATTTGCGGCTGGCGATGCGGGGCTGCGCAGCTCTAAAGCAGATTTATCTCGTTGATGCCTGTCGTACCGTGGATCTGGCTACAGTGCTGGATCCGTCCCAGATTGGGCTATCGGGACTGCCAAATATCAACCTTCTGAAGCCCTTTAAAGGGGAAAGCCCTGTGCTTTTCGCCGCCCAGGTTGGTGAGCAGGCATTTGGGGCTCCAGGACAGGTAAGTGTCTTCACTCAAGCATTGCTGCATGGCTTGAACCGTTCGGGGGTGTACCAGCCAAATGGACGGCACTGGGCCGTATCGCCCCAGCAGCTTCAGAGAGCAATTGCGGCTTTGATAGACGATTTTAGTGGGGCGTCCCATTGTCCGGCCGACGGCATCTCTGGAATAGGTTTCCAACTGCATGTTCTAACTCAGGCTCCGGAAGTAATCGTGCATGTAAGCCTCACCAATAACGCGGCAAACGATTCAGCGCAGCTTAGCTGCACGACTCCGAGTAATCGGATAGTGCGGCCAGATTTGGCTCACCCATGGAGAACATTTGTCCCCCATGGTCCATGCTCCGTCGAAGCCACTTTTGGTGCAGCAGCTCCTTACACTGTCGCGCCTGTTCATGTGCATATTTTCCCGCCATTCCAGAACATCACACTGGAGGTGCTATGAATCCGGTCATCATTCTTGAGTCAACTGATGAGCTGAACGAGCCGGCGCGAGAGGTGCTCTGCTCGGTTTGGCCCCTCTCTCAAGATGGGGATGAGGTGGCCATTGGTACACCAATATTCTCGGATCATATGGTCCAAGTCGGGGTTTCGCTGAGTGGCAGAGAAAACTCGACGTTAGCGTTGCCAGAGCCGGGGTCGTATTTAGTGGACGTCGGTTATCCAAATGGCCATTCACTTCGCACGACCATCACTGTCGATGAAAATCAGCGTTACCGGCTGCTAGTGAGCGGCCTAAAACGTGTGCCAATTACTGATATCTCGACGCTGAGAGCACGTAGATCTGACGGTGAGAGCAGTTTCGGCTGGGTTCCTCGGGTGCTTGCCGCTGGAGCAAGACGTGTCTCTGTCCGGAAACAAGATATTGAAGTTAGCGCGTATACCCAGCAGGATGAGTTAACTCTTACAGGGCTTTATGAGTTTGCTAGCAATATCAAACATCCTGCCGCTCAAAGCGAAAGTATTTTTACGCGCGCCATCACTAATGAATTAAGGCACGAGATTACTCTTGGCAATAGTGGCGTCGAAGTAGAGCGCAGCACTGCGCGGCGATGGTTAATCGTTAGTGGTAAAGGAAAAGCTCAAACTCTGATTGCATACCCTGATGGTTGGGCTTGTGAGGATAGCGATCCTTTCAAACTCATCATGGAGCGTAAAAGCAATGGGGGAAAACAGAGATTTAAGTGGTCCGCGTCGCTAAAGCTTATGGATCCTGTTTATGGTTCTTTGGTCGAGTATTTAACACGCCGAGATATAAGTTCTACACTTTCAATTTCTGAGAGTGACCGTGGAAAGGCGGCAACAGCGTTATATAGAAAAAAACAAAACCCTTTTTCGGCTGCTGCTGCAGCTTACTTGCTTGCCTTATCGGGAGTGATGGATCAAAAACACTACGCGTGGGTGGAGAACTTATGCTTCAAATATATGTGGATGCCGGATGGGGCAATTGCCTTGGGTTGGATAAGCCTTAACAAAGAAACCCCTGATGGTATGGCGTACACCGAAGCAAAATCGTGGTTTTCCCAGGCTTGGTCTCGCGGCTTGCCCTACTACACTGTTGGACTCCATGTCCTCATAGACGGTCTCACCTTGCTGTATCGGGTTGACCCGTCGGATCAGGCGGTTCGAAGTATGTTGTCTGCGGCGAAGGCAGCAGACGTAGCTTGCGTTAGGACGGAGCCATTTACCACGCTGGAGATATCCAGATACGTCAGCCTGCCGAGGATCAGCTGATGTTCAGATTGAGCGCACTGCCTGCCAGCTTTGGCGACTGTTTGTGGATTGAGTATGGAGATGGGGATCATCCTAATGTGATCCTCGTAGATGCAGGGCCATCTTTGCCTAAGGCGCTTATCGCTAAATTGAAAGCTCTGGCTTCTCGCGGAGGCCACCTAGAGCTGGTTGTTGTTACTCACGTTGATAAGGACCATATCGGCGGCATGCTTACGCTTTTAGAAAAAGATTTCTATGGCGTGAAAGTGCGTGACTTCTGGTTCAATGGATTTCGGCACCTCTCAGAGCTCGAAGCATTTGGGGAGAAGCAAGGAGAGCGTTTGACAGCGCTGCTGCTTACCAAAGGCGTTGCATGGAATGCGGTAGTGGAGAATGCAGGACTGTTGGTTACTCCCGAGACCTGCCCGACCTTTGTTCTTCCAGGCGGCGCGAAAATCACTTTACTCTCGCCGGATAGACCGCAACTTGAACGTTTGAAGACCAGCTGGATCAAGGTATGCGGCGAAGCTGACCTGTACGCAGATGTTGCGGCTGTAACTGAGTATTTTGGTATGGAGGGTATGGATGCTTTTGGTGCAGCTGGCGCCTTAGATGTACCTACGTTGGCCGCTCAGAAGTTCGAAGAAGATTACGCTGAAGCCAATGGGAGTAGCATTGCATTTATCGTCGAGTACGATGGGCGAAGGTTACTACTTGGTGCTGATGCCTATCCTTCTCGCCTTACAAAATCACTGTCACAGGTATGGGGGGATCCGCCATATCGATTTGATCTGGTCAAGGTTCCACATCACGGTAGCGAAAGCAATTTGTCCAAAGAGTTTGTAGAGGCGATCGACTGTGAGCGATATTTATTCAGCTCCAATGGCGCGTATTTTAAACATCCCTCTCAGCCAGCAGTGGCCCGTGTAGTCCACTATGGAAAAGAGCCTGAGTTGATATTCAATTATCGAACTAGTTTTTCCGAGATTTGGGATAACGCGGCTTTGAAATCTCTCTACAAGTACACGACCGTCTATGGTGATGAAGATGGCGCTTCAGTCGATATTTGAAGGCTCTTAGGCGCGCGGCCAACCTGCGAATACGGTGGTTGCGTAGCGTCTGTCTCCGATTTAGTATCTGGCGAAGGCGGTGATGGTCGCCTGGCGCCTGCTACGCGAAGCAATAGCCCATCAGATGCACCCTCTTCAAATCGGCACGCCAATCCATGACGCTGCCCGGTGAGCAGGTAACCGGTTACCAAGCGTCCACGGTTTGGAGTCCGTCTTATGTCTGCTTTTTCTTGCTACAACATTCTGAAATCTCAAGCTAAAACTCTGTCTCGCGAGCGTGATATCAAACTCGCCGATGCATTGGAGATGGTGGCGGCTTCGGCCAAATTTTCGAGTTTCCACGAGCTGTCAAAAGTAGCGAAAACCGCCCCGATGGAGGCACGCCTGATGTCCGCAGCATTAGGGGTGGCAGACCTGCGTGAGGCAATCCATGAGGACGAGGTTCCGATGGAGCTGGAAGACCTGCTCGCAGGTGCAGTTGCCGAAACTAACGCCTCGGAGTTCAGCGTCTATGATCTTGTGGCTAACGCCGCTGAGTATGACGACGCGCGGGGAATGCTAACTCTTGGAGTGTCTCTTTCCTACCGGGGTAAGCAGCACCAAGATCGAGTCTACTTCGGGTCAGCGTTCTACTTGGACTGTACGGCCTATCTTCTGCGTCGGGATGGCATCTGGAAGCTCGCCGAAGACGATGGGCTGCTGATCAACCATGGCGAGCCTGATCGTGATCGGGAAGCAGAGTTTGATTACCTGGAGTCGGAACGTCAGCGGGAGCTCGCGAATCGACCACTGATATCTTTGGCTGAGGCATTGGCGGACGAGTTTGAGATTGGCATTGATGAAGCAGAGCAACTCGTCGACGCCGAGATTACCTCTAACGAGTCCGAGGATGGACATCCTTACGGATACTGGATTGACGTCGAGCCTGTCGCATCGGAAACACTTAAGCGCAAGCTGCGGAACAGGTTCGGTTCGCTCCAGATTCAGCTCGGCATCAACTTCTTCGACCAAATCGACAGTAATCTTGATTGATCTGAAGAGGGGGTAGCTTGTAGCTACCCCCTCTTGCCACAGAGAGTTATTTTGTTGATCTAAAGTGAAAGTTGGCGAATGGCGGTGGTCGGCTGACGTTCAAAGATCATCCTGTGGTTTTTCTCCGAATACTGCTGAAAGGGGCTGAGCTTGGACGATAGCCGGCTAGAGCTTATCCCCGAAGCGATCACAGGAGCACTTACAAAACGTTAAGTTTTGGAGCCTAATTTTGACCCCAAATCAGCAAAAGCTAACTAAAAGCTCTGCCCTGACACAGGATTGATAGGAAAGAGATGCTGAAGAGGCTGGGAAAGCACTGGCTATGGGGGCTCGACTGCAGATCGTAAAACGTGACTAAAAATTAATGGGGTAGATCAGATGATTGAGCCATGGATAACCTTGGTTCTAGACAGGAAACGAAAGAGAAGCCGCCAACTGATGCGTGTAACCGGTGGCTACACGGCGGGGGCGGAGCCGCCAGACAATGCCAACGCCGGCGTTAAAGCCTCGGGCTTTGCACAGTCGCGCGCGCGTGCGGCAAAGCTACCGGAATGCGCCGTGCAGGGCAAACGACGCTCGTCGGTGACGCTGGCACTTCGCCACAGTTATGGCATCCTAGCCGCCCTTTGCATGCCACTCCACGTCCAGGACCGCGCAATTGCCGACAGTCACGCCCTCACCCGCACCGCACACGCCCAGCGCACCGCTGAATGTGGCGATGCGTGGGCCGACCCGTGGCGCACTGGTGGTACTGGTCCTGAGCATGCTGATACTGCTGCTCTGGCAACTGCGTCAGGAGTCGCAGCAGCTGCTCGACAACCAGCGCCAGCTCAGCCTCGCCTACAGCACCCAGCTGGCCAACCACATCGGCCTGAACATGGAGCTCAAGGCCAGCGCCGGCCAGGCCCTGTTGCAGCAACATGTGCTGCCGCCGATAAACCCCGAACTCCGCGACGAGCTGCTGCACACCCTGCGCGGGGTGTTCCCGACGCTGCGCAGCGTGGCCTGGCTGAATGCCCAGGGCAGGCCGGTGGCCGACAGCGACGGCAGCAGCAGCAGCAGCAGCAGCAGCAGCAGCAGCAGCGATGCGCCATTTCTCCGCGAATTGCTCGCCCGCGCCCGCGACGAGGTGTTTTTCTATTCTTTCAGCGCCCACGAGCGCGGTCGTATCTATCTGTTGTTGCGTCATAACAGCGACAGCCCGGCCAGCGGCTTCTGGGTGCTGCGCCTGACCAACCAGGCCCTCAGCAGCTGGCTCAACGAACACCACAAGAGCCCGCACCAATGGCTGCTGGAAGACCGCAACGTGCAACGGGTGATCGTCAGCCATAACCAGCCGGCGCTCAACAGCCCGATCGCCCCGCCAGTGACGGCGGAAAACCTGGCGCAGAGCACCCTGGTCACCCCGCTCAAGGGCAGCGACTGGCAATTGCGCGCACTGTTCAACGAACGCAAGGTGCGCGCCGAGCAACTGCCGCAACAGGCCAGCAAGCTGCTGCTGTTTGTCCTCTGCGCCGCGCTGACCCTGTTGGCGCTGTATCGCCTGCTGCACGAGCAGCGCAGCCTGCACGCCGCCAACACCGCCTCACGGCGCTACCTGCAACAGGCGGCCAGCGTGCTCGGGGCGATCGAGGAGCGCGTGCTGGTCACCGACAGCCTGGGCCAGTTGCAGTACCTCAACCCGCAGGCCGAGACGATGTTCGGCCTGAGCAATGACGAGGCGCGCGACTGGCACCTGCTCAAGCTGCTGCCGCGTCTCGACCCGCTGCTGCTGCATGACACCGCACTGCACAACGACCTCGGCCCGGACCTGGTGGAAATCCAGCAGAACGGTACCACCCGGCTGTACGACATCAGCCGCAGCGATCTCAGTGAAGACAACAAGCGCGCCGGCTTTGTCTGGGTGCTGCGCGATGTCACCGAGGAGCAGCGCGCCTCGCACGTGTTGCAGGAGACCCGCCGGCGCTACCAGGACATCTTCGAAGGCACCGGCACCGCACTCTGCGTGCTCGACCTCGCCGAGCTGCAACGCTACCTGCACCAGCAGCAGCTGCACGACCTGGCCAGCCTGCAGCGCTGGCTGGACGCCGACCCGCAGCACCATGGCGAAATCTGCCGGCGCATGCGCCTGACCGAAACCAATCAGGTGGCCCTGCAACTGCTCGGCGTCGACTCCAACCAGCAAGCCTGGCAACACCTGTTCAACAGCGGTCCACTGCACCTCGAAGGCTTCCGCCTGCAATTGGTCAACGCCATGTTCAACGGCGGCGGCCTGCTAGAAATGGAGCGACGCATCACCACCCCGCAAGGCCACGAGCGCCACCTGTGGCTGCTGCTGCGCCTGCCGGAAAGCATCGACGACCTGCAGGCCGTCACCCTCAGCATCAGCGACATCACCAACCGCAAGCGCATTGAAACCTCGTTGATCGAGCGTGAGCGCTTCTGGTCCGATGTGGTCAGCGCCGTGCCCGACACCATTTACGTGCACGACATCATCGGCAAGCGGGTGATGTACAGCAACAACCACCTCGGCCCGCGCCTGGGCTACAGCAAGGCGGAGATGCACGAGCTGGGCGAGCGTCTGTGGGAAAAGATCCTGCATCCCGACGATGTCGAGCTGTACCAGCGCATGCGCAATATCCAGCAGGTGCTGGGCAACGGCCTGCTGATGCAGTTCGAACTGCGCTGGCGGCACCGCGATGGCAGCTGGCACTGGTTCGATATCCGCGAGCAGGCCCTGGCACGCGATGCCAGAGGCCGGGTCAGCCGCCTGATCGGTGTGGCCAAGGACATCACCGAGCAGATCACCCACAGCGAATCGCTGCGCACCAGCGAACAGCGCTACCGCCTGCTGGCCGAAAGCATCAGCGACGTGATCTTCTCCACCGATGCCGGCCTGCAACTCAACTACGTCAGCCCCTCGGTGATGCCGGTGCTCGGCTATGACAGCGAGTGGGCGCTGGCCAATGGTTTCCAGAGCCTGGCGACCAACCCGCGCCAACTGACCGGTTTCTACGAACTGCTCGAGCGGGTGCGCAACGCCCTCGGCGACCCGCAGCGCCTGGCCGAACTGCGTGCGCAGTTTCTGCCGCAACTGTTCGTCTTTGACGCGCTGCGCGCCGATGGCCAGAAGATTCCGGTGGAACTGCGCCTGGTGCCGATGTGGGACGACAGCGGGCGCTTCGAAGGGCTGCTCGGGGTTGGCCGCGACATCAGCCTGCAACGCCGCGCCGAGAAAGACCTGCGCATGGCCGCCACGGTATTCGAGCACTCCACCGCGGCGATCCTGGTCACCGACCCGGCCGGCTATATCGTCCAGGTCAACAATGCCTTCAGCCGCGTCAGTGGCTACAGCTCGCAGCAGATTCTCGACCAGTTGCCGGGCATGCTCACCGCCGACACCCAGCAGGCCAGCCACCTGACCTACGTGCTCAAGCAGCTCAACCAGCACGGCAGCTGGGAAGGCGAGGTGTGGTTGAAGCGTCGCAACGGCGAGACCTTCCCGGCCTGGGTCGGCATCACCGCGGTGCGCGACGACGAAGGCGACCTGGTCAGCTATGTGTGCTTCTTCAGCGACATCAGTGAGCGCAAGGCCAGCGAGCAGCGCATTCACCGCCTGGCCTACTACGACGCCCTGACCCAGTTGCCCAACCGCACCCTGTTCCAGGATCGCCTGCACAGCGCCCTGCAGCACGGCGCGCGGCACCAGGAGTGGGTGGCGCTGATGTTCCTCGACCTCGACCGCTTCAAGCCGATCAACGACTCGCTCGGCCACGCCGCTGGCGACCGCATGCTCAAGGAGGTGGCCGTGCGCCTGGCCGCCTGCGTGAACGGCGACGATACGGTGGCGCGCATGGGCGGCGACGAATTCACCCTGCTGCTGCAATCCCAGGGCGACCGCGAAGGCGCGCTGAAACGCGCCATCCATGTCGGCGAGCAGATTCTCGCCAGCCTGGAACAGCCGTTTATCCTCGAAGGCCGCGAGTTCTTCGTCACCGCCAGTATTGGCATCGCTCTGTCCCCGCAAGACGGTGACGAGCTGAGTCAGCTGATGAAAAACGCCGACACCGCCATGTACCACGCCAAGGAGCGCGGCAAGAACAACTTCCAGTTCTACCAGGCCGACATGAACGCCAGCGCCCTGCAGCGCCTGGAGCTGGAAAGTGACCTGCGCCACGCCCTCGAACAAGGCGAGTTCCGCCTGTATTACCAACCGCAGTTCTCCGGCGACGGCAAGCGCCTGACCGGGGCCGAGGCGCTGCTGCGCTGGCAGCACCCGCAACGCGGCCTGGTACCGCCAAACGACTTTATTCCGGTACTCGAAGAGCTGGGCCTGGTGGTGCAGGTCGGTGACTGGGTGCTGCGCGAGTCCTGCCGCCAGCTGGCCGAATGGCACAAAGCGAAGATCCGCGTGCCGAAGATTTCGGTCAACCTCTCGGCCCGCCAGTTTGCCGAAGGCGACCTCGACCAGCGTATCGCCCAGATCATCGAGCAGAGCGGCATTGCAGCGGCCTGCCTGGAGCTGGAACTGACCGAAAGCATCCTGATGGAAGACGTGACCAACGCCATGCACACCCTCACCAGCCTCAAGCAGCTGGGTGTGTGCATCGCCATCGACGACTTCGGCACCGGCTACAGCTCGCTGAACTACCTCAAGCAGTTCCCCATCGACGTACTGAAGATCGACCGCAGCTTCGTCGACGGCCTGCCCCACGGCGAGCAGGACGGGCAGATCGCCCGGGCGATCATCGCCATGGCCCACAGCCTGAACCTGACGGTAATTGCCGAGGGCGTGGAAACCCTGGCCCAGCTGGACTTCCTGCGCGGCCATGATTGTGACGAAGTGCAGGGCTTCCTCCTCGGCCGGCCGATGCCGCCGCAGCAGTTCACCTCACTGTTTACCGGCACCGCGCTGTTTATGCTTGGCTAGCCGGCCGCCTGGCCAACAACAATCCCCCGCCTAACGCTCACGCATGAGCCCCGCTTGTCTGCCAGATGACCACGCTTCATATGCCTGTTTATTACGGATGGGGTAGAATTCGCCCCCTCTTTCTACCGCCCAGCTGATTTTCTCAGGGGAATGCTATGTTCAGCCGTGATTTGACTATCGCCCGTTATGACGCCGAATTGTTTGCCGCGATGGAGCAAGAAGCCCAGCGCCAGGAACATCACATCGAGCTGATCGCCTCGGAGAACTACACCAGCCCAGCGGTGATGGAAGCCCAAGGCTCGGTACTGACCAACAAGTACGCCGAAGGCTATCCGGGCAAGCGTTACTACGGCGGTTGCGAATACGTCGACATCGTCGAGCAGCTGGCCATCGACCGCGCCAAGGAGCTGTTCGGTGCTGATTACGCCAACGTCCAGCCGCACGCCGGCAGCCAAGCCAACAGCGCCGTGTACCTGGCCCTGCTGTCGGCCGGCGACACCATCCTGGGCATGAGCCTGGCCCACGGCGGCCACCTGACCCACGGTGCCAGCGTTTCCTCCTCCGGCAAGCTGTACAACGCCGTGCAGTACGGCATCACCGATGCCGGTCTGATCGACTACGACGAAGTCGAGCGCCTGGCCGTCGAGCACAAGCCGAAGATGATCGTGGCCGGCTTCAGCGCCTACTCCCAGGTGCTGGATTTCCCGCGCTTCCGCGCCATCGCTGACAAGGTCGGTGCCTACCTGTTCGTTGACATGGCCCACGTGGCCGGTCTGGTTGCCGCTGGCGTGTACCCGAACCCGGTGCCGTTCGCCGACGTCGTTACCACCACCACCCACAAGACCCTGCGCGGCCCGCGTGGCGGCCTGATCCTGGCCAAGGCCAACGAAGCGATCGAGAAGAAGCTCAACTCTGCGGTATTCCCGGGTGCCCAAGGCGGCCCGCTGGAGCACGTGATCGCGGCCAAGGCGGTGTGCTTCAAGGAAGCCCTGCAGCCTGAGTTCAAGGCTTACCAGCAGCAAGTGGTGAAGAACGCCCAGGCCATGGCCAGCGTGTTTATCGAGCGCGGCTTCGACGTGGTCTCCGGCGGCACGCAGAACCACCTGTTCCTGCTGTCCCTGATCAAGCAGGACATCACCGGTAAAGACGCCGACGCCGCCCTGGGTCGCGCCTTTATCACCGTGAACAAGAACAGCGTGCCGAACGACCCACGTTCGCCGTTCGTCACCTCCGGCCTGCGCATCGGCACCCCAGCCGTCACCACCCGTGGCTTCAAGGAAACCGAGTGCCGCGAGCTGGCCGGCTGGATCTGCGACATCCTGCAGAACATGGGCGACGAGTCGGTAGTCGACGCTGTGCGTGAGAAGGTCAAGGCCGTCTGCGCCAAGCTGCCGGTTTATGGCAACTAAGCGTCAGCGTTCTCGCTAGATAAAAAAGCCCGGCTGATGCCGGGCTTTTTTATTTCTGCCGAAACCGCCCTACCCCGTGACCTCGGCAAAGCCCTGGCGAATCGCCGCCTCCGGCAGGTTGTCGCCGATCAACACCAGCACGCTGTCGCGCGCCTCGTCTGCGCCCCACGCGCTGTCGTAATCGAAGCCGTACAGCCGTAGCACGCCCTGAAACACCATGCGCCGATCCTCACCGGCCACGCTGAGCACGCCCTTGTAGCGCAGCAACGAATTGCCATGCTGCTCCAGCAGGTTCTCCATAAAGACGCTGAGCCTGTCGAGATCCAGCGGCTTATCGGCTTTCAGCACCAGGGTGGTAATGCGGTCGAGCGAATTGACGGCGGACAGCGGGGTCATGCGCAACGCCGGGGCAATATCGGCATTCAGATTGAAACCACGGATATCCAGCAGCTCGGCCAGCTCGATGCGGCCGTGCTCGACCACCCGCAGCGGCGCGCGGCGATTGATCCGCTGCAAACGCTGGGTCAGCGCCTCGACGTGCGCGGCATCGACCAGGTCGGTCTTGCTCAACAGGATACGGTCGGCGAAACCGACCTGAGCCTGGGCAATGGTTTCCTGCAGGTGGCGCTCGGCATTCGCCGCATCCACCAGGGTGATGATGCCGTCCAGCACATAGCGCTCGCACAGCTCGTCACCGGCGAAGAAGGTCTGCGCCACCGGTGCCGGGTCGGCCAGACCGGTGCACTCGATCACCAGGCGGTCGAAGGCCAGCTCACCGGCATCCAGCTTGTCCAGCAGCAGGTACAGGGCTTTTTCCAACTCGACATGAATCGAGCAGCAGACGCAGCCATTGGCCAGGGTCATCACCTCGACCGGCGCGCTACCCAACAACTGGCCGTCGATCGGCGTATCGCTCAATTCGTTCTCGATCACCGCCAGTTTCAGGCCGTGCTCGGCCTGCAACATATGCTTGAGCAGGGTGGTCTTGCCGGCACCGAGAAAGCCGCTCAGCACGGTGACGGGAATAGGGGTATGCGACATGCGGATCATCCACCGTGCGGGTTAACGGTGGATGAACAAAGCGTCATCCACCCTAGAAAAGAACACGCCACGGCTAGCGTGGCGTGCAGGTATTGCAAGCGAGGGGTATCAACAGCAACGAACGGGACGCCCCTTGCCACCACCATAACGGGCTTCCTGGCGTTCACGGAAGAACGCCTCGTAGCTCATCACCGGCTGGTCCGGGTGCTTGTTACCCATGTGTTCGACATAGGTGTCGTAGTCGGGCATGCCGACCAGCATACGTGCGGCCTGCCCGAGGTACTTGCCCATACGGCTGAGATCATTGAACACGCGGTTCTCCTTATGACGAAGCCGGGCCCGCGCGCGGACCCGGCGGGCACTCAAGCGTCAGGCATGGCCTGGAACGCGGTTTCCTTGTCCGTCCGCTCGCTGCGCACCCAGGCCGCGCGACCGACCTTGATCGCGTAGAACAGGATGCTGAACACCACCACCAGGAACAGCACGCTGAGCGTGGCGTTGGTATAGGCGTTCATGATCACGTTCTGCATCTGCCCCAGGTCCTTGGCAGGTGCGAGGATCTGGCCCGCATCCAGGGCGGTTTCGTACTTCTTCGCCAGGGCGAGGAAGCCAACGGCCGGGTTGGCGTCGAACAGCTTGATCAGGCTCGCCGTGGTGGTGCAGATCAGCAACCACACCGCCGGCAACAAGGTGACCCAGACGTACTGCTGACGCTTCATCTTGATCAGCACCACGCTGCACAGCATCAGGGCGATACCGGCGAGCATCTGGTTGGAGATGCCGAACAGCGGCCACAGGGTGTTGATGCCGCCCAACGGATCGATCACGCCCTGGTACAGCAGGTAGCCCCACAGCGCCACGCAGCCGGCGGTGGCCAGCACGTTGGCCGTCCAGGACTCGGTGCGCTTGAGCGACGGCACGAAGGTGCCGAGCAGGTCCTGCAGCATAAAGCGCCCGGCACGGGTGCCCGCATCCACGGCAGTGAGGATAAACAGCGCCTCGAACAGAATCGCGAAGTGGTACCAGAAGGCCATGGTGTTCTGCCCAGGCAGCACCTGATGGAGGATCTGCGCGATACCCACGGCCAGCGTCGGCGCACCACCGGCACGGTTGAGGATCGAACTTTCGCCGATATCGCGGGCGACGGCCTCCAGCGCATCCGGGGTGATGGCAAAGCCCCAGCTGCTGACCGCTGCGGCCACGCTGACGACATCGGTGCCGACCACCGCGGGCGGGCTGTTCATGGCGAAGTACACGCCCGGCTCGATTACCGATGCCGCGACCATGGCCATAATTGCCACCATCGACTCCATCAGCATGCCGCCGTAACCGATGTAGCGCGCGTGGGACTCGTTAGCCAGCAGCTTGGGTGTGGTGCCTGAGCTGATCAGCGCATGGAAGCCGGACACCGCACCACAGGCGATGGTGATAAACAGGAAGGGGAACAGCGCGCCTTTCCACACCGGGCCAGTGCCGTCGGTGAACTGGGTCAGCGCCGGCATTTTCAGCTCGGGGGCGAGAATCAGAATGCCGATGGCCAGGGCGACGATGGTGCCGATCTTGAGGAAGGTCGACAGGTAATCGCGCGGCGCGAGGATCAGCCAGACCGGCAGCACGGCGGCGACGAAGCCATAGCCGACCAGCATCCAGGTGATCTGCTCGCCGGTGAAGGTGAACACCACCGACCAGTACGGATCGAGGGAAATCACCCCGCCCAGCCAGATCGACGCCAGTAGCAGCACCACGCCAATCAGCGAGATTTCGCCAATCCGGCCGGGGCGCAGGTAGCGCATATAAACGCCCATAAACATGGCAATCGGGATGGTCGCCATCACCGTGAACATGCCCCACGGGCTGTGCGCCAGGGCCTTGACCACGATCAGCGAGAGCACCGCGAGGATGATGATCATGATCAGGAAGCAGCCGAACAGGGCAATGGTGCCCGGGATGCGGCCCATCTCCTCACGCACCATGTCGCCGAGCGAACGGGCGTTACGGCGGGTGGAGATGAACAGGACCATAAAGTCCTGCACGGCACCGGCCAGCACCACCCCGGCAATCAGCCACAGCGTGCCGGGCAAGTAGCCCATCTGTGCGGCGAGCACCGGCCCGACCAACGGGCCGGCACCGGCGATGGCGGCGAAGTGGTGACCGAACAGCACATGTTTGTTGGTCGGCACGAAGTCCAGACCGTCGTTGTTGAGCACCGCCGGCGTGGCCCGACGCGGATCGAGCTGCATCACCTTGGTGGCGATAAACAGGCTGTAGTAGCGATAAGCGACCAGATAGAGGGCCACCGCGGCCACCACTATCCACAAGGCGTTGATGGCCTCGCCGCGACGCAAGGCCACGACCCCCAAGGCGCAGGCACCCACCACGGCCAGCACTGCCCAAGGCAGGTGGCGCAGCAGACTATTGTTATGGTTCATAGGCACTCCCAATTCATGGACAGACAAGCTGCCGCACAAGCTTAGGCCGCCCTCGGCAAAGCTCCATGCGACCTTGGTCTAGAGGCAGACGCCACCGCTCGCCCACTCATCACGTTGTCGAGTGCAGCCAAACCGATCTAGCACCAATAAACAGCTGCTAAGCGCGGGCAACTGGGCGCAATAACCGGGCAGTCGCATCTAGTGGCGGCGCCGGCGCGCAGGCTTGGCTATAGTGGATAAAACCTCGCAGGAGTTTCTTTGCATGAGCGCAACAGCCAATGAGCGTCGACGCTTTCACCGCATCGCTTTCGACGCCCCCACCGAAGTCATCCAAGGTGAGCGGCGCTGGACGGTCGAACTGCATGACGTGTCACTGAAAGGCCTGCTGATCAAGCGCCCGAGCGGCTGGAATGGCGACCCCAACCAACCCTTCGACGCCAATATTCAGCTGGCCGACGATACCCGCGTACTGATGGAAGTGGTGCTGACCCGCACCCAGGACGACCTGCTCGGCTTTGTCTGCCGGCATATCGACCTCGACTCGATCAGCCACCTGCGTCGCCTGGTGGAGCTCAATCTGGGCGATGACAGCCTGCTCGAGCGCGAACTCGCCGCCCTCGGCGAAGAAGACGAGTAAACAAAAAGGAGGCCTAGGCCTCCTTTTTAATGCCTCGCTGCTCAGCTACTCGAACAGCGCATCCAGCGCCTGCTCCAGGCGCGTTACCGCAATCACCTGCAAACCCGCCGGCGGATCTTTCGGCGCATTGCCCTTGGGCACGATGGCGCGCTTGAAGCCGTGCTTGGCCGCCTCTTTCAGACGCTCCTGACCGCTCGGCACCGGGCGGATCTCACCGGACAGGCCAACCTCGCCGAACACCAGCAGGTCATGCGGCAGCGGCTTGTTGCGCAGGCTGGAGATCACCGCCGCCATCAGCGCCAGGTCGGAGGCGGTTTCCAGCACCTTGACCCCACCGACCACGTTGAGGAACACGTCCTGGTCGTGGGTCGGAATACCGCCATGCCGATGCAGCACAGCCAGCAGCATGGCCAGGCGATTCTGATCCAGGCCCAGGGTCACGCGACGCGGGTTGGCCATGTGGCTGGTATCGACCAGCGCCTGCACTTCCACCAGCATCGGCCGGGTACCTTCCCAGGTAGCCATCACCACGCTGCCCGGCACTTCCTCCTGGGCGCGGGTGAGGAAGATCGCCGAGGGGTTGGTGACCTCTTTCAGGCCCTTGTCGGTCATGCCGAACACGCCCAGTTCGTTGATCGCGCCGAAGCGGTTCTTCACCGCGCGTAGCAAACGCAGGCGGCCGTCGGACTCACCCTCGAAATACAGCACGGTGTCGACCATATGTTCAAGCACCCGTGGCCCGGCCAAAGCGCCTTCCTTGGTGACGTGGCCGACCAGGAAGATCGCCGTGCCGCTCTGCTTGGCATAACGCACCAGCAGCGCCGCACTCTCACGCACCTGGGCGACGCCGCCGGGGGCCGATTGCAACTGCTCGGTGAAGATGGTCTGGATCGAGTCGATCACCATCACCTTGGGTTTTTCCAGGCGCGCGGTGGCGATAATCAGCTCGATATTGGTTTCGGTCATCACCTTGAGCTTGTCTTCCGGCAAGCCTAGGCGGCGCGCGCGCATGGCCACCTGCTGCTGGGATTCCTCGCCGGTGACGTACAGCGCTGGCAGGCGCGTGGCGATATTGCACAGGGTCTGCAGCAGGATGGTCGACTTGCCGATGCCAGGGTCGCCACCGATCAGAACCACCGAGCCGTCCACCAGGCCGCCGCCGAGCACGCGGTCCAGCTCGCCGGAGGCGGTGGAGAAGCGTGGCACCTCCTCGACGCTGACCTCGGCCAGGGTCTTGATCTGCGCCTGCTCGCCGGCCCAGCCGGCACGCCCGCTGGGCGTTAGCGCATTGGCCTCGATCAGGGTTTCCACCAGGGTGTTCCAGGCCCCGCACTCGCCGCACTGGCCGGCCCATTTGGGAAAGGTCGCGCCGCACTCGGTGCAGCCATACATGCGTTTGGCCTTGGCCATGCCGAACTCCTTAGAAAGCTGAGCCCGGATGATACGAAATAGCTGGATATATTTACAGTCTTACACCGCTATCCCTTGCAACCGTTGCCACAACCGCAGCACTGCCCGGCGGCACGTTTGAGGCGGCGTGCGAGGTCATCCTTGAGGCCGACGCGCTCCTGCTTGAGTGACGCCAGGGTCGCTTCAGCCAGCACGTCACGACCCGCCTCGATGCGGCAGATGCGCTTGTCCAGGGTTTCGTAGCTGTCGGCCAGGCGAGCAAAGTCGGCGTCACTGCTGCGCAGCTCATGCAGCGCGCCGCGCAGTTCGGGGAAATCCTTGATTAGGGGATGGTGTTCGACGTGCATGCGGGCATTCCTCTGGGATAGTCACTGCCCGCAGACTATCCCTTGCTGCGCAGCCAGTACTTGACCCGGATCAAGCCAATGCCGCTATGGCGTGCCGCGCAGCAAGGTGGCCAGTTCGTCCTTGAGACTGACGCGCTGCATCTTCAGGCCAAGCAGGAGCATCTCATCCATGGCCACCCGCCCGCTTTCCGCCTCATAGATGCGTTTGTCGAGTTCTTCGTATTCCTCTGCCAGGCGACCGAAGTGCCCGTCCGCAGACAGCAGGGCCTGCAACTGCGCCTTGAACTCGGGAAACTCGCGGTGCAGCGGATGATGTTCCAATGGCATAGCAGCATCCTCATGGCAGACATGCCTTTAAGCCTAGCCCAGTGCAGCGTGCTCTGCCGGGACGCAGGCAGAACGGGCTTGGATGCCAGGCGAATGGCGCATTACACTCTCTGCAACCTCACCTCTCAGGGAAAGAAGCATGGGCATTCTCAACGAATTCAAGGCCTTCGCGGTCAAGGGCAATGTGGTCGACATGGCCGTCGGTATCATCATCGGCGCGGCCTTCGGCAAGATCGTCTCGTCGTTCGTCGGCGACGTGATCATGCCGCCGATTGGCCTGCTGATTGGCGGGGTCGACTTTACCGATCTGGCCATCACCCTCAAGGCCGCCGAAGGTGACCTGCCAGCTGTGGTAATGAGCTATGGCAAGTTTATCCAGACCATCCTCGACTTCATCATCGTCGCCTTTGCCATCTTTATGGGCGTCAAGGCGATCAACCGCCTCAAGCGTGAAGAAGCCGCCGCACCGGAAGCGCCGCCGGCTCCGACCGTGGAGCAGGAACTGCTCAGCGAAATCCGCGACCTGCTCAAGGCGCAACAGACCAAGGACTAACTCCTCGGCAAATGAAAAAGGCACCCCTCGGGTGCCTTTTTTGTGGATGGTCGTCGCTGTAGATGGCCAGGGGCTCGAGCAGCCCGCTACCAGTAATTCTCCACCGCCACCTGCCCGGGCCGGCGGGTCAGGCTGAGTTGCAGGTCACGCTGCTTGAGCAGGCTGCGGGTGTCGTCGATCATCTGCGGGTTACCGCAAATCATCAGCCGCGAGCGGGCCGGCTCCAGGCTCAGGCCGGCCGCGCGTTCGAGCTCGCCATTGCTGAGCAAGGTGGTGATGCGCCCATGCAGGCAGCCCGCCGCCTGCTCACGGGTGACCAGGGGCAGGTAGACAAACCGCTCGGCGTACTCCTGCAGATGCTCCTGCTGCATCAGCCCCTGAATCAGCGGCTGATAGGCCAGCTCGCTGGTCGTGCGCGCGCTGTACACCAGCACCACACGCTGGAAGCGTTGCCACACCTCCAGCCCCTGCAGGATCGACAAAAACGGTGCCAGCCCGGTGCCGCTGGCCAGCAGCCAGAGGTCGCTGCCGTCGACGAAACGATCGAGGGTAAGAAAGCCCAGAGCCTGCTTTTCCACCAGCAGGCTGTCACCCACCTTGAGACGGCTCAGCTCGGAGGTGAATTCACCGTCCGGCACGACGATGGAGAAGAACTCGAGAAACTCATCATGGGGGGCCGAGACCATCGAATAGGCGCGCCAGACCACCGAGCCATCAGCCTTCTCCACACCGAGGCGGGCGAACTGCCCGGCGCGAAAGCGAAAGCCCGGATCGCGCGAACACCGCAGGCTGAACAGGCTCGGTGACCAGACCTGGATATCGGTCAGGGTTTGCCGGGTGAATTTGTCGTCTGCGGCCATGGTTACACCAAACGCGTGCGGGGTTGCACGCACCCAGTGTCGCGCAAAGCCCGCCCGACAAACACCGGCAAACCCTGGGGGCTCTCAGCCTGTAACGTTCAGAACCTGTTCACGATCTCGCGAGCTAGAGCCATACAAGGCGCTACGTTAGTAACAGCCTCCGGCTGGTCAAGCAGGCGAGGAAGCGGAGTTTACTGGCTGTAAATGAGTATTACTCGTTTCACTCGCCCTTCGGGTCGCGCTAAAGCGCGTTAGCCGCAAGCGGCTTCCGAGCCTGTTTTTAACGCAGTAGGGCCGACGCGCAGCAGATCGTGGACAGGTTCTAGCGGCGGTTGACCGCCTGCGCGGCACGTAGCACGTCGGCACCGATTTCCGCTTCGTAGGTCTTCCAGATCGGGCTCAGCGCAGTGCGCCAGACGGCACGTTCTTGCGCTGTAAGGGTGATCACCTTGGCCTTGCCGGCGGCGATGATGCGTTCGCGATCATTATTGTTCAGCGTCTCGGCGTCCTGGTTCACCGAGTAGCTGACCTCTTCGATGATCGCTTCCAGCTCGGTGCGGGTCTGGTAGGGGATGCTGGCCCAGAACTCCTTGCTGCTGATCAGCATGTAGCTCAGCGAACCGTGGTTGAGCTCGCTGATAAACGGCTGCACCGTATCGACCTTCTGGCTGGCGATGTTCGACCAGGGGCCTTCGGTGCCCTGGATGGTGCCGGCCTGCAGCGCCTTGAACGCCTCGGCGAAGGGCATCTTCACGGTTGTGGCACCCAGCTGGCGGAACTGCGCTTCCAGCACCGACGAGGGCTGGATACGGAAGGCCAGGCCCTTGGCATCCTCGGGCTTACGCAGCTCGCGGTTGGCGGTCAGCTGCTTCATGCCGTTATTCCAGTAGGCCAGGCCGTAGATACCCTGGCTGGACATGGAATGCAGCAGCTCGCGACTCTTGTCACGCTTCTGGAAGCGTTTGACCGCCTCCAGGTCGTCGAACAGGAACGGCAGGTCGAACACCTGCAGCTGCTTGGTGTAGGCCTCGAACTTAGACAGCGACGGCGCGAGCATCTGCACCTTGCCAGCACGCAGTGCATTGATCTCGTCGCCATCGCCGAACAGCATCGAGCTCGGATAGACCTCGACCGCCACCACACCGGCCAGGCGCTCTTCCACCAGTTTCTTGAACAGCAGCGCACCCTTGCCCTTAGGCGTGTCTTCGGCCACCACATGGGAGAACTTGATCACGATGGGAGCCTTGGCAGCGGCCAGGACCGCGCCGCACGGCAGCAGCGCGGCAAGGGTGAAACACAGCAGAGACTTGAACATGCACATACCTTTTCTGTTGCAAATAGAACGCCGTGAAGCCTGCATCGGCAGGCCTCATGAGAGAGGGTGTTGGCTAGCAATGGCTCAGCGCATGCGCGCAGCGGCGGCACGTGGCTGATCATCAGGCGCTACCAGATCGCGACCGGCGCGGGGCCAGGGTCTGGTTATTATTCGGAGAGCTGATCGTGATGACTTGCCGGTCTTCGACACGACTTGGCAGATCAGCAAGGGGGCGGCATTTTTCGGTAAAGCCGGCGGCGGCACAACCCTGAATTTGCCCAACCAGCTCTCAGTTTCGAGACTTTTCTGCCGCATGCATCGACAATAGCGGCCCAATGCCCTCTTCATCGCCTTAGCGGCCCGCCGCCCGAGTTTCCCATGCCTGTGTTCAGCACCCCGTTTGCCCAACTCGACCTGATTCGCCAACCCGACCAGCCGAACGAGCCGCTGCAGGCGTTCGATGCTGCGGACGAATACCTGCTCAACCATCTGCATGAACAAGGGCTGGCGAGCAGCGCGCGGGTATTGGTGCTGAATGACAGCTTCGGCGCGCTGGCCGCCAACCTGGCCGGGCAGGCGCAGGTGACCAGCAGCGGCGACTCGCATTTGGCCCAGCTGGGGTTGCAGATCAACCTGCGGCGCAACCAGCTGCCAAGCGAGGCCGTGCGCTTTGTGCCCGCCAGCGCCGCAGCCCAAGGCCCCTTCGATTTCGTACTGATTCGCGTACCCAAGACCCTGGCGCTGCTGGAAGAGCAGCTGATTCGCCTGCACGGCCAGCTGGCTCCCGGCGCACAGGTAATTGCCGCGGCGATGGTCAAGCATCTGCCACGTGCGGCCGGCGAGCTGCTGGAAAAATATATCGGCCCATTGCAGGCCTCGCTGGCGGTGAAAAAAGCCCGCCTGCTGCTCGCCACACCTGAAGCCAAGCCGGCCCCGGTATCGCCCTACCCCACGCGCTACCGCCTGGAAAAACCGGCCATCGAGCTGCTCAACCACGCCAATGTGTTCTGCCGCGAAGACCTCGACATCGGCACCCGCGCCCTGCTGCCGCACCTGCCGAAACACCTGGGGCGCATTCGGGTGGCCGACCTCGGTTGCGGCAACGGCGTACTGGGTATCGCCTATGCGCTGGGCAGCCCGCAGGCCGAGCTGACCCTGGTGGATGAGTCCTATATGGCGGTGCAATCGGCGCAAGAGAACTGGCGCACGGCGCTGGGTGAACGCCCGGCAGAGATCCGCGCCGGCGATGGCCTGGCCGAGCAGGCGGAGGATTCGCTGGATCTGGTGCTGTGCAACCCGCCGTTCCACCAGCAGCAGGTGGTCGGCGACTTCCTCGCCTGGCGCATGTTCCAGCAGGCCCGCGCAGCCTTGGTCAAAGGCGGCGAGCTGTGGATAGTCGGCAACCGCCATCTGGGCTACCACGCCAAGCTGGGCCGTTTGTTCCGTGGTGTTGAGCAGGTGGCGGCGACGCCAAAGTTTGTGGTGCTTAAAGCGATCAAATAAACACCACCACTGCGGCATGCCTTTACGGTGTCCCCATCCCCGCAGCCTGCATAAACAGCCGCAGCAGATAGGACACCGCACCCAGGGCCAGCACACTGCCGGCCCAGATCAGCACCAGCCAACCAAGCCGCTGCCACAGCGGCTTTTTCTCTTCTACATCGTTCATCACTCGCACCTTAGTGATAGCCATCTTCTTCGGTAACCTTGCCGCGGAACACGTAATAGCTCCAGGCGGTGTACATCAGGATAAACGGGATGATAAACAGCGCCCCAACCAGGATAAAACCCTGGCTCTGTGGCGGTGCGGCGGCCTCCCAGATGCTAATCGATGGCGGGATGATATTTGGCCACAGGCTGATGCCCAGGCCGCTGTAGCCGAGAAAGATCAGCGTCAGGGTCAGCAGGAACGGCGAGTAGTTGGCGTTGCGCGCCACCGCGCGCAGCAGCGCCCAGGTGCACAGCATTACCAGCAGCGGCACCGGCATAAACCAGAAGATATTCGGCAGGCTGAACCAGCGCTGCGCGATATCGGCGTGCGCCAGCGGCGTCCACAGGCTGACGATGCCGGTAACGCCGAGCAGCACGAATACCAGCGGCCGCGCCATATCGTGCATCTGCTGCTGCAGGCGACCTTCGGTCTTCATGATCAGCCAGGTGCAGCCGAGCAAGGCGTAGGCGGCAATCAGCGCCAGGCCGCAGAACAGCGAGAACGGCGTCAGCCAGTCCAGCGCGCCGCCGACATAGACTCGATCGACCACCTTGAAACCGTCGATATAGGCCCCCAGCGCCACGCCCTGGAAGAAGGTCGCAGTCAGCGAGCCGCCGATAAACGCCTTGTCCCAGATATGCCGCCTGGCGGCCTTGGCCTTGAA
Source organism: Pseudomonas sp. (assembly GCF_049653025.1). Lineage (GTDB taxonomy): Bacteria > Pseudomonadota > Gammaproteobacteria > Pseudomonadales > Pseudomonadaceae > Aquipseudomonas. Next base: position 254,127 of record NZ_JBASFM010000008.1, on the reverse strand, counting down.
GCGAAACTCGAAGGCCACGCCGCGAAAGATCAGCCCCAGCAGCATAAAGATCAGCGGCAGGTACAGCGCGCTGAGCACCACCGCGTAGGCCAGCGGAAACGCACCGAACAGCGCCGCGCCGCCGAGCACCAGCCAGGTTTCGTTACCGTCCCAGACCGGCGCTACGGTGTTCATCATCACATCGCGTTCGCCTGCGCTTTTGACGAAGGGGAAGAGGATGCCGATGCCCAGGTCGAAGCCGTCCATGACCACGTACATCATCACCCCGAAGGCAATGATCACGGCCCAGATCAGCGAAAGATCAACGCCCATATTCAATTCCTCTCAGCCAGTGAGTCGCCACGTTCTTCATCCGGCCCGTCTTCCAAGCCCTCGGCGGGCGCGGACAGCGGACGCGACGGCGTGCGTTTCTGGCCAGGCCCGCCCTCGGCGGTTTCCTTGCCTTCGTCGGTGATCGGGCCTTTGCGCACCAGGCGCATCATGTAGCCGATACCGGCACCGAACAGGGCGAAATACACCACCACAAACAGCACCAGGGTCAGGCTCATCTGCGCAAAACTGTGCCCGGAGGAGGCATCAGCCGTGCGCATCAGCCCATGGATAATCCAAGGCTGGCGGCCGACCTCTGTGGTGTACCAACCGGCAAGGAGGGCGATGATCCCCGACGGCCCCATCCACACCGCCAGATGCAGCAGAGGACGGGACTGGAACAGCGTGCCGCGCATGCGCGACCACAGCCCCCAGAGACCGGTGAGGATCATCAGCATGCCGATGCCGACCATCACCCTGAAAGTCCAGAACACGATGGTTGAATTGGGCCGATCTTCCTTGGCGAACTCCTTCAGCGCCGGCACCTGCTTGTCCAGACTGTGGGTCAGGATCAGGCTACCGAGCACGGGAATCTCGATCTTGAAGCGAGTCTCCTCGCGCTGCATATCCGGCCAGCCGAACAGGATCAGCGGGGTCGGCTCGCCCGGTTTGTTCTCCCAATGGCCTTCGATCGCAGCGATCTTCGCCGGCTGGTACTTGAGGGTATTCAGGCCGTGAAAGTCGCCGATTACCGCCTGGATCGGCGCTACGAGCAGCGCCATCCACATGGCCATCGACAGCATCTTGCGGATCGCGGGGTTATCGCGGCCGCGCAGCAGGTGCCAGGCCGCCGACGCACCAACGAAGAAGGCGGTGGCGAGGAACGCCGCAGTGGCCATGTGCAGCAGGCGATAAGGGAACGAGGGGTTAAACACCACGGCGAACCAGTCCACCGGGATCACCCGGCCGTCGATGATCTCGAAGCCCTGCGGGGTGTGCATCCAGCTGTTGGAGGCGAGAATCCAGAAGGTCGAGATCAGCGTACCGACCGCCACCATCACCGTGGAGAAGAAGTGCAGGCCTGGGCCGACGCGGTTCCAGCCGAACAGCATGACGCCGAGGAAGCCCGCCTCGAGGAAGAACGCGGTGAGCACCTCATAGGTCAGCAGCGGCCCGGTGACCGCCCCGGCAAAGTCTGAAAATGCGCTCCAGTTGGTGCCGAACTGGTAGGCCATGACCAGACCGGAGACCACACCCATGCCGAAGTTGACGGCGAAAATCTTCGACCAGAAGTGGTACAGGTCGCGGTACACCTCCTCGCCCGTTTTCAGCCACAAACCCTCCAACACCGCCAGGTAACTGGCCAGGCCAATGGTGATGGCCGGGAAGATGATGTGGAACGAGATGGTGAATGCGAACTGGATTCGGGCGAGATCGAGAGCCTCCAATCCAAACATGGCGTTTCCTCAGTCAGGTGGTACGGGGCATGGCGCACGGGCGCAAGCCAGTCACGAGCAAGCAGTCAGGGGACGTTATTATTCTGTGGCCTTCGAGCAGGGCAAAAAGCCCTCACAACCGCGCGCCAAAGGCGTTGACGCAGATCAAGGCATGACCTAAAGAGTAGCGCCTCGCTGGCTAAATTCTGCTGTGGTTGATTGTCGCGCGACGAGCTGCCACAAGGGCTGCGCACCTCACGATTGCAACAGCGCCTCGGGGCGGTCGACATCGCGCAGCACGCCAGGGTCCTGCAGCACAACGCCGTGGCACGCCGACGCATTCGCCTGCAGCAGCGCGCGCGCGCCTTCATCGCCTGTCAGGTTCTGCAGGTGCGCCCAGAAAGCGCGGCCGAACAGCACCGGATGGCCGCGCTGGCCATCGTGCAGCGGGTAGACAATCCGTTCGGCAGCCGCCTGAGTGGCGAGCTGGCGCAGGCTGTCCGCGCTGACCCAGGGCATATCGCCGAGCAGCACGGCGATGGCGTCGGCGTCCGACCCGGCCAGGGCGCGCATCCCGGCGGCCAGGCTATGGCCCATGCCCTGGTCGGCATCATGGCAACGGATAATCCGGCACGCAGCTGACAGCCCGAGCGCCAGCGCATCGTCCTCGTTGCGCAGCAGCACATGCACCTCACCGAACACCTGCTGCGCCCGCTCGACACTGGCGGCCAGCAAGCTGCGCCCATCCGGCAAAAGCGCCAGGCGCTTGTCACTGCCAAAGCGTGTGCCACGACCGGCCGCGAGCATCAGGGCGAGCACCTGGGCCATGCTAGAGCGCGTCTCGCGCCAGGCCGTTACGCACCCGCAGGATATCGGCGAGTACCGCCAGGGCGATTTCCGCCGGGGTCTTGCTGCCCAGGTTCAGGCCGATCGGCGCGATGATCCGCGCCAGCGCAGCATCATCCAGGCCGCCAACCCGGCGCAGGCGCTCGAAGCGTTTGCGGCTGGTGACCATGGAGCCCATCACGCCGATATAGAACGCCTCGGTGCGTACCGCCTCGATCATCGCCAGGTCGTCGATGCGCGGGTCATGGGTCAGCGCCACCACCGCGGTGTCGGCATGACAGCCGCCCAGGCGGATCACCTCGGACGGCAGCTCGCGGCGGATCTCCACCCCCGGCAATTCGACGCCTTGCAGCACTTCCTCGCGCGGGTCGCAGAGCACCACCTCAAAGCCCAGGCTCTGGGCGAACTCGGCACACACCTGGGACACCGAGGAGTACCCCGCGATCAACAGGCGCTGGGCCGCCCCCATGCGCAGGCGTAGCAGGTTCGCCTGACGCTCCACCCGCGGCCCCTGCACAGCGTCCGCCAACAGGCGACGCTCACCGGTTGGCAGCGCCACTTCGCGAATCAGCCGGCGCTGGCCGGCCAGTGCGCTCTCCAGCTCACGCAGGTGCGCCTGTACCTCGCAGTCGGCCGCCAGGTTTTCCACCAGCACTTCCAGCACGCCGCCACAGGGCAGGCTGATCTGCGAGTGTGGGTCGCTGCCATCGCCGTAACGCAGCAGATGAATCGGCTCGGGGAAGGCCCCAGCGGCCAGGCGCTCGAGAAATTCATCCTCGACGCAACCACCGGACAACGAGCCGATCCACTCGCCCTGGGCCGTGGCGGCCAACAGCGAGCCCGGCGCACGCGGGGCCGAGCCGTAAGTGGCCAGTACCGTGCACAACCACACGCGCTGCCCTGCCGCCGACCACTGCAAGGCCTTGCGCAGCACCAGCAGATCGAGGTGCTGCATCAGCGTCTACTCAGCATCAATGGCCCTTCTCGCTGCGCAACTGGCTGACCTGCTGCGGGCTCAGCTGAGCGTCCAGGCCGCCCCAGGTCTGCCGCAGGTAGTGCAGCAGGTCACGCATCTGCGTGTCATCCAGGGTGTCGCTAAAGCCTGGCATCGGCTGCATGCGCTCGAAGCCGGTGAACTGCTGCTCCTTGATGCCGTCGTCGATCACCCGCAACAGGTTGCGCGAATCGCTCAGGCGCAGGGTGGTGTTGCCGTCCATGGCCACGGCCACGTGCGGAATGCCCTCTCCCGCTGCACCGTGGCAACCGGCGCAGACATTGAGGTAGTGCTGACGGCCCTGCTGAGCGCTCTCGTCGAGTTTGTCCACGCCGACGCTGGCGACCTTGCGCGGCTCAGGCGGCTGGTCGCCGAGCAGGTAGGTGGCCATGGCCTTGTGGTCGTCTAGCGGCAGGTACTGGGTGCTGTGGTGCAGCACCGGGTACATCTCATTGAACATCGAACCCTGGGCGCTGATGCCGTGCTTGAGGAAGGTCGCCAGGTCATCGGTGCTCCAGCCGCGCGCGGCCAGATCCTCGGCCAGCAGGCTCGGTGCTTCGTAACCGAGCAGCACGCCGCCCTGCATGCGCTGATCCTGCTGCAAGGCACCGAGGGCATTGCGCGGGGTGTGGCATTCGCCGCAGTGACCCAGCACCTCGACCAGATACTGGCCGCGCTGCCAGGGCTCACCCTTGCCTTCGCTCGGCTGCAACTCCACGCTGTCCTTGTACAGCAGGTTCCAGAAGCTCATGCCGAAACGCAGATTGAACGGGAAGGCCAGGTCGGTCTGCGGGCTGGGCTTGGCGATCGGTTCCAGGCTCATCAGGTAGGCGTAGATGGCGTCGGAATCTTCGCGCTTGAGCAGGCGATAAGAGGTATAGGGCATGGCCGGATAGAGCTGGGTGCCGTCCGGTTTCTCGCCCTCGGTCACCGCACGATAGAAGTCATCGGCCGTGTACTCACCGATACCATGCTGCTTGTCCGGGGTGATATTGGTGCCGTAGATGGTGCCGAACGGCGACTCCAGCGGCAGGCCGCCAGCGTATTCGGCACCGCCCTCGATGCTGTGGCAGGCCACGCAGTCGGCGGCGCGCGCCAGGTATTTGCCGCGCTCGATCAGTTGCTTATCGACCGCCTGGGCAGCCACGGGCAGTAACAGGGCGGCAGCGATCAGAAAACTCTTCATGCTTAACCCTCCTTGACCAGGCCGAGTGACTCCACCACATCGCGGGCGGCGCTGTAGTAGCGCACATAGCCGGTGCAGCGGCAGATGTGCTTGCCCAGGGCGTCTTCGATCTCGCCCTCCAGCTCGCTGCGTTTGACCGGCTGGCGTTGCAGTTTTTCCACCAGCACGGTGGCGGCGTTGACGTAGCCGGGGGTGCAGTAGCTGCACTGGAAGGCAAACTTGTCGACGAACTTCTGCTGGATCGGGTTGAGTTCGCTGACCTCGCCCTGGGCGTCACGCTTGGCGTGGCCTTCGATGGTGCGCACGCGCTTGCCGTCGAAGAAATGCGCGCCGGTGATGCAGGTGCGGATCTCCTCGCTGGTGCCGTCAGGCTTGTCGAGGATCGCCACACAGGCGTGGCACACGCCCTGGCCGCAGCCCAGGCGCGAACCGGTGAGGTTCAGGTGTTCATGCAGAAAGTCGATCATCATCAGGTCGTCCGCCACTTCCATTGGGCCGACAGCCTGGCTGTTGATGATCATGCTCAAAACGCGCTTAGCCATGGAGGGCCTCCTTGATGCGGGCCGGGGTCAGGGGGAGTTCGCGCAAGCGCTTGCCGGTGGCATGCGCCACGGCGTTGACGATGGCACCGACCACCGGAATCATGACGACCTCGGCGATACCCTTGGCCGGGTCGCTGGGTGATAGGGGCGGCAGAATCTCCGCGGTTTGCGTCCACACGGCGCAGTCCTTGGCACGCGGCAGCTGGTAACGGTTGAAGTTCCAGGTGCCGTCGCCGGGGCCGCCCTCGTACAGCGGCATTTCTTCCAGCAGCGCATGGCCGATGCCCATAGCGATACCGCCTTCGAGTTGGCCGAGCACCAGTTCCTCGACAATCACCCGGCCGCATTCGAGCCAGGAGTGATGGTTGATCACCCGCGCCTCACCGCTGCCCTTGTTGACCTTGACCTCGACCAAAGTGGCCACCGGGCTGTAGTAGGTGACCATGGCGTTGTTCAGCTGGGTCACCGGGTAGTCGATGCTGACGCGGTCGAGCAAGTGGAAGCCGTTACGGCTCATCTGCGCCTTCTGCGCCGCAGTGGCACCGTCACCGTATTTCACCGCCAGGGCGTCCAGCGGCACGCGCTCGCGCTGGCCGTTGATCTCAAACTCGCCCTCGGCCCAGCTCCAGCGGTTGAAACCGTGCACGCTGATGCCGGTGACCAGGCCCAGCTCGTGGGCCTTGTGCGCCAGCAACTTGAAAGGAATCGGCGGCATGCCGTCGGCGGTCAGCTTGCCCTCGATCCAGTGCGCATTCTCACGACGCACCACGTAAGGGTTGGCCAAACCGCCATGCTCGCCTCGGCCCCAAATGGCCATGGCCGCCGGCCACAGACCGTGGATAAACAGCAGGCGCGCCGCCTCACGGGTGGAGTGGCCGGTGTAGTAGGAGGAGTTGGTCGCCGACGACGGCGAGGCCAGCTTGCCGACCCAGCGCGGGTTGCGCAGCGCGGCGTCCTGCTCGGCCTGGCTGATGATGTAGGGGTTGCTGCTGGTGGTCAGGGCCAGCTCGCTCCACTCGGTTTCGCCGGTCTTGATTTCATCGGCGGGTTGGCCGAGGTAATCGGCGACCAGCAAGGCCTGCGCGGTGGCCATGCCGGTGCCCATGTCGATGGCGATCTGGCGCAGGCTGACGCGGCCGTCGGCGCTGAACTCCAGGCTGGCCATCGGTGCTTCGGAGCCGGTGCCGAAGTCCTTCTGGCAGATGGCGAAGCCGACGCCGTAGAGGTTGTCCGGATCTTCGGCATCGAAGCGTTTTTTACGCTCGACGCGATCCTTCCATATCTCGTGCTGCGCAGCCTTGTCGAGGATTTCGTCGAGGCGCAGGGCACCGGCCGGGATCGCGCCCTGGGTGTTCTTCATGCCGGACTGGAACACGTTCTTCTTGCGCAGTTCGATGGCATCGATATTCAGCCGCCCGGCCACTTCGTCCACCATCATTTCGGTGGCGGCCATGGTCTGCAGGGTGCCGTAACCGCGCATCGAACCGGCTTCCACGCCGCGCGAATAGTAGGCGGTGGCCGCCAGGTCGCTACGCGGCAGGTAGTAGATCGACTGCGCAGCCGTGGCACCCACCGCCGCCACCGAGGAGCTGTAGTTGACACGACCGCCGCCATCGACATCCATATGTGCACGGAAGATCTGGAAGCTGTGGTCGGCCTTGTTCACCGCCAACTGGTAGTGCATGTCGAAGGGATGACGCTTGATCCCGCTCTGGAACTGCTCGTAGCGGTCATTGGCCAGACGCACCGGCACCCCGTCGCCGTACATAGCCGCGAGGGCGGCGTAGAAGACGTGGATATTGTTGTCCTTGGAGCCGTAACCGACGGTGTAGCCGGGGTGCATGCTGAGCTTCTTCACCCCGAACTTGGAGGGCGCGAGCATATGCGCGCACTGCTCGGCCACTTCGAACGGGCACTGGGTAGCGACTACGAAATGCAGGGTGCCGGTGGCGGCGTCATACCAGCCATTGCCGTTGTCGGCTTCCAGCGCGGCCGGCTCGATGGATTGGGTCTTGAAGCGCTCGTCGAACACCAGCCAGTCGTCCGGCGGCGTCTGCAGCTGATTGAGCATCTGCTCGGCGTGGTACAGGCCCTGCTGGGTCAGGTCGCCGCTGACCTTGCCTTCGCCCCAGGCCGGCTTGCGGTTGTGGATCAGCGGAAACAGCATGCTGTCCTTGAGGCTGGAGAAGGTGTCCGGCTCAAACGGCGTGCTGCCGCCGACGCGCACAAAGCGGAAGCTGCCGTAAGGGTCGCTCTGGAACGCCGCGGCTTTTTCGCCGTAGCGAATCACCTTGTCGTTGAACTTGAGGATGTTCTTGGCCTGGCGATAGTGTTCGAAATCCTTCCAGATCAGCAGCGCCACCGGATGGCCGATAAACATCGGCACCTGGCCCTCGGGCAGCAGCGGGTCGAGGTTGTGGCCATAGGGAAAGGTGATGCCGTCTTTGACCAGATCGCTGGCGGTGACCACCCGCTGCGGCTGCAGCTCGGCCGGCAGCACCGAGAGGTCGAAGCCCTGATACAGCTGCTCGGTGCGCGTAGCCTTGAGCAACAGCGCATGGCCTTGCTGCTGCGGCCAGCCGGGCATGTCCTTGGCGCGGATATCGCGGGCGAACACCTTGCCGCCCACGGCCTTGGAAACCCCATCGATACGCGCCACGGCCTTGCCACTGGCGGTGTACCAGGGCTGCGGCATGGCGGTTACCTGCGCCTCGAACAGGGCGGCAAAGGCCTTGCTGCCCAGCGGGGCGAAACTGATGCCGATACCGGCGATGACGCTGCCTTGCAGGAAGGCGCGACGGGACAACTCAGGAGTGGACATGTCCGATCCTCAGGGCCAGAAACAGGCTGGCCGTTTATTTGAACAGGAAATAAACCGTCGTCTCCTCGCGTACCGGGAGGGACGAGATAAGCGTAGACGACGAATTAACTTGACCCAAAAGTCAGATTCTAACCAAGTCATTGCCGCATAAGAAGAAAAACTGTCCTTGAGGTCAGTATTTATTCCGCACGGACACTTGTTTCGGGCCAGACAGCCGCAGGCAGATAGATAGATGAAGCAACGGCCGCGCTCGACCCGGGGCTGGTCGAATGGGCGGCGTTTTTTGCCGGGCGCGCGGCTTAACCGACCAGCATGGCCTCGGCGACCTGCTTGCGCACGGCCTTGCCGCATAGCTGCTCGACCAGGCACAGGGCAAATTCCAGTGCAGTACCCGGGCCCTGACTGGTGATGCAGTTGCCATCGACCACCACGGCCTGGTCGACAAAGCTGCAGCCACTCAGGCGATCACTGAAGGCCGGGTAGCAGGTCATCCGCCGCTGCTTGAGCACCCCATACTGCTGCAGGGCCACAGCTGGGGCGGCGCAGATGGCGGCGAACAGTTTGCCGGCCTTGGCCTGCTCGCGCACCCGCTCGGCCAGCGGCTCATGCTCAGCCAGGTGCTGCGCGCCCGGCATGCCACCCGGCAGCACAATCAGGTCAAACGCCTGGGCCAGCACGTCGACCAGCATGGCGTCGGCGGTCAGGCGCGTACCACGGGCGCAGGTGATCATCCGGCGGCTTTCGATGCTGGCCACCACCACCTCGATTTCGGCGCGGCGCAGCACATCGATCAGGGTCACGCACTCGAGGTCTTCGACGCCATCGGCAACGCTGATAAGGGCCCGTGCGGTCATCTGCTTTCTCCTTGCAATACGGGTTCTGAAACTGTCCGAGTGGTCATAAATTCACCCACTCCGGACGAGCTGATATGATGCGCGACTTTTTTCAGATCGCCAGCAAAATCATGCACCCGTGCATGGATGTGCTTTGCTTTCGGTTGGCATAACCACGGCGCGATAGCCGTTATTGGGAGTTCCGCATGCTGGAAAGACTGTTCCAACTCAAGGCACATAACACCACGGTGCGCACCGAGTTCCTCGCTGGCCTCACCACCTTCCTGACCATGGCGTACATCCTCTTCGTCAACCCGAGCATCCTCGGCGAAACCGGCATGGATAAAGGCGCGATCTTCGTCGCCACCTGCCTGGCGGCGGCCATCGGTTCGGCAGTCATGGGCCTGATCGCCAACTACCCGATCGCCCTGGCCCCCGGCATGGGCCTCAATGCCTTCTTCACCTATACCGTGGTGCTCGGCATGGGCCACACCTGGCAGGTGGCGCTGGGTGCGGTGTTCCTCTCAGCGTGCCTGTTCTTTCTGCTGTCGATCTTCAAAATTCGCGAATGGATCATCAACAGCATCCCGCTGGAGCTGCGCTCGGCGATTGCCGCCGGTATCGGCCTGTTCCTCGCGCTGATCGCCCTGCAAAGCGCGGGCATCGTGGTGGATAACCCGGCCACTCTGGTGGGCATGGGCGACCTCAGCAAGCCACCAGCGCTGCTGGCGATCCTCGGCTTCTTCCTGATCGTCGGCCTGGAGGCACGCAAGGTCACTGGCGCAGTACTGATCAGCATTCTGCTTATCACCGTACTGAGCATCGCCCTGGGCATCTCCAAGTTCGGCGGCGTGGTGTCGATGCCGCCGTCGCTGGCCCCGACCTTCTTGCAACTAGACATCATGGGCGCGCTGGATATCGGCCTGATCAGCGTGATCTTCGCCTTTCTCTTCGTCGATCTGTTCGACAACTCCGGCACCCTTATCGCCGTGGCCAAGAAGGCCGGCCTGATGCGCAAGGACGGCTATATGCCGAAGATGGGCCGCGCCCTGATCGCCGACAGTACCGCGGCGATGACCGGCTCGCTGCTGGGCACCTCGACCACCACCAGTTATATCGAGTCGGCAGCCGGCGTTGCCGAAGGCGGACGCACCGGCCTGACCGCCTGCGTGGTCGCCGTGCTGTTCCTCCTGGCGCTGTTCTTTGCCCCGCTGGCCGGTAGCGTGCCGGCCTTCGCCACCGCACCGGCGTTGATGTTCGTCGCGGTGTTGATGGCTGCCGGTCTGGCCGAGATCGACTGGAGCGATATCACCGTCGCCGCGCCGGTGCTGATCACCGCCCTGGCCATGCCGCTGACCTTCTCGATTGCCTCCGGCATCGCCTTCGGCTTTATCGCCTGGGTCGCGGCCAAGACTCTAGCCGGGCGCTGGCGCGAGCTGAATGCCATGCTGGTGATCCTCGCCGTGCTATGTGTGATCAAGCTCGGCCTGTTCTCCTAAGAATCCCGGATCTGCTGCGCGTCGGCGATACTGCGTTAAAAATGGCCTCGGAATGCTCATTTACAACTCGTAAACTCCGCTTCCTCGGCCATTTTTGCCTTGTCTCGCTCTAGCTCGCGAGATCCGAAACAGGTTTTAAGTGCTGAGCCTCAATGCTGCGGGCGCTGCCCGCAGCTGCAGTAACCCCTAGATTGCCGAGTAGTCCATGAGCCGTTCTTCGTTCGATCCCGCCACCTATGTCGCCCAGCTGGCTGACAAGCAGCAGCGCCTGAGCGAGTTGCTGGCCCCGTTCGACGCGCCCGCCCCCGAGGTGTTCGAGTCGCCGCGCGAGCATTACCGCCTACGCGCCGAGTTCCGCCTGTGGCGTGAAGGCGAGGATCGCCACTACGCGATGTTCGAAGCCGGCGACAACCTCAATCCGATCTTCTTCGAAGACTTCCCGATCGCCAGCGCGCAGATCAATGCGCTGATGCCGCGCCTGAAAAGCGCATGGCAGATGAGTTCTGCTCTTTCCTTCAAGCTGTTCCAGGTCGAGTTTCTCACCACCCTGGCCGGCGACGGGCTGATCACCCTGTGCTACCACCGCCCGCTGGATGCGGCCTGGCAGGCCGAAGCCGAAAAGCTCGCAGCCGAGCTGCAGGTCAGCATCATCGGCCGCTCCAAGGGCAAACGCAGTGTGATAGGCCGGGACTATGTCGAGGAACAACTGCAGGTCGCCGGTCGCCAATTCAGCTACCGCCAACCCGAAGGTGCGTTCACCCAGCCCAACGGCGAGGTGAACCAGAAGATGCTCGGCTGGGCCTATGACGTGCTGGGCGAGCGTGGGGATGACCTGCTGGAGCTGTATTGCGGCAACGGCAACTTCACCCTGCCGCTGGCCACCCGCGTGCGCAAGGTGCTGGCCACCGAGATCAGCAAATCCTCGGTCAACGCCGCGCTGGCCAATCTGGCCGACAACGGCGTGGATAACGTGACGTTGGTGCGCCTGTCCGCCGAGGAGCTGACCGAGGCGCTCAATGAGGTGCGGCCGTTCCGCCGCCTGGCTGGCATCGACCTGAAGAGCTACGACTTCGGCAGCGTATTTGTCGACCCGCCGCGCGCCGGCATGGACCCGGACACCTGCGAGCTGACCCGGCGTTTCGAGCGCATCCTGTATATCTCCTGCAACCCGGAGACCCTGGCCGCCAACATCGCCCAGCTCCACGACACGCACAAAATCACCCGCTGCGCGCTGTTCGACCAGTTCCCCTACACCCACCATATGGAGTCGGGTGTGCTGCTGGAACGCCGCTAGCGTTACCACGCCACCCAGCGCTTCGCTCGGGACTGGCAACAGACCCATCGGCGGATTGGCGCAAGGTCTCGGCACCCGGCCTAGACTGCGGTGGCCCGGGTGCATGGACACCCACCTGCCAAGGAGTCATTGATGCGTCGTTATCTGCTAGCCCTGCTGTTGCCACTGCTGAGCGCCTGCACCAGCACGCCCGCCTCCACGGTGCAGGTGCTACCCGCCGCTCAAGAACGCCAATACCAGACCTTCAACGTTCGCGCGATCCGCGCCAGCGGTCACCGTGCGGATCTGGAGCTGCGCTTCAACCAGGCCGTGCAGAATGCGCTCAGCGCCAAGGGCTACCGCTTCACTGAAACGCAGCCCGATATGCAGGTTATCTACGCCCTGGGCCTGGAGCAGGAACAAGGGATTGAACTGGCCCCGGTGGCGGTAGGTGGCAAGGTCTACACCCAGACCCGGGCCACCGACGATGAACGCGCGCGCCTGGCCCTACGCATTCTCGACAGCAAGACCCAGGCGGTGCTGTTTCAGGCGCAGATCAACCGGCAGCTGCACAACCCGGACATGAGCCAGGAAAACTTCGACCGCGGAGTGGCCGAGATACTCGACGGCTTCCCCGCCGCGCGTTGACTCAGCCGCGCTGCAAACCCCGCAGCGCCCAGAAGCACAGCCCCGCCGAGACCACTTCCAGCAGCAGCGCGTAGAGGTTGAAGGTCTGCTGCGCGCCACCGTCCAGCCACAACCCGCCTATGCGCGCCAGGGCCAGCGAGCTGTAGAGCAGCACCAGCAGGGTCAGCGCCGCGCGGGTCAGGTCCAGGCGAGTCAAGGCCAGGCCGATAAACGCCGCCAGGCCGATCTGCAAGCCGCCGTAAAATGCCCGGACATCGGTGGCCGCCGCCGGGGCCATCAGCAGCATGCCGCTGAGGTTGGCCATTTCATGCGGGCGAACAAAATAGGCCAGGCCCAGACCGGCCAGCGCCAGCAGTTGAATCAGCAGAATTACCCGTGCAACCAGCATGCAAAGCGTCCTTACCCCGAGAGTTGTGCGCGCAGCATAAGCCGCCTCGCACGATCCGCAAAACCGCCATCACTTGGGCTCGCCCGCACACAGCGCTATGCTCGCCCTATTCCCCCTCGAGAGCCTGCCCCATGCGCCACCTTATTCTGCTCGCCGGGCTGTTTAGCAGCCTGGCCAATGCCAGCGAAGCACTGACCATCGATGTACACCGCGACCCGCATTGCGGCTGCTGCAAAGCCTGGATCAGCCACCTGCAAGACAACGGCTTCAAGGTCAACGACCACGTCGAAGACAACATGAGCGCGCTCAAACAGCGCCTCGGCGTACCGCCGCGCTTGGCCTCGTGCCATACCGGGGTGATCGACGGCCAGTTCGTCGAGGGTCATGTGCCGGCGGCCGACATTCTCAAACTGCGCCAGCAGCCCGACCTGCTGGGTGCCGCAGTACCGGGCATGCCCACCGGCTCACCGGGTATGGAGCGTGGCGATATTCGCGATGCCTACCAGGTCATCGACCTGGATAAACAGGGTAAGGAACGCGTGATCAGCGACTACCCCAGCAACTGAACAGCTGACGACCGGGCTGGACAAGCGCCGCCACCCGGCAACACTCAAGGGCGCTAAACCCACAAAGGAATGCAGCAGATGCGCTGGAATCGGGCAAGACGCAGCGACAACGTAGTGGATGCACGCAGCGCCGGTAGTGGCGGCATGCGCATGGGCGGCGGCAAGGGCCTGACCCTCGGTGGCGTCGCGGTGGTGGTGATCATCGGCCTGCTGAGTGGGCAAGACCCCATGCAGATCCTCGGGCAACTGGCCGGGCAAGCCATGCAAGGCGGCGCGCCGGTCCAGCAGAAAAGCTCGGCACCACCGGCCAACGATGAGCAGTCGGAGTTTGTCCGCGCCGTCCTCGGCGACACCGAAGACACCTGGCGCGAGCTCTTCCAAAATGCCAAACAGCAGTACCGCGACCCGACCCTGGTGCTGTTTCGCGGCGGAGTGAATTCCGCCTGCGGCTTTGCCAACTCGGCGGTCGGGCCGTTCTACTGCCCGGGTGATCAGCGGGTGTATATCGACCTGGCGTTCTTCCGCGAGCTGGAACAACGCTTCGGCGCAGCCGGCGACTTTGCCCAGGCCTATGTGATTGCCCACGAGGTCGGCCACCATGTGCAGACCCTGCTCGGCGTCTCGGCGAAGGTCAACGCTGCCCGTCAACGCGGCGAGCGGGTAGAAGGTGCCACGGGGCTATTGGTGCGTCAGGAGTTGCAGGCCGATTGCCTGGCGGGCGTCTGGGCCTACCACGGCCAACAGCGGCACGACTGGCTGGAGCCAGGGGATATCGAAGAGGCGCTGAACGCCGCCAATGCTATCGGCGATGACCGCCTGCAGAAACAGGCCCGCGGTCAGGTGGTGCCGGACTCCTTTACCCACGGCAGTTCGGAGCAGCGCGTGCGTTGGTTCAAGCAGGGGTTTGCGCAAGGCAATGTGGGCAGCTGTGACACTTTCAAGGCCACGCGACTGTAGTCTTACGGCTCCCGTAGGGTGGATGTCGCTCCACCCATCCACCACCCTGCATCCAGATGGTGGATGAAAAAAGCGTCATCCACCCTACAGACTGACTGATACGGGCGGGCCGGCGCAGGCCCGCCCATTTCACTTCACTGCGCCCAGGGCGGCGGCGGTTCTTCGCCCCTGGGTTCGTCTTCGGCATTCAGCAGCGCCTGGCGGCGCGCTTCGTCGGCCAGGGCGGCCTTGATCTCGCGCATCACCGCGTCGATATCAGCGGCCTCTTCCGGGTCGTCGAACTCGCCGGTCAGCGGGCTATCCGGGGTCAGCTTGCCGGCCTCGAACAGCGCCCACATCTCCTTGGCGTACTTGGTGAACTTCAACTCGGGGGCGAACTGACCGAAGTAGGCAGACATATTGCCGACATCACGCTCAAGCATCTTGAACGCATGGTTGTTGCCGGCTGCATCCACCGCCTGCGGCAGGTCGATGATCACCGGACCATCGGGGCCGAGCAGCACGTTGAATTCCGACAGGTCGCCATGCACCAAGCCGGCGCAGAGCATCTTGACGATTTCCGCAATCATAAAGGCATGAAATTCGCGGGCGTCATCCGGGTGCAGGTCGACATCATTCAGGCGCGGCGCGACATCGCCCTCGCCATCGGTGACCAGCTCCATTAACAGCACGCCTTCGAGGAAGTCATAGGGTTTGGGCACCCGCACCCCGGCACTGGCCAGACGGAACAGCGCCGCCACCTCGGCATTCTGCCAGGCATCTTCCTGGCCTTTGCGGCCGTACTTGGAGCCCTTGGCCATGGCCCGGGCATCGCGAGTGTTACGAACCTTGCGACCTTCCTGATACTCGGCGGCCTGACGGAAGCCACGCTTGTTGGCTTCCTTGTAGACCTTGGCGCAACGCAACTCGGTGCCGCAGCGCACCACATAGACGGCGGCTTCTTTACCACTCATCAGCGGGCGTATCACCTCGTCGACCAGACCATCCTCGACCAGGGGCTCAATACGTTTTGGTGTCTTCATCAGCTTTAATCAGGGGTCCTGTGTTGCCCAATTCGACTCTGCCGCCCGTTATACGGCAATCTTTGCGCAGCGCCCACCCTCGCGAGCAGCACCTGGTCGTCAGAACGCCAGCAGGTGCTGACGCAGCGCCTCAATCGCATAACGCACTTTAGCCGGCTGCGCATCACGGCGCGGCGTCACCAGGTAGATACCGAACGGCTGCAAGCGCCATTCGGGCAGCAGTTCACGCAGGCTGCCAGTGGCCAACTCCTCATGCACCTCCTGTTCCGGCTGCAACGAAACGCCCATGCCGGCCAGGGTGAAATGCCGCACCGCGAGGATGTTATTGCAGCTCACGCGGCTCTCCATGCGCACTTTCTGCACCTCACCAGCCGGCCCGCTCAGGCTCAACGGGTTGTGCGCGGTATCGCTGTTCAAGGCCAGCCAGTCCAGCCCCAGCAGGTCCTCGGGGCGATTGACCGGCGGCTTGCGCAATAGATAGGCCGGCGCGGCGCACAGCAGCATGCGCGAGTCGCCGATATGCCGCGCCACCAGACTGGAGTCCTCCAGATTGCCGACGCGGATGGCCAGGTCGATGCGCTGCTCGATCAGATCGATCTGCTCATCATGAAAGAACAGCTTGAGGCTCAGGCCGCTGTGCGCCTGCAACAGCGGAGCCAGCGCCGCGCTGATCGGCCGCCCGGAGAATCCCACCGGCGCGGCGATACGCAGCTCACCGACCGGCGCATCACGCAACTCGGCCAGACGCTGTTCGGCCTGCCGAGCCAGGGCCACGACCTGGGCGCAGCTCTGATAGAAGGTCGCCCCCGCCTCGGTCAGGGTCAGCTTGCGCGTGGTGCGATGCAGCAGGCTGACCTGGGTGCTTTCTTCGAGCTTGCGAATCTGCTGACTGACTGCCGATGCAGTCATGCCCAGCACCTCGGCCGCCGCCACCATGGAGCCGCAATCGACCACGGTGGCGAACACCGCCATACGCTTTAGCTGCTCCATTCATAAGCCCTGCTTAATAGTTAAAGCCTTTTTAGCCTATTTTTCTGAGCTTTATCCAGCTGCGATTATCTCTCTCAACGAGAACCCACCTGGAGATACTTATGAAACTCGCTCTGATCGGTGCCAGCGGCTTTGTTGGCGCAGCTGTTCTGCAAGAAGCCCTGAACCGTGGCCATCGGGTCAGCGGCATCGTCCGTCACCCGCAACACCTGCCGCAGCACCCGGCGCTGACCGCGCTGGCCGGCGACGCCTACAACGCCGACGCACTGGCCGCACAGCTCAAGGGCCATGACGCGGTGATCCACGCCTTCAACCCGGGCTGGGGCACGGCGGATATTCGCGCACACTTTATCCAAGGCAGCCAGGCGATCATCGCCGCCAGCAAACAAGCCAACGTGCAGCGCCTGCTGGTGGTCGGCGGCGCAGGCAGCCTGTATGTCGCCCCAAACCTGCAGTTGATCGACACCCCGGACTTTCCTGCCGAGTACAAGGAAGGGGCCGAAGGCGCACGGCAGACCCTCAACCTGCTGCAGACGGAAACCGCACTGGACTGGAGTTTTATCTCGCCACCCGCGCTGTTGCAGCCCGGCGCGCGCAGCGGCCAGTTCCGCCTTGGCGGCGACCAGCTGTTGATGAACGGTGACGCGCCGGCAAGCATCACAGTGGCCGACCTGGCCGTGGCGATCATCGATGAACTGGAGCGCCCGCAGCACCTGCGCCAGCGCTTTACCGTCGGCTACTAAGCCGCCTCTCAATCTGGAGAACCCCATGCAACTGAACAGCAGCGCCCATGTCGCTACCGAGACACCTGCCCGCTATATCAGCCGGCTGTGCAAACACTTCGCCCATAAGGTCCCGGTCAGCTTCGATGAACAGCAGGGCCGTATCGAGTTCACCTCCGGCCTCGGCCTGCTGCGCGCCGAAGACGCCGGCCTGACCCTGCGAGTCGAAAGCAACAGCCAGGAGGACCTGGAAAAGTTGCAGAACGTGATGGCCAGCCACTTCGAGCGCTTCGCCTGGCAGGAGACGCTGCAACTCGACTGGCGCTAAGGGACGTACGGGGCGAAAACTGGCGGTAGCAATCTGCCATCGCCTAAGCTGTGAGCTCTCGGCCCCGCCACGAGTGCCCCATGGCCACTGCGCTAAACAGACTCATCCGCCGCCAGCACGACCTGCAGCAGCACCATATCGGTCGCAGCTTCTTTGTCAGCATCGGCCTGGCCTTGCTGCTGACCATAGGCTTCGGTGGCTGGAGCATCCTGCGCGACTACCAGACCAGCACGGAGCAGCACCGCCGCAGCATGAGGGCGCTGTCGATGGCGCTGGAGGGCTACACCAGCGCGCTGCTGCAGCAGAGCTATGAGAGCGTGCGTGTCAGCGCCAATGAACTGAGCTATCCGCCGGTACAGCGTGCCGAGCGGGCACGCATCTACGCCGTGCTGGGCGACGCCATGCGCTACGACCCGGTTTCCAGTCATCTGTTCGCCCGCGTGGGTGGCGAACTGTTCGTCGTCGACAGCAACGGCCAGGCAGTGACCAACCTGACGCAGCTCGCCACACTGCAACAGCTGCATGACAAACCCTATCGCGCGCCCCTCTACAGCCCGCTGCGCCTGCCGGGCTATACCGGTTTCCTTTTGCCGTTGGTGATCGAGATGCCGCATGCCGTGGAAGGGCCATTGCAACTGGGCGCGCTGGTGCCCACGGAGAAATTCGGCCGCCTGCTCGAACGCCTCGGCCTTGAGCAGGAAATGAACGGTGGGCTGCTGTCCGATCAGGGCGTGGTGCTGTACCGAACGCCAAACCCTGAGCTGTACATCGGCCGCTCACTACCCGCAGACTCGCAACTGCTCAACCTCAGCCAGCGCCAGACACCCAGCTTCGTCGAAGCTACCAGCCTGGCCGGGGTCCCCTCGATCTACGCGGTCACCCCGTCACCGCGCTTTCCCCTGTCCGCGGTCATCGGCGAAACCCGGGAGAGCTTCTACGGCCCCTGGCACCGCCGCAGCGCCCTGACCCTGATCTTGCTCGCCGCCAGCCTGCTGCTGCTCGGCCTCGCGGCATTCCAGCTACGCCGGCTGATCCGTCAGCTCAGCCAGGACGAGGAGTTCTACCGCCGCCTGTTCACCGACGTGACCGACGGCCTGCTGCTGATCGAGCGCGACGGCCGCATCCTCACCGCCAATCCAGTCGCCGCACGGCTATTCGGCCTCACCCAGGTTGAAGCCCTGCTCGGACTACGACCATCGGAACTGTCACCCGAGTGGCAACCCGACGGCCGGCCGTCTACCTCGAGCGCCGGCCTGACACTCAGCAAGGTATTGGCAGGCCAGGAGCAGCACCTGGAGTGGCAATTCCAGCGCCTGGACAACCGCGAGCCATTCGACTGCGAGGTGCATATCTCGCTGTTTCGCTGGCGCGACCGTGACCTGCTGCTTGGGGTGCTGCACGACATCACCGAACACAAGCGCTACCTGGCCACCCAGGAGTTTCTCGCCAGCCACGACAGCCTCACCCGCCTGCCCAATCGCTACTGGCTCAACCGCCACATCGAACAGCGTCTGAGCGCCCCCGACACACCGTCTTTTGCCGTGCTGTTGCTGGACATGAACCGCTTCAAGGAGGTCAACGACACTCTCGGCCATCAGCACGGCGACCAGGTACTGACCGAGCTTGGCCAGCGTCTGCAAGACTGGCTGCGTGAGCACAACGCCGTGATCGCCCGCCTGGGTGGCGACGAGATGGCCGTGGTTTCCGACCACCTGGCCGACCAGGTGGCCCTGACCAGCCTGTGCAGCGGCATTGGCCGGACCATCGCGCGGCCCCTGGAAGTGGACGGCATCCACCTGGAATTGAGCGCCAGCATCGGCGTGGCGCTGTTCCCCGAACATGCAGACAGCAGCCACGGCCTGCTGCGTTGCGCCGACATCGCCATGTATCAGGCCAAGCGTGAGCGCTGCGAGTTCGTCATTTATAACAGCGACAGCGACAACCACACCCCCGAACGCCTGGCCCTGCACACCCAGCTCAGCCGGGCGATTCGCGAAAACGGCCTGACCTTGCACTACCAGCCGAAAATCCGCCTGATCGACCGCCAGGTAGTCGGGTTCGAGGCGCTGCTGCGTTGGCCGCACGCGGAAAAAGGCATGATTCCGCCAGGTGATTTTATTCCCCTGGCCGAAGGCACCGAGCTGATTCACCCGCTCACCCACTGGGTCCTCAACGAAGCCCTCAGCCAGCTGCGCCGCTGGCAGGAGCAGGGCCTGGGCACCTGCCTGGCGGTCAATATCAGCCCGCACAACCTGCTCAACCCGGGCTTTGCCGAAGAGCTGCGCACGCTGCTCGACAGTCATCAGGTTGCCGCTGAATGGCTCGAACTGGAAGTCACCGAAGGCGCGCTGATGGCCGACCCGGAACGCGCCCTGCGCAGCCTGCTGGCCATCCGCGAACTGGGCGTCACGCTGTCGATCGACGACTTCGGCACCGGTTACTCGTCACTGGCCTACCTCAAGCGTCTGCCGACCCAGCTGCTGAAAATCGACCGCACCTTTATCTCGGCGATGACCCATAACGCCTCCGACGCGATGATCGTGCAATCGACCCTGGCGTTGGCGCACAACTTCGCCATGCAGGTGGTGGCCGAGGGCGTCGAGGATGAGGCAACAGCCGCCGCACTCACCCGCCTCGGCTGCGATATCGCCCAGGGCTACCACTTCGGCCGGCCGATGCCAGCCGCCGAGGTGGAGCGCTGGCGCGCCACTCATGTGAGTGTGCCCACAGCCTGACTCAACCCGCAGGCAAGGTCAGCTCGATGCTTTCCCCTAGCGAGTCGTCCAGGCGCTGCAGCTCGCAATGGATCGACGCGGCATCGTCGGCCAGGCGCTGGGCGATTTCAGCGAACTGATCGGCGGCCTCGATAAAGGCCAGCACCACCGAGGGATCGAAGCGCGTGCCGCTGGCCGCGCTGATCTGCTGAAGCGCCTCGGCATGGCCCACCGAGGGCCGATAGAGGTGATGGCTGGTCAACTCCTCATAACAGCCAACCAGCGCCATCAAGCGCGCCGCCAGGGGAATCTGCTCACCCAGCAAGCCCTGCGGATAGCCGCTGCCGTCCCAGTACTCATGCTGGCAGTAGACGATATCGCGCGCCGTACGAAGAAAATCGGTGCTGTTGCCAAGCTTGGCCTCGGCGGCCAGCAGCGCATCGCGCCCAGCCACGGCGTGGCCGTGCAGCAGCTTGAGGTCATCGCCCTGCAGCGGCATCGGATTGAGCAGGATGCGATCCGGTAGCACCAGCTTGCCGATGCCATGCAGCAACGCCGACTTGCCCAGCTGCACCACGCGCTCCTTATTCAACTCCTCGGCCAGGGCCGGCTGCTGATGCCACAACGCCGTGGCCAGGGTGGTCATATAGGGTTCGACCCGCGACAGGTGTTTGCCGCAAGGGTTGTCACGCATGGCCGCCAGGTTGGCCATGGCCTCGATGGTCACTTCCTGCAGGCGCTGCATGTCGCGGGTACGTCGGCGCACCTCCAGCTCCAGGTATTCGCTCTTGTCACGCAGAAAATCCGCCCCTGCCTTGAGCTGCAAGTGCGCGTGCACGCGGGCGAGCACCAGCGGCGGGCTGATCGGCTTGGTGATGTAGTCCACCGCCCCCAGGTCGAAACCCTGCTGCTCGTCGGCCACTTCGTTCTTGGCAGTGAGAAACACCACCGGAATCGCTGCGGTCGCCGGGTTGAGCTTGAGCAGGCGACAGACCTCATAGCCATCCATCTCCGGCATCATGATGTCGAGCAGAATCAGGTCCGGCTGCTGGCTGCCGGCGGCGATGCGCAGCGCCTTGACGCCACTGCTGGCCACCTTGACCCGGTAGCTGCCGAGCAGCAGTTCGCTCATCAGCTCGAGGTTTTCCGGTGTGTCGTCCACCACCAGCACCAGCGGCTGATCCGGCCGATCGAGCATTTCGTCCATTTGCAGCTCCCCAATCAAAACGTCGGTTAACCCATCAAAGCATCAGTTGGCGCTGGTCAGCCGCCACATGCAGCAGCGCCAACGCCTGTTCGAAGTCGAAACCCCGCACCGCGGCAGCCAGCGCCGCATAGTCACTATTAAAGGCGCTGCGCAGCAGTTCGGCCTGCTCATCGAAGAGTTTTCCCGCGCGCGGGTCATCATCGGCGAACAACCGTTGCAGTTGTCGACACAGCTGCTGCAGTTGCTCGGCATCCACCACCCGCGCGGCACCCAGCGGTTGCGCAGGAAACTGCGTGCTGATCGCCGTTACCAGGGCAGCCAGGCTCTGCTCCAGCTCCACCAGCAAACCATCCAGCTCATCGTGACGGGCATCCTTGATCGCGCTTTCCAACGTTGCCGCCTGGGCGGCCAGATCCATCGCCCCGAGGTTGCCGGCCAGGCCTTTGAAGCTGTGGGCCAGGCGCTCGGCGCTTTCCGTCTGATCGCTGGCCAGCGCGGCGCGCAACTGCGCGGGAAAGTCGCCCTGGCTGGCGGCAAACTTGCCCAACAGGCGCTGGTACAGCTCGCGCTTGCCCAGCACCCGGCGCAGGCCATTGGCGAAATCCACGCCGGGCAGTGACCAGTCCGGCAGCGCATCCTCGCTGCGCGTTGCCGGCAGTGGCTCGGCCTGTGCCGGCAGCCAGCGCTCAAGGGTGCGCCACAGCTGATTGGGGTCGATGGGCTTGCCCAGGTGATCGTTCATCCCCGCCGCCAGGCAGCGTTCACGGTCGATGGGCATGGCATTGGCGGTCATGGCAACGATCGGCAGCTCGGCAAAGCGCGGCTCGCGGCGGATCGCCTCGGTGGTGGCGATACCGTCCAGCACCGGCATCTGCATGTCCATCAGCACCAGGGCGTAATGCCCGGCGACGCTGGCGCGCAACAGGTCGAGGGCGATGCCGCCATGCTCGGCCTGGTCGATCTGCAAGCCACTTTCCTGCAGCAGGCCGCAGGCCACTTCGCGGTTCAGTTCATTGTCTTCCACCAGCAGCACGCGCAGCTGGCTGAAATTGGGCACCTGCTCGCCGATCGGCAGACGGCCGAAGCCCTCCAGCGGCCCTTCGCCACCCAGGCTGCGGATCACCGCATCGAACAATAACGAGGGATTCAGCGGTTTGAGCAGCACGTCATCGATGCCGACCTTCTGCGCACCGAGCAGCACTTCCTCGCGGCCATGGGCGGTGACCATCAGCACGCGCGGGGGCGGTTGCAGGTGCAGTTCGCGTATCCGCCGGGCGGTCTCGATGCCGTCCATGCCCGGCATCTGCCAGTCGATCAGCAGCAACTCGAAGGGCTGGCCCTGCGCACTGGCCTGCTGCACCTGCTGCACCGCCGCCACGCCCGAGTCCACCGCCACCGCGCGAAAACTCATGCTGTCGAGCATGTCATGCAGCACCTGGCGCGCGCTGTCGTTGTCGTCCACTACCAGCACCTTGCGCCCGCGCAGGTCCGCCTGTGGCAGCAGGCGCTGGCCCTGTTGTTGGGCGATGCCCAGTGGCAGCCGACACCAGAACAGGCTGCCGAGCCCCGGCTCGCTGTCGACCCCGACGCTGCCGCCCATGGCTTCGGCCAGGCTCTTGCAGATGGCCAGGCCCAGGCCGGTGCCGCCGTACTTGCGGGTGGTCGAGGTGTCGGCCTGCTGGAAGGATTCGAACAGCCGACCCATCTGCTCCGTGGTCAGACCGATACCGGTGTCGCGCACGCCAAGGTAGACCAGCACCTGGGCCGCTTCACGCTGCTCGACCCGCAGGACCACCTCGACCTCGCCCTGTTCGGTGAACTTCACCGCGTTGTTGGCGAAGTTGATCAGGATCTGCCCCAGCCGCAGCGGGTCGCCGACCAGTTGCTGCGGCAGCTGCGGGTCGAGGTTGAACACCAGCTCCAGGCCCTTGGCCGCGACCTTGTCGCCGATCAGGTTGGCGAGGTTTTCCAGCACCTGCTGCAGGTCGAAGTCGATGCGCTCGATGGTCAGCTTGCCGGCCTCGATCTTGGAGAAGTCGAGGATGTCGTTGATGATCCCCAGCAGGTGCTGGCCGGACTGCTGGATCTTGCCCAGGTAATCGCGCTGGCGCGGATTCAGCTCGGTCTTCAGGGCCAGGTGCGACATGCCGATGATGGCGTTCATCGGCGTGCGGATCTCATGGCTCATATTGGCCAGGAAGTCCGACTTCAGCCGCGCCGCCTCCTCGGCCAGGTCCTTGGCCTTGGCCAGTTCGGCCTCGGCCTGCTTGCGCACGGTGATGTCGCGGCTGACCCCGACCAGGCCGAGCAACTGGCCCTGCTCGTCATAGAAGGTGCTGCGCAAGGTGTCGAAGATCACCCGCCGACCATCCGGATAAATCGAATAACCCTCACTCTCGAACGGCCGCGCCAGGCTCCTGGCAATGCGGTCATGCTCGGCGCGCGCCGCCGCCCATTCCGGCGGGAGCAACTGCTCGTCGCGCTGACCCTTGACCGCCTCGCTGCTGCAGCCGAACAGCTCGGCGCAGGCCTGGTTGATACCCAGGTAGCGGCCCTCGGCATCCTTGAACCAGATCGGGTCGGGAATCGCGTTGATCAGCGCCAGCAAGGTGCTGCGCTGGCGGCTGGCCTCGGCCTCGGCGCGCTGACGTTCGGCAATCTGCACGGCCAGGCGGCGGTTCCACACCAGCACGAAAACTACCAACCCCAGCAGGCCGAGCAGGTAGGGCCAGCCCACGGCCAGCAGACGCCGCCAGTTAAACGCGGTCAGCGGTGGCAGCCAGCGCTCCTTGATCGCCTCCTGCTCCTCCATGCTGACGCTGTCCAGCGCCTGGTCCAGCAGGCCGATCAACTGCGGCCAGTCGGGACGCACGGCAAAACGGAACTCGCTGCTGGACAGGCCGGTTTCGCCGCGCAGCTCCAGGTTGGTCAGGTTCAGCTCACGAATCAGGTAGCTGGCCACGATCATGTCACCGACATAGGCATCGGCGCGCCCAGACGACACCGCCCGCAGCGCGGCCGAGGTGTCGATCACCTCCAGCAGTTGCACGCCTTCGACCTTGTCGAGCAAGGCCTGCTGCAGCGCATAGCCGCGTTCGATGGCCACCCGTTTGCCCGCCAGGTCGCCGATGCGCTGCACCGCCAGTTCGCTGCGGGTAAAGATCAGGCTGCTGCTGGTAATATAGGGCTTGCTGAAGCCCATAAAGGCCTCGCGCTCGGCGGTCTTGGCCACCGAGGGCAGCAGGTCGACCTGGCCGCTGCGCAGGGCCTTGATCGCCGCATTCCAGTCGTCCACCAGCACCAGTTCAAAGCGCAGGCCAAGGCGCTGGCCAAGCAGTTCCAGGTAATCGCCACTGAGGCCACGGTGCCGGCCGTCCTTGTCCAGCACATCGAACGGTGCCCAGCCGCTGCGCTCGACGCCCACCCGAATCACCCCATGTTCGGCGACCCAGGCGCGCTCCTGCGGGTTCAGCGACAGCGCCGCCACGGCGAGCACGGGCAGCAAACACAACAACAGCAGGCAACAGAGGCGCGGCATCGGCAACATCCTACGGGGTACGGATCGCCTTCAGCGTAGCCGCTGCTTTGAAAGTCAGATGCGCATTGGCAGGCGCGCGTGCGCAGCCGACAATCAGCCCATGTCTATTGAGGATCGCGCCATGCTCGATGCCGACCGCTGCTGGCAAGCCGTCTGCGCCCGCGATGCCATGCAGGACGGCCAATTCGTCTTCGCCGTGCGCAGCACCGGCATCTATTGCCGACCCAGTTGCCCGGCGCGGCGACCGCGGCGCGACAACGTCAGCTTCCATGCCGCCGCAAGCGACGCGGCGGCAGCCGGCTTTCGCCCGTGCAAACGCTGCTCGCCGCAGGGCCAGAGCCCGGCCGAGCAGCTCGATGCGCTGGTGGTGGCCGCCTGCCGCCTGCTGACTGACAGCGAACAGCGCCTGACCCTCGCACAGCTGGCCGCCCGGATCGGCCTGTCCGCCTCGCACCTGGCGCGCGCCTTCAAGGCGCGTACCGGGCTGACCCCCAACGCCTGGAGCGCCGCCCAGCGACGCACGCGGCTCGATACCCAGCTGGCCAAGGCCGACAGCGTGCTGGATGCGGCCCTGGCCGCCGGCTATTCCGGCACCCGCGCGCTGTATCAGCTGGGCGAGGCGCTCAGCCCGGCGCAGCGTCGGCGGCAGGCGGCCGGGGAATGCCTGCGCTATGCCATCGCCGCCTGCCCGCTCGGCCAGGTGCTGTTGGCCAGCAGCGCCAAGGGCGTATGCGCCGTGCTGTTTGCCGACAGCCCGGCGGCGCTGGAAGAAGAGTTGCGGCAGCGCTTTGCCGCCGCCCATCTGCAGCGTGATGACAACGGCCTGGGCGACTGGCTGCAACAGCTGTTGGCGCACCTGCAAGAGCCGCAACGCGCCGCGCAATTGCCCCTGGATATTCGCGGCACGGTATTTCAGCAACAGGTGTGGCGCGCCCTGCAGCAGATTCCGCCTGGGCAGACGCGCAACTACGCCGAACTGGCCGCGCAGCTCGACAGCCACCCGCGCGCGGTCGCGCGGGCCTGCGCCAGCAATGCGCTGGGCCTGCTGGTGCCCTGCCACCGGGTGATCGCCAGCAATGGCAGCCTCAGCGGTTACCGCTGGGGCCTGGCGCGCAAGGCCGCGCTGCTTAAGCAGGAAGCCAGCGCATCGCTTGAGCCATAAAAAGCCAGAATAAAAAAGAGCGGCTCCACCTTCGTGGGCCGCTCCAAATCACGGAGTTGCATACATCAGTACCCGCACAGCATGCGAATACTGCTGTTGGATTACTTTTCCAGGATCGCGGTCACACCTTGACCGCCGGCGGCGCAGATCGAGATCAGCCCGCGGCCTTCCTGCGCCACCGAGAGCAGCTTGGCCAGGTTGGCGACGATGCGTCCGCCGGTGGCCGCAAAGGGGTGGCCGGCAGCCAGTGAGCTGCCCTTGACGTTCATCTTGCTGCGGTCGATGGAACCCAGCGGCGCGTCCAGGCCCAGGCGGGTCTTGCAGTAGTCGGCGTCTTCCCAGGCCTTGAGGGTGCAGAGCACCTGCGCGGCGAACGCTTCGTGGATTTCGTAGTAGTCGAAGTCCTGCAGGCTCAGCTTGTTGCGCGCCAGCAGACGCGGCACCGCGTAGGCCGGGGCCATCAGCAGGCCTTCCTTGCCGCCGACGAAATCCACCGCCGCAGCCTCGCCATCCTTCCAGTAAGCCAGAATCGGCAGGCCACGGGCCTTGGCCCAGTCCTCGCTGGCCAGCAGCACCAGGGACGCGCCATCGGTCAGCGGCGTCGAGTTGGCGGCGGTCATGGTGCCGCGTGGGCTGCGCTCGAAGCAGGGTTTGAGGGTGGCGAGTTTTTCCAGGCTGATATCGGCGCGCAGGTTCTGGTCACGGGTCAGGCCACGGAACGGCGTCAGCAGGTCGTCATGCCAGCCTTCGGCGTAGGCGGCGGCAAGCTTCTGGTGGCTGGCCACGGCCAGTTGGTCCTGCTCGTCACGCGGGATGGCCCAGGTCTGCGCCATCAGCTCGCAATGCTCCCCCATCGACAGGCCGGTGCGCGGCTCGCCGTTGCGCGGAATCGCCGGAGCCAGGTGGCGTGGGCGAATCTGCAGCAGGCTTTTGATCTTCTCGCCGGTGCTCTTGCCGCGATTGGCCTGCAGCAGGATCTGCCGCAGCCCTTCATTGACGCCGATTGGCGCATCCGAGGTGGTGTCGACGCCGCCGGCGATGCCGCACTCGATCTGCCCCAGGGCGATCTTGTTGGCGACCAGCAGCGCCGCTTCCAGGCCGGTGCCGCAGGCCTGTTGCAGGTCATAGGCCGGGGTTTCCGGGGCCAGGCGCGAACCCAACACGCATTCGCGGGTCAGGTTGAAATCACGCGAATGCTTGAGCACCGCGCCAGCCACCACCTCGCCGAGGCGCTCGCCATGCAGGTTGAAACGCTCGACCAGGCCATCCAGCGCGCTGATCAGCATCTCCTGGTTGCTCGCGGTGGCGTAGACGGTGTTGGAGCGGGCGAACGGAATGCGGTTACCACCAACGATGGCGACGCGGCGCGGCTGGGTCATGGACGACTCCTGGGATGGGGCTGAGATGAATGGCGCACAGGCTAACCTGTCGCCGCAGTGTGGCATTGGCCGCCTTGCCGGCACAGCAGGCGGCGCGGTCAATTGCGCATTTCTATGGCCTGCGTAGAGTGGGCGC
The DNA here is from genome assembly GCF_049653025.1 of Pseudomonas sp. Lineage (GTDB taxonomy): Bacteria > Pseudomonadota > Gammaproteobacteria > Pseudomonadales > Pseudomonadaceae > Aquipseudomonas. Next base: position 226,631 of record NZ_JBASFM010000008.1, on the reverse strand, counting down.
ACTTTTGATCCATGCGCAGGAGCTGCCCCATGTCCGACCGTTATCTCGCCTTTGCCAACTCCAACGCCGGTCGCCGTCTGGTCAGCGCACTCGGCCTGCCGGCCCCGCTGCTGCTGGAGCGCTGGATGGCCGGGCGCAGCCGGCCGGTGGAAGGGGCCCTGCTGCTGGGCGGTGAAGGCAGCCTGGCCAGAGCCGTGCTGCCATTCGCCAACAAGTTGACCGACGCCCTGTTCGCCGCCCGCGAAGGCCAGCTGGAGCTGCCGCGCTGGACCGCCGAACACGGCCCCAAGCTTAAGGCGCTGGTGTTCGACGCCAGCGGGCTGACCCGTTTCGAGCAGCTGATCGAGCTGCGCGACTTCTTCCAGCCGGCTTTCAAGGGCCTGGATAAGTGCCCGCGCGTGGTGATTCTCGGCCGCGCCCCGGAGTCGTTGAAAGACCCGATTGCCGCCAGCGTGCAGCGCTCGCTGGAAGGCTTTAGCCGTTCCCTGGGCAAGGAAATCCGCCGCGGCGGTAACGTGCAGCTGATCTACGTCGGCAAGGGTGGAGAGGCGCAACTGGAAGGCGCGCTGCGCTTCTTCCTCTCGCCGAAAAGTGCCTATATATCGGGCCAGGTGCTGCGCCTGAATGCCTGCGCCGAGCAGGTCAAGGACTGGACCCGCCCGCTGGCCGGCAAGAAGGCCCTGGTTACCGGCGCATCCCGCGGCATCGGCGCGGCCATCGCCGAAACCCTGGCCCGCGACGGTGCCGAAGTGGTGCTGCTGGATGTGCCGCCGGCCAAGGATGCGCTCGACGCCCTGGCTGCCCGCCTCGGCGGGCGCGGCCTGGCCCTGGATATCTGCGCCAGTGATGCCGCCGCGCAGCTTATTGAAGCGCTGCCGGACGGCATCGATATCGTCGTGCACAACGCCGGCATCACCCGCGACAAGACCCTGGCAAAGATGAGCGACGAGTTCTGGAACTCGGTGATCAACGTCAACCTGAATGCCCCGCAGGTACTGACCCAGGCCCTGCTGGACGCCGGCAAACTGCACGACAATGGCCGCGTGGTGCTGATCGCCTCGATCAGCGGCATCGCCGGCAATCTGGGCCAAACCAACTACGCGGTGAGCAAGGCCGGGGTGATCGGCCTGGCCCAGGCCTGGGCACCGACGCTGGGCAAGCGCGGCATCAGCATCAACGCGGTGGCACCCGGCTTTATCGAAACCCAGATGACCGCCGCCATCCCGCTGACCATCCGCGAAGCCGGCCGGCGGATGAACTCCATGGGCCAGGGCGGCCTGCCGCAGGACGTCGCCGAAGCCGTGGCCTGGTTCGCCCAACCCGGCTCAGGCGCGGCTACGGCACAAGTGCTGCGGGTCTGTGGGCAGAGCCTGCTGGGGGCCTGATCGACGCATGCCCAGCAGGGCGGCAGAAATGGCAGTCCGCCGGGCTGACAGGCGTTCTATAGTGTAGGGATCATCCGGGCGACCACTGCCGTGACGCCCGCCAGCCTCCCCTGCCTGCGGGGCTGGAAGCCGCCGCGCGGACTCGACGTCCGCAGAGCCGCCATCGTTCAAGGAGGATCCGCATGCCTCTGTCTAGCTCGACCCACTCGCCGCCGCGCCTGCTGCTAGTCGCCGCCCTGAACCAGCAGAACGAACTGCGCAGCCTGGAATACCCCGGCTACGCCCTGCAATGCGCCACCAGCGCCCAGCACGCAGAGGAACTGCTCGCCGCCGCGCTGCCCGAATTGATCCTGCTCGATCTCGAACTGCCCGACATCAGTGGCCTGGCGCTGCTCGAGCGCCTGCGTCAAGGCTACAGCCCGCAACAGCTGCCCATCATCTTGCTCGGCGGGCCCGAGCGCAGCGCGGACATCACTCAAGCCCTGACCCGCGGTGCCAACGACTACCTGCTCACGCCCTGCGACGGTGCCCTGGTCCTGGCGCGACTTCGCACCCAGCTGGCGCTCAAACGCATGGAACAAGCCAGCAGCGAGCACCTCGAGTTCTACCAACTGATAGGCCAGGCCAGCAACGACGGCATCTGGGACTGGAACAGGCGCAACCACAGCATCTTCTTCTCGCCGCGGCTCAAGAGCATCCTTGGCTACCCTGCGGACGAGTGCGTCGAGCGCCTGGACAGCTGGCTAGCGCGGGTCTACGCGGCGGACCTGAGCAAACTCAAGAGCGCCTTCAAGGCCCACCTGGCCGGGCGCACGCCACAGTTCCAGGTCGAGGTGCGGGTCTACAGTCAGGCTGGGGATTGCTGCTGGCTGCTCTGCCGCGGCCAGGCCAAGCGCGACGAGCTGGGGCGCATCGTGCGCCTGGCCGGCTCCTGCACCGACCTGACCGAACGCAAGACCGTGGACGCCCTGACCAACCTGCCCAACCGGGTGCTGTTTGACGACCGCCTGGAACGCTGCCTGAGTCGCCGCGCGCGCCACCCACAGACGCTGTTCGCCCTGCTGTTGATCGAACCGGATCGCTTCCACCTGATCCACGAAAGCCTCGGCCAGACCGCCAACCAGCTGTTGATCGGCCTGGCCCGACGTCTGGATCAGCAGGCGCGCCCCTCCGATACCCTGGCCTACCTCGGCGGGGTGAAATTCGCCGTGCTGATCGATAGCCTGGAGCACCAGGAAGATGCCCTGCGCGTCGCCGAACGCATGCAGAAAGCCTTCGCCGAGCCCCTGTGCCACGACGCACAGGAGTTCTTTGTCACCGCCAGCATGGGCGTGGCCGCCATCGACCAGTGCCAAGGCGGCGACTTGCTGCAAGCGGCGGAGACCGCCCTGGGCCGCGCCAAGGAACGCGGCGGCAACGAATACCAGATGTTCGACGCCGCCATGCAGGTGCGCGCAGTGGCGCGCATGCGCCTGGAGCACGACTTGCGCCGCGCCCTGGAACATGAGGAATTCGAGCTCTACTACCAGCCCATAGTCGACCTGGCCAGCGGCCGCATCGCCGGTTTCGAAGCGCTGTGCCGCTGGCGTCACCCCGTGCAGGGGATGATCTCGCCCGAGCTGTTTATCCCCCTGGCCGAGAGCACCGGCCTGATCATCCCGCTGGGGCTGTGGGTGTTACGCCAGGCCGTGGCGCAGATTCGCGCCTGGCATCAGCGTTTCCCCAGCGATGCCGAGCTGGGCATCAGCGTCAATCTGTCGGGCAAGCAGTTCGCCCAGAAAGGCCTGCTCGAGGAAATCGCTCGCACCCTGGCGGGCTCTGGCGTCGAGCACCACAGCCTGAAACTGGAGATCACCGAGAGCGCCATCATGAACGATGCGGACAGCGCCAACCTGCTGCTCGCTCGCCTCAAGGACCTGGATATCCAGCTCAGCATCGACGATTTCGGCACCGGTTATTCCTCGCTCAGCTACCTGCACCGCTTCCCCTTCGACATCCTCAAGATCGACCGCTCCTTCGTCGGCAAGATGGACCAAGACGACCGCCAGGGCCTGGAAATTGTCCGCACCATTATCGCCCTGGCTCAGGTGCTGGGGCTGAAGGTGGTGGCCGAAGGCATAGAGACGCCGGCCCAGCTGGAACTGCTGCGCGGGCTGGGCTGCCAGTTCGGCCAGGGCTACCTGTTCGCCAAGCCGCTGCCGGCGAGCGAGGCCGAGGCACTGCTGGCGCGAACACCGACCTGGTAAGCGGTGCCCCCAAACCCGACATAAAAAAGCCCGGCTTAAGCCGGGCTGTTTATCCAGGGAAAACCAACGGTCAGGACGACAGGTAGGACGAACGAGTCAGGCCCAGACGCAACGCGTCGAGGAACTGGGTGCGCTCGCGCGGGCTGATCTTGGCGCTGGCGACCTTGTCGCGGTAGTGGTTCATCAACTCCTCCGGCGAAAGGTGCACGTAGCGCAGCATGTCCTCGATGGTGTCATGGGTCTCGATACCGGCGTGGTACACGCTGCCATCGGCGTTCTGGTAGATGTTCACCGAGTCGGTGTCGCCGAACAGGTTGTGCATGTCGCCGAGAATTTCCTGATAGGCACCGACCAGGAAGATCCCCAGCAGGTAGTCCTCGCCCTCGCGCACCTCGTGCACCGGCAGGCTGGTCTCGATGCTCTGCTCGTCGACGTACTGGCGGATCTTGCCGTCGGAGTCGCAGGTCAGGTCCTGCAGCACGGCGCGGCGCAGCGGCTCTTCGTCGAGTCGGTTGAGCGGCAGAATCGGCAGCACCTGGCCGATGGCCCAGGTGTCCGGCAGGCTCTGGAACACCGAGAAGTTGCAGATGTACTTGTCGGCCAGCTTGTCGTTGAGTTCGTCCAGCACCTGACGGTGCGAGCGCTGACGCGCCTTCAGCGAGTTGTGCAGGCGGCGGCACACGGCGAAGTAGCACTGCTCGGCCAGGGCCTTTTCGGTCAAGCTGAGTTTGCCGTCGGCGTACTGGGTGGCAACGTCGCTCATATAGTGGGTGGCGCGCCAGTAGGTCTCGGTGACCATCTCGATATCGGTCGGGCCGAGCAGCTCGACCAGGTAACGCACGGTTTCCGGCAGACTGGTGACGTCTTCGATCGGTGGAATTTCGTCGTTGTGCTTCTCCACATCGGTGACCTGCACCACCAGCATGGCGTGGTGCGCGGTCAGCGAGCGGCCGCTTTCCGAGAAGATGTGCGGGTGCGGCAATTCCTGCGCGTCGCAGAACTCTTTGAGCATGCCGACCACCACGCCGGCGTAGTCGTCCATGTCGTAGTTGATCGAGCTGGCGTTGCGCGAGTGGGTACCGTCGTAATCCACGCCCAGACCGCCGCCGACGTCGATATGGTCAACCGGCAGGCCCAGGCCGCGCAGCTCGCCGTAATAGCGGATGGCTTCCTTGAAGCCGTGCTGGTAGTCGGACAGGTTGGCGATCTGCGAGCCCATATGGAAGTGCAGCAGGCGGATGCCCTGATCCAGCTTGGCCGCACGGAAGCGCTCAACCACCGACAGCAGCTGCGCCGCCGACAGGCCAAACTTGGACTTTTCGCCGCCGGTGTCGGCCCACTTGCTCGACGCCAGTGACGACAGGCGCACGCGCAGGCCGATCTGCGGGGCGACCTTGAGTTCGGCCGCCTCCTCGATCACCAACTGCACCTCGGACTCCTTCTCGATCACGATAAACACGTTGTGGCCGAGCTTCTGCCCCATCAGCGCCAGCTTGATAAATTCACGGTCCTTGTAACCGTTGCAGACGATGGTGCCGCCTTTCGGCGCCAGCGCCAGCACGGCCATCAGCTCGGGTTTGGAGCCGGCTTCCAGGCCGATGGAGACGTTCTGCGTGGCGATGATGTTTTCCACCACCGCTTCCTGCTGGTTAACCTTGATCGGGTACAGGGCGGTATACGGGCTCTGGTATTCCAGCCGGGCGATATTGGCGTCGAAAGCCCCGGTCAGCTGACGCACGCGGTCTTGCAGGATGTCTGGAAAGCGCACCAGCAACGGCAGGCTGAGGCCACTGGAGCGCAATTCCTCGACCTGTTCGAACAGGTCGATCGGCTGGCTCTGCGGGCCATTCGGGCGCACCTCGACACGACCCTTGTCATTGATCGCGAAGTAACCCGCGCCCCAATGGCGAATCCCGTAGACGCTACGGCTGTCGGCCACTGTCCACTGGCTGCCGTCATCTTTGCGTGTGCGTCGTGCAGACATCGATGTCTCCCTTGCTGGCGGTAGAGGCCTTGGCAACGCCAAGGCACATACAGATTAAAGTCTGGAAATGACGATTGCTCAGCTGTGACCCGAGGTCAGCTGAGTAAGTTTAGAAAAGACGGGATCAGCCGCCGGACTTCTTGGCTTTAAAGCCGTGCTTGATCAGTTCGGCAATCAGCAGTTCGACGTGATCGCCCTGGATCTCGATCACCCCGTCCTTGAGCGAGCCACCGCAGCCGCAGCGCTTTTTCAGCGCGCTGGTCAGCTCCTGGAGCGCATCAATGGCCAGGGGCACTCCGCTGATGCTGGTCACCGTTTTGCCGCCGCGACCTTTGGTCTCACGGCGCACGCGGGCGATGCCATCACCTTCGGGGATCAGGGTCTGTTTGCAGATGCAGGCGTCCACCGGCTGACTGCAGTCCGGGCAATGCCGGCCGCTGTCGGTGGAATACACCAGGCCGCTGAGCGCGGCGAATGACGAAGCTTTCTTGACCACCGGTTTGTCCTCGAAGGGGTCAGGATAGCGACTGGTCGACAAGTGCTTGGAGCGTCGACCGCGAAGCCCCACTCTGGCAGGGGCAGCGCACCCTGGTGATACACGGCCAGGGCTTGAAGGCCGCGCAGTGTAACGGCAAAAACCACAGCTGCTAAGTGTAAAAATGCGCCATTAATCGGCGGATTGGCGACGTTGTTCAGGATGCCGAACAAAACGTCCAGATATCCTGCACAAAGCCAGCAACCGCGCGGCCCTGGCTGGTCTGAGCGTGGCCGTAGGATGGGGTGAGCACCGCGATACCCATGCTGGCAGCGATGGGTTACGCCTACGGCTAACCCATCCTACGCAATAGTCGCCAGATAACGCTGCAAGGCCGCCAGCGAATCAGGGCAATACGGCAGGTGCTGGGTCTCGGCCAGCGCTTCGTCGATGGAGATAAAGCGCGCTTCCAGCACTTCCTCCGGCTGCAAGCGCAGCGGCGCATCGGACACCGCCGAGTAGGCCATGCACCACAAGCGGCTTTCCGGCGCGTCGTAGAGAAAATGCGCATGCTCGACCAGCGGCGCATCCTCAATCCCCAGCTCTTCGGCCAGCTCGCGGGCGGCGGATTCGGCGTAGCTCTCGCCATCCAGCACCATGCCACCGGCGGCCACATCCCAGTAACCGGGATACAGCGCCTTGCTCAGCGTACGGCGATGCACGCAGAGCAGGCCGGCGCTGTTGAACAGCAGGATATAGGTGCCACGCCCGAGCAGCCGACGCTCGCGCAACTCGCTGCGGGTGATGCCGCCCAGGGGCCGATCCTGTTCATCGACCCAGGCAATTCGCTCGGCATCGGAGGCGGCGCGGTGCGCCACCTCGGCTTCGGACCAGGCCATCGCTTAGCCCTGCGACAGCAGCTGGCGCAGGTCGATCAACCCGGCATTGGCGCGCGAAATGTAGTTGGCCATCACCAGCGAGTGGTTGGCCAGCAGGCCGTAACCGCTGCCGTTGAGAATCATCGGGCTCCACAGGGTTTCCTGCGCGGCCTCCAGCTCACGAATGATCTGCCGTACGCTGACGGTGGCGTTCTTCTTCGCCAGCACATCGGCGAAATCCACCTCGATGGCGCGCAGCAGGTGCGACAGTGCCCAGGCCTGGCCACGGGCCTCATAGAACACGTTGTCGATCTGCAGCCATGGGGTTTCGTAATTGACCCCCTCGACAAAATCCGGCTGCGCCACGCCAGGCGCCAGCGACGGGTCTTTCACCGCGGTGTTCAAACGTACCTGACCGACGCTGGCCGACAGGCGCTGCGACAGCGAACCCAAACGAGTGGCGGCATCGCCTAACCAGTTATTGAGGTTATCGGCGCGGGTATAGAACTGCGCGTTGGGCTGGCTCGGGTCCGACAGACGCGCCAGGTAGCGGTCCAGCGATTTGATGCCTTCGGCGTATTCAGCCTCGGAGGCCGGCAGCGCCCAGCTCTTGTTGTCGAAGTGGAAGCGCGGTTCGGCCTTGGCCAAATCCGGATCTTCGGTGGACTGCGACTGCGAGCGGGTAAAGTCCTTGCGCAACGCGCGGGACATGTCACGCACCTGCACCAGCACGCCAAACTCCCAGCTCGGCATATTGTCCAGCCACAGGCCGGGCGGCGCGAGGTCGTTGGACAGGTAGCCACCGGGCTTGTCCAGCAGCATGCCGGTGACCTGCTTGAGGGTTTCCACCGTGGTATAGCCGTTCACCAGTTTGCGTTGCTTGGCCTGGGCAGCGGCCTCGGCCTGTTGCTGCACGGAAAACTGCGCGGGCTCCTGGCTCCAGTACCAGCCGACGACCAGCGCCAGCAGCAGGTAGAGCGCGAGCAAACCACCCACCGTGCGGGTCGCCCAACCTCCGGCGAAATAGCTACGTACATTGTCGACTGAGTCTGCCGCGCCATCACGCGCACCGGCAGTACGGTTCTTCCAATCCAGCATGGCCTTGTCCTTTTTTACCCAAATAGCGAGGCAGCGACCGGGTGTCCCTGCGCAGCGGCAGCGCAACCCGGCAACGGCTCGTTCGACCACAACCCCAAAACAGGGTTGCGCAACTGCCTTGCACTATAAGTGAAGCGCAGCCCAGTGCGCAGCGGCGAACGGCAAACTTAGCGCCGGTTCGCCCCATGACCGTTCTGTGACCTTATAGACAGAAGGCCGACGCCAATAGATCGACGGCACTCGCAAAATTTCAAACGAGTGTTAGCATTGCTAGCACTACGCCATCATCTGCGCCGCAACGCCGCGCCAACTGAACAAGGCTATGAACGAGCACGAAGATCCCAGCCGCGACCGCCTCAAGCAACACTTCGCCCAGCGCGTGATCAACCAGGCACGTCAGGTGCTGGAGGTCTGGCAGCGCCTGCAACGCAGCGAGTGGAGCGAGTCGGGCATGCGCGAGCAGGATGAAGCCGCGCAACTGCTGCTGCGCTACGCCGAGCGTTTCGATCAGGCCGAGCACTGGCACCTGGCGAAGGAAATTGGCATTTGCCTGCAGCGGGTGGCCGACAACCGCTGCCGGCTCAACAGCGAGCTGATCAGCCAGCTCAACCTGCTGATGCAGCGACTGTCGCGCACCGGCCTGCGCCACGGTGACCGCTTCGAGCAAACAGTGCTGCCGCCCCTGCGCAAGCCGGTGTACCTGGCCCTGCAGCACATCGAGCGCTCGGAACAGCTGGCCCAGCGCCTGGAATTCTTCGGCATGACCGCCATCGCCCTGGACAGCGCCAACGCCTTCCGCAACGCCATGCGCGAACGCCACCCAGCGGCGATCCTGATGGAAGTCGACTTCTCCGGCCCCGGTTGCGGCCTGGAACTGGCGAAGAGCGTGCAGGAAGGCCTGGAGCATCCGATTCCGCTGCTGTTCTTCAGCCCTGAAGACACCGACACCATGACCCGCCTGTCCGCCGTGCGTGCGGGTGGTCAGGAGTTCTTCACCGGCAGCCTGGACGCCTCGAACCTGTTCGAGCGCATCGAGGTGCTGACCAACGTCGCCCAGTACGAGCCCTACAAGGTGCTGATCATCGACGACTCGCGCGCCCAGGCCACGCACACCGAGCGCGTGCTCAACAGCGCCGGCATCGTCACCCGCACCCTGATCGAACCGATCGAGGCGATGAGCCACCTGGCCGACTTTCAGCCGGATTTGATCATCCTCGACATGTACATGCCCGAGTGCAACGGCCCGGAACTGGCCCAGGTAATCCGCCACAACGACCGTTATGTCAGCGTGCCGATCATCTACCTGTCGGCCGAAGACGACCTCGACAAGCAGCTCGATGCGATGAGCGAAGGCGGCGACGACTTCCTCACCAAACCGATCAAGCCGCGCCACCTGATCGCCACCGTGCGCAACCGCGCCGCCCGCGCGCGCAGCCTCAAGGCACGGATGGTGCGTGACAGCCTGACCGGGCTGTACAACCACACCCACACCCTGCAATTGCTCGAAGACGCCCGCTTTCGCGCCAAACGCGATGGCCAGCCGCTGAGCTTTGCGATGATCGATATCGACTTCTTCAAGAAGGTCAACGACACCTACGGCCACCCCATGGGCGACCGGGTGATCAAGAGCCTGGCGTTGTTTCTCAAGCAACGCCTGCGCAAGAGCGACCATATCGGCCGTTACGGCGGCGAAGAATTCGCCGTGGTGATGCCCGATACCGACGCCGAGTCGGCCCGCCGGGTACTCGACGAAATTCGTCAGCGCTTCGCCGAAATCCAGTACTCGGCGCAGCCGCACGACCTGTCCTGCACCTTCAGCTGCGGCATCGCCCAGCTGGCTCCGCATCTGGACGGCAAACTGCTGTCGCAGCAGGCCGACCAGGCGCTCTACGTCGCCAAGCATGGCGGGCGCAACCAGGTGGCGATCTTCCAGGGCTAACCGTGGAAGAGCGCCACCCGGCGGGAAAACGTGACGCAGTTCGCGCCGTCATATTCCGGTCATGAAAAAGCAATAAATTCTGAGGCTTAGCGGCCGCCCTGACGCATGCGTCGGCGGCCGGAACCGTTCGTTGTCGGTCGAGCCCTATGCGCCTGAAATCCCTCACCAACCTCAACTCCCTGCTGCTGGTCACCGTCTGCGTCGCCCTGGCCGCCACACTCTGGTGGTCGCAGCGCGCCCTGGAGCGCCCCTACCTGCTGATGACCCGCTACCTGAGCCTGTCGCAACAGTTCCAGGGGGAAGTCGCGCAAAATATCAGCGCCTACCTGGGCAGTGGCGACGCCCTGCGCCACAGCGCGGCGCTGCAGTCACTGGACGCGCTCAACCAGTCCATCACCGAGCTGCCCAGCCAGCTGAGCGCCAATCTGCGCCCCAGCCTCGACGAACTGCAGGCCTTCAGCGCCAACCAGTTGCTCGCCGCCGGCAAGCTTTCCGCCGACCCGCAGGGCCTGCTGCTGCAGGCCGAACGGGAAATGGACGCCGCCCTGGAACAACTGGCGGGCTACGCCGACAGTGGCGAGGCCAGTGCCGCCGCCAGTTATCGCCGCCCGCTGTTCAATGCCGCCCGCCACCTCACGCGCCTGGCCCATGCCCGCGACAAGCTGGTGCGCAGCGGCCGCAGCGAACTGGCCGGCGAAGTCGAACGCGAGCTGGTCGCCCTGGACAAGCAGGCGCAAGCACTCAACGAGTTACCGTTGCTCGGCGTGGCCGACTCCAGCGCCACGCCCAGCAACTCGTTTGCCGACCTGCTGGGCCTGGACGCCAGCAGCGAGAGCAGCCAGACCGAAGACCGCGGCATCGCCCTCAAGCGCGAACTGAGCAGCCTGCTCAAGCGCTACCCCGGCGAACTGCAACGCACCCGCAACCTGATCGAACAGCGCGCCAGCCTCGCCAGCAGCACCCGTGTACAGATCGACAAGGTGCAGCAGGCCCTGGCCGCGCTGGAGCCGCAGGTGCGCGCCGAACACGGTCGGATTCAGGGCGAAGTGCAGCTGATCCTCGGCCTGATGATCGGCCTGATCCTGCTGATCGCACTGATCATCGACACCATCCAGCGCCGTCTGACCGGTGTCCTCGAGCGCCTGGTACCGGCCCTGTCGGCCTGGGCGGCGGGCGACTTCGCCAATGACATCCGGCTCGGCTCGCGCACCCGGGAGCTGCGCGATATCGAAGAGTCGCTGAACCGTTTGCGCGCCTACCTGGTCGACCTGGTCGGCACCATTCGCCTGCACGCCGAACAGGTGGTCGGCTCCAGCCGCACCCTGGCCGACCTCAGCGGCGGCCTGCACAGTGGCGCCGAACGCCAGGCCGGTGGCACCGCGCAGATTCGCGATGCCCTCGGCGAACTGCAGGCCACCATCCAACAGGTGGCCGGTGACGCCAGCCAGACCGCAGACGCCAGCCGCCACGCCGACCGCGCCCTGGAACAGGGCCAGCAGGTGATCGGACAAAGCCTTAGCGGGCTGCACTCGCTGGTCGGCGAGGTGCAGGGCAATGCCCAGGCCATCGAACGCCTGGCCGAGGAAACCGCCACCATCGGCAATGTGCTGACGGTGATTCGCGGCATCGCCGAACAGACCAACTTGCTCGCCTTGAATGCCGCCATCGAAGCGGCACGGGCCGGCGAGCTGGGCCGCGGCTTTGCAGTGGTCGCCGACGAAGTACGCTCGCTGTCGCAACGCACCAGCGGCGCGACCGCACAAATCCAGGAGCTGATCGGCCGCCTGCAACAGGCCGCCCTGCAATCGGTGCAGGCGATGCGCGCCCAGGTCGAACATGCCGAACACACCGCCAACCAGGCCGAAGCCGCCGACGGTGCGCTGGATGAAATCGTCGCGGCGATCCGCACCATCGCCAGCATGGCCGAGCGCATCGCCGATGCCACCGCCCAGCAGAGCGGCGCAGTCAGCGAGATTCGCGGCCACAGCGAGCGCATCCACACCCTCGGCGGCGATAACCTGCAGCGCATCGGCGAGGGTCGCCATCAGGGCGAACAGCTTCTGCACCTCGGCGGCCAGCTGCATACCGCCGTGCAGGCGTTCCGCGTTTGACGGCCGCTGGCGCGGCAATCTGTCGCGCGCCATCCGACCTGCAGACAAGACCGCTTACAGGCTAAGGCATGCGCGCAGCCTTATGCCTCCGCTATGATGCGGCGATTCCCGCATCACGAGTCTGCCATGCACCGTTTACTCAGCCTGCTTCTGCTTCTGGTCGTGCTGCCGGCCAGCGCCAGCCTGTTCGACAAGCCGCCCGCCCCTGCGCAATTCGGCGCGCCACTGAACAACAGCGCGGACTTCCTGCCGGTACGCGAGGCGTTCAAGCTGAGCCTGATCAGCAGCTCCAGCGAGTCAGTGAAACTGCGCTTTGTCGCCGCCGAAGGTTATTACCTGTATCGCCATCGTTTCAGCTTTAGCAGCGAGCCGGCCGCTATCAGCCTGGGCCAGGCCGTGCTGCCGGCCGGCAAGGCCAAGCATGATGAGTACTTCGGCGATGTCGAGGTGTACTACGAGGTGCTGGATGTCGAGGTGCCGGTCGACAACCCGGACAATCGCCCCTTCAACCTCAGCGTCAACTACCAGGGCTGCGCCGACAAAGGCCTGTGCTACCCGCCGGAAACCGAAGTGCTGGCGATTGGCGGCGGTGCAGCGACCAGCAGCGCCGCGCCGGATGCCGCAACACCGTGGAGCTGGACCGACCTGGCACTGTTCTTCCTCGGCGGCCTGGCGCTGACCTTCACCCCGTGTGTGCTGCCGATGCTGCCGATCCTTACCGGCGTGGTCCTGCGCGGCCAACCCGGCGGCATGCGCAGCCTGGTGTTGTCGCTGGCCTATGTGCTGCCGATGGCGCTGAGCTTTGCCATCCTCGGCGCACTGATGGGGCTGTTCGGTGCGGAACTCAATCTGCAAGCGCGCCTGCAATCGCCCTGGGTGCTGGTGCCATTTGCAATCTTCTTCGCCCTGTTCGGCGCGGCCAGCCTGGGCTTTCTCGAACTGCGCTTACCAGCGTCAATCGACGGCCCGCTGCAGCGTCTGAGCCAGCGCCTGCACGGCGGCACGCTTTTCAGTGCGGCGGCGCTCGGCGTGCTCTCCAGTGTGCTGGTTTCACCCTGCGTCTCCGCGCCACTGGCCGGCGCGCTGCTGTATATCAGCGCCAGCGGTGACGCCCTCGGCGGCGGCCTCAAGTTGCTGGCCCTGGGTCTGGGTATGGGCGCGCCACTGGTGCTGTTTGCCGTCGGTGGCGGTGCCTTGCTGCCGAAGTCCGGCCCTTGGATGCTTACCGTACGCAACCTGTTTGGCGCACTGCTGCTGGCGGTAGCCATCTGGCTGCTGGAGCGCGTCGTGCCAGGCCAGGTCAGCCTGGCATTGTGGGGCCTGCTGGCCGCAGGCGTGGCACTCTGGCTCGGGGTGCTGGAACTGACGCCGAAAACCCATCACCAGAAATTCGCCAAACTGCTCGGCCTGCCGCTGCTGGTCTACGCCCTGGTGGCCTGGGTCGGCGCGCTGCAAGGCCAGGATGACCCGCTGCGCCCGCTCGGGCGGATGGTCACCAGCGTCGAAGTCACCCAGGTGCAATCCGGGCAGTGGCAAACCATCAGCACCCCCGCCGAACTGGATGCCGCCTTGGTCGCCGCAAAGAACAACGGCAAACCACTGCTGCTCGACTGGTACGCCGACTGGTGCATCAGCTGCAAAGTGATCGAGCGTGAAGTGCTTAACGCCCCGGAAGTTGCTCGCCAGCTGGGCGACTATCAACTGGTGCGTTTCGACATCACGGCAAGCAACCCCGCGCAACGCGCCCTGCTCGACCGCTACCAGCTGTTCGGCCCGCCGGCGATTCTGTTGTTCGACGCCAAGGGTGACGAATGGCTGGATTTGCGTGTCGTAGGTGAGGTGGACGCCGCGACCTTCGCCGCCCGCCTGAGCACGGCACGGGAACGCTTTTAGCGCCCTGAGTCATATATCTGCCGCAATCTGCGGTCATCGTGTCGACTATTGCTGAGAACTGGACAGTCCTGCACGGTCGCGGCATAGTCCTGCGCAGCACAAAAACAAGGATCAAGGATCATGGCGACCTTTCTGGTACTGCACGGCCCCAACCTCAACCTGCTCGGCACTCGCGAGCCTGGGGTCTACGGTGCCGTCACCCTGGAGCAGATCAACCTCGACCTGGAGCGCCGCGCACGCGAAGCCGGCCACCACCTGCTGTACCTGCAGAGCAATGCCGAATACGAACTGATTGACCGTATTCACGCCGCGAAAGGCGAAGGTGTCGACTTTATCCTGATCAATCCTGCCGCTTTTACTCATACCAGCGTCGCATTACGTGACGCATTGCTGGCAGTGAGCATCCCATTCATCGAAGTGCATTTGTCCAACGTGCACAAACGCGAAGCTTTCCGCCATCACTCCTACTTTTCAGATGTTGCGGTGGGAGTGATCTGCGGCCTTGGCGCCAGCGGTTATCGACTGGCCCTGGAGGCTGCACTCGAACAACTTGAACTTAAGCGCCCCTGACCTCACCGGGAGTTGAAAAAACTATGGATATTCGTAAAGTCAAAAAACTGATCGAGCTGCTGGAAGAGTCCGGTATCGACGAGCTGGAGATTCGCGAAGGCGAAGAGTCCGTGCGCATCAGCCGTCACAGCAAGCAGCCGGCCTTTATGCAGCAGCCGATGTATGCCCAGGCACCTGCTCCTGCCGCTGCACCAGTAGCAGCTGCCCCGGTTGCCGCCGAAGCCGCCGTTCCGGCTGCCGCCAAGCTGAATGGCACCGTGGTGCGCTCGCCGATGGTCGGCACCTTCTACCGCGCCTCCGGCCCGACGTCGGGCAACTTCGTTGAAGTCGGCCAGAGCGTGAAGAAAGGCGACATTCTCTGCATCGTTGAAGCGATGAAGATGATGAACCACATCGAGGCCGAAACCAGCGGCGTGATCGAATCCATCCTGGGCGAGAACGGCCAGCCGGTGGAATACGATCAACCTCTTTTCACCATCGTTTGATCCGCGGAGAGCCTGCGATGTTGGAAAAAGTTCTGATCGCCAACCGCGGCGAGATTGCCCTGCGCGTCTTGCGCGCCTGTAAAGAGCTGGGCATCAAGACCGTCGCGGTGCACTCCACCGCTGACCGCGAACTGATGCACCTGGGCCTGGCCGACGAGTCGGTGTGCATCGGCCCGGCCTCTGGCGCGCTGTCCTATTTGAATATTCCGGCGATCATCAGCGCAGCTGAAGTCACCGGTGCCACCGCCATCCACCCTGGCTACGGCTTCCTTGCAGAAAACGCCGATTTCGCCGAACAGGTGGAAAACTCCGGCTTCGCCTTTATCGGCCCGAAAGCCGAGACCATTCGCCTGATGGGCGACAAAGTCTCGGCCAAAGATGCCATGAAGCGCGCCGGCGTACCGGTGGTTCCCGGCTCTGACGGCCCGCTGCCGGAAGACGAAGAAACCGCCCTGCAGATTGCCCGCGAAGTCGGTTACCCGGTGATCATCAAGGCCGCTGGCGGCGGCGGTGGTCGCGGCATGCGCGTGGTGTACAAGGAAGAAGACCTGATCAAATCGGCCAAGCTGACCCGCAGCGAAGCCGGCTCGGTGTTCGGCAACCCGATGGTCTACCTGGAGAAGTTCCTCGGCAACCCACGTCACGTGGAAGTCCAGGTACTGTCCGACGGCCAGGGCAACGCCATCCACCTAGGTGACCGCGACTGCTCGCTGCAGCGCCGCCACCAGAAGGTATTGGAAGAAGCACCAGCACCGGGCATCGATGAAAAAGCCCGCGCCGAAGTACTGCAACGCTGCGTCGATGCCTGCATCGAGATCGGCTACCGCGGCGCAGGCACCTTCGAGTTCCTCTACGAAGATGGGCATTTCTACTTTATCGAGATGAACACCCGCGTTCAGGTGGAGCATCCGGTTTCGGAAATGGTCACCGGCATCGACATCGTCAAGGAGATGCTCAGCATCGCCGCTGGCAACAAGCTGTCGTTCAAGCAAAGTGACGTGGTGATTCGCGGCCATTCGCTGGAATGCCGAATCAACGCCGAAGACCCGGACAACTTCATGCCCTGCCCCGGCAAGGTCAAACACTTCCACGCCCCAGGCGGTAACGGCGTACGGATGGACTCGCACCTGTACAGCGGCTACAGCGTACCACCGCACTACGACTCGCTGATCGGCAAGATCATCACCTACGGTGCCACCCGCGACGAGGCCATGGCCCGTATGCGCAACGCGCTGGACGAGATCGTGGTCGACGGCATCAAAACCAACGTGCCGCTGCACCGCATGCTGGTCCGCGACAAAGGCTTCTGCAAAGGCGGCGTGAATATCCACTACCTCGAAAAGAAACTGGGCATGGATAAGCACTAAGCTTCGGCTAAGCACACAGACAAGGGCTGCCATTCGGCAGCCCTTGTCGTTTCCGGCCTACCTGAGGTGGCAGGTAACCCCAGGCTTCAAGTAAGCTGCGCGCCAATTTGCGCCATCCCGCCACAAGGTTCACGAGGTTTCCCATGCCCTGGTTACAAGTCCGTCTCGCCATCACCCCGGAGCAAGCGGAAACCTACGAAGATGCGTTGCTGGAAGTCGGCGCCGTGTCGGTGACCTTTATGGACGCCGAAGACCAACCAATTTTCGAGCCGGACCTGGGCACCACGCCGTTGTGGTCGCACACTCACCTGCTCGCTCTGTTCGAAGCCGATACCGACGCCAACGCGGTGTTCGCTCACCTGCAACTGCTGACCGGCGCCGAATTACCGGAACACCAAGCCGAAGTGATCGCCGATCAGGACTGGGAGCGCAGCTGGATGGATGGTTTCCAGCCGATGCGTTTCGGTCAGCGCCTGTGGATCGTGCCTAGCTGGCACGCCGCGCCGGAGCCGGACGCGGTCAATCTGCTGCTCGATCCGGGCCTGGCCTTCGGCACCGGCACCCACCCGACCACCGCACTGTGCCTGGAATGGCTGGACGGCCAGAACCTGCAGGATTGCAGCGTGATCGACTTCGGTTGCGGCTCGGGCATCCTGGCGATTGCCGCCCTGCTGCTCGGTGCGCCACAGGCAGTCGGCACCGATATCGACATCCAGGCCATCGAGGCCTCGCGCGACAACGCCGGGCGCAACGGTATCGACCCAACGCGCTTCCCGCTCTACCTGCCGGACGACATGCCGCAACAGCCGGCCGACGTAGTGGTGGCCAATATCCTCGCTGGTCCACTGGTAGCGCTGGCACCGCAGATCACCAGCCTGGTCAAGCCAGGCGGGCGCCTGGCGCTGTCGGGCATCCTCGCCGAACAGGCCGAAGAGGTGCGCGCCGCTTACAACGACGCTTTTATCCTCGACCCGACCGCCGATAAGGACGGCTGGGTACGTATCAGTGGCGTACGCCGCTAACCGCCCCAGTGCGCACAGCTGCTGCATTGCCGAGCACTTGCGTTAGACTAGCCGCCTTGTTTAGCCGGATCGCCGCATGACCCAGAGTTTCGTCACCCAGTGCCCCCATTGCCGCACCAGCTTTCGCGTGAGCCTCACGCAGCTGGGCGCAGCCCATGGTGCCGTGCGCTGCGGGGCCTGCCTGCATGTGTTCAATGCGGCGCAGCAACTGCGCGAACAAGGCCAGGCACTGCCTGCCGCCACACCGGCACCGAGCAAGCCTGTAGCTGAATCGCCCAGCCCGCGACCGCCTACACCGAGCGTCGCGCCCGTAGCTGCCGCGCCCAGCACCAAGGCCAGCGAAACCCTGTGGATTCATGACGACCTGGATCTCGACAGCCTCGATCTGGACGAAGAACTGGCCAAGCTGGAAGAGCAAGAGCAGCAGCTGTCCAAGCAGTTTCTCGCCATCGATAGCGCCCCCAAGTACGCCGAAACCTTCCTGGCGCCTGAGCCGGTTGAGCACGACCCGCTCGATGAACGCTGGGCCGAAGCGTTGCTGCAGGATGAAAAGCCCAAACCCGCCGCCAACCTGACGCTCAGAACCGAACCTACATTCACCCCGGAACCCAGCGCCGCCGTACTGCCCGCTGCGCGTCCCGTTACACCGCCGCAGCCTGCAGCTGCGCCGCTGCCGCCGTTTAGTCCGGCCGCAGACGAGCCCATCTTTAGCCCTCTCGACCGCCGTGCCGTTGAGCCTGAGCCTGAGCCTGAGCCTGAAATCGAACATATCGAGCTGCACGCCGAGCGCGAGTCCTTTACCGCGTACGTCGACGAGCCTGCCGACGACGATGAGGACGAAGCACCCATCGAGCCCAAGAAAGCCGCGCGCAACGAACCCGGACTGCGTGACGAGCACCTGTTCGAACTGGATGACGAGCCGCTGCAACTGGATTGGCAACAACCGCAGAAGCCTTGGGGCCGCTGGATCGGCTGGGGCCTGCTGAACCTGATCGGGGCCAGCGCCCTGGCCGGGCAGTACGTGATCTATCACTTCGATGAATTGGCGCGCCAGGATCAGTACCGCCCCTGGTTCGAACAACTGTGCCCGGCCATCGGCTGCCAGCTGCCATCCAAGGTCGATATCGCCCAGATCAAGAGCAGCAACCTGGTGGTGCGCAGCCACCCGGAGTTCAGCGGTGCGCTGGTGGTCGACGCCATCCTCTACAACCGCGCGGCGTTCTCGCAACCCTTCCCGCTGCTGGAAATGCGCTTTGCCGACATCAACGGCCAACTGCTCGCCAGCCGTCGCTTCAAGCCCAGCGAATACCTCGCCGGCGAGCTGGCCGGCAACGCGGAAATGCCGCCGCAGACGCCGATTCACATCTCCCTGGACATCCTCGACCCAGGCACCCAGGCGGTGAACTACAGCCTGAGCTTCCACTCGCCGGAATAGGCTGAACGCGGCGAATTGCTTGAGAATCCGCCGCAACCAAACCCTTCGCGATAAGCCCAGAGCTGTTCAGAATTTGTTCAAAACAGCCTTTCTCCGGTCATCCAGAGCGGGTATCATGCCCACCCTTTTTCGCACTCTCCTATTCGTTCAACAGCAGGTCTCTTGAGCAGGGAAGCCCTATGTCGGCGCTACGCATCGGCCCCTACACACTGCCAAACTCGCTGATCCTCGCCCCCATGGCGGGCGTCACCGATCAGCCGTTCCGGCAGCTGTGCAAGCGCATGGGCGCGGGGCTGGTGGTGTCGGAAATGGTCACCAGCGATGTGCGCCTGTGGAACACCCGCAAGTCGAGCCTGCGCATGATGCACAGCGGCGATCCCGAGCCACGCTCGGTGCAGATCGCCGGTGGTGATCCCGAGATGCTCGCCGAAGCAGCGCGGCGCAACGTGGAAATGGGCGCGCAAATCATCGACATCAACATGGGCTGCCCAGCCAAGAAGGTCTGCAACAAGGCCGCCGGCTCTGCGCTGTTGAAAGACGAAGTGTTAGTTCGCGAGATTCTTCAGGCAGTGGTCGCCGCCGTCGACGTACCGGTGACCCTGAAGATCCGCACCGGCTGGGACCGTGAGAACAAGAACGGCATCGCCGTGGCGAAAATCGCCGAAGACGCCGGAATCGTCGCGCTGGCCGTGCATGGCCGCACCCGCGCCGACCTGTATATGGGCGAGGCCGAGTACGACACCATCGCAGCGATCAAGCAGGCGGTGTCGATTCCGGTGCTGGCCAATGGCGATATCGACTCGCCGCAGAAGGCCAAGGCCGTGCTCGCCGCCACGGGGGCCGACGGCCTGCTGATCGGTCGCGCGGCTCAGGGCCGGCCGTGGATATTCCGTGAGATCGAGCATTACCTGCGTACCGGTGAACAGCTCCCGGCACCCAGCCTGCTCGAAGTGGAACGCATTCTGCTTGAACATCTGGCTGCACTGCACGCCTTCTACGGCGATGTAATGGGCGTTCGCATTGCCCGCAAGCATGTCAGTTGGTATCTCGCAACCTTGCCGGGCGCCAGGGAGTTTCGCGCCCACTTCAATCGTCTGGACAGTACGGACGCGCAGTGCACCAACGTTCGCGAGTTTTTCAGCGAACGTCATAACAATGGAGAAGGGGTGGCCGCATGACGATGTTGACTGAGACCTTAGAGAGTGGAATGGCTCCCGTGAGTGACAACAGCAGTTTGAAGCAGCATCTCAATACGCCAAGCGAAGAGGGACAAACCCTGCGCGGCAGCGTCGAGAAGGCCCTGCATAATTATTTCGCCCATCTTGAGGGCGCAGACGTCAGTGACGTGTACAACCTGGTGCTCACCGAAGTGGAAGCACCGCTGCTGGAAACCGTGATGAACTACGTCAAGGGCAACCAGACCAAGGCCTCCGAGCTGCTCGGCCTGAATCGCGGCACCCTGCGCAAGAAGCTCAAGCAATACGACCTGCTCTGACCCCGAACTCCCGAAAAGGGCGGCTTATCTAGGCCGCCTTTTTTGCTGATAGCTCCTTAAATGTCGATACCTCCGCCTGATGGACTCTGAAATGACCGACCAGACCACCCGCCTTCCCGTTCGCCGCGCCTTGATCAGTGTTTCCGACAAGACCGGCATCCTCGAGTTTGCCCGCGAGCTCGTCGCCCTGAATGTGGAAATCCTCTCCACCGGCGGCACTTACAAGCTGCTCAAGGACAACGGCATCGCCGCCGTGGAAGTGGCCGACTACACCGGTTTCCCGGAGATGATGGACGGTCGCGTCAAGACCTTGCACCCGAAGATCCACGGCGGCATCCTCGGCCGTCGCGCCCTCGACGGCGCGGTGATGGAGCAGCACGGCATCAAGCCGATCGACCTGGTCGCGGTCAACCTCTACCCGTTCGCCGCCACCGTGGCCAAGCCGGGCTGTGACCTGGCCGACGCCATCGAGAACATCGACATCGGCGGCCCGACCATGGTTCGCTCCGCGGCGAAGAACCACAAAGACGTGGCCATCGTGGTCAACGCCGGCGACTACGCCGGCATCGTCGAGTCGCTGAAAGCCGGCGGCCTGAGCTACGCCCAGCGCTTCGACCTGGCGCTGAAAGCCTTCGAGCACACCGCCGCCTACGACGGCATGATCGCCAACTACCTGGGCACCATCGACCAGAGCCGCGACACCCTCTCCACCGAAGAGCGCGGTGCCTTCCCGCGCACCTTCAACAGCCAGTTCATCAAGGCCCAGGAAATGCGCTACGGCGAGAACCCGCACCAGAGCGCGGCGTTCTACGTGGAAGCGCAGAAAGGTGAGGCCAGCGTGGCCAGCGCCATTCAGCTGCAGGGCAAGGAGCTGTCGTTCAACAACGTCGCCGACACCGACGCCGCGCTGGAATGCGTGAAGAGCTTCGTCAAACCGGCCTGCGTCATCGTCAAGCACGCCAACCCGTGTGGCGTGGCCGTGGCCCTGGACAGCGAAGGCGGCATCCGCCAGGCCTATGAACTGGCCTACGCCACCGATACCGAATCCGCGTTTGGCGGCATCATCGCCTTTAACCGCGAGCTGGACGGTGCCACCGCCCAGGCCATCGTCGAGCGCCAGTTTGTCGAAGTGATCATCGCGCCGAAAATCAGCGCCGAAGCCCGCGCCATCGTCGCCGCCAAAGCCAACGTGCGCCTGCTCGAATGCGGCGAATGGCCGGCCGAGCGCAGCGCCGGCTGGGACTTCAAGCGCGTCAACGGCGGCCTCCTGGTACAGAGCCGCGACATCGGCATGATCAAGGCAGAAGACCTGAAGATCGTCACTCAGCGCGCGCCGAGCGAGCAGGAAGTGCACGACCTGATCTTCGCCTGGAAAGTGGCCAAGTTCGTTAAATCCAACGCCATCGTCTATGCCAAGGGCCGCCAGACCATCGGCGTCGGTGCCGGCCAGATGAGCCGCGTGAACTCCGCGCGTATCGCCGCGATCAAGGCCGAACACGCCGGCCTGCAAGTCGCCGGCTCGGTCATGGCCTCCGACGCCTTCTTCCCGTTCCGCGACGGCCTGGACAACGCGGCGGCCAACGGCATCACCGCGGTGATCCAGCCGGGTGGTTCGATGCGCGATGCGGAAGTGATCGCCGCCGCCGACGAAGCAGGTATCGCCATGGTGTTCACCGGCATGCGCCACTTTAGGCACTAAAATCGGCCGCACTCGGACAGGCATCTGCGGCGTTGCCCGGCCCTCCCCCCATGCTCATTGCCAGAAGGCAACTCCGCTGGGTGAAGGACCGGACGCCTTGCATCTACCAGCCCGATCGCAACCTCGAAATTCGTAGGGTGGATAGCGCTTTTCTATCCACCAAACGGGCCGCAGGCCCGCCTCCTGAAGGAGAACGCAATGAACGTATTGATTATTGGCAGCGGCGGTCGTGAACACGCCCTGGCCTGGAAAGTGGCGCAGGACAAGCGCGTCGCCAAAGTCTTCGTCGCTCCCGGCAACGCCGGCACCGCTACCGAAGCCAAGTGCGAGAACGTCGCCATCGACGTGCTGGCCATCGAGCAGCTGGCCGACTTCGCCGAGAAGAACGTACAACTGACCATCGTCGGCCCCGAAGCGCCGCTGGTAAAAGGAGTGGTCGATCTGTTCCGTTCACGCAAGCTGGACATCTTCGGCCCTACCGCCGCCGCCGCCCAGCTGGAAGGCTCCAAGGCGTTCACCAAGGACTTCCTCGCCCGCCAGCAGATTCCGACTGCCGACTACCAGAACTTCACCGAAGTCGAGCCGGCCCTGGCCTACCTGCAAAAGGTCGGTGCACCAATCGTGATCAAGGCCGACGGCCTGGCCGCCGGTAAAGGCGTGATCGTCGCCATGACCCTGGTTGAGGCCGAAGACGCCGTACGCGACATGCTCGCCGGCAATGCCTTTGGCGAAGCGGGCTCGCGCGTGGTGATCGAGGAATTCCTCGATGGCGAAGAAGCCTCGTTTATCGTCATGGTCGACGGCGAGAACGTGCTGCCGATGGCCACCAGCCAGGACCACAAGCGCGTCGGCGATGCCGATACCGGCCCGAACACCGGCGGCATGGGTGCCTATTCGCCGGCCCCAGTGGTTACCGCCGAGGTGCACAAGCGGGTGATGGACGAAGTCATCTACCCGACCGTGCGCGGCATGGCCAACGAAGGCAACGTCTACACCGGCTTCCTCTACGCCGGGCTGATGATCGACAAGGCCGGCAACCCTAAGGTCATCGAATTCAACTGCCGCTTCGGCGACCCGGAAACCCAGCCGATCATGTGCCGCCTGGAATCCTCTCTGGTGCTGCTGGTCGAGGCCGCGCTGGCCAAGGCGCTGGACAAGGTTGAAGCGACCTGGGACCCGCGCCCGACCGTGGGCGTGGTGATCGCCGCGGGCGGTTACCCAGCCGACTACGCCAAGGGCGATGTGATCGAAGGCCTGGAGGCTGCCGCGCAACTGGAAGGCAAAGTCTTCCATGCCGGCACCGCACTGAACGCGGCGGGGCAGATCGTCACCGCCGGCGGCCGCGTACTCTGCGCCACTGCCATCGGCCGTACGGTCGAGGAAGCCCAGCAACAGGCCTACCGCCTGGCCGAGAAAGTGCGCTGGAGCGGCAGTTTCTACCGCAACGATATCGGTTACCGCGCCATTGCCCGCGAACGCGGGGAAAAGTGAAGGTAAATAAAGGGTAAAACACGACAAAGGTGGCCAAATGGCCACCTTTGTCATATTTCCCTCGCGGACAGCTTGGCTATAATCCGACCACTTACTTTCGAAGGGAATTCACTGTGCCCCGGCTGAGGACTGCCACACACCTGCTATTCAGCATGCTGCTGATGGCGCTCACCGTAGCGTCAGCCCAGGCAGAGCCGCAGGCATTCTGGTCAAGCCTCACCGACCCTACGGCCGAGCTGCAATTCAATGATGTGCACAGCCCCGAACAGCAGGCGCAGTTCCGTCCCACAGACCTGACCCAGCTCTACACCCCGGGTGGTTCCAGCGCGCTGTGGCTGCACCACCGCCTGCAGGCCAACACCGATGCGCAGATGCTGCGCGTATTCGCGCCTTACCTGGCCTACCTCGACCTCTATGTGCTGCAAGGCGACACCCTGATCGAGCAGGCCCACACCGGCAGCAACCTGCCGTTCTCCAGCCGGCCACTGGCCAGCCGCGATTTCCTCCTGCCACTGCCAAAAGCCGAACAGCCGCTGGATATCTATTTGCGTCTGGCTTCGGAACATTCGCTACGCCCCAGCATCAGCCTGCAAAGCGCGCAGGCGATGGTCGCCGATGACAACCGCCCACTGCTGTTCGGCCTGCTGCTCGGCTGCCTCGGCATGCTGGTGACCTACAACCTGGTGCGTTTTGCCTACACCCGCGCGGTGAGCGGCCTGTGGCTGGCGGCGACCCAGGCCTGCCAGTTGGTGGCGGTGGTCAGCCTGCTCGGCATCAGCACGCCCTGGCTCAGCGAATGGCAAAGCCTGCAGCCGCAGATCGCCAACCTGTCGATGCTGCTGGCCGCACTCTGCGCCCTGTGCTTTACCGCCAGTTTTTTCCATAAGGTCTGCCCGAGCACGCCGCTGAACCACCTGCTGACGGGCGAGGTGGTAGTGATCAGCCTGGTCTGCGTGATCCTGCTGGTGGCCACCAACCTGCAATTCAACCAACTGGTCTACCTGCTCAACGCCATCGCCGGCCTGAGCATCCTGCTGGTGTCGCTGACCCACTGGCGGCATGGCTACCAGCCGGCACGGCTGTTCAGCCTGGCCATCCTGCTGTTCTGCGTGGCCTTTATCTGCGCCCTGCCGGTGCTGTTCGGCTACTGGGCGGTGCAGAGCGAATGGATGGCCTACGGCCTGCTGGCCGTGACCGCGACCAGCGGCTTTATCCTCAGCATGGCGTTGAGCGAACGACAGCGACGCATCATGCACGACCACTTCAGCACCAGCCGCGCCCTCGCCGCCAGCTCCGCCGAACTGAAAGCCAAGGCCGAATTCCTCGCCAAGATCAGCCACGAGATCCGCACCCCGATGAATGGTGTGCTGGGTATGACCGAACTGCTGCTCGGCACCCCGCTGTCGGCCAAGCAGCGCGACTACGTGCAGACCATCCACAGCTCGGGCAACGAGCTGCTGACCCTGATCAACGAGATTCTCGACATTTCCAAGCTGGAGTCCGGGCAGATCGAACTGGACGACGTGCAGTTCGACCTCAACGCGCTGATCGAAGACTGCCTGGATATCTTCCGCGCCAAGGCCGAGCAGCAGAAAGTCGAGCTGATTAGCTTTATGCAGCCGCAAGTGCCACGGGTGATCAGCGGCGACCCCACGCGCCTGCGCCAGACCCTGCTGAGCCTGCTGGACAACGCCTTCAAGCAGACCGACGAAGGCGAGATTCTCCTGGTGGTGGCGCTCGACACCACCACCGAGCACGCGCGCCTGCGGATTGCCGTACAGGACAGCGGCAAGCCGCTGGATGCCAGCGAACGCGATGCCCTGCTGAATGCCGAACTGCACAGCAAGGACTTCCTCGCCGCGACCAAACTCGGCGGCCGCCTCGGCCTGATCATCGCGCGCCAGCTGGTGCGCCTGATGGACGGCGAGTTCGGCATCCAGAGCGGCGGCAACCAGGGCTCGACCCTGTGGCTGACCCTGCCGCTGGACGCCGCGCGCCTGGAACAACCGACCGCCGATCTCGACGCATCCCTGCAAGGCGCGCGCCTGCTGGTGGTCGACGACAACGACACCTGCCGCAAGGTCCTGGTGCAGCAATGCACGGCTTGGGGCATGCACGTCAGCGCCGTGCCCTCCGGCAAGGAGGCCATGGCCCTGCTGCGCACCAAGGCGCACCTGCGTGAATATTTCGATGCGGTGCTGCTCGACCAGGACATGCCCGGCATGACCGGCATGCAACTGGCCGCGCGAATCAAGGAAGACGCCAACCTCAACCACGACATTCTGCTGATCATGCTCACCGGCATCAGCAATGCGCCGAGCAAGATCATCGCGCGCAACGCCGGGATCAAACGCATCCTGGCCAAGCCGGTGGCCGGCTACACCCTGAAAACCACCCTGGCCGACGAGCTGGCACAGCGCGGCAAGGGCGACTCGCCGCTGTTCACAGCCAACCCGGCCAGCCCGCCACTGCATGTGCCGAGCGATTTCCGCATCCTGGTCGCCGAGGACAACACCATCTCCACCAAGGTGATTCGCGGCATGCTCGGCAAGCTCAACCTGCAGCCCGAGACGGCCAGCAACGGCGAGGAAGCGCTCAGCGCGATGAAGGCGCAGCAGTACGACCTGGTGCTGATGGACTGCGAAATGCCAATACTCGACGGCTTCTCCGCCACCGAGCAGCTGCGCGCCTGGGAGGCCGCCGAACAGCGCCCACGCACCCCGGTGGTGGCGCTCACCGCGCATATCCTCAATGAGCACAAGGAGCGAGCGCGCCAGGTCGGCATGGACGGACACATGTCCAAACCGGTGGAAATGTCGCAACTGCGCGAGCTGATCGAGCACTGGGTCGCCGAACGGGAAATCCGCCGCCAGCGCGACGCCCTGCCGTCCTGACCGCCTTGCTCCGGGCGGCTTCTACACTCAAGCCCAATCATTTTTAGAGACGAGTCCTTTCCATGGCGTCCGCGCTGTTCAGCCTGTATTTGAAACTGCTGGTGCTCTATAGCCCGTTCTTCGTGCTGTCGTGCTTTATCGGCCTGAGCCGCGGCTACACGGTCAAGGAGCGCAAGCGCCTGGCCTGGAAAGTCGCGCTCGGCGTGCTGATCGCCAGCGTGCTGCTGTACCTGTTCGGTAAACACATCTTCACCCTGTTCGGCATCACCATCGACGCCTTCCGCATCGGTGCCGGCAGCGTGCTGTTTATCTCGGCCCTCGGCATGGCCCAGGGCAAATCGGCGGTGCAGAGCGATAACGTGCAGCAGGACGTGACCATCGTGCCGCTGACCATCCCGCTCACCGTCGGCCCCGGCACCATCGGCGCACTGCTGCTGATGGGCGCGAGCCAGCCGGACTGGGGCGACAAGGCCGTCGCGGTGCTGGGCATTGCCCTGGCCAGCTTCACGGTGGGCGTGGTGCTCTATCTGTCCAACCAGTTCGAGCGCCTGCTCGGCGACCAGGGCCTGCAGATCGTCAGTCGCCTGATGGGCCTGTTCGTTTGTGCCCTGGCGGCGCAGATCATCTTCACCGGCGTGCGCAACTACCTGGGCGGCGCACCATAAGCTCGCAGCCAGCCCCGCGGCGGTGCACACAAGCACCCGCCGAACCCCGCGACTACCCTTCAACTCATTGAAATAAATCCAGTTTTTAGAACTGGCATCCGCCTTGCTCAGGCCACCCCATCACTTGGATACAAGATGGGATTTAACGCATGAGCCAAGCACCGCTCGCCTTCACCCTCGCCGACTGGCAACAGGCCTACCGCGATGGCCAATCGCCTGCCGAACTGCTGCATAGCCTGCACCTTGAACTGAGCAGCGCCGATAACGCCTGGATCAGCCTGGCCAGCGAAGCGCAGCTCAACGCCCAGCTCGACACCTTGCCGGCGCTGCTGCAAAGCGTCGGCGGCGACCTGAGCAAGCTGCCGCTGTACGGCGTACCCTTCGCCAGCAAGGACAATATCGACGCCGCCGGCTGGGCCACCACCGCCGCCTGCCCTGAATTCGCCTACACCGCACAGGCCGATGCCACGGTGATCGCGCGCCTGCGCGCCGCCGGGGCGATCCTGCTCGGCAAGACCAACCTCGACCAATTCGCTACCGGTCTGGTCGGCACCCGCTCGCCTTATGGCGCGGTGCCCAACAGTTTCAACCCCGCTTACGTCAGCGGCGGTTCCAGCTCGGGCTCGGCCAGTGTGGTGGCGCGCGGCCTGGTGCCGTTTGCCCTGGGCACCGACACCGCTGGCTCCGGCCGCGTGCCGGCCGGCTTCAACAATATTGTCGGACTCAAACCGAGCAAGGGCTGGCTGTCCAATAGCGGCTTGGTGCCGGCCTGCAAGACGCTGGATTGCATCTCGGTCTTTGCCCTGACCGTCAGCGATGCCCTGAGCGTGGCGCAGATCGCCGGTGGCTATGACGCAGCCGATCCCTACAGCCGCAAGAACCCCAACAGCGCCAAGGTCGGCATGCCGGCCAAACCGCGTTTGGCAGTGCCGAGCAACCCCGAGTTCTTTGGCGATACGCAGAACCAGGCGGTGTTCGAGCAGGCCCTGGGCCAGCTGTGCGAACTGGGCGCGGAACTGGTGGAAATCGACTTTACGCCCTTCCAGCAGTTGGCCGAGCAGCTCTATTACGGCAGCTGGGTCGCTGAACGCACGGTGGCGGTGGAGGGCGTCAACCCTGAACATATCAACCCGGTGGTGCGCGGCATCGTCGCCAACGGCCACACGTACAGCGCCTGCGATGCCTACAAGGCCGAATATATCCGCGCCGAACTGAGCCGCACGATCAACGAAATCCTGACCGGCTTCGATGCCCTGGTAGTACCGACCTCGCCGACCCTTCGCAGCCTGGCCGAGATGGACGCCGAGCCAGTGCTGTTTAACAGCCAGTTCGGCACCTACACCAACTTCACCAACCTCGCGGACCTGTCGGCCCTGGCGGTACCCGCCGGTATGCGTGCCGACGGTCTGCCCGCCGGTATCACCCTGATCGCCCCGGCCTGGCACGACCAAGCACTCGCCGCCTTTGGCCAGCGCTGGCAGCAGGCCCTCAATCTGCCACTGGGTGCCACCGGCCGCGCACTGCCCGCGCAAGCTGCCAGCAACAGTCCAGCTCCGGGCTGCGTACGCGTCGCCGTAGTCGGCGCGCACCTGACCGGCATGCCGCTGAACTTCCAGCTGACCAACCGCGATGCCGTGCTGGTCGAGCAAACCAGCAGCGCCGCCACGTATCGCCTGTATGCTCTGCCCGGCACCGTGCCGCCGAAACCCGGCCTGGCGCGAGTGACCGAAGACGGCGCGGCGATCATCGTCGAGCTGTGGGATATCCCGCAGGCGCGCTTTGGCGAATTTGTCGCGGAAATCCCCACCCCGCTGGGTATCGGCAACCTGCAGCTGGCCGACGGCCGCTGGGTCAAAGGTTTTATCTGCGAGCCCTGCGCCCTGAACGGCGCCCGCGATATCACCAGCTTCGGCGGCTGGCGCGCGTTTATCGCCAGCCAGCAGCAGGCCTGAGCATGCAACTGACCGGCGCAGCGCGCACAGCTAAAGAGCGTCCGGAGAATCTCGCCGAGCGCATCTACCAGCAGCTCAAGGACGACATCTTTGAGTTCCGGCTGCTGCCCGGTGATCGCTTCTCCGAAGGAGAGATCGCCGAGCGCATGGCGGTCAGCCGTACGCCGGTGCGCCAGGCGCTGTATCGCCTGCAGCGTGAGGATTACCTGCAGGTGTATTTCCGCAGCGGCTGGCAGGTCAAGCCGTTCGACTTCGCCCATTTCGAAGAGCTGTACGAGGTGCGCATCGTCCTCGAACTGGAGGCTGTGCGGCATTTGTGCGAGCGCCCCCAAGACGAGCAATCCGCCGCACTGGTGCAACTTGAGCGCACCTGGTTGGTGCAACCCGAGCAACGTTTAGCGGACGGCCGCGAAGTCTCACGCCTGGATGAGCGTTTTCACTGCCTGCTGGTCGAGGCCGCTGGCAACCGCGAGATGGCCCGCCTGCACGCCGAGATCAGCGAGAAGATCCGCATTATCAGGCGTTTGGACTTCACCCAGAGCCCGCGCGTGGCGGCCACTTATGAGGAACACGGAGAAATTCTCGCGGCGATTTTGGCGCGCCGGTGCGAAGAGGCACAGCTATTGCTCAGGACCCATATAGAGGTCAGCAAGGCCGAAGTGCGCAAGATCACCCTGCACATGCTGCACAGCGCGCGTCAGCGCAGCATGCCGGCACCCGAAGTGGCCCCTTAGGCGTAGACCCTGTTTTCACTGCCAGACAAACAACTAAAAACCAGCAGTTCAAATACCTAAGCTCGTGAATGGAGATCGCACCATGCAACGTCGCAATCTGATCAAGGCCTTTACCCTGTCCGCATCCATCGCCGCCATGGGCATGACCTGGACCGTGCAAGCCGCCGAGACCATCAAGGTCGGCATCCTGCACTCGCTGTCCGGCACCATGGCCATCTCGGAAACCTCGCTGAAAGACATGGCGCTGATGACCATCGACGAGATCAACGCCAAGGGCGGCGTCAACGGCAAGCAACTGGAAGCCGTGGTGGTTGACCCGGCCTCCAACTGGCCGCTGTTCGCCGAGAAGGGCCGCCAGCTGCTGACCCAGGACAAGGTCGACGTGGTCTTCGGCTGCTGGACCTCGGTGTCACGCAAGTCCGTGCTGCCGGTCTTTGAAGAGCTCAACGGCCTGCTGTTCTACCCGGTGCAATACGAAGGCGAAGAGATGTCGCCGAACGTCTTCTACACCGGCGCCGCGCCAAACCAGCAAGCCATCCCGGCGGTCGAGTACCTGATGAGCGAAGACGGCGGCGCGGCCAAGCGCTACTTCCTGCTCGGCACCGATTACGTCTACCCACGCACCACCAACAAGATCCTGCGCGCCTTCCTGATCAGCAAGGGCGTGGCCGAGAAAGACATCGAAGAGGTCTACACCCCGTTCGGTCATAGCGACTACCAAACCATCGTCGCCAACATCAAGAAGTTCTCCGCCGGCGGCAAGACTGCGGTGATCTCCACCGTCAACGGCGACTCCAACGTGCCGTTCTACAAGGAACTGGCCAACCAGGGCCTGGAAGCCACCGACGTACCGGTGGTGGCCTTCTCCGTAGGTGAAGAAGAACTGCGCGGCATCGACACCAAGCCGCTGGTCGGCCACCTGGCCGCGTGGAACTACTTCCAGTCGGTGGAAAACCCGGTCAACACCGCGTTCGTCAACAAATGGAAGGCTTACGCCAAAGCCAAGGGCCTGCCGGGCGCGGACAAAGCCGTGACCAACGACCCGATGGAAGCCACCTATGTGGGCATTCATATGTGGGCGCAAGCGGTCGAGAAAGCCGGCACCACTGACGTCGACAAAGTGCGCACCGCCCTCTACGGCCAGACCTTCGCCGCGCCGAGCGGCTACACCCTGACCATGGACAAGACCAACCACCACCTGCACAAGCCGGTGATGATCGGTGAAATCCAGGAAGACGGGCAGTTCTCCGTGGTCTGGGAAACCAGCAGCCCAGTCCGCGCCCAGCCGTGGAGCCCGTTTATCGAAGGCAACGACAAGAAGCCGGATTACGCGGTCAAGTCGAACTAAGCAACTGCCAGTAAGCCCGGATGTAATCCGGGAACGCCCTGCCCGGATCGCATCCGGGCCAAGGCTTGCCACCCGCCGCGCCAGCGCGGCGGGTGGTACTCCCAAAGGACTGCCCTATGCCCACTGCCTTTACCCGAATTCTGCTGAGCCTGCTGTTGCTGCGGCCCATGGCCGCGCACGCCGGTGACGCCCAGGACTTTGTCACCGCCAACCCGGCCAAGCAGGCCAGCCTGCTGGAAAGCTGGTCCGCCGCCCCGGATAGCGCGCGCCTGCCGCTGCTCGAAGCCCTGCAACAAGGCCGCGTCGCCGCCGACAGCAGCAAAACCGCCTTTATCGAAGTAAGTGGCGTGTATCAGCCCGCCGAAGGCGAAGCTGTGCCCACTGAAACACCGCGCAAACTGCGCCTGAATAACCGCCTACGCGGGCTGATCGGCACCGCCATGGCCAGCCACCAGCTGCTGGCCGACGACCCGGCGCTGCGCCTGGCAGCCGCTCAGCAACTGCAGAAGAGCGCCAAGCCAGCGCAGCTGCAACTGCTTAACGCCCAGGTCGCCAGCGAGACCGACGACGGCGTGCGTGATGCCCTGACTCTGGCCCTGGCCAACCTGCAGCTGGTCGACAGCGACCTGGCCGTGCGCCTGGCCGCTGTACGCCTGCTCGGTGAAACCGGCGACCCGCTGGCCCGCACGCGCCTGGAAACCCTGCTCGACCCGGCCGTGGAAAGCGACCCAACGGTACGCACCGCCGCCGAAACCAGCCTGGCCCAGGTCAAACGCAAACTGCTGATTGGAGAGCTGCTCGGCCAGGCCTTTAGCGGCCTGTCGCTCGGCTCGATTCTGCTGTTGGCGGCGCTCGGTCTGGCCATCACTTTCGGCCTGCTCGGCGTAATCAATATGGCCCACGGCGAGATGCTGATGCTCGGTGCCTACTCCACCTATATGGTGCAGGTGCTGTTCCAGCGTTTCGCCCCGGAAGCCCTGGCGCTCTACCCGCTGGTGGCGCTGCCCGTAGCGTTCTTTGTCACCGCCGCCATCGGCATGGCGCTGGAACGCACGGTGATTCGCCACCTCTACGGTCGCCCGCTGGAAACCCTGCTGGCTACCTGGGGCATCAGCCTGATCCTGATCCAGCTGGTGCGCGTGATCTTCGGCGCGCAGAACGTCGAAGTGGCCAACCCCTACTGGCTGTCCGGCGGCATCCAGGTGCTGCCGAACCTGGTGCTGCCGTACAACCGCATCGTGATTATCGGCTTCGCCCTGTTTGTGGTGGTGCTGACCTGGCTGCTGCTAAACAAGACCCGCCTCGGCCTTAACGTCCGCGCCGTGACGCAGAACCGCAATATGGCCGCCTGCTGTGGCGTGCCGACCGGTCGGGTGGACATGCTCGCCTTCGGCTTGGGCTCCGGTATCGCCGGTCTCGGCGGCGTGGCCTTGAGCCAGATCGGCAACGTCGGCCCCGATCTCGGGCAGAGCTACATCATCGACTCGTTCCTGGTGGTGGTACTCGGTGGTGTCGGCCAACTGGCCGGTAGCGTGATGGCCGCCTTCGGTCTGGGCATCGCCAACAAGATTCTCGAACCGCAGATCGGTGCCGTACTCGGCAAGATCCTTATCCTCGCGCTGATCATTCTGTTTATTCAGAAACGCCCGCAAGGTCTGTTTGCTTTGAAAGGACGGGTGATCGACTGATGACTATGCCCCTGAATCAAACGCTATTGGCCCGCGCCAGCGCCAAGCTCGGCCCGCAAGTGTCGATCGGCATTGGCCTGCTGGTACTCGCCGTGCTGCTGGCCATGCCGCTGCTGCACCTGCTGCCTGCGGACAACTCCCTACACGTCTCGGCCTACAGCCTGACCCTGGTCGGCAAAATTCTCTGCTACTGCATCGTCGCCCTGGCGCTCGATCTGGTCTGGGGTTACGCCGGCATGCTGTCGCTCGGCCACGGCCTGTTCTTCGCGCTGGGCGGTTACGCCATGGGCATGTACCTGATGCGCGAAGCAGCCGGCGACGGCCTGCCAGCCTTTATGAGTTTCCTCGCCTGGACCGAGCTGCCCTGGTACTGGTACGGCACCAGCAACTTCCTCTGGGCGCTGTGCCTGGTGGTGCTGGCCCCTGGCTTGCTGGCGTTGGTGTTCGGCTTCTTTGCCTTCCGCTCGCGGATCAAGGGCGTGTACTTCTCGATCATGACCCAGGCGCTGACCTTCGCCGGCATGCTGCTGTTCTTCCGCAACGAAACCGGCTTCGGCGGCAATAACGGCTTTACCAATTTCAGGACGATTCTCGGCTTCGACATCACCTCGGCGCACACCCGCG
The DNA here is from genome assembly GCF_049653025.1 of Pseudomonas sp. Lineage (GTDB taxonomy): Bacteria > Pseudomonadota > Gammaproteobacteria > Pseudomonadales > Pseudomonadaceae > Aquipseudomonas. The sequence goes on along the minus strand of NZ_JBASFM010000008.1, from coordinate 193,153 downwards.
CGGTGCTATTTCTCGCCACAGTCGCCTTACTCGTGGCCAGTCTATATCTGGGCTGGACGCTGGCGCGCAGCAAGTTCGGCCGGGTGCTGACGGCGCTGCGCGATGCGGAAAACCGCCTGATGTTCTGCGGCTATGACCCGCGCGGCTACAAGCTGTTTATCTGGGTATTGAGTGCGGTGCTGTGCGGTTTGGCCGGCGCGCTGTATGTGCCGCAGGTGGGCATTATCAACCCCAGCGAGATGTCGCCCACCAACTCCATCGAGGCCGCCGTCTGGGTCGCCCTCGGCGGACGCGGCAGCCTGATCGGCCCGCTGCTGGGTGCCGGCCTGGTCAATGGCATGAAGAGCTGGTTTACCGTGGCCTTCCCGGAATACTGGCTGTTCGCCCTGGGCTTCCTGTTTATCGTCGTGACACTGTTCCTGCCCAAGGGCGTGATCGGCCTGCTGAAGAAGGGAGATAAGCAATGAAAACCCTGCCGATTCCGGAACTGATGCTCGAACCGGTGTTCGATCCCTCAGGCACTGGCCGCGATGCGATTGGTGCCAGCAAGGTTGCGCAGAAGGGCCTGAATATCCGTCACGGCACCATCCTGACCCTGGAAGATATCAACGTCAGCTTCGACGGTTTCAAGGCGCTGACCAACCTGACCCTGTATATCGGCGTCGGTGAACTGCGCTGCATCATCGGCCCCAACGGTGCCGGCAAGACCACCATGATGGACGTGATCACCGGCAAAACCCGCCCGGATAACGGCGTCGCCTACTTCGGCGAAACCCTCGACCTGACCCAGATGAGCGAGGTGGAAATCGCCCAGTCCGGCATCGGCCGCAAGTTCCAGAAGCCGACGGTGTTCGAGGCGCTGAGCGTGTTCGAGAACCTCGAACTGGCGCAGAAAACCAACAAGTCGGTGTGGGCCAGCCTGCGCGCCAAACTCAGCGGCGAGCAGAAAGACCGCATCGATGAAGTGCTGCAGACGATCAAGCTCGACAGCTCGCGCAATCGCCCGGCGGGGCTGTTGTCCCACGGCCAGAAGCAGTTCCTCGAGATTGGCATGCTGCTGGTGCAGGACCCGCAACTGTTGCTGCTGGATGAGCCGGTGGCGGGCATGACCGACGCCGAAACCGAGTTCACCGCCGAGCTGTTCAAGTCGCTGGCGCGCAAGCACTCGCTGATGGTGGTGGAACACGATATGGGCTTCGTCGGCAGCATTGCCGACCACGTCACCGTGTTGCACCAGGGCAGCGTGCTGGCCGAAGGCTCGCTGGAACAAGTGCAGGCCGATGAGCGAGTGATCGAGGTTTATCTCGGCCGCTAACGCATACCTGTGGGAGGGGCTTTAGCCGCGAGCGCTTAAAGCTCAAAAGCGTCGCGGCTAAAGCCCCTCCCACAACACGAATAAGGGACAAAACCATGCTGCAAGTCCAACAACTGCATCAGTACTACGGCGGCAGCCATATCCTCCGCGGCCTGTCGTTCGACGTGAAGGTCGGCGAAGTCACCTGCCTGCTCGGCCGAAATGGCGTGGGCAAAACCACCTTGCTGAAATGCCTGATGGGCCTGATCCCGGCCAAGCAAGGCGCAGTCAACTGGGAAGGCCAACCGATCACCGCATTCAAGCCGCACCAGCGCGTGCACGCCGGCATCGCCTACGTGCCCCAGGGCCGGGAAATCTTTGGCCGCCTGACCGTGGAAGAAAACCTGCTGATGGGGCTTTCACGCTTCCCTGGAAGCGAAGCCAAGGTGGTGCCGGAATTTATCTACGAACTGTTCCCGGTGCTGCGCGAGATGCAGCAACGCCGCGGCGGCGACCTCTCCGGCGGTCAGCAGCAACAGCTGGCCATCGGCCGCGCACTGGCCAGCAAGCCACGCCTGCTGATCCTCGACGAGCCCACCGAAGGCATCCAACCCTCGGTGATCAAGGAGATCGGCGCGGTGATCAAGAAGCTCGCCGAGCGTGGCGATATGGCCATCCTGCTGGTCGAACAGTTTTATGACTTTGCCGCCGAACTGGCCGACCAGTACCTAGTGATGAGCCGTGGCGAGATCGTCCAGCAGGGCCGTGGCGAAACCATGCAGGCCGATGGCGTGCGTGGATTGGTCGCAATCTGAATGGCGACGCCGCACCTGCACTTTGCGCATAATCAGGCTTTCGCCCATGGACTCGAGGCCCCCATGCCACCCTTGCGCACGTTGCTTCTCCCGCTCACGGCACTGGCCGGCATGGCCCTGGTGATCTGGGCCGGCAGCCTGCCGGACTACTGGATGCTGCGCACCATGCCGGTCGGCAGCGAAGCGGTGTATCCGCTCAAGCCGGTGCTGATCTTCTGCGCCATCGTTCTGGCCGAATGCGGCCTGCTGCTGGCGGTATTGCGCCCGCGCTCCTACTGCCGCTCCTGGGGCCGCGCCCTGTGCGCCAGCGTGCTGGCCTTGGGCCTGGCGCTGTTCTGGATTCAAGGCATGCTGCATGCCCCGCCCTACTACGGCATGCACCTGCAATGGTGGCTGGCGGTCAACCTGGGGCTGGTACTGCTGACTGCTTACTCCGCATTTCAGGCCTGGCGGCAACGCCGTGCCGGGGTAGCGGCGTGAACGCACCCGCCGCCTTGTTTACCCCCAGCTGGCACGCCGAGCTGGAGCTGGGCTATGGCCGCGATGGCGATTGCACGCGGCCGACCCTGCGCCGCCATAAAGGCCCGCTGCGGGTGCAGAAGCACCTGTACGCCGAAGGGCCCGAGGTGTGTCAGCACATCATCGTGCACCCGCCCGGCGGGATTGCCGGCGGGGATCGCCTGGATATCTCGGCCACTGTTGGTGCGGGTGCCTGGGCGCAGCTGACCAGCCCCGGCGCAGCAAAGTGGTACCGCGCCGCCGGCCCGGCTTACCAGAGCCTCAGGCTGCGCGTCGAGGCCGGCGCAACCCTGGAATGGCTGCCGCAGGAGACCATCGTCTACGCCGCCGCCCAGGCCGAACTGAATACCGATATCGAACTGCTCGGCGATGCCAAGCTGCTCTACTGGGATATCGTCGCCCTCGGCCGCCCGGCCAGTGGCGAACGCTTCGACGCCGGGCACTTTCAAGCGCAACTGAATATCCGCCGCGACGGCCAACTGCTCTGGCACGAACGCCAGCGCGTGGTCGGCGGCGATGGCCTGCTCGACTCGCCCATAGGCCTGGACGGCAAACCGGTGTTCGCCACCCTGCTGATCAGCGGTGAAATCGACGGCGAACTGCTCGAACGCTGCCGCAGCCTAAGCACGCCGGTGCGCGGTGACCTGACCCAATTACCCGGCCTGCTGGTGGCCCGCTGCCTGGCCAGCGAGGCCCTGCACGCCCGCGCTTGGCTGATCGAACTCTGGCACCTGCTGCGCCCAGCCCTGCTCGGCCGCACCGCCGTGCCCCCACGCATCTGGAGTACCTGATGGACCTGACCCCGAGAGAAAAAGACAAACTGCTGATCTTCACCGCCGGCCTGGTCGCCGAGCGTCGTCTGGCACGCGGGGTAAAACTCAACTACCCGGAAGCCATGGCCTATATCTCCGCCGCACTGCTCGAAGGCGCGCGTGACGGCCAGACCGTCGCCGAGCTGATGCACTTTGGCACCACCCTGTTAACTCGCGATCAGGTGATGGAGGGCATCCCGGAAATGATCCCAGAGATCCAAGTCGAGGCCACCTTCCCCGACGGTACCAAACTGGTGACCGTCCATCAGCCGATTGCCTGAGGAAATCGCCCAATGCCTACTGCGCTTGCCCATGCGGCGTTGCAAGCCGTCTCGGATTGCTCATTGACAGACGTCAACTCCGCATCCTCGCCGACTTGCGCCTTGCCTGAGCTGCGCTCGCTACGGCCTTGGACGACTTCCTGGAGACACGAAGAATGATTATTCGCGATGCCCGCGACGACGACCTGGAAGCCATCCGCGCCATCTTCAACGACGCGGTACTCACCACCACGGCGATCTGGATGGACGCCATCGTTGACCTGGCCAACCGCCAGGCCTGGTTGGCCGCACGCCGCCAGCAAGGCTACCCGGTGCTGGTGGCGGTGGACGCCGATGACAGTGTGCTCGGCTACGCCGCCTACGGCGACTGGCGCCCCTTCGACGGCTTCTGCAACACCGTGGAAAACTCCCTGTACGTACGCGCCGACCAGCGCGGCCGGGGCCTCGGCGTACTGCTGCTCGGTGCACTGATCGAACGCGGCAAGGCCGGCGGCAAGCACGTGATGGTCGCCGCCATCGAGAGCGGCAACCTCGCCTCCATCGGTCTGCACCAGCGCTTCGGCTTCAGCATCACCGGACAAATGCCCCAGGTAGGGCGCAAGTTCGGTCGCTGGCTCGACCTGACCTTTATGCAACTGACCCTTAGCCCCGACAGGAGCGCGCCATGATGCTGACCATCGAGCGCCTCAACGCGGCAGATTTTGAGTCTTATCGCCAGGGCCTCCTGAACCTACTGCTGGACTCCGTTGCACAGGGAGCCTCGGTGGGCTTTCTCGCCGACCTGGATACGGCCGCCGCCAGCGCCTATTTCGACCAGGTACTGGTTGGGTTGCGCGACGGTTCCCACCTGCTCTGGCTGGCCCATGAGCAGGGCCAGGTGTTGGGCAGCGTGCAACTGGTGTTGTGCCAGAAACGCAACGGCCTCAATCGTGCCGAAGTGCAGAAGCTACTGGTGCACAGCAACGCCCGCCGCCGCGGCATCGCCAACAGCCTGATGCAGCGCCTGGAGGGCGAAGCGGCCGAACTGCAACGCGGTTTGCTGTATCTGGATACCGAGGCCGGCAGCGACGCCGAGGCCTTCTACCAGGCCCAGGGTTACACCAGCATCGGCGGCCTGCCCGATTACGCCTGCGGCCCGGACGGTACCTACCGAGCCAACGCCATCTACTACAAGACCCTGTCGAGGCCCCTGCCATGATTCCCGGCGAATACCAGATTCAGGACGGCGAGATCGAACTCAACGCCGGCCGCCGCACCCTGCGCGTGACCGTGGCCAACAGCGGCGATCGGCCGATCCAGGTCGGTTCGCACTACCACTTCTTCGAAACCAATGACGCGTTGGCCTTTGATCGCAGCGCGGCGCGAGGTATGCGCCTGAATATCCCGGCCGGCACCGCCGTGCGCTTCGAGCCGGGGCAGTCGCGTGAGGTCGAACTGGTCGACCTGGCCGGCCATCGCCGCGTATTCGGCTTTGCCGGCCGCGTGATGGGAGACCTGTGATGAAGATTTCCCGCCAAGCCTATGCCGATATGTTCGGCCCCACCGTCGGCGACAAGGTGCGCCTGGCCGATACCGAGCTGTGGATCGAGGTGGAGCAGGACTTCACCACCTACGGCGAGGAAGTGAAATTCGGCGGCGGCAAGGTGATCCGCGACGGCATGGGCCAGGGCCAGCTCTGCGCTAAAGATGTAGTCGACACGCTGATCACCAACGCGCTGATCATCGACCACTGGGGCATCGTCAAGGCCGACGTCGGCTTGAAGGACGGCCGTATCGCGGCGATCGGCAAGGCCGGCAACCCGGATATCCAGCCGGACGTGACCATCGCCATCGGCGCGGGCACCGAAGTGATCGCCGGCGAGGGCATGATCCTCACCGCCGGTGGCATCGATACGCATATCCACTTTATCTGCCCGCAGCAGATCGAGGAGGCGCTGATGAGCGGCGTCACCACCATGATCGGCGGCGGCACGGGACCTGCCACCGGCACCAACGCCACAACCTGCACCTCCGGGCCCTGGCATATGGCGCGCATGCTGCAAGCCGCTGATGCCTTCCCGATGAACCTGGGCTTTACCGGCAAAGGCAACGCCAGCTTGCCGGAGCCTTTGATCGAGCAGGTCAAGGCCGGGGCCATCGGCCTCAAGTTGCATGAAGACTGGGGCACCACCCCGGCGGCGATCGACAACTGCCTGAGCGTGGCCGACCAGTTCGATGTGCAGGTGGCGATTCATACCGACACGCTGAACGAATCCGGCTTTGTCGAAACCACCCTGGCCGCGTTCAAAGGCCGCACCATCCACACCTATCACACCGAAGGTGCTGGCGGCGGTCACGCGCCGGACATCATCAAGGCCTGCGGCTTGCCCAATGTGCTACCGAGCTCGACCAACCCGACCCGGCCGTTCACCAAGAACACCATCGACGAACACCTGGACATGCTGATGGTCTGCCACCACCTCGACCCCAGCATCGCCGAGGACGTCGCCTTCGCCGAATCGCGTATCCGCCGCGAGACCATTGCCGCCGAAGACATCCTGCATGACCTCGGCGCATTCAGCATGATCAGCTCCGACAGCCAGGCCATGGGCCGCGTCGGCGAGGTGGTGATGCGCACATGGCAGACCGCCGACAAGATGAAAAAACAGCGCGGCCCGCTGCCCGGCGACGGCCCGGGCAACGACAACTTCCGCGCCAAACGCTATATCGCCAAATACACCATCAACCCGGCGATCACCCACGGCATCAGCCATGAAGTGGGCTCCATCGAAGTGGGCAAATGGGCCGACCTGGTGCTCTGGCGCCCGGCGTTCTTCGGGGTTAAACCCACGCTGATTCTCAAGGGCGGGGCGATTGCCGCCAGTCTGATGGGCGACGCCAATGCCTCGATCCCCACCCCGCAGCCGGTACATTACCGACCGATGTTCGCCAGCTATGGCGGCAGCCGACATGCCACCAGCATCACCTTTATCAGCCAGGCGGCCTTTGATGCCGGCGTACCCGAACAGCTGGGGTTGAAGAAGCAGATCGGCGTGGTCAAAGGTTGCCGCGAGGTGCAGAAAACCGACCTGATCCACAACGACTACCTGCCGACCATCGAGGTGGATGCGCAGAACTATCAGGTCAAGGCCGATGGCCAGTTGCTCTGGTGCGAGCCGGCCGAGGTGCTGCCGATGGCGCAGCGTTATTTCCTTTTCTGACCTATGGCGTTGGACAATCACCGCGCGAGGCTAGACTGCAAATTCCAGCACTCGCGCGGGAGGCACCATGTACCGTTTAACGATGCGGCAAAGCCTGTTCGGTTACCTATTGCTTATCAGCCTGACGCAGGCGCAGGCGCAAACCCTGACGCCCCTGCAGGGCCAGAGCCAGCAACAGATCCAGAGTGACGTCGCCGCCTGCCAGGCCCAGGCCGGCACGACCTCGAGCAGTGCCACGACCAGTACCAATGACAGCAATGGCGGTGAACGCTTGCGCGGAGCCGCCAAAGGCGCAGCGGTCGGCGCAGCAGCGGCCCAGGTACGCGGTAATCAGCATGATGAGATTTATGACCGGGTGGATGACGACGTCAAGCAGGAGTACCGGCAGAACCAGGCCCGCGACGCGGCCGCCGTCGGGGTCGTGGTCGGTGGCTCGCGCCTGCGTCAGGACCGCCGTGAAGACCGCCGCAGCGCCGACGCAACCGCCCAGTCCCAGAGCAGCGCGGACCAGGCCTACGTCAACTGCATGAGCGGGCGCGGCTACTCAGTTACCCCCTGACTCAACGTAACTGGCTGTCCTTGCTGCCGCGGCGGTTGTAGCCGCTGAAACGGGCCTGCTCCTTGTCGTGCACGGTCTGGCAGGCCACGCACAGGTGCACGCCGGGAATGGCCTGGCGGCGCGCCTCGGGAATCAGCGCGGCGCATTCTTCACAGTGGCTCAGGCTCTCGCCGCTGGGCAGCTGGCTACGGGCGCGCTGGATGGCGTCCTCGATGCTGCTGTCGATCTGTTCCTGCACCGCACCATCATTTGCCCAACCGCCGGCCATCAGCCTCACCCTCCGCTATGCGCGCGCCTCTAGATATGCGCCGGTATCCGGCGAATCTCAAGAGCCCGCCGTCGCCCTACTCCTTGACCTCCATAAACTCCCGGGCCCAGACGATGTAGTCCTCGGGCTGGGTGTACTTGTGGGTCAGCTCGGTGGCGTTGAGGTCGCAGAGTTCGGCCCCGCGCTGCTCACGCAGGCAATCGTAGGTGGCCTTGATCGCCGCGAAGTAGGCCGCATGGCCGTTGACCACGATACGTACGCCAAGCCCGGCCAGGCGCGCGTTGTCGCGCAGCTTGGGATTGCCATAGGTAACCAGCATCAGCGGGATGCTCAACGCCTCGGCGATCTGCTCCAGGTGGGCAAAATCCTCGACCCCGACCAGGCAGATGGCATCGGCACCGGCGGCTTGATAAGCCTGGGTACGGCGAATCACCTCGCTGACATCCAGCACCCCGGCATGGGTACGGGCGATGATCGCCAGGTCCGGATCGACCCGCGCCTCCAGGGCCGCGCGAATTTTGCCAACGCCCTCGTCGATACCAATCAAATCGGTGGATTTGCGCCCGAACTGTGCCGGCAGCAAGGTGTCCTCGATGGTCAGCGCGGCAATCCCGGCACGTTCCAGTTCGACCACGGTACGCATCACGTTGAGCGCATTGCCGTAGCCGTGGTCGGCATCGGCGATTACCGGCAGGCGGCTGACCCGGCCAATCCGGGTGGCCTGCTCGACGAACTCGCTCAGGCTGATCAAGGCAAAGTCCGGTGCGGCCAGAACTTGTAGTGACGCTACAGAACCACCCAGGATGCCCACTTCGAAACCAAGATCGGCGGCAATCCGCGCTGCCATGGGGTCAAACACTGAAGCCGTGTGATAGCAGCTGTTTGAAGCAAGAAGCGCACGAAATTGCGCGCGAAGGTCGTGATGCGAGGCTCTTTGCATGGGATGCACCATCGGTCATGGTCGATTCTGAGCGAGGATTATGTAGCAGAACTACAAAAGCCGTCATGTAGTAAAACTACATAATCGACCAGCAACCTTGCTGCCGGCTTTCAGTACGCTGACAACAACCTTTTAACGTCAGCCCAACTCGGCCGGCAACCGCGGACCAAAGCCTGCGCCCGTGAGCAGCCCATAGGCCATCCACAGCATCACCCCGGCATACAGCAAGCGCGGCAGCCAGGTGGCCAGCTGTTCAGTCAGGCTGTCGAGCTTCTGGGTTTCCAGGGCGGCGTAACGCAACAGGCTGGCCGGCAAGGTGCCGCTGGCTTCGCCGGTACGCACCAGGCCGAGGAGCAGTGGCTGGCCAGGGAAGTCGAGCGCAGTCAGGGCTTGTGCCAATGACTGGCCGCGCTGCACCGCCGCGCCAAGCTGAGCGAACTGCGTGCGCAAGGCCAGGCTACGCAAGGTCGCAGCGGCCTTGGGCAAGGCATCCAGCAGCGGCACACCGGCGTCGAGCAGCAATCCCAGGCTGTCGAAAAAGTCGCGCAGATTGCGCCGGATACTCGCCGTGCCGAGCAACGGCACATAGCCCTGCAGCTGGTCGAGCGGTGTAGCGCGAGTGGCGGCCTGGCCATCACGGGCAAACAACCAGCGCCCCAGCTGATACAGCACGGCAAGCAGCAGCAATGGCCACAGGCACTGCCACAGATAAGCCACGGGGCTGAGCTGACCGCCCACCAGCGCCGGTAGCGGTTGGATAAACAGCGCCAGCCCCAGCACGGCTGCCGGCATCAGCAACCGCGACTTGATTGCGGCCGCCTGTTGCGCCCGGTGCGTATAACGTTCGGCCAGGCGCTGGTACACCGCGGCCATGCAGCCACTGGTTTGCGCGGCGTGCAACAGGTTGCTCTCCAGCGGGCTGAACAAGCCGCTGCGCAGGCCGGCGCTGGCCATATCACTGCCACCGGCGATCTGCTTTTGCAGGCGGTCCAGGGCCGCACGGGCGCGAGCGGGCACACTCAGGCTGAGCAAGGCGCGCTCGACCGGCACGCCGGCCTTTTCCATAGCGGCGAGGTGGCCAAACAACTGCGCACGGGTTTGCAGGCTGAGGATTGCGGCGACAGGCATGGAGTGGCTCAGTTCGAATGGGAGATCAAGCATGCAGCCTAACAGCCTGATAGCGCTGCCGGCAGTCGGCTAGTCGTTGGCCAGTGGCATTTCCGCATCCGGCAGCCAGCGGCGAAATATCGCGGTAAAGCTGCCATCCTTGCGCATTCCCGCCAGCTCTTGACGCCAACGCTCGACCACCGCGGCATCGGTTTGCGGGGAAAAGGCGATGTAGTAGGCCGAGCGCATAAAGGGCAGGTGAGCCTGCACCTGATCCGGGCGCAGGCCGCCGCTGGCCAGCTCGTCCTTGAGGGTCAGGTCCTCGGTGGCGATCAGCTGCACGCGACTGTGCTTGAGCATGGTCACCATGTTTTTCGAACTGCTCACCCCGTAGAGGTTCTTGAAGCCGCGCGCACTGAGGGTCTCAAAGGTGTACCACTGCTTCGGCACCGCCAGCGGACCACTGGCGGCCGCCTGCTCGAGGCTGGTGAAACTCAGGTTGCGCGATTTCAGCGAGTAGAAACTGGTGGTGCCGATCAGCAGCGGGCCGACCCACTGGAACTTGGCTTCACGTTCGGGGGTGCGCACCGTGGAAAAAATCGCCGTATCGGCCTGCTCCTGGGCCAGTCGGTAGGCGCGCGTCCAAGGCAGCAGTTCGATGTGCGCGGCATGCCCGGTGCGTTTGATCAGCACGCGAACGATATCCACCGCCAGCCCGTGCAGCTCGCCGTCACGGCTGAAACTGGTCGGCGGTGCCTCCTCGGTCAGCAGTTGCAGCTCGGCCACGGCATGCCCGGCCGCACAGCACAGCAGCCAGGCACTCAGCATGCAGCATCGTTTCAGCAAGATGGATCCTCCCCGCCTGGCTTCAGACTAGCTCAGCACAGGGCAAGGCGTGCTAAGGCGACGGCTGGGCGAGTGGGGATGGCATTTCATGGGAGCGGGCAAACCAGTGCTGGTGAATGCGTTCCAGGTTGCCATCGCGCTTGAGTGTGTTGAGCGCCTGCTGCCAGCGCTGCACCACGGCCGGGTCGGTGTTGTTGGAGAAGGCGATATAGGAATCATTGTGCATAAAGGTGAATTGCAGCTCGACATCGGCGCGGCTCATGCCCACCTGCGCGAGCATGTCGTCCAGCGCCAGGTCATCGGCCACCAGCAACTCGATCCGCCCATGCTTGAACATCTTCACCATGTGCTGCGGGGTCGGCACGCCGTAGAGGTTGTCCAGGCCCTGGTCACTGAGAAACTCGTGGGAGTACCACTGTTTGGGCACCGCCAGGGTGCTAAAACGCCCGACATCCGCCAGGCGGCGCACATGCAGCCCGGAGTCACGGCGCGCGTAGAAGCTGGTGTAGCCCTGGGTAATCGGCCCGACCCACTGGAACAACGCCTCACGTTTGGCCGTGCGCACGACGGTAAACAGCGCGCTGTTGGCTTCCTGCTGCACCCGCTGATAGCCACGGGTCCACGGCACCACCTGCACCGTGACCGCTTGCCCGGTGCGCTGAATCAGCAGCTCGACTACATCCACCGCCATACCGGTCAATTTGCCCTGATCCATATAGCTCAGCGGCCGGTATTCCTCGGTGTACAAACGCAGCGGTTCGGCCAGCGCCGAGCCGCCAACGCAGCACGCCAGCAGCCCCAGCCACGCACAGAGTTTGGAATTCAGCCTCATCGGAGCACACCTGCAAGAACAGCCATAACAAGCACCCACGTCCCGCCTCGGGGCACGGCGCGCATGATCAACAGCCGCGACGGGCACGATCAGCCCTAGGGCTCAACGCTTAACTCCAGCGCACGGGCGCGCTGCCACTCGGAAAGATTGCCGCGATCCACCTGCCAGACATCCAGCTGGATGCGCACAGGCGTCGCCGGCAGCTCGCCCCGCAATGCCTGGGCCGCCAGCTTGACCGCCTGATAGCCGATGGCATGGGTCTGCTGGATAAACAGGCCGTGAATCTCACCCTGGCTCAGCGCCTCAAGCAGCAACTGGTCCCCATCGAAACCTATATGCAGCAACTGGCCGGCCTTGCCCAGCCGACGCAGGCCGGCCAACGCCGCCCGCGAGCTGGTGCTGTTGGGCGTGAACAGGCCGTCGAGATGCGCCAGATCGCGCTGCACGGCACTGACCACCGCCTGACTGTCTTCACCCACGTAGGTGTCGAGCAGAATCAGCAAGCCGCCCGCCTCGGCGGCCTGGCGAAAACCGCGCTCTCGCTCGCTGGTGGAATGCACCCCAGGCTGCAAGCGCAGCACGGCCACCTGCCCCTTCCCGCCCAGTTGCGCCGCCAGGTATTGGCCGGCGCGCTGACCGGCGAGAAAATTATCGGTGCTGACCAGGCCACGCACCGGGCTGCCCACCAGGTCGCGGTCAAAATAAATGGTCGCAATACCACGCGCCTCGAGTTCACGCACCCGCTGCGCGATACCGTCACCACTGGGTGCGATCACCAGCACCTTGCAGCCACGGGCCTCGACCCGGTCGATCATCTGCAACTGGCTTTCCACCCGGCCCTCGCGGCTGGGGCCACGAAAATACACATCCAGCCCCAGGTCCAGCCCGGCCTGCCGGGTGCCGGCCTCAACCTGCTGCCAGAACGGCGTAGCACCCGCCGACACCACGCCGACGCACTCCTTGGCCGCCACCTGGGTTGCCCCGCAGACACACAGTGCGCACAGCAGAACCGCTCGCCTCAACCCTCGCAGACAACACATCGGGATACTCCCACTACCATGGCCTGCCGTAGCCGCGGACGCACAGCGCCAAAGAGGGGCACCGTGGATTAACTAGTGTCACTTTAGCATCAGGGTTTTATCCACGCCGCGCGCAACAGTGCCGGCTATCTGCAAGAAAGCGGCGGGGATGCGGGGAATGGGTAAGCCCGCACATTTGAGTCGCTGCGTTTTGATGGCCAGCCATCCCTGGCGGCCACCCTGCGGGCCGTTGCTGCGCAACGTTAAAAATGGCTCCCAGCCATTTTTTCACACTCAAGGCGACCGCTGGGCTGGTAGCCGCGCCCGTGGCAGGCGATGATCGCGCTTCTTTCCTGCATTTTGAATGACATGACCGATACCACGCCGAGCACTCACGCCACACACAAGCCCCGTCCGCTGATGGATCTGCTGATCAGCATCCTGATTCCGTCGGTGATTCTGATGAAACTCAGCGGTGAGGCCCGCCTCGGTGCCGATGGCGCGCTGATGCTGGCCCTGGCATTCCCACTGGGCTGGGGCAGCTTCGAACTGCTCAAGTACCGCAAATTCAACTTTATTGCCCTGCTCGGCCTACTCAGCGTGCTGCTCACCGGCGGTATCGGCCTGCTCAAGCTGGACAACCAGTGGCTGGCGATCAAGGAAGCGGCGATCCCGGGGCTGATCGGCATCGCTGTGCTGCTGTCGACCCGCACCCGCTACCCGTTGATCCGCACCATGCTGTTCAACAAGAACGTGCTCAACGTCGACAAGATCCATGAGCGCCTGGAGCAGGCCGGTAATACCGAACAGTTCGAGGCGCGCCTGCTCAAGGCCACCTACTGGCTGAGCGGCACCTTCTTCTTTTCCTCGGCGATGAACTACGCGCTGGCCAAGTGGATCGTCATCAGCCCGGCCGGCAGCGAGGCCTTCAATGCCGAACTGGGGCGGATGAACCTGCTCAGCTACCCGATGATCGCGATCCCCTCGATGATCATGCTGATGGCCGTGTTCTATTACCTGTGGCGCACCATCCACGGCCTGACCGGCCTGAAGCTGGAAGACGTGATGGCCAACGCCGAACAGGGCAAATCCTCCTGAGTGCCGTGGGTGGGCGCGTCGCGAGGCGCACCTGCCGGGCCGAGCGATGCTGACCCTGACGGCCTACTTCGGCCTGTTTCTCTCCGCGCTGGGTGCCGCCACCCTGCTGCCGCTGCAATCGGAAAGCGTGCTGATCGCCCTGCTGCTCAGCGACGCCTACCCACTCTGGGCCTTGCTGGCGGTGGCGAGTGTCGGCAACGTGCTCGGCTCGCTGCTCAACTGGCTGCTCGGGCGCTACCTCGAACACTTTCGCCAGGCCCGCTGGTTTCCCGTCAGCACAACACGCCTGCAGCAGGCGCAGCACTGGTATGGCCGCTACGGCCGCTGGTCGCTGCTGCTCAGTTGGCTGCCGATCATTGGTGACCCGCTGACCCTGGTGGCCGGTGTTATGCGCGAGCGACTGTGGGTATTTCTGCTGATTGTCAGCCTGGCGAAAACCACTCGCTACGCTGCAGTGGCCGCCCTGACCCTGGGCTGGAATTGAGCCGCAGTACCGGCCATGAGACACACTCGGTAACGCCCATGGCGAGTCCGAAGGTTGAGCATCTGGCTCGCCTCCGTGATACTGCGCAGCCTTGCGCCGTCACGGTGCAAAAAATCAGCGCGACAAATGGCTGTGCCAGTTACGCTCAAGGCAAGCAGAACCGGGCGTTCCAGCAAGCCAGTACGGTCCCAGACAGGTTGATCACCCCTATGCCTCAGAAGTGCGCAATGGTCGTTGTCAGGTGAAGGAGCTACATCAGTCATGAAGAGGAGCGATCTAATCTGGACCCTGGTAGGTCTCGGAGCCGTTCTGCTGTCGTGCTATCTGCTCTATCACGAAGTGCGCAATATTTCCCTGCATGAGATTGCCGACAGCCTCTACGCAATACCGCGCACCAACTGGCTGCTGGCCGCCGGGGCCACCCTGGGCGCGTATAGCGCGCTGGCCTGGTATGACCGCATCGCCCTCGCCCACCTGGGCAAGAAGATCCCCTGGCGCTTTATTACCCTCTGCTCCTTCACCACCTATGCGCTGGCCCACAATATCGGCGCATCGGTGTTCTCCGGTGCCCTGGTGCGCTACCGCGCCTACCGCACCAAGGGCATGACGCCCCATGAAATTGGCATCCTGATCGTTTTCTGTTCGTTCACCTTCGCCCTCGGCACCCTGCTGGCCAGCGGCTGCGTATTGGTGCTGGAGCCGAACCTGATCCACCGCGTGGCCAAGATCACCCCGCTGTTCTCCGTGGCGATCGGCACGCTGTTGCTGCTGCTGGTCGGCCTGTACGTGCTCGGCTCCTGGCGCCAATTCAAACCCTGGCGCTGGGGCAAGCTGCACGTCGAATACCCACGCCTGGGGATTGTCGCTCGCCAGCTGCTGGCCGGGCCGCTGGAGCTGGCCTGTGCGGCGGCGATCATCTACTTCGCCCTGCCGGCGGAAAGCAATCCGGGCTACCTGGTGGTGTTCGGCGTGTTCCTTGCGTCCTTCTCACTGGCCCTGCTGTCCCACGCCCCTGGTGGGCTGGGCGTCCTCGAAGTGACCTTCCTCGCCGCAATGCCCGAGTTGCCTGCCTCCGACGTGCTCGCCGCGCTGATCGTATTCCGCGGCTTCTACCTGCTGCTGCCGTTCGCCCTGTCGCTGCTGGTGGTCGTCGGCTTCGAGTGGGCGCAGTGGAAGACTCGGCGCGCCGACAGCGATACCCCCGCGCAACCCTGAGCCGCGCAACCTCCGGATAATCGGGGGCAGCATTGCGCGGCGCACTCGCATAGAATGCGCGGCCGTTTTTGCGGCCAGCCCTCCATGGCGGCCACCCTCCGGGCCGTCGCTACGCGACGTCAAAAATTTCTCCCGGTAATTTTTTCAGGAACAGCGCGCCGCATGCCTTTCACCACTCCCGCCCGCGCCTGCGGCATCGACTTTGGCACCTCCAACTCCACCGTCGGCTGGCTGCGCCCCGGCAGTGAGACCCTGATTCCACTGGAAGACGGCAAGATCACCCTGCCGTCCGTGGTGTTCTTCAACCTCGAAGAGCGCCGCCCGGTCTACGGCCGCCTGGCCCTGCAGGAATACCTGGAAGGCTATGAAGGCCGCCTGATGCGCTCGCTGAAGAGCCTGCTGGGCAGCAAACTACTGAAAAGCGAAACCACCGTGCTGGGCAGCGCCCTGCCGTTCAAGGACCTGCTCGGTTTCTTTATCGGCGAGCTGAAAAACCGCGCGGAAAACGCCGCCGGCCGACCGTTCGAGGAAGTGGTGCTGGGCCGCCCGGTGTTTTTCGTCGATGACGACCCGGTAGCTGATCTGGAAGCGCAGAACACCCTGGTGGCCGTGGCGCACAAGCTCGGCTTCAAGGACGTATCGTTCCAGTACGAACCGATTGCCGCCGCCTTCGACTACGAGTCCGGCATCAGCCGCGAAGAGCTGGTGCTGATCGTCGATATCGGCGGTGGTACCTCGGACTTTTCCCTGGTGCGCCTGGCCCCCGAGCGCCGCACTGTGGCCGACCGGCATGCCGACATCCTCGCCACCGGCGGCGTGCATATCGGCGGTACCGACTTCGACAAGCAGCTCTCCCTGGCCGGCGTGATGCCGCTGTTCGGCTACGGCAGCCGGATGAAGAGCGATGCGCCGATGCCCACCAGCACCCATCTCAATCTAGCTACCTGGCACACCATCAACGCGGTCTATTCAGCGCAGTCGCAGCGCCAGCTGCAGAGCATGCGCTACGACATCGTCGACCCGACCGGCATCGACCGCCTGTTCCAGCTGATCGAACGCCGCGACGGCCACTGGCTGGCCATGCAGGTGGAAGAAAGCAAGATCGCCCTGACTGAGCAGGATGCCCGCCCCATCGACCTCAGCCGCCTGGAAGACGGCCTGGTCGCCGAGCTGACCCGCGAGCTGTTTGAGAACGCCATCGAGCCGCTGCTGGAGCGCGTACGCGCCAGCGTCACCCAGCTGCTCAGCGATGCCGGCATCAGCGTTGCGCGGGTCGATACGGTGTTCTTTACCGGTGGTTCCAGCGGCATTCCGGCGTTGCGCCAGAGCGTCGCCGCGATGCTACCCAATGCCCGGCATGTGGAAGGCAACACTTTCGGCAGCATTGGCAGCGGCCTGGCCATCGAAGCGAAAAAGCGTTACGGCTAAAACCTTACGTGCACCATAAAAAACGCCAGCTTTCGCTGGCGTTTTTTATTCCCGCAGATTTAGCGCGGCACGGCCGGCTTCTTCACCGGTTTCTTGCCTTTGCCCTTGGCCGCGTCGGCACGCTCCTTGGCCGCCTGCTGGTTACGCACCTGCGCGGCTGCCTTGGCCTGTTCACGCTTGTCCCAGGGATTGCCACCTGCAGCACCGGTATCACGCGGCGGCAAGCCGGTGTGCTGGGTCAGCATCGGCTTGCTCTTGGTGGCATCCTTAGCGACCTTGTGGCTACCGGCCGGCGTCGAGTTCTTCCGGCGCGCGCTCTGGTAGCTGTCGGTCGCCGGCTGGTGCAGCGGGATCAGCTGGTTCTTGCCCGGCCCGATCAGATCGGCACGACCCATGCGGGTCAGCGCCTCACGCAGCATCGGCCAGCCTTTCGGGTCGTGGTAGCGCAGGAAGGCCTTGTGCAGACGGCGTTGCTCCTCGCTCTTGACGATGGTCACGCCGTCGCTCTTGTAGCTGACCTTGCGCAGCGGGTTCTTGCCCGAGTGGTACATGGCCGTGGCAGTGGCCATCGGCGACGGGTAGAAGGCCTGCACCTGGTCGGCGCGGAAGCCGTTACCCTTGAGCCACAGGGCCAGGTTCATCATGTCTTCGTCGGTGGTGCCCGGGTGCGCGGCGATAAAGTACGGGATCAGGTACTGCTCTTTACCCGCCTCTTTCGAGTACTTCTCGAACATGCGCTTGAACTTGTCATAGCTGCCAATGCCCGGCTTCATCATCTGATTGAGCGGGCCTTCCTCGGTGTGCTCCGGGGCGATCTTCAGGTAGCCACCGACGTGGTGGGTGACCAGCTCCTTCACATACTCCGGCGACTCGACGGCGAGGTCGTAACGCAGGCCCGAGGCGATGAGGATCTTCTTCACACCCGGCAGTGCACGCGCGCTGCGGTACAGCTGAATCAGGCTGGAGTGATCGGTGTTCAGGTTCGGGCAGATGCCGGGGAACACGCACGACGGCTTGCGGCACGCGGACTCGATTTCCGGGCTCTTGCAGGCAATGCGGTACATGTTGGCGGTCGGCCCGCCGAGGTCGGAAATCACCCCGGTAAAGCCTGGCACCTTGTCGCGGATCTCCTCGATCTCGCGGATGATCGACTCTTCCGAGCGGTTCTGGATGATCCGGCCTTCGTGCTCGGTAATCGAGCAGAAGGTGCAGCCACCAAAGCAGCCACGCATGATATTCACCGAGAAACGGATCATGTCGTAGGCCGGGATCTTCTCCTTGCCGTACGCCGGGTGCGGGATGCGCGCGTAGGGCATGCCGAACACATAGTCCATCTCTTCAGTGGTCATCGGGATGGGCGGCGGGTTGAACCACACATCCACTTCGCCATGCTTCTGCACCAGCGCGCGGGCGTTGCCCGGGTTGGTTTCCAGGTGCAGCACGCGGTTGGCATGGGCGTAGAGCACCGAGTCGTTGCGCACCTTTTCCATGGACGGCAGGCGGATCACCGTCTTGTCGCGGGTCATCCGTGGGCTGGCCAGTAACTGCACCACCTTGGCTTCGTTCGGATCTTCCACTGGCCCCTTTTCCTGCTCGATGGCGCAGGCCTGGGTGTCCTGGGTGTTCACATACGGGTTGATGATCTTGTCGACTTTGCCCGGGCGGTCGATACGGGTGGAATCCACCTCGTACCAGCCCTGTGGCGTATCACGACGGATAAACGCAGTGCCGCGCACGTCGGTGATGTCTTCAATCTTGTGGCCGTAGGACAGGCGCTGGGCCACTTCGACGATGGCGCGCTCGGCGTTGCCGTACAGCAGGATATCGGCGCTGGCATCGATCAGAATCGAGTTGCGCACGCGATCCTGCCAGTAGTCGTAGTGGGCGATGCGACGCAGCGAAGCCTCGATGCCGCCGAGCACGATCGGCACGTTTTTGTAGGCTTCCTTGCAGCGCTGGCTGTACACCAGGCTGGCGCGGTCCGGGCGTTTGCCCGCCATGCCGCCGGGGGTGTAGGCGTCGTCCGAGCGGATCTTCTTGTCGGCGGTGTAGCGGTTGATCATCGAGTCCATGTTGCCGGCCGCGACACCGAAGAACAGGTTCGGCTCGCCGAGCTTCATGAAATCGTCTTTCGACTGCCAGTTCGGCTGGGCAATGATGCCGACGCGAAAGCCTTGCGACTCCAGCAGCCGGCCGATAATCGCCATACCGAAGGACGGGTGATCCACATAAGCGTCACCGGTCACGATGATGATGTCGCACGAATCCCAGCCAAGCTGATCCATCTCTTCCCGGCTCATCGGCAGGAAAGGCGCAGGCCCGAAACACTCGGCCCAGTACTTTGGATAATCGAATAACGGCTTGGCGGTTTGCATGGACATGAAAGTGACCGGCGTTGGCGAACAGGATGGAAAATCGCGGGCGCGGAATATAGCACAAAATTTAACCAAATCCGACTCAAGCGCTAGGTTTAATGGCCGCAACACCCACGCAGAGGTAGCTTCGCTGTAATGGCTTACGGCTATACTCCAGCCCATAACATCGGCGGCCAGTAGCCGGGACAAGGGGTGAACGTGGTGCAACGCTTAGCTTTCTCAATTCTTATCATGCTGAGCCTAGCCCTACTGCCTGGCCTGGCGAGCGCCGCCATCACGCTGACACCCACCAGCAGCGGCGTCTCCCTGAACGCAGGCATCGAACTGCTGGAAGACCAAGGCGCGCAGCTGAGCATCGCCGACATGGCCGACCCGGCCGTGCAAAGCCGTTTTAAACCAGCCAATGGCCGCGCCACTGTGGGCCAGAGCCGCAACCCCTGGTGGATCAAGGTAACCCTGCAACGCGCGCCCGATGCCCCCGCCCAATGGTGGCTGGAAAACGCTGGCATCACCATTTTCAATCTGCAGCTTTACCTGCCCGATGGCCAAGGCGGCTGGACTGTCCGCGAAAGCGGTGAGGCCGTGCCTTACCTGGAGGGTCGCGACTACGCCTACCGACGCATGGTGTTCACGCTACCGGAAATCGGTGAGCAGCCGCTGACCCTGTACTTCCGCAGCCTGGACCCCGCCGGCAACTCCTTCCCGCTGAAAGTCTGGCAACTACCCGACCTGGCCAAGCAAGCAGGCAACGAGAACATTGGCTTTGGCCTGATCTACGGGGTGATCCTCGCCCTGCTGCTGTACAACCTGTTTATTCTGGTTGCCCTGCGCGACCGCGCCTATTTCTGGTACGTGATGGCGACGGCCTGCGTACTGATCTTCATCCTCAGCATGACCGGCCATGGTGCCCAATACCTCTGGTCGGACAACCCCGTGCCCTTCTGGCTGGATCGCATCACCCTGCCCTCGCTGTGGGGCATCTTTGTTATGCGCTTCACCCAGGAACTGCTCTACACCAAGCGCGGCCTTATCTGGCCGCACCGGTTGCTCAACGCAGGCTGCGCGCTTTATATCACCGCCATCGTGATTAACGCCTTTGGCTATCGAGCCGAGGGCGCACTGATGATTGCCCTGACCCCAATCGTCACCGTTCCCACCGCCCTGTTCAGTGCGGGCATCCGCTGTTATCAGGGTTTTATACCTTCGCGTTTTTATCTACTCGGCTACGGCGCGGTACTCGCCAGCACCGTGGTGTTGGTAATGCGCGCCGCCGGCCTGATTGAACCCAGCAACTTCACCGCCTATCTGTTCCCTATTTCAGTCGCCGCCGAAACCATCCTGTTCTCCTTTGCACTGGCCTATCGCATTCAGAT
Source organism: Pseudomonas sp. (assembly GCF_049653025.1). Lineage (GTDB taxonomy): Bacteria > Pseudomonadota > Gammaproteobacteria > Pseudomonadales > Pseudomonadaceae > Aquipseudomonas. The sequence goes on along the minus strand of NZ_JBASFM010000008.1, from coordinate 172,688 downwards.
GCTCAAGCTGGAAAAGGCTGAAGCCCTGCGACAGGCCGACCGTGAAAAAACGGCACGCCTGGCCCAGGCACAAGCCAATGCGGCCGAACTCAAGCACTCGGTCGAGCAACGCACAGCCGAACTCGCAGCCACCAATGAGCGCTTGTTACAACGTGAGCACGAACTGCAACACGCCGCCTTCCACGATCCGCTGACCGAGCTGCCCAATCGGCGCTTTCTGGTCGAGCGCTGCGAGGCGGCGCTGGCCAATGCGCGCCGGCAGAGTGAAGCCACCGCCCTGCTGCTGATTGACCTCGATCACTTCAAGCCGATCAACGATAAATACGGCCACGACGCCGGCGACCTGATGCTGCAAAGCATCGCCCAACGCTTGCGCGAACATGTGCGTGCCGGCGATGCGGTGGCGCGCCTGGGCGGCGACGAGTTTGCCGTGCTGATCTGCGGTGAAGATGCCGAGCAGCATGCCCGTGACATCGCCCGCCGCCTGCTGGATGAACTGGCCAAGCCGGTGAACTATGGGGCGGAACGCCTGACGGTGACCATCAGCATCGGCGTGGCGCTGTACCCACACCATGCCAACACCTTCACCACGCTGTACAAGGCCGCCGACGAGATGCTCTACAAAGCCAAGAGCCGTGGCCGCTCAGGTTATGCGGTATGCGGTGAAGACGGCGAGCTGAGCAGCAGCGCCCGCCTGCAACTGGATGTGCTGAATGTACCCAGCGGGCTAAGCTGACCACGGAGAGGCGCGAACACCCGCGCCAAGCGCCAAACCAACGACCTGCCCGCAATTTCGGCACCCTGCCGGGCTTGCGCCTATACTCGCGAAAAACGCCACTCGCCATCAGGAAGTCCGCAGTGCCGCGCCTAAGCCTTTCGCTCCTTCTGCTGCTGAGCCTGTTCAGCGGCCTGGCCTACTCGACCCCGATCCTGCTGAGCGCGCCCAGCAGCGGCAGCGTATTGAATAACCAGGTTGAACTGCTCGAGGATATCGGCGGGCAATTGACCATTGCCGACATGGCCGATCCGGCCGTGCAAAGCCGCTTTCAGCCAGCCGCCGGGCGCACCAGCGTCGGCCAGAGCCGCAATCCCTGGTGGCTCAAGCTCAGCCTGCAACGCAGCGGCGACGCGCCAGCGCAATGGTGGCTGGAAGTGGGCGCGGTCACCCTGCTCGACCTGCAAATCTTTCTGCCCGACGCCCAGGGCCAATGGCAGCTGCGCCAGGCCGGCGAGCGCGTCGGCTTTGCCGAAGGCCGCGACCATGACTACCGTCGCACGGTATTCAAGCTGCCAACCCTGACCGAACAGCCGCAGACCCTTTACCTGCGAACCTATGACCCCGCCGGCAACTCCTTTCCGCTGCGCGCGTGGCAGCTGCATGACCTCGAACAACTGGCCAAGCGCGAGCACCTGATCCTGGGCCTGATCTACGGGGTGATCCTCGCCCTGCTGCTGTACAACCTGTTTATCCTGCTGGCCCTGCGCGACCGCGCCTACCTCTGGTACGTGCTGACCATGGCCGCCTCGCTGGTGTTTATTGCCAGCATGAGCGGCCACGGCTTCCAGTACCTCTGGCCCGACGGCCCAGTACCCAGCTGGCTGGATCGCATCACCCTGCCCATCCTGGTCAGCCTCGGCATCCTGCGCTTCGCCCAGGAGCTGCTGTCCACCCGCACCACCCTGCGGATTGCCCATTACATTCTGAATGGCTGTATCGCGCTCTACCTGCTGGCCCTGGCCGTCAACCTGGCCGGCTATCGCAGTGAAACGGGCATGCTGATCGGGCTGATTCCGATTGTTACCGTGCCCACCCTGCTGCTCAGCGCGGCGATCCGCTGGAAACAGGGCTTTACCCCAGCCCTGTTCTATCTGCTGGGCTACGGTAGCGTGCTGCTGAGCTTCGTGATCCTGGTGCTGCGCGCCGCCGGCGTGGTGCAGCCGGGCGAGTCCACCGCCTACCTGTTCCCGCTCGCCGTGGCGGCCGAAGCCATTCTGTTCTCCTTCGCCCTGGCGTACCGCATCCAGATCCTCAAGCAGGAAAAGGCCGACGCGGTGCTGCAGGCCGATCGCGAGAAAACCGCGCGGCTGACTCAGGCGCAAGCCAATACCGCCGAACTCAAGCACTCGGTCGAACTGCGCACGGCCGAACTGGCCGCCGCCAACGAGCGCCTGCGGCAACGCGAGCGCGAGTTGCAGCACGCTGCCTTCCACGACCCGCTGACCGACCTGCCGAACCGCCGCTACCTGGTCGAGCGCTGCGAGGCCGCACTGGCCAACGCCCGCCGCCACAGCGAAGCCATTGCCCTGCTACTGATCGACCTTGATCACTTCAAACCAATCAACGACAAATATGGCCACGACGCCGGCGACCTGATGCTGCAAGCCATCGCCCAGCGCCTGCGTGAACACGTGCGTTCAGGCGATGCCGTGGCGCGCCTGGGTGGCGACGAATTTGCCGTACTGATCTGCGGTGCGGACGCCGAAGACCACGCCCGGGAAATCGCCAGCCGCCTGCTCGACGAGCTGGCCAAGCCGGTGAGCTACGGCGCCGAGCGCCTGACCGTGACCATCAGCATCGGCGTGGCGCTGTACCCACAACACGCGACCACCTTCACCGGGCTGTACAAGGCCGCCGACGAGATGCTCTACAAGGTCAAGGGTCGCGGCCGTTCAGGCTCTGCGGTGTGCGGCGAGGACGGTGAGCTGAGCAACAGTGCACGCCTGCACCTGGACGTACTGAAGGTGCCGAGCGGCCTGCTCTGACTCAGCTGTTGCGATAACGCCGTGGCACTCGCGCGGTAACCTTGCTCAGCAGCTCGTAGCCAATCGTACCGGCCGCCTGGGCCACCTCATCGACCGCCAGCTGCGCGCCCCACAGCTCGACCGCATCGCCAACCTCGGCCGCCGGTAAATCAGTCAAATCGACCGTCAGCATATCCATGGAAACCCGCCCGACCAGCGCCACCCGCTGCCCACCCACGATCACCGGTGTGCCACTGGGCGCATGACGCGGGTAGCCATCGGCATAACCACAGCTCACCGTACCGATTCGCGAGGGCCGCTCGGCGCGCCAGTTGCCGCCATAGCCTACGGTTTCACCCACTGCCACCTCACGGCAGGCGATCAGCTGCGCCGTCAGGCTCATGGCCGGACGCAGGCCCAGCTCAGCTGCGCCTAACTCGGTAAAGGGCGAGGCACCGTAGAGCATGATGCCGGGGCGCAGCCAATCCATATGCGCAGCCGGAATGGTCAGGATCGCCGCCGAATTGGCCAGTGAGCGCTGGCCGAAGTCCAGGTCCAACACGTCGAGAAACCGCTCAAGCTGCAACTCGGTCATCTCACTGCCGCGCTCATCGGCGCAGGCGAAGTGGCTCAGCAGGTTCAGTTCGGCGACCTGCACCGCCGCCTGCAAACGCCCGTGCCATTCACGCAGCGTCGCCGCGCTGAAACCCAGGCGGTGCATGCCGCTGTCCAGCTTGAGCCAGACATTCAACGGCCGCGCCAGGCTGGCCGCCAGCAGCAGCTGCGCCTGTGGCTCACTGTGCAGCACCAGATCCAGGCCCAGTTGCGCGGCAAACTGGTATTCGGCCGCCTCGAAACAGCCTTCGAGCAGCAGAATTCGCGCCGTGCCATGCAACGCGCGCACCTCGGCCGCCTCCTCCAGGCTGGCCACGGCGAAACCGTCGGCCACATCGTGCAGGGCCGTCACCACCTCACGCACGCCATGCCCATAGGCATTCGCCTTGACCACCGCAAACGCCTGCCGCCCTGGCGCACAACGCTTAGCCACGGCGTAGTTGTGGACGATGGCTGACAGATCAATGGTGGCAACGAGAGGACGCATGACTGGGCTCCACGGCAGGCTAAAGCCGAGCATCTTAACCCTCAGTTCCCGGGCTGCAAGCGCCAGGTAGGCAACCACAGCCACTGCCCAGCGGCACCGACGTTAGCGGCTTAAATTTAATTGCACAGAGGCAAAGGCTACTGACAATAAGCTGTCAGTAGCACTCCCCTAGAGTGGGTTCCACAGGCTAAAACGCGCCGTCAGATACTGCGGTTGCCTGTCGCACCCTAACCTTCAAGGAGAGAGAAAATGAATGCGATCAACTGGTTCGAACTATTTGTCAGCAACTTCGAGCGGGCCCGTGGCTTCTATGAGCGCGCCCTGGCCACTCCGCTGGAGGTCATGGAAGGCATGGGCGGGCGCATGGCCCTGTTCCCCCATGCACAGGAAAGCGGTGTCGGTGGCTGCCTGAGCGAGTCAGCTGAGCAACAGAGTGGCATTGGCGGCACCCGCATCTACCTGAACGTCGAGGGCCAACTGGATGCCGTGGTCAACCGGGTGCCCTCGGCAGGAGGCGTCATCATCCACAGCAAGATGTCGATCGCGCCGCATGGCTTTATCGCTGTGATAAAAGACAGCGAAGGTAATGAAGTGGGCCTGCACAGCATGTCCTAAACCGCACCACACCGGGCGTGCGTCAGCGCGCCCGGCAACCCAGAGCGAGAACACCTGAGGCAACATGAGGCGCGCCGACCGTCTATTTCAAATCGTGCAGTTTCTGCGCAGCCGTCGCCTGACCACCGCACAGTGGCTGGCCGAGCGCCTGCAAGTATCGGTGCGCACTATTTATCGCGATATCCAAGACCTTTCACTTTCCGGAGTCCCGCTGGAAGGTGAAGCCGGTGTCGGCTACGTGCTGCGCCAACCGATGGATTTGCCACCCTTGATGTTCGAGCGCGAGGAGATAGAGGCGTTGCTCGTGGGCGCGCGCATGGTCAAGGCCTGGGCGGACCCACAACTACAACGGGCCGCCGAATCGGCACTGGCGAAGATCCACGGCGTGCTGCCCAACGAGCTGCGTGATGAGCTCAATCGCAACCAGCTGTTTGCCCCCGAAACCAATCCGTATCCCGTGCACTGGCTCGGCCAGCTGCGCCAAGCCATACGCCAGCGCCACAAACTGCTGATCGACTACCGCGATGAACGCGGAGAAACCAGTCAACGCTGCGTCTGGCCGCTGGGGCTGTTCTTCTGGGGGCAAACCTGGACCTTGTGCAGCTGGTGTGAGCTGCGCAACGACTTCCGCAACTTCCGCATCGACCGCGTGGAACAGCTGCAGGACCGCGCGGAAACCTTTGAGCCGGCGGCGGGCCAACGCCTGGAGGACTACCTCAAACCGTATCTGGGCGAGCACGCCACCGCACCGCTGTACAAAAGCTAAACGCCGGAAGATCGCGGTTTAGGATCACTCGTCGTCGAACTGGTAACTACCCGGTGCCAGGTTCTCGAAGCGCGAGTACTTGCCGAGGAAGGCCAGCCGCGCCGTACCCAACGGACCGTTACGTTGCTTGCCGATGATGATCTCGGCGACGCCCTTGTACTCGGTCTCGGGGTGGTACACCTCGTCGCGGTACACAAACATGATGATGTCGGCGTCCTGCTCGATCGCCCCCGATTCACGCAAGTCGGAGTTGATCGGGCGCTTGTTCGGACGCTGTTCCAGGCCACGGTTAAGCTGCGACAGGGCAATCACCGGGCAGTTGAATTCCTTGGCCAGGGCCTTCAGCGAGCGGGAGATTTCAGAAATCTCGTTGACTCGGCTATCGCTACTGGAGCCGGGGATCTGCATCAACTGCAGGTAGTCGACCATGATCAGGCCGATCTCGCCGTGCTCACGAGCCAGGCGCCGGGTGCGCGCGCGCATCTCCGAGGGCGAGATGCCGGCGGTATCGTCGATAAACAGCTTGCGGTCGTTGAGCAGGTTGACCGCACTGGTCAGCCGCGGCCAATCGTCGTCATCCAGGCGACCGGCACGCACCTTGGTCTGGTCGATGCGCCCCAGGGAGGCGAGCATACGCATGACGATGGAGTCGGAAGGCATCTCCAGCGAGTACACCATCACCACCTTGTCACTGCGCATCAGCGCGTTTTCTACTAGGTTCATGGCGAAGGTGGTCTTACCCATCGACGGTCGACCGGCGACGATGATCAGGTCAGCCGGCTGCAAGCCGCTGGTCAGGTCGTCCAGATCGCTAAAGCCGGTGGACAGCCCGGTGATCGCATCGCCCGAATTGAACAGGGTATCGATGCGGTCGATGGCCTTGACCAGGATGTCGTTGATCCCCACCGGGCCACCGGTCTTCGGCCGAGCCTCGGCGATCTGGAAGATCAGGCGCTCGGCCTCATCGAGAATCTCGGCACCGGTACGGCCTTGCGGCATATAGGCGCTGTCGGCGATTTCACCGCTGATACCGATCAACTGGCGCAGCGTGGCGCGCTCACGAATGATCTGCGCATAGGCCTTGATGTTGGCCACCGACGGTGTGTTCTTCGCCAGCTCACCGAGATAGGCCAAGCCACCGACCTGCGACAGCTGCCCTTCCTGGTCAAGCTGCTCGGACACGGTGACCACGTCGAAGGGGTGGTTACGCTCGGCCAGCTTGAAGATCGCACGGAAGATCAGGCGGTGGTCATGCCGATAGAAGTCGCCATCGGACACCGCATCGAGCACCCGCTCCCAGGCATTGTTGTCGAGCATCAGGCCGCCCAGTACGGCTTGCTCGGCCTCAATCGAGTGCGGCGGCACCTTCAAGGCGGAGGCTTGCAGGTCGTACTGTTCGGGCAGGCTGATGTCGTTCATAAGGCTCTGGGCAAAATTCTGGTGTAGAAAAACAAAGGGCACGGCATCGCTTTCGCAATGCCGTGCCCGATGTTAGCGGGCCTGCACCTAAGTGCAAGGCCCGCTTAGCAGGCTACCTTAGGCAGCTACTACAACAACCTTAACGGTTGCTTCAACGTCGGTGTGCAGGTGCACAGCTACGTCGTATTCGCCAACCTGGCGAATGGTGCCGTTCGGCAGACGCACTTCAGCTTTGGCCACTTCAACGCCAGAGGCGGTCAGGGCTTCGGCGATGTCGTGAGTACCGATGGAGCCGAACAGTTTGCCTTCATCGCCCGCGGTAGCGGTGATGGTGACTTCCAGTTCAGCCAACTGGGCAGCGCGGGATTCAGCGTACGCTTTCTTCTCGGTAGCCAGTTTTTCCAGCTCGGCGCGACGCGCTTCAAACGCAGCAACGTTTGCAGGAGTAGCGGCGGTGGCTTTGCCTTGCGGCAACAGGAAGTTACGACCGTAACCGGACTTAACATTCACTTTATCGCCCAGGTTGCCCAGGTTGGCGATTTTTTCCAGCAGGATCAGTTCCATTTGGTAATAACCTCTTAACTTTTAACCTTCACCGTTCGCGGAGCCAGAGCCTTGTTTGCGCTCAAAGCGACCACGAAAATCAAGCAGACTGTCGACGATGGCCAAAACCACCAGTAACGGATAAGTCAGCTGCATAAACAGCAACAGCGTGATGTACAACCCAACCAGCCAGAACTTCGCCAACCGACCCTGCGTCACCAGCCCATGCAACAGGGCGATGCCAGCAAACGCCAACGGCACACTGCACAACGGTGTCAGCATGGCCATTTGCGGACCCAGATTGGGCCCCAACAGCATGCCTACCAGCAGCAACATCGCCAGCGGGGTCGGCAGTCGCAGCGCGCGAAACTCGCGCCCGAAACCGCCGGGGTTATACAACTGCGCCTGCCAGAAGCGCCCAAGCATCAGGCTCAACAGACTGACTATCTGCAACAACGCCGCGATCAAACCGGTCAGCACCGGTGCAATCAGGCTATCCAGCTGCGCTCGCTCATCCACCGACATCTGTTGGTGAACCCCATCGAGCATTTGCGGCATGAGCTTTTGCAGCTCAAACGCCATGGCTTCAATGGGTTCGCGGAACACCGCACCCAGGACCAGCCCATACACCAGGCCTAATGCCACGCTGCACAGCAGCACGCGATTCCAGGACAGATTGGCGCGTAACAACAACGCCAAACTCAGCGCACCGAGCAACACCAAGAGGGTGCGCGGCTCACCGAAATACCACCAGCCAATGGCCGGCAGCAGGGCCCAGGCGAGGATGCCGAGGGCATCACTCCAACCGCGCCGCAGAAGCACCAGGCTTCCAGCGGCAGCACTCAACCAGAACAGCAGCGGCAATGCCGCAGAAACCACCACTACGAGAGTGGCCTGCATACGGCCGCGCATAATGAATTCAGCTAAGGCGCGCATGCAATTTATCCCTTACTTCTTGTCGAACATCTGGTCTCAGCGGCCGTGGCTGTCGGTGTAAGGCAGCAGGGCCAGGAAGCGGGCGCGCTTGATAGCGGTAGCCAGCTGACGCTGATAACGAGCCTTAGTACCGGTGATACGGCTAGGAACGATTTTGCCGGTTTCCGAGATGTAGGCTTTCAGAGTGTTGAGATCTTTGAAATCGATCTCTTTCACTTCTTCTGCGGTGAAACGGCAGAATTTACGACGACGGAAGAAACGTGCCATGAGAGTGGCTCCTCAATAGATCCGTGGATTACTCGTCAGCGTTGTCGCTGTCGCTGCTGTCACTGTCATCGCCATCAACAGAATCGGCATGCTCAGGACGGTCACGACGCTCACGACGCTCACTGCGGTTTTCTTCGGCCTTGAGCATCTCGGACTGGTCAGTAACGGCCTCGTCGCGACGGATGACCAAGTTACGGATCACGGCATCGTTGTAACGGAAGTTGTCTTCCAGCTCAGCCAGGGCTTTGCCGGTGCACTCTACGTTAAGCATCACGTAGTGGGCTTTGTGAACGTTGTTGATGGCGTAAGCCAGCTGACGACGGCCCCAATCTTCCAGGCGGTGAATTTTGCCGCCGTCTTCTTCGATCAGCTTGGTGTAACGCTCAACCATGCCGCCGACTTGCTCGCTCTGGTCCGGGTGAACCAGAAAGATGATTTCGTAATGACGCATAAATGCTCCTTACGGGTTGTAGCCTGCCGCCAAATGCGGTCAGGCAAGGAGTGAATGACACTGTTTGTCTTGCTGCGACAGAAAGGCACAAACGCACCTGCCGTCGCGGCAAGGGGCGACATTCTAGAGAAGCCCCCCGCCACACGCAAGGCGAACTGGTGATTATTTGAACAGCGTAAAGGTAACGACAATGCCGGGCCCCGCATGGCGAAGCCCGTACCGCAGCCCTAACGCTTGCCGACAGCTTTGCGCTGGCGCAGGGCCTCGAACAGGCAAACCCCGGTGGCGACCGAGACATTGAGGCTGCTGACGCTGCCGGCCATCGGCAGCTTGACCAGGTAATCGCAGTGCTCGCGAGTCAGGCGGCGCATGCCTTTGCCTTCTGCACCCATGATCAGCACGGTCGGCCCGGTCAGATCATGTTGATACAACTCCTGCTCGGCCTCGCCCGCCGTGCCGACCACCCACAAGCCGCGCTGCTGGAGCTTCTCCAGAGTGCGCGCGAGATTGGTCACGGCCACCAGCGGAATCACTTCGGCGGCACCGCAGGCCACCTTGCGCACGGTCGCGTTGAGCGTGGCCGACTTGTCTTTCGGCACGATCACCGCCAACGCACCCGCGGCATCGGCGGTACGCAGGCAGGCGCCGAGGTTGTGCGGATCGGTCACACCGTCGAGCACCAACAGCAGCGGCGGCCCATCGGTGCGATCGAGCAATTCATCGAGCATGGCCTCGCCCCACACCTGGCTAGGGCTGACATCGGCGACCACGCCCTGATGCACGCCCTCGACCCAGGCATCCATCTCGCGGCGCTCGCACTGGCCAACTGCAACCCGCGCATCCGCGGCCAAAGCCAACAGCACCTGCACGCGCGGATCGTTACGCCCCTCCGCGAGCCAAACCTGCTTGACCCGCTTCGGGTGATGCCGCAGCAAAGCCTCTACGGCATGCACGCCGTAGATCTTCTCCAACTGACTCATGATTTCGCCTTACGCTTGCGCGGCCCACCGGACGTCGGCGCACCACCGGCTGGCGCGCCCTTGCGGTGGCTGCCTGGCTTGCTGGAGCGACCCGCCGGCTTGACTGGCTCGCCCTTGGCAGCCGGCTTGCTCGCCTTGCTTTTCGATTCACTCAGCAGCGACTTCTTCAGCGCGCGGCTTTTCTCAACATCGGTATTGCCGGCACTGGCGCGCTCACCGCGACGCCCGGTTTTGCCGGCGGCCGACTCGAAACCGCCACGACGCGCACCCACTGGCGCAACTGCCTTGCCTTCGGCCATTTCGAAATCGATCTTGCGCTCATCCAGATCGACGCGCATGACCTTGACTTCAACGCTGTCGCCAAGACGGAAATTACGACCACTACGCTCACCCGCCAAGCGGTGATGAACCGGGTCGAAGTGGTAGTAATCCGCCGGCAGCGCAGTGACATGCACCAGGCCTTCGACATAGATGTCCTTCAACTCGACGAACAGGCCGAAACCGGTCACCGCGGTGATCACACCAGGGAAGGTCTCACCGACGCGATCCTTCATAAACTCGCACTTGAGCCAGTTCACCACATCGCGCGTGGCCTCATCGGCGCGGCGCTCGGACATCGAACACTGCTCGCCGAGCTGCTCGAGGATCGCATCGTCGTACGGGTAGATCCGTGCCCGCGGCATGATCGCCGCACCCGCACGCTTGACGTGCGGAGTATCGAGCTTGGAGCGAACCACGCTGCGAATCGCCCGGTGAATCAACAGATCCGGGTAGCGGCGAATCGGCGAGGTGAAGTGCGCATAGGCCTCGTAATTCAGGCCGAAGTGGCCCTGATTGTCGGCGCTGTACACCGCCTGACTGAGCGAACGCAGCATCACGGTCTGGATCAGGTGGTAATCCGGGCGCTCACGAATGCTCTCCAGCAGCAGCTGGTAGTCCTTGGGCGACGGACCGTCCTTGGACTTGCCGCGATGCAGCGACAGACCCAGCTCGGTGAGGAATGCCTTGAGTTTCTCCACCCGCTCCGGCGGCGGACCGTCGTGCACGCGGTATAGCGCCGGAATTTCATGCTTCTGCATAAAGGCGGCGGTGGCCACGTTGGCGGCCAGCATGCACTCTTCGATCAACTTGTGCGCATCGTTGCGCTGGGTTGGGCGAATCTCGGCAATCTTGCGCCCGGCACCGAAGATGATCCGGGTTTCCTGGGTCTCGAAATCGATGGCACCGCGCTCATGGCGCGCCGCCAACAGCACCTGATACAGCGAATACAGCTGCTTGAGGTGCGGCAGCACCTCCTTGTATTCACCGCGCAGGGCCTTGCCTTCGCTACCTTTTGGCTGCTCGAGCATGGCGCTGACCTTGTTGTAGGTCAGGCGCGCATGGGAGTGGATCACCGCTTCGTAGAACTGGTAATCGGTCATCTTGCCGGTTTTCGAGATGCTGATCTCGCAGACCATGGCCAGACGATCAACATGCGGATTCAGCGAGCACAGGCCGTTGGACAGCTCCTCCGGCAGCATCGGGATAACCCGCTCCGGGAAGTACACCGAGTTGCCACGCACCTGGGCCTCGGCATCCAGCGCCGAATCGATCTTCACATAGTGGGAAACGTCGGCGATGGCGACATAGAGCTTCCAGCCGCCGGAGAACAGCCGCCAGTTGCTGCCATTCTTCTCGCAATACACCGCGTCATCGAAGTCGCGCGCGTCTTCGCCGTCGATGGTGACGAACGGTAGATGGCGCAAATCGATGCGCTTTTCCTTGTCCTTCTCTTCGACTTCCGGCTTGAGCTTACGCGCCTCTTTGACCACGGCTTCTGGCCAGACATGCGGAATGTCGTAGCTGCGCAGGGCAACATCGATTTCCATGCCCGGTGCCATGTAGTTGCCAACCACCTCAACCACGTCGCCTTGCGGCTGGAAGCGCGGAGTCGGCCAGTGGGTGATCTTCACCTCGACGAACTGGCCCTGCTTGGCGTTGGCGTTACGGCCGGGGGTGACCAGCACTTCCTGCTGGATCTTCGGGTTGTCGGCGACGACGAAACCGATGCCACTTTCTTCGTAGTAACGACCGACTATGGATTCATGGGCGCGGGAAATCACCTCGACCACGCCACCTTCACGGCGACCACGACGATCGAGGCCGGTGACGCGCGCCAGCGCACGGTCGCCATCAAATACCAGACGCATCTGCGCCGGGCTCAGGAACAGATCATCGCTGCCATCGTCAGGAATCAGGAAACCAAAGCCATCACGGTGACCGCTGATACGGCCGAGGATCAAATCAAGCTTGTCCACCGGCGCGTAAGTGCCACGGCGCGTATAGATCAACTGACCATCGCGCTCCATGGCGCGCAAGCGACGGCGCAAGGCTTCCAGCTGTTCTTCGCTGGCCAGACCAAACTCGTCAGCCAGCTCTTCACGAGCCGCCGGTGAGCCACGATCAGACAGGTGCTGCAGGATCAGCTCGCGACTTGGAATGGGGTTATCGTATTTTTCCGCTTCACGAGCGGCCTCGGGATCGAGGGATTGCCAATCGGCCATTAGAGGTAATTCACCTTATTTACACAAATTCGGTTTGCCATGTGCCTATTGAAGCGCGAAACCACTGTCCGGGTCAGCCCGGCACACGGAATAAAATTTTTTAACAACAGGGGTTTACAAGTAAAAACACGGTCCGTATTATGCGCGCCACAACGACGGGAAACGAAGTTAACCGAGTTGTAGTTGATCGCAAACAAGCAACATTTGCAATCAATGCCCAGGTGGTGAAATTGGTAGACACGCCAGCTTCAGGTGCTGGTGACCTTACGGTCGTGGAAGTTCGAGTCTTCTCCTGGGCACCAATTCAAAAAACCGAGCCAAGCGCTCGGTTTTTTATTGCCTGCGATTTACCGCACCCAGGCTCGCCAAGCATATGGCGAGCGCCCAGCAGCCCCGCCACACGCCTTAAACGTAGCCCTTAGACGCGGAATTGCCCCAAGCTGGCCTTGAGTTTCTTCGCCAGGCCATCGAGGATGCGCCCGCTGCTCGCGGTCGCCGCCACCGCCTCAGCCGCGCGGCGCGCCTCGACATGAATCACCTCGACCCGCCCACGCACCGCATCCGCACCCTGCGCCTGATGCGCCGCTGCCTCAGTTGCCGCATTGATCGCGCCATGCACCTCCTCAACCGCCGAACGCACCGACTGCTGCACCCGCGCACTCTCATGCAACGCGGCCAAGCCCTGATCTGCCTGCTTGCCGGCCTGACTGATCGCCTCGACCGCCTCGCGCGCGCCCTGCTGCAAGGCACCGATATGGGTCTGGATATCTCCTGTGGACTGCTGCGTCTTGCTGGCCAGGGCGCGCACCTCATCGGCCACTACCGCAAACCCGCGACCACTTTCGCCCGCCCGCGCGGCCTCGATGGCGGCGTTCAGAGCGAGCAAATTGGTTTGCTCGGCAATCGAGCGGATCACCGTCAACACCACCTCGATCTGCTCGCTCTGCTTGGCCAGACGCTCAATCACCGCGGCACCCGTCTCGACGCGACGCACCAATTCTTCGATTGAACCGCCCACACGCTGAGCAATCGCCGCATTGTCGTCGGCCGCCTGGCGAATGGCACCAACGCGCTGCAAGGCCTCCTGCATGGCCTGACTTTCGGCCTGCGCCTCACCCGCCATTTCCGCCAGTGCCTGCAAGCTACCAGCCACCTCATCGCGCTGGCGCTCGGCCGCAGACTCGGCGGCGGCACTGCGCGAGGCTAGATTGGCGATTTCCTGCCCGGTCAGCGATGCCACCTCGCCGGCCTCACGCACAATCGGCTGCAGCTTGGCGACGAAGCGATTGACCGCCGCCGCCATGTCACCAATCTCATCACGACTATTAAGCTCAACCCGGCGAGTCAGATCACCCTCACCCGCGGCCCAATCGTTCAACACCGCAATCAGGGTGTGCAGCTTGCTGACCACGCGCCGCCCCAGCACCAAGGCCAATACCAGCAAGATCACTAGAGCGACCACCACCAGACCCATACTGATATTCCAGCGCAAACCGGCGGCGGCGGCCTGCACCACTTCACGGCTGTTTTCTGCCATGCCGCCGGCCGCCTCGCGCGCCACACCCAAACGTGTCGACAATGCCTCGGCGCTGCTTGCTGCCGCACCACTCAAACTCTCGGAAACCAACTGACCACTGCTGTCGATCAAACTGACAAAGCGCTTGTCCAGCTTCGCCAATTCCTCATCCACTGATGCCGTGGAAACACCCAAGAGAACCTTGCCGATATCCGAACCCATCGGGCTGATCGTCGCCTCCGCTATATACACACCCGGGTCATTGGTTGCCGCCTGCAGCACTTTATCCAACGCACCTTCACCTTCACCTTTGGCCATCAGCGCACGCACGCGCGAGTCCTGCCGGTTGAGGTGACGCGTCAGGCGCTGGCCTTGCGCATCGAGATACACCGCAAACAACACCGCCGGATTGCGATGCGCACCGCGCACCAACTCGGTCAAAGCAGGCACATCGGCATCCCAGATCGCCTTCGGCGCTACAGCCGATAACAACTGCGCCAACTCATCCGCCGAGCGCTTGAGGTTACTGTCCAGCACGCCGCGAATCTGTACCTGCTCTTCAGCCAACCGGACGGAAAGGCCTTTGGCCAACTGCGCCTGAGTGCTGGCAGAAAGACTGTCCAGGCCGCCACGCACTTCATCACCAGCCTTGCTCAACTCATCGACCAAACGCGCCGTATCGGCCTGCATGCCTTTGGCCAAATCCGCCTCAAGGGTTGCCACCGTGGTCCGCGTCAAGGCTACCGCCACAACAACCTGCACCAGCAAGGCCACGCCCAGCGCCAGAAACACCGGCAACAACAAACGACTGCGCAGCACAGAAATAATGGCAAACACGGCAGACACTCCTGACAACGGTATTGCCTATAACGGCGGGGACACTGATTTATAAAGGCTAGCCCGAATTTTTTATGGCTCACCATCCATGGCAGTCACCCTCCGGGCCGTCGCTACGCGACGTCAAACATGGCTCCCGGTCATTTTTGCCCAGACCAGAAACGACAAAGGGCCGCCAATTGGCGACCCCCTGTGCACTGCCTGTGACTATCAGGCAAACGGATGACGCAACACAATAGTCTCGTTGCGGTCCGGGCCGGTGGAGACGATATCAATCGGCGCACCGACCAACTCTTCCACACGCTTGATGTAGGCACGCGCAGCTGCGGGCAGTTCTTCCAGGGTCTTGGCACCCAGGGTCGACTCGCTCCAGCCCGGCATTTCTTCGTAAACCGGCTGCAGGCCCAGGTAGCTGTCGGCATCGGTCGGTGCATCGACCAGCACGTCGCCATTCTGATCCTTGTAACCCACGCAGATGCGGATGGTTTCCAGGCCGTCGAGGACGTCGAGCTTGGTCAGGCACAGGCCGGAGATACTGTTGATTTCGATGGCGCGACGCAGGATTACCGCATCGAACCAGCCGCAGCGACGGGCGCGACCAGTGGTCGAACCGAACTCATGGCCACGCTTGGCGAGGAACGCGCCGGTTTCGTCGAACAGCTCAGTCGGGAACGGCCCCGAGCCAACGCGGGTGGTGTAGGCCTTGGTGATACCGAGGATGTAATCCAGGTACATCGGGCCGAAACCGGAACCGGTGGCGATACCGCCTGCGGTGGTGTTGGAGCTGGTGACGTAGGGGTAGGTACCGTGGTCGATATCCAGCAGCGAACCCTGCGCGCCTTCGAACATGATGTCCTTACCCTCACGACGCATGTCGTGCAGCACGGCGGTCACGTCGGTCATCATCGGCTTGAGCAGCTCGGCGTACTCCATGCACTCGTCGAGCGTCTTCTGGAAGTCGATGGCCGGCTCTTTGTAGTAATTGACCAGTACGAAGTTGTGGTAATCCAGCAGCTCACCGAGCTTGGCGGCGAAACGCTCGCGGTGGAACAGGTCGCCAATGCGCAGACCGCGACGCGCCACCTTGTCTTCGTAGGCCGGGCCGATGCCGCGGCCGGTGGTGCCGATCTTGGCATCGCCACGGGCTTTCTCACGCGCCTGATCGAGGGCCACGTGGTACGGCAGAATCAGCGGGCAAGACGGGCTGATGCGCAGGCGCTCGCGCACCGGTACACCCTTCTCTTCCAGCTTGATGATTTCACGCATCAGCGCGTCAGGGGCGACCACTACGCCGTTGCCGATCAGGCACTGCACGTTTTCACGCAGAATGCCCGAAGGGATCAGGTGCAGAACGGTCTTCTCGCCGTCGATCACCAGGGTGTGGCCGGCGTTGTGGCCGCCCTGATAACGCACAACAGCTGCAGCCTGTTCGGTCAGCAGGTCGACGATCTTGCCCTTGCCTTCATCGCCCCACTGGGTGCCCAGGACTACGACATTCTTACCCATAACACTAACCCTCTTCGCGCAAACTTGATGCCGGCCGCAGCCGACGGAAACATTTCAGGACGCCGCTCAGGATGCCAACGCAGCCAACTGCCAACGACCATCACGCAACAGCAACTGACGATCACAGCCTGCCGCCTCGGCATCAGCCGCAACCTGGCCAGGCAATGCCTGAACCACGCGCTGACCGTCCTGGCGCAAGCGCTGAATCGCCTGCCACAAAAACACATCATGGTTATCCGGAGCCCAGACGCCAGCAGGCTCTTCGCCAAGCTGCATCTGACCCAGGCTGACCAGGGTTTTCAAATCGGTCGAGAAACCTGTCGCCGGACGGGCGCGACCGAAGTCGGCGCCGATGTCGTCATAACGGCCGCCCTGGGCAATCGCATAACCCACCCCCGGCACAAAGGCCGCAAACACCACACCGGTGTGATAGTGGTAGCCGCGCAATTCGCCCAGATCGAAGTACAGCGGTAATTCCGGGTAGCGCAAGCTCAGCGCATCGGCAATCGCCATCAGGTCGTCCAGCGCCGCATGCACGTCATCGGGAGCATCGACCAGACAAGCCTGCGCCAAGTCCAGCACCTCGCGACCGCCACACAGTTCGCTGAGCGCGCGCAACATCTTGCGCAGCTCATCGGGCAGGGTTTCGGTCAGCTCAGCCACTTCATCCATGGCCTTGCGCTGCAGTGCGTCAAACAGCTGCTGCTCGACTTCGCCAGAAAGTTCGGCAGCACGCGCCAGGCCGCGGTAGATACCGACGTGGCCCAGGTCCATATGCACGTCCGGCACCGCCGCCAGCTCAAGGGTATTGACCAGCAGGCTGATCACCTCCACATCGCTGGCCGGGCTGGCGTCGCCGTACAGCTCGGCACCCAACTGGATCGGGCTGCGCGAAGTGGTCAGCGCACGCGGCTGAGCATGCACCACGCTGCCGGCGTAGCACAGGCGGCTCGGGCCTTCGCGACGCAAGGTATGCGCATCAATGCGCGCCACTTGCGGCGTGATGTCGGCACGAAAGCCCATCTGCCGACCGGACAGCGGGTCGGTCACTTTGAAGGTGCGCAGATCCAGATCCTGGCCCGCGCCGGTCAGCAGCGACTCCAGATATTCGATGTGCGGCGTTACCACGAATTCATAGCCCCAGCGCTGGAACAGATCCAGCACCTGGCGGCGCGCCACTTCAATACGCCCCGCGTACGGCGGCAGTACTTCTTCGATGCCATCTGGCAGCAGCCAGCGGTCTACCGTTGCCATTTCGCCATTCCCCTCTTGGACCGGGCGGCACAAGCCTTCAGTGAAGCCAATAAAGGACAGTTGTTCCCAGCAGCATGCTGGCCAACCCGATCAGACGCAGCTGTCGGTCAGACAGCCGGGTCAATTGTAAAAGCGCACCACGCCAATGGCGCGGACACAGGAAGGGCAGGATGCCCTCCAGCACCAGCAATAGACACAATGCGATGCCCAGTTCCTGCCACATGCTTCCCACAGACGCAAAAAAGCCGGGATTTTCCCGGCTGCCGCATGATACCACGTTTTCCACAAGGATCACCCCGGCGGTGCCCGCCGGGGTGATGACTTAAGGCTTGGATTGCTCCAGGTAACGGAAGAAGTCGCTCTTCGGATCCAGCACCAGCACGTCACGCTTATCGGCGAAACTCTCGCGATAAGCCCTCAGGCTGCGATAGAACGAATAGAACTCCTGGTCCATGCCATACGCCTTGGAGTAGATCGCCGAGGCCTGGGCATCGCCCGTACCACGCAGCTCTTCAGCCTGACGGTAGGCATCGGCCAGCAGCACACGACGCTGACGGTCGGCGTCGGCACGAATACCCTCGGCCAGCTCCTTACCCTTGGCGCGGTGCTCGCGAGCCTCACGCTCACGCTCCGAACTCATGCGGTCGAACACGCTGCGGTTGACCTCCTTCGGCAGGTCGATGGCCTTGACGCGCACGTCCACCACTTCGATACCCAGCTCTTTCTGCGCAGCCTTATTCAAAGAGGCGGTCACATCTGCCATCAGCGCATCGCGCTCACCCGACACCGATTCGTGCAGGGTGCGCTTGCCGAACTGGTCACGCAGCGACGCCTCCAGACGACGGGCCAGACGCTCGTCGGCAATCTGCTTCATACCGGACGTCGCGGTGTAGTAACGCTCGGCATCCAGTACGCGCCATTTGGCGAAGGCATCGACCATCAGCGCCTTTTTCTCGAGCGTGAGAAAACGCGAGCTACTGGAATCCAGGGTCAGCAGACGCGCATCGAACTTGCGCACCTGGTTGACGTACGGAATCTTCACATGCACGCCAGGCTGCACGTCCGGCTGGACGATACGGCCGAACTGCAGCAGCACCGCACGCTCGGTTTGCGCCACGATATAGAAGCTGTTCCAGGCGACCAGCGCCAAGACCACGCCAACAATAAGGGCGATCAGCGATTTATTGCTCATCAACGGCTCTCCCTTGTACGCAGCTCAACCTGACGCGGGTCGATACTCACGCGCGAACTCGCATCGCTGGCAGCAGCGCTCGAGGTCGGCGCAGCAGGCGCGCTACGGCCATCGATCATTTTATCCAGCGGCAGATAGAGCAGGTTGTTCTGCCCCTTGTCGCCGGTTACCAGCACCTTGCTGGTGTTGGTCATCATCTCCTGCATGGTGTCCAGATACAGGCGCTCGCGCGTCACTTCCGGTGCCTTGCGGTACTCGACAACCAGAGCAGTAAAGCGATCTGCCTCACCCTGGGCGCGGGAAACCACTTCATCACGGTAGCCGCTGGCATCTTCAATCAGGCGCTGAGCCTGACCACGCGCTTCCGGCACCACGCCATTGGCGTAGGTTTCCGCCTGATTCTTCTCACGCTGCTCGTCTTCACGGGCACGAATCACGTCATCGAAGGCTTCCTGCACTTCACGCGGCGCAGCCGCGCTCTGCAGGTTGACCTGGGTCACGGTGATACCGGTGCGATAGGTATCGAGGAAGCGCTGCAGACGCTCCTTGACCTCACTGGCCATCAGTTCACGACCTTCAGTCAGCACCTGATCCATCTCGGTGGAACCCACCACGTGGCGCACGGCGCTATCGGTGGCGTGTTGCAAACTGATTTCCGGCTGATCGACGTTGAGCACAAAATCCTGCAAGTTGCTGATCTTGTACTGCACGGTCAGCGGCACTTCGATGATGTTTTCGTCCTCGGTCAACATCTGGCCCTGCTTGCTGTAAGCACGCTCACGGGTGACGTTTTCCTGGAACTTGCGATCAATCGGCGGGAAATAGATATTCAGGCCCGGACCGACCGTCTCGTAGTACTTGCCGAAGCGCAGCACCACGGCCTGCTCCTGCTCATCGACCACATAGATGGCGCTGTACAGCCAGATCGCGGCCAGCAGACCCAGGCCGACAAACAGCAGGCCAAAACCGCCGCCACTGCCTGAGCCAGTCTCGCCGCCTCGTTTCTTGCCGCCACCGAACAGCCCATTCAGGCTCTCCTGCAGCTTGCGGAAGGCCTCATCGATATCCGGCGGCCCCTTGCGATCACCGTTCTTACGGCCACCCCATGGGTCCTGATTATTCGAGTTGCCACCCGGCTCATTCCAAGCCATAGCGCTCTCCATCTGATAAAGCAAAGACGCGCCCACGGCGCGCCCGCCAATGCTACAGAATGCATGCAGCCAGCGGCAAAGCCACTGGCGCAGGCTTTATTGCAAAGTGTGTTGCTCGATAAATTCCTGCGGCTTCAGCCCTTCGCGACTGACCAGCCGGTTCAACTCGATTCGCGACAGGCGCACGCTGAGCAAGCTGCTGCCATCCTCGGCATGCGCCTCGCTCTGCACCGCGCCCAAGGCAAAAAACTGCGCTCGCAAACGCCCCAGGCGCTGCGGCAACTGCAATGTACCGACAAACAGGTCATCACCCAACAGCTCGGCTATCGCCTGGTGCAGCAACGGCAAACCGCGCCCGTCACGCGCCGACAGCCAGACCCGTTGCGGCTTGCCATCAGCATCGCGCTGAATCTGCGGCTCCACGCCTTCGAGCAGGTCGAGCTTGTTGTACACCTCAAGCAACGGCAACTCATGCGCGCCGATCTCCCCCAGCACCGCCAACACCTGCTCGATCTGCTGATCGCGCTCGGGCTCATGGGAGTCGATTACGTGCAGCAGCAAGTCGGAATTGCTCGACTCTTCGAGCGTCGCGCGGAAGGCCTCGACCAGCTTATGCGGCAAATGGCGGATAAAGCCCACGGTATCGGCCAGTACGATTGGCCCCAGGTCATCCAGCTCCAGCCGCCGCAGCGTCGGGTCGAGGGTGGCGAACAACTGATCGGCGGCATACACATCGGAGGAAGTCAGCGCATTGAACAGTGTCGATTTGCCGGCGTTGGTATAACCCACCAGCGACACCGAAGGAATATCGGCACGCTGACGCCCACGCCGAGCCTGCTCACGCTGGCTGCGCACCTTCTCGAGCTTTTGTTTGATCTGGCGAATCCGAACGCGCAACAGGCGGCGGTCGGTCTCGAGCTGGGTCTCACCCGGCCCACGCAGGCCGATACCCCCCTTCTGCCGCTCAAGGTGGGTCCAGCCTCGCACCAGGCGCGTACTCATGTGATCAAGCTGAGCCAGCTCGACCTGCAACTTGCCCTCATGGGTACGGGCGCGCTGGGCGAAAATATCGAGGATCAGACCGGTGCGGTCCAACACCCGACACTCGAAGACTCGCTCAAGGTTGCGTTCCTGACTGGGCGTGAGCACATGGTTGAAAATAACCAGGTCAGCCTCGGCGGCCTTGACCTGATCACGCAACTCTTCAACTTTGCCACTGCCGATCAGGTACTTGGCCGTTAGCCGATTACTCGGAATGCTGAAAAACGCGACAGTTTCAGCGCCGGCAGACAGCGCCAGCTCCTGAAACTCCTGCGGATCTTCGCGCACCTCGGAATTTTGGCCGTCCAGATGAACCAGAATGGCCCGCTCTCCACCCTCATGGCGCTCGAAGAACAATGCAGCCTCCTAAATCAGGCGTTACCAGGCTCAGCTTCAGCTTGCTCGGTCTCGCTGGCGCTCGGCAGACGCACCGGACGGCTAGGCACTACAGTGGAAATGGCGTGTTTGTAGACCATCTGGCTGACAGTGTTTTTCAGCAAAATCACGAACTGGTCGAAAGATTCGATCTGGCCTTGCAGCTTGATGCCGTTAACCAAATAAATAGAAACCGGTACGCGTTCCTTACGCAAGGTATTCAGGTAAGGGTCTTGTAGCGAATGCCCTTTTGACATGTGCCGCACTCCTTTAAGGATCAATTTTCAATAATTTTTAGTAAACCAACGAACGGCTTAAAGCCGTCTTACCCCCAAGGATAGACGGCCAACGGCAAGGTCTCAGGTCAATATGGAGACCGCTGCCAGGTATTTCAAGGCACGCGGCAGATTGTCACAGGCCAAACTATCCAGCCACTGCACATCCTGCCAACCACGTAACCAAGTGAACTGCCGCTTGGCCAATTGGCGCGTGGCAATGATGCCGCGCTCCTGCATCTGCTGCGCACTGAGGTTGCCATCCAGGTAATCCCAGACTTGGCGATAACCCACTGCACGTATAGACGGCAACCCCACGTGTAAGTCACTGCGCTGACGCAGGCCTTCGACCTCGGCAACCAGCCCCTGTTCCAACATCAGCTGAAAACGCAGAGCAATTCGCTCGTGCAACAGCTGTCGTTGCGCCGGCGCAATGGCCAATTGCGCCACAGTATAGGGGAATTGACCGGCGGCCGATGCGCCGCTGGCAGTATTTTCTGCAGCCTGACGCTGGCGATGGGCGGTCATGCTCAAACCGCTCACGCGATAGACCTCCAGCGCCCGAATCAGGCGCTGCGGGTCATTGGGATGGATGCGTGCGGCAGACTCGGGATCGACCGACTGCAACTCGGCATGCAACACCTCCCAACCTTCAGCCTGGCCGCGCGCCTCAAGCTCGGCGCGCACCTGCGCATCGGCGCTGGGCATATCCGCCAGCCCCTCGAGCAATGCCTTGTAATACAGCATGGTGCCGCCCACCAGCAGCGGAATACGCCCGCGCGCGGTGATTTCAGCCATGGCCGCCAGGGCGTCACGGCGAAATTCGGCCGCCGAATAACTTTCGGCCGGGTCGCGAATATCGATCAAGCGGTGGGGAAACTCAGCCAGAGTCGCCTTATCCGGCTTGGCGGTACCGATATCCATGCCGCGGTAGATCAATGCCGAGTCGACGCTGATCAGCTCGCAGGGCAACACCCGCGCCAGCTCGATGGCCAAGTCGGTCTTGCCGGCGGCAGTCGGCCCCATCAGGAATATCGCCGGAGGCAGGCGCTCGGACATGCTCAAGAAGTCTCTAAATGGAGTAGCGCGACTGACTTAACGACCGCGCAAGAACAGCTTATCCAAATCGTCCATACCCAGCTGGGTCCAAGTGGGACGACCATGGTTGCATTGACCGCTGCGCTCGGTGCTTTCCATGTCGCGCAGCAGGCCGTTCATTTCCGGCAAGGTCAGCCGCCGGTTAGCCCGCACTGCGCCATGACAGGCCATGGTGCCGAGCAGCTCATTGAGATGCGCCTGAATGCGGTCAGTGGTGCCGTATTCGAGCAGATCACCGAGCACATCCTGCACCAGACGAGTCGCCTCGGCCTGCTTGAGCAGAGCGGGGATCTGCCGGATCGCCAGAGTTTCCGGGCCCAGGCGCTGCAACTCAAAGCCCAGGCGCTGGAACCACTCAGCATGTTCTTCGGCGCAATCGGCCTCACGCTGACTGACCGCAATCGACTCCGGCACCAGCAACGGCTGACCACGCAGGCCTTCGCTGGCCATGGCCACCTTGAGCCGCTCGTAGGTAATCCGCTCATGGGCCGCGTGCATATCCACCACCACCAACCCCTGCACGTTTTCCGCGAGGATATAGATGCCCTTCAACTGGGCAATCGCATAACCCAGCGGTGGAATATCGCCCTGCGCCATCGGTAAGGCTGTCGGCGCAGAGGCCTGGCTCAGCGGCGCGAAGTAATCCCGATAGGCACCTTGCGCCTCGGCCGCCGGCAAGACCGAATCGGGGCGAGCGCCCTGATAGCCGGCACCCGGCGAACGCCAGACCGAGGCACTCGGCGCAGCCTCCAGCAAGCTGGCAGCCAGGCCGATCTCGCCCTGTGGACCGAACTCGCCTGCGGCCTGGCCGGTTGGCCGGACTATCTCGGTGATGCCAGCCGGAGCCGCCAGCTGATCTTCCGGGCGCACTTCACCGAGCGCGCGGTGCAAGGTGCCGTAAAGGAAGTCATGCACCATACGGCCGTCGCGGAAGCGCACTTCATGCTTGGTCGGGTGCACGTTGACATCGACCACCGACGGGTCGATCTCGAGAAACAGCACAAAGGTCGGATGCCGACCGTTGAACAGCACATCGCGGTAAGCCTGGCGCACCGCGTGGGCGACCAGCTTGTCGCGCACCATGCGCCCGTTCACGTAGAAATACTGCAAGTCCGCCTGACTGCGCGAGAAGGTCGGCAAGCCGACCCAGCCCCACAGATGCAAACCGTTGCGCTCGATATCGATGGGCAGCGCCTGCTCCAGAAACGCAGGGCCGCAGACCGAGGCCACCCGCCGCGCCCGGCTCTGTTCATCCGGTGCTTCATGCAGGCCGAGCACGGTCTTGCCGTTATGGCGCAGGTGAAAGGCCACGTCGAAACGCGCCAGCGCCAGGCGCTTGATCACTTCCTGCAGATGATCGAATTCGGTTTTTTCGGTTTTGAGGAACTTGCGCCGCGCCGGGGTGTTGAAGAACAGGTCGCGTACTTCCACCGAGGTGCCGACCGGATGCGCCGCTGGCTGCACCCGCGGCTGCATGTCGCGGCCTTCGGTTTCCACCTGCCAGGCCTGCTCGGCATCAGCGGTGCGCGAGGTCAGGGTCAGGCGGGCCACCGAGCTGATCGAGGCCAGGGCTTCGCCGCGAAAGCCCAGGCTCATCACCTGCTCGAGGTCTTCCAACTCACGAATCTTGCTGGTGGCGTGGCGCGCCAGGGCCAGCGGCAGGTCATCTGAGGAAATGCCGCCGCCATCATCGCGCACCCGCAGCAGCTTGACGCCGCCTTGCTCGACATCCACTTCGATGCGTTTGGCACCCGAATCCAGGCTGTTTTCCAGCAGTTCCTTGATCACCGAGGCAGGCCGCTCGACTACCTCACCGGCGGCAATCTGGTTCGCCAGCCGCGGGCTCAGCAGCTGGATACGCGCAGACTCTTTTACCGACGGCTCATGGCTGTTCATGGCTGTGCAGCCAGAGCGGTGGCCGGCACCTGCAAGCGTTGACCAACCTTGATCACGTCATTTTTCAGGCCATTGGCGCTGCGCAGCGTGGCCAGACTGATCTGATAGCGCTGCGCGATCAGCGCCAGGCTCTCGCCGGAACTGACCACATGCTCGCGCGGGCCGAGGGTGATCTTGCCGCTATCGCGCAGCCAGGCCACGTAGCTGCCCGGCGGTGGGTTTTCGTGGAAGAACTGCCGCACGCCGGTAAGAATCGAGCGCCCCAGCGCCTGCTGATGGCTGGCCGAGGACAGCTTGCGCGCCTCATTGGGGTTGGAGATAAACCCGGTCTCGACCAGGATCGAGGGAATATCCGGCGATTTCAGCACCATAAAGCCGGCCTGTTCCACGCGGCGCTTATGCAGCGGGGTGACCCGGCCCATATTGCCCAGCACCTTGTTGCCGACATTCAGACTGGAGGACAGCGAGGCGGTCATCGACAGATCGAGCAGCACCCCGGCGAGCATCTTGTCCTTGTCGTCCAGGCTGACGTTGCCGGCACCGCCGATCAGGTCCGACTGGTTTTCCGAATCGGCCAGCCAGCGCGCGGTTTCCGAGGTTGCGCCGCGGTCCGACAGCGCATACACCGAGGCACCGAAGGCCGCCGCCCGTGGCGCGGCATCGGCGTGGATGGAAACAAACAGGTCTGCACCCTTCTTACGGGCGATCTCGGTGCGCTTGCGCAGGGGGATAAAATAGTCGCCGGTACGCACCAGCTCAGCGCGGAAACCTTTCTCGGCGTTGATCTGCCGCTGCAGCTCCTTGGCGATCGCCAGGGTCACGTGCTTCTCGAACTGGCCCTTGACCGGCGACAACGCACCCGGGTCCTCGCCGCCGTGGCCGGCGTCGATGGCGATAACGATATCGCGCTTGCCATTGGGCACTGGCGTTAACTTGACCGGGGCCTGGGTCGGCGTCACCGGGATCTGCGGCGCAGTAGCTACAGCGGTGGACGGCAGGCTTGGTGCCGCACCGGACTCCTGGTCAAACAGGTCAACCACCAGGCGGTGGCCGTACTGCTGGTTCGGCGCCAGGGTGAAGCTCTTCGGGGTGACTGCGGCCGACAGGTCGATGACCACGCGCAGGTCTTCGGGGGTGCGCTGCGCCGAGCGCACGCCGGTGATCGGGGTATTGCTCAGGGTCAGTTGGTCGAGCTGGGTCGCCAGCTTGGCCCCACTGACATCGATAACGATGCGGTTGGGCGCGGACAGCAGGAACACGCTGTGCTGCACCGGGCCAGACAGGTCAAAGACCAGGCGGGTGTTGTCCGGTGCGCGCCACAGGCGCACGCTGCGCACATCCGAGGCGGCCAGCACATCGGCGGTCAGCCCCACCAATGCCACGCCAATTGCGATGAAACGCGCGCTTATGCGCATAGAGCCAACCCCATTATTCTATTCATGCCCCGACGGCCAAAGCGGCGCACCAGGTGGAACCGCGCACACTGTGCGCCTGCAGACGCAGCACGCGACCGGCCCCTTGCGGGCTAATGGTAATGTCCAGGTCAGCCTTTGGCAAAACGCCTGCACCGCGCTGCGGCCACTCGACCAGGCATAGCGCCTCGCCGTCGAAATAGTCGCGAATCCCCAGGTACTCCAGTTCTTCGGCATCCACCAGGCGGTAGAGGTCGAAGTGAAAGGCGCGCAGGTCGCCAATTTCATAGGGTTCAACCAGGGTAAAGGTCGGACTCTTCACCGCGCCCACATGCCCCAGGCCACGGATAATCCCACGCGACAGGGTGGTTTTACCGGCCCCCAGGTCGCCATGCAGATAAATCACCCCACTACCGCCGGTCGCCTCGGCCAGACGCGCACCCAGCGCCAGCATCGCCTCTTCATCGGCGGCAAACAGCTCTAATTCAGACACACGGACTGCTCCTACAATAATTCACGAATAACTGCACACAAATCGCTGGCCGCCATACCCGAGCCCTGCTGCGCCAGGCGTTCACCCGCACAGGCGTGCTGATATACCGCCAGTTGGGCTGCCGCCAGCGGAGCCAAGCCCTGGGCCAGCAACGCGCCAATCAGGCCAGCCAACACATCCCCCAGCCCCGCACCCGCCATCGCCGGATGGCCACGCTCGCACAACCACAACCGTCCATCGGGATCGGCAATCAAGCTGCCTGCCCCCTTGAGCACACACACGGCCTGATAGCGTTGCGCCAGCCCGCGCGCAGCGGCGGGGCGATCCGCCTGCACTGCGGCGCTGCTGATACCGAGCAAGCGCGCCGCCTCACCCGGATGCGGCGTCAGCACCGCACCGGGCGGCAACTCAACCAGGCCTTGCGCCAGCAGATTCAAGGCATCGGCATCCCACACCTGCGCCGCCTGGCTGATCGCTGCTGCCGACAACAGGCTCCGCCCCCAGGCCGCCTGACCCAGGCCGGGGCCGACCACCCAGACACTGGCATTCGCGCCTAACGCCAGCAACTGATTGGCCGACGCCACCCCGGCCGCCATTACTTCCGGCACACGGGCCTGGGCAGCCGCCAGGTGTTCACTGCGAGTGGCCAGACTCACCAACCCGGCACCCGCACGCAGCGCGCTTTGCGCCGCGAGCAGGCCGGCGCCGGCAAAGCCGCGATCACCGCCCACCACCAGCACATGCCCCAGCTGCCCTTTATGCGTCGCCGCCGTACGCGCCGGCACCCGCGGCAGATTAACTGCTGTCAGGCGTTGCGCAGTGTAGGGCTGCGCAGCCAGCAGCTGGGCATCAGCCTGCAGATCATCGAACAGCAATTCACCGACCCACTCAGCGGCGGCCGCACTGCATAAGCCAAGCTTCAAACCGATCAGACTGACCGTCAGCTGCGCACGTACCGCCACGCCCAGCACCTGGCCGGTATCAGCGCACAGCCCAGACGGCAGATCCACCGCCAGCACCGGCAGGCCACTGGCATTGAGCAAGTGGATGGCCTGGGCATAAGGCTCGCGCACCGGCCCCTGCAAGCCGGTACCGAGCAAGGCATCGACAACCACGCCCTGCAGCTCGGCGCACTCGCTCCACGGCAGCATAGGCACTCCGGAGGCCAGCGCCTGGTCGCGGGCCAATGCCGCATCGCCCTGCAACTGCGCCGCATCACCCACCGCCAACAGCTGCACCCGCCAGCCCGCACGCAGCGCCAGCGCGGCAACCAGGTAGCCGTCGCCGGCGTTATTGCCGCGCCCGGCGAGCACCGTCAGCACCCCGATATCCGGCCAGCGCTGCTGGAGCGCGCGCCAGATGGCAGTAGCTGCACGACTCATCAGCTCGAACCCTGGGGTTCCCGCGGCGATCAGGCGAGCGTCCAGCTCACGCACTTGCGCGGCGCTATACAGCCTCAAGGGAAGATTGTCTGGCGAATGCGGCATGCGTTGGCTCCGATGTCTGGCAGAATTATACCCACCTCAGCCCGGTTTCCCCCTATGTCCAGCGCGCCTCTCGATCTCGCCGCCCTCGCCCAGTCGATCAAAGACTGGGGCCGCGAGCTGGGTTTTCAGCAGGTCGGCATCGCCGGGCTGGAGCTGGGCGAGCATGAGCAGCACCTGCAGCGCTGGCTGGACGCCGGCTACCAGGGCGAAATGGACTATATGGCCGCCCACGGCAGCAAGCGCTCGCACCCGGATGAACTGGTGCCTGGCACCCTGCGCGTGGTGTCGCTGCGCATGGACTACCTGCCCGGCGACACGCAGATGGCGCAGCGCCTCGGCCAGCCGGAGAAAGCCTATGTGTCGCGCTACGCCTTGGGCCGCGACTACCACAAGCTGATCCGCAAACGCCTGCAGCAGTTGGCCGAGCGCATTCAGCAAGAGATCGGCCCCTTCGGCTTTCGCGCCTTTGTCGACAGCGCGCCAGTGCTGGAAAAAGCCATCGCCGAACAGGCCGGCCTCGGCTGGATCGGCAAGAACACCCTGGTGCTCAACCGCAAGGCCGGCAGCTACTTCTTCCTCGGCGAGCTGTTCGTCGACCTGGCGCTACCGGTGGATGAGCCGCACGCCAGCGAGCACTGCGGGCGCTGCACGGCGTGCATGGACATCTGCCCAACCGCCGCATTCGTCGGCCCCTACCTGCTGGATGCGCGGCGCTGTATCTCCTACCTGACCATCGAGCTGAAGGGCCCGATTCCCGAGGAGCTGCGCGCGCCCATCGGCAACCGGGTGTTCGGCTGCGATGACTGCCAGATGGTCTGCCCGTGGAACCGCTTCGCCAAACCCACCGAGCAAAGCGACTTTCAACCGCGCCACAGTTTGGATAATGCCGAACTGGCCGAGCTGTTCTGCTGGAGCGAGGAAGAGTTTCTCAGCCGCACCGAAGGCTCGCCGCTGCGCCGCGCCGGTTACGAGCGCTGGCTGCGCAACCTGGCGGTCGGTTTGGGCAATGCACCGTCGAGCATCCCCGTGTTGGAGGCGCTCAAGGCGCGCCGCGATTATCCGTCTGAGCTAGTGCGCGAGCACGTCGAATGGGCGCTGGCACGCCACGGCCTGTAGCCAAATACGGTTAAGTCCGCATAAAAAAGCCCGCATTCGCGGGCTTTTTCGCCCATCACACCTTTAAAAGATGCTGGCGATAATGCTTCAGCTCGGCAATCGACTCACGGATATCGTCCAGCGCCTGGTGGGTGCCCTGCTTCTGGAATGACTCCTTGACCTGCGGTGCCCACATGCCCGCCAGGATCTTCAGGGTCGACACATCCAAATAGCGGTAGTGGAAATAGGCTTCCAGGTTCTGCATGTACTTGTAGAGAAAGCGCCGGTCCTGGCCGATGCTGTTGCCGCAGATCGGCGACTTGCCTTTCGGCACCCACTGCTCAAGGAAGGCGATGGTCATGGCTTCAGCCTCAGCCGGACCAATCTTGCTCTCACGCACGCGCTGGGTCAGGCCGCTGGCGCCGTGGGTGCGGGTATTCCACTCATCCATGCCAGCCAGCAGCGCATCGCTCTGGTGCACGGCGATCACCGGCCCTTCGGCAAGGATGTTCAGCTCGCTGTCGGTGACGATGGTGGCCATTTCGATGATGACATCCGTTTCGGGCTCCAGACCGGTCATTTCCAGGTCGATCCAGATCAAATTCTGTGGGTTCTGCATGCTGTGCTCCTCGTCTAATGCCGCCAGTTTAACAGGCCGCCGAAAAACTACTGCACCGGCCATGCAACGTTGAACTCGACCTGCTGGCGAATAAATCAGCCCGGCATGCGCCACAACAACAGCCGCGACTTGCGCCAATCGTGCAGTTCGATCTGCTCATCGGCCGGCACCCCCGGCACCTCGAAGGTGTTACTAAGCAACCAGCTGCCAGCCGGCATCTGTCCGCGCGCCTTGGCCCACAGCTCGGCCATGGGCGCGGGTGAGAGGAAGCAATACACCACGTCGAATGCCGCCAGGTCGCAGCGCCAGAGATTTTCATAGCGAATCTGGCAATTGCGCACCGGCAGCGCCCGCAGCCAGGCCAAGGCAAACGACAAGGGCGCAGTTTCCACACCGACAAACTGCGCCTGAGGAAACTGCCGCGCCAGGTTCAGCAGGGTGCCGGCAGGGCCGCAGCCGAGGTCGACAAACCGGAACTCTGCCGGCTGCTGCTCCAATAACCCGCGCAGCTCACGCCGCGCCGGCGCAGCGGTGAGATACAGCGGCACACGCTCGCTGACGCTGTTCCAGTTGAGCAACAACAGCAATACAAACCCAGCCAGAAATACCCAGGACGGCAACGCCGAGCCGCTAGCCAGCAGCAACGCCGGAGCAAACAGCAGGTTCAAAGCGCACCACCAGCGCGACAAACCCAGCCCGCGTGCCAGGCCGGCAGCCAGTACGCCCTGAGCCAGGCCGGCAGCCAGCACGCTTGGCCGCCAGGTCGAGAAGTGCGCCGCCAGATAGACCAGCACGGCGATCAGCAGCGTCGCCAGCAACTGCGCAAGTAACGCCAGCAGCGCCGGGTATTGCCTGGCTAACCGCACACTCATGCTTCCCTCCAGACGCCCGGCTATTGATGCTGCGCAGTTTAGCCGCAGCCTGCAGGCAATAGGCTGCTAAACTCGCGGGCGATTTCATTGCAACTCCACACTCGGAACCTTCATGGCCAAACGCCAACTCAACCGCCGGCAAAACTGGCGCATCGAAAAAATTCAGGGCGAGCGCGCCGCACGCGCCGCCAAGCGCGAGTCACAAGCCGTGCAAACCCTCGAAGGCGGCGACCTCGGCCCGGAGCAGACCGGCCTGGTGATCGCCCACTTCGGCGTGCAGATCGAAGTTGAAGCACTGGATGGCGAACTGGCCGGCCAGGTATTCCGTTGTCACCTGCGCGCCAACCTGCCGACCATGGTCACCGGTGACCAAGTGGTATGGCGGGCCGGCAACCAGGGCATCGGCGTTATCGTCGCCCAGCTGCCGCGCAGCACCGAACTGTGCCGCCCGGATACCCGTGGCCAGTTGAAGCCGGTGGCGGCCAACGTCGACCTGATCGTGATCGTATTCGCCCCACTGCCCGAGCCGCATGCCAACCTGATCGACCGCTACCTGGTCGCCGCCGAGCACGCCGGCATCCGCCCGCTGCTGCTGCTGAACAAGACCGACCTGCTGGATGAGCAAAACGCCGTGGCACTCAACCGCATGCTCGGCGTTTATCGCGACTTGGGTTATCCACTGCTGGAAGTGTCGGCCCACGGCGGCGACGGCATGGAGCAGCTGCAACGACAACTCGACGGCCATGTCAGCGTGTTCGTCGGCCAGTCCGGGGTGGGCAAATCATCGCTGGTCAACAGCCTATTGCCAGAAGTCGATACCCGCGTCGGCCCGCTGTCGGAACTGACCGGCAAAGGCACTCACACCACCACCACCGCGCGGCTGTTCCACTTCCCGGGCGGCGGCGAACTGATCGACTCCCCGGGGATTCGCGAATTCGGCCTGGTGCATGTCAGTCGTGATGACGTCGAAGCGGGCTTTATCGAGTTTCACGACCTGATCGGCCAATGCCGCTTCCGCGACTGCAAACACGACCGCGAGCCCGGCTGCGCCCTGCTCAAGGCCCTGGAAGACGGCCGCTTGCACCCGCAACGCATGGCCAGTTACCGGCATATCCTGGCCAGCCTGCCCGCAGCCGAATACTGAAAAAATCGCTGGGAGCGATTTTTAACGTCGCGCAGCGACGGCCCGCAGGGTGGCAGCCAGGGATGGCTGGCCATAAACAAAAAGACCGCGATCATCGCGGTCTTTTTGTCTGTGCGGGGCCTACTCGGCAGGCTCGTCGAACTTCAGCGTGCCGTCCTCGAAGATATTCAGCTTCTCGCGCAATTCGGCGGGCTGCGCCGGTTGATCGGCCGCCGCTGGCAGCGCATCAACGGGCGGCACCTCGCCCGGGACAGCCGGCACAGCAGCGCCCTCCTCGGGAGCCGCCTCAGTTTCGCCAGCGCCCTGCGAGCCCTCGATGGCGCGCTGGGCCTTCTTGGTCAGCACGATGATATCGATACGGCGGTTGACCGGATTGAGCGGGTCTTCACGATCAAATAGCGCCGACGAGGCATAGCCAACCACCCGCGCCACCTGCCCTTCGTCATAGCCACCGGCGATCAACACCCGCCGCGCGGCATTGGCGCGATCGGCCGACAGCTCCCAGTTGCCGTAACCGCCAGTGCCGGCAAACGGCTGGGCATCGGTGTGGCCACTGACGCTGATCTTGTTCGGCACGGCGGCGATGGTATCGGTCATGGCCAGCAGAATGTCCTCGAAATACGGCTGCAAGCGCGCGCTACCGGAGGCAAACATCGGCCGGTTCTCGGCATCCATGATCTGGATACGCAGGCCATCCTGGGTAATCTCGAAGAGGATCTGGTCCTTGAAGTTCTTCAGCTGGGGATTTTCTTCGACCTTGTTCTGCAACTCCTGCAGCAGCAACTCCAGGCGCTCGCGCTCAATTTCCTCGGCAATCGACTCGGCCTGCTGCTTGTCGACATCAGCCTGCGCATCCTCGGCCGGGCTTTGCTCTTCCTGCGGCTCGTCGTTAAGGGTGCGGTCGGGTGCCGGCGTAGGCGTGCCACCCAGGTCGATCACATAGGGGCTGGCACTTTCGGAGAAGCCGACCGGGTCCTGGAAGTAACCGGAGATCAACTTCTTCTGTTCCGGCGTGGCCGAAGACATCAGCCACATCACCATAAAGAACGCCATCATCGCCGTGGCAAAGTCGGCAAAGGCGATTTTCCAGGCACCACCGTGGTGGCCACCGGCAATCTTCTTGACCCGCTTGACGATAATCGGCTGGTTATTTTCCATGGCTCGCGTCAGCCCCCACGCATGGCCTGTTCAAGCTCGGTAAAGCTTGGGCGATGCGCCGGGTAGAGCACCTTGCGCGAGAACTCCACGGCCAGCGACGGCGGCATACCCGAGGCTGAGGCCACCAGACCCGCCTTGATCGCCTCGTAGACATTCAGCTCTTCCTTGGCATCATGCTCCAGCGCGCCGGCCAGCGGGCCGAAGAAGCCATAGGAGGCGAGGATACCGAGGAAGGTCCCCACCAATGCGGTACCGACCTTCTCGCCAATCTCGGCGTTATCCGCCGAGGCGAGAATCGACATGGTGATCACAATCCCCAGCACCGCCGCCACGATCCCCATGGCCGGCATGCCATCGGCAACCTTGGCCACGGCATGGGAGGGGTGTTCGAGCTCTTCTTTGAGGCTGGTGATTTCCATGTCGAACAGTCCTTCCAGCTCATGCGGAGCCATGTTGCCGGAGGACATAATGCGCAGGTAGTCGCAGATAAACGCGGTCATCCGCGCATCCTTGAGGATGCCCGGATACTTGCTGAAAATCGGGCTGGCGGCGGGGTCTTCGACGTCCGCCTCGATAGCCATCATGCCTTCACGACGACTCTTGTTGAGAATCTCGTAAAGCAGCTTGAGCACATCCAGGTAGTAGTGGTGAGTGAAGCGCGAGCTGAACATGCTCAGCGATTTCTTGAACACCTGCATAAACATGCTGCCGGGGTTGGCCTGCAGGAAAGCCCCCAATGCGGCCCCGCCAATGATCATCACTTCGAAGGGATGGACCAGCGCCATAAACTTACCGCCAGAGAGGATAAACCCCCCTAAAACGCTGGCGAGTACAACAATAATGCCAATGATCTTTGCCATAGAAAGAGACTTGCCAGAGAGGGTAGAAAGGGGCTTTGCAAAACAACCCTTCTATTTATCGGAAGTTTTGCGCGAGACTATAGCCAGTTAAGGTCAAAAGCCAGCTTGTCTCAACCCGCATGCCAAAGCCCGCCCACTACCCGCGCACCCTGACCGACTGGCTCAAACAGCTAGACAGTCAGCTATTGCCTGCCTCCAGCGGCAGCCTGCAACGGGTTCGCCGTGCCCTGGCTGACAGTAATCGCTCGATGCGCGATCTGGCCGAGCTGATGCAGGACTGCCCAGCCCTGGCGTTGAGTGTGCTGCGCGAAGCCAATCGCAAAAGCACTGGACTGAATGAACAGACCGAGAGCCTGGAAGCGGCCATCAGTCGTCTTGGCCTGAAACGCACCGAAGAGTTGCTAGAACGCCTGCCGGCATTGCCCGAGTTGGAGCTGCCCAAGGCCCTCAGACAGATCCTGCTGATCAGCCAACATGCCAGCCAACAAGCCAATGGGCTGTTTGCCGGGCGACTGGCGCGGCTCTGGCAGGAAGTGCACTGGGGCAGCCTGCTGTTTCTCGCCCCCATCTGGACCCTGCTCGCCGCCCATCCCGAACTGTTTGAAGTGTGGGAACAGCGTGTGCTGGTCAAGGGCGAGCCAGCAGCCAAGGTCGAACAGGAGTTGCTGGGCGTGCCGCTGCTGCAACTGTGTTTGAAGTTGAGCGAGCAGTGGCACCTGCCTGAGTGGATCACCCAAGGTTATCGCCTACTGGTCAGCGACCGGCGCCTGCTGGTGAAAGCCCTGCATATCGCCCGCGACAACCAGCACCCACTGCACCAACAGCAATACCTAGACGCCGACAGCCACCTGCGCCGCTGGCTGACCCAGCCGGCCAATAGCATCCTGTTGGCCAACGGCATCGCGCTCTCCGCCCACTATGCGTGGAATAGCCAACACAGCCTGCGCTGGCAGCGCCTGACCGGCCTGTTTATGCAATTGCCGCTGGATGATGTGCAGCAGTTGATCCACCAGCAGGCCGCCAGCAGCGCTCGCCAGCACCCGGCCGCCGATCTCTGGCACCCGGCGCAGGCATTGCTGTGGCCATGGGCCGCGCGTCACCTGCGCGCCACCGTGGAACAGCCCAAGACACCCGTGGTCAGTGCCTGGCGTCAGCAGTGCGCGCAACTGCTGGCGCAACCCAGCGTCTTTACCAACGTTCTGCAGCTCACCGCCTGCGCCAACCAGGCCCTGCAAGCCTGCGGCATGCAGCGCGTGCTGATCCTGCTGGCCGACCGCAACCATACTCGCCTGATCGCGCAACAACAGAGCGGCCTGGACAAGGCCGCGGCCAGCCTCAGCCTCGACCCGCAACAGAGCCAGGTGCTACGCCGCCTGCTCAGCGCCCCTGCACAGCTGCGCCTGAGCCCGGCCAATATTGCGCAGTTCTCCGCCATGCTACCCGGCACCCTGAAGAGCCTGTTCCCCAGCGAACACCTGCTGATTCGCTCGATCGCCAGCAATAGCCGCGTGGTCATGCTGACCTTCGCCGATCAGGGCGGCCAGCCCCTGAGCGATGCCAGCGTGCAGGGCTTTGGCAAAACCGTGCAATGCATTGAGCGCGCCCTGAGCAGCTTTGCCAACCGCGGGCGCTAGGCTTTCCGCTACAATCCGTCCCTTTCCTGTCAAAAGAGGCCCGACATGACCGCCTTCGCAGAGTTGCCACTGCTGATCGAGCCCGCCCAACTGGCCAGCCGCCTGGATACGCCCGAGCTGATCCTGGTCGACCTGACCAGCAGCGCACGCTACGCCGCAGGCCACATCCCGGGCGCGCACTTTGTCGACCCCAAGCGCACCCAACTCGGACAGCCTCCGGCTCCTGGCTTGCTGCCAGAACTGACGCAGCTTGAGCAGTTGTTCGGCGAGCTGGGGCATAACCCGGATGCGGTCTATGTGGTGTATGACGATGAAGGCGGCGGCTGGGCCGGGCGCTTTATCTGGCTGCTGGATGTGATCGGCCATCGTAACTATCACTACCTGGATGGCGGCCTGCCGGCCTGGCAGGCGGAAAGCCGTGAACTGAGCACCCTAGTGCCGCCAGCCGGCACTCGCACCGCCAGCCTGAGCATCGACCCCGCGCCCACGGCCACCCGCGAGTACCTGCAGAGCCGTCTCGGCGCGGCCGATTTGGCCATCTGGGACGCCCGCGCCCCCGGCGAATACAGCGGCGAGAAAGCCCTGGCGCAAAAGGCCGGGCACATCCCCGGCGCGGTCAACTTCGAATGGACCGCCGGTATGGACCCGTCCCGCGCCCTGCGCATTCGTCAGGACATCCAGGCCCAGCTCGACAGCCGCGGCATCACGGCAGACAAAGAAATCATCACCCATTGCCAGACCCACCACCGCTCCGGCTTTACCTACCTGGTCGCCAAGATCCTCGGCTACCCACGGGTCAAGGCCTACGCAGGCTCCTGGGGCGAATGGGGCAACCACCCGGATACGCCGGTCGAACGCTGAGCGCTCGACAGACCGACCACCATTTTTAAGGAAACCCAATGAAAGACCGCCTGTTTATCCTCAGCCAGTACCTGCTGCCGCATCACCTGCTGTCGCGCCTGATCGGCTGCGCCGCCGAATACCGCGCCGTCTGGTTCAAGAGCCGCCTGATCAACTGGTTCGCCCAGCAGTACCAGGTCAACATGAGCGAAGCCCAGGTCGAAGACCTGAACGCCTACGCCCACTTCAATGACTTCTTCACCCGCGCCCTGAAAGACGGTGCGCGTCCGCTCGACAGCACGCCCGGTGCCGTGCTCTGCCCCGCCGATGGCGCTGTCAGCCAGCTTGGCAAGATCGAGCAAGGCCGCGTCTTCCAGGCCAAAGGCCACAGCTTCAGCGTGATCGAACTGCTGGGCGGCGACAGCCAGCGCGCCAACCCATTTATGGGCGGCGACTTTGCCACTATTTACCTGTCGCCCAAGGACTACCACCGCGTGCACATGCCGCTGACCGGCACCCTGCGCGAGATGGTCTACGTGCCGGGCCGGCTGTTCTCGGTCAACCAGACCACTGCGGAAAATGTGCCGGAACTGTTTGCCCGCAATGAGCGCGTGGTCTGCCTGTTCGACACCGAGCGCGGGCCGATGGCGGTGGTGCTGGTCGGCGCAATGATCGTCGCCTCGATCGAAACCGTCTGGGCCGGCCTGGTGACGCCACCCAAGCGCGAGCTGAAAACCTTCAAATATGACGAAGCGTCGCGCGCGCCGATCGTTCTGGAGAAAGGTGCCGAGCTGGGCCGCTTCAAGCTGGGCTCCACTGCCATCGTGCTGTTTGGCCCAGAGCAAGTGCAGTGGGCCGAGCAACTGGCGGCCAACAGCGCCGTGCAAATGGGCGAACGCCTGGGCACCGCCAAGGGCTGATCACCCGATCACCGTGCGGCTCGATAAGTACCAAGCCGCACGCTGCCATGCTGCTCAACGCACCCGCGACTGAACCTCAGCCCACGAGAACGAGTCACAACAAAGACTTCCGCCGATTCGGTCGTCGTCGTGCGGCCGAACTCTAGCGCCTGTACAGCCAAACGTAGGGCTGCGAGGCCCGCCAGATGCTGCTAGAGTCGAAACATAATTCCTAGAATCACCTGCCTTGCCTGCGTGCTGGAGTATCCGATTTAGATGGATAAACAGAATTCTCACTTGCTGCTCCGCGTAACCACACCGGATAAGCAAAGCCTGTCATTCTGCGAAGCCAGTCCACGCGATCTGAAGAAATGGGTCGACGGCCTGCCCAAGGCCAACATTGGTGAAACCGCCCGCCAGCTTTATCAGGCGCTGGTGGAACTCAACCAGCTGCTCACCCCTTCGGAAAACCGCCTGCAACTGCTGGAAATTCTGCGCCCGGAAATCTATTTCGTCTGCAAGCAGCTGGAAAAGCACTTCCTCAATCAGGCCATCGTGCTGGATGAACGTCCGCGCAAGGTCGCCAACCTATGCCAGGCGCTGCAAAACCACCTGGCCGTCGGCTACAAACTGATCGTGGCGCGCCTCGCCGCGCAAGGTAACCCGGCACGCAACCAACTGCTGGCCGTAGCCCTGCAACGCGCCACACACAGCCTCTGCGGCCCACTGATTCGCGCCAGCCAGCTGTATTGCCCGGTTCCCGAAGGGCTGTGGCTGGAGCTGCATCAGCTGTACCAGATCGCCGTCAGCCGCGGCCTGCAGAAGACCATGATCCGCGACGCTCAGGCGCGCCACACGCAAGGCCTGAGCTGCGAGCAAAGCTACCTGGTGGCCCTGCTGCTCGGCTGCGCGCGCTGCAACCAGATGCGCCAGGGCGCGATTGCCCGCCTGGCAGAAGTGCTCGAACCCTGGAGCACAATGGTGACCCTGCAGGCAGGCGATGTGCCCTCCAGCCTGTTCGCCATCGCCCCGCAACTGGATGGCCCGCCGCGCTATATCTCGCTGTTCCAGCAGAACGAACTGCATAACGCCGTGGGCATCGACCCCGCCACGCTGGTGGATGCCATCAAGGAACACCTGCTGCTGCCGGCCGAAAGCCTCAGCCAGTCGCGCCTGAATGTCCCGGAAGGCTTTAGCCAGGACATGCTCCAGCACCTCGCTGCCGCCTGGGGTGATATCGCCGAACGGACCTTCCAGCGCAGCCAGGGCCAGGGAGCACTGACCCTCTGTATCGGCATGAGCGCGCTGCACTTCTACCTGGCCGGCAAACGCCCGTTCAACGAAGTGCTGCAGCTGCCCGCCACCACCAACACTGCAGTGTTCAAAGCCGATACGGGAGCCCCCGATGTTTGGTCGAATGCCTTTGATGCGCAGAAGACCAATCAATGGGACAACGGCATGCCCTTTGAGGAGATCCAGTACAGCAAGCCGCACAAGCCCAACGCGCCAGCCGAACCCAGCGGCCCGGAAAGCTACCCGACGTACGAAGTCGCCATCGTCAATATCAGCCCGGGCGGCTACTGCCTGTCCTGGCATAAAGAGGTGCCCAGCCAGCTGCAAGCCGGCGAGCTGCTCGGCGTGCAAAGCCTGCAGCAACAAGGCTGGAGCATTGCCGTGGTGCGCTGGATCCGCCAGGTACGCGGCGGCGGCACCCAGATGGGCATCGAGCTGATTGCCCCGCACGCACAGGCCTGCGGCCTGCAGCTGGTGCGCAAGGCCGAACAGAACAGCCAGTACCTGCGCGCCCTGCTGCTGCCTGAAATCAGCGCGATCTCGCGCCCGGCCAGCCTGATCACCGCACGCCTGCCGTTTCAGGAAGGCAACAAGGTCAGCATCAACCTCAATGGCAATGAACACCGCGCCGTACTCAGCCGCCGGCAGACCAGCACCGGCAGCTTCAACCAGTTCGAATACCGCGGTGTAGAGCAGCCCACAAGTGAGCACGGGAAGCCCGTCACAGCGCAGAAAAGCCGCGGCCCAGGCGGGGAGGAAGACTTTGACTCGCTCTGGAAGTCGCTGTAGATTGCCGACGCACCCCCTTTTGTCGCCTTTTCGCGTCCGTTCGGCGCAGATTTGATACCCACCATGGCCATCGAAAAAAAAACTATTCGGCTACTGATTCTCGAAGACTCGCAGAACGAGGCCGAGCGCCTGGTCAGCCTGTTTCGTAACGCCGGGCGCGCGACCCGCGTGCATCGCCTGACGTCCAGCGACGATCTCAACGAGGCGCTGCAACAAAGCTGGGACTTGCTGATCTGCGCCCCCAGCAGCGAGCAACTGCCCCCCAGCGAAGCCATAGGCGCGATCCGCCGTCAGGCCAAAGACATTCCGGTCATTCAATTGCTGACCGATAACGACTCCGACAGCATCACCGAAGCGCTGATGCTCGGTGCCCAGGACGCCCTGCCGCAAGGCGAGGACGAGCGCCTGGTGCTGGTGGCCAAACGCGAACTGGCCAATCTGGAAGAGCGCCGCGCCCGCCGCGCCTCGGAAGTGGCCCTGCGCGAAGCGGAGAAACGCTGCCAGCTGCTGCTCGACAGCTCCGTCGACGCGATTACCTATGTGCACGATGGCATGCATATCTATGCCAACCGCGCCTACCTTGAGCTGTTCGCCTACGAAGATGCCGACGAACTCGAAGGCATGCCGATGATCGACCTGATCGGCAGCAGCGACCAGGCCAGTTTCAAGGACTTCCTGAAGAACTACCACGGCGTCGAAGGTAACGCCGAACTCAACTGCGCAGGGATCAAGGCCAGCGGCCAGAGCTTCCCGGCGCAGATGAGCTTTTCCCCGGCCACCTACGATGGCGAACCCTGCATCCAGGTGGTGATTCGTGCCGAAAGCGGCAACGCCGAGCTGGAAGAAAAGCTGCGCGAAATCAGCAGCCAGGACCTGGTCACCGGCCTGTTCAACCGCAGCCACTTCCTCGAACTGATGGATTCGGCCGCCGAACGCGCCGTGAATGCCGGGCAGCCGTCCACCCTCGCCTATATCCGCGTCGACCGTTACGCCAGCCTGCTCGCAGAAGTCGGTCTGGCCGGCATCGACATGCTGCTCACCGACCTGGCCGGCATGCTGCGCGCGCACTTCAGCAGCGATGCGCAGCTGGCCCGCTTTGGCGATGACGTATTCGCCGTACTGCAGCAAGGCATCACCCCCGAGAACGCCAAGGACAGCCTGGCCAGCCTGCTGAAAAAGGTCGAAAGCCACCTGTTCGATGTCAGCGGCCGCACCGTGCAAAGCACGCTGTCGATCGGTGTCGCCGGACTCAACGAAAAAACCGCCAAGGCCCAGGAAGTGGTGGATCGCGCCCACCGTTGTGCCGACGAACTGAGCCAGGGCAACGCCCTGAAACTGTTCAACCCGGCCGATGAACTGGCCGCCGCCGCCAGCCGCGGCAACATCGTCGCGATGATCCAGCAGGCGCTGGAGAACAACAGCTTCCGCCTGCTGTTCCAGCCGATAATCAGCCTGCGCGGCGACAGCTTTGAGCACTATGAGGCGCTGCTGCGCCTGATCAGCCCGCAAGGCGAGGAAATCCCGCCGCTGGAGCTGTTCAGTGCGGCCAAGGATGCCGGCCTGGCCGAGAAGGTCGACCGCTGGGTGATCCTCAACTCGATCAAGCTGCTCGCCGACCACCGCAGCAAGGGCCACAACACCCGCCTGTTCGTGCACCTGTCGAGCGCCAGCCTGCAGGACCAGACCCTGCTGCCGTGGCTCAGCGTGGCTCTGAAAGCCGCACGCCTGCCGTCGGACTCGCTGGTGTTCCAGTTCAGCGAACCGGATGCCATCGCCTACCTCAAGCAGGCCAAGGCGATTACCCAGGGCCTCAACGAACTGCACTGCAAGGTCGCCCTGAGCCAGTTCGGCTGTTCGCTGAATCCGTTCAACACGCTCAAGCACCTGCATATCGATTTCGTCAAAGTCGACAGCTCGTTCTCCCAGGACCTGAGCAAGGCGGAGAATCAGGAAGCACTGAAAACCATGCTGGCCAGCCTGCACTCCCAGGCCAAGCTGACCATCGTGCCCTTCGTCGAAAGCGCCAGCGTGCTGGCGACGCTCTGGCAGGCCGGGGTCAACTATATCCAGGGCCATTACCTGCAAGGCCCCAGCCAGTCGATGGATTACGACTTCTCGGCTGGCGACGAGTAGTTTTATCGTCTGCAATAAAAAAGCCGCCCGAAGGCGGCTTTTTTATTGAGACAGAGTTCTATTCCAGCCCGTCGCGGTCGCGAAAGCCGAGCAGATACAGAATGCCATCCAGGCCCAGGGTCGAGATCGCCTGCTTGGCCGACTGCTTGACCAGCGGCTTGGCGCGAAACGCCACGCCCAGCCCGGCAATCGCCAGCATTGGCAAATCATTGGCACCGTCGCCCACGGCAATCGTCTGTTCCAGACGCAGCCCTTCCTTGGCGGCCAGTTCGCGCAGCAGGTCAGCCTTGCGCTGAGCGTCAACAATCGGCTCGACCGCGACCCCGGTGACCAGGCCATCGACAATCTGCAATTCGTTGGCGAACACATAGTCGATGCCGAGCTTGGCCTGCAGCTGCTTGGCAAAGTAGGTGAAGCCACCGGAGAGAATCGCGGTCTTGTACCCCAGGCGGCGCAACTCGCTGAACAGGGTTTCCGCGCCCTCGGTCAGGCGCAGGGACGCACCGATATCGGCCAACACAGTTTCCGGCAGGCCCTTGAGCAGCGCCAGGCGCTCGCGGAAGCTGGCGGCAAAATCCAGCTCGCCACGCATGGCACGCTCGGTGATCTCCGAAACCTGCTCGCCGACGCCGGCAGCCTTGGCCAGCTCGTCGATCACCTCGGCCTCGATCAGCGTCGAATCCATATCGAACACCGCCAGGCGGCGATTACGGCGGAACAGTGAGTCGCGCTGGAAGGCGATATCGACGTTGAGTTCCTGGGCCACGCTGAGGAACTCGGCGCGCAGGGCCGCCGGATCGGCCGGTTCGCCGCGCACCGAGAACTCGATGCAGCCTTTGCCCTGCTCGGCCGGCATATCCAGCGGCATGCGCCCGGACAAGCGGTCGATATGGTCGATATTCAGGTCATAACGCGCGGTAATCGCACTGACGCGCTGCAGCTGCTCGGCCGTGACCTTGCGCGTCAGCAGGGTAACGATGTGCCGCGCCTTGCCCTGGCCACTGACCCACTGCTGGTAATCCGCCTCGGATACCGGGGTGAAGCGCACCTGCTGATCGAGCTTGTAGGCGGTAAACAGAATGTCCTTGAGCACCGACGAGGCGCGCTCGGTATCAGGAATCTCGACCAGGATGCCGAACGACAGGGTGTCATGGATCACCGCCTGGCCAATATCGAGGATATTCACCCCGCCCTGGGCCAGCACGCCGGTGATGGCGGCAGTCAAACCGGGGCGATCTTCGCCGGTGATATTGATCAGGACGATTTCGCGCAAGGCTCGGTCTCCAGGACAGCGTCAGGGGCAGCGGCTTGCTGAACAGATCACAAGCCGTGGAAAAGGCGCACATTCTACCCATTTTCACCGGTAAACAGCCACGCACGGCGCTTTGCCCACTGCGGGGGCACCGCTATACTG
The DNA here is from genome assembly GCF_049653025.1 of Pseudomonas sp. GTDB lineage: Bacteria > Pseudomonadota > Gammaproteobacteria > Pseudomonadales > Pseudomonadaceae > Aquipseudomonas. Next base: position 130,041 of record NZ_JBASFM010000008.1, on the reverse strand, counting down.
CGCGCCAACTAAGTCGACAAGAGCCGAGCTCTGTGAACCGGCCCGCCCCCGTAAAACCCGATAATTTCTTCCTGCTGCTGTTCCAGGCTCTGCGTCAACGGCGCATTCCCCTGGCGCTGCGCATTGTCAGCCATAGCCTGCTGCTGGTGGCGCTGGCCCTGGTGATCTATGGCTGGGTGATCGGCATGCAGTTCAAGCATGCCATGCAGCAACAGGCCGAAGCCCTGGGCACCAGCCTGATTACCCAGACGGCTGCTTCTGCCACCGAGCTGCTGGTGTCCAACGACATTCTCAGCCTCAACGTGCTGCTGAATAACCTGGTGAAAAACCCGCTGGTGGCGCATGCGGCCATCTACAGCGTGGACAACCGCATCCTCGCCGAAGCCGGATCGCGCCCCAGCCAGAGCATGCTCGGCGAAACCGAGGGGTTGTATTCGACGCCGATCACCTTCCAGGAGGTGATCGCCGGGCAGCTGCGCATCAGCCTGGACATGCAGCAATTCCAGCAACCGATGACCATCAGCCTGCAGAGCATGGGCATTCTCAGCCTGATCCTGCTGGCCCTGACCCTATCCTTGAGCATGCGCCTGGGTCGGCATATCTCCACCCCGTTGCTGCAATTGCGGGTATGGCTGCGTGACCCCGATGACCCGGCCCCTGGTGCCGGGCGGCAGGATGAGATCGGTGACCTGGCCCGTCAGCTGCAAGCGCGCCTGGTGCCGGAGAAGCCCGCGCCAGTGGAAGAGCCCGCCTTCTACGATTCCGAACCGGCCGCAGAGGATGATGACGATTATCCAGCGGAGCAGTTCGATAACGACCCGGATTTCGAAGTACCCAATCTGCGTGACGAACGCTTCGACGATCTCGACGAACTGGAAGACCTCGACGAGCCAGCAGCGTCCGAACCTAACGCCCACCGCGAACTCGACAGCAACATGGCCGATGACCCGTTTGCCGAACTGCGCGACGACACGGCATTCGACGAAGCGCCGCTCAGTGCACCCGTAGTGCCGCAACAAAAACTGCCCAGCGCGGTGTTGGCGATTCAGCTGGGCGCCCAGGAACAACTGCGCCGCCTGCCGCGCACCCGCCTGATGGAACTGTTGCAGCGCTACCGCGATTGCCTGGACCAAGCCGCCAGCCTGTATCAGGCCGAGCTGCATACCCTCAGCGACGGCAGCAGCCTGATGCTGTTCCACCAGCAGGATTGCGGCGAGGACTACCTGACCCACGCCATCTGCTGTGGCGAACTGATGCGCGCCCTCGGTCACGCCCTGCAGATCGAGGTCGCTGACAGCGGTATCACCCTGCAATTGCAGCTGGGCCTGACCCTCGGTGAAAACCTCAGCGGCCTGACCCAGGGCGACCTGCTGCTCAGTGAAACCGCGCAGAACGCCCTGGCGCTGTCGCAACACAGCCGCAATCTGCTGCTGGTCGAGCGCAGCATTGCCGACGATGCCCTGGTCAGCCAGCGCGCACGCATTCGCGCCATCGCCAGCCCGCAAGGGGCCTGCTGCGTGGAACGGCTGCTGGAGCCTTACCCGTCATTGCTGGAGCGCCAACTGGCGCGGATGCACGAAAGCCGTTAATCCAACCCAACAAAAAAGCCCGCCGATTGGCGGGCTTTTTTGTTGGCTGCGCTTAGAAGCGGAACACCTCACTCTCACCACGCATTGGATCCGCCACCGGAATCCGCGGTGTTTTCGGCGGCGCAGGCTTCACTGGAGCGGGCTTGCGCGCCGGCTGCGCGACAGCCGGTGCCGGCGCGCCATGCTCTTCCACCGCGACAGCCAGCTGCTCGACCAGTTGCTGCACCAGCAGGCTCTGCGCGCGCACCTGATCGACGATAGCACCACCATGGGCCTCTTCCAGACGCACCAGGCGACCATCGAGCAACTTGCCGTCGGCTCCGGCCAGACGCCACTGCGCCTCCAGCACCGCCGGGCGCTGTGGGCCCGAATCGAGGCGGGTAATCGACAATGCCAAACGCACCTGCGGGATAAAACCAGGCGCCGCCGGGGCCAACACCAGGCGCTGGCTGTCGAGGCGCGAAGCCAGCTGACGCAACAGCTGCTGATCGATCTCAGCAGCCAAGCTGCCAGCCCAGCGCGCATCTTCGGCGCTGGTCAGACTGCCATCGACCTGGCGCTGCAACAGCGCCTCGCGTTGCAGGTAGTCGGCAATGGCTACCGGCCCGAGCAATACGGCGACGCCCTGCTCGGCCGTCGGCACACTGATAGTGCCGCTATCGAGCTGATACAGCGGTACCTGCTGGTAACGCGCGCAGCCTGCCAGGCTGAGCACGCCGGCCAGCAGCAGAATTCCGGGAAAACGCAGTGCAGTCATCTCACTCATCCAGCCGGCAAGTCGCCGGCGTGCCTACCAATACGTGCAGGTGGGCCGCTTTAACCAGCCCACCTCGCGGCCGCGTATCATCCTTGAAAGCCGCCTGCGACTCCAGCGCAGCACTGTAGCGGCATGCGTCAGCCCGCTTCGACCAACAGGCTGTCGACGCGCTGGAAGCCACGCGGCAGCTTGTTGCCACGACGGCCGCGCTCACCTTTGTAGTGTTCCAGATCATCGGGCTTGAGCGACAGAGTGCGTTTGCCAGCCTGCAGCACCAGGGTGCTACCTGCCGGCAACACAGCCAGATCAGTCAGGTATTCCTCACGGCTGGCGACGCGCTCGCCGGGGATGCCAATGATCTTGTTGCCCTTGCCTTTGCCCAGTTGCGGCAGATCGCGCACCGGGAACAGCAGCAGACGACCTTCGGTGGTCACCGCAGCCAGCCAGTCCTCTTCACGATTGGCCAACGGCTTGGGCGGCACCACCAGCGCGCCTGTCGGCAGGCTGAGCAGCGCCTTGCCGGCCTTGTTCTTGGCCTGCAGGTCTTCGCCCTTGACCACAAAGCCATAACCGGCGTCCGAGGCGATCACATACAGCGCGCTGTCATCAGGCAACAGCACACACTCAAAGATCGCGCCCGGCGGCGGCTGCAGGCGACCGGTCAACGGCTCGCCCTGGCCACGGGCAGACGGCAGCGAATGCGCGGCCAGCGAGTAGCTGCGTCCGGTCGAGTCGATAAACACGGCGAATTGATTGGAGCGGCCTGGCGCGGACGTCTTGAAGCCGTCGCCGGCCTTGTACGACAGGCCAGTGGCGTCGATATCGTGGCCCTTGGCGCAGCGCACCCAGCCCTTCTCGGAGATCACCACGGTGACCGGCTCGGTCGGCATCAACTCGGTTTCGCTGAGCGCCTTGGCTTCGGCGCGGGCGACGATCGGCGAACGACGGTCGTCGCCATAGGTTTCCGCATCCTTGATGATTTCGTCACGCACCAGCTTCTTCAGCTTGGTTTCGTTGCCGAGCAGGGCCAGCAGCTTGGCGCGCTCCTTGGCCAGCTCGTCTTGCTCGCCGCGGATCTTCATCTCCTCCAGGCGGGCCAGCTGACGCAGGCGGGTGTCGAGGATGTAGTCCGCCTGGATATCGGTGAGACCGAAACGCTCCATCAGCACCGGCTTGGGCTGATCCTCGGTGCGGATGATGTGGATCACTTCATCCAGGTTGAGGAAGGCGGTGAGCAAGCCTTCCAACAGGTGCAGGCGCTTCTCGACCTTGTCCAGGCGGAACTGCAGGCGACGACGCACGGTGTTGACGCGGTACACCAGCCACTCGGTCAGTAGAGTGCGCAGGTCCTTGACCGAGGGTTTGCCGTCCAGGCCGATGACGTTGGTGTTGACCCGGTAGCTGGACTCCAGCTCGGTGGTGGCGAACAGGTGCTGCATCAGCTCGTCGGCATCCACCCGGTTGGAGCGCGGAATGATGACGATGCGGCACGGGTGCTCGTGGTCCGACTCATCACGCAGGTCGGCGACCATCGGCAGCTTCTTCGCCTGCATCTGCGCGGCAATCTGCTCCAGCACCTTAGCCCCGGAGACCTGGTGCGGCAGCGCGGTGACCACGATGTCGCCGTCTTCCACTCGATAGACCGCGCGCATGCGCACCGAGCCCTTGCCGGTTTCGTAGATCTTCAGCAGATCGGCACGCGGGGTGATGACCTCGGCTTCGGTCGGATAGTCCGGGCCGAGCACATGCTCACAGAGCTGCTCGACCGTGGCGTTCGGCTCATCCAGCAAGCGCACGCAGGCGGCCGCGACTTCACGCAGGTTGTGCGGCGGCACGTCGGTGGCCATGCCGACCGCGATGCCGGTGGTGCCGTTGAGCAGGATATTCGGCAGGCGTGCCGGCAGGGTCGCCGGCTCATTCATAGTGCCGTCGAAGTTCGGCACCCAGTCGACGGTGCCCTGGCCCAGCTCGGTCAGCAGTACTTCCGAATAGCGCGACAGGCGTGCCTCGGTGTAACGCATGGCGGCGAAGGACTTCGGATCATCCGGCGCACCCCAGTTACCCTGGCCGTCGACCAGGGTGTAGCGATAGCTGAACGGCTGCGCCATCAGCACCATGGCTTCGTAGCAGGCGCTGTCGCCATGCGGGTGGAACTTGCCGAGCACGTCGCCGACGGTACGCGCCGACTTCTTGTGCTTGGAGTCGGCGTCCAGGCCCAGCTCGCTCATGGCGTAGACGATGCGCCGCTGCACGGGCTTGAGGCCGTCGCCGATATGCGGCAGCGCGCGGTCCATGATCACGTACATGGAATAGTTGAGGTAAGCCTGCTCGGTAAAGTCGGCAAGGGAACGGCGTTCAACACCGTCCAGGCTCAAATCGAGGGATTCGCTCATGCGTGCCTCATTGCAAGGTGGATTGGCGCAACAGCAAGGTGCCGCCGCGCTGGGTAAATTCGAGTTGTTTCAGGGCACTCATGCCCAGCAATACGTCATCGCCGCCCATGCCGGGAGCGATCAAGGCGTCCACCTCGGTCAGCACGATATCGCCCAGCTGCAAACGCTGCAGGCGCGTACGGTGCGCCGTGGCGCGGCCATTGGCGGTGCTGATGGTGATCGGCGCCCCCGCCTGCAAACCCAAACGCTGCGCCACTTCGATCGGCACCGCCACCTGGGTGGCCCCGGTATCGAGGAGGAAGGTCACTTCCTCGCCGTTGATCTTGCCACTGGCCAGGTAGTGGCCCTGACGGCTGCTGGCCAGTTGCACTTCCACATAGCCACTGCCATGCACGGATTCGGGAGCGCTGTTGGGATTGCGCTGAGCGTCTTCCCATCTGCCGAAGAAATGCGTGGCCAGCCACAAGCCGGCCCCCCAGGCCAGCACCAGCATCACCCGGCCGGCACGCTGGCTCGGACTCTGCTGGCTCACTGAGTGCTCCCCCAACCGCCTTGCGGCGCGGCAAAGCGCCAGATGATCGGTCGTTGCTCGCCATCGGCGCGGCTGAAGCGGCCATTGTCGACACCGATCCAGGCACCGTCGGCGTCGACCCAGAGCGCCTCCGCCAGGCCATACGTTGGGCTATAGCGCCGCGCGTCCGTCAGTGCCTCGCTGGCAAACGACCAACAGCGCTCAACACTGCCATCGCTCAGGCTGCGCCGACAAATACGATGGGCCTGACGCTCAAGGGTGAAGAGTTTTTCGTTATGGAACGCCAGCCCGGAAAAATCCAGCGGCTGCTCCTTGCCGCCCAACTGTGCGGGCCCCGCTTCGCTGCCGGCTTCGCTGAACAACACGCAACCGCCGGTGCAGTCCCAGCTTGAGCGCTGCTTGTGCACCACCAGCAGGCCACGGCGCATGCGCTCGGCGGCCAGCCACAGACGCGCACCCGCGGGGTCGACCGCGATGCCCTCAAACAACGAGTTGTAATGCAGCAGCATGCCGCTGGCCCGCGCCTGGCGCAGCAGACCTTGTGGGAGTTTCAGCCAAACCGGCTCGCCGATCGCTGGCAATTGCAGCACTGCGGCCTTGGCCTCACTGACCAGGTAACGGTTACCGGCGGCGTCACAGCTCAAGCCTTCGAAATCCAGTGCCCCACCGCGCACCAGGCCGGCCACCCAGCCGCGCATGCGCAAGCCCCAGGGCAAGCGCACTTCAGGCGGGTTAGGGGCGACAAAGTGCTCGGCCTCGGCCTGCCACTGCGTGGTGCCCGGCTGCAGTCGATAAAGGCGCTCGTCTTCGCGGTCCGAAACCGCCCATAGCGCGCCCTCGCACCAGGCCAGCCCGGACAGATTGCCGGCGGCGATGCCCTCGACCGGCTGCTCGCTGAGTAATTTCAACTCTTCCAGCGCCGAGGCGGCGGCCAGCTGCGGTGAACAGGCCAGCAAACAGACGGCCAGCAGCCGTTGCATCAGAGCAACACCTCGGCCAGGTTGCCCTTGGACTCCAGCCAGGATTTACGGTCGCCGGCGCGTTTTTTCGCCAGCAGCATGTCCATCATCTCCTGGGTGCCAGGGTAATCATCCAGGGTCAGCTGCACCAGACGCCGAGTGTTGGGGTCCATGGTGGTTTCGCGCAGTTGCGGCGGGTTCATCTCACCGAGGCCCTTGAAGCGGGTGACCTGCGGCTTGCCACGGCGCTTCTCGGCCACCAGGCGATCGAGGATGCCATCGCGCTCACCCTCATCGAGGGCATAGAAGATCTCCTTGCCCAGATCGATGCGGTACAGCGGCGGCATGGCCACGTAGACGTGACCGGCATCCACCAGCGGGCGGAAATGCTGGACGAACAAGGCGCAGAGCAAGGTGGCGATGTGCAGGCCGTCGGAGTCGGCGTCGGCGAGGATGCAGATCTTGCCGTAGCGCAGCTGGCTGAGGTCGCTGGAACCCGGATCGAGGCCAACCGCCACGGCGATGTTGTGCACTTCCTGGCTGGCCAGCACTTCACTGCCATCGACTTCCCAGGTGTTCAGAATTTTCCCGCGCAGCGGCAGGATCGCCTGGAACTCCTTGTCGCGCGCCTGCTTGGCCGAGCCACCGGCGGAATCACCTTCCACCAGAAACAGCTCGGAGCGCATCGGGTCCTGGCCGGCGCAATCGGCCAGCTTGCCGGGCAGCGCCGGGCCCTGGGTGATGCGCTTGCGCTCGACCTTCTTGCCGGCCTTGAGGCGGCGGTTGGCGTTGCTGATCGCCAGTTCGGCGAGCTGCTGACCGAGTTCCGGATGGCCGTTAAGCCACAGGCTGAAGGCATCTTTCACCACACCGGAGACGAAGGCGGCCGCCTCGCGAGACGACAGGCGCTCCTTGGTCTGCCCGGAGAACTGCGCGTCCTGCATCTTCATCGACAGAACGAAGGCAATGCGCTCCCAGATATCTTCCGGAGCCAGCTTGACCCCGCGCGGCAGCAGGCTGCGGAACTCGCAGAACTCACGCATGGCATCCAGCAGGCCCTGGCGCAGGCCGTTGACGTGGGTGCCACCTTGGGCCGTGGGAATCAGGTTGACGTAGCTTTCCTGCACCGCGTCGCCGCCTTCCGGCAGCCACAGCAGCGCCCAATCGACCGCCTCCTTATTGCCTGCCAGGCTGCCGCAGAAGGGTTCAGTGGGTAGCCGTTCAAACTCACTGACCGCATCCACCAAATAGGAACGCAGGCCGTCTTCGTACAGCCACTCGACTTTCTCGCCGCTGGCCTTGTCCTCGAAACTGACCGCGAGCCCCGGGCACAACACCGCCTTGGCTTTGAGTACGTGCTTAAGGCGGCTGACGGAGAATTTGAAGGAGTCAAAATACTTGGCGTCCGGCCAGAAATGTACGCTGGTGCCGGTATTGCGCTTGCCCACCGTGCCGACCACGGCCAGGTCGCTGGCCTTGTAGCCGTCGGCAAAGCTCATCTGGTATTCGTTGCCGTCGCGTTTGACCGTGACGATCACGCTGGTCGACAGCGCGTTGACCACCGAGATGCCCACGCCGTGCAGGCCGCCGGAGAACTGGTAGTTCTTGTTGGAGAACTTACCGCCGGCGTGCAGCTTGGTCAGGATCAGTTCGACCCCCGGCACGCCCTCTTCCGGGTGGATGTCCACTGGCATGCCGCGACCGTCGTCGAGCACTTCCAGAGAGTTGTCCTCGTGGAGGATCACCTGAATCGATTTGGCATGCCCGGCCAGTGCTTCGTCGACGCTGTTGTCGATAACTTCCTGGGCCAGGTGGTTGGGCCGGCTGGTGTCGGTGTACATGCCCGGGCGTTTGCGCACCGGGTCGAGGCCGGAAAGGACTTCGATGGCATCGGCGTTGTAAGAGCTAGAACCTTGCTGGGCCATGGGGTCTCTTGTTCGTCAATTGAGAGCGGAAAAGTCGATATCCTGCCACAGATGGCGAGGAATACCGGCGAAAGCGAAAAGCATCGGCAGACGCTCGGCAAAACCCTGAAAACCATGATCGCCGCCGGCCTGGATACGCAGCGCGCAGGCGCGGTAATAGCTCTGGGCATCGCGGTAATCGAGGGTTTCGTCGGCAGTCTGCAGCCACACCTGATAACGCGCCGGATCTTGCAGGGCCGGCACATCCAGTTCGGCCAGGGCTGCCACATGATCGGCGGTCAGCTCCCAGGTCTCGTCGCTGTAATAATTCTTCTGCGGACCCAGGTAGCCGTCGAAACGCAGGTGCGGACGCACGGCCGGGTTGATCAGCAGCGCCGGCAGGCCGTGGCGTTCGGCCAAGTGGGTCGCATAGTAGCCGCCCAACGAGCTGCCAACCAGCACGGGCCGACCAAGCTCGGCGATCAGCGCTTCGAGCTGGGCAATGGCCTGGCGCGGATGGTGATGCAGGGCCGGCACCCGCAGCTGCGCGGCCAGGCCCAGCTGCGCCATAGCGCGCTGCAACTGGCTGGCCTTGAGCGACGCCGGAGAGCTGTTAAGCCCGTGGATATAGAGAATGGATGTGGTCATGGGGCGGGAGGCTAACCGGTTGCGGCGACCGGCTGCAACCGGTTAGCCACGCAGCCGCAAAGGCCTTAATAGCCTTTGATGGTGTAATCGATTTCGAACTTGATGCCAGTAACCCGCGACACCCCGGTTTCCAGGCGACCATCGTCGAACAGGCGCAGCCAGCGATAGCCCGGCGCGGTTTTATCCACCTGAAACTCCTCGCTGCCGGGAGCAAATTGCACACAGGTCGAGGGCGACGCCAGCAGGCGAATCGGGCCGCGCTGCTGATCGAGTTCCTGATGGATATGCCCCCAGAGCACCGCTCGCACCTGGCTGAAACGCTCCAGCACGGCAAACAGAGCATCCGGGTTGCGCAGACCGATGGGTTCCATCCACTTGCAGCCGATGGACACCGGGTGATGGTGCAGGCAGATCAGGTGATGACGATCCGGCGCTTCGCTGAGTGCGCGCTCCAGCAAGGCCAGTTGCTGATCATCGAGATAGCCGGGAACGGCACCGGGGATCGAGGAGTCGAGCAGGGTCACGCGCCAGTTGCCCAGGTCGATCACCGGCTCCAACAGATCACTGCCAACGCAGGCCGCCTGCATAGCAGGCACCTCATCATGGTTACCGGGGAACCAGCGCGCGGGCGCAGGGATGGCGGCGGTCATCTCGCGGAAACGCTGATAAGACTCTGCGCTGCCGTCCTGCGACAGGTCGCCACTGGCCAGAATCAGGTCAATCTGCGGCTGTTCCTGCAACACGCGCTCAATCACCCGCTGCAGGCTGTCCTGGGTATCCATGCCCAATAGCTTGCCTGCCGCATCGGCAAACAGATGACTGTCGGATAACTGCACCAGCAGTACCGAGCGATCAACAGCAGCAGTGGTTTTCGTTGGCGCGCCCGGCAAGACCTTCTCCTTGAGCGGAATGCGTGAATTATGCTGGCTAGCCCTGCCGCCGGTAAACCCGCGAAAGGGGAATAGGTCACAGAACGTCCGCTGTAAATCCAGCGCCCGCCTTAAGGCTAGCGCGTATAGGAACGATGCGCCTGCGACGGGTTATCGGCAGAACGTGGAAAAGCCTAACGTACCGGGACTAGCTCGTGACCGCAGGCCAGGCAGTGGCTTAGCCATTCACCGAGAAACAGGTTGAGCTGGGTCTTCTCATCCGGCTGGTGCATGGCCGCATTGGGATAGGGATAGATGCCGCGAAACCGCCGTGCGCTCTGCGCCCCGATAACTTCCGCCATGCGCGCATCGTGGTACACGCGCACCTCCATCTGCGGTGCCGGCAACCAGGACAGGCTGTGCTCCTGACACACGGAGAGGGTCGAGGTGTAGGGGCAGGTTTCCAGCACTTGCAGCGCCAGCACCCCCAGTTGCTGCTCACCCTGACTCATGGCCACACGGCGCGCCTGCCGATAAGCATCCGGGCTCTCGCGCATCGCCGGTAGCAATTGCATCAGGCGTGCATAGTTAGCCTCGCAAGCGGCTTGCAGCTCGACCAGGTCGACCCGATAACGCTCGCGCAGCAGGTTCACGACCACAGCCCCCGCACTTCGGCGCGGTTCAGCGCCAGCCACTGCAGGGCGATGATGCTGGCGGCATTGTCGATCCGCCCATCTTTCAGCGCATCCAGGGCATCTTCCAGCGGCCAGACATGCACGCGAATGTCCTCGCCCTCCTCCGCCAACCCATGCACGCCGCCCGCACCTTCACTGTTGCAGCGGCCGACGAACAAATGCACACGTTCATCCGAGCCACCCGGCGACGGGTAGTACTGAGTAATCGGCCACAACGAGGTCAGCGGCAGATTGGCTTCCTCCAGCGCCTCACGACGGGCTACTTCCTCCGGCACCTCATCCTTGTCGATCAAGCCGGCGACCAGCTCCAGCAGCCAGGGATTGGCACTTTTATCCAGCGCACCAACGCGGAACTGCTCGATCAGCACCACGCAATCGCGCTGCGGATCGTAGGGCAGCACGCACACCGCATCGTGACGCACAAATAGCTCACGACTCAGCTCAGGCCCCATGCCACCGGCAAACTGGCGATGGCGCAAACGCAGTCGATCGAGCTTGTAGAAGCCGCTAAAGCAGGCCTCACGCTGGATCACTTCGACATCATCCCGCTGCATAACGTCCCCCTGAATTAACAGGAACGGGCCCGAAGGCCCGTTCTGGTTACACCCTATGCTGCGCCGAAACATGGCGCAGCAGAAGCTCTATCAGACCTTGTGGTAGAGCTGCGCACCTTGCGCCTTGAACTCCTCTGCCTTGGCTTGCATACCCGCCTCGGCATCCAGGTCGAGTGCGGCGATGCGTTGCTCTTCAGCATAGACGCGAACTTCCTGGGTGATCTTCATCGAGCAGAACTTCGGCCCGCACATGGAGCAGAAGTGTGCCACCTTCGCCGAGTCCTTGGGCAGCGTTTCGTCGTGATAACTGCGCGCGGTGTCGGGATCCAGACCGAGGTTGAACTGGTCTTCCCAACGGAACTCGAAGCGCGCCTTGGACAGGGCGTTGTCACGAATCTGCGCGCCCGGATGTCCCTTGGCCAAGTCCGCAGCGTGAGCGGCGATCTTGTAGGTGATGATGCCGGTTTTGACGTCATCCTTGTTCGGCAGGCCCAGGTGTTCCTTGGGCGTGACGTAGCAGAGCATGGCGCAACCGAACCAGCCGATCATCGCCGCACCGATGCCGCTGGTGATGTGGTCGTAGCCCGGCGCAATGTCGGTGGTCAACGGGCCGAGGGTGTAGAACGGTGCCTCGTCGCAGCACTCCAGCTGCTTGTCCATGTTCTCCTTGATCAGCTGCATCGGCACGTGGCCGGGGCCTTCGATCATGGTCTGCACGTCGTGCTTCCAGGCGATCTTGGTCAACTCGCCGAGGGTTTCCAGCTCACCGAACTGCGCTTCGTCGTTGGCGTCGGCAATCGAACCCGGACGCAGGCCATCGCCCAGCGAGAAGCTGACGTCGTAGGCCTTCATGATTTCGCAGATGTCTTCGAAATGGGTGTAGAGGAAGTTCTCTTTATGGTGCGCCAGGCACCACTTGGCCATGATCGAACCACCGCGGGAAACGATACCGGTGACCCGTTTGGCAGTCATCGGCACGTAACGCAGCAATACGCCGGCGTGGATGGTGAAGTAGTCCACGCCCTGCTCGGCCTGCTCGATCAGGGTGTCGCGGAACAGCTCCCAGGTCAGCTCTTCGGCTGCGCCGCCGACCTTCTCCAGGGCCTGATAGATCGGCACGGTACCGATTGGCACCGGCGAGTTGCGGATGATCCATTCGCGGGTTTCGTGAATGTGCTTGCCGGTGGACAGGTCCATGACCGTGTCCGAGCCCCAGCGAATGCCCCAGGTCAGCTTGGCCACTTCTTCTTCAATCGAAGAGCCCAGCGCCGAGTTGCCGATGTTGCCGTTGATCTTCACCAGGAAGTTACGGCCGATGATCATCGGTTCCAGTTCGGTGTGGTTGATGTTGGCCGGGATGATCGCGCGACCGCGGGCGATCTCTTCGCGGACGAATTCGGGGGTGATGATCTTCGGTACGCTGGCACCGAAGCTGTGCCCGGCGTGCTGCTGATCGAGCAGGCCGGCGGCGCGCGCCACCTCCAGCTTCATGTTCTCGCGGATGGCGACGTATTCCATCTCGGCGGTGATGATGCCTTTACGGGCGTAGTGCATCTGGCTGACGTTGGCCCCGGCCTTGGCCCGACGCGGGTTGTTGACGTGAGCGAAACGCAGCTTGGTCAACTCGGCATCGGCGAGGCGCTGCTGGCCAAAGTTCGAGCTCAGACCGCTCAAACGCTCGGTATCGCCACGCGCTTCGATCCACGGCGAACGCACGTCGGCCAGGCCTTTGCGCACGTCGATGATGACCTTGGGATCGGTGTACGGGCCGGAGGTGTCGTAGACCACCACCGGGGCGTTGATCTCGCCGCCAAAGTCGGTGGGGGTAACGTCCAGGCTGATTTCACGCATCGGCACCAGAATGTCCGGGCGCGAACCCTGGACGTAAACTTTCTGCGAACGGGTGAAGGGTTGGATCGACTGTTGGTCGACCTGGGCGGATTCACTCAGGATCGGATTGAGGTTTTTTTCTTGTGTGCTCATCGGCGGCTCTCCAGGGCTGAATGTCGGAGCGAACCTGGACGGATGAGCGGCGAGAGGCGCACCTGGGGCGGTGCCAGAGGCTCGCCAGAGAATGGGCGAGCACATCTTGTTCCCTACGCAGGCTTTAACCTGATCAGGTTCAACGGGATCCGGCAGCTGCCAATCTCAGCCCCGCAATTGGGGCACCCCGACAAGAACGCGGCCAGTCTAATCAACCCCAGCCAATAAAACCAACCCGCGGGTCAAATATTCATGACCCACGCGTCGGATAGTGACGACAGGAACAAAATCACCTGGATTGTTGCGCTAAGGCAACATAGCTTGTTGCAAACTACACTCCAGCCGCCATAACTGTCCTTGACCCTCTCGGCACGGCCCCTTAGCCTTGAGGATTACCGCCAAATTCAGGATGATTCCCCTAATGTTGCGCAGACTCTCTCTGGCTATCGCCGTGGCCGCCGCCTCCAATGGGTTGGCTTGGGCCGAACAAGCCCCGCAGTCCAGCAAAACCGACCTGGTCACGGTTTACCAGGAAGCCGCCAACAATAACGCCGACCTGGCCGCCGCCCGCGCTGACTATGAAGCGCGCCGCGAAGTGGTGCCGCAGGCCCGTGCCGGTTTGCTGCCGAACCTGTCCGCTGGCGCCGACATGGCCAACACCGAAACCAAGGTTGATCGCAGCATTAGTGACGTGGACTCCTCGCGCAGCGGCACGTCCTACCGCGCCAACCTGAGCCAACCGCTGTTCCGTGCCGACCGCTGGTTCCAGCTGCAGGCCGCCGAGGCGAGCAACGAGCAAGCAGCACTGGAACTGTCGGCCACCGAACAGAACCTGATTCTGCAGAGCGCCGAGACCTATTTCGCGGTGCTGCGCGCCCAGGACAACCTGGCCTCGACCAAGGCCGAAGAAGCGGCGTTCAAGCGTCAGCTGGACCAGGCCAATGAGCGTTTCGACGTCGGCCTCTCGGACAAGACCGACGTACTGGAAGCCCAGGCCGGTTTCGACACCGCCCGCGCCAACCGCATCATCGCCCTGCGCCAGGTCGAGGACGCCTTCCAGGCGCTGATCACCCTGACCAACCGCGACTTCAATGCGCTGGAAGGCATCGAGCACAGCCTGCCGATCCTCGCGCCAACGCCGAATGACGCCAAAGCCTGGGTCGACACCGCCGCCGCGCAGAACCTCAATCTGCAGGCCAGCAACTATGCGGTGAACGCTGCCGAAGAAACCCTGCGCCAGCGTAAAGCCGGCCACGCACCGACCCTGGATGCGGTTGCCAGCTACCAGAAAGGCGACAACGACTCGCTGGGTTTCAGCAACAGCAACGGGCTGCCGGGCTACAACGGCGATGCCGAACAGACCAGCATCGGCCTGCAACTGAATATCCCGATCTACAGCGGCGGCCTGACCAGCTCCCAGGTGCGCGAGTCCTACCAGCGCCTGAACCAGACCGAGCAGCTGCGCGAAAGCCTGCGTCGTCAGGTGGTGCAGAACACCCGCAACCTGCACCGCGCGGTCAACACCGACGTGGAAACCGTGCAAGCGCGCAAGCAGTCGATCATCTCCAACCAGAGCGCCCTGGAAGCCACCGAAATCGGCTACCAGGTCGGTACGCGCAACATCGTCGACGTGCTCGACGCCCAGCGCGAGCTGTACAGCTCGGTGCGCAACTACAACAACGCGCGCTATGACTACATCCTCAATAACCTGCGCTTGAAGCAGGCCGCCGGCACCCTGAGCCCGGACGACCTCAACGCCCTCGAGCAGTACCTGAAATCCGACTACAACCCGGACGAGGACTTCCTGCCGCCGGATCTGGCCAAGGCCGCCGAAGCGCAACTGCGTGGCAACACGGACTACTGAGTTAGTCGCATAAAAAAGCCCGGACCTTGCTCCGGGCTTTTTTATGCGTGGGGTTTAACGCGCACGGGCTAGCCGAGCAAACGGCCTAAGCCTGCGAGCAAGCGCGCCAGCGCGCCCTGATTGGCCTGCATCACCGCCAGCCCCGCCGTGCGCATGGCTTGTGCGGCCTCAGGCTCACGCCACAGCTGCGCCACCTGCTGCGCCAGGCCCGACGCATCCGCCACTTCGACCAAGGCACCAGCGGCACGCAACTGCGCGGCAATTTCCAGGAAGTTGAACAGCTGCGGCCCGCTCAGCACCGGTTTGCCCAGCGCCGCCGGCTCCAGCAGGTTATGCCCGCCGTTGGCCACCAGGCTACCGCCGACAAATGTGGTGTCGGCCAGCGCATAGAGAAACAGCAGTTCGCCCATGGTGTCGCCAAGCAGCACCTGATCCGCCGCCTGCACCGCTGCGCCGGTGGAGCGACGCTGGGTGGTAAAGCCTTCACGCTGACACAACTCGAACACCGCATTGAAGCGTTCAGGATGGCGTGGCACCAGAATCAGCAGCGCCTCGGGCCATTGCTTGAGCAGCTCACGGTGCGCCGCCAGAACGATCTCATCCTCGCCGGCATGGGTGCTGGCCGCGATCCACACCGGCCGCGACTCGGCTTGCCATTGTTCACGCAACAAGGCCGCACGGCTGAGCAGCTCCGGGTCAATGCTCAGGTCAAACTTGATCGAACCGGTGACTTCGACGCACTCAGGGCGCGCGCCCAGGCTGCGAAAGCGCTCGGCCTCCAGCGCCGTCTGCACGGCAAGCAAATCCAGCTCGGCGAGCATTGGCGCGGCGAGCTTGGCGAAGCGCGCATAACCGCGCGCCGAACGCTCGGACAACCGCGCATTGGCCAGCGCCACGGGGATGCCGCGCTTGGCGCACTGGTGGATATGGTTAGGCCACAACTCGGTTTCCATGATCACCGCCAGCTTGGGCTGCACCTGATCGAGAAAACGCGCCGCCGCCCACGGCAGGTCATACGGCAGGTAGCAGTGCTGAACTCGCCCGGCATATTCGGCACCGCCGAACAGCGCCTGAATCCGCTCCGAACCGGTCGGGGTCATGCAGGTCATGGTGATCGGCAGGTGCGGATAGCGCGCCAGCAGCTCACGGATCAGCGGCGCAGCGGCGATGCTCTCGCCCACCGACACCGCATGCAGCCAGATGCCACCCGGCTTGAGCGGCGGCAGGCCGAGGGCGAAACGCTCGCCAATCCGCTTGGCATAGGCCGGTGCCTGCCAGGCGCGCCAGGCCAGACGCCCGGCCACCAGCGGCAAACCGAAATAAAACAACAGGGTGTAGAGGCTTCTATTCATGGCGCGCAGCTTAGGCACTTTAGGAAAAGTCGTCGAGCAAAGGTCAGGCAAGGCAGAAAGAAGTGAGGACGCGGAGTGTACGAATAGTACATGAGCAGGCCGAACTACTTTCTAACGCAGCATCACCGATGCGCAGGCACTTTTCGATCAGCCTATGGCCTGCAGGTGCTTGGCAAAGCACTCGGCCAGCCACAGCGCAGCCGGGCCGAGCGCCTCATCGCGGCGGCAGACCAGTTCCACCACCAGCGGTGGCGGCACCCAGTCGCTGCTCAGCTCCACCAGCTGCCCCTGGTAAGTCGGGTATTGCAGCACATGGCGCGGCAACCAAGCCCAGCCGAGGTTGCGCATCAGTAACTCGGCCATGGAGTAGAAACTGTCGGTGCGCCAGATCGACGGGCTGAGCTGCTCGCCGCCGGGGTAATGACCGTCCTGCGGGGCCATCAGCAATTGCCGATGGCGAGCCAGCTCGCGCCGGTCGACATGCACGGCCTCGGCCAGGGCGTGCCCTGCGCCGCACACCGTAACCAGCTCGATGGTGCCCAGGCGTTGGCGCTCCAGGGCATCCGGCATCTGCTCGTGGTGAAACAGCAGCCCCAGATCGGCGCGGTGCTCCAGCAGCTTGCGCGCCACATCACCCTGGGCACCGCTGGCCAGCTGCACCTCCAGCAACGGAAACGCCTGGGCCAGGGCTTCCAGGCTATCGAGCACCGGTTGATAAGGCATCGCTTCGTCCTGAGCCAGGCGCAGGCACACCTCTTCGCCACGCACCAGGCCGAGCGCGCGGCCGTGCAGGCGCTGGCACTGGCGCAGCACCTCGCGCGCCTCTTCCAGCAAGGCCGCACCGGCGTCGGTCAGGCGCGGCTGACGGCCGCTGCTACGCTCGAACAACTGCACGCCGAGGTCGCTCTCCAGCAAGGCGATCGCACTGCTCACGGCCGACTGCGCGCGCCGACTCTGCCGCGCCACCGCAGAGAACGACTGACCCTCGGCGACGCTGACAAACACGCGAATTTGTTCCAGATTCCACTGCACAACCCATCTCCAAAGCAGATAGGTAATGACTTTACCCCATCGGCGCAGCCACTAAAATGGCCGCCACTTCACCCTGGAGGCCCATCATGAGCGGCTACCTGTACCTCGCCATCGCCATTACCGCCGAAGTCATCGCCACCACCTCGATGAAGGCCCTGGATGGTTTCAACAAACCGCTGCCCCTGTTCCTGGTGGTGGTCGGCTACGGCATTTCCTTCTGGATGCTCAGCCTGGTGGTGAAGACCATTCCAGTCGGCGTCGCCTACGCGGTATGGGCCGGCCTCGGCATCGTGCTGGTGAGCATTGCAGCGGTATTTCTCTACCAGCAGCGCCTGGACCTGCCGGCCATGCTTGGCATGGGCCTGATCGTCGCCGGCGTGGTGGTTATCCAGCTGTTCTCGAGCAGCGTCGGCCATTGATCGAGCGAGCGGCACAGGCCGCTCGCGGTATACTGCGCGCCCGTTTTCCCATCGAGGCGCGCGCATGTCCCAAGCTCTGAGCACTGACGTTCTGATCGTCGGCGGCGGTATCGCCGGCCTCTGGCTGAATGCACGCCTGCGCCACCAGGGCTTTGCCACCCTGCTGGTGGAGAACGCCAGCCTCGGCGGCGGACAGAGCGTGAAATCCCAGGGCATCATCCACGGCGGTGCCAAGTACGCCCTGCATGGCGCATTGAGCGGGGCCTCGGAAGCCATCGCCGATATGCCGCGGCGCTGGCGCGAAGCCCTGGCCGGCACCGGCGAACTGGATCTGAGCGGCGTGCGCCTGCTCTCCGATGCCCATTACCTGTGGTCGCCCGGCAGCCTGGCCGGCAATATCACCAGCTTCTTCGCCAGCAAGGCGGTGCGTGGCCGCGTCGATCAGGTCAAGGGCGAGCAGCTGCCGCCGGCGCTGCAGCATCCGAAATTCAAGGGCAAGGTCTATCGCCTGGCCGAACTGGTGCTGGATGTGCCGAGTCTGATCAAGCGCCTGAGCGAACTGGCCGGCGATGGCCTGTTGGCCGCCGAGCGCATCGAGCCGTTGCAGGAAAATGGCGAATTGGCAGGGCTGATCGTCGATGGCCGGGAGATCCGCGCACAACGCATCATCCTCAGCGCCGGCCGCGGCAACGCCGAGTTGCTGGCGACTTTGGGCCTGAGCCAGCCGGCGCAGCAGTTGCGCCCGCTGCATATGGTGCTGGTCAAAGGCCCAACGCTGAAGCCGCTGTACGCCCACTGCCTGGGCGGCGGGCCGAAGCCACGGGTGACCGTCACCACCCACCCGGCCGCCGATGGCCAGTGGGTCTGGTACCTCGGCGGCGACCTGGCCGAAGCCGATGGCGTGGCCCGTAACGAAGCGGCACAAATCCAGGCCGCGCAGAAGGAGTTGAGCGAGCTGCTGCCCTGGGTCGACCTCTCAGCCGCGCAGTGGGCCACCCTGCGCGTAGAACGCGCCGAGCCGGCGCAATCGGGCCTGGTACGACCGGACAATGCCTTTCTCAATGAACAGGGCACGCTGCTGGTCGGTTGGCCGACTAAACTGGCACTTGCGCCGGACTTCGCCGACCGCGTGCTCGCCGCCCTGCAACGCGACGGCATTCGCCCGGGCAGCCACGCACCACTGCCGGCGCTACCACAGCCCGCCGTAGCCCCACCGGTTTGGGAGGAACTGTTCTGATGCATGCCCTGCACAGTTTGCACAACCTGCACCGCCCGCTGGGCGCGACCGAGCTACTGGTTTCGCCGCTGGGGCTCGGCACGGTCAAGCTCGGCCGCGACCAGGGGGTGAAATACCCCAACGGCTTTACCATTCCCGATGACGCCGCCGCGCGCCAGCTACTGGCCCTGGCCCATGACCTGGGCATCAACCTGATCGACACCGCGCCGGCCTATGGCACCAGCGAAACCCGCCTCGGCCCGTTGCTGCGCGGGCAACGCCAGCAGTGGGTGATCGTCAGCAAGATCGGCGAAGAGTTCGACAACGGCCAGTCGCGCTTCGACTTCAGCCCGGAACACACGCGTTTCTCGCTGGAGCGCAGCCTCAAACGCCTGGAAACCGACTATATCGACCTGCTGCTGGTGCATTCGGACGGCAACGACGTGGCCATCCTGCGTGACAGCGGCGTGTACGAAACCCTGGCTGAGCTTAAGCGCGAGGGCAAAATTCGCGGCTTCGGCCTCTCCGGCAAAACCGTCGAAGGCGGCCTGCTGGCCCTCGAACACGGCGACTGCGCGATGGTCACCTACAACCTCAATGAGCAAACCGAGCAGGCCGTGCTCGACTACGCCGAACTGCACGGCAAGGGCATTCTGATCAAAAAAGCCCTGGCCAGCGGCCACGCCTGCCTCGCGCAGGGCGTCGACCCGGTACGCGCCAGCTTCGAGCTGATCTTCGCCCACCCGGCGGCCACCAGCGCCATCATCGGCACCATCAACCCCGAACACCTGGCGCACAACGTCGCCACCGCCGCCGCTGTAATTCAGGATATTGCCTAAGAACCCGTTTACGCTCTGCTGCGCGTCGGCCTTGCTGCGTTAAAAACAGGCTCTAGGCCGCCAGCTGCGCCCAACTGTGCCAAGCTCTCAGGCCATGTTCATGCCCGCGAGGAGTTGCAATGCCGCGCACCCTGATCCGCAAAGACCCCAGCAGCTTTAAGAGCCAACAGCTGTTTGTCGAGGCCAGCGCCGACGGCTTGTGCTACCAGGGCCTGGGCAGGCCGCTGAATTTTCGCCAGATGCTGGAAAAGCGCAAACCGGTGAGCGTGGCCGATAACCAGCGCTTTGCCCTGGAACTGGCCAACCTCGGCGTATCCGTGCGCCTGACCCTCAACTGGCAGGGGCGCGACTACTGGCTGCTGGTGCGCCAACGCCGTCTCGACCGTGGCGACGTGGTGCTCAAGCTGATCTCCGGCTATGTGCCGACCCACGAGCTCAACCTGCCGCTGCTCACCGCCATTCAGGAAGTGGCCGAAGAATGCCTGCTGGAAACCCCGGAGGGCTGGCTGAGCGGGCGCTTCGGCGATACCTGGCTGCCCACGCCTTACCAGGGCGCGCTGCGCTACCGGCAAACCGCGCACTTCAACCTCAGCGCCCTGTCCGGGGCCGCGCGTCCGGTGCAATGCGGCAACCTCAAGCTGCTGGAGCGGCCGCACGCCTACGTGCACCTGCCAACGGCCTCGCTGCAACTGGTCTACGACCTGCGCCTGGAATTGCCCAAGGACAGCCAGCAACTGAGCCTGCTGCATGTCGATGAGCACCTCGAGGACGGCCAACTGATCGCCCGCCTCAATCGCGCCCGCCCCGATCTGTTTCTGATTCCGCTGGATCAGGGCCGCCCGACGGCCCAGTTGCTGACCCTCAAGCAAGGCCAGCTGCACGCCGCCAGCACGCGCGGGCTGTGGCTGGCAGAAAGCTTTGCAGCGCAGGATGGCTGGGTGGTGCGTGATGAACGGATACGCTGGAAGGACTGGCTGGCCCAGCAGCACGGTGCCGCGCCGGCCACCCAGAATGGCCGGGCACAAAAAAGCCCCACCTAAGCAGGGCAAAAAGGGACTTCGTTCAAGCGTCGCTTATTTCAGTTCGCTCGAGCTCTTGCCGAGCAAGCGCCGCGCCACGATCAGCAACTGGATCTGCTGGGTGCCTTCGAAGATGTCGAGAATCTTCGAGTCGCGCGCCCATTTTTCCAGCAGCTCATCCTCGCCATAACCCAGCGCTCCGGCCAGTTCCACACACTTGAGTGTCACCTCGTTGGCCACCCGTCCGGCCTTGGCCTTGGCGATCGAGGCCTCCTTGGAGTTAGGCAACTTGTTGTCGGCCATCCAGGCGGCTTTCAGGGTCAGCAGGCGCGCGGCTTCCCACTCGGCCTCCAGACGATAGAGGGTCGCCTCGGCATGGCTGACGCTGAGCAGCGGCTTGCGGTAATCCAGCGTACAGACCTTTTTCAGCAGTTCGCGGGTGCGGTCCAGCGAGGCCTTAGCCACCCCGACGGCCATGCCAGCTACCAGTGGGCGGGTGTTATCGAAGGTTTCCATGACCCCGGCAAAGCCCTTCTGCACATCGATTTCGGGGTTACCCAGCAAGTTGGCCGCCGGCACCCGGCAGTCGCTGAAACTGATCGAGGCGGTATCCGAGGCCTTGATGCCGAGCTTCTTCTCCAGACGCGTCACCGTCATGCCCGGCGTGCCGTGCTCGACCACGAAGGACTTGATCGCCGCGCGGCCGAGGTGCTTGTCCAGGGTGGCCCAGACCACCACCGCATCGGCGCGCTCACCCGAGGTGACGAAGATTTTCTCGCCGTTAAGCACGTAGTGATCGCCATCCTTGATCGCGGTGGTGCGGATCGCCGCCGAATCCGAGCCGCAGCCCGGCTCGGTGATGGCCATGGCCGCCCAGGTGCCACCGAAGCGTTTGAGCTGTTCGTCATTGGCCACCGCGGCAATCGCCGCATTGCCCAGGCCCTGACGCGGCATGGCCAAGAGCAGGCCGACATCGCCCCAGCACAGCTCCATCACCCCCAGCAGGGCCGAGAGGTTGCCGCCGTTCTTGATTCCTTCCTGCTGCTCGCGGGCCGCCCCCCGCTTGCTCGCCGAGGTGGCCCCAATGGCATCCGGCGAGCCGGCGTTCATGCCGTCGAGCAAGGCGGCGAGCAGATCCAGTTCCTTGGGATAGGCATGCTCGGCCTTGTCGTACTTGCGCGAGATCGGCCGGAAGTAGTTCTCCGCCACCTGATGGGCCTGATTGACCAGGCCACGGAATTTCTTTGGGGTTTCCAGATTCATGTCGATGCGTCCTTAGAGTTGCAGGCCGCCGGCCATCACGGCCAACGCACGCAAATCGCGGTACCAGCGCTCGGCCGGATGTTCTTTGGTAAAGCCATGGCCGCCAAGCAGTTGCACCGCGTCGGTGCCGATCTGCATGGCCTTCTCACCGCACAGCAGGCGGGCCAGATAGGCCTCGCGCTGGAAGGGCAGGCCTTGTTCGGCGCGGGCGCAGGCGCGCCAAACCATCAGGCGCATGGCGTCGACCTCCACGGCCATGTCCGCGACCATAAAAGCCACGCCCTGGCGGTGGCTGATCGGCTCGCCGAAGGCCAGGCGCTCGTTGCAATAGCTGATCACATAATCCAGCGCGGCCTGCGCCGTACCCACCGCCAGGGCGCACCAGGCCAACGCGGCGTAATCGAGAAAGCCTTGATAGCTGAACTGCTCGCCGAGCAGACGCGCCTCCAGCGGCACCTTGACGCTTTTCAACAGCACGCGCGCGGTGCTGGTGGCCTTGAGGCCCATGGCGGGCTGCGGCTGACGCTGCAAACCCTTGGCTCCGGCATCGACGATAAACAGCCCAGGGCCGTCCGCCGTCTGCGCGGCAATAATCAGCTGGCTGGCATCCAGGCCGCGCACCACCAGGCATTTCTCGCCGCTGAGCAGGTAGTGTTTGCCGCGCTTTTTCGCCTGAGTGGCCAGACGCAGCGGATCGAATAACGGCACCGGCTCATTGACCGCAATGGCCATCAGCGGCGCTCGTTCTTCGCTGACAAACGCCGGCAGCCAGTGCGCCTGCTGCGCTGTAGTGCCAAAGCGGCGAATGCAGTTGGCCGCCGACAACGGCACCAACAAGGCCGCCGCCAGGGACAGATCGCCCTTGCCCAGCGCTTCGGCGATCAAGGCATTGCTCAGGGTGGTGCGCTCGCCGGCCATGCCGCCCTGCGCCTCGCTCACTCCGTAATGGGTCAGGCCCAGCTCATGGGCCTGGTTGAGCAAGGCCGCCGGCAACGCCGCCTGCGCGTCGGCGTCGTGGGCCAGCGGCCGCAGCACCTCACTGGCGAAGGCTTCGAGCATCTCCACCAGCATCTGCTGTTCATCGGACAACGACAGGTCGAACAAGGCATCGGGATCAACCGGACGCGCCACCTTGGCGGCTTTGCCCGCACGCTGCGCCGCCGCACGAAAGCTCGCACGGCTGCCGGTATAGATAAGTTTTTCGAAGGGTTTGCGCAGTTTCAAACGGTCCGGCCAGTCAGCCTGGGCGACCCGGTTGAGCATTGCCAGGGCACGGCCCTGTACGTCGGAAGTCATGGCATCTCGCTCCATGCGGGGGATGCCAGGGATGATGCGCGCGGCCGGGGCAAGCGCCTATGACCGCGCCGACGCCAGCGACTGGCACAACAGCCAGTCGCTGGGCAGCGGCTTACTTGTTGCGGATCTTCTCGACGATGGCAGTAGTCGAGCTGTTTTCCACCAGCCCCAGCACGCGCACTTCGCCGCCATAGGCGCGAACAATATCGCCGCCGACCACACCTTCGATACCGTAATCGCCGCCCTTGACCAGCACATCCGGTTTGACCTGACGCAGCAGATTTTCCGGGGTATCTTCGCTAAAGCTCACCACCCAGTCCACCGCACCGAGGCCGGCCAGCACGGCCATGCGCCGGTCCACCGAGTTAATCGGCCGACCCGGGCCTTTCAAGCGGCTGACCGAGGCATCATCGTTGACCGCCAGCACCAGGCGATTGCCCTGGGCGCGCGCCTGCTCCAGGTAGGTCACATGGCCGGCATGCAGGATGTCGAAACAGCCATTGGTGAACACGATCGACTCGCCATGGGCGCGCGCATCCTCGACCGCCAGCAACAACTGGTCGAGACTCAGCACGCCGCGCTCTGAACCCGCCTCGCGCTGAATCGCCCGGCGCAACTCGGGCGCGCTGATGGCGGCAGTGCCCAGCTTGCCGACCACGATACCAGCGGCGAGGTTGGCCAAGGCCACGGCATGCGGCAGCTCCTCGCCGGCGGCCAGGCTGGCGGCCAGGGTGGAAATCACCGTATCGCCGGCACCGGTCACATCGAACACTTCGCGGGCACGAGCCGGCAGGTGCAGTGGGCTATGATCCGGACGCAGCAGGGTCATGCCGTGCTCACCACGGGTTACCAACAGCGCGCCCAGCTCCAGCTCGCTCATCAGCGCTGCGCCCTTGGCCACCAGCTCGGCCTCGTCGCGGCAATGGCCGACGATGGTTTCGAACTCGTGCAGGTTCGGGGTAATCAGGCTGGCCCCACGGTAGATGGAGAAGTCCTTGCCCTTGGGGTCGGCCAATACCGCGATGCCTTTGCTGCGCGCCAGCTGCACCAACGCCTGATGGTTCTGCAGCGCGCCTTTGCCGTAATCGGACAGCACCAGCACCTTGATCCCGTCGAGCTGCGCTTCGACGCTGGCGGCGAGTGCGGCGGCGTCGGTGTTGAACGGCTCTTCGAAATCCATGCGCAGCAGTTGCTGGTGACGGCTCATCACCCGCAATTTGACGATGGTCGGCTGCGTTGCGATGCGCTGAAACAGCGTCTTCACCCCGACTGCCTGCAAACTGTTGCTCAGGCTATCAGCGGCCTCATCGGTGCCGGTAACGCCGACCAGCACCGCCGGTGCGCCGAGCGCGGCGATGTTCAACGCGACGTTGGCCGCGCCACCCGGACGGTCTTCGATCTGCTCGACCTTGACCACCGGCACCGGCGCTTCCGGAGAAATCCGTGAGGTGCCGCCATGCCAATAACGATCGAGCATCACATCGCCCACCACCAGAACGGCGGCCTGGTCGAAACGCGGCATGGACAATTTCATAAACACTCCAGAAGCGGCTAAAACGAATCGCCGCAAATCATAACATTGGCAGGTAAATACGCTGATCAACCGTCGAGCGTACGCACCCAGAACAGTTCGTGGCGGCGCACCGCCTTGCGGAAGAATTCGTCTTCACCAGTGGCCGGCCAGCGCCGCCCGGCCAGCAGGCGCTGAATCAACCGGCGGATGCGCCGTTTAAGCGGCAATGCGCCTTGTAAATCGTGTTGCATGGCCAGGGCCATGGCTTTATCCAGCTGCTGCGCGGCATCCAGACTCGGGCTCCACAAACCATCCGCCGGCAGCGCTGCAATAGCGGGCGGTAGTGCAATGCCAAAACCAGCAGGGCCCATCGGCCAGCGGTCGTTGTCGTGCAGGTGGTTGGCATACAGCAGTAGGGTTTTCGGCTTCCAGCTGCTCAGCTCAATCGCCTCCAGCAGTGCCTGGGTACTGGCCACATGGTCGCTGTGTGGGTCCAGCTGCGGGTGCGGCGTCACCACCACCTCAGGCTGGTAGTGCTCAAGGACTGCCACTAAATCGGCCAACAGATTGCGCCAGCTGGGCAGGCCATCGGCGTCGCCAGGCAGTGTGATTGAATTGGCCACGCGTACGCTGCGAATATCGCCCTCACCCGACTCGCGCGAGGCAAATGCCTGCTGCGGTTGCGCGGCCATGGCCGGCAATTGCAGGCAGTAATACCCCAGCTGCAAGCACTGATTTTGCGGCACACCGCCCCATAGCGGCACGGCCAGGCTGTCCCAGCTGCGCAGGCGACCCTTGAGGCGCGCGGCCGCAGTGGTGTCCAAGCCCAGCGAGCGGTAGGCCTCGGCCTCGATCTCCCCCTGGGTCAGGGTCACGATGCTGACATCGCGGGCACGGCTGTACAGGCCGAAAGCCGCCAGCTCGGCGTCATCGGCATGCGGCGCAATAATCATCAAGCGTTGTTCGGCGTAATCCGGGTTAGCCTGCGCATAGAGCAGCGCGGTCGACTCAAGGCGGCAGAAGCGCCCGCGGATCTGTAACTGCCCATCGGCCAAGAGCTCGCCTTGCCCAGACAGATTCAAGTAGCGCAGCCCCTGCACGCCGCGCTCGAAATCCTGACGATCCGTTCCGAGCCGCACATAGGGGTCAAGCCGGCGGCCCAGCCAGCTCGCCTTGATTCGCACCTGCAGGAACAGACTATCGGCACTGCCCACGGCGCCGTCGAGGATCAGCCGACCAGCCTCGATACGAGCAGGCACAGCTGGCGTACCCGGCGCAAACACGTACTGATAGTCATCGCCTGGGGAATAGAACAGGTGATCGGCAAACCAGGCCTCGTGCCCAATCCAGCCAAGTAGCATCAGCAGCGGCACCCACCACCAGGCAGCAAACACACCGAGCAGCGTCAGCAGTAGCAACGCCAGCAACAGCGCAAAGCGCTTGTTGCGACGATGGCGCTTAAGCAGGGTTTGCTTGCGTCCTGTCATGTTCAGACCTGATAAACCGGGAAGCGGTTACACCAGCGGTCCTTGTACTCGCGATCCGCCCGGCCAAAGGAATAGCGCAAGGGCTTGCCGATAGCGCGGGCCTCGGCCCAGGCAGTTTGGCTGTTGATAAAGCTAAGCACGCTGCCGGGGCTGAACTCGCGGTTCTGCGGGTCGACGCCGCCGTTGATGTACTCCAGGCTGACCCATTGCGGTGCCTCGACCCGGTAGAGCACCTGAATTGCCACGGGCTGGTCGTTCAGGTAAATCAGCGAGCCGGTAATAAAGTCGCGCATCAGGCTGAACACCTCGGCCAGATGCGCCTTGCCGGTGGCCTCGAAGCCCCAGCGGCGCTGAAACAGGTTGGCGTAGATCAGCGCCTGCTCGCTGGCGGACAGCTCCAACATCGGCCGAACGACACCGCCCGCCTCTTCCAGCAAGCGCTGCTCACGGCGTTGGTTGTAGCGGAACTTCTTGCTGTATTCCTCTGGCTCACGAGCCAACGCCAGACCTTCCGGCTGCTCACGGCGGCCGAGCACCTGCTCGGCATTCAGCGCCGACAGGTAGCGCACCTTGTGCCGCAGCGGCACGCGCGCGTCGCTTGCCAGCGGCAGGATGATTTCGGCATTACCCAGGTCGAACAAACCACGCTTGCCATGCTGTTTCAGCACATCCTTGGACAAGGCCAGGTGACGCCCCCAGGTCGGCACGGCGGCGCGCAACTCGCCCCGTTCAAACCAGCCCAGGTAACGCACCGGCAAACCCGCCAACCCTGCCAGGCGCTCGACGACCTGCGGATGGGTGGCGACACTGCCGCCGAACAGCTGCCAAGCGTTTGCATAGGCGGCCGCATCGATAGGCGTCCAGCCACGTTCACGCCAGGCGCGTAAATGGCTGAGCATCAGGCATCCTGCTCCGCAATCTGATCGTCACCCTCGACGAAGTCACGCGCATGCAAACGCGCGTAGTAACCGTTCAGCGCCAGCAATTCGCTATGAGTGCCGCGCTCGACAATCTGCCCCTGGTCCATCACCAGAATCAGGTCAGCTTTCTCGATAGTGCTCAGGCGGTGGGCGATCACCAAGGTGGTACGACCCTTCATCACCTCATCCAGGGCGGCCTGAATATGCCGTTCCGACTCGGTATCCAGCGCCGAAGTGGCCTCGTCGAGAATCAACAACGGCGCGTTCTTCAGAAGCGCGCGGGCAATCGCCAGGCGCTGGCGCTGACCACCGGAGAGCAGCACGCCGTTTTCACCCACCAGAGTGGCATAGCCCTCTGGAAGCTTCTCAATAAACTCAGCCGCGTAAGCCGCTTCAGACGCCTTGCGCACATCCTCAAGCGGAGCACCGGCCAGATCACCATAGGCAATGTTATTGGCCACCGTGTCGTTGAACAGGGTGACGTGCTGGGTCACCAGCGCAATGTGCTGACGCAGGTTGCGCAGGCGGTAGTGTTCGACATCCAGGCCATCGAGCAGGATCTGGCCCTGCTCATGGTGATAGAAACGCGGAATCAAGCTGGCCAGCGTTGACTTACCACTCCCCGAACGCCCTACCAGCGCAACCATCTGCCCAGGCTCGGCAACAAAGGAAATGTTGTTGAGCACCGGCTTCTCGGTCCCTGGATAGTGGAAGCTCAAATCACGGACTTCAAGGTGACCGCTAACACGTGCGCGCTCTTCAGTACCGTGGTCGACCTCCATATCTTCATCAAGCTGCTCGAAAATGCTCTCGGCACCGGCCAGGCCTTTCTGCACCGTGGCGCTCACTTCAGACAGCTGGCGAATCGGTTTGGGCAGCAGGCCCGCCAGGGTGATGTAGGCGACCAAATCGCCAGGCGAGGCATCGCCGCGCATCAGCAGAACAAGGAACATCAGCACCGCCATGGCGGTGTAAATCACCAGCTGCAACATCGGCGTATACACCGCACCGGTCTTGGTCATACGCAGCTGTTTTTCCCGGTTGCTATTACTTGCATTGAGAAAGCGCGCCTGCTCGTATGACTCACCACCAAAGCTGCGGACGACCCGGTAGCCCTGGATAGTCTCAGACGCCACATGGGTCACATCGCCCATGGCCGCTTGGATCTTCTTGCTTTGCTTGCGGAACTTGCGGCTGGCGCTGGTCACCATCAGACCGATCAGCGGCAGAATCGCCAGCATCACCAGAGTCAGCTTCCAGTTCATCCACAGCAACGAGGCGAACAGGAAAATCACCGTCATGCCCTCGCGCACCACGACCTTGATGGCATCAGTAGCCGCGCCGGTGACCATGGTCACGTTAAAGCTAATCCGCGAAATCAGATGGCCCGAGTTATGGGTATCGAAGTAGCGGTTAGGCAGAACCAGCAAGTTGTTAAACAACGAAACGCGCAGGTCATGCACCAGGCCTAGCGAAACCTTGGCCAGAAAATAGTTGCCGAGAAAGGAACCGATGCCCTGCCAGAGCGCGATCAACACAATCAGTAGGGGCACGACCTGCATAAGCTTCAGGTCGACCAGAAAAGGCACATCTTTCAGGTAGGGCACAGCCGCGAAGAAGCTAGCATCCGGGTTGGCCAGCCCGTCCACAAAATACTTGAGGATGTAGCCAAACATCGGCTGGGTGGACGCGAAGATCAAAAAACCCAAGATGCTGATGGCGAACAGGCCCGAGTAAGGGACCACGTATTTCAGCAATCGCAAATAAACCCTGACACTCGATTGCTGGTTAGAATTGGCCATTCGGCACGCCTCGTACGACGACTAGAGAAATAAGATGCGGATTGTAACAGCGAAAGAATTCCAAGATTGGCTGAGCCACGGTGAGGTTCTGGAAAAAGACAGCCATGGTGCCAAAGTAATTCGCCTCACCGATGGCAAATTATTGAAAATCTTCCGCAGCCGCCGCCTGCCCTTGCTTGCCCGCCTGCGCCCCGACGCGGCCCGATTCGATGATCGCGCCAAACGCCTACAGGCTTTAGGTATCCTGACTCCCGCGATTTGTGAAACCTGCTGGATTGACCGCAGCAAACTGATCAGCGCGTGCCTCTACGAGCCACTCACAGGCCTACCACTGGATCGAATGTTCCACAGCGATCGTGAGCAGTTCGACTTGCTACTGCCGAAACTGGCCACTTATATCCATCAACTGCATCAGCACGGCATCTACTTTCGCTCACTGCACCTGGGCAACATCCTGCATACGCCTGGTGGTGGCTTCGGCCTGATCGACTTTCTCGACATCCGCTTTAAGGGACGTCCACTGGGACGCACCCTAATTCGCCGAAACTTTCAGCACCTGCGCAATTACCTGCAGCGGCGTAAGGTGCAGAACTTCCCCTGGGATGAGCTAATGGCTGCCTACAAGGCTGCTAGAAACCGGCCAGACTTCAGCACCACCTACACACCCACGGCACGAAACTAACTGCTTATAGCCCGCCGAACTCACTCTAGCGGAGGTAAGCCCCGACTCTGTAGCACTGCAAATACAGCCACGCCTCAATCTGTTCCGGCAACTTGCGCAGCCCGCGAACAATACGACTTAGAACCCCTTTATCGCTGCGTGAACGCCAGCTGCCCGCATAGAAGTGCCGCGCAATAGGTTTCATTCCTGGAGCAGCAACACCACGAGCATCTGCGAGCATACCGATAGCAAGCGTCCGCTCTTGGCCACGCAGCTCGTCGCCGCCGCTGCCTGTGAACCCCTGATTTATAAGCAATCGGCTGACCTCATTGACGTTCACCAATTCGGACAACCGCGCCAAATCGAACTCCGTGCGGTCGTAAAACTCCAGCATATGCCGCGGCAGCCAGTGCCCAGCCTGTGCACCAATAATCGACGTGGCAAAGCGCTGCTGATCCTCAGTTCCGATAAACAGTTGCAAGCTAAGCAAATCATCAAAACGCGCACGCACCTCAACATCCACATCCAAGTAGATACCGCCATGCTCTTCGAGAACGCGCATACGCACATAGTCAGAAACAAAGGCGTAGCGCTCAGCAACATAAGCGGCTGCGGCAAATGGATGTGCGGTGATATCAAAACTTCGCTCATCCCAACGCACTACCTGATAATCCGGCAAATGATAGGCCCACGAAGCAAGGCAGCGTCTGGCCTGCAGAGGCAATGGTTTACCTCCGAACCAGCAGTAGTGAATTTTTCGCGGGATCATACCTACTCACCATACCGGCTGAAAAACGCCTGCGGATTCCCGCTAAGAGGTTTGCAATCCTCGCCGCCATAGTCACGCCGCAATTGGTTGACGCAACAATATAGCTGGGCGACCCGCTGGCGAAAAACTTGCTCACCAGTCAATTGACCTGGCAGCTGCGATACCCCCCGCAGAGCCTGAACCAATTCCTTCTCGGCTCGTTCGAAAGGCCAACCTGGCGGAGTCACGGCTCGCCATTTCCGCTTACCAAGTCCACAGCGCTGCAGACCCGCCTTGAGCCACTGCCCGCAATGATGGAGCAATCCCTTGCGACCCGCGAACCTAGCTGCCTCATAAAACCCAGAGAGTTCGGTCACCTGCAGAGACACACCAAAAGCCTCCGCCCAGTCGTACCATTTTTCGGCATTGAACTGACCGCCAAAGCTGAACGGGACCCAGGGCACACGCAAAATATCGGCAAGAATAGCCCCGTGCATAGCCTCTGCCAGGACCAAATCCGCCGAAGCCAGTTCCTGCATGAATGACTCTGCCGACAGCAGAGGCGAAAGAAACGTCAGCCCCGCCTGCTCACAAATTGCGGCCCAATCCAGAAAACGCAGTGAGCGATGATGCGGGACGACAACGGTCTTCCCTGTCCTGGCAGTAGACGTCCAGACAGACCAGTCCAGCGTAGCCAGCAAATAGGCGGCATCGGCGACGGCGTGCTCGCTCGACAGCCCCATTGCCTTAGCCGAACGCGGGCCGCGAACGGCATAGCAATGCCAACGAGCGTCCTGTTCAGGTGGCGACCCATAACCCGCCCCAGTGCCAAGCACATTGATACGACTTACACCGTCTAATCGCGTACAAAACTCACGATTGAGCAGAGTTCCGATACCCAGGAGCGCAGACCCGCTTGTGCTGTCCGTGGGCAAATCACCCAAAAGAGCAGGCCACAACCAACGGTTAAGCTCATCGCCGACATTTTCACTACCTGCAGGGTACGTCGCCTTCATTATGCTCAACGCCTACTTGTCGTTACTAACAGTAAGATCCTGGCTATTCGCAGCCCGTGACTTCGCAAGCAACTTCCGGTCTACGGCCAAGGCAAAACCGAGAAGTACTGGCAACCACACCGTAAACCACTCCTCCCGCGGTTTGACCCAGGGGCCGATACCATCCGTCAACAACGCAACCAAGGAGAAACAACACAGCGCACACAGTGCTTGCCCCGGCACCGAGCCCCTTGCCGACCACGCGCGCCAGGCAATTCCTGCCTGCAAAGCGAGCCAGAGCAATAGACCAATGGCACCTAACTGCACGGCGAGGTGCATATAGAGGTTGTGGGCATGCTCATAGCTGTTGCCCAATTCGGCGATTAGCAGTTGATAGTCGGTACCAAGCCCCAGCCCCAGCCAAGGATTGGCCAGCCATAACATCCAGGCCTGTTCGAGCAATTGCGGGCGATAGGAAAAACCACCACGTAACAGTTGCTCAGGCAGCAACCAAGCCCCCAGCAGCGCCGTGAAGATAGCCATACCACCTGCTAGCCAAGCCCAACGAGAAGCGGACCAGATACCGGATAGCGCCAAACACACCAACAACGCAAGCGCAGGGCCTTTGCTGCGCGACATCAACAAGAAAACCAAACAACCTATGCACGCGACAACCCACAGCCAACGAGGAAGGTGCGGCGAAAGCCAACTGCGCATAAACAACACAACCAGCCCCATAACCCCAATAACATGCGATGCAAGAATGGTGTGATTGAGCAAGCCTGTAGCCACAACGCGCGTTTCTAGCGGCTGGTCCTGCAACACATAAAAATAGAAAAGTGACCACCAAACCAGTACGGAACCTAGCACCGCGCAACTCAGCAAGACCTGCCAAAGCAGGCGCGCATTAAGCGCAGCCAGAGCGACCACAGCGTTTACCGCAAGGCAGACATAAAGCAATTCCTTAAGCCGGTCTGCTGCCCCTCCCCAGGCAATGGAAACACCAGCCCAGAGTACCGACAGAGCAAGCAAAAACAACAGCATATAGTCCCATGCACGCCGCACTGCTGCTATAGAGAACAGCGCCAGCAAACCTGGCAACCAGAAGAAAACAATCAACCCCTGCTGATACAACTTGCTGGTCGGAAGTAAGAACATACCCAGCAAAAGCCATGCGAAACCAAAAGCCAGCCATAGCGTCAGAACAGCAGTCCATCGCGAAGATGGCAATGTATTGGTCATATTTGCCTCATTAGTACGACGAACGGCCGTAGCGTATTTTTGCCCACCAACGCTGCAGCATTTGGCGAGTTTTGTGTTTAGGCTTACGCTCGACCTGTTCGATATCACTCATATCAAGCAAGCGCTGCTGGGCCAGCGTCGGCCGCACCATGAGAGTCTCAACAGAGGACTGCAGCACTTCCGAGTAATACCAATCGAGCGGCAAACCCGACTCGGGGGCCTCGCGGAGAATCCGCTCATAGAGGCTGGCATTTACTACATAGGCATGAGCCAGACGAATACGGCTGACCGCCCAGAGATTCGTGGATGCTGCTGTTTTCTTACCGCCTTTTTTGAAGGTGCCGCCGAGATACAACAAGCCCCACTCACGGCCCTGCAACTGCTTGCATGCCTGAGTCAGCACGGCCCGGGTATAGGACTCGAACTCGCAGTCGTCCTCGAGAATCAACACCGACGGCCAACCTGCATCGCGTGCAATGCGAATGATCGCCAGATGACTGCGCATGCACGCCCAAGTCGTTTGCAGTTTATGCTCTGCAGACGGACTCGGGCCATCAACGCGCTGAAGAAATGCCTTGAGCGCGCCCGAAGGCTGGTCATCTACCAGATCACGAACACTGATGGCGGAAAAACGTTCGGCGGCAATACCGACCCGAGCCAAGTTCTCCGTCATCTTTACCCAACGATCCGTGCGATGATCAAGATTAATGACAAACGCACGTTCAAAACAAAACCCGCTCATAGCACCACTCACACCGCTGCAGCTTCCTGCCTTGTAAGATTTATCAGTAACCAGTCCCTGCAACAGAGGCTGGCTCTCAATCTGCTCGTTGCGCAGAAGTTTTTCGAGTAAGGCTCCAGCCCGCGCGAGCCCGGAAACACCATAGGCCAGGTGATAATCGGCAAAGCGGGCAGCTTGCTCCAGACTGCGTGCGTAATCAGCATCAATCTGCGCAATCCGCTGCTGCAACTGCTCAACACGCTCGACCCGCTGACCGAAGAAGCTATCCTGAGCAAAAATATCCGGTTCACCGCTGACATTTACGTAGATAACCGGTCGCCGTGCCAATGCGGCCTCAATCACCGCGTTGGACATTATATTGATTACCAGTGACGCACGCCCGAGGGCCTCAGCCAGTGTGCAGCTGGCGGGCAACACCTGCAGATTATCCAGAGCTGCGGCAGTCTCTTGCCAGAACAACACCTGGCTACGCGGATGAGCCTTGACCAGCACCTGATAGTCGGGATTTTGCGCCGCCCAGTCGCGTATAAGTGCGTAAGTGCGCCGGTAACCGACTTGCTTTTCCTTATCAGGGCCAACACCCAGCACTAGGACAACACGAAGAGAAGAATCAGCAGGCTGCAGATCATAAGCCTGATCGACCATATGCGAGCCCGCCAGCACAGCCTGTGAGCTACCGAAACGCAAGGCTCTCGACTGCAACGCCTCCAGTGAACTCTGGCCAAATATAAAGTAGTAATCGTAGTCGTTCATGCCCAGACGCCGTGAACTCTCCACGGTCGAGGCATGGGCCAGCTGCACCAACAGACGCTGCCGCGCATTCAGCGATAGACGCAAAAACGGTGCATACAGACTGCCATTACGATCATTGAGCAAGATGCGCGGTAGATAGCGCTCCACCAGCCATTCGGCATAAGCAGCATGGCCGAAGTAGCGAGTCGGCACGCTGCACGGGGGCCGCCTAAGCAGACGCTGGCGAAGGATTGCCCTGGGCTCCTCCAGAGCGGTCTCCACCAGACTATGACCACGTGCACTCAGGTCTTCGATCAACAGCTTCTTGCGCTGGAACTTGATCACCTTGGGGGCCGACTGCAGCAGCAAGAAGTCACAGGGCTCGGCCGTGATCGTGGCCGCCAGACGACGTTTGGCACACAGACCGAACAGCCAATCACCGACCAACTCGCGAGCAAAACGCAAGATACTACCGAGCCGGCCATGACGCTCGCGCAGCAGCAGCCAGCGGTAGCGATCCAGAGCACGGGCCTTGGCAGCCCAAGGGTTACTGACAACACTCTGCGTCATCACAACCTCAGCGCAGGACGACAAATAAGGGAGATGACCAGAACTCGGCACGCACCGCCTGATCAGAGAAACGCTCGGCCAGGCGGTCCTGCATACACTGACGCTTGGCCGGCAATTCTCTGGTGGCTGCCGCCTCGGCAATCAGCTCCACAGCCAGCGCCTTGGCATTGCCCAACGGAAACAGCCGACCAATACCCTGCAGCACTTCGCGACCACCGCCGCAGTCAGTACCGACCAGCGGTACCCCTGCAGCCATGGCTTCCAACAACACCATGCCGAAGGGCTCGTGATCAGAACTCAGAGCAAACAAATCGAACGCCCTGAAATACTTACGACCGTTCGCCACCTGGCCGAGAAAACGCACTGAATCCTTTACCCCCAGTTCGGCGGTAAGGCTTCTCAGCCACGCCTCAAGCCTACCGCTACCCATGATCACCA
Organism: Pseudomonas sp.; assembly: GCF_049653025.1. GTDB lineage: Bacteria > Pseudomonadota > Gammaproteobacteria > Pseudomonadales > Pseudomonadaceae > Aquipseudomonas. The sequence goes on along the minus strand of NZ_JBASFM010000008.1, from coordinate 95,008 downwards.
GCAGGCTGCCTGCTGGCAATTGCGGCAGAGCCTGGGCAAAACCTTTGATCAGAGTGGTCTGATCCTTATCCGGGTGCAGGCGGCCAACGTTGCCGACCACCCAGGCATCCTGCGGCAGCCCTAGATGCTCTCGAGCAGTTTCACGAGAAACCTGCTCGGCCTGCACCGCGGCAATATCAATGCGGTTGTACAGGGTCTCGATACGCTCGAGCGGCCAGCTCGGCAGACAGCCGCGCATATCATCGCGCACGGCATTGGAGACCCCGAGCAAAACCAGGCGCTTGCGAAAGAAGTTGGCGAACAGCTGGCGCGTACGCCGCTTGTAGTCGCCAAACGCATGGTGCACACCGATCACCGGTAGGTCGCTACCCAGTAGAGCAACATAGATCGGCTTGAAACGATGGGCGATGCAGAATCTAAACACCCGCGCCGCACAGATGCGGCGGATATCGCGAATGGCCTTGAGCTTGAGCCCGCGCACATCGCGACTGGAATAATCGAGGAAAATCACCTCATCCGAGGCCGAACCCTGCTCGACTTCCACACTCGGCTTGCCGGTCAGATAGACCGTACAGACCTTGTAGGACGTGCCAACGAACAGCGCGGCGTACTGCCGCGCACAATCGAGGAAGGGGCCGTCGTAGCCATGACAGAACTGCAAGACCCATGGCGACTCGCCTGCTGGCGAGTCAAACGTGGTCATACCAGTCCTTGCCGTCCTTGACCACGAGGATGTCTTCCATGATCAGGTACTGCAGGTCGGAGCCGTAGAACATGTTCAGTGCGTCGGTCGGCGAGCAGATCATCGGCTCGCCACGGCGGTTCAGCGAGGTGTTTAGCGACACGCCGTTGCCGGTGAGTTTCTCCAGTTCCAGCATCATGTCGTAGTAGCGCGGGTTGTACTCACGCTTGAGCACCTGGGCGCGCGAGGTGCCGTCTTCGTGCACCACTTCGCCGACGCGGGTCTTCCACTCTTCGTTGACTTCGAAGGTGAAGGTCATAAACGGGCTCGGGTGATCGACCTTGAGCATCTGCGGGCCGACGGTGTCGAGCATCGACGGGCAGAAAGGCCTCCAGCGCTCGCGGAACTTGATCTGTTCGTTGATCCGATCAGCCACGCCCGGCACGCTCGGGCAACCGATGATCGAACGGCCGCCGAGGGCGCGCGGGCCGAACTCCATGCGGCCCTGGAACCAGGCCACCGGGTTGGCGTCGACCATGATCTTGGCGATGCGCTGCGGCATGTTGTCGATCTGCTTGAAAACCGGCTTGCTCGGGTGGCGAGCGCAGGCGGCGATCACGTCCTCGTTGGAGTACGACGGGCCGAGGTAGACATGTTCCATCTTCTCCACCGGCACGCCGCGCTGGTGCGAGACGTAGGCAGCCGCGCCGACCGCAGTACCGGCGTCGCCGGACGCCGGCTGGACGAACAGTTCCTTCACATCATCGCGGGCGATGATCTTCTGGTTCAGCTTGACGTTCAGCGCGCAGCCGCCGGCGAAGGCGATCTTGCCAGTCTCGCGGATGATGTCGCCCAGGTAGTGCTCCATCATCTGCAACGCCAGCTTCTCGAACAGTGCCTGCATGCTGGCGGCGTAGTGGATGTAAGGGTCATCGGCGATATCGCCCTGACGCTTCGGCCCCAGCCACTCGATCAGCTTCTTGGAGAAGTAGAAGCCCTTGCCGTTTTCTTTATAACGGCGCAGGCCGATGACGTTGGCGTACTCGGTGTTGATGATCAGCTCGCCGTTCTCGAACTTGGCCAGACGCGAAAAATCGTACTTGCTGGCATCGCCATAGGGTGCCATGCCCATCACCTTGAACTCACCGTCGAGCATCTCGAAGCCGAGGAACTCGGTGATCGCGCCGTACAGACCTCCCAACGAATCCGGATCGTAGAACTCCTTGATCTTGTGGATCTTGCCGTTCTCGCCGTAGCCGAAGAAGGTGGTGGCGTACTCACCCTTGCCGTCGATGCCGAGGATCGCGGTCTTCTCGGTGAAACCCGAGCAGTGGTAGGCGCTGGCGGCGTGGGCCAAGTGGTGCTCAACCGGCTCGATCTTGATTTTCTTCAGGTCAAAGCCGAGCTGCTGCAGGCACCACTGGATGTGCTTGTAGTAGCGTTTGTAGCGACGGTTGCCCATCAGGATGGCGTCGAGGGCGCGATCCGGCGCGTACCAGTAGCGCTTGGCGTACTGCCAGCGGGCTTTCTCGAAGATGCTGATCGGGGCGAATGGAATGGCCACGACGTCGACGTCAGACGGCTTGATCCCGGCCTGCTCCAGACAGAACTTGGCCGACTCGTAGGGCATGCGGTTCTTCGCGTGCTTGTCGCGCACGAAGCGCTCTTCTTCGACGGCCGCGATCAGCTTGCCGTCGATATACAGGGCGGCGGAGGGGTCATGGCTGAGGGCGCCGGACAGGCCGAGAATGGTCAGTGCCACTGGTTTTGCCTCTTCTAGTCTGCTGAGCCGACGGCGGGCGTCAGCGGTATACGTTGGTTGAGCAACTGGTGCAGTGCCGAGTCGGCGGGCCAGTTGCGCAGGAAACGGGCGCGATCACGGGCATAGGCCTTGGCGAAGCTGCGCGCACTGCGGTGCTGCTGCATGGCGTCGAGATCGATTAGCGACCAGCGACCCAGGCTTTCATCCCAAAACAGATTGTGCCCCTTGAAATCACCATGGCTGATGCGTTCGCGCAGCAAGGCGGCGAACAAACGATCCAGTGCCAACAGCTCGGTTTCCGGGGGTGTTCCATCTTGGTATGGCTGAAAGCGCGCGATTATATCCTGCCCGCCACAGTATTCGGTAATCAGGTAGGCACGCCCGCGCAACCAGCACCAGCGCCGCTCTAGCACGGCCAGTGGCTGCGGGGTGGCAATGCCGAGCAACTGCAGACGATTGCCCTCAACCCAGCTGTGCCAGGCGCGGCTGGGGCGCCAGAAACGCTTTAGCCAGTGGGCGATGCTCTTCACGTTGTAGCGTTTGACCACCAGCGCACGCCCGCCCAGCTCAACCCGCGCCACGGTGGCCGCACCGCCGGTCTTGTAGATATGGCCGGCCTCGGTGAGCAAATCGAGGTTGTTCAGCAGCGGCTGCAGTTCAGCTTGCTGTTCGCGGCGCACCACCTGCAGGCCGAAGGCACCGATCTTAGCGGCGAACAGGCTGCAGTCACGGGCGATCTTGCGCAGATAATCGCGCAAACGCCATTTGCGCACCTTTTCCACTTCTTTAAGCAACGCTTCCAGCGGCAATGCATGCTCGCCGTTAGCCAGCAGGTAATGCACCAATAGCTCTTCGATAAAGGGCGTCAACTCGGCTGGCAGCTGGGCGAAGAACACCCCAAGGTTTTCCAGCACCTTGCCGCGCGACAATGCTTGACCGGCCGCCTCGACTTGCACCCCTCCGCCGTCGATGACAAACAACTGGCCGTTATGCCGCAGTAGATTGTCCAGATGCAGATCCGCCTGCCACAGCCCCTTGGCATGCATCTGTGCGATGCTAACCAGCGCATCGGCCAGCACCGCCTGCTGATCGGCACTGAGCAGCGGCTGATGCTCCACAGCGCGCCAAGCGTCCCACAGGCTCTGCGCACCCTCTAGGTACTCGAACAGCAGCCAGCCGCCCTCGCCATCACGCAATCCTTCGGCCAGCAGCAGCGGCGTATTCAGCCCTAGTTCGGCGAGCAAGCGCGCACCGTCACGCTCGCGCTGAAAATGCCGCGCAGCCTTGTCGCCCACCAGCAACTTGGCCAGCACCGCCCGCCCACGCCATTCGGCCTGGGCGACATAGCGCTGCCCAGGTAATACGCGCAGCAGACGCTGCAGGGTCAGTTCAGCCGAGCCCGCTGCATCGGCTAGCTCGATGGTCAGCGGCAACTCTGGCGCGCGGCCAGCCTGACTGAGATCCACCAAATTCATCGCCGCGCTTCCTTGTTGCGCCGCCGGGCACCGAGACGCTCACTCCAGCTATTGAGATCAGCAGCATCGCCGAGATAGGCCGCCAGCAACACGCCGACCTCCGCCTCGCTCCACGCACTGGCGCGGCGCAATAACGGTTCCAGATCCTTTACTCGATCACGCTGACCGAACAGCAGCGGGCGGGTCTTTTCCAGATCAATCAGCTGTGCATCGAAGCCTTCAGCGGTCTCGCGCAAAAAAATATGCTTGGGGTAAAAGCAGCCATGCATCTGCCCAGCTTGGTGCAGACGCCGCGCCAGCTCACCACAGGCCTTGAGAATTGCCGCACGACGCACCTCTTCGAGCGCAGCCCAACCGGGTAACCAGGCATCCAGATCCTGCCAGCCATCCAGAGCGCGGGTCAGCAGCACCGCACGCCGCTCGCCAGGCAAATTGCGCTCGGAAAAAAACGCCGCCTGCAGCGCGGGAATGCCCAGCGCCGCATAACGCCGAATATTGCGAAACTCGCGGGAAAAAGTCGGCTCGCCAAAAGGATGCAGCAGACTGCGGGTCAGGTGATTACTCTGACGCTTGAGGTAAAACGCCGCCTCACCCAAATCCAGTCGGTACACACTGCTCCAACCACCGCGCTCGGTATTGGGCTCATCCACCGCCTCCAGCTGTAGCGCCCATAAGGCCTCGAAGCTGGTCAACCTGTGGCGCTCGAGCAAGGCGCGATCCTGCGCCGCAATAAAATCACTCATTCCCTTCCCTCAAAGAATTTCACTATCTGCAACACCCGACGCTTGTCGGCAATGCTTAGACGCTCACGTCGGCAGTACTGCAAGTAGAAGCGCAGGCGCTGGCTGCGTGAAAGCACCTTGCTAGCAACTTTATCCAAACAGGCCAGATCCTTGACGATGCGATAACTGAGGAGCGGCCCCCACCAGAACGCCCCAGTTGGACAATCGATCAGGAACAACTCTTCGCGATCATTGACCAGCAGATTGCGCCACTTCAGGTCGTTATGGGCGAAATGGTGATCGTGCAAAATACGGGTGGCATGTGCCAGTTGCGCACTGATCAACGCCACCCAACGCGAGTCTTGAAAGCGCGGATCCCTGCACGTGGCCATATGGGCCATGTCCAGGGTGTTTTCCAGTTCGCGGGTAATCAAGGCACCGCGCACAAAAGCCCCCAAGCGCCGCTCCAGCCCATAAGCGACGATCGACGCTGTCGGTATGCCCCACTTGGCGAAATTTTTCAGATTCTGCCATTCGGCCTTGACCCGCGGCCGACCGATAAAACGACGCAAGCCCTTGCCGCCACCCCAATAGCGCTTGACGTAATACCGCACGCCCTCGCGCTCAACCAGGATCACCTCGGACAGCGGATCGCGGGTCAGACGCCGCCCCTGTAAGGCGAACACTGCCTCCAGAGAGCCGAACTCAGCATTCAAAACTGTGTAGTCGGGTGCCAGATTCCAGCCTGACATCAGCGCGCCTCGCCCTGCGGCAACACAGCACCGACAGCCGTATAGTTCCCCAGCGCCTCGACAATTCGCCCAACCGGTACAAACGGCCGCCATATGTAGTCGCCATCGAGCCACTTGAAGCGAAAACGCGGGGCCAAAACCATACCCTCGGAATTGAACCCAGGACGCCAGACAAAACTCTCGTAGCGGCGCGCGATAGTAAAGGTACGCAGCCCCATCATCGAGCCCAGATGACCGCCACCCGAATCGTTGGCAATAACCGCTGCCGCACCGGCCATATGCACCATCAAGCCTCGAATATCGGCGAAGCTAAACACGGGGAAGCCTGCGAAACAGGCGTTCAACTCATCCATTTCACTCGGCAGACCGATAAACTCGACCTGCCAACCACGCTTGCGCAAACGCCGGGCCAGACGCAGGAAGCCAACCATGGAGTAATTCTTCTTGCTGTGCGGCGAAGTGGGGAAGATCAATACCCGATTATCGCGCTCGCGGCGCAGGCTGGGGCAGACCATCGCCAGGGAACACGTAACCGGAAGCCCATATACCGTTGCCACATAGCGGTCGACCCACTCACGCATCGACCGGCCTGCGCGTGATTCCAAGCAGAACGGCATACTGGCGGACTTAAAGTACTGCCCGGCCACTGTCACATCGCGGCCCTCTAGGGGGATATCCCGCGGCAGCTTCTTCGCGGTGACATAGGCAATATTGTTGCGTTCCAGGCAGCGCTCACGCTCGACAGGATCTTGCGCCAGATGATTGAAATAGGCGATGACCAGATCGCACTCATCCGCGAGAGACTGCAGGCTCAATCGCTCAGACGGCTCAATCTGCAGCCAGGTAAAAAACTCCCGCGCAGGGAACAGTGGGTTGGAGAAAAAGCGCACCCGTGCACCTGCCTGATGGAACTGCCAGGCCAGGTGCAGATACAGAGTCACATCCCCCAATGCCTTGGGTGGCACCACTGCGACAGTCAATCCCTGGAATTTCATTACACCGCCCCTTCAAAACCATTCGACACGACAGACACCCCATCTATCACCACTCACAGTGCGTCGCCATAGCGCTGCTTGCGCGCATACAGCTTGTCTGCCTTGCGCTCCAGCCAGGTAAGCAAACGCGCTTCTTCACGCAGGATCTGGCGCAACGGCAACTGGAAATAGCCGCGCAGAAAACGCAGCTTGTCGCGCCGGGTCAGGCCGATATCCAGCGCCGAAAAGTACAGCGCGGCCAGATCTTTGTTGCGCCAGCGCAGCGGTGTGGCGCTGCGCACCTGGGCGCGGTGCAGGTCGATCACCGACAGGCGAAAATCGTCGGCAGTTACCGGCTTGTCGGTGTGCAACAGAAAGTGGCAGATATAACAGTCGCGATGATTGACCCCAGCGCGGTGCATATTGCCGACCATGCTCGCCACTTCCTTGATCAGCGCCCACTTAAGCCGTGGCTCGGGCGGTTGCTGCGCCCAGTTCAGGTTCAGTTGTTCGAGGTCGGTGGTCGGCGCCAGCTCTTCAGTGACGATAAAGGAATGCTGCGCCGCCGGGTTGCTGCCGCGTTCGCCGTAGGCCACGGCGGTCATGGTCGCTACACCGACTTCGGTCAGGCGCTCGATTGCTTGCCATTCCTGGCGCGCGCCGAGCACCGGCAGCTTGGCGGTGAGCAGGTTTTTGACAATCTCGCCCCAGCCGATGCCGCGATGAATCTTGACGAAGTAACCACGCCCATCGACTTCGGTGCGCAGCGTGCGGCGGCCTTCCAACTCGCGGTACACCTGCCCCTGCAGAGCCTCGACGGCGACAAACGCATCGCGCCCGGCCCACAGGCTTTTAAAGGGTTCAGCCAGTACCAGTTTCATGGACGCTTCGCCAGGATGATATCGGCCGCATGTTGCGGCATGGAATACAGGTCGGCGCTGTCGGCATAAGCCAAACCGTTGCGGCCCCAAAAAGCACGACGCTGATCGTCGGCGAGCATATCGGCGAGCAGATGATTAAACCGCTCCTGCTCGAACGGCCCGCTCAGCACGCGCCCGGCATCCGCCTCGGCAATGTAGTGGGCGTAGCCGCAGACATCAGTTACCAGCACCGGCAGGCCGGAGACCAGCGCCTCCAGCAGCACGGTGCCGGTGTTTTCGTTGTAGGCCGGATGAATCAGCAGATCGGCACCGAGCAGGAAACGCGGAATATCGCTGCGCCCCTTGAGAATCTGCACCTGATCGGACACGCCCAGCGCCTTGGCCTGCAGCTGGAATGAACGCGGATCATCCTGACCGATGGCAATCAAGCGGGTGCGCTGCTTCAGCTCACGCGGCAAGGCGGCCAGAGCTTTGAGGCTGCGATCCAGGCCCTTGGTCTTAAAACCAGAGCCGATCTGCACCAGCAGCAGGTCGTTATCCGCCAGCTTGAACTCGGCGCGGAATTCGGCGCGAATTTCAGCGGCATTGGCCGGCGCGCGGCGGTCTGCGGCGATACCTGGCGGCAGCAGGTGAAAGCGTTGCAGCGGGGTGTGGTAATGCCTGATAAACAGCGGCTGCTGCACTTCGGAGATCATCAGAATCTCGGTCTTCGATTCGGGCGCAAACACAGCGCGCTCGTAATCGGCAAAGTGTTTGTAACGACCCCAATACTTGTACAGCGGGTTGCGCAGGGTCTGCGCCTTGTCTTCATAGCAGCCGTCGGCGGCATAGTAGACGTCCAGACCGGGCATCTTGTTAAAGCCGATCACCCGATCAACCGGACGCTTGGCCAGGTCAGCCTCGACCCAGGCGGTGAGTTTCTCGTTGCGTTTGTGGTTGAACAGCGCCTTGACCGGCACCACCACCACGTCAAAGCCCGCCGGCACTTCACCTTCCCAGATCGGCGTGTAGACGCGAATCGCATGACCGCGCGCCTGGCATTCCAGGGCGATGCGCAGAAAGTCGCGCTGCAGGCCGCCGAACGGGAAGTATTTGTAGAGGATAAACGCGAGTTGCATCAAACAACGTCCTCGGCCAGCAACAGGGCCTGCAATTGTGTGGCGACACGCTCGGCATCCAGACCGTCGAAACAGGCTTTATGGCGATCACCCGAACCGGCATTCGGCCCCGTGGCGCACAGATGTACCTGACCACGGCCATAGGCACCTACTCGCCCTGGCAGCGTCGGGCCGTACAGGGAAATACTTGGCACATCCAGCGCAGCAGCCAGGTGGCCCAGCCCGGTATCCACCGCCACGCAGGCACTGGCCCCGGCGATTACCTTGGCCACGCCTGCAAGATTTAATTTGGGCAGCACCGCAGCGTTTTCAATGCCGGCGGCGATCCGTTCGGCGCGGGCCTTCTCGGCTTCATTGCCCCAGGGCAGGCGCACCGCCCAACCCTGCGCACTCATCTGCTCAGCCAGCTGGCGCCAGTCGGCTTCGGGCCAGTGCTTACTTGGCCAGGTAGTGCCGTGCAGAAACAGCAGGTAAGGCTGCTGCGCGTGATCGGCCAATTGCGCGCGATTCAGGCCGTAATCGCCAACGCCTGCTGGCAGCGCATAACCCAACGCCTGGGCAAATAACTGGCGGGTGCGCTCAAGGGCATGTTGCTCGCGCGATACGGCATAGCGGCGATCATAGAATCGGCTGGCCAGCGGCTCACGCGCAGAGTCGCGGTCCAGGCCGGCAATCGGGCCTTGGGCATAGCGGGTCAGCCAGGCACTTTTCAGCAGACCCTGAGCATCGATCACCAGGTCGTAGCGGGTCTCGCCCAGGCGTTGCTTAAAGCGCCGCCATTCACCGGTTTTCAGGGTCTGCCAGAGGTGCTTGCGCCAGCGGCGGATGGCCACCGGGATCACCTGGGCCACGGCAGGATGCCAGGCCGGAATTTCGGCGAAGCCCTCCTCCACCACCCAGTCGAACTGAATGCCAGGGATGGCGCGCGCGGCATCGGTTAGCGCCGGCAGGGTGTGCACCACGTCGCCCAGCGACGAGGTCTTGATCAGCAGTACCCGCAAGCTATTCAACCTCGACCGGGTCGCTGACCAGGCGATCCAGCGCCTCGATCACCGGACGTGGCTTGAGCTGGCCCAGGCAGTTGTAATGGCCGAAGCGGCAGGTGCGGTCGAAGCATGGGCTGCACTCCAGCCCCAGGCGGACGATTTCCACCTGCTCGGCCAGCGGTGGGGTAAAGCCCGGCGAGGTCGAGCCGTAGACCGCCACCAGCGGGCGGTTCAGCGCGGCCGCCACATGCATCAGGCCGGAGTCGTTGGAGACCACGGCACCGGCGCAGGAGAGCAGGTCGATGGCTTCGGCCAGGCTGGTGTCGCCGGCCAGGTTAGTAGCTTCCTCGCGCAGGCCTGGAATCAGGCGGGCGCGGATTTCCTCGCCGACCGCATGATCGTTCTTCGAGCCGAACAACCAGACCTGCCAGCCGGCACGGATCTTCAGCTCGGCGACCTTGGCGTAATGCTCGCTCGGCCAGCGCTTGGCTTCACCGAACTCGGCTCCTGGGCACAGCGCCAACACCGGGCGGTCCAGGCTCAGGCCGAACTTGGCCAGCGCCGCGGCGCGACTGACTTCCTCAATACGCAGACTCGGCCGCGGATAAGGCTGCGCCAGCTCGCTACCCGGCTCGAAGGCCAACGCCATAAAGCGCTCGATCATCAGCGGGTAGCGTTCTTTGTCCAGTGTGCGGATATCGTTGAGCAGGCCGTAGCGCAGCTCGCCTTTCCAGCCGGTGCGCTTGGGGATACCGGCGAAGAACGGCACCAGGGCGGACTTGAGCGAGTTGGGCAGCAGAATAGCCTGGTCGTACTGGCCGGCCAGGGACTGGCCGATCTTGCGCCGCGTCGCCAGTTCAAGCACGCCATGGCCGAGCGGGAAGCTCAGCGCCTGGCGCACTTCGGGCATGCGTTCAAGAATCGGCCGACTCCACTCGGGAGCCAACACGTCGATTGCGCAGCCAGGGTGGCGCTGCTGCAGACACTGAAACAGCGTCTGCGCCATCACCATGTCACCCACCCAGCTGGGGCCTACGATCAGTATTTTCATGCCTATCCCAGAAACGACCAAGGAGGCTTTCGCCTCCTGGACATGCTCAACGCTTAACTCAGCAGCGTCACCCCGATGGGTATCGCTACGCTCAACCCACCCTGCGCAGCGTGCCGCTTATTTAACCAAGGTGCGCCATTCGGCGTGGTTGCTGGTCTTGCCAGTTACCAGGTCGAAATAGGCGGTTTGCAGTTTTTCGGTGATCGGCCCGCGACGACCTGCGCCGATCTGCCGGCCATCGACTTCGCGAATCGGCGTGACTTCGGCGGCGGTGCCGGTGAAGAAGGCTTCGTCAGCGATGTACACCTCATCACGGGTGATGCGCTTCTCGATCACCTGCAGGCCGTGCTCGGCGGCCAGAGTCAGAATGGTATTACGGGTAATGCCGTTCAGGCAGGAAGTGACTTCCGGGGTATAGATCACGCCGTTACGCACCAGGAAGATGTTCTCGCCCGAACCCTCGGCCACATAGCCTTCGGTATCCAGCAGCATGGCTTCGTCGGCACCACCGGAGATGGCTTCCTGCAGCGCCAGCATCGAGTTGATGTAGTTGCCGTTGGCCTTGGCACGGGTCATCGAGATATTGACGTGGTGGCGGGTAAAGGAGCTGGTACGCACCTTGATGCCGACCTGCAGGGCTTCATCACCCATATAGGCGCCCCAGTTCCAAGCCGCGACGATCACCTGCACTTTCAAGCCAGTGGCGCGCAGGCCCATGGCTTCAGATCCGTAGAACACCATCGGGCGGATATAGGCGCTTTCCAGGTTGTTCTCACGCACGGCGGCGCGGGTAGCCTGATTGATCTCTTCTTTGCTGAACGGAATCTTCATGCCCATGATGTGGGCCGAATCGAACAGGCGGTCGGTGTGCGCTTCCAGACGGAAGATCGCCGTGCCTTGCGGGGTGTTGTAGGCGCGCACGCCTTCGAACACGCCCATGCCGTAGTGCAGGGTATGGGTCAGCACGTGGGTGGTCGCGTTGCGCCACGGCACCAGCTCGCCGTCATACCAGATCACGCCATCACGATCGGCCATCGACATAGTTGCCTGCTCCTCACATTCGATTCGTCTACGGCACCCGGCGCGACATGCGCCCGGCGCCCTCAATTCAGCTCAAGCCCGGTCAGCTCAAACCCAGCTCCTGCCAGATGCGCAACACCGTGCGCCGCTCGTCGTGAAACTGTTCACCACTGACCACCCCAGGTTGCTTCTGCAACGCCTGGCGATGGGCCGCTGAGCGGTAGGCCTTGTAGGTGTCCTGCAGCAATCGGGCGTCTTCGCCCGGTAACAAACCCACTCGCTCCAACCCTTCCAAAATGCGGATGTTATCGGTGAACTCCAGCAGTTCCGGGTACTGGCGCGACCAGGCCAGGGCCGCGTATTGCACCATAAATTCAATATCGACGATACCTCCGGCGTCCTGCTTGAGGTCGAACGGCGCCGCGGCCTCGAAGGCATTTGCCGCAGTGCCGGCGGCAGTGGCCTTGCTGCCGAGGTTGTCGCGCATCTTCGCGCGCATCTCGCTGACCTCGGTGCGCAGCGTGGCCAGGTCGCGTTCACGCCCCAACACGGCCGCCCGCACCTGTTCGAAAGCGGCACCGACGCGCGGGCAACCGACCAGCACGCGGGCCCGTACCAGCGCCTGATGTTCCCAGGTCCAGGCCTCGCCCTGCTGATAGCGCTCGAACGCGCCGAGCGAGCTGACCAGCAGACCCGCCGCACCCGAGGGGCGCAGGCGCATATCCACCTCGTAGAGCTGGCCGGAGTTGGTCTGGGTGGTCAGCAGGTGAATGATGCGCTGGCCCAGGCGGTTGAAGAACTGCGCGCCGTCGATGGATTTCTCGCCATCGGTTTCCGCGTGCGGATCGCCGTCGTGGATAAACACCAGATCGAGGTCCGAACCATGGCCCAGCTCGATGCCACCGACCTTGCCGTAGCCGACGATGACGAAATCCGGATCGCAGATGCTGCCGTCGGCGCGGCGCGGCGCGCCGTATTTGCTCACCGTATGGCGCCAGGCCAGAGCCAACACCTGATCGAGAATCGCCTCGGCCAGCCAGGTCAGGTAATCGCTGACCTTCATCAGCGGCAAAGTACCGGCAATCTCCGAGGCGGCCACGCGCAGCCGGTGCGCCAGCTTGAAGTGACGCAGCGCTTCCATCTGCTGCTCCAGGTCTTCCTCGGGAATGCGCATCAGCCGTTCACGCAGCTCGGCGGCCAGTTCTGGGGCCAGAGGAGGCTTGAACAAGCGCCCTTCATTAAGCAGCTCATCCAGCAGCAGCGGGAAGCGGGTGATCTGCTCGGCGATCCACGGACTGGCCGCACACAGCGTCAGCAGGCGCTGCAAGGCGCTGGGGTTTTCCGTCAACAGCACCAGATAGGCCGAGCGCCGCGCCACCGCTTCGACCAACGGCAACACCCGCTCCAGCACCAGATCAGGGTTGGCATGCTCCACCGCTTGCGCCAGCAGCCGCGGAATAAAGGCATCCAGGCGCTCGCGACCGAGGCGCTGCATGGCGCGCACCTGATTGCCGCTGCGCAACCCGACCAAGCGCTGCAAGGCCGACTGCGCGTCGACAAAACCGGCTTCCGCCAACTGCCGGCAGGCGGCCTCTTCGTTCTGCATGTCTTCCCAGAGCGGCAGCCACTCGCAGCCGACCACAGCCTCTTCCGCGCCTTCGGCATCCTCGTCGGGATCGGCAATCACCTGGCGGAAATGCCAGTCGACCCGCCCTCGCCAGTACATCAGGCGCTCATGGAACGCCGACCAGCTGTCGAAACCCATAATAAAGGCGACCCGCGCGCGGTCCTGCTCGCTGTCGGGCAGCATCTGCGTCTGCCGGTCATCAATGGCCTGCAGCGCATGCTCGGTGTAGCGCAGAAACTCATAACCCTGACGCAGCTCATCGGTCACCGCCGCCGGCAGGTAGCCCTGTCCTTCCAAAGTGGCCAGCACCTTTAATAGTGGGCGTTGCTGCAGGCTGAGATCGCGACCGCCGTGGATCAGCTGGAAGGCCTGGGCGATAAACTCCACCTCGCGGATGCCTCCGGCACCCAGCTTGATGTTCTCGGCCATGCCCTTGCGCCGCACTTCCTGCTGGATCAGCTGCTTCATCGCGCGCAGCGCTTCGATCGCCGAGAAATCCAGGTAACGCCGATAAACGAACGGCCGCAGCATCTCCAGCAGCTGCGCGCCGGCCGCCTGATCGCCGCCCACTACGCGCGCCTTGATCATTGCGTAGCGCTCCCAGTCGCGGCCCTGATCCTGGTAGTACTGCTCCAGCGCATTGAAGCTGAACACCAGCGAACCGGAGGAGCCGTAGGGGCGCAGGCGCATATCGGTACGGAAGACGAAGCCCTCGACCGTGATCACGTCCAGCGCCTTGATCAGCTTCTGACCGAGACGGATAAAGAACTCCTGATTATCCAGCGGGCGCTTGACGCCCTCGGTCTCGCCGCCTTCGGGATAGCCGAAGATCAGATCGATGTCCGAAGACAGGTTCAGCTCATGCGCACCCAGCTTGCCCATGCCCAGCACCACCATATGCTGCGGCTCGCCAGTGCGGCGGCCAAGTGGTGTGCCGAACTGCGCGCAATGGCGTGGATACAGCCAGTGATAGGCTTGGTCGATACAGGCGTCGGCCAACTCGGAGAGGTCGCGGCAGGTTTCGATCAGATCGGCCTGGCGGCTGATATCGCGCCAGATGATGCGCAGCTGCTGGCGGTTGCGAAAACGCCGCAAGCGCCGACCCAGCTCGTCGTCATCGGCGCATTCGGCCAAGGCCTGGGCCAACTGGCCGCGAAGTTCACCCGCCCGCAGCGCACGCTCCAGCTCGCCGCTGGCGGCCAGGTCGAGGAGCATTTGCGGATCACGCGCGCCCTGCTGCACGACAAAATCGCTGGCCGCGCCCACCCGCTGCAACAGCTCGCACCGCGCCGCCGGCCAGGCCGCAAACTGCTCCGCAGCCGCCGCGGATAACTCGGCAAACGCCTGCTGCAAGGACTGCTCGGCACGCAGGGCAAGAGGGGCAAGGGCAGCGGGTAAAGAGGCCAGCGCGGGCAGGCTCATGGTCTATCCTTTTTAGCGTTCTGCACGCGCACTCGCGGACCAGGCAAATAGCCACCCTGGTGACGGGCGAAGTGCAGGCAGAAAAATAATTGTAGTTTTACTACCAAAGATTGTATCCAAAAGGCTGAAATCGGCATCAGAATGTAGTAAAACTACACGAAGCCGGTCCTACCCCCGGTCAATCCAAGAATTCACGCGGTCCACTCACGAAGTCGGGCCCGAAACCTGGCCTCCGATTCTGGAAGCCTTTCCGCCCTGGAGCAAGCCATGCAAGACCTCGATCCCGTCGAAACCCAGGAATGGCTGGACGCCCTTGAGTCCGTCCTCGATAACGAGGGTGAAGACCGCGCACATTACCTGATGACCCGTATGGGCGAGCTGGCCACCCGCAGTGGTTCACAGCTGCCGTACGCGATCACCACGCCGTACCGCAACACCATCCCGCTGACCCACGAAGCACGTATGCCCGGCGACCTGTTTATGGAACGCCGCATTCGCTCGCTGGTGCGCTGGAACGCGCTGGCCATGGTGATGCGCACCAACCTGAAAGACTCCGACCTGGGCGGTCACATCTCCAGCTTCGCCTCCAGCGCGACGCTGTATGACATCGGCTTCAACTACTTCTTCCAGGCCCCGACCAGCGAGCACGGCGGCGACCTGATCTTCTTCCAGGGCCATGCATCGCCCGGCGTTTACGCCCGCGCCTTTATGGAAGGCCGCATCACTGAAGACCAGATGAACAACTTCCGCCAGGAAGTCGATGGCAATGGCCTGTCGTCCTACCCACACCCTTGGCTGATGCCGGACTTCTGGCAGTTCCCGACCGTATCCATGGGCCTGGGCCCGATTCAGGCGATCTACCAAGCGCGCTTTATGAAGTACCTGGAAGCGCGCGGCTTTATCCCGGCCGGCAAGCAGAAGGTCTGGTGCTTTATGGGCGACGGCGAGTGCGACGAGCCGGAATCCCTCGGCGCGATCTCCCTGGCCGGCCGCGAGAAACTCGACAACCTGATCTTCGTCATCAACTGCAACCTGCAGCGCCTCGACGGCCCGGTACGTGGCAACGGCAAGATCATCCAGGAACTCGAAGGCGTGTTCCGTGGCGGTGGCTGGAACGTCAACAAGGTGGTCTGGGGCCGCTTCTGGGATCCGCTGCTGGCCAAGGACGTCGACGGCATCCTGCAACGCCGCATGGACGAAGTGATCGACGGCGAATACCAGAACTACAAGGCCAAGGACGGCGCGTTCGTCCGTGAGCACTTCTTCAACTCGCCGGAACTCAAGGCGATGGTCGCCGACCTGTCCGACGACGAGATCTGGAAGCTCAACCGTGGCGGCCACGACCCGTACAAGGTCTATGCGGCCTACCACCAGGCGGTCAACCACAAAGAGCAGCCGACCGTGATCCTGGCCAAGACCGTCAAGGGCTATGGCACCGGTGCGGGCGAGGCAAAGAACACCGCGCACAACACCAAGAAGGTCGATGTCGACAGCCTCAAGCAGTTCCGCGACCGCTTCGACATCCCGGTCAAAGACGACGAGCTGGAAAGCCTGCCGTTCCTCAAGCCGGAAGAAGGCAGCGCCGAAGCGCGTTACCTGAGCGAACGCCGCGCCGCGCTGGGCGGCTTCGTGCCACAGCGCCGGGCCAAGAGCATCAGCATCCCGACACCGCCGCTGGAAACCCTCAAGGCCATCCTCGACGGCTCCGGCGACCGCGAAATCTCCACCACCATGGCCTTCGTGCGCATCCTCGCGCAGCTGGTCAAGGACAAGGAAATCGGCCAACGCATCGTGCCGATCATCCCGGACGAAGCGCGCACCTTCGGTATGGAAGGCATGTTCCGCCAGCTCGGTATCTACTCCTCGGTCGGCCAGCTCTACGAGCCGGTGGATAAAGACCAGGTGATGTTCTACCGCGAAGACAAGAAGGGCCAGATTCTCGAGGAAGGCATCAACGAAGCCGGCGCCATGAGCTCCTTCATTGCTGCGGGCACCTCGTATTCCAGCCACAACCAGCCGATGCTGCCGTTCTACATTTTCTACTCGATGTTCGGCTTCCAGCGTATTGGTGACCTGGCCTGGGCCGCTGGCGACAGCCGCACCCGTGGTTTCCTGATCGGCGGTACCGCCGGGCGCACCACACTGAACGGCGAAGGCCTGCAACACGAAGACGGCCACAGCCACATGCTCGCCGCGACCATCCCCAACTGCCGCACCTATGATCCGACCTACGGCTATGAGCTGGCGGTGATCATCCAGGACGGCATGAAGAAGATGACCGAACTGCAGCAGGACGTTTTCTACTACATCACCGTGATGAACGAGTCCTACCAGCAGCCGGCCATGCCGCTCGGCATTGAGGAAGGCATCATCAAGGGCATGTACCTGCTCGAAGAAGACAAGAAGGAAGCCGCGCACCACGTACAACTGCTCGGCTCCGGCACCATCCTGCGTGAAGTGCGCGAGGCGGCGAAGATCCTGCGTGACGAGTTCAACGTCGCCGCCGACGTGTGGAGCGTTACCAGCTTCAACGAACTGCGTCGCGATGGCCTGGCCGTGGAACGCAGCAACCGTCTGCACCCGGGCCAGAAGCCCAAGCAGACCTATGTCGAAGAATGCCTGAACGGCCGTAAAGGCCCGGTGATCGCCTCCACCGACTATATGAAGCTGTTCGCCGAACAGATTCGTCAGTGGGTGCCGAGCAAGGAATTCAAGGTGCTGGGCACCGACGGCTTCGGCCGCAGCGACAGCCGCAAGAAGCTGCGCCACTTCTTCGAAGTGGACCGCAACTGGGTGGTCCTGGCAGCTCTGGAAGCACTCGCCGACCGTGGTGATATCGAACCTAAGGTGGTGGCCGAGGCCATCGTCAAGTTCGGCATCAACCCGGAAAAACTCAACCCACTGGACTGCTAAGGAGCGAAACGATGAGTGAATTGATTCGCGTACCCGACATCGGTGGTGGTGAGGGTGAAGTAATCGAACTGATGGTCAAGGTCGGTGATCGCATCGAGGCCGATCAGAGCGTGCTTACCCTGGAGTCGGACAAGGCCAGCATGGAGATTCCCGCGCCGAAAGCCGGCGTGGTGAAAAGCCTGAAAGTGAAGCTGGGCGACCGTCTGAAAGAAGGCGACGAACTGTTTGAGCTGGAAGTCGAAGGTGCTGCAGCCGCAGCACCAACAGCGCCTGCCGCCGCACCGGCTCCGGCCGCCGCGCCACAAGCTGCTGCAGCGCCAGCACCTGTTGCCGCGCCCGCCGCTGCAGCAAGCAGCAGCGTGCAGGATATCCATGTGCCGGATATCGGCTCTGACGGCAAGGCCAGGGTCATCGAAATCCTGGTCAAGGTCGGCGACACGGTCGAAGCCGACCAATCGCTGATCACCCTGGAGTCGGACAAGGCCAGCATGGAAATCCCCTCGCCGGCTGCCGGCGTGGTGGAAAGCATCGGCGTCAAACTGGAAAACGAAGTCGGCACCGGCGATTTCATCCTCAAGCTGAAAGTCGCAGGCGCAGCAGCCGCTCCGGCAGTTGCACCAGCCGCGGCCGCACCAGCTGCCGCCAGTGCTGTGCACAAGGTGCCAGAAGGCGCTCACCCGGCGGTTGCCGCCGAAGTCAGCGCCATTGCCTCGCTGGCAGCCGCCGCGGCCAAGGTTGCGGACGCCCCTGCGCGCCCAGCCAGCAAGGTGCATGCGGGCCCCGCCGTGCGCCAGCTCGCTCGCGAATTCGGTGTCGAGCTGTCCGTCGTACCGGGTACCGGACCGAAAGGCCGCGTGCTCAAAGAGGACGTGCAGGCTTACGTCAAAGTAATGATGCAGAAGGCCAAGGAAGCTCCAGCGGCCGGCGCAACCGGCGGTGCCGGCATTCCGCCGATCCCGGTGGTGGACTTCAGCAAGTTCGGTGAAATCGAAGAAGTGGCGATGACCCGCCTGATGCAGGTCGGCGCCGCCAACCTGCACCGCAGCTGGCTCAACGTGCCGCACGTGACCCAGTTCGACTCGGCCGATATCACCGAGTTGGAAGCCTTCCGCGTCGCGCAGAAAGCCGTGGCGGAAAAGGCTGGGGTCAAGCTCACCGTGCTGCCACTGCTACTGAAAGCCTGCGCCTTCCTGCTCAAGGAACTGCCGGACTTCAACAGCTCGCTGGCACCGAGCGGCAAGGCGATCATCCGCAAGAAATACGTACACATCGGCTTTGCCGTCGATACCCCGGACGGCCTGCTGGTGCCGGTGATCAAGAACGTCGATCAGAAAAGCCTGCTGCAACTGGCCGCCGAAGCCGCCGTACTGGCGGAGAAAGCGCGTACCAAGAAGCTCTCGGCTGATGATATGCAGGGTGCCTGCTTCACCATCTCCAGCCTCGGTCATATTGGCGGCACCGGCTTTACGCCGATCGTCAACGCGCCGGAAGTGGCGATTCTCGGTGTCAGCAAGGCAACCATTCAGCCGGTGTGGGATGGCAAAGCCTTCCAGCCCAAGCTGATGCTGCCGCTGTCGCTGTCCTACGACCATCGAGTGATCAACGGTGCCGCTGCGGCGCGCTTTACCAAGCGCCTCGCCGACGTGCTGGGCGATATCCGCAGCATGCTGCTGTAACACCCGCTTTATTTTTCGAGCACGCCACGCTCGTATCCTCGACCCCGCCCATTTGGCGGGGTTTTTTTTGCTCTACGACAACGGCAAAAATGAGGAAAGCGCTTAGCCCTTCTGCAGATTACGGATCAGAAAGCTCAGCGCCTTGGCCAGTTCGGCCGCGCCCTTATGATCGCGCACGATGGTCAGCAGCGGGCTGCCGTCGTTGGGGTTGTGCAGCACGCAGCTGATGCCACTCGCCGGGCAGTCATAACGCACGAACGGATCGGCACCGAACACGCCGATACGGCGGTTGCGCACGGCAATGTCAGTGCCCTGCTGGCCACGGGTCTCCTCGCGTAGCAGCAACTCGCCGGATTCACCCGGGCTAAGTTGATACAGCAGGTCCTGACGCTGCGCCTGACCGACCTGATAGGCGGCGCGCAAGGCGTAGGTTTCCAGCAGATCGTTGCAGTGGGCGAACAGCGCCTGGCGCTCGTTCTGGGTCAGGTAAAGACGCTTCAGCTCCAACAGGTAATCGCCTTGCTCGGCGCTGCTGAGCGCCGCTTCCGGCTCATTGGCCAAGGCCGGCGCGGCGGCCACACAACTACTCAGCAACACGGCGGTTATTAGTTTTCTTGTCAGTCGCAATTGCATGATGCACCCTTACCCGACGCCATAAGTTAAGTGGGCTGAGCCCTCGTCTCGGTCAGCATACTGGAAGCCAGCCACCGAATGAAAAGTCATCCCGATGCCGCAAGTCGTTTAGCGGCCGAGGTTGTGACGCAGTTGCCAGTGCCCTCGCGCTTGGGCCTTCTGCGTTTCGAGCGTTTGAATGAAGCCAGCTGGACCCTGCTGTACCTCGATTCGGGCTGCGAGCAGCAGCTCGGCCTGCCGGCCCAGGAGCTCTGCTCGCTGCTCGACTCGCCCTACGCCAGCCTGATGGAGCCGAGCGCGCGCTACCAGTTGCACGATGCCATCCAGCAGCAGATCAACCAACAGCGTCATTACTGCGTGCAATACCGCCTGCACACCCCGCACGGCAGCCTCAGCCTGATGGAGTTGGGCGAAGCCTACAGGCAGCATGGCCGGCACCTGTTGCGCGGCTACTTGCTGGTAATGAACGAACAACTCGACTCAAGCCAGCACACCCTCGCGCTGTACCAGCGCAGCCAGGCCGAACTGCAGCAGCAACAGCAGCGCTCGCAGGCCCAGCAAAGCCTGATCGTCAAACTGGCGCGCCACCACTACGGTGACAGCAACCCGCTGCGCGAAGCCGCCGAGCTGATCACCAAGAGTGCCTGCGAACTCTATGGCGTAGCCCGCGCCGGGCTCTGGAACCTCAGTGGCCACCTGCTGCAATCGGTGGCCCTGTACCAGGCTGACCAGGGCCGTCATGTCGCCCAGGCCAGCCTCGATGCCAGCCCTTACCCGCATTACCTCACGGCCCTGCACAGCGGCCGCGCGCTGGATGCCCACGACGCCCAGCACGACCTGCGCACTTGCGAGTTGAGCGCCAGCTACCTGCAGCCCATGGACATCACCGCCATGCTCGACGCCAGCGTGCGCATCGACGGCGAAGTGGTCGGTGTGCTGTGCCTGGAGCATATCGGCTCGCCACGCACCTGGCAGGCCGACGAAATCGCCTTTGCCGGCGAGCTGGCCGACCAGTACGCACAGGTGCTGACCAGCCAGCAGCGGCGCACCGCCACCTCGGCCCTGTACCTGTTCCAGCGCGCCGTCGAGCAGAGTTCAAGCGCCTTTATCCTGCTCGACCGCGATGGCCTGGTGGAGTACGTCAACCCGAGCTTCACCGCCATCACTCTGTACAGCGCCAGCGAAGTTCAGGGCCACCACCTGTCGGCCATTCCGGCCCTGGAAAACCTCAGTGACCTGCTGTTCGACGCGCGCACCAGCCTGGCCGAACACAACAGCTGGCAGGGCGAATTCAAGAGCCGGCGCAAGAATCTCGACCCTTACTGGGGCCAGTTATCGCTGTCCAAGGTACATGCCGATGACGGCAGCCTGACCCACTATATCGGCATCTACGAAGACGTTACCGCGAGCAAACAGGCGCAGCAGCATATCGAGCGCCTGGCCTTTCGCGACAACCTGACCGGGCTGGGCAACCGCTATGCGTTTATCCGCGCCCTGGAGGAACACTTTGCCGCGCACCCCGGCAAACCGATCAGCCTGCTGCTGGTGGACATCGACAACTTCAAGCGGATCAACGACAGCCTCGGCCACCAGACCGGCGACAAGCTGCTGGTCAGCCTGGCCCGTCGTTTGCGCAACACCCTGCACCCCAGCAGCGTGCTGGCGCGCTTTGCCAGCAACGAATTTGCCGTGCTGCTCGACGCCAACCAGGCCGACAGCCAACTGGTGGCGCAGAAGCTCCTGCACACCCTGGACAAGCCGCTGTTTGTCGACAACCAGCTGATCAATGTCACCGGTTCCATCGGCCTGGGCTGCGCCCCGGAACACGGCGATGACCCGCAGACCCTGATGAAACACACCGGCCTGGCGCTGCACAAAGCCAAGGCCAACGGCAAGAATCAGCTGCAGGTGTTTACCGAGGTGCTCAACGCCGAGGCGCATTACAAGCTGTTCGTCGAGAGCAACCTGCGCCGCGCGCTGATGCAGAACGAGCTGGAAGTGTTCTACCAACCCAAGCTGTGCCTGAAGAGCGGCCAACTGCTGGGCATGGAAGCGCTGCTGCGCTGGCACCACCCGGACAAGGGCATGATCAGCCCGGACAAATTTATCAGCGTGGCGGAAGAAACCGGCCTGATCATCCCGATCGGCAAATGGGTGGTGCGCCAGGCCTGCCGCATGAGCAAGCAGCTGATCGCGATCGGGCACAAGCCACTGCAGATGGCGATCAACCTGTCGCCCAAGCAGTTTTCCGACCCGGATCTGGTCGGCGAAATCGCCGCCATCCTGCATGAGGAACAGCTCGACCCGGCCCTGCTCGAGCTGGAGCTGACCGAAAGCCTGCTGCTGGAAGCCACCGACGACACCCGCCACCAGCTCAGCCGTTTGAAAAGCCTGGGCCTGACCCTGGCCATGGACGACTTCGGCACCGGCTATTCCTCGCTCAGCTACCTGAAGAAATTCCCCATCGACGTGATCAAGATCGATCGCAGCTTTATCAAGGACATCCCCGAGAACCAGGACGACATGGAAATCACCTCCGCGGTGATCGCCATGGCGCACAACCTGAAACTCAAGGTGGTGGCCGAAGGCATCGAAACCGCCGCGCAGCTGAGCTTCCTCCGCCGCCAGCAGTGCGATATTGGCCAGGGCTTCCTGTTCGACAAACCCATCGCCGGCCGTGACCTGCTGGAAAGCCTCAAGCGCTATCCAAACCGAGGCTAGCTGTAACAAGCTGGGTTTCTAACGGTCTATGACACACATGCTTCTGCTGAGGAAATGGCTCATGGTGCTGCGCTCGCAAATACTCGCCCACAAACTCGAACTGCCGACGGCCGAGCAGGCCCTGCCGGGCCGCGCCGACGCCATGGCGGTGCCGGCGGCACACTTCGTCAATGGCAATGCGCTGCAGGGGCCGTTCCCCACAAGTCTCGAACAGGCGGTATTTGCCCTCGGTTGCTTCTGGGGCGCCGAACGGCGCTTCTGGCAGCAACCGGGCGTATGGAGCACGGCAGTCGGCTATGCCGGCGGCCATACGCCGAATCCGACCTATGACGAAGCCTGCTCCGGCCTGACCGGCCACACCGAAGTGGTGCTGGTGGTTTTCGATCCAAAGGTCACCAGCTACGCCGCACTGCTGAAAACATTCTGGGAGGCGCATAACCCGACCCAGGGCATGCGCCAGGGCAACGATATCGGCAGCCAGTACCGCTCGGCGATCTACTGTTACGGCCCTGAGCAACTGGCCGCAGCACAGAGCAGCCAGGCGCAGTTCGAGGCCGAACTGGCCAAGGCCGGCTTTGGCCCTATCACCACCGAAGTCCGCGCCGCGCCGCCCTTTTACTATGCCGAGGCCTATCACCAGCAATACCTGGCAAAGAACCCCGGCGGCTATTGCGGCCTGGGCGGCACCGGGGTTTGCCTGCCGGGCTGACCCTTTGCAGATGAAGAGGAAGACGCCATGGAGCTGAACATCAGCCAGGTCTCCACCCAGGCGGCGGCACAAGCCTCCGCCCTGGCCTCACTCCTGTTGCTGCGCAAAACTCTGGAACTGCAGGCCAGCAGCGCCGCCAGCCTGGTTCAGCTCGCCGCGCCAGCCAGCCCCTCAGGCAATCCGCCCAATCTGGGCAACAGTATCGATGTAATGGCCTAGCCCTCAGCCCCCGCGGCCGCGGAGCGAGCCTCGTCCGCCAGCGCCGGCTTCCAGTTCTTCAACAGCCCCGCAATCTTGTAGCCGCGCCAGCCGAGCATGCGCGTGGCGGTCAGCACCCCTGCCATCAGCGCACCGCCCACCCCGGCAGTCACCGTATCGGCACCGGTCAGATACAGACCTTTGATCGGCGTCTGGCTGTGAATCCAGTGCTGCTCGAAACGCTCTACCGTGTGGTCGATGCCATAGATCTCGCCCTGCTCGTTCCACTGGTACCACTCGGTGGACAGCGGTGTGCCCAGCTCGCAGAAATCCAGTGCACCACGTAGTTGCGGCTGGTGTTGGTAGAGGGTTTCCAGCAGCTGCTCGGTGAGCTCGGCCTTGAACGCCTCGTACTCGGCACCGCGTTTGCCCCAGGTGCTGCCCTTCCACTGGGCGAACCACTGCGGCTGGGTCGGTGCGACGATTTCCACCGTGGCCTTGTTCGGATAGTGCGCATCCCAGGCCGGGTCCTTGGCCGAGGGGAAGCTGATATAGATCAGCGGCATCGCCGGGTTCTGCCCGGCCATAAAGCTGCTGACGTTATGGTCATGATCATGGCTTGGGTAAACCCAGTAGTTGGTCTTCGGCAATTTCAACTCGGCGGCGCTGCCCTTGAAGCCGGCGTACAGGCACAGAGTGGCGGCCGACAGTTTGACCTTGGGCAGTTGCTCCAACAGGCCATAGTCGCTGGCCACCTGTGGTTCGAGCAGACGGGTATAGGTCGGCACCAGGCCGGCGCAGCTGACGATCTGCGGTGCGCGAATCTCGAAGCCATCCTTCTGCATGCGTACGCCGACTGCGCGACCGTTCTCCACCAGAATCTTGTCGACCCCGGCATAGGTGAACACCTGGCCGCCGGTCGCTTCGATCTGCGGGATGATGGTCTCAGAAATCTTGATCGCGCCGCCCACCGGGTAGTTGCCGCCGGTGATGTAGTGCTTGGCGACCATGGCGTGCATAACGAAGGCGGCTTCGGCCGGTGGCAGGCCGTAGTCGCCCCACTGCGCGGTGAGTACGCCGATCAGCTGCTGATTGTCGGTCAGGCCTTCAAGCACTTCACGGGTGGTCTTGAAGAAGTAATCCGGCAGCCACAACCGGCGCAGCTTGCTGTAAAGCATGCCCAGCGAACGCGGCAGGGCTTGCCCGGCGAAGAAGCGCGGCACCTTGGCGCTGACTTCGCTGAGCAGATCGACATAACGGTCGAGCACCACCGCTTCATCGGGGAAGTGGCGCAGCATCTCCGCCTTGAACTCCTCGCGACCAGCCACGTAGTCGTAGGTCTGGTCGCCGATGACAATGCGGTCGTAGTGGGCATCCATCGGTGCCCATTGCAGCTTGCCGTCGCTGATCACATCGAAGATGCGGCGGATTGCCGACCAGGGTTTGTGCACCTCGCCGATGTAATGCACGCCCACGTCCCACTCATAGCCTTCGCGCTCGTAACTGTGGGTGTAGCCGCCGGCGGTGTAGTGTTGCTCCAGCACGCACACGCGCTTGCCGAGCTTGGCCAGCAGCGCGGCGGCGGTCAGGCCACCGATGCCGGAGCCGATGATGATGGCATCGTAATCGCCCTGAATCAGGCGCGAACGGAAGCGGGTACCGGTGCGTTTCATGGGTGGCTCCTGCGTTATTGTTGTTATGCAATTTTTTGCATACTAGACAGCACCTGCTGACCATGCAACTTTTTGCATAATCCGTATACTGCCGCACATCGCAAACCTCCCTTTCAATCAGCCCGCGAAGTCTGTCCATGTCGCTTAAACACGCCATTCTTATCCTGCTGGAAAGCGAACCCGGCAGCGGCTACGACCTGCTCAAGCGCTTCAAGGATGGCCTCGGCTATTTCTGGAACGCCAAGCACCAGCAGGTCTACCTGGAGCTGAAGAAGCTCAGCGAAGCCGGCTGGCTGGAGTTCGAGGCGCAAGCCCAGGAAACCCGCCCGGACAAGAAGAACTACCGCCTCACCCCGGCCGGCCACGCCGAGCTGCTGCGCTGGCTGGGCGAACCGGTGCAGCCGAACAAAATCAACGATGCGCTGCTGGTCAAACTCTACGCCGGCGCGCATACCTCGCTGGACAACCTGCGCGAGGAAATGCAGCGCCATGTAGCCGTGCACCGCAAGACCCTGGACAGCCTGCTCAGCATCGAGCGCGACTACCAGGCCCTGCCTGCCGAGCAGCGCAAGGCCCTGCGCCTGCCCTACCTGACCCTGCGCCGCGGCATTCTCGGCGAGCAATCCTGGCTGGCTTGGGCTGATGAGGTCGAGCAAGAACTGCGAAAAAACTAAGCCCCGCAGAACTCATTGCAGATTACTGCCAGGTCATGGGCAAACCGCTAGACTGCAAGCCAATAGCCACCAGTGCCGATACCCGCATGCCTGCGACCTCCGCCTACATATCCCCCGATCAGCTGTGTGTCGGCCTGTATATCCAGCTCGAACTGGCCTGGTGGGAACACAACTTTGCCTTCAGCAACTTCAAGATCAAGGATGAAGCGCAGATCAGCGCCTTGCGCGCCCTCGGTCTGGAACGCCTGCGCTACGACCCGGCACGCAGCGATTGCCCGCCGCTGAGCGCGCCGCAACCAGTGGCCCCGGTACAGCCGGTTGTCAGCCCGCCCAGCCCGGCCGAACAGGCCAGCCAGGCCCGTGCGGAAAAGCTCAAGGCGCTGCGCAAGCGCCTGGCCGAGGTCGACCGCAAGTTCGTCCAGGCCAGCCAGCAAGTCAAAACGCTTAACCAGACCCTGCGCAGCCGCCCGGAAGATGCCAGCAAGCAGGCCGGCGAGATTGTCGGCGCGATGGTCGAGGCCCTCCTCGGCGGCAGCGGCGTGGTGCTGCACAGCATCAACAGCAAGGCCGCCGAAGACAGTTACTTTCACTCGTTGAACGTCACGGTGCTGGCATTGCTGCTCGGCCGCCAACTCGGCCTGGACAGCGAGGACTGTCATGTCCTCGGCATGGGGGCACTGTTGCATGATGTCGGCAAGCTGGAAGTGCCGAGCAAGGTGCTGCTGAAAAGCGAGCCGCTGACCCGCCCGGAACAACAGCTGCTGCAACTGCACTGCGAGTTCGGCCTGCGCATGGGCCACAAGCTGATGCTCGACGACGAGGTGCTGCGCATCATCAACGAGCACCACGAGTACTGCGACGGCAGCGGCTATCCGCGCCAGCTGCGCGAGGCCGCCATTGGCCGGCTAAGCCGCCTGGTGTGCATCGCCAACCAGTTCGACAACCTGTGTAACCCGCTCAACCCGCGCGATGGCCTGAGCCCGCACGAGGCGCTGGCGCTGATGTTCAAGCAGCAGAGCACGCGCTTCGACGCGGTGGCGCTCAAAGCCTTTATCCGGGTGATGGGCATCTACCCGCCGGGCAGCCTGGTGCAACTGGACGACCAGCGCTACGGCCTGGTGCTCGGCATGAACCCGAGCCAGCCGCTGAAACCGACGCTGATTGTCTATGACGCCGCCGTACCGAAGAACGAGGCGCTGATCCTCGACCTGGAGCAGGAACCACGCCTGAGTATCGACAAGAGCCTGCGCCCGGCGCAGTTGCCGCGCGAGGTGCTGGAATACCTCAACCCACGCCAGCAACTCAGCTATTTTGTCGAGCCCAGCCAGAGCCGTTAGCAGTGCGCTGAAAAACTACCTGCGTTGGCAATACTGCGTTAAAAGCGGCCTCGGAATGCTCATTTACAGCCAGTAAACTCCGCTTCCTCGGCCGTTTTTGCCTTGTCTTGCCTGCCTCGCCTACATTTTT
The DNA here is from genome assembly GCF_049653025.1 of Pseudomonas sp. GTDB lineage: Bacteria > Pseudomonadota > Gammaproteobacteria > Pseudomonadales > Pseudomonadaceae > Aquipseudomonas. The sequence continues at coordinate 67,872 of NZ_JBASFM010000008.1, read as the reverse complement.
CAACGCACTGCTAGCTGCCGCTGCTTTCCTCGATCAGCCAGTCCATGCGCCAGCCGCCCTGAGTCTGCCCGAGCAGTTGGGCGAGCCAGGGCAGGATCTGCTTGAGCTCGTCTTCCAGGCCCCAGGGCGGATTGCTGATCACCAGGCCGGAGCCGTTCAGTCGCGCGGCCTCATCGGTGGAATGCACGTAAAGCTCCACCCGCAGCAGCTTGGGTGCCTTGCTCTTTTGCAGGTCACTGTAGAAGCGCCGCAGCTGGCGCAGGTCCTTGATCGGATACCAGATCGCTACCACCGCCTGGCGCATACGGCCGATGGCTTCGCTCAGGGACTGGGCGCAGCGCTCCATCTCATCAACCTGCTCGAACGGTGGGTCGATCAACAGCAGCGCGCGCTTCTCGCGAGTTGGCAGCAGGGCGCGCGGCACATGCCAGCCCTCCCCCAGGTGCACCGCGACGCGGCGGTCGCCGCGCATGTTTTCCTTGAGCAGGCGACCGTCTTCCGGGTGTTTCTCATTCAGGTGCAGGCAATCCTGCTCGCGGGTCAGCAAGCGCGCCAGCTCCGGCGAGCCGGGGTAATGGCGCAGCTCGCCATCCGGGTTCATCGCGCGAATCACTTCCAGATAATCCAGCAGCGGGTCCGGCACATCCGTGGCCTGCCACAGCCGCGCGATGCCTTCCAGCCACTCGCCAGTGCGGCTGGCCTGGTCGCCGCGCAGGTCATACAGACCGATGCCGGCATGGCTGTCGAGGTAGGCGAACGGAGCCTCCTTGCGCGACAGCAGGGCGATCAGACGACTCAAGACATAGTGTTTCAGCACATCGGCATGGTTGCCGGCATGGAAGGCGTGGCGGTAGTTCATCTAGGCAGACTCCTGTGGCCGCACAGTTTACCTGCTTGGATTAGAATTCCGCAGCCAGCTATCGCCCGGCCTACCCACTGACATGGAGATTGTCCCTATGCGTCTGCAACGCCTGCTGAATATCGACCTTCCGCTGATTCAAGCGCCGATGGCTGGAGTGCAACTGCATGGGTTGGCGGCGGCCGTGTCGAACGCCGGCGCGCTGGGCTCGCTGCCCTGCGCCATGCTCGACGTGGCCGGGCTGCGCAATGAACTAAAGGCGCTCACCGAAAAAACCAGCAAGCCCTACAACCTCAACGTCTTCTGCCACACCCCGCCAGCGCCCCAGCCGCAACAGGAAGCCGCCTGGCGCGAGGCCTTGAGCCCTTACTACGCCGAGTTCGGCATCGACCCGGCGACTATCGCCAACGGCCCCGGCCGCCTGCCGTTCAATGCCGAAATGGCCGACCTGCTCGATGAGTTTCGCCCAGCGGTGGTGAGTTTCCACTTCGGCCTGCCCTCGGCCGAGCTGCTGGCACGAGTCAAAGCCTGCGGAGCCAAGGTGCTCAGCTCGGCGACCACGGTGGCGGAAGCGCTGTGGCTGCAAGCCCAGGGCGTCGATGCGATCATCGCCCAGGGCCTGGAAGCCGGCGGCCATCGCGGCATGTTCCTCAGCGATGAGCTAAGCAGCCAGCTCGGCACCTTTGCCCTGCTGCCGCAGATCGTCCAAGCCGTGCGCCTGCCGGTGATCGCCGCCGGCGGCATTGCCGACGCCCAGGGTGTGCGTGCGGCCATGGCCCTCGGCGCGGCTGGGGTGCAGATCGGCACCGCGTACCTGTGCTGCGACGAGGCCAGCACCAGCGCCATCCACCGCGCCGCCCTGCGCAGCCCGGCCGCGCAGCACACGGCCCTGACCAACCTGTTCAGCGGCCGACCGGCGCGCGGCATCGTCAACCGGGTGATGCGCGAACTGGGCCCGCTCAGCGCCGCCGCCCCCAGCTTTCCGCTGGCCACTGCGGCCATCGCGCCACTGCGCAGCAAGGCCGAAGCCAATGGCAGCGGTGATTTCTCGCCACTCTGGTCCGGACAGAACGCCAGCGGCTGCAAAAGCATCGGTGCCGCAGCGCTTACCGCTGAACTGGCACGCGGCTTCGACGCGTAAGGCTGAACAGGCTCCTGTTATCACGCTTATTGATAGTGCTGGGTGCCTCGCCTGGAGCTGCTTAGACTCGACGCATTGCCACCGGAGGTATTTCCATGTCCGAGACCCTGCTCAGTTCCCGCAACCTGGCCTTCGAGCTCTACGAAGTGCTGGACGCCGAAGCCCTGACCCAGCGCGAGCGCTTCGCCGACCACAACCGCGAGACCTTCGATGCGGCGATCAGCACCGCACGCGGTATCGCCGAAGAATTCTTCGCCCCGCACAACCGCAAGAACGACGAAAACGAGCCGCAGTATGTCGACGGCGGCGCGGTGCTGATTCCGGAAGTCAAACCGGCGGTGGACGCCTTCCTCGAGGCCGGCTTCCTCAACGCCGCGCGGGATTTCGAAGCCGGCGGCATGCAGCTGCCGACCCTGCTGTCGCAGGCCTGCTTCTGCCACTTCCAGTCGGCCAACGCCGCGACCACCTCCTACCCATTCCTGACCATGGGCGCGGCCAACCTGATCGAGAGTTTTGGCAGCGAAGAGCAGAAACAGCGCTTTCTGCAGCCGATGATCGACGGCCGCTTCTTCGGCACCATGGGCCTCACCGAGCCGCATGCAGGCTCGTCGCTGTCGGACATTCGCACCAAGGCCGAGCCGCACGCCGATGGCAGCTACCGGCTCAAGGGCAACAAGATCTTTATCTCCGGCGGCGACCATCCGCTGTCGGAAAACATCGTGCACATGGTGCTGGCCAAGCTGCCGGATGCGCCTGCCGGGGTGAAAGGCATCAGCCTGTTTATCGTGCCGAAGTTCCTGGTCAACGATGACGGCAGCCTGGGCAAGCGCAACGACGTGATCCTCGCCGGCCTGTTCCACAAGATGGGCTGGCGCGGCACCACCTCCACCGCACTGAATTTTGGTGATAACGCGGGGGGCGATAACGACGGCTGCGTCGGCTACCTGGTGGGCAAGCCGCATCACGGCCTCAACTATATGTTCCAGATGATGAACGAGGCCCGCATCGGCGTCGGCATGGGCGCGGTGATGCTCGGCTATGCCGGCTACCTGTACTCGCTGGACTACGCGCGCAACCGTCCGCAGGGTCGCCTGCCGGATGGCAAGGACCCGGCCTCCCAGCAGGTAGCGATCATCGAGCACGCCGACGTGCGGCGCATGCTGCTGACCCAGAAGGCCTATGTCGAAGGCTCGTTCGACCTCGGCCTGTATGCCGCACGGCTGTTCGACGACACCCAGACCCTGGCCACCGAGGAAGAGCGCAAGACCGCCCTGGAACTGCTCGACCTGCTCACGCCGATCGTCAAATCCTGGCCTTCGGAGTTCTGCCTGAAGGCCAACGAACTGGCGATCCAGATTCTCGGTGGCCATGGCTACACCCGCGAATACCCGGTGGAGCAGTACTACCGCGACAACCGCCTCAACCCGATCCACGAGGGCACCCACGGCATCCAGTCGCTCGACCTGCTCGGGCGCAAGGTGTCGATGAACGGCGGCGCGGCGCTCAAGCAACTGGTCAAGCTGATCCAGGGCACCTGCCAGCGCGCCGAGCCCCATGCCTCGCTCAACGAGCTACGCCAGCCGCTGGAGCAACTGCTCGCGCGCCTGTCGACCGTGACCCTGGCCCTGCTCGGCGACCTGATGAGCGGCAAGGTCAACCAGGGCCTGGCCAACTCGGCGCTGTACCTCAAGGTATTCGGTCATATGGTCATCGGCTGGCGCTGGCTGGAACAGGCGATCCGCGCTGAAGAAGGCCTGGCCAAGGGTGAAGCAATCGATGTCGACTTCTATCAGGGCAAGCTGCAGGCGGCGCGCTACTTCCTGACCTGGGAAGTGCCGAGCTGCCACCACGACCTGGCCATCCTCGAAGCCCGCGATGGAACCTGCCTGAATATGCAGGACGCCTGGTTCTAAAACTCAACTGGCTTGAGACCTGACGCCCCGCTGAACGCGGGGCGTTTTTTTTGAGCGGCGGGTGCAGCCAGCGGTTAGAATCTCTGGCACGCGCCATGCATAGTGGCGCACTCAACCAACCCGCACGGAGTACGCGCCTTGGATGCCAGCACCATCAATAATCTGTTCTTGATCGGTGCATTGCTGGTGGCCATGAGCATTCTTGTCAGCGCATTCGGTTCGCGCTTCGGCATCCCGATTCTGGTGATCTTCCTGGTGGTCGGCATGCTCGCCGGCACCGATGGCCCTGGCGGCATTTTCTTCAACGATTACTCCACGGCGTATCTGGTCGGCAACCTGGCGTTGGCGATCATTTTGCTGGATGGCGGCATGCGCACGCGTGTCTCCAGCTTTCGCGTGGCGCTGTGGCCGTCCTTATCATTGGCCACCGTCGGCGTACTGATCACCGCCGGACTGACCGGCGTAGCCGCCGCCTGGCTGTTCAACCTGAGCCTGCTGGAAGGCCTGCTGATCGGTGCCATCGTCGGCTCCACTGATGCCGCGGCGGTATTCAGCCTGCTCGGCGGGCGCGGCCTCAACGAGCGGGTCAGCGCCACCCTGGAAATCGAATCCGGCAGCAACGACCCGATGGCGGTGTTTCTCACCGTCACCCTGATCGAGATGCTCGCCAGCGGCGAATCCGGCTTCAACTGGACCTTCGTCGTCCACCTGATCCAGCAATTCGGCATCGGCGGCCTGCTCGGCCTCGGTGGCGGCTGGCTGCTGCTGCAGGTGATCAACCGCATCAGCCTGGCCAACGGCCTGTATCCGCTGCTAGTGGTCAGCGGCGGGATCATGATCTTCGCCGTCACCAACGCCGTCGGCGGCAGCGGCATCCTCGCCATCTACCTGTGCGGCCTGCTGCTGGGTAACCGGCCGATCCGCTCGCGTCACGGCATCCTGCATATCCTTGATGGCCTCACCTGGCTGGCGCAGATCGGCATGTTCCTAGTACTCGGCCTGCTGGTTACGCCACGCGAGCTGCTGCCGATCATCCTGCCGGCGCTGGGCCTGGCGCTGTGGATGATCCTGTTCGCCCGGCCGCTGTCGGTGTTTCTCGGCCTGCTGCCGTTTCGCGCCTTCCACGACCGCGAGAAAGCCTTTATCGCCTGGGTTGGCCTGCGCGGCGCGGTACCGATCATTCTCGCGGTGTTCCCGCTGATGGCCGGACTGCCGAATGCCCAGCTGTTCTTCAACGTGGCCTTCTTTATTGTGCTGGTGTCACTGGTACTACAAGGCACCAGCCTGCCGTGGGCGGCCAAGCTGCTGAAAGTCACCGTACCGCCGGACCCTGCGCCAATCTCCCGCGCCGGCCTGGAAACCCACCCCACCAGCGAGTGGGAGCTGTTTATCTACCGCCTCGGCGCGGAAAAATGGTGCATCGGCGCGCCGCTGCGCGACCTGCGCATGCCCGAAGGCACGCGCATCGCCGCGCTGTTCCGCGGCCGCGAACTGCTACACACCTCGGGCAGTACCACCCTGGAAGCCGGCGACGTGCTGTGCGTGGTTGGCCATGAACATGACCTGCCAACCCTGGGCAAACTGTTTATCGAAGCGCCGACCCGCGGCCTCGACCTGCGCTTCTTCGGTGACTTTATCCTCGAAGGCGATGCCCAGCTCAACGCCGTGGCCGCCCTCTATGGCCTGCAGTTGCAAGGTGCCGAAGGGCAGCTGCACCTGGGCCGCTTTATTGCGCACCAGATCGGTGGCCAGCCGGTGATCGGCGACCAGGTTGAATGGCAGGGCCTGACCTGGACCGTGGCCGCGATGGAAGGCAACAAAATCCGTAAAGTCGGGGTCAAGTTCCCCGAGGGCAGCCGTCCGGGCCCGGGATTATTCCTGTAAGAACCTTACTGGAAAATGCTGTTCAAAGAGCTTGCTGAGACACCTGCACAGGCGTCCCGGCAAGCGCCTGTTAAACTCAGCCTCTTTCGAGCCTTACGATCGCCACTATGCCTTCTCTACGCACCTACTTTGCCGCCGCACTGCTCGGGCTGTGCCTGAGCGCCCCTTTGCTGCACGCCGCCGAACCGCCGAAGAGCGCGGACGTGCAGCGCAGCCTGGACCAACTGGCCGACCGTAAGCTGCCAGAAGCCGAGCAGTTGCTGGTCAAGCAGACCCTGGAAAAGACCCTGGAGCTGCTGGCCGATCAAGCAGACAGCGAACAGCGCCTGCTCGACCTGGAGAAGCAGCTGCAGCAGGCCCCACGGCTGACCAACGAAGCCAAGCGCGAATTCGAGCGACTGAAAGCCAGCAAGCCGACCCTGGCCAGTCAGCGCTACGCCAAGAGCCAGCTGCCACAGCTCGAGCAGCTGTTGGCCGAGCGCAACAACCAACTCGGCGAATGGCAGCGCCAGCTGATCGAGGCCAACAGCCAGATCATCAACGCGCAAACCCGCCCGGAACGCGCCCAGGCCGCGATCAGCAACAGCCAGACCCGCACCCAGGCCATCAACAACATCCTCAAGACCGGCAAGGACAGCAGTAAGCCGCTGAGCAACGAGCGCCGCGACCAGCTGAATGCCGAACTCGCGCAACTGCATGCGCAAACCCAGCTGCACCGCCAGGAGCTGGCCGGCAACAGCCTGCTGCAGGACCTCGCCGACAGCCGGCGGATGCTTCTGGAAGAGCGCATCCGCCGCCTCGAACAGGAACTGCTCGACCTACAGACCCTGATCAACGACAAGCGCCGGGCTTTCTCCCAGCAGACGGTGGCCGAACAGTCCCGCGAGGCCGAGAAGGCCGGCCCGGGCACCTTGCTGGCACGCGAGAGCGCCCTCAACCTGAAGCTGTCCGATTACCTGCTGCGCGCCACCGAGCGGCTCAACCAGCTGACCCAACAGAACCTGCAGACCAAGCAGCAGCTCGACAGCCTCAACCAGAGCGACCAGGCCCTGGAAGAGCAGATCAGTGTGCTGCAAGGCAGCCTGCTGCTGTCGCGCATTCTCTATCAACAGAAACAGGCACTGCCGACCCTGAGCATCGACCGCGGCCTGGCCGACCAGATTGCCGACCTGCGCCTGTACCAGTTCGAGCTCAACCAGCAGCGCGAGAGCATCAGCAGCCCCACGGCCTACGTTGACCAGTTGCTCGGCGAACAGGGCAGCGAGGTCAGCGTCAGCGAGCCGAGCCTGCGCGCCGACCTGCTGGCGATCATCAGCACCCGCAGCGAGCTGATTGACCGCCTCAACCGTGAGTTAAACGCCCTGCTCAATGAGTCGATCACCCTGCAACTGAGTCAGAAACAACTGCAAAGCACCTCGGCGGCGCTGCGCAAGACCCTCGACGAGCAGATGTTCTGGATTCCCAGCAACAAGCCACTGGACCTGGAATGGTTTATGTCGGTACCGCGCCTGCTCGAACGCCAGATCGCAGTGCTGCCGTGGGGCTCCAGCCTGCACCAACTGTGGGCCGGGCTGACCAAGCAGCCGCTGCTGTTTCTGCCCCTGCTGCTGCTGATTGGCGGGCTGCTGTGGCGCCGCGGCTACCTGTACCGCAAGCTCGGCGAGCTGCACCAGGACATCGGCCACTACAAGCGTGACAGCCAGCTGCACACGCCCATGGCGATCCTGCTCAACCTGCTGCTGGCCCTGCCCGGCACGCTGTTCCTGGCGCTCTGCGGCTATGCCCTGCAGATGGATGCGCGCGGCCAGAACGTCAACATGGGTGCGGCGCTGTACCAGATGGCCCATGCCTGGCTGATTTTCTACACCCTGTACCGGATTCTTTCCGACGGCGGCGTGGCCGAGCTGCACTTCCGCTGGAATCGTCCACAAGTGGCCTTCCTGCACCGGCAGATCCGTCGCCTCGGCCTAGTGGTGATGGCATTGGTGGCGGTGGTAACCGTGGCCAAGCATCAACCGGCCAGCCTGGGCGACGACGTGATCGGCCTGGGCGTGGTGCTCAGTTGCTACGCGCTGATGGCCGGGCTGCTGTACAAGCTGCTGCTCAGCGGCCAGGTGCGTGAACATGCCTCGCCGCTGCGCATGCTGATCGGCCTGGCGCTCAGCCTGTTGCCGCTGGCGCTGATCGTGGCCATGGCCCTCGGCTACTACTACACCGCGCTGATGCTGACGGATCGGCTGATCAACACCCTCTACCTGCTGATGCTCTGGCTGGTCATCGAGGCCTCCTTTATTCGCGGCCTGTCGGTCGCCGCGCGGCGCCTGGCCTACCAGCGCGCCCTGAGCAAACGCCAGGCGCAAAGCAAGGAAGGCGGCGAAGGCGGCGAAGCGGTGATCGAAGAGCCGACCCTAGACATCGAGCAGGTCAACCAGCAGTCGCTGCGCCTGATCCGCCTGGCCCTGCTCGGCACCTTCCTCCTCGGCCTGTATTGGGTATGGGCGGACCTGATCTCGGTATTCGCCTACCTCGACAACATCACCCTGTATGAATACAGCAGCGGCAGCGGCGAGGCGCTCACCATGACGCCGATCAGCCTCAGCGACGTGCTGGGCGCGCTGATCATCGTCGGCATCACCGTGGCCCTCGGGCGCAACCTGCCGGGGCTGCTCGAAGTGCTGGTGCTGTCACGGCTGAAGCTGGCGCAAGGCAGCGCCTACGCCACCACCACCCTGCTCTCCTACGCGATTGTCGGCATCGGCTTCGTCATCACCCTGTCGACCCTCGGGGTCAGCTGGGACAAGCTGCAATGGCTGGTCGCGGCGCTGTCGGTGGGCCTCGGCTTCGGCCTGCAGGAGATCTTTGCCAACTTTATCTCCGGCCTGATCATCCTGTTCGAGCGCCCGGTGCGCATCGGCGACGTGGTGACCATCGGCAACCTGTCCGGCACCGTGAGCAAGATCCGCATCCGCGCCACCACCATCACCGATTTCGACCGCAAAGAAATCATCGTGCCGAACAAGACCTTCGTCACTGATCAACTGATCAACTGGTCGCTCAACGACACCGTTACCCGGGTGATCGTGAAGATCGGCGTGGCCTATGAAACCGACCTGCCACTGGCGCGCAAGCTGATGATGCAGGCCTGCTTGGAGAACCCGCGGGTGCTGCGCGACCCGGAGCCGCTGCTGTTCTTCCTGACCATCAGCGCCAGTACCTTCGACTACGAACTGCGCTTCCATGTGCGTGAACTGGGCGACCGCAACGCCGCCACCGATGAAATCCTCACGCGGATCGCCCTGAGCTTCCGCGAGAACAACGTGGAAATGGCCTTCAACCAGGTCGAGGTGATGATCAAGAACCTGCACGGTCAGGAGCTCAACCTGACCAGCGGGCAAATGGTCGCCGGCACCGCAGCAGCCAATGCCCAGCCTGCACCGCTCGCGCCACCAGCACCGGCGGTCGATCCACAGTAAGCCATCGCTGCGGCCCGCCTCGGCGGGTCGCACCCCAACAACGCTGCCGGGGCGCATTCGCCCGGCGGGAGCCTGGTAGTGAAATCGCTTTCCGAATTGACCTTCGACAACCGCTTCGCCCGCCTCGGCGACGGCTTTTCCAGCGAGGTGCTGCCCGAGCCGATTGCCGAGCCACGTCTGGTGGTGGCCAGCCTGGCCGCCATGGCGCTGCTCGATCTCGACCCGGCCGAGGCCGACAGCGAGGTGTTCGCGCAGATCTTCGCCGGACACAAGCTGTGGAGCGAGGCCGAGCCACGCGCCATGGTCTACTCCGGGCATCAATTCGGCGGCTACAACCCGCGCCTGGGCGATGGCCGTGGCCTGCTGCTGGGGGAAGTAATCAACGACGCGGGCCAGTACTGGGACCTGCACCTGAAAGGGGCCGGACAAACGCCCTACTCACGCATGGGCGACGGCCGCGCGGTATTGCGCTCATCAATCCGCGAATTTCTCGCCAGCGAACACCTGCATGCCCTCGGCATTCCCAGCTCACGCGCGCTGTGCGTAACCGGCTCCAGCACCCCGGTGTGGCGCGAGAAGCAGGAAAGCGCGGCGATGGTGCTGCGCCTGGCCCCCAGCCATGTGCGCTTCGGCCACTTCGAGTACTTCTATTACACCCGCCAGCATGAACAGCTCAAACAGCTGGCCGAGCATGTGCTGAGCTGCCACTACGCCGACTGCCGGCAACAGGAGCAGCCGCACCTGGCGATGTTCCGCGAAATTATCGAGCGCAACGCCACGATGATCGCCTACTGGCAGGCCTACGGTTTCTGCCATGGGGTGATGAACACCGACAACATGTCGATCCTCGGCATCACCTTCGATTACGGCCCTTATGCCTTCCTCGATGATTTCGACGCCAACTTTATCTGCAACCACTCCGACGACACCGGCCGCTACAGCTTCAGTAATCAGGTGCCGATCGCCCAGTGGAACCTCGCTGCCCTCGCCCAGGCGCTGACGCCGCTGGTGGACGTGGAGGCCCTGCGCGAAACCCTCAGCCTGTTCCTGCCGCTGTACCAGGCGCACTACCTCGATCTGATGCGCAAGCGCCTGGGCCTGCTCAGCGCGGATGAGGGCGACGAGGTGCTGGCGCAGCGCCTGCTGCAACTGATGCAGGGCAGCGCGGTGGACTACAACAACTTCTTCCGCGAACTCGGTGACAGCCCGGCAACGCAAGCCGTGGCGCGCCTGCGTGACGACTTTACCGACCTGGCCGGCTTCGACGCCTGGGCCGCCGACTACCTGGCCCGCAGCGCCCAGGACGGCGATGATCAGGTACAGCGCCGCCTGCGCATGCATGGGGTCAACCCCAAATACATCCTGCGCAACTACCTGGCGCAGCAGGCCATCGAGGCCGCAGAACAGGGCGACTACGCGCCGGTGCGCGAGTTGCATCAGGTGCTCAGCCAGCCCTTCGCCGAACAGCCGGGGTTCGAGCGCTACGCCCAGCGCCCGCCCGAGTGGGGTAAGCACCTGGAAATCAGCTGCTCATCCTGAGCAGAACCGTAGGGTGGATGACGCCTTTTTCATCCACCAACCTGCGTCGGCGGATGGATAAAGCGCCATCCACCCTACGAACCCAACATCCATTCCAGCCCCATAGCCACATGCAGCTCGGTGCTGTCGAGTAACGGCAGCGGTGCCTCCAGGCCTTCAAGCAGCAGGCCGATTTCGGTGCAACCGAGAATCGCCGCCTCGGCCCCTTGCTCGCGCAGCTGCTGCAAACACTCCAGATAGAACGCGCGGGCGCTGTCGAGAAAGCGCCCCTGGCACAGCTCGGCAAAGATCACCCGGTCGATTTCCGTCATCTGCGCGGGCGCGGGTACCAGCACCTCGATGCCGAAGCGCTCGGCCAGGCGCTGACGATAAAAATCCTCCTGCATGGTAAAGCGCGTCCCCAACAATGCCGCCCGGGTCACGCCCTGACGCTGTAGCGCCTGACCGACCGCATCACCGATATGCAGCAAGGGAATCTCCACCGCCGCCTCGATGGCCGGTGCCACCTTATGCATGGTGTTGGTCGCCAGCAGCAAGGCCGTCGCGCCGGCCCGCTGCAAACCCTGCGCGGCGCTCGCCAACTGCTTGCCCGCGGCCTGCCAGTCACCGCGCTGCTGGCAGGCCGCGATCTCGGCGAAGTCCACCGAATGCAGCAACAAAGGGGCCGAGTGCAGGCCGCCCAGGCGCTCGCGCACGCCCTGATTGAGCAAGCGGTAATAGCTGGCCGTGGACTCCCAGCTCATGCCACCCAGAATGCCTAGCTGACGCATATCACCTCCTGTTCGATAACAGCCTGAGCCTAATCCGCCACCGACCCGTCGCACAGGCACAGTGCGCGGCAGAGCGGTCGGTACAGCCTTATCTATTAAATCGAAAAGGCATATAAACCTTTCCAAACATTCTTAGACTCTCTAAGCAGCAACCCTTATCTTCTCCGCCTTGCGCGGCACCCTGCCTGGATTTGCCGCGCGCGATACCTCACACGAGATTCGACGTTTAAGGATGTCCATGTTCTGGGATTCACTGCCTCTGCCCCTACTGTTTGTCGGTGCCCTGCTGGTCTGGGTGCTGTACGCCTTTGTGCGCGAGAAGTGGAGCCCGGACATCGTCGCGGCCATCGCCGTGGCGGCGCTGCTGATTACCCAACTGCTGACGCCTGCAGAAGTGCTCAGCGTGCTGAGCAACTCAGCGCCGGTGACCATCGCCTGCATGTTCGTGCTGTCTGCGGCCCTGGAGCGCACCGGCTGCATTGATGCCCTCGGCAACTGGCTGGGCGACCTGGTCGGCACCAGTCCAGTCCGCGTGCTCACTGGCCTCACGGTTACCGCCCTGGTGATTTCCGCCTTCCTCAACAACACCCCGGTGGTGGCCATCCTCACCCCGGTAGCGATTTCCCTGGCCCGACGTGCCGGCACCCTGCCGTCGAAGCTGCTGATCCCGTTGTCCTACGCCACCATCCTCGGCGGCACCCTGACCATGATCGGCACCTCGACCAACATTCTGGTCGATGGCGTGGCGCGCAAGGCCGGCCTTGAGCCCTTCGGCATGTTTGAGATCACCGGTGCCGGGTTGATTCTCGCCGCCGCCGGCATGGCCTACCTGCTGACCATTGGCCGCCACCTGCTGCCCGAACGCGAAACCCTGTCCAAGCAGCTGCGCCCGAACCTCGACCGCACCTTTATGACCGAGTTGCTGGTACCGCATGACTCGCCGGTGATCGGCAAGACCCTGCACGAAGCAAACCTCAATGGCGGCAGCGGCTTGCAGGTGTTGAAGATCTTCCGCGATGAGCAGGAGCTCACCGAGCCGGCCCACGACACCCTGCTGGCCGCTGGCGACCAACTGGTGCTGCACGGCCAGGTCAAGGATGTGGTGGAGCTGCGCGAAAGCGGCCACCTCACGTTCAACCGCAGCGATGCCTTCGAGACCATCAGCAGCCACGACGTTATCCTCGCCGAGGCCATCGTCGGGCGTAACTCGCGTTACAGCCACCGGCCCATGCGCGACCTCGACCTCACCGCGCGCTACGGCATCGCCGTGCTCGCCGTGCACCGCCAGGACGAGAATATCCAGGGCAACCTGGATGACTTCGAACTGCAGTTCGGCGACGTGATGCTGGTGGAAGGCACGCCGACGCAGATCAAGCGTTTTGCAGACAACGGCGAGCTGATCAGCCTCAACGCCGTGCAGGAGCGCGCCTTCCGCCGTGACAAGGCACCGATTGCGATCATCGCCACCCTCGCAGTCATGCTGCTGGCGGCCTTCGGCGTGATGCCCATCGAAGGCCTGGCGATCATCGGCGCGGTCACCGTGCTGGCGACCCGTTGCCTGGATGTGGAGGACGCCTACAAGGCGGTGGACTGGAAGATCCTCAGCCTGATCTTCGGCATGCTGGCCATCAGCATCGCCATGGACAAGGTCGGCCTGGTCAAATTGATGGTCGAGAACGTGATGGCCTGGCTGCCCTGGGCCGGACCGCTGCTGATGCTGAGCTTTATCTACCTGTTTACCTCGATTCTCACCGAGGTGCTGTCGAACAACGCCGTCGCCGTACTGGTCACGCCAATTGCCATCGGCATGGCCCAGCACCTGGGCGTCGACCCGCGCGCCTTTGTGGTCGCGGTGATGTTCGCCGCCAGCGCCAGCTTCGCCACACCGATCGGCTACCAGACCAACACCTTTGTGTATAACGCCGGCGGCTATCGCTTTACCGATTTCATGAAGGTCGGTATTCCGCTGAACCTGATTCTCTGGGTGGTCGCAACCCTGGTGATTCCCTGGTTCTGGCCGCTGGTACCGGTCTGACTTGATATCGCCGCAGCGCGGCTCCATCTAGTGGAGCATTGCCCAAGGAGCCGCGTATGACCGATCCCCTGCTGATCCCCTGCCCGCACTGCAACGGCCTCAACCGCATTCCTAGCGAACGCCTGGGCGATGCACCGCGCTGTGGCCGCTGCAAGGCCGAGGTGCTGCCGAGCAAACCCTTCGAGCTGACCCAGGCCAGTTTCGACGCGCAAAACAAGGGCGACCTGCCGCTGTTGATGGATGTCTGGGCCAGCTGGTGCGGCCCCTGCCGCAGCTTTGCGCCGATCTACGAGCAGGCCTCCAGTCAGCTGCAAGGCCGCTGCCGCCTGGCCAAGCTGGACAGCGAAGCCAACCCGCAACTGTCCGCCGAAATGGGCATCCGCTCGATCCCCAGCCTGATCCTGCTCAAAGGCGGCGTCGAAGTTGCCCGGCAGAGCGGCGCGCTGCCCTTGCCGCAGCTGCTGGGCTGGTTGCGCCAGCAGGGCATCTGAGCGAATCGGTCAATCGCGCGACTGCCCCGCGGTCATTACCTTGGCCACATCCAACCTTTAGGCTGGCTGCACAACAATACGTGTGGAGCCCAGCATGCCGATGCCCATTGAACTGGTACGCCAGCTCACCGAAGAACAGATCGCCTTCGTCAAACGCAGCGGCCTCAAGGCCGAAGTGCTGGAGCCCGGCCGGGTGCGCCTGCGCATGCCACTGGCGGGCAACCAGAACCATATCGGCAGCATGTACGCCGGTGCGCTGTTTACCCTGGCGGAGATTCCCGGCGGCGCGCTGTTTCTCACCAGCTTCGATGCCCAGCGTTTCTACCCCATCATCAAGGAAATGAACCTGCGCTTTCGCCGCCCGGCCAGCGGCGATATCCGCGTCGAGGCACGCCTGGAGGCCGAGGAAATCCAGCGCCTGCAACAGCAAGCGACAGACACCGGCAAAGCCGAATATCTATTGCAGTTGCAGCTGACCGACGACAGTGGTGAAGTAGTGGCCGAGAGTCGCGGCGTCTATCAATTACGTGCGCGCTGACGCCTGACCTTGCCCTGGGTCAAAAGTCCAGCTATGACTCGAGGTCACAATAAATGTGCCGACATGCATCGGCAGGAGAACGCCGACCATGCCCAGTCACATTCTTATCGCCCACGACCTGCGCGACACTGCCGACATGGCCCTGTGCCGCGCCACCCAGTTGGCCAAGCAGTTCAACGCCAAGCTGACCATGTTGCATGTGCTCGACCCGAGCAAAAGCTCCCAGGAACACGAGCAGGCCAAGCAGGCCCTGGACCGCAGCCTGACGCAATACGCCCCGCCCGGCAGCCAGCTGCTGATCCGCACCGGCATCAAGCCCTCGGAAGTGGTGTTGCAGCAGTTGAACGAACTGGACTGCGACCTGCTGGTGCTCGGCGGCCATCATCAGCGCCACGACTTCTTCTCCGGCACCAGCCTCGACCGCATCGCGCGCAACTGCCCGGTGCCACTGCTGCTGGTCGCGCGTAACGATTCGCGCCCGTATGAACGCGCCCTGGCCGCCATCGACTTTTCGCTCTGCGCCTGTAGCGCCCTCGGCCAGGCCTACCGCCTGCTGCCGGAAAGCGCCGAGCTGCACGCCCTGCACGTTTTCGAGCCGGACAAGGGCACGCCCAAGCAGATCGAAGCACAACTGACCACACAGAAAGCCCTGATCAGCCAGCTGCTGGAAGATGAGGCGCAGAACTTACCGGAAACAGGCCCGACCCTGACCCATTCGGTGGAGCAAGGCGGCATCCTGCGCTGCCTGCAGGCGCACCTGAAAAGCACCAACACCGAACTGCTGGTCCTCGGCAGCCACGGCCGCAGCGCGCTGTCGCAAGCGCTGCTTGGTAGCCTGGCGCAGCACTTCCTGCACAAGGCTCCTTGCGATATCTATGTCGTGCGGTAGGTTTCCTGCGCCCAACAAAAAAGCTGCCTAGGCAGCTTTTTTAGTTTCCAGGTCCGACTCAATCGGCGTTGTTAAGCAGGTCATGCAGTTCAACAAACTGCTGGGTCAGCTTGTGGCTGCGGTCCAGGTAGATCAGCGGCATACAAGCCTGGTGCGACTCGCGCATCTTCACCGAACTCATCAGGTTGACCGGCAGCACCGGCAAGCCCTCGGCAATCAGCTCATCGAGCAGCTGCTGCGGCAGGGTAGCACGCGGCTGGAACTGGTTGACCACGATGCCTTCGACTTCCAGGCCCTCGTTGTGGTCTTCCTTGAGCTCTTCGATCTCGCGCAGCAGGCCATACAGCGCCTGACGCGAGAAACTGTCGCAGTCGAACGGGATCAGCACGCGGTCGGCGGCGATCAACGCCGAAACGGTGTAGAAGTTCAGCGCCGGCGGGGTATCGAGGTAAATCCGGTCGTAGTCCTCGCTGAGGTCTTCGAGCAGTTTGCGCAGCTTGTTGATCTTGTGTTTCTGCTCAAGCTTGGGCTGCAGGTCGGCCAACTCGGCGGTGGCGGTGACCACATGCAGGTTGTCGAACGGCGTTTCGTAGATATCCACACTGCCTTTCTTGGCGAACGGCGTGGACGACAGGGTGCCCTTGAAGAACTCGGCGATGCCCATGGGGATTTCCTCGCCGGTCAGGCCGGTGAGGTAATGCGTCGAGTTGGCCTGGGCGTCCAGGTCGATCAACAGGGTGCGATAGCCCTGGGAGGCACTGACTGCGGCCAGGTTGCAGGCGATGCTGGATTTACCCACCCCGCCCTTCTGATTGAAGATCACGCGCCGCATGTAACACCCCCCTGAATCCCACATAAGCCCCGAAATGGCCCTGGATTCTATGCAAACTACGTGACAAGGGCGAGATTTTCGGCAAATTGGCCGCCGCCTCCGGTCAGAACGCTCTACCACGGATTTGCGCACGGCCCGCACGGTCTGGATAATGCCAGCACTTCGCCACACCTGCTGCCAAGCCCTCCGCTGGTTGCGGCTGGCTGTAGCCGACATGGACGCCCACCGCGTGACACATTTCAGGATCGAACAATGGCGTGCCTGGGCCCCTGGCCTGGACAGCACGGCTGACTGGTGCGCCTGGCACCAGGCACCGACGCGCCTGGTGGATGCTGGTGAGCAACCGGATGTCAGCGCACTGCCAGCCATGCAGCGCCGGCGCTTGAGCCGTCTGGCACGCATGGCCTTCCACGTTGCCTGGCCGCTGGCCGAAGCGCACCCGCAACTGCCCATGGTATTCGCCAGCCGGCATGGCGAAACCCCGCGCACCCTGACCATCCTGACCGACCTGGCGCACAACGAGCCGCTGTCGCCGACCCAGTTCAGCCTCTCGGTGCATAACGCGATCATCGGCCTGTGGTCGATCCAGCGCGGCGATCACAGCGAAATGACCGCTCTGGCCGGTGCCGGCGATGGCCTGGAAAACGCCGTACTGGAAGCCTGCGGCATGCTCCACGACGGCGCGCCTGCGGTATTGCTGGTGATTGCCGAGGAAAGCCCGCCCGAGCTGTACCAACCTTTTATCGACGACGTACCGTTTTCCTATGCCGTCGGCCTGCTGCTAACCCCAGGCGATGACTGGCAGCTCGAACTGGCCAAAGGCACTGGCCCGCGCGCCGAATGGCCACACGCCCTCAACCTGGTGCGCGCCCTGTGCGGCGAGCAAACCTCCCTGCAACACCACTGGAAGAGCCGGCAATGGACATGGTCACGCAACAAGGCCTGAGCCGTTACAGCGCGCCCTATATCTGGCGGCTGATTGCCACGGCCCTGAGTTTCAGCCTGTTCGGCATCGGCGGTGTGCTGCTGCGCGTGCTGATCTTCCCGCTGCTGGCCCTGCTACCGGGCGACGCCCTGAGCCGGCGCACTCGCGCCCGCGCGGTGGTGAGCAAGACCTTCTACCTGTTCGTGCAGTTTATGTACCGCAGCGGCGTGCTGACTTATGAGGTCGAGGGTGTCGAACGCCTCGGCCGCCCCGGGCAGATGGTCATCGCCAATCACCCGTCGCTGATCGACGTGGTGGTGCTGATCGCCTTTATTCGCGACGCCAATTGCGTGGTCAAACAGAGCCTGTGGGATAACCCGAGCATGCGCGGCCCCCTGCGCGCGGCCCACTACATCAGCAACAGCGGCAGCATGGACATGCTCGACGAAGCCGCCGGCGCGCTGCAAAGCGGCCAGACCCTGGCGATCTTCCCTGAAGGCACGCGCACCACGCCGGGGCACAGCCCGGAGTTTCACCGTGGCGCAGCGGCCATCGCCCTGCGCGGCGCGCGCATCGTCACCCCGGTGGTGATCAGCGTCACGCCCACCACCCTGACCAAGGCCGAGCCTTGGTACAGCATTCCGTCGCGCCGTTTTCACTTTCGCCTGCGCGTGGGCGAGGATATTGACCCACAACAGTTCAACGCCATGGGGCCACCGCCAATCGCCTCACGCAAACTCAACGACTTTCTGCACCAACACTTTATTAAGGAGCTCGCCAAAGATGAGCGATTTGCAGCTGGAAATTAAGAACCTGATCATCGACGCCCTCGGCCTCGAAGACATGGCTGCCGAAGACATCGCCGCCGACCTGACCCTGTTCGGTGAAGGCCTCGGCCTGGATTCGGTAGACGCCCTGGAACTCGGCCTGGCCATCCAGAAACGCTTTGGCATCAAGATCGACGCCGAAGCCAAAGACACCCGCAAGCACTTTGCCAACGTAGCCAGCCTGGCGGCATTCGTGTCATCGCAACAGACCGCCTGAGGAAGCCACCGATGCAAACCCGTGAAGAGATTTTCATCACCCTGCGCGACGCCCTGGTCGAGCTGTTCGAGCTGGATGCCGAGCGCATTACGCCGGAAGCCAACCTCTATCAGGACCTGGAAATCGACAGCATCGATGCCGTCGACCTGATCGACCATATCAAGCGCCAGACGGGCAAGAAGCTCGCCGCCGAGGAATTCAAAGCCGTGCGTACCGTCGGTGACGTGGTCGAGGCGGTGCTGCAGCTCGTCAACGCCCCCGTTGCAGACTGATGGCGCGCCTGTTTGGCCTGCTCCTGCTGCTGGCTGGGCTGCTCTATCCCTTTGCCGTGTATTACGGCATGGAGCATCTGTCGCCGCGCCTGTTCGCCGCCGTGCTCGGCGGCCTGTGGCTGGTGCGTGCGCTAAGCCAATGGGGCAAGCCGGGCAATCGCTGGATGACCGCCGTGGCCCTGGGCTTCTGCCTGCTGCTCGGTCTGGCCGGGGAGCCCGCGTTGCTGCGCTGGTACCCGGTGCTGCTGAATGGCCTGCTGCTGGCGCTGTTCGGCCTCAGCCTGAAATTCGGCCCGCCGCTGATCGAACGCCTGGCGCGCCTGACTGAGCCGCAGTTGCCGGAAGTGGCGATCCGCTACACGCGTTTGGTCACTGCAGTCTGGGCCTGGTTCTTTCTGGCCAACGGCCTGGTGGTGGTGGCGCTGAACTTCTGGGCGCCGCTGAGCTGGTGGACGCTGTATACCGGGCTAATTGCCTACGGCCTGATGGGCCTGCTGTTTGCCGGCGAGTGGCTGGTGCGCCAGCGTGTAAGGAGACATGAATGAACTGGCTGCCCCTCGAGCATCTGCTGCTCGAAGCCCACCCCGGTCGCGCAGTAACTGCGGACCTGGATCACGCCCAGCTGCGCCAGCATGCCCTGCACCTGGCGGCTGAGCTGCAAGGCCGTGGCGTAAAGCGCCTGGCGCTGTACCTCGACGACGCCGGCGAACTGGCCATCGCCTTGCTGGCCGCCTGGCGCGCCGGGATTGCCGTACTGCTGCCGGCCGATGCCCAGCCGCAAACCCGCCAGCGCATGAGTACGCAGTGCGACCTGTGGCTGGACAACCTCGATGGCCTGCTTAACGCCGACAGCGCGGCACTGCCGCCGGCCCCGCTCGATCTCGACCAGTGCCAGCTAACCCTGTGCACCTCCGGCTCCAGCGGCGAAGCCAAGCTGATCGACAAATCCCTGCGCCAGCTGGCCAATGAAGTGACCGCCCTGGAGCAGCTGTGGGGCGAGCAACTGGGCAGCGCGACCATCCTCGGCAGCGTCGCCACCCAGCATATCTACGGCCTGCTGTTTCGCGTGCTGTGGCCGCTGTGCGCCGGCCGCACTTTTCTGCGCCGCGCCCAGCCATTCCCCGAAGACTTGCAACGCGAAAGCCTGGCAACCGGCAGCGACTTCGCCTGGGTCGCCAGCCCGGCGCTGCTCAAGCGCATGGGCGATAACCTTAATTGGCCAGCGCTGCGCGCGGTGCGTCAGGTGTTTTCCTCCGGTGGCGCGCTGCCAGCGGAAACCGCCGCCGAACTGCAAAACCTGCTCGGCCAATGGCCCACGGAAATCTACGGCAGCTCGGAAACCGGCGGTATCGCCTGGCGTCAGGGTGGCGATCTGTGGACGCCGTTTGCCGGAGTTGAACTGGGAAAGAACAGCGAAGGTGCGCTGCACCTGACCTCGCCCTACCTGCCGGCCGGCCACCGCGAGCAGACCGCCGATGCGGTCGAGCTGCAAGCCGATGGCCGCTTTGCCCTGCGCGGCCGCCTGGACCGGATTATCAAGCTGGAAGAAAAACGCATCTCCCTGCCGATGCTCGAACAGGCGCTGAGCAGCCACGAATGGCTCAGTGATGCACGCCTCGGTGTGGTGCAGGAAGGCCGCGCCTACCTCGGCGCGTTGGTGGCCTTGAGCCCGGCGGGCCTGCATGCGCTGCGCAACCAGGGGCGCAAGACCGTTAGCGAAACCCTGCGCCGCCACTTGGCCAGCCATTGCGAAGCGATTGCCTTGCCCCGGCGTTGGCGGTTGCTCGCCCAGCTGCCCTACACCAACCAGGGCAAGCTGGCGCAAGCCACAGTCGAAGCACTACTGGCAGCACCACGGCCAACCCAGGTGGAGCCGCTGTCGGCTGTCGAGCAGGATGGCGAATGGCAGCTTGAACTGGTGGTGCCGCTGGACCTCGCACACTTCACCGGCCACTTCCCGCAGACCCCGGTACTGCCGGGCGTGGTCCAGGTCGACTGGGCGCAGCAACTGGCGCGCGGCCTGATCAAGGACCTGCCACCACGTTTCTGTGGCATGGAAGTGCTGAAATTCCAGCAACTGGTACGCCCCGGCGACCGCCTGCAACTGACCCTGCGTTTCGACGCGGCGCGCGGCAAGCTGTACTTCACCTTCCGCAACGGCGAAGCGGCCTGCTCCTCCGGGCGCATTCTGCTGGGAGCCGCCCGTGCATAAGCCCTGCGCGGTAATCCCGGTCTACAACCATGAGCACGCGCTGCCGACTGTTGTTGCGGCTCTGCATCAAGCCGGCCTGCCCTGCGTGCTGGTGGATGACGCATCCAGCTTGGCCTGTGCAACGGTCATGGATCAGCTGGCCACACAACCCGATACCCACCTGCTGCGTCTGCCCGTCAATCAGGGCAAAGGCGGCGCGGTGATGGCCGGGCTGCGTGAAGCGGCGCGCCTGGGCTTTAGCCATGCGCTGCAGGTGGACGCCGACGGTCAGCATGACCTCAGCGATCTGCCGCGCTTTATCCAAACCTCGCAAGCCAACCCGCAGGCGCTGATTTGCGGCTACCCGCAATACGATGCCAGCGTGCCGAAAGGCCGCCTCTACGCGCGCTACCTGACCCACGTGTGGGTGTGGATCAACACCCTGTCGCTGAGCATCCGCGATTCCATGTGCGGCTTCCGGGTGTACCCGCTGCCGGCCACTTTGGCGCTGATCGACTCGGTAGCCATCGGCAAACGCATGGATTTCGACACTGAGATCCTGGTGCGCCTGGCCTGGCGCAACCAGCCAATGCACTGGCTGCCGACCCGCGTGCATTACCCGCTGGATGGCCTCTCGCACTTCCGCCTGTGGCACGACAACGCGCTGATATCGAAGATGCACGCCAAGCTGTTCTTCGGCATGCTGCTGCGTGCGCCGCAGATCCTCTGGCAACGGTGGCGCGGATGAGCGATCAACGCCACTGGGCCAGCCAGCGCGAGCGCGGCAGTTTTATTCTGATGAAGATCACCGCGGTGCTGACGCGCGTGCTCGGCCGTCGCCTGATCAGCCCACTGCTGTATCTGATCGTGCTGTACTTCTACCTGTTCGGCGCCAGGGCGCGGCGCAGCATTCACCACTATCAAAGCAATCTGGCCGCCTGGAGCGGACGCCCGGAGCTACGCCCGAGCCGTTACAGCGTGTTCCGCCAATTTATGCACTTCGCCGACACCTTGCTCGACAAGCTCGACGTCTGGAATGGCCGCCTCGGCCTGGAGCAGGTTGACCTGATCGACCCCGACGACCTCTGTGGCCAGCTGCAACGGCAGAACCGTGGGCAGATACTGGTCGCCGCGCACCTGGGCAATCTGGAAGTCTGCCGCGCCCTGGCCGAGGTCGGCGCGCAGGTACAGATGAACGTGCTGCTGCACACCAAACACGCCGCCCAGTTCAACCGCCTGCTGGCCGATGCCGGTGCCAGCCACCTGCGCCTGATCCAGGTCAGCGAACTGGACGCGGCGATCATGCTGCAATTGTCCGAGCGCCTGGAGCGCGGCGAGTGGCTGGCGATTGCCGGCGACCGCGTACCGCTCAAGGGCAGCCGCAAGGTCAGCGTGGACTTTCTCGGCAAGCCGGCCGCCTTCCCGCAAGGCCCGTGGTTGCTGGCGGGGCTGCTGCAATGCCCGGTCAACCTGATGAGTTGCCTGAAGATCGACGGCCGCTACCAGGTGATTCTCGAACCCTTTCTCGAGCGCCTACCGTGGAAGCGCAGCGAACGTGACGCGGTAATCCGCCAGTGCACCCAACGCTACGCCGACCGCCTGGGCCAACGCTGCCTGAGCGCGCCCCTGCAATGGTTCAATTTCTACCCGTTCTGGAATGAAGATGACGACAAATCAGCCTGATCCCATCGTGTTTGGCGAACAGCCCCTGCGCATCGAGCAGGTTGTCGCCCTGGCCAGCCGCAGCGCCCCGGCGCAGCTGCAAAACGATGCCGCCTACCGCGAAAAAATCGCCAAGGGCGCGCGTTTCCTCGACAGTCTGCTGGACAAGGAAGGCGTGATCTACGGCGTCACCACCGGCTACGGCGACTCCTGCGTGGTGGCCGTGCCGCTGCATCAAGTCGAGGCGCTGCCGCGTCACCTCTACACCTTCCACGGCTGTGGCCTCGGCAAGCTGCTCGATGAGCCTGCCACCCGCGCCGTGCTCGCCGCACGTTTGCAGTCGCTGTGTCAGGGCGTTTCCGGCGTGCGCGTCGAGCTGCTGGAACGCCTGCAGGCGTTTCTCGAATTTGATGTGCTGCCGCTGATTCCGGAAGAAGGCTCGGTGGGCGCCAGCGGCGATCTGACGCCGCTGTCCTATGTCGCGGCTACCCTGAGCGGTGAACGCGAAGTGATGTTCAAGGGTGAGCGCCGCAGCGCCGCCGATGTGCATAAGGAACTCGGCTGGACGCCGCTGACCCTGCGACCGAAAGAAGCCCTGGCGCTGATGAACGGCACGGCGGTGATGACCGCCCTGGCCTGCCAGGCGTTCTCCCGTGCCGATTACCTGCTGAAACTGGCCACCCGTATCACCGCGCTTAACGTGGTGGCGCTGGAAGGCAATCCGGAGCACTTCGACGAGCGCCTGTTCGCCGCCAAGCCGCACCCGGGGCAGATGCAGGTTGCCGCCTGGCTGCGCCAGGACCTGGCCATCGACGCACCGACCGCGCCGCTGCATCGTTTGCAGGACCGCTACTCGCTGCGCTGTGCGCCGCACGTGCTCGGCGTACTGGCCGATAGCCTGGGCCTGCTGCGCCAATTTATCGAAATCGAGCTGAACAGCGCCAACGACAACCCGCTGATCGACGCCGAAGCCGAACGCGTGCTGCACGGCGGACACTTCTACGGCGGGCATATCGCCTTCGCCATGGACAGCCTGAAGAATCTGGTGGGCAACGTCGCCGACCTGCTCGACCGCCAGCTCGCCCTGCTGGTCGACACCCGCTACAACCACGGCCTGCCGAGCAACCTGTCCGGCGCGCCGAGCGTCAGCGCGATGATCAACCACGGCTTCAAGGCCGTGCAGATCGGCACCAGCGCCTGGACCGCCGAAGCGCTGAAAAACACCATGCCGGCCAGCGTGTTCTCGCGCTCAACCGAGTGCCACAACCAGGACAAGGTGAGCATGGGCACCATCGCCGCCCGCGACGCCCTGCGCAGCCTGGAGCTGACCGAACAGGTCGCCGCCGCCACCCTGCTGGCCGCCAACCAGGGCGTATGGCTGCGCCAGCGCGACGGCAAGAGCGATATCCCGGCACCGATCACTGCCATGCGTGAACAGCTGGCCGTGGACTTCCACCCAGTGGTCGAAGACCGCGCCCTGGAAGCCGAGCTGCGTCTGTGCCTGGTGCGTATCCGCGCGCAGCACTGGAGGCTCTATGCGTAGCAAAGGCGTATTGCAGGCGGAAATCGAACTGCAGGTGCCGTTCTTCGACGTCGACATGATGGAAGTGGTCTGGCACGGCCACTACGTCAAATACTTCGAAGAAGCGCGCTGCGCCCTGCTCGACAAACTCGGCCACAACTACGTGCAGATGCGCGACGCCGGCTACGCCTGGCCGGTGATCGACCTGCAGCTGCGCTATATCCGCGGCGCGCAGTTCGGCCAGAAGATCATCGTGCGCGCCGACCTGGTGGAGTGGGAGAACCGCCTGAAGATCAACTACCTGATCACCGATGCAGCCAGCGGCGAGCGCATGACCCGTGGCAGCAGCGTGCAGGTAGCGGTGGAAATCGCCACCCGCGAGATGCAGTTTGCTTCACCCAAGGTGCTGATCGACGCCGTTGCCAAGGTGCTGGCGTGAAACGCCTGCTGGCAGGCCTCGGCCTCTGGCTGCTGAGCCAGAGCGCACTGGCCTTCGACCTCGACCAGCTCAGCGCCCAGCTGGCCAAGCCCGCCGTGGTACGCGGCCCGCTGATTCAGGAAAAGCACCTGCGCGCCCTGCCGCAGCCGCTGACCAGTCGCGGTCAGTTTGTGTTGAGCCGCGATCTTGGCCTGCTCTGGCAGCTGCAAAGCCCGCTCAAGCAGGATTACCGCATCGACAGCCAGGGCATCGCCAAACGCACGCCCAGCGGCTGGCAACAGCAACCCGGCCAGGATGTCGCAGCCCAACAGAGCCGGCTGTTTCTCGCCGTACTCAAGGGCGACCACAGCGGCCTGGCACGGGATTTCGAACTGCAATTGAGCGGTACGGCCGAGGCCTGGCAACTGCGCTTGCTGCCGAACTCGGTGTTGCTCAAGCAGATTTTCAGCCGCATTCAGATCGACGGCGGCGCCCTGGTGCAGCGCATCGAGTTGCATGAAACCCAGGGCGATCACAGCGTGCTGCGCTTGCCGGAAAGCCAGGCCGGCGCGGCCTTGAGCGAGCAGGAGCAACGCAACTTTGCCCAGTGAACGCTGGCTGCCGCGCGGCTTTCTGCTGCTGCTCGCGGTCTTGCTGGCGCTTGCCGCCTGGCAGTGGCGCAACGGCCCGCCCGTAGCCGCGGATATGCTCGCCCTGTTGCCCGCCGGCAGCGGCGACGCCCTGGTGCAGCAGGCCGAGCAGCGTATGCAGGAGCCGCTCAATCGCGACCTGCTGCTGTTGATCGGCCACCCGCAGCGCGACCAGGCGATTGCCCTGGCGCAGCAGGTGGGCGAGCAGTGGCGCGGCAGCGGGCGCTTCGCCCAGGTGCAGTGGAGCGTCGACAGCGACCTCGCGGCGCTGCGCGACTATCTGCGCAACAACCGCCTGGCCCTGCTGCCGAGCGCGGATCGCCAGCTGCTGCTGAAACAACCGCAACAACTAATCGAACAACGCGCCGCGCAGTTGTTCGATACCTTTGCCGGTTTGAGCTTGCTGCCTATCGAGCAGGATTGGCTGGGCCTCGGCGTACGCGCGCAACAGGCGCTGAATCCCGGCAGCCGCATCCAGGCCGACCTGAGCAGCGGCGCGCTGCTGCTGGAAGAGCCGGGCATGACCTGGGCCCTGCTGCGCGCCAGCGCCCAGGGCAGTGCATTCGATATGCAGGAACCGCCGCTGATTGCCGCCCAGGTCGCCGACACCCGCGCACAGATCGAAACAGCCGGCGGGCAACTGCTGGCAGCTGGTGGCGTACTGTACGCCGCCGCTGGGCAGGCCAAGGCCACCCGCGAGATCAGCCTGATTGGTGGAGGGGCCACCTTCGGTACGCTGCTGCTGTTGCTGCTGGCCTTCCGCCGCGTGCGGGTGCTGGTTAGCCTGCTGCCGATTGGCATGGCGCTGCTGGCCGGCTGCACCGCCTGCGTGCTGGTGTTCGGCCAGATCAACGCCCTGACCCTGGTACTCGGCGCCAGCCTGGTCGGGGTCGCCGCCGATTACCCGCAACACTATCTAAGTAAAAGCTGGAGCAACGCAGAAGGCAGCGAAAGCTGGAGCAGCTGGGGCGCCCTGCGCGCCACCTTGCCGGGCCTGAGCCTGAGCCTGGGCACCAACCTGATCGGCTACTTGGCGCTGGCCTTTACCCCGTTTCCGGCGCTGACCCAGGTCGCGCTGTTCTCCGCCGCCGGGCTGATCGCCGCTTATCTGTGCTCGGTATGCCTGCTGCCGGCCTGGCTGCGTGGCCTGCGGCTAAGCCCATCGCCGCAGCTGCTGAGTTTTAGCCAACGCCTGCTGGCCGGACGCACGCGTCTGTTAGCCAAGATCGGCAGCGCGCCGCTGCTGGCGTTACTCCTGCTGTTTTGTGCAGGCGGGCTGTGGCAACTGCATACACAGAATGACTTACGCCAGTGGCTCGGCCAGGAACCGCAACTATTGGCCGAAGCCCAGCGCATCGCCGAGCTAACCGGGCAACAGCCCACCAGCCAGTTCTTTTTGGTGCGCGCCGCTAACCCGCAGCAGTTGCTGGAGCGCCAGGCCGCGCTCAGCCAACGCCTCGACCAGGCGGTGGCCGCCGGCCAACTGCGTGGCTACCGCGCCCTCAGCCAGCTGGTGGCCGCCGACAGCCAGCTACAACCGTTACGCGCCGCCTTGCAGCAACTGCCACAGCACTGGCAGCCACTGCTCGACCTGGGCATTCCGGCCGCCGCACTGCAGGCCGAGCTGGCGCAGCTGACCAACGACCCCGCCCCCAGCCTCGAACAGAGCCTGGCCAGCCCGCTGGGCGAAGCCTGGCGCGGGCTCTGGCTGGGGGCTGAGAACAACGCGGTGGCGGGGCTGATCAGCTTGCAGGGCCTCAGCGACAGCAGCGTATTGCGCAGCCTCAGCGCAGACTTGCCGGGCGTGCAGCTGGTCGACCGCATCAGTGAGCTGAACGCGCTGTTTAGCGCCACCCAGCTGAGCGCCGCCGAACTGAAACTGCTCTCCTCCATCGCTATCCTGCTGTTGCTGTGCCTGCCGTTCGGCCTCGGCGGTGCGCTGCGGGTGGTCTGCCTGCCGCTGCTGGCGGCCATGGCGGCGCTGGCCTGCCTCGGTTGGCTGGGCCAGCCGCTGACCCTGTTCAGCCTGTTCGGCCTGCTGTTGATCACCGCCATCGGCGTCGATTACGCCATTCTGATGCGCGAAAACATCGACGGACCTGCGGTCAGCCTGCTCGGCACCCTGCTCTCGGCGCTGACCAGCTGGCTGTCGTTCGGCCTGCTGCTGCTCAGCGACACCCCGGCGATTGCCAACTTCGGCCTGGCGATCAGCCTCGGCCTGTTCTTCTGCTTCCTCCTCGCGCCCTGGGCCGGCACCCGGCAAGCCGCCGTTAACCAGGCACAAACGACATGAGCATCGCCCTGGCCTGGCTGGCACTACTCGCGTTATTTGCCCTGGCGACCTGGCTGGGCAAGCGCCTGCGCCTGATGCCGATCGTCAGCCAATTGCTGCTGGCCACCCTCGGCCT
This sequence comes from Pseudomonas sp., assembly GCF_049653025.1. GTDB lineage: Bacteria > Pseudomonadota > Gammaproteobacteria > Pseudomonadales > Pseudomonadaceae > Aquipseudomonas. The sequence continues at coordinate 40,416 of NZ_JBASFM010000008.1, read as the reverse complement.
GCCGCTGCTGATGCTATGGACCGCGCCGCTGGGCTTCGGAGCCAGCGAGCTACTCGCACCGGTGTGGCTGGAGCCTTTGTATGGCGTGGCCTTCTGTTTGCTGCTCGGGCATATCCTCAGTGATGTGGTCGATCTGCAACTGGAGCCGGGCAGCCTGCAGATCGCCCTACCGAGTTTCTTTGTGCCGTTCCTCTGCGGCCTGGCCTGCGCGGTCTGGCTGCTGCCGGAGCAGGGCATGCTGGCCGATATTGCCGTGGGCCTGTTGTTTGCCCTGACCGCCATTCCGGTGCTGTTTCTCTACCTGCAGCACCTCGGCTACCCGGTGGCTAAGATCCGTCAGTTGCTGCAGGCGGCAATCATCATGGATTTGCTCTGCTGGCTGATCTTCGGCCTGGCCCAGGGCAGCAGCGACCCAGCCACCCTGCTCTGGCCCCTGCTGGCCGCCGGCCTGCCGCTGCTGTTAAAACTGCTGCCGCTGCGCTCGGCGCGGCTTAACGGCGGCTGCTTTCTCGCCCTGCTGCTGGTGATGCAACAACTGCACCTGAATGCCCTGGTGTTCGGCATCGCCTACCTGTTGCTGCTCACCGCCCTGCGCCTGCCTTTGCGTCTGCCGCTACCCGCCGGGCTGCTGCGCTGGCTGCAAACCTGGCTGGCGGTGCCGCTGATTTTGGCCTTTGGCCTGCTGCAGATCGACTGGCAGGACGCCTGGCAGGGGTATTCTGCCTGGCAGTTTGCGGCGCTGTTGCTGCTGCCAATCATCAGCAAACTGGCCGGTAACTGGCTGGGCCTGAGCTGGGCCGCCGGGCAGCTGCGCGCCTACGCGGGGCAGTGGCGCGAAAGCCTGTTGTTGAATACCCGCGGCCTGACTGAAATCATCTTTCTCAATCTGCTGCTGCAACAGCAGATAATCAGCCCAGCACTGTATTTCGCCCTGATGCTGATGGGCCTGATCTCGACCCTGCTACCGGCCCTGGCCGGTGCCTACCCACACGCCGCCAAGCATGAGGCAAGACGCCGCTATGAAGTCCCTTGAAGTCGAACAACGCCAAGTCGTAGTCATCGGTGCCGGCCCGTCTGGGGCGATTGCCGCGGCGTTGCTCAAGCGCAACGGCCATGACGTGCTGGTGCTGGAGCGCCAGCGCTTCCCGCGTTTCTCGATTGGCGAGAGCCTGCTGTCGCACTGCCTGGACTTCGTCGAGGAAGCCGGAATGCTCGACGCGGTACGCGCCGCCGGCTTCCAGACCAAACATGGCGCGGCCTTTGGCTGGGGCGAGCGTTATACCGAGTTCGATTTTCGCGACACCTTCACCCAAGGTCAGGGCTCGACCTATCAGGTGCTGCGCGCCGACTTCGACAAGCTGCTGGCCGACCAGGCCGAACTGCAGGGCGTGGAAATCCGCTATGAAGAGGAAATCTTCGCCGTCGATTTCAGCGGCGACTGCCCGCGCCTGAGCGTGCGGCGCTTGGCCGATGGCCACGAATACCAGGTCGAATGCGCCTTCGTTCTCGATGGCAGTGGCTACGGCCGCGTGCTGCCGCGCCTGCTCGACCTCGACCTGCCATCGAACTTCCCGGTGCGCCAGGCGGTGTTCACCCACGTCGAAGACCGCAACGACGGCAGCGATTTCGACCGTGAGAAGATTCTGATCACCACCCATCCCGAACTGCGCGACGTGTGGTTCTGGACCATCCCGTTCAGCAACGGCCGCTGCTCGGTCGGCGTGGTCGCCGATGCCACCCGTTTCCAGGGTCGCCCAGAAGACCTGGACGCCTGCCTCAAGCAATTTATCGAGGAAACGCCCTCGCTGGCCAAGGTGCTGAAGAACGCCGTGTGGGACACTCCGGCGCGCACCATTGGCGGCTACGCGGCCAACGTGAAAACCCTGCACGGTGCCGGTTTCGCCCTGCTCGGCAACGCCGCCGAATTCCTCGACCCGGTGTTCAGCTCCGGGGTAACCATCGCCATGCGTTCGGCGAGCATGGCCGCCGGCCTGTTGCACCGCCAGCTAAGTGGCGAGACGGTGGACTGGGAAGCCGACTTTGCTATCCCGCTCAAGCGCGGCGTCGACACCTTCCGCGTGTATGTCGAGGGCTGGTACGACGGCAGCTTCCAGGACGTGATCTATTTCGAGAAGGCCCAGCCGGAAATCCGCCGGATGATCAGCTCGATCCTCGCCGGCTACGCCTGGGATCAGAACAACCCCTACGTCGCCGAACCGCGCCGCCGCCTGCGGGTGCTCGCTGAACTCTGTGCTACTAGCGAATAAGGATATTTATGAGCAACCCGGCCGCCAGCTACGTCGAGGAAACCCGTTTCGGTTTCTGGTTTCTGCAGAGCCATGTCTGGCAACACCATGTGCTGCGCGTGGCGATCAATGACCTGTGCGGCCTGTTCGACAGCCCGCTGTCGGAAGCGCCGGTGCTGCTGGATGTCGGCTGCGGCCAGGGCAAGTCCTTCGGCCTGCTCGCCGAGGCGTTCAAACCGGCGCGGATAATCGGTCTGGATGCCGACCCGCACAGCCTCACCTGCTCGCGCGCCGAGGCCGAGCGCCTGGGCCTGGATGTGCAGCTGATCGCCAGCGACTGCGCGGCCATCGACCTGCCCGACGCCAGCGTCGACCTGATGTTCTGCCACCAGACCTTCCATCACCTGGTCGAACAGGAACAGGCGCTGGCCGAGTTCTGGCGCGTGCTAAAACCGGGTGGGCGGCTGCTGTTCGCCGAATCGACGCAGTTCTATATCGACACCTGGGTGATCCGCTGGCTGTTCCGTCACCCGATGCATGTGCAGAAAAGCGCCGAAGGCTATCTGGACATGCTGCGCGGCCAAGGCTTCGAGTTCGCCGCCGAGAATGTCTCCTACCCCTACCTGTGGTGGAGCCGCTCCAAGGACTTCGGCCTGCTGGAACGCTGGGGCCTGATGAAACCCAAGCCGGTTGGTCAGCGCAATGAAACCCTGGTCAATGTGGTGGCGCGCAAGCCGCTGGAACCGAACCTCTGATGTCACGTGCCCTGCTTATCGGCCTGTGCCTGCTGCTCGCGGCCTGCGCCGCACGCACGCCGCTGCCGTTGCAACCGTCGCCGCCGGCCGCGCCGTTACCGCTGGCCTTGCAGCTAGAGCGCGTGCAGGCCGGAAGCCTGCAGACCTGGTGGCTGGTGCTGCAGGACGAACACGGCGCGCTGCGCGTCTCGCTGTTCGACCCGCTCGGCGTACCGCTGGCGCGCCAGCTGCTGCGTGACGGCGCATGGCACAGCGACGGCCTGCTGCCGCCCAATAGCGAAGCCCGCGAACTGTTTGCCGCGCTGCTGTTTGCCCTGACGCCCACACCACTGCTAAGCCAGCACTACGCGGGCGACGACTGGCAACTGGACGCCGATGGCACTCGCCGACTTAACCCGCAGTGGCGAATCAGTTACCGTGCGCCGCTGGATTTCACCCTGCACAGCCCGCCCGACCTGGATTACCGGGTCAGCGCGCTGCCTGACGATAAGGCTCCCTGATGGCCGCATACCTCTCTGCCCTGGGCCTCAACTGCGCCCTCGGCCAAGGCAAGCACGCGGTGGCGACGGCGTTGTTCGCCGGCGATGCCAGCGGCATGCGCGCGCAAAGCGGCTGGGTGGCCGACCGCGAACTAACTGTCGGCGCGGTGCCCGGCAGCCTGCCGGAGTTACCCGACCTGCCGGGCCATCCGCCGAGCCGCAATAACCAGCTGCTGCTGGCCGCCGCCCTGGAGATAGAGGCCGAGATTCGCGCCGCTATCGCCCAGTTCGGCGCGGATCGTATTGCTGTGGTACTCGGCACCAGCACCTCGGGCATCGAGGAAGCCAGCCAGAGCATCGCCGCGTACCTCAACCAGGGCGCACTGCCGGCACACTACCACTACGCCCAGCAGGAACTGGCCGCACCGGCGAGCTTTCTCAGCGACTGGCTGGGCCTGAGCGGGCCGAGCTACTGCATTTCCACCGCCTGCACCTCGGGCGCGCGGGCGCTGCTCAGTGCCCAGCGCCTGCTCAATCTGGGCGTGTGCGATGCGGTGCTGTGTGGCGGCGTGGACAGCCTGTGCCGCCTGACCCTGAACGGTTTCTCTGCCCTGGAAGCGGTGTCGGCCGAACGCTGCAACCCGTTCTCGGCCAACCGCCATGGCATCAATATCGGCGAGGGTGCAGCGCTCTTCCTTATGACTAAACAACCCAGCCCCATCGCCCTGCTCGGCGGCGGTGCCAGCTCCGATGCCCACCATATTTCCGCGCCACAACCCGAGGGTATTGGCGCGCAGACCGCCATGCGCAAGGCGCTGGCGGCTGGCGCAATCGACGCCAGCGAGATCGATTACCTGAATCTGCACGGCACCGCCACCACGCACAACGACGCCATGGAAAACCTGGCGGTGCAGGCGGTTTTCCCTGACGGCGTGGCCTGCTCATCGAGCAAAGCATTGACCGGCCACACCCTCGGCGCGGCCGGCGCACTGGAAGCCGCCTTCTGCTGGCTGACCTTGAGCGAGTTCAACCCGCAAAAACTGCTACCGCCGCATATCTGGGACGGCCAGGCCGACCCGGCCTTGCCTGCACTAAACCTGGTAGCAACCGGCACGCGCCTGAGCAACAGCCAGCCGCGCCGCTTGATGAGTAACTCCTTTGCCTTTGGCGGCAACAATATCAGCCTGCTCTTGGGTGAAGAGCCGGGTGAAAAGATGGGAGGCGCGCTATGAGCCAGTGGCCAATCGCCGAGCTGATTCCCCACGCCGCCGACATGATTCTGCTCGACCGGGTCGTGAGTTTCGGCGACGAGGACATCGAAACCCAGCTGACCATCCGTAACGGCGGCCTGTTTAACCTGGAAGATGGCAGCCTGCCGGCCTGGGTCGGCATCGAGCTGATGGCGCAGAGTGTGGCCGCCTACGCCGGCTGCCAGGCGCGCCTGCTCGGGCAACCGGTGGAGCTGGGCTTTCTGCTCGGTACGCGGAACTTCCAATGTAATGTCGAGCGCTTTCCGGCCGGCACCGAGCTTCATATCAAGGCCTTGCGCTCGCTGCAGGACGACAACGGCATGGGCGTATTCGAGTGCCAGCTGTCCGGCCCCGGCATCGAGGCCTTCGCCCGCCTCAATGTGTTCCGCCCACCGCAGGTGGCCAGCTATCTTCAGGAAGAACTACCGTCATGAGCGAAACCATTCTGGTCACCGGCTCCAGCCGCGGCATCGGCAAAGCCATCGCCCTGCGCCTGGCCAAGAGCGGCTACGACATCGTGCTGCACTGCCGCGCCCGACGTGACGAGGCCGAGGCCGTACAAGCGCAGATCGAGGCGCTGGGCCAACAAGCGCGCATCCTGCAATTCGACGTGTCCGACCGCGCCACCTGCCGCGCAGCATTGGAAGCCGATGTCGAGCAGCACGGCGCGTATTATGGGGTTGTGTGCAACGCCGGCCTGACCCGCGACGGGGCCTTTCCGGCGTTGAGCGAGGAAGACTGGGACCTGGTCATGCGCACCAACCTGGACGGTTTCTACAACGTGCTGCACCCGCTGACCATGCCGATGATCCGTCGGCGCAAGGCCGGGCGCATCGTCTGCATCACCTCGGTGTCCGGGCTGATCGGCAACCGCGGCCAGGTCAACTACAGCGCCTCCAAGGCCGGCATCATCGGCGCGGCCAAGGCCTTGGCGATCGAGCTGGGCAAGCGCAAGATCACGGTCAACTGCGTGGCCCCGGGGCTGATCGACACCGAGATACTCGACGAGCTGGTGCCGGTCGGGGAGATCCTCAAGATGATCCCGGCAGCGCGCATGGGCACCCCGGAAGAAGTGGCCGGGGCGGTGAATTTTCTGATGTCCGAGGAGGCGGCCTACATTACCCGCCAGGTCCTCGCAGTGAACGGCGGGCTGTGCTGATGAACGGTTGCAAACGGGTGGTAGTCACCGGCATGGCTGGCGTGACCTCGCTGGGCAGTGACTGGCCGGCGATCGCGGCGAACTTCAAAGCCGGCAAGAGCGGCATCCGCTATATGACCGAGTGGGACCGCTTCGGCGAGCTGAATACCCGCCTGGGCGGCCCGGTGGACGGCTTCGAAACGCCCAAGCACTGGACGCGCAAGCAGACCCGCAGCATGGGCCGAGTGTCCAAGCTGGCGGTGTACGCCGCCGAACGCGCGCTGGAGCATGCCGGCCTGCTCGGCGACGAGTCGATCAAGGACGGGCGCATGGGCGTGGCCTGCGGCTCGTCCACCGGCAGCACCGACGAGATCAAGGCGTTCGGCAATATGCTGCTCAATTCCGTAGCGGACGGCCTTAACGCCAACTCCTATATCCGCATGATGCCGCACACCACGGCTGCCAATATCAGCATCTTCTTCGGCCTCAAGGGCCGCCTGATCCCCACCTCCAGCGCCTGCACCAGTGGCAGCCAGGGCATCGGCTACGCCTACGAGGCGATCAAGTTCGGCCGCCTGCCAATGATGCTGGCCGGCGGTGCCGAGGAACTCTGCCCGACCGAGGCCATGGTCTTCGATGCGCTCTACGCCACCAGCCTGAAGAACGATGCACCACATACCTCGCCGCGCCCCTACGACAGCGGCCGCGACGGCCTGGTGATCGGTGAAGGGGCCGGCATCCTGGTACTCGAAGAGCTGGAACACGCGCTGGCCCGTGGCGCGACCATCCATGCCGAGATCGTCGGCTTCGGCTGCAATTCCGATGGCCAGCACGCCACCAAGCCGGTGCAGGCGACCATGCGCGGGGCTATGCAGCTGGCGCTGCAGGATGCCGGCCTTGCGCCTTCTGCCATCGGCTACGTCAACGGCCACGGCACCGCCACCGACCAGGGCGACGTGGCCGAGACCCAGGCCACTCAGGAACTGTTCGGCAGCCGCATGCCGATCAGCTCGCAGAAGAGCTACTTCGGCCACACCCTGGGTGCCTGTGGCGCGCTGGAATCCTGGTTCAGCATCGAGATGATGAACTCAGACAGCTATGTGCCGACGCTGAACCTGGACACTATCGACCCGGCCTGCGGTGAGCTGGACTACCTGCGCGGCGAGTTCCGCCCGATGCGTCATGAGTACGTGATGAACAACAATTTCGCCTTTGGCGGGGTGAATACCTCGCTGATCTTCAAGCGCTGGAGCTGAGAGCAGGCTGGATTACACTTGCTGCGGCGGCAATACTTTTGAGCCGTTCCGAGCAAAGCCTTATAACAAGGAGCAACCTATGAACGCCAAATCCTGGATCCTTGCAGCAGCCTGCTTGAGCCTGTTCCCGGCCATTAGCCAGGCTCGCGACACCACGCACTTCCTGCCCTTTGAGACCGCGCTGCAGGAGGCCCTGAATGCCGGCCGCCTCGACGGCAGCGTGAAGTTCTACCTAGCGGGCAACAAACCGGCCGGCTCGGTCAGCGTGATCAAGTCCGGCGTATTCACCAGCAAGAAGGCTAATGCGTTTAATAAGTCTGACGAAGCGGCCTGCAACTGGGCCCTGCAATCAGTGCTGATCTATTTCCAGAACGCCGCCAAGGCCGCCGGTGCCAATGCCGTGGTCGACCTGGCCAGTAACTACAAGAACGTCGAGTACAAGGACAGCCAGAAGTACGAATGCCACGCTGGCGCGATCATGGCGGGCGTAGCGCTCAAGGGAAACCTGGCCAATGTCAAATAAGCCGGCGCTGCTCGGCCTGCTTGGTGCGCTAACTCTGCTCGCCAGCCTGCCCGCGCTGGCCGAGGTGGATGGCCAGCAGCTGTACCGTCAGCACTGCGCCAAATGCCACGCCGAAGACGGCCGCGCCAACACCATGCGCGGCTGGCTGTACTTTGCGCAGAACCTGAGCAAAGCCAAGTGGCAGGACAACAACAGCGACAGCGACATCCTCGAAGCCATTCAGGATGGCCCCGGTGCCATGCCCGGCTACGCCGACAAGCTCAGCGAAGCCGAACAGCTGGCGTTGGTAAAGGCCGTACGCGATTTGCGCCAACCTTGAACAACACGCAGATAAAACAAAGGCCGCTAATGCGGCCTTTGTTTTATGCAGGTTTTATTGATGGTACTGCGCAGACAACTCATGCACCGCTTCGAAGAACGCGCCGGCGTGGGCCGGGTCGACCTCCGGAGTGATGCCGTGGCCGAGGTTGAACACCTGGCCGCTGCCATGACCGTAGGCGGCGAGAATACGGCCCACTTCGGCACGGATTGCCGCCGGGTTGGCGTACAGCACGCTCGGGTCCATATTGCCCTGCAGCGCCACCTTATTGCCGACTCGGGCACGGGCGCTACCGATATCGCAGGTCCAATCCAGGCCCAGGGCTTCGGCGCCGCTGTCGGCCATCGACTCCAGCCATAGACCGCCACCCTTGGTGAAAAGAATCACTGGCACACGGCGACCGTCGTGCTCGCGGATCAGGCCGTCGATGATCTTCTGCATATAGGCCAGAGAGAATTCCTGATAGGCCGCGGACGACAGCGAACCACCCCAGGAATCGAAAATCTGCACCGCCTGTGCGCCCGCCTTGATCTGCCCGTTAAGGTAGGCGGTGACTGACTGCGCCAGCTTGTCGAGCAGCGCGTGCATGGCCTGCGGGTTGTCGTAGAGCATGGCCTTGGACTTGCGGAAATCCTTGCTTGAGCCGCCTTCCACCATATAGGTGGCCAGGGTCCAGGGGCTGCCGGTGAAGCCGATCAGCGGCACACGGCCATTCAGCTCGCGGCGAATGGTACGCACCGCGTCCATCACATAGCCCAGGTCCTGCTCCGGATCCGGGATCGGTAGCGCCTCGATATCGGCCATCGAGCTGATGACTTTCTTGAAGCGCGGACCTTCGCCAGTTTCAAAATACAGGCCCTGGCCCATGGCATCGGGGATGGTCAGGATGTCAGAGAACAGAATCGCCGCATCCAGCTGCGGGTAGCGATCCAGCGGCTGGATGGTGACCTCGCAGGCCAGCTCCGGGTTCTTCATCAGCTTGACGAAGTCTCCCGCTTTGGCGCGGGTGGCGCGGTACTCCGGCAGGTAACGACCGGCCTGGCGCATCATCCACACCGGGGTGACGTCGACAGGTTGCTTGAGCAGAGCACGAAGGAAACGGTCGTTCTTCAGGACGGACATCGGCAGGATTCCTGGAAATTCGGCAAGGAAGCGTCACGACGAAGGAGTGTGCGGGAGTCGGCCAGTGGCGTCCCCCTCCTCCGGGCGGGCTCCTGGGTCACAGGCGCACCGCGCACCGTGACGCAGAAAAAGTGCGGGTATTTTCGCAGAGCGCAAAACAAAAGGCACGGCGAGTGCCGTGCCTTTTGTCTATTGCGACGATTTGCCTCGCCCCAGGGGGATGAGCCAATCACGCTGTAGCTTAGACCCCGAGGTAATCCAAGATGCCTTCAGCGGCATTACGCCCTTCGAAGATCGCAGTCACCACCAGATCGGAACCGCGAACCATATCGCCGCCGGCGAAGATCTTCGGGTTGCTGGTTTGGTGCTTGAACTGGCTCTGCTCCGGCGCTACGACGCGGCCCTGGCTGTCGGTTTCGATCTCGAAATCGCTGAACCAGGCAGCCGGGCTTGGACGGAAACCAAAGGCAATCAGTACAGCTTCCGCCGGGATGATTTCCTCGGAGCCGGGAATCGGCTCAGGGCTGCGACGGCCACGGGCATCCGGCTCGCCGAGACGGGTCTCGACCACTTTCACGCCCTCAACCTTGTCTTCACCGACGATGGCGATGGGTTGACGGTTAAAGAGGAACTTCACCCCTTCTTCCTTGGCGTTCTTCACTTCCTTGCGCGAGCCCGGCATGTTTTCTTCGTCGCGGCGATAGGCGCAGGTCACCGACTTGGCGCCCTGACGGATCGAAGTGCGGTTGCAGTCCATCGCGGTGTCGCCGCCGCCGAGGACGACGATGCGCTTGCCCTTCATGTCGATAAAGTCTTCCGCGTTCTTCTCGAAACCGAGGTTGCGGTTGACGTTGGCGATCAGGAAATCCAGAGCATCGGTGACGCCCGGCAAGTCTTCACCGGGGAAGCCACCCTTCATATAGGTGTAGGTGCCCATGCCCATAAACACGGCATCGTACTCATCCAGCAGCTGCTGCATGGTGATGTCTGTGCCGATCTCGGTGTTCAGGCGGAACTCGACGCCCATGCCGGTGAAGACTTCGCGGCGATTGCTCAGCACGCTCTTCTCCAGCTTGAACTCAGGGATACCGAAGGTCAGCAGGCCACCGATTTCCGGGTTCTTGTCGAACACCACCGGGGTCACGCCGTTGCGCACCAGTACGTCGGCGCAGCCCAGGCCAGCAGGGCCTGCACCGATCACGGCGACGCGTTTGCCAGTTGGCACCACGCGCGACATATCCGGACGCCAGCCCATGGCAAACGCCGTATCGGTGATGTACTTCTCCACCGAGCCGATGGTCACCGCGCCGAAGCCGTCGTTCAGGGTGCAGGCACCCTCACACAGACGGTCCTGCGGGCACACACGGCCGCAGACTTCCGGCAGGGTGTTGGTCTGGTGCGACAGTTCGGCGGCGGCGAGGATGTTGCCCTCGGACACCAGCTTGAGCCAGTTGGGAATGAAGTTGTGCACCGGGCACTTCCATTCGCAATAGGGGTTACCGCAGCCCAGGCAACGATGCGCCTGGTCGGCCGCTTGCGCAGGCTTGAAGTTGTCGTAGATCTCGACGAACTCTTTCTTACGCTGACGCAACAGTTTCTTCTTCGGGTCTTTGCGCCCGACTTCGATGAACTGGAAGTCGTTATTCAGACGTTCAGTCATTGCAATACCTCATCAAACCACTTCAGGCGCATTCTTATTGCGGGTTGGCACGGGTGCTGGAGAGCAACGACTTCAGGCTTGCCGCCTTCGGTTTGACCAGCCAGAACTTGCGCAGGTAGTCGTCGAGGTTTTCCAGCAGGTTGCTGCCCCACTCGCTGGCGGTTTCCGCCACATATTCGGTCAGCACGCCGCGCAGGTGGCTGCGGTAGGCTTCCATCGCTTCGTTGTTGATCCGCTGGATTTCCACCAACTCGTGGTTCACCCGGTCAACAAAACTGTTGTCCAGGTCGAGCACGTAGGCGAAGCCGCCGGTCATACCGGAACCGAAGTTGTAGCCGGTCTTGCCCAGTACGCAGACGAAACCGCCGGTCATGTATTCACAGCAATGGTCGCCCGTGCCTTCAACCACGGTGTGCGCACCGGAGTTACGCACGGCGAAGCGCTCGCCCGCAGTACCAGCCGCGAACAGCTTGCCACCGGTGGCACCGTACAAGCAGGTGTTGCCGATGATGGCCGACTCCTGGGTCTTGAACGGGCTGCCTTTAGGCGGAACGATAACCAGCTTGCCACCGGTCATGCCCTTGCCGACGTAGTCGTTGGCGTCGCCTTCCAGGTACATGTGCAGACCGCCGGCGTTCCACACGCCGAAGCTCTGCCCTGCAGTGCCCTTGAAGCGGTAGGTGATCGGGGCCTTGGCCATGCCCTGGTTGCCGTGGGCGCGGGCAATTTCGCCGGAGACACGGGCACCAATGGAGCGGTCGCAGTTACAGATATCCAGCGCGAACTCGGCACCGCTGGCAGCGACGATCGCCGGCTTGGCCAGCTCGACCATCTTCTCGGCCAGCAGGCCCTGGTCGAACGGCGGGTTCTTCTCGACCTGGCAGAACTGCGGCTTGTCAGCCGGGATGTGGTCGCTACCGAGCAGCGGGCTCAGATCCAGATAACCCTGTTTGGTGGTTTCACCCGGCAGCATTTCCAGCAGATCGGTACGCCCGATCAGCTCTTCCAGGCTACGTACGCCCAGCTTGGCCAGCCACTCGCGGGTTTCTTCGGCGACATAGGTGAAGAAGTTCATCACCATTTCAACGGTGCCGATGAAGTGATCCTTGCGCAGCTTGTCGTTCTGCGTGGCCACGCCGGTGGCGCAGTTGTTCAGGTGACAGATGCGCAGATATTTGCAGCCCAGGGCGATCATCGGCGCGGTACCGAAGCCGAAGCTTTCGGCACCGAGGATGGCGGCCTTGATCACGTCGAGGCCGGTCTTCAGGCCGCCGTCGGTCTGCACCCGCACCTTGCCGCGCAGGTCGTTGCCGCGCAGGGTCTGGTGGGTTTCGGCCAAGCCGAGTTCCCACGGCGCGCCAGCGTACTTGATCGAGGTCAGCGGCGAAGCGCCGGTACCGCCGTCATAGCCAGAGATAGTGATCAGGTCGGCATAGGCCTTGGCCACGCCGGCGGCGATGGTGCCAACGCCAGCTTCTGCTACCAGTTTCACCGAGACCAGCGCCTGCGGATTGACCTGCTTGAGGTCGAAAATCAGCTGCGACAAGTCTTCGATCGAGTAGATGTCGTGGTGCGGTGGTGGCGAAATCAGGGTCACACCCGGCACTGCATAACGCAGCTTGGCGATCAGCCCGTTGACCTTGCCGCCTGGCAGCTGGCCGCCTTCGCCGGGCTTGGCACCCTGAGCGACCTTGATCTGCAGCACTTCGGCGTTGACCAGGTATTCCGGGGTCACGCCAAAGCGGCCGGTAGCCACCTGCTTGATCTTCGAGCTGCGCACGGTGCCATAACGAGCCGGGTCTTCACCGCCCTCACCGGAGTTGGAGCGTGCGCCCAGGCGGTTCATCGCCTCGGCAATCGCTTCATGCGCCTCAGGCGACAATGCGCCGAGCGAGATACCGGCGGAGTCGAAACGCTTGAGGATGGCCTCGAACGGCTCGACTTCGTCCAGCGACAGCGGCTGGTCAGCCAGTTTGACCTTAAGCAGGTCGCGCAGCATCGACACCGGACGGGTGTCGACCAGGGTGCTGTATTCCTTGTACTTCTCGTAGCTGCCTTGCTGCACAGCGGCCTGCAGGGTGTTGACCACATCCGGGTTGTAGGCGTGGTACTCGCCGCCGTAAACGAACTTGAGCAAGCCACCTTGCTGGATGGTCTTGCGCGCGTTCCAGGCTTCGCCCGCGAGCAGTTTCTGTTCGTTTTCGATATCAACGAAACGCGCGCCCTTGATGCGGCTGGCCACACCACGGAAGCACAGTTCGGTGACGTCATCGGCCAGGCCGACGGCTTCGAACAGTTGCGCACCGCGATAAGAAGCAACAGTGGAGATACCCATCTTCGACAGGATCTTCAGCAGGCCCTTGGAGATGCCTTTGCGGTAGTGCTTAAACACCTCATAGAGGTCGCCGAGCACTTCGCCGGTACGAATCAGGTCACCCAGCACTTCGTAAGCGAGGAACGGGTAAACCGCCGACGCGCCGAAGCCGAGCAGCACCGCATAGTGGTGCGGGTCACGGGCGGTGGCGGTTTCGACCAGGATGTTGCAGTCGCAACGCAGACCTTTTTCGGTCAGGCGGTGGTGAATCGCACCGGTGACCAGCGAGGCGTGCGCCGGCAGCTTGCCCGGAGCAATGTGGCGGTCAGACAGAACCAGCAGCACCTTACCGGCGCGCACCGCTTCTTCGGCCTGATCGGCCATATTGCGCACGGCCGCTTCCAGACCCAGCGACTCGTCGTAGTTCATGTCGATCAGCTGACGCTCGAAGCCTGGGCGATCCAGGTTCATCAGGGCGCGCCACTTGGCCGGCGAGATCACCGGGCTGCTGAGAATCACGCGGGCAGCGTGTTCTGGCGACTCGGCAAAGATGTTGCGCTCGGCACCGAGGCAGATCTCCAGTGACATCACGATGGCTTCGCGCAGCGGGTCGATCGGCGGGTTGGTAACCTGGGCGAACTGCTGGCGGAAGTAGTCGTATGGCGAGCGCACGCGCTGGCTGAGCACGGCCATCGGCGTGTCGTCACCCATCGAGCCCACGGCTTCCTGGCCCTGCTCACCGAGCGGACGCAGCACCTGGTCACGCTCTTCGAAGGTGACCTGGTACATCTTCATGTACTGCTTGAGCTGATCCGGGTCGTAGAACGCCGAACCATGGTCGTTGTCTTCCATGGTCGACTGGATACGCGTGGCGCTCTTGCGCATCCACTGCTTGTAGGGATGACGCGACTTCAGGCGGTTGTCGATGTCATCGCTACCGAGGATCTGCCCGGTTTCGGTGTCGACCGCGAGAATCTGCCCTGGGCCTACGCGGCCTTTGGCCAAGACGTCTTCGGGTGCGTAGTTCCACACGCCGATTTCCGAGGCGAGGGTGATATAGCCATTCTTGGTGGTGACCCAGCGCGCCGGGCGCAGGCCATTGCGGTCGAGCAGGCACACGGCGTGGCGACCATCGGTCAGCACAACGCCGGCCGGGCCGTCCCACGGCTCCATATGCATGGAGTTGTACTCATAGAACGCGCGCAGATCGGCGTCCATGGTCTCGACGTTCTGCCAGGCCGGCGGAATGATCATGCGCACGCCACGGAACAGGTCGATGCCGCCGGTGACCATCAGCTCGAGCATGTTGTCCATGCTCGAGGAGTCGGAACCCACGCGGTTGACCAGCGGGCCCAGCTCTTCCAGATCCGGAATCAGGTCGTTGGCGAACTTCAACCGGCGCGCCTGCGCCCAGTTGCGGTTACCGGTGATGGTATTGATCTCACCGTTGTGCGCCAGGAAGCGGAACGGCTGCGCCAGCGGCCACTTCGGCAGGGTGTTGGTGGAGAAGCGCTGGTGGAATACGCAAATGGCGGTCTGCAGGCGTTCGTCACCCAGGTCCGGGTAGAACTGCTGCAGGTCGGCCGGCATCATCAGGCCTTTGTAGATGATGGTCTTGTGCGAAAAGCTGCAGATGTAATGGTCGCTGTCGGCGGCGTTGGCCACCGAGGAACGACGACGGGCGCTGAACAGCTTGATCGCGAAGTCCTGATCGGACAGGCCTTCACCACCGATAAACACCTGTTCGATCTGCGGCAGACGCTCAAGCGCCAGGCGGCCAAGCACGCTGGTGTCGACCGGCACTTTGCGCCAGCCCACCAGGCTCAGGCCGGCAGCCAGAATCTCGCGGTTCATGTTCTCGCGGGCAGCCTCAGCCTTCGCCGAATCCTGATTGAAGAACACCATGCCCACAGCATATTGCTTGGGCAATTCGACGGCGAAATGCTGCTGGGCCATGGCCCGCAGGAACGCATCGGGTTTCTGAATCAACAGGCCACAACCATCACCGGTCTTACCGTCGGCGTTAATCCCGCCGCGGTGGGTCATGCAGGTCAGCGCTTCAATCGCGGTCTGCAGCAGGTGATGGCTAGCCTCGCCCTGCATATGGGCGATAAGGCCGAAGCCGCAGTTATCCTTGAACTCATCAGGACGGTACAAACCTGCTTTCATAGGGACTCTCACCAGACGGCCTATCACAAGGCAATTACTTTCTAATTCAACCACTTACCGTGCGCGCAGGACTAAGCCCCAGCTTTGCGCAGGCGAAAGGGTGGTCATTGTACATACCCACCTAGGTCGTCACAAATCTTAGTGACGAAGCCTTGAAACCTTATGTCGCGAAAACGAAGGAACAGACTGGAAGGTCGTGGTAACGACCGACCAGTCAGCACAGCGGCGCAGTGTAACAGTTAGCGAGCCTGGGCAATCTCTTGCTGGATACCGGCAAAGTTACGCGGCCAGGGCTTACCCGCCTGAATTTTGGCAGGCAAGGCGCGCAACGCGGCTTGCGCCGCATCGCGAGTGGCAAAACTGCCGTAGGTCACCACGAACAGCGGCTTACCCTGATGCTGTTTCTTGAAGTAGTGGTAGTCAGCGCCATTGGCACGCACAAAGGCTTGCGCGCCACTTTCCAAGCGAGCGCCCAGAATCTGCAGGGTGAACCGCGCACCCGCCTGAGTCGCATACCAATCACCCGTAACTGCCGGCTTAGTCGCCACCGGGGCCACCGCTGGCGCTTGCGGCTTGACCACGGCAGGAGCAACAGGTGCGGCCACGACCGGCTTGACCGCAGGCGCAACCGGAGGTGCAGCCTTGATCGGCTCAGGAGCAGGCACGGCTGCCGGTGCCGAAACAACCGGAGCAACCGGACTCACCTCGGCCACGACATCAGCGGCACTGGTGCCGCTTGCCACGTCAGCCTCTTCAGCACCACTCAAGCCCGCCGCCTGCGCCAACGGCTCGCGAATCACCGGTTGCGCCTCGCCCACCAACGGCAGTGGCACTGGCTGATTCGCACCTTCAAACTGGATCGCCGGCGCAGCGCCACTCGGCGAAACCACAGGCTCGGTCACCACAGCAGGCGCTGGTACCTGACCAAACGGCAACTGAGCAACCACTGGTGCCTCAACATCCTCAACCACTCGCCCTTGCATAAACCAGGCTGCCAGTACGCCAACCGCGACGACACATAGGGCCAGCAGATGCTTACGCGGCAAGCTGAAAGAGAAACCGCCGCGATTAGCCGCATTACGCTGCGCCAACATTGCCTCGATCAGACTCTCGCGCGCCACCTGATTGATGCCGCCCGGCCAGCCCGCGGACTGCTCATGAATATCGGCAACCTGCTCGTCCGAGAGCAACTCAATACCCTGGCCCGCGCCTTCGAGCCGTTGCGCCATGTATTCACGCGTCTCATCTTCGCTATAAGGCTGCAATTCGATGACGTGAAAGCGCTCCTCGCCAGCAGCAACCTGCTCAAGCCGCGAGAGCAACTGCGACTCCGCAAATAGGAATACATGCGGACGACCTTCTGCATTACCAACGGCCAGGCTCAGCAAACTGGTCAGCGCCGCATCACTAAGATCTTCCGCATCGTCGACTAGCACATAGACTTCCTGCCCCGTCAGCGCCAACTGGCCAACCTGAGCCAGAACCGCCGGCAGCTCAGCACGCTGCACCTGCAAGCCCTGCGCAATCTGACGCAGGATACTTGCCGGATCAGAAGCGCCCTTGGCCGAAACCACGACGCTCTGCACGGTCTGCTTATTGGTACTGGCGACCAAGGCCTGGCGCAGCAAGGTCTTGCCGCCGCCCACCGGGGCACTTACGACCAGCAGCAGCTGGCTATAGCGTGCAAGGTGGTGCAACTGGCCAAGCACCGGCTTGCGCTGCGCCGGGAAAAACTTGAAGCCAGGCACTCTCGCAGCAAAAGGATCGTGAGTGAAATGGTAGTGATCGAGGAACGCCTCGTCAGCATGCAAACTGGTCATGGGACACTCGTTAATTTTTAAGCTGAGCCAGTTGCGCCGCATAATCTGCGCTCAACGTAGCATTCAAAATTTCGCGGGAAAATTCACTGGTTACCACTGCCTCACCCAAACCGCGCAGCAGCACCAGGCGCAACTGGCCATCCAGCACCTTCTTGTCGACCGCCATGTGCTGCATAAAATCCGCAGGAGTCATTTCCTGGGGAGGAACCACCGGCAGACCGGCTGCCAGAAACAGCCGCACTGCGCGCTCGCGCTCAGCCGTCGAGATCCAGCCAAGGCGCTCAGACATATCCAGCGCCATCACCGTACCTGCTGCAACAGCTTCGCCATGCAGCCAGACACCGTAGCCCATATGCGTTTCGATGGCATGGCCAAAGGTGTGACCCAGATTCAAGGTTGCCCGCACACCAGACTCACGCTCATCCGCCGCCACCACACGCGCCTTGGCCGCACAGGAACGGGCAATCGCAGCAGTCAAAGCCGCCTGATCAAGCGCACGCAGTGCCGACATATTCTCTTCGAGCCAGGTCAGGAACGGCTCGTCACAAATCAGGCCGTACTTGATTACCTCAGCCAAACCGGCTGACAGCTCACGCGCTGGCAAGGTAGCCAGAGTCGCCGTATCAATCAACACGGCTTGTGGTTGGTAAAAGGCACCGACCATATTTTTACCCAGCGGATGATTGATCCCGGTCTTGCCCCCTACCGACGAATCAACCTGCGACAGCAGTGTGGTCGGCATCTGGATAAAGTTAACGCCGCGCTGATAGCAGGCCGCCGCAAAGCCGGCCATATCACCAATAACGCCACCGCCCAAGGCGATCACCGTGGTCCTCCGGTCATGCCGAGCGCTTAACAAACCATCAAAAATCAGCTGCAAGATATCCCAGGTTTTGAATGCCTCGCCATCCGGCAGCACCACCGAGGTCAACGCATAACCACCGAGCGTCCGCTCAAGAGCCTCCAAATAAAGGGGGCCCACCGTCTCATTGGTCACTATCGCGACCTGCCGCCCGACTATATGTGCGGTCAGCAAATCACTGCGCGCAAGCAGTTCAGCCCCGATATGAATCGGGTAACTGCGCTCACCGAGATCGACATGAAGAGTTTGCATAAAGCCCCCAGATTGCAAAGGGGCCTAGGATAGCGCAGTTCAGCCTGCGCTTTAACGGGGAGAAAGCGCCTCAAGACGCTCAAGAATCTCTTGCACAACCAGACGAGGCGGACGCTCATCGGTCTCTACAACGACATCGGCGATTTCGCGATACAGCGGATCGCGAATAGCCAGCAGATCCGCAAGGACCTTTCCCGGATCTGCAGCCCTTAACAAGGGCCGATTACGATCACGCGAAGTACGATCCACCTGTTGCTCAACCGAAGCATGCAGATAGACGACATGGCCACCACGGCGCAACGCGACACGATTCTCAGCCCGCATCACAGCACCACCACCAGTAGCCAGCACCATACCGTCCACATCGCAAAGCTCTGCAATTACCGCCTGCTCACGCTCACGAAACCCCTGCTCACCCTCAACATCAAAGATCCAGGGAATATCCGCGCCCGTGCGCTGCTCAATCTCTTTATCAGAGTCCTTGAACGGCAACCGCAACTCTTTAGCAAGCAAACGCCCGATGGTGCTCTTACCTGCACCCATCGGGCCTACGAGAATCAAATTACGCACTGAATCAACGACTCACCGCGACGGCTTGATTATTCATGATGCGTGGAGTCAGGAAGATCAAGAGCTCGGACTTACTGTCCTGCACAAGATCTCGCCTAAAAATTCGACCTAGGTAAGGAAGATCACCCAAAAATGGAACTTTATCTACAGATTTAATTTGAGTATTAGAGAACACACCACCAAGGACAATAGTTTCACCATCACTCACCAGCACTTTAGCATTCACCTCATTTTTATTAATCGGCGGCACACCATTCAGCACACGAGAAAAGTCAGGCGAATCCTTGGACACTTTGACCTCCATGATAACTCGATTATCAGGAGTAATTTGAGGCGTGACCTCTAATGAAAGCGCAGCTTCTTTAAACGAAGTAGTCGTAGCACCGCTAGAACTCGCCTCCTGATAAGGAATCTCTGTACCCTTTAGAATTTTGGCGGTTTCTTTGTCTGAGGTCACTACTTTAGGCTGGGAGATTACCTCTCCGTTACCAGTTTTTTCCATTGCTGAAAGCTGCAAATCCAAAATAGCATTATCCGTGATAAAACCTATACCAATCCCAGCTGTACTATTAAGTACGCCAAGATCCACAAAAGGGACAGGTGACCCAGCTGGATTTACCGGAAGAGTACAATTACCCGCAAAAGGCCCACAATTGAAACCCTCCTTCTCTTTTATACCTATGTTTCCACTTTTCCCAAAAGAGTTCCACTTGCCGTCGCCAGTCTGAAGCGCCCCACCCCAGCGCACGCCCAAGGCTTTATCATAATCTACACCAGCCTCAACTATTCGAGCTTCAATCATAACTTGCCGAACAGCAACGTCAAGCTGCGTAACAATACGACGCAACTCATCAATACGATCCTGCGTTAGTGTCACAATAAGAGTGTTAGTTCTGTCATCAAAAATAACAGACCCCCTCATATCGTCCTTCAGAACCCCCTTCGCATCATTATCCTCATATATTTTGGCAATATCTGAGGCCTTGGCATAGTTCAGCTGAATAACATCTTTACGCAACGGAGCAAGTTCCGAAACCTGCTTCTGAGCCTCCATTTCCTGACGCTCACGGGCAGCTATCTCATCAGCAGGTGCCACCATCAAAACATTACCAACCTTGCGCTTATCCAACCCTTTAGTCTTAAGAACAAGATCAAGAGCCTGATCCCAAGGGACATTTTGCAATCGCAGCGTAATATTCCCATCAACAGTATCGCTTGCAACCAAATTAAGATCCGTAAAATCCGCAATCAACTGCAGCACCGACCTAACGTCAATATCCTGGAAGTTTAGAGAAAGCTTTTCGCCAGTATAAGCAAAGCTATCTGCCTTCCGCTTCTCTGCATCAGTCTGCGTTAACGGTTTAACACTAATTGTAAGCTTATTGTCAGTCTGATACGCCAAATAATCATAAAGCCCGGCAGGCTCAATAATAATACTAGCGCTATCAGGCGTGCCTGTAGCGCTAACGAACTGCACAGGCGTTGCAAAATCCTTTACATCCAACTTTACCCGAAGCGTTTCAGGCAACTGAGTCTTAGAGAAATCCAAACGAATCTTACCGCCTTGATCTTGGATATCCGGGCTAACTGATGCATCAGACAAAGTAATGACCACGTTACCCTCGCCCTGCTCCCCACGCTGAAAATCAATATTACTGATATCCCTAACCATCGGACCGTAGGCCTTAGCGGGAAGAGATGCAACTTGGGCCGCTACCGATGCAGTACTAGCAGTCACAACACCACTAGAAGCCCCCTCACCTACAATCACAAAAAGGTCATTCCCCTCAACACGCGTATTATATGGTGCGAGGTTCGTCAAATTAACAATAAGTCGCGTACGATCTTTCGCCTCGACGATGGTTACGCTACGGGCGTTACCCACACCTAGCTCTCGATTCTTTGAGCCGAGCTTATTTGAGACACCAGGTAAGTCAAGTGCGATACGAGCCGGCTGCTCTATAGTGTATCCACGCGGCGCAGACACAGGCTCATCAAAGGTAAGTTTCAACTCAACACGATCGCCTGGCAAAGCAACAACATCAAGAGCCTGCAAATTCGCGGCCCACAACGATGGAGATAGAAACACGGCCAATAGCGGGAGGCCAAGGCGAGAAATAGAACTCTTCATAATCATATTCCATTGAGCAGACCATTTATTTTTCTTCATAACCGACTCCGCTCTGATTAAGAGCGCTCCTTAAGGGACAGGCTCCGCGGCCGCTCCAGCCAACCACCTTCACCATCTGGAACGATTTCAATTACATCGACCTTAGACTCATCTATTGCAAGAATTCGCCCATGATTCCTACCAAGATAATCACCAACCCTGACCCGATGAACACCACCCGCGCCACTAACAAGCGCAAAGGAACCTGTGTCATTTGCCAAGGTACCTACCATTTCAAACACTTCTATATTGAAGCCTTCAAGAAATTGTTTGGTACGAGCCTCATCTGGCTTAATATCTTGAGACCCCTTTTGACCACTGAGTATGTCTATCTTCACGGGAGGCTGAAAGGGGCTACGCAAAGCAGCGGCACTGTAGGCAAAGCTCTCATACGGCTGAAACTTTGGCAGCGGCTCAATCTCACCTTTAGGCCTAGCACGCACCTCATCCATATAGGCTTGCAAATCCGAAAAATCCCCGCCCCCACAACCACTCAAGGACAACACACATAAAACACAGGCCGCGTAAGGAATCCTCATCACTGAACTCCCTTATCATTATAACGGTAAGTCTTTGCCAATATACTCATTCGCAGCTTAGTTGAGCTGTCAGAGTCCGGTAGCAACTCAAAATCATGCAGCGTAACAATTCGAGGAAGGCTCGCGACCCCGCTAACAAATGTAGCAAGGTCGTGATAGCTACCTACAACTTTTATCTGTATTGGGAGTTCTATATAAAACTGCTGAGCAGCCTCAGGAAGCAACTTTATCTCCTCAAATTCTAGCCCACTACCCAAGCCTGTACGAGTAATATCTTCAAGCAGCCCTGGAACCTCGGTATCACTCGGCAACTGTTTTAGTAACGCCCCGAAAGAAACCTCCATCTCCTGCATCTGCTCTTTATATGCATCCAAGTTTGCCGCCTGAAAAGCTTTTCTCGAAAATTGCTCCTTCAAAGAGCCCTCTTCTATCTGCTTCCCCTCAAGCTGCGCCTGCATATCTTTCAGATGAAAGTTGTAGCCAAGAGCCAATACAGCAACCAACAGCAAGAACCCAGCAATAACCTTAACAACTGCCGGCCAAGAGCCAATATTATTAAAATCAAGGTCGTTTATATCAACTTTACGCAAACTTTCTAACGCATTACTCAGGCTCATTGCTTTACCCCCTCAGCGTCAAGCGCAGGCATTGTTTGCTGCACGCTCAGCTGAAACACGTTTGCCTGATCAACCGCACCCGCAGTAACAGACTTGACCTCCGTCAGATTAGGCGAAATCATCCACTCCGACGCATCCAAATTACGCATCAAATTTGAAACTCGATTGTTAGATTCAGCAGCCCCAACAATTGCAATATTTTTCGCCGTCATTTTAACGGCAGTGAAATGCACACCATCTGGTAAAGTTCTAACCAACTGATCGAACACGCGCCCAATAATTGGTCGATTCCCTTGAAGGTCCTGAATAATCTTCATCCGCTCAAGAAGCTGCTGCCGACGGGTCTTCAACTCACTGATTTCTTTGATTCGCGCATCCAGAACCGCAATTTCCTTACGCACAAATTCATTGCGTGCATCTTGCTGTTCTATAGCACCGTTCAAGTACTGATCGCCAAGGAACACAGCACCCGCCGCAACTACGAATACACCCGCGAGGGTCACCAAGAAACGCTGCTTGCGCTCCTCACGTAACTGCTCGCGCCATGGAAGTAGGTTAATCCGCGCCATTAGTCGAAACTCCTCATCGCCAGACCACAGGCAATCATCAAGGCTGGCGCGTCGCTGGCGAGCGCCCCTGCGTTGACCTTGCCACTCAGCGCCATTTCAGCGAATGGGTTGGCGACCAACGTCTGCGTGCCAATTTTTTGCTGAATCAAGCGATCCAAGTCAGGAATGGAGGCGGTTCCGCCGGCCAGCAGGATGTAATCGACATCATTGAACTGGCCCGCAGCAAAGAAGAACTGTAAAGAGCGTGCGACCTGCTGTACGACAGCTTCTTTAAACGGCTGCAATACTTCGCTGTCGTAATCGTCAGGCAAGCCACCTTGCTTCTTGGCCAGCCCCGCCTCTTCGACAGACAAGCCATAACGCCGCTGAATTTCTTCAGTCAGCTGCTTGCCGCCAAACAGTTGCTCACGGGTATAGATAGTGCGTCCGTTATGCAGGACGCTCAGCGTGGTCATGGTCGCGCCAATATCAACGACCGCCACGGTCAGCTCATCACGACCGCCGCCCAGCTGGTCAATCAACAGACCGTAGGCGCGCTCAAGCGCATAGGCTTCAACATCGACCACTTTGGCCGTCAGGCCTGCAAGTGCCAGAGCGGCCTCGCGGACTTCAACGTTTTCCTTGCGACAGGCGGCGAGCAGGACTTCAACTCGATCCGCGTTGCGCGGGGATGAGCCTTGCACCTCAAAGTCGATTGCCACTTCTTCCAATGGATAAGGAATGTACTGGTCGGCTTCGATCTTCAGCTGATTTTCAAGCTCATCGTCTGAAAGCCCAGCTTCCATCTCGATGGTCTTGGTAATCACCGCGGAGCCGGCCACGGCAACCGCGACCGTCTTGACGCCGCTTTTGGCCTTGGCCAGAACGCGTGACAGGGCCTGCCCCACCCCTTCAAGCTCGGCGATGTTTTTCTCAACCACAGCGTTAGGTGGGAGCGGCTCGACAGCGTAAGCCTCTACTTTGTAGCGGCTTCCTGAGCGACTCAATTCGAGGAGCTTGACGGAGGTCGAACTGATATCGATCCCGAGTAGCGTATTCGCTTTCTTATTGAAGAGCCCTAGCACGACCGATTTCCTATTGGCATCCGCGACTTACGGACTATTTATGTTTTTTCACATTAAATAACAGTCTTGACAGAAGCGCAAATGGCTACCTAGCAAAAAAACCGCTTATAATGTGATCAGTTTTTCTCTTTTAACCTTGTGTTCCGCTTAACCCGTTCTTTTATCTGGAAATACAAAAATCTTGATACATCTTTTGCGTTTTTTTTGCTGGTCTTGCCTCGCCGCTTTTTGTGGCTTGGTGCTCAGTTTCAGCGGGGCCTTCCTCTATCTTAGCCCCAGCCTTCCATCCGTCGAATCTTTGCGCAGCATTCAGCTGCAGATTCCACTGCGCATCTATAGCAGCGACGCCAAGCTAATTGCCGAATTTGGTGAAATGCGCCGTTCGCCAATCGCCTTCGCCGACATTCCACCTGACTTTATCAGCGCATTATTAGCAGCCGAAGACGACAATTTTGCCAACCATTATGGCGTCGACCTGACCAGCCTGATGCGTGCTGCAACGCAAATATTGAAAAGTGGGCAGATCCAAACCGGCGGCAGCACCATCACTATGCAGGTGGCGAAGAACTTCTTCCTCACCAGCGAGAGAAGTTTCTCGCGCAAGATCAACGAAATACTCCTGGCCCTGCAGATTGAACGCGAGCTCAGCAAGGACGAAATCCTCGAGCTGTACGTGAACAAGATCTACCTGGGCAATCGCGCCTACGGCATCGAGGCCGCAGCGCAGGTGTACTACGGCAAGTCCATCCGTGACATCAGCCTCTCGCAGATGGCGATGATTGCCGGCCTGCCGAAAGCGCCTTCGCGCTTCAACCCGCTGGTCAATCCAACCCGCGCGCTGGAGCGCCGCGACTGGATTCTCGGGCGCATGCACAGCCTCGGCCGTATCGATAAGCAACGCTATGACGAAGCGGTGGCCGAACCGATCAAGGCCAGTTATCACGTACCCGCACCCGAGCTGGTGGCCCCCTATATTGCCGAGATGGCCCGCGCCGAAATGGTTGGGCTCTATGGCAGTGGCGCTTACACCGACGGGTTCAATGTCACCACCACAGTACCCAGCGACTTGCAGCTCGCGGCCAACACCTCAGTGCGCCAAGGCCTGATTGCCTACGACCAGCGCCATGGCTATCGCGGCCCGGAAAGCCGCCTGCCAGGCATGACCAAGGACAACTGGCTGGCCGAGCTGGCCAAACAGACCTCGCTCGGCGGCCTGGAACCTGCAATCGTTACCGGTGTCGAGAAAAGCGGCATTCTCGTGCTGATGCGCAATGGCGAAGAACAGGCGATTGCCTGGGACAGCATGAAATGGGCACGCCCCTTTCTTAATACCAACAGCCTCGGCCCGCGCCCACAGCAACCGGCGGATGTCAGCCAGATCGGCGACTTGATCCGCGTGCAACGCCAGGACGATGGCAGCCTGCACTTTGTTCAGCTGCCTGCCGCCCAAAGCGCGCTGGTGTCGCTGGACCCACGCAACGGCGCGATTCGCGCGCTGGTCGGCGGCTTCTCCTTCGAGCAAAGCAACTACAACCGCGCCGCTCAAGCCAAGCGTCAGCCGGGTTCCAGCTTCAAGCCGTTCATCTACAGCGCCGCCCTGGACAAAGGCTATACCGCCGCCACCCTGGTCAACGACGCACCCATCGTGTTTGCCGACGATGCCCTGTCGCAGGTCTGGCGACCGAAGAACGACAACAACACCTTCCTCGGCCCGATCCGCCTGCGCGAAGCGCTGTACCGCTCGCGCAACCTGGTCTCGATCCGCCTGCTGCAAGACCTCGGGATCAACAGCACCCTGAGCTATATCGAACGCTTCGGTTTTGAAAAAAACGACCTGCCGCCCAACCTGTCACTCGCGCTGGGTACTGCCAGCCTGACGCCACTGGAAATCGCCGAAGGCTGGAGCACCTTTGCCAACGGTGGCTACAAGACCACGCCGTATCTGATTGAGCGAATCGAAGACCGCACCGGCAAGCAACTGTTCAACGCCAGCCCGGCGCAGACTCCGGAAGGCATTGCACAGCGCGCCGAGCAAAACAGCGCGCTGCCACTCAGCGTCGGCGAGCAACCGCTACCGGCTGAACCGGTGATGGCCGAACAGATTATCGATGGCCGCACGGCTTACATCATGACCAGCATGCTGCAGGATGTGATCAAGCGCGGTACCGGACGCCGCGCCATGGCACTGGGCCGCGATGACCTGGCGGGCAAGACCGGTACCACCAACGAGTCGAAGGACAGCTGGTTCTCCGGCTACAACGCCGACTACATCACCACGGTCTGGGCCGGCTTCGACCAGCCGGAAAGCCTTGGCCGCAACGAGTACGGCGGCACCGTCGCCCTGCCGATCTGGATGAGTTACATGGCCGTGGCGCTGAAAGACAAGCCCAGCCATCTGCTCGCGGAACCGGAAGGCCTGCTGACCCTGCGCATCGACCCTCTCAGTGGCCGCGCCGCTACGCCCGATACGCCAGATGCCTACTTCGAGCTGTTCAAAAGCGAAGACTCGCCGCCACCGATGAGCGAACTGGAGCCCGGCATGGGCATCCCTGGCAGCCCATTGCCTGCTGATGAAGCCGCGCCCATCGACCTGTTCTAGATCCCACTAACACGGTTAAAACGCAGCCAATAAAAAACCCGCCGAAGCGGGTTTTTTATTGGGCGAAGGCTTAGCCGTTGAACACGTCGTTAACCGACTGCAGCGGGTAGTGCTTCGGATACGGCAGGGTGGCTACGCCGCTTTCGATGGCGGCCTTGGCCACTGCATCGCAGACCACGGTGATCAGACGCGGGTCCATCGGCTTCGGAATGATGTACTCGCGGCCGAACGACAGGGCGATGCCACCGTAGGCCTCGCAGACTTCCTGCGGTACCGGCAGCTTGGCCAGTTCACGCAGGGCCAGGGCGGCGGCAATCTTCATCTCTTCGTTGATGCGGGTGGCGCGAACGTCCAGGGCACCACGGAAGATGAACGGGAAGCCGAGCACGTTGTTGACCTGGTTCGGGTAGTCCGAACGGCCGGTGGCCATGATCACATCGTTGCGGGTGGCGTGAGCCAGCTCGGGCGAGATTTCCGGGTCCGGGTTGGAGCAGGCGAACACGATCGGGCTCGGGGCCATGCGCTTGAGGTCTTCAGCCGCCAGCAGGTTGGCACCCGACAGGCCGACGAATACGTCCGCACCATCCAGGGCATCGGCCAGGGTGCGCTTGTCGGTTTCGCTGGCGAACACCGCCTTGTACTGATTCAGGTCGTCGCGGCCAGCGTGGATCACGCCTTTGCGATCGATCATAAAGATGTTCTCGACCTTGGCACCCATGCTCACCAGCAACTTCATGCAGGAGATCGCGGCAGCGCCAGCGCCCAGGCAGACGATCTTGGCTTGCTCCAGAGTCTTGCCAGCGATTTCCAGGGCGTTGAGCATACCGGCCGCCGTCACGATGGCGGTGCCGTGCTGGTCATCGTGGAATACCGGAATGTCGCACTGCTCGATCAGCGTGCGTTCGATCTCGAAGCACTCGGGTGCCTTGATGTCTTCCAGATTGATGCCGCCGAAGGTGATGGAGATACGGCGCACGGTGTCGATAAAGGCCTGTGGGCTCTCGGACTCGACTTCGATGTCAAATACGTCGATGCCGGCGAAGCGCTTGAACAGCACGCCCTTGCCTTCCATCACCGGCTTGGAGGCCAGTGGGCCGAGGTCGCCCAGACCGAGAATCGCGGTACCGTCGGAAATGACTGCCACCAGGTTGCCCTTGCCGGTGTAGCGGTACGCCAACTCCGGATCACGCGCGATTTCACGCACAGGCTCAGCGACGCCAGGACTGTAGGCCAGGGACAGATCGCGTGCGGTGGCGGTGGGCTTGGTTAGCTCGACACTCAGCTTACCCGGACGGGGATAGGCGTGATATTCGAGAGCGGCTGTTTTCAAATCAGACATGTTGGCATTTCCGCTTTGGGCTGTTGAACAGGCAGGCGGCGAGGATACGCAAGTTGTATACAGCTGCACAAGACTGCCTGGTCTGGATAAGCACGACCGCCTAGCGCACGACTTTCAGCCAATCACCGGGGCGCGGTTCGCCGGTCGGATAGAGGTTATTCAGCAGGCGCAGAGTCATTTGAGCATCACCTGGCAATTTACTGTGTTTGGCCAGCGCGGCCATGCTTTGGCCAGGCGCTGCTTTGACCAACTGGATGCGCAGCGGCTCGGCCTGCTTGCGCTCGGCCGCACTCAGCGGCCGGAAACTCTTGATCACCTGCATAAACTGCTCGTCCTGGCTTTGCAGCGACGTTTGCCCGCGCACCACACCGACGAACAGATAGGTCCGCTCGCCTTGCTGCACCACCGCCAGGCGCTTGGGCGAGTTGCCGGCCAGCACCGCGCTGTAACCCTGCAAACCGGCTTGCTGCAGCTCGACGCCGGCCACTAGACGCTGCCCGCGAACACGCTGATGGAGCAGTTCTTCAGGCCGCAACTGCTGCGGATTCGGCTCCAGGCTCATGGCGACAAAGGCCTGCTGATCGGCACTGTGGGCAATCAACGCGTCGGGCCGATTGAGCATGCCCCAGCCCCCGGGAACGCTCAGGGCGAAGCCCAGCGGTGCATGGTAGAAATGCTGACCGCGCCTGACGCCGGTGTCGGCCGAGTCGCCAAACGGCACACCCTCAAGGCGTTTGAGGAAGGCCTCGCGGTTGACCTCCTGCTGCCCGGTCGCCAGCGCACGCGCCGGGCCGATGACCTGCTGCAAACGGCGGTCATTGTCCGGGTGGGTATCAAACAGGCCGTGATAACCGCCAGCCGGCTGCGCCTCGCCCTCTGCGGCCGCCTGGTCGCGGGCAAAGTCTTCCTGGTTCTTCAGCACCTTGACCACTTCGATCATCGCCTGCGGGTCATAGCCGCTACGTGCCAGGTACTGCGCACCAAGGCCATCGGCCTCCAGCTCCATGTCACGGCCATAACCGCTCACCACCGCGCCGCCGAGCACATTGGTGATATCCGCCGCTGCACCGACCCCGGTACCCAGCGCCACCGCCTGGCCGAGAATATTCCAGGCACTCGACTGGCTCTGCTGCTGCACACTGTGCCGCGCGGTGACGTGACCGACCTCATGGCCCAGCACCGCTGCCAGCTCGGCCTCCGAACTGAGGTACACCAGCAACCCGCGGTGGATATAGATGTAACCGCCCGGCAAGGCGAAGGCGTTGATGTCCGGACTGTCGACCACGGTGAAGGTGTAGGTAAGCTGGCTGCGGTGGCTGTTCTTCGCCACCCGTTCACCGACCTGCTGCACATAGGCCTGCAGCTTCTCGTCGGCGTAACGCGGGTTTTCCTTGAGAATTTGCTGGTTGTAGCGTCGGCCGAGGTCCAGCTCCTGCTGTTCGCTCATCATCACGAAGTTGTTGCGCCCAGTCGCCGGGTTGACCGCGCAGCCGGCCAACTGGCCCAGCAGCAAGAGCAGCATCAACACACGCAGACTCACGGCAGCACCTCCAACATGGCTTTATCGGTCAGTGGCAGCATCCAGCGTGCCTGCCCCGGTTTCACACTACCGCGCTGAGCGCGATCAATCACCCAGCCGCGCGCCTCAACTGTGCGTCCGGCGAGGCCCTGCAACTGACGCTGGTCGAAGCCCGCCAGCGCGCGCGTGGCAACCTGCAGCACCAAGCCACCGTCCATTTCCAGCCAGATGCCGCCGCGATTGCGCTCAACCTGGGCGACGCGTCCCTGGATCAGGGCAAAGCCGCCGCTGCGCAGCTGCTGTGGGGTTTTTACCGGCGAGCGCTGCCATACGCCGCTGCGCGCCTCGCGAGCACTGCGCTCGGCGACCTGCTGACAGGCGACCAGCGCCAGATTGGGCGCGACGGCGACCTGGTAGCCGAGCCCTTCAGCCAGCAGCTGTGCTTCTAGATTGCGCCCGCGGCTGTCATAGGCATGTGCCAGGGTACGGCCGTAATGGTCCTTGGCCTGCTGTCCAGCTTGCAGGCTGACCCGCTCGCCATTGGCCTTCACCAGCGCCTGCAAGCGTTTACGCGCGGCCTCGGCAAAGGGCTCGGCGCTGCCGCCCTGACGGCCCATTTCCGGGCTGTTCAGCCCAATCAGGCGCACATTGCGGCCATCGACTAGGCGCAAGGTGTCGCCGTCGACCACACGCTGCACCTTGACGCTGGGTAGCTTGCCCGGCGCAGGGCAGAACGCCTGCGCGGTGTTGAAATAAAAGCCGAAAACGAAAAAGGCGCCCACCAGGGACGCCTTTTTCAGTAGCGCGGGGTAACCCATGCGGGTCTCCGTCGCTGCGCGCAAGCTTACTGCTTGGCGCCGAACATGCCGAAACGCTGCTTGAAGCGATCAACACGGCCGCCGGTATCCAGCATTTTCTGCTTGCCGGTGTAGAACGGGTGGCACTCGTTGCACACGTCCAGGCTCAGCGGCTTGGCCATGGTGGAGCGAGTTTCGATCACGTTGCCGCAGCTGCAGGTGCAGGTGATGGCGACATAGTTCGGGTGGATATCGGCTTTCATGGTGATTCCTCAGGTCTAGCGTGCCGCCACCGGACACTATTGTCAGGTACCGCACGGAATTAGGCCGGCGATAATACCAGAGCATCGCAGCTACGCAAGCCACGCTGCGCGCCGGCCGTCGTCTAAGCCCGTGGTAAGATCGCGCCCTTCCAGCTGGAGCCTTTGCGTGCCCGACGCCATTCTGCGCCTCGCCCTGCCCTCGCCGCTGCGCCGCCTGTTCGACTACCGTGCCCCGCCCGGTGTGCCGCGCAGCGCCTTGCAGCCGGGTGCGCGGCTGCGCGTGCCGTTTGGCCGGCGCGAAATGATCGGCATCCTGATCGAGGTGACCGATCACAGCGAAGTGCCGGCAGACAAGCTCAAGCCCGCCCTGCAACTGCTTGACGCCCAATCGCCGCTGCCACCCGCGCTGCTCAAGCTGTGCCTGTGGACCGCGCAGTATTACCAGCACAGCCTCGGCGACACCCTCAGCTGGGCACTGCCGGTGCTGCTGCGCCAGGGTGAGCCGGCCGAAGCGCGGCAGGAACGCTTCTGGTCGGTCGCAGGCGGCGCGCAGCTGGACGATCCGCGCCTGAGCCGTGCGCCGCGCCAGCGTGACGCTCTGCAAACCCTCGCCCAGCACCCGCATGGCGTCGCCCATCAGCTGCTGAGCAAGCTGCAGCTGAACAAGGACAGCCTCGACCTGCTGCTGGAAAAGGGCCTGGTCAGGGTCGAAGTCCGCCGCCACGCACCGAGCGAGCGCCACCTGAACTGGCTGGCCCAGCCGGAACTGCCGCTGAATACCGAACAACGCGCCGCCGCCGAGGCCATCCGCTCGGGTTTCGGCAGCTTCAACGCCTTTCTCCTCGCAGGCGTCACCGGCAGCGGCAAGACCGAGGTGTACCTGCAGCTGATCCGCGAAACCCTGGAGGCCGGCAAGCAGGCCCTGGTGCTGATTCCGGAGATCAACCTCGGTCCGCAGACCCTGGCGCGCTTCGAGCAGCGCTTTAATGCACGCATCGCCCTGCTGCACTCGGCGGTGAATGATCGCGAACGCCTGGACGCCTGGCTGGCGGCGCGCGATGGCGAGGCCGACATCATCATCGGCACCCGCTCGGCGCTGTTCACCCCGATGCAGCGGCCGGGGCTGATCATCATCGATGAAGAACACGACGCCTCCTATAAACAGCAGGAAGGCCTGCGCTACCACGCACGCGACCTCGCCGTGGTGCGTGCGCATCAGGAAAGCATTCCGATTGTGCTCGGTTCGGCCACGCCCTCGCTGGAAAGCCTGCACAACGCCCACAACGGCCGTTACGCCCTGCTGCACCTGCGCGAGCGTGCCGGCGGGGCCAAGCAGCCGCGCTTCCTGCGCCTGGATGTAAAAAGCCGGCCGCTGGATTCCGGCATCTCCGGCCCGATGCAGCAGGCTATTGCGCAAACCTTGGAAGCGGGCCAGCAGGTGCTGGTGTTTCTCAACCGCCGCGGCTTCGCCCCGACCCTGCTCTGCCACGACTGCGGCTGGCTGTCGGAATGCCCGCGTTGCGACGCGCGCATGACCGTGCACCAGCGCTCGCGCGAGCTGCGCTGCCACCACTGCGGGCACGTCGAGCGCCAGCCGAGCAACTGCCCCAAGTGCAACAACGTCGACTTGCGCCCGGTGGGTGCCGGCACCGAGCGCGCCGAGGAACGCCTGGAGATTCTCTTTCCCAAGGTGCCGGTGCTGCGTGTGGACCGCGACAGCACCTCGCGCAAGGACGCCATGACCACCCTGTTCAACACCGTGCAGCGCGGCGAGCCGTGCATCCTGGTCGGCACACAGATGCTCGCCAAGGGTCACCACTTCCCACGCGTGACCCTGGTGGCGATTCTGGATGCCGATGGCGGCCTGTTCTCCGCGGATTTCCGCGCCAGCGAGCGCATGGCCCAGCTGATTGTGCAGGTTGCCGGCCGCGCCGGGCGCGCCGAAGAGCCGGGCAAGGTGATCATCCAGAGCCACCTGGCCGACCATCCTTTATTGGTGCAACTGACCGAGCAGGGCTACTTCGCCTTCGCCGAACAGGCCCTCAGTGAACGGCGCAGCGCCGGCCTGCCGCCGTTCTGCCACCTCGCCCTGCTGCGCGCAGAGGCGCACAAGCCGGGCCAGGCCGAAGGCTTTCTCGACGACGCCTGCACGGAAGCCGAGCTGCTATTGAACGAGCTGAAACTCAACGGCATCGAACTGCTCGGCCCGGTGCCCGCACCGATGGAGCGCCGCGCCGGCCGCTATCGCGCCCAGTTGCTGGTGCAGGCCAATGCCCGCGCGCCGTTGCATCGCCTGCTCAATACGTGGATGCAGGCCCTGGAGCAGATGCCCAGCGGCCGCGCGGTGCGTTGGTCGCTGGACGTCGACCCCATCGATCTGTTCTAGAACCTTTTTACGATCTGCTGCGCGTCGGCCCTGCTGCGTTAAAAACAGGCTCGGCAAGCCACTTGTGGCTAACGCGCTTTAGCGCGACCCGAAGGGCGAGTGAAACGAGTAATGCTCATTTACACCAGTAAACTCCGCTTCCTCGCCGCTTTGACCAGCCGAAGGCTGTTACTAACGTAGCGCCTTGCATGGCTCTAGCTCGCGAGATCGTAAATAAGGTTCTAAGCCGCGCCGGCACACGACCGGCTGCCTGTTAACGTCAGGCCAGCAAGCGCAGCCTGTTACACTGCACGCCATTTCGTTTAGCAGGCCTGTACCGTGACCAACACCGCGTTTTCTTCTCTGCCGCTTTCCGCCGCCATGCTGGCGAACCTCGAGTCCCTCGGTTACACCGAGATGACCCCGATTCAGGCGCAGAGCCTGCCGGTAATGCTCAAGGGCATGGACCTGATTGCCCAGGCCAAGACCGGCAGCGGCAAGACTGCCGCCTTCGGCATCGGCCTGCTTAACCCGCTCAATCCGCGTTTCTTCGGTTGTCAGGCGCTGGTGATCTGCCCGACCCGCGAGCTGGCCGACCAGGTGGCCAAGGAACTGCGCCGCCTGGCGCGCTCCGCCGACAACATCAAGATCCTTACCCTGTGCGGCGGCGTGCCGTTTGGCCCGCAGATCGGCTCGCTGGAGCATGGCGCGCAGATCATCGTCGGCACCCCGGGGCGCATCCAGCAGCATCTGAGCAAGGGCACGCTGAAGCTCGACGGCCTCAACACCCTGGTGCTCGACGAAGCCGACCGCATGCTCGACATGGGCTTCTACGACAGCATCGCCGACATCATCGGGCAGACCCCGACACGCCGGCAGACCCTGCTGTTCTCGGCCACCTACCCGAGCGGCATCAAGCAACTGTCCGCGACCTTTATGCGCAACCCGCAGCAGGTCAAGGCTGACGCCCTGCACGACGATACGCAGATCGAACAGCGCTTCTACGAGATCGCCCCGGAAGAGCGCATGGACGCCGTGGTCAAGCTGCTCAACAGCTACCGCCCGCAATCCTGCGTGGCCTTCTGCTTTACCAAGCAGCAGTGCCAGGAAGTGGTCGATCACCTGACCGCCAAAGGCATCTCGGCTGCCGCGCTGCATGGCGACTTGGAGCAACGCGACCGTGACCAGGTGCTGGCGATGTTTGCCAACCGCAGCTTGTCGGTACTGGTGGCCACCGATGTGGCCGCGCGCGGCCTGGATATCGATGCGCTGGACATGGTGATCAACGTCGAACTGGCGCGCGACTCGGAAATTCACATTCACCGCGTCGGCCGTACCGGTCGTGCCGGCGAAAAGGGCCTGGCCATGAGCCTGGTGGCCCCAGCCGAAGGCCATCGCGCCCAGGCCATCGAGACCCTGCAAAGGGTGCCGCTCAACTGGCACCCGCTGAGCAGCCTGAAACACCAGGGCGGCGCGCCGTTACAGCCGCCAATGACTACGTTGTGCATCGGCGCTGGGCGCAAGGACAAGCTGCGCCCCGGCGATATCCTCGGTGCCCTGACTGGCGAGGCCGGCATCCCTGGCGCGCAGGTTGGCAAGATCGCCATCTTCGACTTCCAGGCCTATGTGGCCGTTGAGCGCGTCGTCGCCATGCAGGCGCTCAAGTGCCTGACCGACGGCAAGATCAAGGGCCGCTCGCTGCGCATACGCGCCCTATAGTTGCAGCAGGCAAACAGACGGCCGCAGTGACGCGGCCCGCGGCAGAGGAACGCCCCGTGCGCAATATTCTGGTGGTCGAAGACAGCCCCCTGGTGCTGAAAATCCTTGAGCACCTGTTCCGCAAGGAAAGCGCGTTCCAGCCGATCTTCTGCGCGTCCCTGGGTGAAGCCCAGGTGATGCTGGAAACCTCGGCCGAGCTGTTCTTCGCCGCCATCGTCGACCT
This sequence comes from Pseudomonas sp., assembly GCF_049653025.1. Lineage (GTDB taxonomy): Bacteria > Pseudomonadota > Gammaproteobacteria > Pseudomonadales > Pseudomonadaceae > Aquipseudomonas. The sequence goes on along the minus strand of NZ_JBASFM010000008.1, from coordinate 5,898 downwards.
CAACCTGCCGGATGCCCCGGACGGCGAGATCGTCGATGTGGTGATGACCTACCGCTTGCCCTGCATCGTGCTCAGCGGCACCTACAACGAACAACGCCGCGACCAGATGCTGCTCAAGGGCGTGGTCGATTACGTGCTCAAGGAAAGCCAGCACTCCTACGAGTACGCCTTCCGCCTGCTGCACCGCCTGGAAAGCAACAGCGCCGTGAAGATCCTCATCGCCGAGGACTCCGACGCGACCCGCCATTACATCCGCCACGTGCTGACCCCGCATCGCTACCAGATCATCGAAGCCTGCGATGGCGACGAAGCCCTGCGCATCCTCAAGGAACAGCCAGACATCGACCTGCTGGTGGTCGACCACAGCATGCCGGGGCTCAGCGGTTTCGACCTGGTCAAGCTGCTACGGCAGAAGATGAAGCGCCACGAGCTGATCATTCTCGGCCTGTCCGCCGACACCAAGGGTTCGCTCAGCGCCAAATTTATCAAGCACGGGGCCGATGACTTCCTGCGCAAACCGTTCTGCTCGGAAGAGCTCAACTGCCGGGTGATGTCGACACTGGAACGCCGCGACCTGCTGCGCGCGCTGAAACAGGCGGCGCAATTCGATGCCCTCACCGGCCTGAACAACCGCCGAGCCTTCTACGAACACGGCCAACAGTTGTTCCAGCAGGCGCGCGCCGGCGGCCGCGACCTCAGCGTGGCGATGCTCGACCTGGATTTTTTCAAACGCATCAACGACGAACACGGCCACGCCAGCGGTGACGCGGCGTTGATCGCCTTCTCCCGGGCGTTTTCTGCCGCCTTTCCCGACGCCCTGCTCGGCCGCCTGGGCGGCGAGGAGTTCGCCATGGTCAGCCAGCAAGATGCCGCGACCCTAAGCGACACCCTCGACCAGTTGCGCACTCATTGCGCCGGCCTGAAATACGCCATCGGCGCACCGCCACTGTGCTTCAGCGCCGGCATCTACCATGGCGCACCGGATGACCTGGAAAGCCTGCTGCACCAGGCCGACATGCGCCTCTACCAGGCCAAGCACCAGGGCCGCGGGCGCAACTGCTGGCAGTAGCCCCGCCAGCATCAAGACGCCAAGCGGTGTGCCAGCAGATGCTTATCCAAGAAGCCGACCACGCGCTGCGCATAGTCCTGTGGCTGTGCGGCATAGGCATGGGTGTGTTCGGCTCCCGGGACCTGCCAGAACTCCGTGGCGGCTTTGCCCTGCAGGGCCTGCAATAGCAACTTGCCGTCCTTGACCGGGGTGAACTCGTCGGCCTCGCCGTAGATCAGCAATAGTTCGGGACTGCCAACCAAACGCTGCGCGGCATAGATGGGGCGCAAGCTACGCTCGCCGGCGGGATACAGCAGTTTGGACAGCTGGATGCCCAGCTTGGGAATGGGGTAACGCGACCAGAAGTGCAGCAGGGTCGGGAAGGCCGACTCCAGTACTGCCGCCTTGAACGGATGATCAGGCTGCGCCAGGGCGCACAGGCTCATGGCCGCGCCCATGGACGCGCCGAGCACCGCCACCGGTAAGTCGGGATATTGCGCCTGCAAGGCACGACCGGCGGCGAGCACATCCAGGGGGTAATCCATGCTGGTCGAGGTGCTTTCGCCGAAGCCGTTCAAGTCGAACAGCATCACATGGTAGCCCGCCTGGCGCAGCAGCTCGGCGTGCCCGTACTTTATCCAAAAGCCCTTGGCCGCCACGCCCATAGGGTGCGCCAGCAATACCGCCCCCTTGACCTGCGAGGTGTGCGCCGCAGCCAGCAACGCCGAGATACGCGCCCCCGATTGGCTGTCGACACTCAGGCGCTGCCACTGACTCTGCTCAACGTTTTCCGGCCAGCGCCAGGGCCGGATAAAGCGGCCGAAAAAAGGCTTCTTGAACAGCCGGTATGCCGTGTTCTTCATGCTGGAAATCCCTGTGTTATCGATGATCGAAGCTGATAAACACAGACTAGGGAGAACGCGCGACTGCCTCTATCGGCAGAAATGACATATAACATGCGATTTTTACCAACACACCGCGCACAGACCGGAGAATCGCCATGCACGTCACCGTCCTGATGGCCGATCACTGCTCCTCCACCAGCGTGGCCGCCACCCTGGAGTTCTTCGCAACCGCCAATGTCCTGCACCACTATGCGACCCAGAAAAGCGCTCGCAATGAGCCAGGCAATGTACCGCTGTTCACTCTGGAAACCGCCTCGATCGATGGCCACAGCGTGGCCTGCACCGGCGGCCTGACACTGACCCCGGACAAAGCCTTGGATCAGGTGCACAACCCGCAGCTGGTTGTCGTGCCGGGCTTTATGTTCAACATCCTCGGCGTGCTGCCTGGTCTGGGCAGAATGGTCGAATGGCTGCAACTGCAGCACCAGCAAGGCAGCTATATCGCCAACATGTGCACCGGCGCGTTTGTCACCGCCCAGGCCGGGCTGCTGGATGGGCGCTGCGCCACCACGCACTGGTTATTCAGCGAGCAGTTTGCGCAGCGCTTCCCCAAGGTGAAACTGCAAGCCGAGCGCACCGTGACCGATGACGGACAAGTTCTGTGCTCAGGGGGCTCCACCAGTGGCAGCGACCTGCTGCTGCATCTGATCCGCAAATTTTCCTCGCCGCAACTGGCCGCCGAGTGCGCGAAGAAACTGCTGGTCGATGTGGCTGTGCGCAGCCAAACGCCCTACGCGAGCACCACCTTCAAGAAGAACCATACCGACGCCGAGATTCTCAAGATTCAGGTCTGGCTGGAGCAACGCCTGGCGCAGAGCATCGTCATGGAGCAGGTGGCTGAGGAATCCTGCTTGAGCATGCGCAACTTTATTCGCCGCTTCAAAGCCGCCACCGAGCAAACGCCGATTGAGTATTTGCAGAACCTGCGCATCGAGCGGGCCAAGTTCCTCTTGGAAAGCAGCCAGCAAGCCTTTGAGCAGATCACCCTGCAGGTGGGCTATGACGACGGCAACTCCTTCCGGCGGCTGTTCAAACAACGGGTGGGGCTGACCCCCAGTGCGTACCGCAAGCGTTTTGAAAATGTACGTCAGTGATAGCCGCCAGCGGCTGGCAGCAACCGGTTACAGGCCGTGACGCTGAAAGATCTGCGCATAGCTGCCGTCGGCGCGCATCGCCTCGATCGCCTTGTTGAACGCATCGGCAATCTGCTGATGCTGCGGGTGGTTGCGGCTGACCAGAATATGCAGGCCGTTCTCGCTTAGCGGCTGCGGCAGAAACTCCAGCTGATCACGAATGCTGGCCAGCTCGCGGCTCAGGTGAAAGCGCGCGACCAGCTCATCCTCCAGCGTCAGTTGCACCCGTCGGGCATGCAGCATGCGTGCGCCCATGGCAAAGCCGACGACTCCGACCTTGGTCAGCCGGGTGTCCTGGTCGAACTCGCTGGAATAGGCATAACCGCGCACCACGGCGATGCTGTAGGGGTACAGGTCGGGTAACTGCTTGAAGCTGATCTGGCTGCCCTTGCGCTGCAGAAAGCGGATGCGGTTGACCAGGTAAGGCTGGGAGTAATGGCCAAAGGTGGCTCGCTCGTCGGTGTACCAGGCGTTGATCAGCACATCATAAATGTCCTGCTGCAAGCCACGCACCGCGCGCTCCCACGGCACCTGCGCGTAGGTGCTGGAGTAGCCGGCGCGTGATAGCGCGGTGCTGACCAGGTCCGAGGCCACACCGTTGTTGAGCAACGCCTGATCATTGAACGGCGGCCAGGGGTCGGCCACCAAGCGCAAGGTTTCAGCAGCGACGCCATACAGCGGTAGCAGCACCAGCGACAGCAAGCAGGTACGCAATCCAGTCATCGAAACTGTCCAAAAAAGCAGAGGCCTAAGCCTAGCCACCCCAGAGATTTTTAACAGTACGTAAATCACCACAAACACACCCAAAGCTATCCTGTGCCCACAAATCTTCATTACGGCAAAAAAGGAGTTCTGTCGCATGACGCAACACCAGCCCATACACGTTCGCGATGCCAACCATGCTGATCTAGAGACTTTGCAGCGTATCGGCTGCGATACCTACCGTGAGCATTTCAGTGAAGTCTGGACACCCGCAGGGATGCAGCGCTTTCTTTCCGACGACTTCTCAAGCGAGAACCTGGCCCGCTCGCTCGCGGCTACAGACCAGCATCTATGGCTGCTGGCCGAGGACGTGGCCGGCGACACTCTGGGTTTTGCCAAACTCAACTGGAATAGCCCCATGCCGTTGGGCAATAAAGTTGGCGTAGAACTGCAGAAGATCTACCTGCTCAAGTCCGCGACCGGCAAAGACTATGGCAAGCAGTTACTGAGGGTTGTCTGCGAGCGTGCATCAGTACGACAACATCACCTGCTGTGGCTGGATGTTCTAAAGAGCAATCGCACTGCACAAGCCTTCTACTCACGATTCGGTTTCCATACCTGTGGCGAAATCCCATTCAACACCGACATGCTTGAGATCGGCATGCAGGTAATGGCTTACGACCTCACGTCCAGCCCTCAAGCGCACTCGACAACTTGCAGTTAAGATGCGCGCTGTTTTGCGCCGGGGTTTCGGCGCGGGTCGTGTCGAGGAATGAGTTCGTGCTTACCCCCCAAGTCGTGATTATCGGAGCCGGTGCCGCCGGGCTTATGTGCGCCTTGACGGCCGCCGCGCGCGGCCGCCAGGTGCTGCTGCTGGATCACGCCAACAAGGCCGGCAAGAAGATTCTGATGTCCGGGGGCGGCCGCTGCAACTTCACCAATATGTACTGCGAGCCGGGCAATTTTCTCTCGCACAACCCGCATTTCTGCAAATCCGCCCTGGCGCGCTACACCCAGTGGGACTTTATCGGCCTGGTGGCCAAGCACGGCGTGGCGTACCACGAGAAGAAACTCGGCCAGCTGTTCTGCGACAACAAGGCCAGCGACATCCTCGGCCTGCTGCTCAGCGAGTGCGACGAAGCCGGCGTCGACCTGCACCTGGACACCTCGGTCAGTGAGATCGCCAAGCTGGACAGCGGCTACCAGCTGCAGACCAGCGCCGGCATGCTGCGCTGCGAGTCGCTGGTGATCGCCACCGGTGGCCTGTCGATTCCGACCCTGGGTGCCACCGGCTTCGGTTATCAGGTGGCCAGGCAGTTCGGCCACGAGCTGCTGCCGACCCGCGCCGGTCTGGTGCCGTTCACCATCACCGACCCGCAGCTCAAGGCGCTGTGCACCGAGCTGTCTGGCACCTCGGTGGAGGACTGCCTGGTGAGCTGCAACGGGCAGAGCTTCAAGGAAAACATTCTGTTTACCCACCGCGGCTTAAGCGGCCCGGCGATTCTGCAGATTTCCTCATTCTGGCAACCCGGGGATGCCATCAGCATCAACCTGCTGCCGCATATCGACCTACCTGAGTGGCTGGCCGAGCAGCAGCGCGAGCGGCCCAACAGCGAGCTGAAAACCCTGCTCGCCGAGCTGTTCACCAAGAAGATGGCCGGGCTGCTGGCGGACAACTGGTTCGCCTCCAAACCGATGAAGCAGTACACCCACGCCGAACTCAAGGCGATTGCCGAGCAGCTCGGTGACTGGCAGCTGGTACCGGCCGGTACCGAGGGTTACCGCACCGCCGAGGTCACCCTGGGCGGCGTGGATACCCGCGAGGTGTCATCGAAGACCATGGAGTCGCTGAAATCGCCGGGGCTGTATTTTGTCGGCGAAGTGCTGGATGTCACCGGCCACCTAGGCGGCTTCAACTTCCAGTGGGCCTGGGCTTCGGGCTACGCCGCCGCGCAGTTCGTCTAAACACTCACGCTTTAGAAGCTGTTTCGGATCTCGCGAGCTAGAGCGAGACAAGGCAGAAATGGCCGAGGGCGCGGAGTTTACTGGCTGTAAATGAGCAGCCCGAGGCCATTTCTAACGCCGTATCGCCGACGCGCAGCAGATCCGA
>NZ_JBASFM010000007.1:0-135855 GCF_049653025.1 Pseudomonas sp. | reverse complement strand
CCACCCTGCCAGCCCGGCGCATTCTACGCAGCTTTCGCTGCTTTGCAAGCCCTCTTTTAAATCTAACTTCTTGTTTTATAAGAAGTTTCAAGAGCCGCTTACGCCGGAAGAGGCGCGAATTATAGGGACTTCCGAACGAAGGTCAATCGATTGTTATGCTTTTGTTTCAATACCCATGAAATCAAAGGCTGCAGCCACGCAAACCACCTGCCCGCCGCCTGCAGAAACGACAAAGCCGTTGAAGCTGACGCTTCAACGGTTTTGTCGTACCAACCGCACAGTAACTAGGCGCTTTTACCGCGACGCAGGCGCAGCAGGTACTGAATCGGCCCCGAGGCCGCGTAAGCCAGGAAGATGATCAGCAGAATACGCGGCGGATCACTGAACACCACGGCAAACACCAGCACCACCACCAGGATCGCCACAAACGGCACACGCCCTTTCAGGTCGAGATCCTTGAAGCTGTTGTACTTGATATTACTGACCATCAGCATACCGGCAGCCGCCACCAGGATCGCAACCACAAAGGCCATATTCGAACCCTTGATACCGAAATCACTGAAGGCCCACACCGTACCCGCCACCACACCTGCAGCAGCCGGGCTAGCCAGGCCGATAAAGTAGCGCTTATCGACGCTGCCAATCTGCGTATTGAAGCGCGCCAGACGCAACGCAGCACCGGCTACATAGATGAAGGCGACCATCCAGCCGACCTTACCCATACTGCCCAACGCCCACTCAAACGCGAGCAAGGCGGGAGCCACGCCGAAGGCGACCATGTCGGACAGCGAGTCATACTCGGCACCAAAGGCGCTTTGGGTATTGGTCAGACGCGCCACGCGCCCATCCAGGCCATCCAGCACCATGGCAACAAACACAGCAGCCGCCGCCACATAGAAGTTGCCGTTCATGGCATTGATAATGGCGTAGAACCCGGCAAACAGGTTGGCTGTAGTAAACAGGTTGGGCAGCAGATAAATACCGCGGTGACGGACCTTGCGACCTTCGGCGTCATGCCCTTCTTCTATATGCTCATCGATTGGCAGCAAACTTTCGGCGTCGACGGGAGACTGCGGCTCATCTGGACGTTCATTCATGAACAATACCTTGCAACGGATTTGGAAAATTTCGACAGACACCGACGATCAGGGTTCACGTCAGCAGCCATGCAACTCTCAGGCTTTATACCAGAAGCCTTGCCGCACCATGAAAAAACGCGGCCTTGGCCGCGTTTTTTCTCACATCAACAACGCTTAGTTCTTAGCTTTGTCGACGATCTTGTTGGCACCGATCCACGGCATCATGGAGCGCAGTTGCTCACCAATAATTTCGATACCGTGAGCAGCGTTGTTACGACGCTTGGCGGTCATCGAAGGGTAGCCAGTGGCACCTTCGCTGATGAACATCTTGGCGTACTCGCCGTCCTGGATACGCTTCAGAGCATTGCGCATAGCCTGACGGGATTCGGCGTTGATCACTTCCGGACCGGTCACGTACTCGCCGTATTCGGCGTTGTTGGAGATCGAGTAGTTCATGTTGGCAATACCGCCTTCGTACATGAGGTCAACGATCAGCTTCAGTTCGTGCAGGCACTCGAAGTAGGCCATTTCCGGCGCGTAGCCAGCTTCAACCAGAGTTTCGAAACCAGCCTTGACCAGTTCAACGGTACCGCCGCACAGAACGGCTTGCTCGCCGAACAGGTCGGTTTCGGTTTCGTCTTTGAAAGTGGTTTCGATGATACCGGTACGGCCGCCACCAACGCCCGAAGCGTAGGACAACGCAACGTTTTTGGCGTTGCCAGACGCGTCCTGGTAAACAGCGATCAGGTCAGGAATACCGCCGCCCTTGACGAACTCGGTACGTACGGTGTGGCCCGGAGCCTTCGGCGCGATCATGATCACGTCGAGGTCGGCGCGCGGCACAACCTGGTTGTAGTGGATGGCGAAGCCGTGGGAGAAGGCCAGGGTAGCGCCCTTCTTGATGTTCGGTTCGATTTCGTTCTTGTACAGCGAAGACTGGAACTCGTCCGGGGTCAGGATCATGACCAGATCGGCAGCAGCAACGGCGGAAGCAACGTCAGTCACTTTCAGGCCGTGGGCTTCAGCCTTGGCAACGGTGGCCGAGCCTTTACGCAAGCCAACAGTCACGTCAACGCCGGAGTCTTTCAGGTTGCACGCTTGAGCGTGGCCCTGGGAACCGTAACCGATGATGGCAACTTTCTTGCCCTGGATGATCGAGAGGTCACAGTCTTTGTCGTAATAAACTTTCATGTTCTTGGCTCTTTTAATCGAAAAGGGATGGGGTGCATGCACCGCGACGAAGACACCTTAAGTGATCCGCCCCGTTGCGTAAAATGATATATTTGCAACATAACATGCCGATAACTGAAACGATTATGGATAGCCACGCACTCAAACTCTTTCTCTCTTTGGCCGACCACCTGCACTTCGGCAAAACCAGCCGCGAGCAGCATATCAGCCCTTCCGCACTCAGCCGCAGCATCAAGCAGCTTGAGGACGAACTCGGCGCGCCGCTGTTTCTGCGCGACAACCGCTCAGTGCGCCTGACCCGCGAGGGCCAACAGTTCCGCGAGTATGCGAGCGAGGTCATAAACGGCTTGCAAGCCATTCGCCAGACCTTCAAACAGGATCAGTTAATCCTGCACGGGGAGCTATCCCTGTATTGCTCGGTAACGGCCAGCTACAGCTTCCTCTATGACATCTTGAGCAGCTTTCGCCAGGATTACCCACGCATTGAAATGAAGCTGCACACCGGCGACGCGGCCAAAGCCGTGGAGCGCGTGCAGGAAGGACTGGAAGACCTGGCCATCGGCGCCCGCCCCGACAGCTTGCCAGCCGGCGTCGCGTTTCAATCGATAGCCCGCTCAGAGCTGTGCTTTATTGGCCCGCAGTCACCTCAGCTATTGAGCGAAGAACAGCTTAGGCACCCCACAGCGGAGAGCTGGCGGGACGTGCCGATGATCCTCTCGGAAGAAGGCCTCGCCCGCACCCGAACCGACCTGTGGCTGAAAAGCCACAACATCAAACCGCGCATTTATGCGCAGGTAAGCGGTAACGAAGCCATCGTAAGCATGGTGAGCCTGGGCTTTGGTATCGGCGTGGTGCCGCAAATCGTCCTCGACAACAGCCCACTGACCGCGCGCATCCGCATCTACGATATCCAGCCGCCGTTAACCGCCTATGACATCGGCCTATTTGCGCTGGAGAAACGCCTTAAAGATCCGCTGATCAACGCCTTCTGGAATCGCCAACGCTAAATGCCGGCAGCGAGCCGCTGACCCCGAAATGCAAAAAGCCCTCAGGGATATCTCCCCAAGGGCTTTTCGTTTAATCAGTACAACGCAATCAGATGCTCAGCACCTTGTCGCCGCGAGCAATGCCGGTAACACCACTGCGCACGGTCTCCAGGATCGACGCAGTGCCGACGGCCTGGATAAAACTGTCCAGCTTGTCGCTCGTGCCGGCCAACTGAATGGTGTAGACGCTGCTGGTCACATCGACGATCTGCCCACGGAAGATGTCGGTAGTGCGCTTGACCTCGGCGCGCTGAGCGCCGGTGGCCTTGACCTTGACCAGCATCAGCTCGCGCTCGACGTGAGCGCTTTCCGACAGATCGACCAGCTTGACCACTTCAACCAGCTTGTTGAGGTTCTTGGTGATCTGCTCAATCACCTCATCATGACCCACAGTGGTCAACGTCAAACGCGACAGGGTCGGGTCTTCGGTTGGTGCCACGGTCAGGCTTTCGATGTTGTAGTTGCGCTGCGAGAACAGACCGACCACGCGGGACAGTGCGCCGGGCTCGTTTTCCAGCAGCAGGGAAATAATGTGTCGCATGATTAGGTACGCTCCGTCTTGCTCAGCCACATATCGCGCATTGCACCGTCTTTGATCTGCATCGGGTAGACGTGCTCACTGGTATCAACCTGGATATCGAGGAACACCAGGCGATCTTTCATCGCGAAGGCCTCTTCCATCTTCGGTTTCAGGTCTTTCAGATCAGTGATGCGCATGCCGACATGGCCATAGGCCTCGGCCAGCTTGACGAAGTCCGGCAACGACTCCATATAGGAGTGCGAGTGACGGCTACCGTAGTTCATGTCCTGCCACTGGCGCACCATACCCAGCGCGCCGTTGTTCAGGTTGACGATCTTCACCGGCAAACCGTACTGCAGGCAGGTGGAGAGCTCCTGGATGTTCATCTGGATGCTGCCTTCACCGGTCACACAGGCAACTTCGTCATCCGGGAAGCTCAGCTTGACGCCCATGGCCGCAGGGAAACCAAAACCCATGGTGCCCAGGCCGCCGGAGTTGATCCAACGGTTCGGCTTGTTGAAGCGGTAGTACTGCGCCGCAAACATCTGGTGCTGGCCCACATCAGAGGTCACGAAGGCGTCGCCACCGGTGACTTCGGACAGGGTTTCGATCACGGTTTGCGGCTTGATGATGCTGCCGTCGCCCTTGTCGTAAGGGAACATGATGCGACCACCGCGCCACTCTTCGATCTGCTTCCACCAACTCGACAACGCTTCCTTGTTCAGCTGCTCGCCGATCTCTTTAAGGATCGCGACCATCTCAGTCATCACGCTATCAACCGGACCGACGATTGGGATATCGGCCTTGATGGTCTTGGAGATGGAAGCCGGATCGATATCGACGTGGATGATCTTGGCGTTCGGGCAGAACTTGCTCGCGCCGTTGATCACCCGGTCATCGAAACGCGCGCCAACCGCCAGGATCACATCGGCGTGGTGCATTGCCAGGTTGGCGGTGTAGCTGCCGTGCATACCGAGCATGCCGAGGAACTGACGGTCGGTACCCGGATAGCCACCCAAGCCCATCAGGGTATTGGTGACCGGCAGGTTGAGCATCTGCGCCAGCTCGGTCAGCGGCGCTGCAGCGCCACCCATGATCACGCCACCACCGGAATAGATAACTGGGCGCTTGGCCATCAGCAGCAATTCAGCCGCTTTGCGGATCTGCCCGGAGTGACCGCGCAGAGCTGGGCTGTAAGAACGCAGCTTGACCTTCTTCGGATAGACGTACTCGAACTTCTCAGCCGGGTTGGTCATGTCCTTCGGAATATCCACCACCACCGGGCCTGGACGGCCGGATTGCGCCAGATAGAAGGCTTTCTTCAGGACTTCCGGGATTTCCGAGGCGTGCTTGATCATAAAGCTGTGCTTCACGATCGGCCGGGAGATACCGATCATGTCGGTTTCCTGGAAGGCATCGGTGCCGACCATGGTGCTCGGCACCTGGCCCGACAACACCACCATCGGAATGGAGTCCATATAGGCGGTGGCAATGCCGGTGATGGCATTGGTTGCGCCAGGGCCGGACGTTACCAGCACCACACCGGCTTTACCGGTGGCACGGGCATAACCGTCAGCCATATGAGTTGCTGCTTGCTCATGACGAACCAGGACGTGCTGAACTTCCGGTTCTTTGAACAGGGCATCGTAGACATGCAGCAGGGCACCGCCCGGGTACCCATAGATGTTCTTAACGCCTTCGTCACGCAAAAAGCGGACGATCATTTCAGCGCCGGATAAAAGCTCCACGTTGTTCACCTCTAAAACGCCAGAAAACCGCCCAACAAGGAGGGCGGCCTAAGATAGGTTTACTGCCAGCAGAGCATGAGCGACGGTGGTCGCCGACTACGTCAGCTACTACTGAGCAAGTATTGGGAATGCCCCAAAGTGTTGCGGGGTTTTCCCACCCAGCGCGAGGTAACGCGTTGCGGGTGTAACAGGTCGGCGCGGGTATGCGCCTCATGTCTGCTGAGCTAAAGCCTGCTTGCGGCGGACTCCACTACAGCGAACGTGGAATTGTTCGGATTCCTCACCGCCAAGTCAAGTAATCCGTGAGCGAATCTGCAATCTTCTGCTGTGACGCAGCGCAGGATGACGATTCGAACATTTTGGTTATAGTAGTCACTAGGTATCGCAGCTCAACATAAGGAAACAGCATGCGCCGCATGATTATCACCAGCAGCTTGCTGCTCGCCATGAGCGCAACCGCCATGGCCAGCCAGGTTTACAAGTGGGTTGACGCGCAAGGCGTGACTCACTTCGGCGCGCAACCGCCGCAAGGCCAGCAAGCCACCAGCGTCAACACTGCTACACCGCCACCCAAACCGGCCCCAACCGAAGCGCCGAAGGCCGCCCCAACCTTCGAGAGCATTGCCGACCCCGAACAGGCGGCCATCGACGAGAAGGTCAAGCAGGAGGTTGCTGCCAAGGAAACTGAACGCAAGAAGTACTGCGAAGATGTGCGCACCAACCTCTCGCAGCTGGAAAACAACCCGCGGTTACGCACCGAAGTAGACGGTGAAGTACGTCGATTGAGCGAAGAAGAGCGGCAAAGTCGCATTGCCGAAGCGCAGAAGGCGATTGCCGACAACTGCAAGTAAACCGCTTGGCGCGACTCAGGTCGCGCCAATGATCAGCTGATCAAATTCACCCAGCAGTTTGATCAGCGCCCTCGCCTTCTCTATCTGCCCGCCGTATACCTGCTCAGCCATCGGCTGAATTCCAGACACGCAGGGCAGTGCAGCGCCGGTTTCCAGCAGCTGCTTCATCCGCGGCAAAAATATCCACTGCAGCCATTGCTCGAACGCCAGCGTATCGACGCAGAACGGCTCCTGGCTGGACAGTGCCTCGACGCTGGGCGCTTGCGCCTGCCACCAGCCCTGTACACGCAGCTCCCGCTCAATCAGCAGCAACTGTTCGGCCAACACCGGCACACGCGCATCCATCAGAGGCTAACCCGCGCCTGCTCACGAGCCTGCGCGGCACCCGCGGCATCGCCTTGACGCTCACGGGCCTGGGCAATCAGGTTCCACAGGCTGGCCTGCAAGGCCGGACGACCACTGGCATAGCTCAGGCCACGACGGGCGAACTGCTCGGCTTGCGCGGCATCGCCCTGAGCCAGACGAACCTCGGCCAGACGGTAGAGCACTTGTGGCTCACGTGGCGCAATACGCTGGGCACGCTCCAGACTAGAAGCGGCACCATTCAGATCGCCACCGCCTTGCTGTTGCTGCGCGGTGGTCAGCAAGGCCAGTACTGGCCCATCCAGCTGTTCATCCACGGCCAGGCCACTACTTGGAATACCACTTGGAGCCGGCGCGGAATAGCCGCCCTGTGGCGCAACCGGAGCGGTGCTGCTCCAAGGCTGACTGCTGGTACCGGTATCCAGCGGCGCATTACCGGCCGGGAACGATTGGATCGGCGCAGAACTACCACCCCCACCCGGCACCATCACCACCACCCCGGACTCTTCCGGCAAGGCTTGCGGTTGAGCCGCCTGACCACCATAGCCGCCCTGCGCACCAGACTGCGCGCCAGCCACCGTAGAGCCGCCATCGACCACCGGAATCGAACCGCGCGGCACGCTGCTACAGCCGCTCAGCGCCAGCGAAGCCGTCAAAGCTGGAATCAACCACTTATTCACTGCACACCCTCTCACTTAATCCAACCAGCCACGCACCCAGTCCATCACTTCAGCGGCCGGTGCCTGAATACCACAGGCCGGCCCCGCGACGGGCTGACTGCCGCGAATATACGGCATCTGTACTGCATTCGGACAACTCGGATCGGAGCCCTGCCCGCTGTGAGCATCGACCCAGGCCTGCACGATATTATCCGGCACCGGCATGTCCAGCGGCAGCGGATCGGCCTTGCGCATAAAGTCGGTCCACACCTGCAACGCACCGGTCGCACCGGTCAGCGGCGTCGGCCCATTGTCATCACGCCCCAACCACACCACCGCCAGCACATCCTGGCTAAACCCGGCGAACCAGCTGTCACGCGAGTCGTTACTGGTACCGGTCTTGCCCGCCAGCGCCAGCGAACGCGGCAACTGGTTGTAAACCGAGCGTCCGGTGCCTTCTGACATGGTGCGCTGCATGGCGTTCTGCAACAGGTAAATCGCGCCACTGTCAAACCGCTGCTGAATCTGGAACGGGTAGCGCTTGAGCGGCTCACCCTCAGCCGTCAGCACGTTGCGGATGCCCCGCAACGGAGTATTGAAACCACCATTGGCGAGGGTCTGATACATGTTCGCCACCGCCATCGGACTGAGCCCACCAGCCCCCAGCAACATCGACGGATAGGCCGGCCAGTCCTGCTCGACACCCAGTCGTTCAAGGGTCTTGAGCACCTCAGGCACGCCCATTTCCAGGCCCAGCTTGGCCGTGGACAGGTTGTAGGAATTGACCAGCCCCTGGTACAGGTAAATCGTGCCATGGGCCTTGCGGTCATAGTTCTGCGGGCTCCAGACCTGGCCATTCGCCCCCTTGATGGAGAACGGCTGGTCTTCCAGCAAGCTGGTCAGGGTGTACTGGCTGGGCCGCTCCAGCGCCGTCAGATAGATCGCCGGTTTGATCAACGAACCAATCGGCCGCACCGCATCCAGGGCCCGGTTGAAGCCGGCGAAGCGCGGCTGACGGCTGCCGATCAGAGCCTGGACCTCACCACTCTCGGGGCTGGTCACCACCATCCCGGCCTCGACTTCGTCCACACCCTTGCGCCCGGACAGGCGTTTCAGGGAGTCCGTCAGGGCGCTCTCGGCCTTGAGCTGGAGAATCGGATCGAAGCTGGTGAAGATGCGCAGCCCCTCTTCGGTCAAGTCTTCCTCGCGGTAATCGGCGCGCAACTGGCGCTTGACCAGGTCGAGGAAGGCCGGGAAGGAACTGTCCGCCAGGCTGCCACGCTGGGTGATGCCCAGCGGTTTCTGTTTGGCGGCAGCAACCTCCTCCGCGCTGGCAACACCCAGCTCGGCCACGACATCCAGCACCAGGTTGCGCCGCTCCAGCGCCCGCTCGGGATTACGTCGCGGGTTGTAATAGGTCGGCCCCTTGACCATCCCCACCAGCAACGCCACCTGATCGAGCTTCAGCTCGGACAATGGCTGGCTGAAGAAGTACTGGCTGGCCAGGCCGAAACCATGCACCGCGCGCTGGCCGTCCTGACCGAGGAATACCTCGTTGAGGTAGGCCTCGAGAATGTCCTGCTTGTCGTAATGCAACTCCAGCAGCACTGCCATCATGGCCTCGGTGGCCTTGCGCGACAGGCTGCGCTCGTTGGTCAGGTAGAAGTTCTTCACCAACTGCTGGGTCAGGGTACTGCCGCCCTGACGCAACTGGCCGGCCGTGGCGTTGATCCACACCGCACGGGCGATGCCCTTGGGCGAGACGCCGAAGTGATTGAAAAACTCGCGATCCTCGACCGCCACCAGGGTTTCCACCAGATACGGCGGCACCTGATCCAGCTTGATCAGCACGCGGTCTTCCTGGTGCGCCGGGTACAGGCCACCAATCAGCAGAGGTTCCAGGCGCGCCACCGCCAGGTTGCCACCGCCGGCCTGGTTCAGGCCGGCAACGTAGTCGCCGGAAAAGCGCACGCGCACTCGCTGCGAAGGCTCGGTGCTGTCATAGAACTGGAACCCGCGCGAATGCAGTTCGATATTGTTGCCGGCCACCGACACGCCGCCTGGGCCCGCCACCGCGCTTTCGCGGCGATAGCCCAGGGCATCGAGTTCCTTGAGGAAGTCGTCCTTGGTCAGCTTCTGTCCGACGAACAGCTCCAGCGGCCGCGCATACACCTTGGCCGGCACGGTCCAGCGCTTGCCGGAGAACTTCTCCTGCACCACGGCATCGAGATAAACCGCAAACACGGCGAGCACCACCAGGCCAACCAGACTGAGCTTGATAGCCCAGCCCAACCAGGGGCGCATACCGCCAGAACGGCGTTTTGAATGGGGACGGGAAGATCGGGTACGAGTCATGGCGCGGCATTATACGCACTTTGCCCACTTGCCAGCAGGCCACCGCAGCGGTTTGCAGACGGGACCCAAGCGGCCATAATGGCCGCCTCTTATTTGTACGCAAGCCAAGGATCGCCCGTGAGCCAAGCCCTGATCGCCGCACTGCAAAACCCGGCCCTCTACCCGCATCCGGTGGAGCAATTCCAGGTCATCGAAACCCATATTTCCTGGGTGATACTCACCGGCCCCTTCGCTTACAAGGTCAAAAAACCGGTGAATTTCGGCTTTCTCGACTTCACCGAACTGAACGCCCGCGAACACTTCTGCAAGGAAGAACTGCGCCTCAACCAGCGCCTGACCCAGGGCCTGTACCTGGAAGTGCTGTCGATCAATGGCAGCGCCGATGCTCCGCAGTTAGGTGGTAGCGGTGTTGCCATCGAATACGCGCTGAAGATGCGCCAGTTCCCGCAGAGCCAGCTGCTCAGCGAAGTACAGGCCCGCGGTGAGCTGAGCGAGGCGCATATCGACGCCCTGGCCAAGCAGATTGCCGACTTCCACGCCCTGACCCCAGCGGTACCTAGCAGCCATGAGCTGTGTTCGCCGACGGCGATCGTGGCACCGATGCGACAGAACTTCGAACAGATCCGCCCCATGCTTAGCGACGCGACCGACCTGCTCCAGCTCGACGCCCTGCAGGCTTGGACCGAAGCCAGCTTCAGCCGCCTCGAGCCGCTGCTGGCCACCCGCGCCGCCAATGGCTCAATCCGCGAATGCCACGGCGACATCCACCTGGGCAACACGACCCTGCTGGATGGCCAGGTCGTACTGTTTGACTGCATCGAATTCAACGAACCCTTCCGCCTGATCGATATCGCCTCGGACGCCGCCTTCCTTGCCATGGACCTGGAAGACCGCGGCCTCAAGGCGCACGCCTGGCGCTTCGTCAACGCCTGGCTGGAGCACACCGGTGATTACCCGGCGCTGGAGCTGCTGAACTTCTACAAGGCCTACCGCGCCCTGGTACGCGCCAAAGTCGCACTGTTCAGCCTGGCCCACCAGACCGATGCAGTGGAAAAAGCCGTCACCCTGCGTCAATACCGCAACTACGCCAACCTGGCGGAAAGCTACAGCGCCATTCCATCGAACTTCCTGGCCATTACCCACGGTGTTTCCGCCGTCGGCAAAAGCCACGTGGCCATGCGCCTGGTCGAAGCACTCGGGGCGATCCGCCTGCGCTCGGATGTAGAGCGCAAGCGCCTGTTCGGTGAGCAGACTGCGGCCAATCGCGGCCAATTGAGCGCCGGCATCTACACCCAGGACGCCAGCGCCGCGACTTACCAGCGCCTGCATCAACTGGCAGAAGCGGCGCTGCACGCTGGTTTCCCGGTGGTAATCGACGCCACTTACCTCAAGCAGGCCCAGCGCGAAGCGGCCAGCCAAGTTGCCGAAGCCTGCGGCGCGCCCTTCCTGATTCTGGAGTGCAGCGCCCCCGACGACGTGATCGCCAGCTGGCTGGAGCAACGCAAAGCCGCCGGCAGCGACCCGTCCGACGCCACCATGGACGTCGTACGCGCCCAGCAAGCCAGCCGCGAGGCGCTGAGTGCCGATGAGCTGCTGCACAGCAAGCGTGTAGACACCCACGAAAGCGCCAGCCTGGACAGCCTGATCGCGCGCATACGCCAGCGCCTCCCCGGCCTGTAAACCGGCCAACCGCGGCGCGAGCAGAGCGCGCCGCGGCTTCTATACTGGCGGTGAACCCACGCGGAGACACCCCATGAGTCAGCCCCGACAACTCGACAACCCGCTGTACGTCCTGATTCGTAACGAGAACATCTCTGCATTCAATGCGCAAAAGCCCAAAGACGCAGCAGTCGACCTGACTGACGGCGACTTCCGCGGCCTCGACCTGCGCGCCCTGGACGCCCAAGGCATCAACTTCACCAACGCCTACTTTCGCGGCACCGACTTGCGCGGCCTCGACCTGCGCAATGCCCAACTGGAAGGTGCCAGCCTGGCCCATGCACAGATTTCCGGGGCCTACTTCCCGGTGGAACTGAGCGCCGACGAAATCCTCATGTCGGTCAATTTCGGCACCCGCCTGCGCTACCGCACCCGCTGAACATGAGCGAAATCAGCCGGCTGTTTGGCGCCCGCGCCGACGCCTATGCCAGTTTTCGCCCGCATTACCCTGACGATCTGTTCGCCTGGCTCGCCGCACAATGCCCGGAGCGCCAGCGGGCGCTGGATATTGCCTGCGGTAATGGCCAAGCCAGCCGCCCGCTGCTGGGGCTCTTCGCGCAGGTGCTGGCTTGCGACGCCAGCGTCGAGCAACTGCTCGCCAACCCGGATAGCCAAGACTTGGCATTGTTTGTCGCCGAGGCACAGGCGCAACCCTTGGCCGACCACAGCCTTGACCTGATCGTGGTAGCCCAGGCCCTGCACTGGTTCGCCACACCGGCCTTCTTTGCCGAAGTCACCCGCCTGCTCAAGCCCGGCGGAGTGTTCTGCGCCTGGTGTTACAGCCTGATGCGGATCGACAGTGAACTGGATGCGCTGATCGATGTGTTTTATGCGCAGACCTTGAATGGCTACTGGCCACTGGGCCGCGCCAGTGTCGATGCCGGCTACCGCGACATCAGTCACCCGTTCAACCCGCTCAGCCTGCCACCCTTCGCGATCGAAGTGAGTTGGTCGCTGGAGCAACTGCTGGGTTACCTGCGCACCTGGTCGGCGGTGCAGCGCTATGAGCAGCAAAACGGCGTGGATCCACTGCTGCACCTTACGCCCAGCCTGCGCCAGGCCTGGGGTGATGCCAAACAGCCACGTTTTGTCCGCTGGCCGCTACACTTTCTGGCAGGCACGCCAAAGTGACTCCATTTGCACACCTCTAGAGCAGCGCAAGGTGGCTTGATGAACGATGAACTGCAACACCTGAAGAACCTCGGCAAAACCTCGGCCCAGTGGTTGCACGCCGTCGGTATCCACAGCGCCAATGACCTGCGCCGGCTGGGCGCGGTCAGTGCGTACCGGGCGGTGCGAGCACGGGGATTCAGGGCCTCCAAGGTGCTTTTGTATGCAATTGAGGGCGCGCTGCTGGATGTGCACTGGAATGAGTTGCCGCCAGGGCACAAAGCCGAGCTTAATGGCCAGCTCGACGAAAGTGCGCACCACAACAAGAGCTAGCTCACAACCTCTCAGCCTTTTGATTTACCTGAGGCACGCTGGCAACTATTGTTTTAGGGAAGTTCGTGCGGTTTAGTATGCCCAGCCAGTTCAAGGAAATTCGCTCATGTATTTACTCGGGGAGCAACCGGCCTACGCCGATCAGCTGATCAACCGACTGCAAAGCATCCCCACCCAGCTGCTTGAGGGGCTCGCACCCACAGGTCCGTCTCTGCAACTGGAGCGGGCCGAAGATCTGGCACTCGCGCTGCCGGGCAATCAACTCTTCATCATCGAGAACGGCTTGCTGCATGCGCTGGTCGATGAGCGTCCGCTGTTCTACCTGCAAGAAGGCGATCTGGTTGGCCTGCGCCAGGGCCTGGACATGCCGAGCTGCCGTTACAGCAGCGAAGAGCAGCTGAGCCTGATCCCCTATTCGCGCAGCGAAGTGTTCAAGCACATCTACGCCAGCGAGCAGCGTCAGGAACTGTTTATCCAGTACCTGATCGGCCACACCGCCCTGCTGTCCGATGCCCTGGCTCGCCTGAAGCAGCCGGAAATCCGCCCCTCGACCGGTTTCCAGCACTTTGCTGCCGGCGAAGAGCTGATTCATCAGGGCGATGTTGCCGACAACGTGTTTATCATTATCGAAGGCCATGCCGAGGCCTATGTCGACGGGCATAAGGTCGGCGATGTACAGAAAGACGAAATTTTCGGCGCAATGGCCGTATTCACTCGCGAGAAACGCAGCGCCACGGTGCTGGCCAGCGAGCCATGCACGGTCATGGTGATCCCGAAAGAGCAATTCCTCAGCCTGATGCAAAGCAACCCGCGGATTGCTCACAGCCTGATCGAGAGCATGGCCAAGCGTATTGACCTGCTGAACAAGGAAGTCACCCAGCTGCGTCTGCCCGCCGACGTGTCCTGAACAACGCCTGGCCACACCCGAACCCGACCTCGCGTCGGGTTCGTTGTTTCTGGCGTTATCTGCCGATATCACGGCGAGCAAAAAAGTTTGAAAAGACCGTTGACTTGAAAATGAGAATTGTTATTATTATCACAACTGGTCGCGAGATCAGCCGATAAGCTTAAGAGACCTTCAGTCGGCCTCTTCAGATTATCTCCTCATCAGGCTAATCACGGTTATTGACCCGGCTCTTGCCGGGTCTTTTTTTATCTATAGAAAAGAGCCTAACGGTAGGCGATGGCTTAGTAATCGACCTGCGCCAGCCAGTCCGGCAGATTGAAGTGCTGGCTGACCCGGCAGATCTTGCCGTCACGAATCTCGAAGAAATTTGCCGCCTGCAGCTGATAGCTCTGACCACAGGCGTCCGGCAGGCCATCATCGGTGCTCAGGTATTCACCGCTCAGGGTGAATTCGCAGGCGGCGCGCTGGCCGCTTGGCTCGGTGAGAATCTGCAGGTTATCGATGCTTTCCCGGTAGCAACGCTGGGTGCGCTGCAGGTAGTCGGCAAAGGCTTGCAGGCCCTGCTCACGCGGGCCCTGGTTGATATCCAGTTGCACATCGGCGCTGAGCAGCGCCAGGCAGGCGCGGCTGTCGCGCTCGTTGAGGGTATTGAAGTAGCGGGTCAGCAGGGCATGGGCAGCGGCAGGCATCGGTAGTCTCCGGCAAAAACCGCAGACTACCTGCTCGGCTGATTGCAGATCGGGCTAGGGTCGCAGTTTTGCGCAGTGATCCTGCTCAGGCTGCGCCGGCGTGTACCAGACATAATCGGCGCTCGCGGCGCTGACCGTCTCACCGACTTCCGCGAGGATCAGTACCTGAGTACCGTCCGCCCCGCCCAGATCGGCCAAGTGCAGCGGCACACCCAGATCACGGCGGACATGGAAGGCCCCGGCGAACAGCAGGCTCGGCTGCGGCGCTGCCAGTACCGCCTCGGCCATGCGCCGATCACGCTGCTGCTGCACCGCCAGCATGGCCGGCAGCTGGCTTTCCGGCAGCAGGTTGCAGTGCGATTCGCGGATCTGCACGGCTAAAGCCTCACGCACCGGCTGTGCCGTGGACGCCTTGCCCTCCAGCGTTGGCACCTGGGCGTAGATGCGCATGATTTCACTGCGATCGAGATTGGCCGCCAGCAACGGATAAGGCTGCGCCAAGGCATGCCGCACCAGCGGCCCGTACAGCGACCAGGCCCAGCCACGTTGCCAGGCCAGGGCGTTGAGCAGATCAGGCGACTCCTGCCCGGCCGCGCTGGCAACACGCTGCTGATCGACCCGAGCCTGCTGGTCCGGGGTAAGCATTTCCAGCAGCAGGCTGCCCTGCTCACGCTGCGTCGGCAACGTGCGCAGCAACCAGAGCTGCAAGGCATGGTGATCCGGGTTGTCGTGGCGCTCGCCAACCAATACCCGCGGCGCGGCAGACAGCCGCTCGAGCAGCTGCTGCGGGGTTAACCGCGCGCCGCTGCGCAACTCGACAATCTGCCCCAACTCAGCATGTTCCAGCCCCACGGGGCTCTGCCAGGCCGGCAATGCCGGCAACGACGCCTGACAAGCGCTGAGCAGCGCCACCAGCAATAACAACGCAATACGCATAAACAAAACCTTAACGAGCAACGATTAAAGGATGACCCCGTTCCGGATGCTGCTGCACCAGCACTTCCAGGCCGAACACCGCCTGCAGTGGTTCGGCCTGCAACACCTGTTGCGGGCTACCCAACGCCTGCGGACGGCCGCCATTGAGCAGCAACAGACGGTCGCAATAGCGTGCGGCCAGGTTGAGGTCATGCAGGATTACCAACACCGCCGCGCCCTGTTCGACAAAGCGCCGCGTGGCCTGCAACGTGGTGTGCTGATGCAGCGGGTCGAGCATCGAGGTCGGCTCGTCGAGCAGCAAAATCTGCCCCTCGCCACCCGGCCACAGCTGCGCCAGAACCCGCGCCAGATGCACGCGCTGACGCTCGCCACCGGACAACGCCAGGTAGCTGCGCCCGGCCAGGTGCAAGGCATCCGCCGCTTCCAGCGCCTGCTTGATGATCTGCGCGTCGCGTACGCGGCCGCTGGCATGGGGCAGACGGCCCATGCCGACCACTTCCTCGACGCGAAAGGCAAAGTTCAGCGTCGAGGTTTGCGGCAATACCGCCAGCCGCTGCGCCCGCTCACTGCCCTGCCAATCGCGCAAGCGGCGCTGATCCAGCCAGACTTCGCCGTGGCTTGGCTGCAACTCGCCACACAAGGCGCCGAGCAAGGTGCTCTTGCCCGCGCCGTTGGGGCCCAATACGCCCAGCACTTCGCCCGGGCGCAATTCCAAGTCGATATCCGCCAAGACCGTGCAGGGGCCGCGCTGTACCGCCAGATTTTCCGCGCGCAGCATCAGGTACGCCCCCGCAACAGCAGATAAAGGAAGAACGGCGCGCCAATCAGCGCCGTGACGATGCCGATCGGCAACTCGGCCGGTGCCAGCACCAGCCGCGCCGCCAGGTCCGCCAGCAAAAGCAAGCTGGCCCCGGCCAGTGCGGAAGCCGGCAGCAGCACGCGATGATCCGGGCCGACCAGCAGGCGCACCAGATGCGGCACCACCAGGCCGATAAAGCCGATCATCCCCGCCGCCGCAACGGCCGCACCAACCCCCAGCGCCGTGCAGAACACCAGCTCACGCTTGATTCGTTCCACCGAAAAGCCCAGATGCCGGGCCTCGGACTCGCCAAGCAGCAAGGCATTCAACGCCTTGGCCCGCCGTGGCAGCCACAATGCCACCGCTGCCGTCACCAGCAGCAACGGCCACAGGCGCGCGTAACTGGCACCATTGAGGCTGCCCAGGTTCCAGAACGTCAGGGTGCGCAAGGTGGCGTCATCGGCCAGGTAGGTAAACAGGCCGATGGCCGCACCCGCCAGCGCGGTCAGCGCGATACCAGCCAGCAGCATGGTCGCTACATTGGTTTCACCATCACGCCGGCCCAGGTAATAGACCAGCGCCGTGACGCCGAGGCCACCGACAAAGGCAAACAGCGACAACAGATAAGGCGCGAAGGCATCCGGAATACCGCCAAGCGCCGCGCCGCCGACAATCGCAATCGCCGCGCCCAGGGCCGCGCCACTGGAGACACCGATCAATCCCGGGTCGGCCAGTGGGTTACGGAACAAGCCCTGCATCGCCACCCCGCACAGCGCCAGCACCGCGCCCACCAGTAAGCCGAGCAAGGTCCGCGGCAGACGGATCTGGCCGAGTATCAGTTCGGCCTGGGCCAGTTCTTCACCCGCCACAGGCAGGCCAAGCAGGCGTAATGCCGCCTTGAGCGTGTCGGTCAGCGGCAGGCTGACCGGCCCCAGGGCCAGGGATAACCAGAGCGCGAGCGCCAGCAGCAGGCTCAGTGCGATAAACAGTGAGCGCGGTCGAATAACAGGATTCATGGCGTGGGCTGGGCTTCGGCGACCAAGGGTTGGCTGGCAGGATAAAAGGCTGCGGACACGACCGCCAGCCCGGCGGGCAAGCGCGGCCCAAGACCACCCACCAGCAGCGTCGGATCCAGCGCCAGCAAGCGCTGTTCACGCGCCGCGCGGGTGGCCGCCAGCGCCGGGTTCTGCTTGAGCAGGGCTTGCCGTGCCGCATCGCCATCCAGGCTGCGGTCGGCAATCAGCACCACCTCAGGGTCGAGCGCCAGCAGGGCTTCGCTGGACAACGCCTTGTAGCCACTGTGCTCGGCCAGGTTGTGGCCACCGGCCTGTTTGATCAGCCAATCCGCGGAAGTGTCCTTGCCCGCCGCCATCGGGTTGCCACCAGCATTGCCGAGCAACAGCAACACCCGTGGTGCCGATTGGCTCTGCTGCGCCTGTTTGAGCCAAGCGGCCTGCGCCTGCAAGCGCTGCTGGTACGCGGCAAACTCACGGCTGGCGCGCGCTTCGTCACCCAACAGCGCGCCAATGCGCTGCAAGCTCACCTGCAACGTCTGCAAGTCGGGCTTGGCCGAGAGCGTCTCAATCCGCACGCCGGCACCGCGCAGTTGCGCCAGCACCGGGGGTGGGCCTATTTCTTCGCTGCCCAGCAGCACATCAGGACGCAGGGTCAGCATGCCTTCAGCCGCCAACTGACGCTGGTAGCCAATACTCGGCAGGCCGCGCAACGACGCCGGGTGCTGACTGGTACTGTCCACCCCGACCAGCTTGCTCTCCCCGCCCAACACCACCACCCACTCGGTCAGCGCCCCACCGGCACTCACCCAACGCTGCGGCAACGGCTCCGCCGCGCTAACCGCAGACGCGCCAGACAACAGGCCCACGCACAACGCGAGCACAGAACTAAGGTGTTTCATGGTTGGCCTCTGCAACAATTCGACTGCCTGAAATACCCGCGCGGCGCATGCCGGCGGGCTCACTACGGGCGTGGAGCCGGGCTCCACGGCCAAGCCCCTTTAGCCGTGCAGCGGCGCAGCGGCTTCAGCCAGGGCGCGCCAGTCTTCACGCTCCGGGATACCCGGCTTGCGCGCGCCAAACAGTTGCACCACCAACTCGCCCTGAGCATCGAAGGCTTCCCAACTGGTGATCACGCCGTCGCTGCTCGGCTTACGCACGCGCCACAACTCGGTGACGCCCGGGGTTTTCAGGTGCAGGTTGAACTCGGGGTCGAGCACGTTGAACCAGGTGTCCATCCAGCGCAGGTTCTTCACCGGTCCGGAGTGGATCTGGATGCAGTGGCGATTGCCGACAAACACCATCACCGGCACTTCACGCACGCCCGCTTCTTCCAACAGCTTGGGCAGCTCGCGCACATCCAGCGGCTCGGCCCACTCGCGGCCTGCCAGACGCAGCGCCTGGGTACGCGTAGTGCCGTGTTTCTTCAGCAGAGCGAAGAAGTGGTGAGTGTCCTTCAGGGTCGACCAGCCGACGCGCAGGGCATTTACATCGATCACCGCATCGGCCTGCGCCGGGGCGGCATCCGGCAGCGGCTGCAGATCCAGCACCGGGCTCTGCTCGGCGGCCTGGAAGCGCTCAAGCAAGGGGTTCCAGGCGCTCAACTCGCTGGTCTCGGTGAGGAACACCTTGTGCACCGCAACGCCCTGCCGATCGAACATCTGGATGCTGCGCTGGGTGCCCTTGCCAGTCTGCTCCTCAATGGCGAACACACTGGCCCAGCCGCCGAGGAACAGGCGCAGGTCGATATCGGCCGAGACCACCAGGCCCATCTGCCCGCTCGCCATCACCGTCACCTCGCGGTAGTAGCCCTTGCGTTCGTGCACGCAGTGTTCGTTGCGGGTCAGCGCCATCACATAGCCCAACTCGCCAAGAGCTGGCAGCAGCTCGGCCCAGTCGGTGCGCAGGCGTACAGCATCGACACCGAGGCGGCTGGCAATCAGCTCGGCCTCACTGACGGCCAGATGCTCAGCGGCATCGCGGGTGCGCAGGCGCGGCTGCTCGCCACGCAGGCGTTGCCAGGCTTGGTAAAGGTCATTGCTGGTGGAAGCGGCTTGGATTTGCGCAGTCATGATGGAACTCCTTCAGGATCAACGGCTCGCCGTAAGGGCGAATTGAATAGGGATTTGCACGCGGCTGGGCACGCTCTGGCCGTCCAGCATCTCGGGGCGAAAGCGCCAGCCGGACACGGCCTCAAGCGCCGCGCTGTCGAGGCTGGCGACGCCAGAAGAGCGCAGTAATTTGAGTTCGCGCTGGCGGCCTAGCTCGTCCAGGCGCACCTCGACCAACACCACGCCCTGCTGATTGCGCCGCCGCGCCTGGCTCGGGTAACGCGGCGCAGGCGGCGGTGAAACAAAACTGGGTTGCTGGCTGAACACCTCACGCGGGGTCACCCGTGCTGGGGCGGATTGAGCCTGAGCGGCCGAGCGACTGACGCTGGCCATGCTGGGCAGCGCCGACTGTGGCGCAGGTGCAGCAGCAGGCTTGGCCGCCTGACGTGGACGCGACTCGGCGTGCGCGGTCTTGATCTGAGCAACCGGCAAGCTCGGCTTACGGGCCGGCAACTGCGCTACCGGCGGCTTCGGTTTAGCTGCCGGCGCAACCTCAGGCTTGCTCACAGCGGGCGGCGCAGCGCTCAAACGTGGGGCCGACGGCGCGGGGGGGCTCGATAGATCAATCATCTGCACCGCCATCACCGCCGGGGCATCCAGCTGCACACCCGCCTCCGCCTGAATATCGCGCAGCAGCAAGCCGACGCCGATATGCAGCGCAACGGACAACAGCAGGTAGAGCGGCAAACGCAGCATTGGATTGTCGAACCATACAAATACGAATCTATTTGATAACTATTTGCATTTAACCGTCAAGCTGGTTATGTTCGCCGCCGACGCCAACCCAGCAGTCGCCACACCACGCTGAACACCCCAGCAGAGGGAACGGGCCCGGATGCTCGTAACGATGATGGCTCACAGGACCTGAGCTCAGCCCGCAGCGCGCCTGTCGCACGCAGGGCCGTCCAGCACGTGCCGGCCGCAGAACCCAGGAGTAAGTTCATGTCGATTCGCCCCCCGTTTGCCCGCCGCCCTTGGCTCGCACTATTGTTGCTGACGCCGTCACTGGCCCTTGCAGCCGAGAAAACCGCGACCCAATTCGATACCGTCACCGTCACCGCCACGCGTAATGAACAGACGCTGGACAAGGTGCCGAGCACCGTTTCAGTCGTGACCGAACGTGATATCGATCAGAAGAACGTGAAGAACATTCAGGATCTGGTGCGCTATGAGCCCGGCGTCACCGTCGGCGGCACCGGCAGCCGCTTCGGCCTGGCCGGCTTCACCATCCGCGGCATTGGCGGTAACCGCGTGCTGACCCAGGTAGACGGCGTGCCGACCCCGGATGCCTTCACCTTCGGCCCCTTCCTTGATGCGCGGCGCAACTACGTCGACCCGGACACCGTGAAGCAGGTGGAAATCATCCGTGGCCCCGCCAGTTCGCTGTATGGCAGCGACGCGATTGGCGGCGCAGTGAGCTTCCTGACCAAAGATGCCGGCGACTATCTGGATGACGGCGATGACGTCTATGCGCGCCTGAAGACCGGCTACAACGGCGCCGACGACAGCTGGATGCGCAGCACCACCCTGGCCGCGCGCCAAGGCCAGTTCGATGGCCTGCTGCACCTCGGCCGCCGTGACGGCCAGGCCCTGGACACCTACGGTGGCCGTGGCGGCATCGGTGCCGCGCGCGAAGAAGCCAACCCGCAGGATTACCGTGCGGACAACCTGCTGAGCAAACTCGGCTGGAACTACAACGACACTGACCGCCTGCAACTGACTTACGAAACCCTCGAAGACAATGCCGACACCCAGGTACTCAACGAATACAGCACCACCGCCACCGTGCGCACCTCCGATGCCACGGACACCACCGACCGCCAGCGCGTCAGCCTGCAACACCAGTTCGAGCTGGGCAGCGTGATCGCCGACCGCGTCGACTGGCAGCTGAGCTATCAGGACAGCCAGATCCGTCAGCGCACCGAGCAAACCCGCTTCAGCGCTGGCCGCCTGCGCGAGCGTGTGCGCGACTCTACCTACCAAGAGAAGCTGTGGGCGTTCAACGGCAAGTTCGACAAACTGTTCGAAATCGGCAGCGCCAAGCACCAGCTGGTCTACGGCGTCGACGTCAAGCGCCTGGAAAGCAGCGACCTGCGCCGTGGCGGCGAGGTCTATGCCAGCAATGGCATGCCGGTACCGGCCATTCCGGGCGATGAAACCTTCCCGCTGAGCGACTTCCCCGACCCGACCGCCACCGAGTACGCACTGTTCGCCCAGGACAGCATCGAAATCGGTCGCTGGACCCTGCTGCCCGGCGTGCGCTACGACCATTACGAGATGAAACCGGACGTCACTCAGGAATACCTGAACAGCAAACCGGTGAACAAAGACCCGTCGGACTACAAGGACGATGCGATCTCACCCAAGTTCGGCGCGACCTACCAGCTTGACGACGCCCACAGCGTTTACGGTCAGTACGCCGCCGGTTTCCGCGCACCCAATGCGGTGGATATCTTCGGTGAGTTCATCAACTTTGCCCGCGGCTACCAGACCATCGCCAACCCCGACCTGAAAGCGGAAACCAGTGACAGCTACGAGCTCGGTCTGCGCGGCAAATACAGCGCCGGCAGCTTCGGCCTGGCGCTGTTCTACAACCGCTACGACGACTTTATCGAGCAGGTCACCCTGGCCAACGACCCGACCGGCAACAACCGCATGACCTTCCAGTACCAGAACCTCGATCGCGTCACCATTCGCGGCGCGGAAGCCAAAGGCGAGTTGTTCCTCAACAGCGTCGGCCTGCCCGACGGCACCCGCCTGCGTGGCGCGATTGCTTATGCACGCGGCAAGGATGAAGCCAGCGGCCAGCCGATAAACAGTGTTGATCCGCTGAAGGCGGTATTCGGTCTCGGCTATGACGCCCCCAGCGGACAGTTCGGCGGCGAGCTGGCCTGGACCCTGGTGGCGGCCAAGGATCGCGTCGACGAAACCCAGATCGCCAACCAGTACGAACCCTCCGGCTACGGCCTGCTCGACCTGACCGGCTACTGGCAGGCGACTGAGCAGTTCTCGGTCAACGCCGGCCTGTTCAACCTGGGTGACAAGCAATACTGGCAGTGGGGCGATGTGCGCAGCCTGACTGAAAACAGCGCCAGCCTGGGCCGCTATACCCAGCCAGGCCGCCACGCGGCGGTCAATCTGGTCTGGGAAATCTGACCTAGTTACACGTCTGCCGCGCGATTAACTAGTCGCGAAAAAGAGCTCCACTTGGCGCAAGGATGCGCCCTCCTCTTTCACTTCCACGCCAGGGCGGCATAATGCCGGCCTGTCGGGGAGGTTCCTATGTTGCGTTTATGTGCACCGGATGAAGTGGCCGAAGGCCAGAGCCGGGGCTTCGAGATTGCAGGCGAGAAGCTGTTTGCCGTGCGCAAGGACGGCCAGTTGTATGCCTACCGCAATCGCTGCCCGCACCGCGGCATCCCCCTGGAATGGCTGCCCGACCAGTTTCTCGATCACAGCGCCAGCCTGATCCAGTGCGCCACCCACGGCGCACTGTTTCTGATCGAATCCGGCGAATGCGTCGCCGGCCCCTGCGCCGGGCAATCGCTGCAAGAACTTGCCATACGTGAGGATGATCAGGGCGTCTGGGTTGATCTAAACAACATTTAAGAACCCTAAAGTCCCGCAGTAGCCAAACGCTGCGCATGCTCAACAAACAGCTTGACCGGCTCGGCGCCTTTGCCGACCAGGCCGAAGGTCTGATTGATGATGTCGAAGTGATCCATCGGGTACTGATCACCAATCACCGAGCCTAGGTGTGAGCTGTAGCGCCCGACCATGCCATCGCACTGCCCCGGCTCACGCTGAAAGGTTTTGGCAAACATCCGGCAGGCGACATTCGGCCCATCGAAGCGGTTACCGCCTTTATCGGTGATCCCCGGCTGAATGGTGCCGGACCAGGAGTAGTAGCGCACGCCGTTGACCTCGGCCGCGCCCTCACCGCCCCATACTTCAGGCAAGCCCTGCGGATACTGCACATTAAAGGCCGCCACGCCTTCGCTGGTCAGCGATTGCTGCGCTGCTGCCACATCCATCGGCAGTGGTTCGCCTTTGTAGCCGCGCTCCAGCCAGGCCATGCACCGCGCCACACCACGCAGCAGACGCGCCAACAGACGCTCACGCCAGCTGCCGTGCGGGGCTTTGCGTTTGAGAAAATCCGCCAGCTCCGAGCCATGATTGGGCCCGGCCACCGAGGTCACGGACGCCACCCACTCGGGTTTTAGCGCCGCCGCATAGCGCGCCGTCAATGCACCCTGGCTATGGCCGATCAGATGCACCTTTTCTGCGCCGGTCTGCTGCAACACATCGGCGATGCGCAGCAGCAGTTGCTCGCCGCGCACCTCGGTGGAATGCACCGAAGACACCAGCACCGGGAAGACTTTTGCACCGATGCGGCGCAGCGCCGTGACGATACCGTACCAGTAGGGGTAACCAAGCAGGCTGACAAAACCGAGCAAACCTGGCACCAAGACCAGGGGATAACGGGGTGCAGAAGATGTCGACATAGCAAACCATCCTTGTGTCATACCGCCGAGAAAGAAGTACAGAACCACGAAGCATGCCAATGCCGCTCGTGGGAAAACTGGGCCGCCTGACATATAGTCCCGGCTTCTCTTTGCGCTGCCATGACCATGCACACCATCGAACGGATTTACCCGAAGGATCTCAACCCGCAGAGCCCGGATGACCAGGCCAGCCTGCAGATTCATATGCAGCGCTATGAGTTCGCCGCTAAGCACCTCAGCGGCCAGCGCGTACTGGATATGGCCTGCGGCTGCGGTTATGGCACGGCGCTACTGGCCGAACGCAACTCGGACAAGCAGGTCACCGGCGTCGACATTGACCCTGCGGCCATTGCCTACGCTCGCGAGCATTACCAGCTGGCCAATCTGCGTTATGAATGTGCCGATGCCGAACAGTTCAGCAGCGACCAGGGCTTCGATTGCATCGTCAGCCTGGAAACCATCGAGCATCTGCCGCGCCCGCAGGTGCTGCTGGCCAACTATGCGCGGTTACTGGCTGAGGGCGGCAAGGTCATCGCTTCGGTGCCGATCACTCCAACCCTGGACGGCAACCCCCACCACCTGCACGACTTCAGCAAACGCAGCTTTTATGCACTGTTCCGCCAGCAAGGGCTGCATGCCCGCCAGCACTTGGAACAGATTCAGTGGTGGCAGTTCAAAGGTTTGTTCTCGAAGCAGGCCGATCAACAGAAACAGCACCGCTCAGAAGGGGTCGGCAATGCTGTGCTGTTGTACTACCGCAAGCGCCCGCTGTACCTGTTCAGCCGGCTGTATTCGATGCTGCGCTACGGCTTTAGCAACCGCTATCTGACTTGCGTCTTCACACGCCAGCCGGCATAGCCTCGACCGGACGACGGCGGTAGATCCAAATCCGCCTAAGCACAGTCGAGAATTGATGCCACAGGCTGCCGTTGTTATAGACCTGACCATAACGCTCGGCGATCTCGCGCACTTCTACGGCCAACGCCGCATAACGCCGCGCCGGCAGGTCGGGGAACAGGTGGTGTTCGATCTGGTGGCTAAGGTTGCCGGTGAGGATATGGAACAGCGGCCCGCCGTTGAGGTTGCTGGAACCGCGCAGCTGACGCAGGTACCAGTGACCACGGCTCTCGCCGACCACCGACTCCTTACTGAACACAGCCGCCTGCTCGGTAAAGTGGCCGCAGAAGATCACCGTAAAGGTCCACAGATTGCGGATCAGGTTGGCCAACACATTACCGGCCAACACCGCCACGGCATTGGCTCCGATTAACAGCGCCAGCAGCGGGAAAAACAGGTAATCCTTGCCCCACTGACGGAGGATCTTGGCGTTGAACTGCTTGATCAGCGGGCGCACTTCCTCTTTGCTCAGCCGGCCCTTGTAGACCTTGTCCAAGCGCAGGTGCTGCACCGCGATCGAGTACTGGAACAGCACCGCCTGAATCGTTACCCACAGCGGCTGCCAACGGTAGAACGGTTTCCAGCGCTGCTCGGGAAACAGCCGCACCACGCCATAACCGACGTCATCGTCCATGCCCAGCACATTGGTCCAGGTGTGGTGCACATGGTTGTGGGTGTGCCGCCAGAAATCACTGGGCCCGGCGATATCCCACTCATAGCTGCGCCCGGCAAACTCCGGGTCATTCATCCAGTCGTACTGGCCGTGCATGACGTTATGGCCCAGCTCCATATTCTCCAGAATCTTGCCCAGGCCCAGTAGCAGCGTGCCGAGCAGCCAGGTCGGCGGAAACCAACCGAACATCAGCAGACTGCGTCCGCCCCAGCAACAGCAGCGCACCGCCGCGCGAATACGGCGGATATAGCGCGCATCCACCTCGCCCAGATCGGCCAGGGTACGTTGGCGCAGGGCGTCCAGCTCGTTGCCGAAGGCGTTCATTTCATCCGTGGAAAGTTCGCGATCACCACGCATGGGGATTCCCTCGCAAGTTAAAGATCAATCTCGACATCGGTGTGCGGCGCGCTGACACATAAGCGGATCGGCTGACCCGGCTCGCTGAACAACAGGCCGCTGCGCAAATCGCGCACCGTGCCGCTGAGCAAGGTGCAGGTGCAGCTGGCGCAGATACCCTGGCGACAACCATGGGCCGGCGTCAGGCCCTGGGCCTCGGCCTGTTCCAGCAGGCTGCGCTGGTTATCCGCCGGCGCCACCCAATGACTGCGGGCAAAGCCCAGGCGCACCTCGCGGCGCTGGCTATCGAGTTGCAACGCCGGCGGGGTAAACGCCTCGTACTGCAAGCCTCCCACCTGGTTTGCGCCTTGCCACCACTGCTGCACCTGCGCGACAAACCCGGCCGGGCCGCAGGCCAGTACGCTGCGCTGCGCCAGCCCGGTGATGTCGGCCAGGTGTTCGACGCAGAATCGCCCCTGCAGCTGGCTGGCATCGGCGGGTGCCGCGCTTAACGACCAGCGCACCTGCACGTTGGCGTATTGCGCCTGCAAGGCCTGCAACTCGGCGACGAACGCCCGCTGGCCCTGCTCGCGCACGTAATGCAACAGACTGACCGGCGCACTGAAACCCTGCGCCAGCGCCGTACGCAACAGGCCCAGCAACGGCGTGATGCCACTGCCCGCGGCCAGCAGCAGCAACCCCTGCGCCTGTTCGGGCCAGCTCAGCTCGCCATACACCGGCCCCAGCTCCAGCAACTCGCCCACCGCCAGGTGCTCCAGCAGGTAAGGCGACACCCGCCCGCCCACCTGGCGCTTGATCGCGATCTCCAGGCTGCCATCCGGGCGAAGCGCCGTCAGGCTGTAACTGCGGCTCAGGCGCACGCCGTTGCGCTCGAGGTAAAGCTGCACATGCTGGCCCGGCAAGGCCCCACGCCAGTTGCCATTGGCGCGCAGGGTCAGCGCCAGCATGTCGTCGGCCACCCACTGCCGCGCCGTTACCCGGGCCATCACCCGGCTCAAGCGCAAGGCCGGGTGCAGCAACGCCAGCCAGGCATCGACATCGCTCTCGCGCAGCCAGCCGCGCGCAACCAGAGCCCGCAAGGGGCGCAACCCACCGGAGAGTCCACGTATCCAGGCAAAAGGCATCAGGGTCATAATCGCCACTCCAGTGAACAATTGTTCACCAGACTGGCAGAGCATATTCATTCAGTCAACACTCGTACACTCAAACGAACGCAACCCAACAGTGGTTCGACGCGGACAAAGGCCATTTGCTAGAGTGCGGCGCTTGCTTACCCAAGCCTGCCCTTATTGGATGCCCACAGCCGATGCAGCCGCGCGCCGAACAAAAACTGCAAACCCGCCACGCCCTGATGGATGCCGCGCGCAGCCTGATGGACAGTGGTCGCGGCTTCGGCAGCCTGAGCCTGCGTGAAGTCGCGCGCAGTGCCGGCATCGTGCCGACCGGCTTCTACCGGCATTTCGAGGACATGGACGCACTCGGCCTGGCGCTGATCGCCGAGGTCGGTGAAACCTTCCGCGAAACCATCCGCCAGGTGCGCCACCATGAGTTCGAACTGGGCGGCGTGATCGACGCCTCGGTGCGCATCTTCCTCGACGCGGTAGCGGCCAACCGCTCGCAGTTCCTGTTTCTCGCCCGCGAGCAATACGGCGGCTCGCTGCCGGTGCGCCTGGCCGTGGGCGCGCTGCGCGAGCGCATCACCGCCGACCTGGTCGCCGATCTGGCCGTCATGCCGAAGCTGCAGCACTTCGATACCCCGGCGCAGAACGTGATCGCCGACCTGGTGGTAAAAACCGTATTCGCCACCCTGCCCGAGCTGATCGACCCACCCGCAGCGCCCCTGCCGATGCACGCCTCGCCCGAGGTCAAGATGATCGAGCAGCTGCGCTTTATCTTTATCGGTGCCAAGCATTGGCAGGGACTCGGCCAGACCCGCGACTAGCAGGCTGTTGAAAAACTACCTGCGTTGCCGATGCAGCGTTAAAAACAGGCTCGGAATGCTCATTTACAGCTCGTAAACTCCGCTTCCTCGCCTGTTTTTGCCTTGCCTCGGCGGCCTCGCCTACGTTTTCAACAACCTGCTACCAGCCGCACCAAAAGCGAGCATTAAACCAGCACACGCACCAAACCCAACCCCATCACGCGCCAATTTCAGCCACAGCAACACCCGCGCGCCCCGCTCTGCGTGGCGCAATGGCAGCTTGGCAAGGCACTTGCTCTATAACCGGCATTGCCCTGCCGGAAACTGCCCCATGTTGGTGATTCACCGCCGTATTGCCGCCCAGTCGCACTGGGATGCCGAACTCGAACTGAGCTTCGAGGCCCGCAGCAAAAGCCGTCTGCGCTGCTTCAGCCGCACGGGTGAGGATGTCGGCCTGTTCCTCGAACGCGGCCAACCCGCCCTGCACGACGGCGAATGCCTGCAAGCCGAAGACGGCCGCATCGTGCGCGTGGTCGCCCGCGCCGAACCGCTGCTGCATGTGACCTGCGCCAACCCCTTTGAGCTGATGCGCGCCGCCTATCACCTGGGCAACCGCCATGTCGCCCTGCAACTCGGCGATGGCTGGCTGCGCCTGCCGGATGACTATGTGCTCAAGGCCATGCTCGAACAGCTCGGCGCGACGGTGCAGCTGATCGAAGCGCCCTACCAGCCCGAGCAAGGTGCCTATGGCGGCGGCCATCACCACTCGCATGCCGGCGATGCCGAATTCAGCTATGCGCCGCGCCTGCATCAATTCGGTGCACGCAAGTGAATAAAGCCTGGCAGCTACTCCGGCTCGCCAGCCCGCAGCTGCCGATTGGCGGTTATAGCTATTCCCAGGGCCTGGAAATGGCCGTGGAACAGGGCCTGGTCGATAACGCGGAAAGCGCACAGCGCTGGATTGCCGATCAGTTGCTGCTCAATCTCGCGCGCTTCGAAGCGCCGTTACTGCTTGCCCATTGCCAGGCCGCCGCGAGCGAGGACTGGGCGCAGCTGCGCCACCTGGCCGAACAACAACGCGCCAGCCGGGAAACCCGCGAGCTGCGCCTGGAGAGCCGGCAGATGGGTTACTCCCTGCAGCAGTTGCTTAGCGGCCTGCCGGAGCTGGATCAGCCGGCGCAGCAGCTGTTTAGCGAGCTGGACGAACCCGGCCTGGCCGCTGGCTGGGCGCTGGCGGCACGGGCCTGGCAGATCGAGCCAGAGGATGCGCTCGCCGCCTGGCTCTGGGGCTGGCTGGAAAACCAGCTGGCAGTGCTGATGAAGACCCTGCCGCTGGGCCAGCAAGCCGCCCAGCGCCTGACCTCGCAATTGCTGCCGCTGCTCGATCAGGCGCAACGCCAGGCTAGCGAGTTAGAACCGCAACACTGGGGCAGCGCCGCCTTCGGCCTGGCCCTGGCGAGCATGGCGCACGAGCGCCAGTACAGCCGTTTATTCCGTTCTTGATGATAAGGAAAACTCAACCATGAACAGCCAACCCCTGCGCATTGGCATCGGTGGCCCGGTCGGCTCCGGCAAGACCGCCCTGACCCTGGCTCTGTGCCTGGCCCTGCGCGAGCGCTACAACCTGGCGGTGGTAACCAACGATATCTACACCCAGGAAGACGCGCAGTTTCTGGTGCGCAACGAAGCCCTGGCCCCAGAGCGGATCATCGGCGTGGAAACCGGCGGCTGCCCGCACACGGCGATCCGCGAAGACGCCTCGATCAACCTGGAAGCGGTCGACCAGCTCAACCGACGCTTTCCGGGACTGGACCTGATCATCGTCGAATCCGGCGGTGACAACCTCTCGGCCACCTTCAGCCCGGAGCTGTCGGACCTGACCATCTACGTGATCGACGTGTCCGCCGGCGACAAGCTGCCGCGCAAGGGCGGCCCGGGTATCTGCAAGTCCGACCTGCTAGTGATCAACAAGGTCGACCTGGCCCCACTGGTCGGTGCCTCGCTGGAGGTGATGGAGCGCGACACCCTGAAGATGCGCGGCGACAAGCCATTCGTGTTCAGCAACCAGAAGGTCGGCCAGGGTCTCGAGCAGATCATCGCCTTTATCGAACAGCACGGCATGCTCACCGCAGCCTGAGAACCTGCTTACGATCTGCTGCGCGTCGGCCATTCGGCGTTAAAAACAACCTCGGAATGCTCATTTACAGCTCGTAAACTCCGCTTCCTCGGCTGTTCTTGCCTTGACTGGCTCTAGCTCGCGAGATCGTAAACAGGTTCTAAGTACAACCCCATTCAGTCAAGGAGACACCCCATGAACCTGCGCAAAACCCTGTTCGCCATTGCCTTGTTTCTCAGCCCAGCGGTGGCCTTCGCCCACGCTGGCCACGACCACTCCGGGCTGCTGGCCGGTCTGGCGCACCCGGTGTTCGGCCTCGATCACCTGTTGGCGATGCTCGCCGTCGGCCTGTGGGCCGCGCAGCAATCCGGCGCGGCGCGCTGGGCGCTGCCGCTGACCTTTGTCGGCACCATGCTGGTCGGTGGCCTGCTCGGCTTTAACGGCGTGCAGATCCCGCTGATGGAAACCGGCATAGCCGCTTCGGTATTGGCCTTCGGCCTGCTGGTGGCCGTGGCCATTCGCCTGCCGATGCTGATTGCCATCGGCCTGACTGCCCTGTTCGCCCTGACCCACGGTGTCGCCCACGGCCTGGAACTGCCGGACCTGGCCAGCCCATGGGGCTATGCCGTCGGCTTCGTAGCTGCCACTGCGGCCCTGCACGCCAGCGGTTACGCCCTGGTGCGCCTGTTGCCACAAGCGGCTGCGCCCGTGGTGCGGGTGCTCGGCGCGGCCTCGGCAGTTACCGGTGCCTGGTTGCTGGCGGGTTAGCCGAACCATGTGGCGGGCCGCTCATATCCACTGCGCTTTAGCCGCGAATGGCCGCAAACGTCGGCGTACTGTCGCGTTTCGTCTCTCGCCTGGCATTAGCGGCTTTGTCATAGTCTTGGCGTATAACAACCGCCTCTCTTGCCCCTGTGGAACTTCGCCATGCTGCGCGCCGCCCGCTTTCTGCTGATCCCGCTACTACTGCTCGCCATTGTCCTTAGCGCCCTGGCCCTGACCAGCCAGCCGGCACGCCCGGCAGCCGTTTTCAGCGGATTGGGCGAGCAGCCGCTGGTGATTGCCCACCGTGGCGGCAAAGGCCTGTGGCCGGAGAACAGCCTGTTTGCCTTCGAACGCGCTAGCGCGCTGGGCGTGGACATGCTGGAAATGGACGTGCACCGCTCGAGCGACGGCGAACTGGTGGTGATCCACGACCGCACCCTGGACCGCACCACCGATGGCCAGGGCCCGGTCGCCAAGCACAGCCTGGCGCAGCTGCAGGCGCTGGATGCCGGCTACCGCTGGAGCGCCGACGGCGGCCAGAGCTACCCCTACCGCGGTCAGGGCGTGCGCATTCCACGCTTTATCGAGGTGCTCGAACGCTTCCCCGAACAGGCCAAGGTGATCGAGATCAAGGTGCCGGATGTCGGCATGGAAGCGCAGCTGTGCGAAGCCCTGAAAGCTCATCAGCAACTCGACCGGGTGATAGTCGGCAGCTTCTATGACCGCAGCCTGCAGCTGTTCCGCGAGCAATGCCCAGGCGTTGCCACCTCCGCCGGCCCCGGCTCGGTGCGCCTGCTGGTGGCGCTCAACTGGCTCGGCCTGGCCAACCTGTTGTCGCCTTCCTACCAGGCTCTGCAAATTCCCGAAGCCCACGACGGCCTGCAAGTCGCCAGCCCCCGCCTGCTGAAGAACGCCCAGGAACGTGGGCTCAATGTGCAGCTGTGGACCATCAACGAACAGCCGGACATGCGCCGCCTGCTCGACCTCGGTGCCCACGCGCTGATCACCGACTACCCGGATCGCGCCCTGCAGGTACTCGGGCGCTCGACGCAGATAAGCGCCCTGGCAACCGAATAGAGCGCTGTACAAAAAATCGTCGGGAGCGATTTTTGACGTCGCTCCGCGAGGGCCCCGAAGGGGTGACCGCCAGGGATGGCGCTGTACAAAAAACAACCTGGAGCGTTCAGCCCACGCCCACCGTGGCCTGAACGCAAGCGTGCGCAGCTTATCCACAGATCACTCCACAGCAACTTGGGATAAGTTATCCACGTCGCACCCCGGCCATACGGCAAACCCTTGAAATAGCGCGATTATTGCTTGACTCAGCGCGCCGAAAATGACGCTTTCAGATGTAACGGCAAGCTGTTTAAAAATCGATCAACTCGCGCAAAACCACGCTTGATCAGGGCTTCAGGCAGGCATACCAGAGTTATCAACAGCTCTACCCACAGTAGTCGTGGACAACTTCAGCGCTACCCCATCGCGCCCTGAATAACCAGGCTAACCTGTTGTTTATACGATAAATAATCACCTGAACAAAAAACGTACAACTGCCGCAAAGAGCCACACGACTAAGCCTGCAAGCGCCTGCGCCCACCTTATCCACAGTTCGCTCCACAGTCTTTGTGCACAACTGGCCGCGCACTGCCGCAAGGGCTGTGTATAAAGCCAAAAGCGGCTTCTGCCTATGACCGTCATCGAGACAATCAACCGCCCCGCCGCAGGGCATTGGCGTAACGTCGCCTGATCCATCAAGGAGATACGCCCATGCCTCTCAATGAACTATTGCGCAGCCTGCTCGCGGCCTACGCCGGGGGTGCCAGCGGCAGCGCGGATTAAAGCCAGCGCCCTCCAGAAACCTGCCTGAGATTTCGCGTCGCCCTGCACATGCCGGGCCGCTGCCTATGGCTGAGGCGTGCTGACTCACGTATAAATCAGCGCAAAGCCGCGCGCTGCTTTAGCGCCGCGCACCTCTGCTTACAGCCCATAGAAAAGGAATCCTCTGCATGGCCGGTGCCAGCCTGTTAACCCTGCTCGATGACATCGCCGCCGTCCTCGACGACGTGGCGGTAATGACCAAAGTCGCGGCGAAGAAAACCGCCGGCGTACTCGGCGACGACCTGGCGCTGAATGCCCAGCAGGTCAGCGGCGTGCGCGCCGAACGCGAGCTGCCGGTGGTGTGGGCGGTGGCCAAGGGCTCGTTCAAGAACAAACTGATTCTGGTGCCCGCCGCCCTGCTGATCAGCGCCTTCGCGCCCTGGGCGGTGACGCCGTTGCTGATGTTCGGCGGCGCATTCCTGTGCTTTGAAGGCTTCGAGAAACTGGCGCACAAGTACCTGCACAGCCAGGCCGAGGATCAGGCGCAGCATGCAGAATTGCTGCACGCCGTGGCTGACCCCGAAGTGGACATGCTGGCGTTTGAAAAGGACAAGATCAAAGGCGCGATCCGCACCGACTTTATTCTCTCCGCGGAAATCATCGCCATCACCCTCGGCACTGTGGCCCTGGCCAGTTTCGGCAAGCAGGTAGCCGTGTTGTCGGGGATTGCCATCGTGATGACGGTCGGGGTTTATGGCCTGGTGGCGGGTATCGTCAAACTGGATGACGCCGGCCTGTACCTTAATCAGCGCGCTGGCGAAGGCCTCGGCACACGCCTGCAACGCGCCCTCGGCCGCGGCCTGCTGCTGACCGCGCCCTATCTGATGAAAGCCCTATCGGTACTGGGCACCGCCGCGATGTTTATGGTCGGTGGCGGCATCCTTACCCATGGCGTACCGGCGCTGCACCACGGCATCGAACAACTCACCGCCCAGCTGGCGACCAGCAGCGGCCTACTCGCCGCCCTGCTGCCAACCCTGTTGAATGCCATAGTCGGGATTATTGCCGGGGCCGTTGCCCTGCTGCTGGTCAGCCTGGCCACGCGCCTCTGGAAAGCCGTGAAACCGAGCAAGGCGCAAGCCTGATCGAGCGCCGGCCGCCATCCCCTGGCGGCCGGACTCACGGGTTACCCCGCCTGCTGCATGATCACCGTCTGCGCCGGCATCGGCGCCGGGAAGCCGCCTTCGCCGAGGGCATCCTTGATCATCCTGTTGGTATCGAAATACACCTGCCAGTAGTGGTCGGTGTGGCAATACGGGCGCACCGCCAGCACCGGCCCGACCAGGTTGAATTCGATAATCTCCACATCCACCGCCGGTTCAGCCAACACGTTGGCAATCGTGCCAATGCGCTGTTTAAGCAGCGCCGCAGCCGCTTTGTAGTCCGCCGCGCCGGACAGCTGCGCCTGCAGGTCAACGCGGCGGTAAGCGTTGTGACTGAAGTTCTGGATGTTGTCGGAGAAGATCTTGTTGTTACCGACCAGAGTCATCACGTTGTCCGGCGTGTTGATCGCGGTGACGAACAGGCCAATCTCGGTGACGGTGCCGACCACGCCACCGGCGCTGATAAAGTCGCCGACCTTGAACGGCCGCAGCACGATGATAAAACCGCCCGCTGCGAGGTTAGCCAGCAGCCCCGACCAGGCCATGCCAATCGCCAGGCCGACCGCCGCAATCAGCGCCGCCAGGCTGGTGGTCTGCACGCCGAAGTAACCGAGAATGCCAATCACCAGAATGATGTTCAGGGTCACCGAGATAAAGTTGCCGACATAACGCAGCACCGTCGGGTCGACTCGCTGCTGACCCAAGGCTTTCTGCACCATGCCGACCGCAAAGCCGATCAGCCAGCGCCCGATCACCCAGAAGGCAATCGCCGAGACAATCTTGATGGCAAAGGCCGCGCCGTATTGCGCGACCAGGTTGTAGAGGTCGGCGGCTTTCTCGGTACCGAGATTGATCAGGTTGGTTTCTTCCATGGTGTAACTCCCAATGAATGTTCCCCGGGAACGCTAGCACGCACTTGGGCAACCGTCGAAGCGCCTAGCACCGTACTTTCAAGCCAGCCCGCCGGATAACGGCATAACCGTGACCTGCACCTCGGGGTCGTGGCTGCCGCCGCCGAGAATCACCCCGCGCAGCGGCGAGACATCGGCAAAGTCACGACCCCAGGCCAGGGTGATGTGCTCCAGGGCCGGGCGGATATTGTTGGTCGGGTCGAAATCCACCCAACCCTGCTGTGGGCAGAACACCGAGACCCAGGCGTGCGAGGCATCTGCGCCGATCAGCCGGAGCTGTCCGGGCGGCGG
Source organism: Pseudomonas sp. (assembly GCF_049653025.1). GTDB lineage: Bacteria > Pseudomonadota > Gammaproteobacteria > Pseudomonadales > Pseudomonadaceae > Aquipseudomonas. Next base: position 101,009 of record NZ_JBASFM010000007.1, on the reverse strand, counting down.
CTGGGTCAGCAGATAGCCACTGATATAGCGCGCCGCCAGGCCGCGTGAACGCAGACAGGCGAGCATCAGGTGGGCGAAGTCCTGGCACACCCCGCGCCTCTCCTCCAGCACCTGCAGCAACGGCGTCGCCACCTGGGTGGCGGCGGCGTCGAAGCTGAATTCAGCGAAAATCTTCTGCATCAGCGCCTGCACCGCCAGCAGCAACGGCCGCCCGGCCGGGAAACAGTCGGCGGCATAGGCGGCGAAAACCTGCTTGAGGTGCACATAGGGCGACTCGAAGCGATAGCGCGCCGCCTCCAGCACGCCGGGCAGCAACGCCTGGCCGCTGTAACGCAGCGCCGTGCAGGCCTGCTCCCAGGCGGGCGACTGGGTTAAATCCAGCTCGCCCCGCGCCAGCACCTCGACCCGCAGGCGCGCGCTGACCTTGAGTTCATCGTGCGGGCGCTCGAACACCAACCGAGTCAGCGGGTTGCCGAACACATCCAGGGCATCCTGGCGCTGACAGGGCTGCGGGCTGACCTGCAGCTGCTGCTCATGGTTGCGCTGCCAGGCGCAATCGCGCGGCCACAGGTGCGCCAGTTGCTGCGCCAAGGACACCGGCGCGGCGTAGCGGTAATGGGTGTCGTGAAGAATCTGATAGAAGGCGCTGCTCATGACGACTGGGTCCGCTGGCTGGCATCGACATGGGCGAAGAAGCGCAGGCCCAGGCGGTCGGAGGTTTCCGCAGCGGCCTGACTCAGCGCTTCGAGCAGCGCGGCCAATCCACCGAGCACCTCGTTCACCCCGCTGCTGCCAAACAAGGGGTTTTCCAGACTGCTCAGGCTAAAGCGCGCCAACTGCTGTTCCAAATGCTGCAAGCGCCGTTCGGCCGGTAGCTCGAAGCGTTCACCCAAACGCTCCAGCGAACGCAGCAGGGTGCGCACCTGAAACAGCACGGCATGGGGGTTCTGCTCATCCAGCAACAACAGGTCGAGCACCGGAATCAGCTGCGCCGAGGCCAGGTAACGGGTGCGGTAGGTGATGCTGCTATTACCCAGCTCCAGCAGCCATTCCAGCGCCGACTGATCATTCACCGCGTTACTACGGAGGAAGTTCGCCAGGCTGTCGCAGAGAAACTGCAGACGCTCGATGCAGCGGCCGATCATCAGGAAACGCCAGCCGTCATCGCGGGTCATGTCATCCAGGGCAAAGCCGGACAGCGCCGCCAGCGACATCAGCACGCGGTTGAGAAACTCCAGCAGCTCGCCGAAGTCGGCCTGCTCGGTTTGCAGGACCTGGGCCTCGCGCTGCAACTCCAGCAGCGCCTGCCAGTTGGCCTGGGACAGCTTGCCGCGCACGCTGCCGGCCACCCACTGCAGGCGTTGCAGGTTGGCGCGCAGGCTGTCCGGCCACTCCTCGCCGAGCAGCGCTTCGAGCAGACGCTGCTGCAACTCGCCGCTGTCGGCATCCGGCAGCAGGCCCAGGCTTTCGCCCAGGCCCAGGGCGGTTTGCAGGGCCTGCGGGTCATCATCATCGTCAACGTAGCGCGCCAGCATGATCCGCAGCAGGCGCGCACCATCCTCGCAGCGCTCGCTGTAGCGGCCGAACCAGTAGAGGTTCTCCACCACCCGCGACGGCAGAAACGGGTCACTGCGCACCAGGTCAGCTACCCCCAGTGGGCGCAGCCACTGCCAGGGTTCGCCGCTGACGCTGCGATCACCGAGCACCCAGGTGTCCTTGCTCGCGCCGCCACGCTGCATCGACACCACCTCGGCGTCGGCCTCGGCGGCTACCCGGGTCAGGCCGCCCGGCATCACCCGGTAACCGTCGGCGCTGGCCACGGCGAAGACCCGCATGCCAATTGCGCGGGGTTGCAGGCTGGCGTCTTCGGCCTGCCACACCGGCGCTTGCGACAGCTGCGCCAACGCCTGCGCCACATAGGCGTAGGGCCGCGCCCTGAGGCGTTCGGCCAGCTCGGTGCGCTGCTGGGCATTCAGGTTGCGGCCAAACTGCGGGGCAAAGCTCTGCGAAGGGAAGCTGGCGCGCACCAGCAACTCATCGAGTTTTTCCAGCGCTTCCTCCAGCACCGGCGGCTCGCCGCACCACCAGCTGGCGATGCTCGGCAGCAGCAACTCCTCGCCGAATAACTTTTCTGCGATGGCCGGCAGAAAACCCGGCAGCCCTGGCGATTCCAGCACACCGCTGCCGAGGGCATTGGCCACCAGCACATTGCCCTGGCGCACCGCTTCGAGCAGGCCGGACACGCCGAGGGCCGAGTCGGTGCGCAGTTCCAGCGGATCACAGAAGTCATCATCCAGACGGCGCAGCACTGCATGCACGCGGCGCAGGCCGGCCAGGGTTTTCAGGTAGACCTTGGCCTCGCGCACGGTGAGGTCGCTACCTTCCACCAGCGGATAACCGAGCTGGCGCGCCAAATACAGGTGCTCGAAATAGCTCTCGTTAAACCGCCCCGGCGTCAGCAACACCACCAGCGGCGTCTCGCCGTCCGCCGGGGCCTGGCGCGCCAGGGTGTCCTGCAGAGTGCGGAAGAAACCGCCGAGGTACTGCACGCGCAGGTCACGGTACAGATCGGGAAAGGCGCGCGAGACGATCTGCCGGTTTTCCAGGGCGTAACCGGCACCGGAAGGCGCCTGGGTGCGGTCGGCGGTGACCCACCAGCGCCCATCCGGAGCGCGGGCCAGATCCACCGCATACAAATGCAGGTAGGTGCCGCCGGGCGGCTGCACGCCTTGGCAGGGCCACAGGTAATTGTTGTGGCCGAAGATCAGCTCGGCCGGCAGCAGGCCGTCGGCCAGCAGTTGCTGCGGGCCATAGAGATCGGCCAGCACGGCATTTAACACACCAGCCCGCTGCGCCACGCCAGCGGCGATCTGTTGCCACTCTTCAGCCGGAATCAGATTGGGCAACAGGTCCAGTTCCCACGGCCGGTCGGCGCCATCGGGATCGGCGTAGATGTTGTAGGTCACGCCGTTTTCCTGAATCTGCCGCGCCAGCAACGCCTGGCGCTGCGCCAGTTGTGCCGGGCTGCTGCACTGCAGGCGCTCGAACAGCTGCTGCCAGTGCGGGCGCACCTGGCCATCGGCATCCAGCAGCTCGTGGTAGGCCCCGGCGTTCAGCGGGTAATCGGCAAGCAGATCAGGCATGGCAGGCTCAGTAAAAGGTTCTGGCATTTGCAGGTTTAGTTATACGCGGGAGCCAGCGTGCCGGCCCCGCAGCAAACCGTCTAGCTAAGGCGCAAATCCAGGGTCATCGGCAGTTCATTATTATTGATCGCCGCCAACAGCGGACGCTTGCCCGGACTATGGCCAAGGCGGAAGAAGCGCGCCAGCCGGCGGCTCTCGGCTTCATAGGCATTTACCGGCAGGCTGTCGTAGCTGCGCCCGCCGGGGTGGGCCACGTGGTACTGGCAGCCGCCGAGGGAACGGTTCATCCAGGTGTCGATCAGGTCGAAGACCAGCGGCGCATGCACCTCGATGGTCGGGTGCAGGCAGTTGGCCGGCTGCCAGGCACGGTAACGCACCGCGCCAACAAACTCGCCGACCTTGCCGGTGGGCCGCAAGGGCATCGGCACGCCGTTACAGGTCAGCATATAGCGATCCGCGGCCATGCCCGTCACCTTCACTTGCATACGTTCCAGCGAGGAATCGACATAGCGCACCGTGCCGCCGCCACCGCCCTCCTCGCCCAGCACGTGCCAGGGCTCCAGAGCCTGGTGCAGTTGCAGCTCGATACCCTTGACGTTGAAGTCGCCAACCTTGGCAAAGCGGAACTCGAAATGCGCGGCAAACCACTCACGACACAGCGCGTAACCGCTGCCGCCCAACTCCTGCAGCACATCGGCAAAATCCTGCTCGATAAAGTGCGGCAGCAGGAAACGGTCATGCAGTTCGGTGCCCCAACGCACCAGGCGCTTGGGCTTGTAGGGCTCGCGCCAGAAGCGCGCGACCAGGGCGCGCAGCAACAGCTGCTGAGCCAGGCTCATCTGCGCGTGGGGCGGCATCTCGAAGGCGCGCAGCTCGAGCAGGCCGAGACGGCCGGAAGCCGAGTCCGGCGAATACAGTTTGTCGATGCAGAACTCGGCGCGGTGGGTGTTACCGGTCACGTCCACCAGCAGGTTGCGCAGCAGGCGATCGACCAGCCAGGGCGGGCAATCGCGGCCCGCCTCGGGCATCTGCGCGAAGGCGATTTCCAGCTCGTACAGCGCATCATTGCGCGCCTCGTCGACGCGCGGGGCCTGCGACGTCGGGCCGATAAACAGGCCGCTGAACAGGTAGGACAGCGACGGATGGTTGTGCCAGTAACTGATCAGGCTGCGCAGCAGATCGGGGCGGCGCAGGAAGGGCGAATCAGCCGGCGTCGCGCCACCGAGGACGAAATGGTTACCGCCGCCGGTGCCGGTGTGACGGCCGTCGAGCATAAATTTCTCGCTGGAGAGGCGACACTGGCGAGCTTGCTCATAGAGAAACTCGGTGCGTTCGACCAGCTCATCCCAGCTGGCTGCCGGGTGGATATTCACCTCGATCACGCCCGGGTCCGGGGTCACCCGGAAGAACTGCAGGCGAGGGTCCAGAGGCGGCTCATAACCTTCCAGCAGCACCGGGCATTTCAGCTCGGCGGCGGTGGCTTCGATGGCAGCCACCAGTTCCAGGTAATCCTCCAGGCGTACCAATGGCGGCATAAACAGATAGAGCTTGCCGTCGCGCGGTTCGGCGCACAGCGCGGTGCGCACCACGGCGGCGGCGGACTGGCCGAGCAGCGGGCGCTTGGCCGCACCGTTCTGGCTACCCGGCCAGACGCCACGCAGCTGCGGTTTGATCTGCGCCGCAGCCGGCAGCGGGGCAAACACCTGCGACGGATCTTCCGGGGTTACGTAGGGGTAATCGGCCTCGCTGACCCAGGGCTGCGAGTCCAGCGGCAGGCGGTAGCCCATCGCCGAATCGCCCGGCACCAGGCGGCAATGCTGATCACGCAAAAACCAGCTGCCACTCTGCCAGCCCTGCTGTTTGGCATGCCGGGCCAGCGGCAGGATATGCCCGACCACCTTGTCCAGGCCCTGCTCAAACACCTTGCGCAGGCGCTCGCGCTCCAGCGGGTCGGCCAAACGCGGGTCTTCGGCGCTAACGTTGATCGGCAGCTTGCGTTCGCGCCAGAGGTAATAGAAGCGGTCTTCATAGGCTGGAATGCGGTATTTGCCATCGACGCCCAATCGCTCGGCCAGCACGCCGAGAAAGTCCGCCGCCTGCGCCGCATCGACGCCGTAATCCTTTTGCTCATCGGCGTACAGCGCCGGGTTCTGCCACAGCGGCTCGCCATCGCGACGCCAGAAGCAGTTGAGTGACCAGCGCGGCAACTGCTCGCCGGGGTACCACTTGCCCTGGCCGAAATGCACCAGCGCGCTCGGCGCGTAGTGTTCACGCAAACGATGAAACAGCTCAGTGGCCAGGCGGCGCTTGTTCGGCCCGAGGGCAGCGGTATTCCACTCTGGGTCATCGGGGTAGTCGAGGGCGACAAAGGTCGGCTCGCCGCCCATGGTCAGGCGCACGTCCTGCTCTTGCAGGTCTTCATCGATCTGCTGGCCGAGCGCGACAATCGCCTGCCACTGCTCCTCGCTGTAGGGCTTGCTAACCCGTGGTGCTTCCCAGATGCGCTCGACCCACATCTCGTGGCTGAACTCGCACTCGCATTCATCCACGCCGCCGCTGATCGGTGCCGCCGAGGACGGCTCGGGACTGCAGGCCAGCGGAATATGGCCTTCACCGGCGAACAGCCCGCTGGTGGGATCGAGGCCAATCCAGCCGGCGCCCGGCAGATACACCTCGCACCAGGCGTGCAGATCAGTGAAATCCACCTTGGCACCGCTGGGACCATCCAGCGCCTCGACGTCGGCCTTGAGCTGAATCAGATAACCGGAGACAAAACGCGCTGCCAGGCCGAGGTGGCGGAACAGCTGCACCAGCAGCCAGGCCGAATCGCGACAGGAACCGGAGCCTTTCTCCAGGCTTTCTTCCGGGGTCTGTACCCCCGGCTCCAGGCGGATCAGGTAGCTGATATCGGTGGCCAGGCGCTGATTCAGCGCCACCAGGAAATCCACGCTGCGGGTCGGCGTCAGCTCGATGCTGGCCAGGTATTCGGCGAACAGCTTGCCGGCCGGCAGCTTGAGCAGATAAGGCGCGAGCTCGGTCTGTTCGCCCTCGGTGTAGGCGAAGGGAATCTGCTCGGCATAGGGTTCGAGGAAGAAGTCGAAGGGGTTGAACACCGCCATCTCGGCGACCAGATCGACTTCAACCTTGAGTTCGCGGGTCTTTTCCGGAAATACCAGGCGCGCCAGGTAGTTGCCCTGGGGGTCCTGCTGCCAGTTGATGAAATGCTCGCCCGGCTCGACGCTCAAGGCGTAGGAGAGCACTCGCGTGCGGCTGTGCGGCGCAGGACGCAGGCGGATGACCTGCGGGCCGAGGTTGACTGCACGGTCGTAGCGGTAGTGGCTGACATGGTGCAAGGCGATATGAATCGACACAGCGGGCCTCCTGCGAGCCTGGACGATAACCAGGCAGCGCAAGACTTATGCCAGCGGCCAGAGCCCCGTGGGCCGGGGCTTACGGCCTAAGCCAAGGACCGCCACGCACCAGAACAGGGCCGGCCATGCCCCACGCCTGCTGCAGCGCACGAAAACAGATCGCGCCTTTAGAGCCTGCTTAAAGGCTCGCGAGCTAGAGCCATGCAAGGCGCTACGTTAGTAACAGCCTCTGGCTGGTCAAAACGGCGAGGAAGCGGAGTGTACTTTTGTACATGAGCATTCCGAGCCTGTTTTTAACGCAGCAGGGCCGACGCGCAGCAGACTTTGAACAGACTCTCAGCAATCCCCGTCCAGGCTGGAGATCCAACGCTGCAGCACCTCGACACCCTCGGCATGCACGGTGGAACGCCCCAGCTCCGGCATCATGATGCTCGGATCGACGCTTTCCACGCGAAACATCAGCACCGATTTATCCGGCTGACCGGGATGGATATCCACCAGGCGATCGCCGGAGCCCTTGCCGGCGGCCACCGGCTGTTTGCACAGGCCGAAGGGAATGCCGACAGCGGTGCCCGGATCGAGCGTCAGGCCCGAGGTACGCCCTGGCCCCTTGGGGTTATGGCAGTGGCTGCAATTGGCATCCAGGTAGCTGCGCGCTTGCTGCTCCAGGCTTTCGCCACTGCGCGGCGTCGGCCACAGCGCGTTTTGCGGCACGCCCTGCAACTCGGCCGGCAAGCCTTGCAGTCGGCCCTGTTGCTGCCAGTGCTGCAACTGGTTATGCGTACCATCGGCGTAAGCGAAGTCCTTGTTCAGATGCCGCGCCTTGGGGCCCAGCGGGTTGACGCCCTGCCCCGTGCGCTCCTCATGACAGCCAGCGCACTGGTTGGCGTCGGGTACCTGATAGGCCACTGGCTGAGTCTGGCCCTGAGCATCGAGCAGGCTCAGCTCGCGGCTGTCGCCAGCCAATTCCAGGTGCGCCTCCTGCTGTTGCGCATCCCACACATAGGGCAGCGCCACCCAGCCATCCTGCTGCTTGAGCAGGATGCGCGTTTCAATCATCTGCACCCGCGCCAGCTCCAGGCCGCGTTGCGGGTCGCGGTCATCGCGTTCGTTGAGCAACAGGCGACCCTGGGCGTCCTTGGGGTAGTAGAAGGTCTTGCTCAGCACCGTGCCGACGGGGTAGTCGTAATGCGCGTCGCCATAGGTCGCTGCCGTGCCCGCCGGCATCCAGACCGTGCGCAGCTTGTGCGCATAGTCGGTAAACAGCGGGGTATTCAGGTCGTAGGGCAGTGCTTCGGCAATCGGTGCGATAAAACCGTCGGCGCGTTGCAGCATGCCCCACTCACTGAGTGTTTGCGGGTAGTTGTCGCCTTGCGGCAGGTACAGCGGGGCCGGCTGCTGCTCACAGCCGGCCAGGAGCAGCAGCGCCCACAGCAGCAACCTGCGCATCAGGCCCCCTGGCCGGCTTCGGCCGAGGCCAGTTTGACAGCCGGCAAAGGTGCCAGGCTGCAACGGTAATCGGCCATCTCGGTGCTGATGTTCTTGTAGCTGTTCGGCCCGTCGACATTGATCATCCCGGCCTCGCCGTTGTTGATGCAGATCGCCCGGTCGGCCGGCAGCTTGCCGTCGACCAGGATGTCGAGGTTGACGTAACCGTCCCAGAGAATATCCGGCAGGCGGCCATTCAAGCCGAACTGGCTGACCTTAAGCGCTTTCAGCTCCAGGTGATCCGGGCTGTCGCCGCCTGGGCCGAAACGGTTGCCGTGGATATAAATGCCTTCGGGATAGGGGTCAAAGTCCTTCGCCGTGGACAGGTCGGTGTAACCGGTACTGAAGTAGCTGCTGATGATCACGTTGGCGGTCTTGTGATCGCCGATATCGTTGTCGAACACCTCGACATCGTCGTTGGAGTTGATCACCACACCCGAGCCGGCCGGCACACTGGCCACCGGCGTACCTTTGTGGCCGAAGTTGCTGTGGTTGTTACCCTCGACCTTGTTGCGGAACACCCGCGTGCCGCGGCCGGCCTGCGGCAGGTTGGGCATGTTGAACACCAGAATGCCGCCGGTGTTACCGGTGGCGACGTTGTCGTAGACATCGGCGTCGATGGTGTTCTCGATCTCGATGCCGGCGACGTTGCGCTCGGCGCGGCTGTTGCGCACCACCACATTGCGCGACTGACCGACATAGATGCCGGCGTCCGATGCGCCAATGGCCACCGCACCCTCGATCAGGGTGTTCTCGGTCTGCACCGGGTAGATGCCATACGCGCCGTTCTCGGTGGCCGGGCCGTTGGTCCACTCGGTACGCACGCGGCGGATGATGATGTTCTTGCCGCCCACCACTTTCAGCGAATCACCCTTGGTGTCCTCGAAGGCGATGTCTTCGATGGTGAAATCCGAAGCGTCCACCAATAGGCCCTCGGCACCGGACTTCTGCCCTTTGAAGCTCAAGATGGTCTTGTCCATGCCCGCGCCCTTGATGGTCACGCCGCTGACTTTCAGGCTCAGGCTGCGGTCGAGCTGGTAGGTACCGGCCGGGATTTCGATCACGCTGCCGGGCTTGGCCTTGATCAGCTGGGTCTGCAGGTCTTTCTGGAAATCCAGGTTGGCAACCGGGGCTTGTTCTTCGCCGCAAGCGGCAAGCAATACGGACAGGGCGAGCATGGAAAGCGGGGCAAGGCGCATGGCAATCTCCAGCGTTTTTTTATTAAGTGGAACGATAGTACCAACTAATTAAAAAAAGCCAAGCCCCGCGCCACTCACCGCCGCTCAACCTGCCAACTGCCGACCTACGCAGAGCGGCGCGCATCCGTTACCATCGCGGCACTCCCGAGACGAGATGCGGCATGTATATCTACCGATTGGTTCTGATCCTGGTGGTGGGGATTTACCTGTTCTCCCCAGCCATCATGGACTGGTGGATCGACCCCAATGGGGCCTGGTACCGGCCCTACCTGCTGTGGCTGATCCTGATAGTCGTCACCTTTATTCTGCAGAGTCAGCGCGATGCCGATGAACTCTGACCTGCTGCGGCGCGACCTGCGTAACCGCTCTTTACCTTTATTCGCAGAGCCAACCCGATGCTGACGAGCTTTAGCCTGAGCCAGCTGATCCTGATCAGCGCTGCCTACCTGCTTATTCTGTTCGGCGTGGCCTGGGTCAGCGAACACGGCCTGATCCCGCGCTGGGTGATCCGCCACCCGCTGACCTACACCCTGTCGCTCGGCGTGTATGCCAGCGCCTGGGCCTTCTACGGCACGGTGGGTCTGGCCTACCAATATGGCTACGGCTTCCTCGCCAGCTACCTGGGGGTGTCCGGGGCGTTTCTGCTGGCGCCGGTGCTGCTCTACCCGATTCTGCGCATCACCCGCACCTACCAGCTGTCATCGCTGGCCGACCTGTTCGCCTTCCGTTTTCGCAGCACCTGGGCCGGCGCGCTGAGTACGGTGTTTATGCTGATCGGCGTACTGCCGCTGCTGGCCCTGCAGATTCAGGCGGTAGCCGATTCCATCGGCATCCTCACCCGCGAACCGGTGCAGGAGCGCGTGGCCCTGGCCTACTGCGGGCTGATCATTCTCTTTACCATCCTGTTCGGCGCACGGCATATCGCCACCCGCGAGAAGCACGAAGGCCTGGTGTTCGCCATCGCCTTCGAATCGATCGTCAAGCTGGTGGCGATCAGCGTGATCGGCCTGTATGCGCTGTATGGCGTGTTCGATGGCCCGCAGGACCTGCAATCCTGGCTGGTGCAGAACCAGTCCTCGCTGACCAGCCTGCACACCCCGCTGCAGGAAGGCCCCTGGCGCACCCTGCTGCTGGTGTTCTTCGCCTCGGCCATCGTCATGCCGCACATGTACCACATGACCTTTACCGAGAATCTCAACCCGCGCGCCATGGTCAGCGCCAGCTGGGGCCTGCCGCTGTTCCTGCTGCTGATGAGCCTGGCGGTGCCGCTAATTCTCTGGGCCGGCCTCAAGCTGGGGGCGACCACCAACCCGGAGTACTTCACCCTCGGCGTGGGTATCGCAGTGAATAGCCAGACCCTGGCGCTGATCGCCTATGTCGGCGGCCTGTCGGCCTCCAGCGGGCTGATCATCGTCTCGACCCTGGCGCTGTCGGGCATGGTGCTCAACCATGTGGTGCTGCCGCTGTACCAGCCGCCGGCCGAAGGCAATATCTACCGCTGGCTGAAGTGGACGCGGCGCGCGCTGATCCTGCTGATCATCATGGCCGGCTACGGCTTCTATCTATTGCTGGGGGCCGAGCAGGACCTGGCCAACCTGGGCATCGTCGCCTTCGTCGCCACCTTGCAGTTCCTCCCAGGCGTGCTGTCGGTGCTGTACTGGTCGACCGCCAACCGCAAAGGCTTTATCGCCGGGCTGCTGGCCGGTATCGGGGTGTGGGTGGTGAGCATGCTGTTGCCGATGCTCGGCAACCTGCAAGGCATCTACCTGCCCTGGTTCAACCTGATCTATGTGCTGGATGACAGCAGCTGGCACCTGGCGGCCATCGGTTCACTGGCGGCCAACGTGCTGGTGTTCACCCTGGTGTCGCTGTTTACCGAAGCCAGCGATGAAGAAAAAAGCGCCGCCGAAGCCTGCGCCGTGGACAACGTGCGCCGCCCGCAACGGCGTGAACTGCTGGCCAACTCGCCGCAGGAGTTTGCCGCGCAGCTGGCCAAACCCCTGGGGGCCAAGACCGCCCAGCGTGAAGTGGAACAGGCCCTGCGCGACCTCCATCTGCCCTTCGATGAAGGCCGCCCCTATGCCCTGCGTCGCCTACGTGATCGCCTCGAGGCCAACCTCTCCGGCCTGATGGGCCCTAGCGTGGCCCAGGACATCGTCGAGACCTTCCTGCCTTATAAGGCCGGCAGCGAAAGCTATGTCACCGAAGACATCCACTTTATCGAGAACCGCCTCGAGGACTACCACTCGCGCCTCACCGGCCTGGCCGCCGAACTCGACACCCTGCGCCGCTATCACCGCCAGACCCTGCAGGAGTTGCCGATGGGCGTCTGCTCGCTGGCCAAGGACCAGGAAGTCCTGATGTGGAACAAGGCCATGGAAGAGCTCACCGAAATCCCCGCGCAGCGCGTGGTCGGCTCGCGCCTGAGCAGCCTCGACGAACCCTGGCGTGGCCTGCTGCAGCACTTTATCGAGCTACCCAACGAGCACCTGCACAAACAGCGCCTGGCCCTAGACGGCCAGACCCGCTGGCTCAACCTGCACAAGGCGGCCATCGACGAGCCGCTTGCCCCCGGGAACAGCGGCCTGGTGCTGCTGGTCGAGGACCTGACCGAGCGCCTGGCGCTGGAAGCCAAACTGGTGCACTCCGAGCGCCTGGCGTCCATTGGCCGCCTGGCCGCCGGGGTGGCCCACGAAATCGGCAACCCGATTACCGGCATCGCCTGCCTGGCGCAGAACCTGCGCGAAGAACGTGAAGGCGACAGCGAGCTGACCGAGATCAGCGAGCAGATCATCGAACAGACCAAGCGCGTCTCGCGCATCGTCCAGTCGCTGATGAGCTTCGCCCACTCCGGCAGCCACCAGAACAGCGAAGAGCCGGTATGCCTGGCCGACGTGGCACGCGATGCCATCGCCCTGCTGGCGCTGAACCGCCGCAGCGTCGAAGTGCAGTTCTTCAACCTGTGCGACTCCGACCACTGGGTGGTCGGTGACCCGCAGCGCCTGGCCCAGGTGCTGATCAACCTGCTGTCGAATGCCCGCGATGCCTCGCCGCCCGGCAGTGCGATCCGGGTCAAAAGTGAGGCCTTTGAACACACCGTCGACCTGATCGTCGAGGACGAAGGCAGCGGTATTCCCAAAGCGATCATCGACCGTTTGTTCGAACCCTTCTTCACCACCAAGGACCCGGGCAAAGGTACGGGACTGGGCCTTGCACTGGTCTATTCAATCGTGGAAGAGCATTATGGACAGATAACAATCGACAGCCCGGCCGACCCCGAGCAACAGCGCGGCACCCGTATTCGGGTCAGCCTGCCGCGGCATGTCGAGGCGACGTCCATAGCGACTTAAACCAGCTACTAGAGAGCATGCCTGCCAGGCCTTTAGCCCAGCGGCATGCCCCGAGACCGTCGAGAGACCGAATTGATGCCTCATATTTTGATCGTCGAAGACGAAACCATTATCCGTTCTGCCTTGCGTCGCCTGCTGGAGCGCAACCAGTACCAGGTCAGCGAAGCCGGCTCGGTACAGGAAGCTCAGGAACGCTTCAGCATTCCCAGCTTCGACCTGATCGTCAGCGACCTGCGCCTACCCGGCGCGCCGGGCACCGAACTGATCAAGCTCAGCCAGGGTACGCCGGTGCTGATCATGACCAGCTACGCCAGCCTGCGTTCGGCGGTCGACTCGATGAAGATGGGCGCGGTGGATTACATCGCCAAACCCTTCGACCACGACGAAATGCTCCAGGCCGTGGCGCGTATCCTGCGCGATCACCAGCAGGCCAAGAGCGCACCAGCGCCGGCAGCCGGCACGGCGAAAGCCAGCGCCGACAAGGTGGTGGACAATAGCAACGGCGAAATCGGCATCATCGGCTCCTGCGCCGCCATGCAGGAGATGTACAGCAAGATCCGCAAGGTCGCGCCCACCGACTCCAACGTACTGATCCAGGGCGAGTCCGGCACCGGCAAGGAGCTGGTAGCCCGCGCCCTGCACAACCTCTCGCGGCGCGCCAAGGCCCCACTGATTTCGGTGAACTGCGCCGCCATCCCGGAAAGCCTGATCGAATCCGAACTGTTCGGCCACGAGAAAGGTGCCTTTACCGGTGCCAGCGCCGGCCGCGCCGGTCTGGTCGAAGCCGCCGACGGTGGCACGCTGTTTCTTGACGAGATCGGCGAGCTGCCGCTGGAAGCCCAGGCGCGCCTGCTACGCGTGCTGCAGGAAGGCGAGATTCGCCGGGTGGGCTCGGTGCAATCGCAGAAGGTCGACGTGCGCCTGATCGCCGCGACCCACCGCGACCTGAAAACCCTGTCGAAGATCGGCCAGTTCCGTGAAGACCTGTATTACCGCCTGCACGTAATCGCCCTCAAGCTGCCAGCCCTGCGTGAGCGCGGCAGCGACGTCAGCGAGATCGCCCGTGCCTTCCTGATTCGCCAGAGCACCCGTCAAGGCCGGCCAGAACTGAGCTTTGCCGCCGACGCCGAGCAGGCCATCCGTCATTACCCCTGGCCGGGCAACGTGCGCGAGCTGGAAAACGCCATCGAGCGCGCGGTAATCCTGTGTGAAGGCAACAGCATCTCGGCCGAGCTGCTCGGCATCGACATCGAACTGGATGACCTGGAAGACGACTTCAACGGGCTGCCCATCCCAAGCAACGGCATGGGCCACGAACCCAGCGAGCCGACCGAGGATCTGTCCCTGGAGGACTACTTCCAGCACTTCGTCCTCGAGCATCAGGACCACATGACCGAAACCGAGTTGGCGCGCAAACTCGGCATCAGCCGCAAATGCCTGTGGGAACGTCGCCAGCGCCTGGGTATCCCACGGCGCAAATCATCAGGCGCAACGGCAGGCTAAAGCACTGCGCCGGGGTGACAGATGTGTGCGGCAGAGGTTCCCTCAGCTGTTACCCATTCAACACCTAGTAACAAAAGCCGGGTCTTACGGTAACGAGAACCCGGCTTTTTTATACCCTCACCTCACTCACTAAAACACTCAAGGCCTTGTTTTTAAAGGGATTACAAAAACTGGCACGGGATCTGCTTTATTGCTGGCACAACAACAATAATAAGCACGCTGCAAACCTAATAAAAATAAGACGTACCGACTCCAGCACAATAAAAACAACAACGCGGAGGCGTAGCTAACTGATTCTTTTGGAAAGGAATTGCCTTTGGGGTTCGCCCCAAAACCAGGCCGAGAACTACAAAACTGCCCTAAGGCAGAGCCTGTACTGGTTGGGTCACTGTGTGATCATGGCAGCGTCAGCATCCAAAGCAATCCGTTTGCTCTTGACTCCCAGCCTGGGAGATCTTCCAAAAGTCTTTGACTGGATGGAACGGGCAAATCAACAAAAACAACAAGCCCGCCATAATAATAAAAACAGAGCACGCACCAATTTGGGGGGGAGCTTCGGCTCCCCCAGTAGCTTCAAACTCCCCGCCTGCAACAGTCTCCTGCCGTTTCCTGCATCAACCCCCGACTCAATGCTAGAATCCGCGCCATTCCTGCGGCCGACATATACTCTGGCCAGTCATTTCGTCAAACAGTGCCTCCCATGCTGAAAAAGCTGTTCAAGTCCTTTCGTACCCCCATCCGCCGTGGCACACACTCGCACAGCACGCCTGAAGTGCTGAGCAGCAGCCAGCACCCGATCGAGCGCGGTGAAATCAGCCGTTACGCCATCAGCGTGGTCGAACGCCTGCAACAGGCCGGCTACCAGGCCTATCTGGTTGGCGGCTGCGTGCGTGACCTGCTGCTGGATATCGACCCCAAGGACTTCGACGTCGCCACCAGCGCCACGCCGGAGCAAGTGCGCGCCGAATTCCGCAACGCCCGGGTGATCGGCCGCCGTTTCAAGTTGGTGCACGTGCATTTCGGCCGCGAAATCATCGAAGTGGCCACCTTCCGCGCCAACCACCCGCAGGGTGAGGAAGAGGAAGACAGCAACCAGGCCTCGCGCAATGAAAGTGGGCGCATCCTGCGTGACAACGTTTATGGCAGCCTGGAAGACGATGCCCAGCGCCGCGACTTCACCATCAATGCGCTGTACTACGACCCGAGCAATGAACGCATTCTCGACTACGCCAACGGCGTACACGACATCCGCAACCACCTGATCCGCCTGATCGGCGATCCGACCCAGCGCTACCAGGAAGACCCAGTACGCATGCTGCGCGCCGTGCGCTTTGCCGCCAAGCTGGACTTCGACATCGAGAAACACAGCGCCGCGCCGATCTACAAACTGGCCCCGATGCTGCGCGAGATTCCTGCCGCGCGCCTGTTCGACGAAGTGCTCAAGCTGTTTCTCGCCGGCTATGCGGTATACACCTATGAGCTGCTGGTCGATTACGGCCTGTTCGGACAGCTGTTCCCGGCCAGCGCCGAAGCGCTGAAGAGCAACCCGGATTACACCGACCAGCTGATCCGTAACGCCCTCGACAACACCGACCTGCGCATCCAGCAGGGCAAGAGCGTAACCCCGGCCTTCCTGTTTGCCGCCCTGCTCTGGCCGGCGTTGCCAGCACGGGTGATCAAGCTGCAGGATCGCGGCATGCCGCCAATCCCGGCCATGCAGGAAGCCGCTCACGAGCTGATCAGCGAACAGTGCCAGCGCATTGCGGTGCCGAAACGTTTCACCATGCCGATCCGCGAAATCTGGGATATGCAGGAACGCCTGCCGCGCCGCAGCGGCAAACGTGCCGACATGCTCCTGGAAAACCCACGCTTCCGCGCCGGCTACGACTTCCTTCTGTTGCGTGAAAGCGCGGGCGAGGAAACCGGCGGCCTCGGCGACTGGTGGACCCGTTATCAGGAAGTCAGCGACAGCGAGCGCCGCAACATGATCCGCGACCTCAGCAGCAAGGACGACGCTCCAGGCGCGCCACGCAAGCGCAAACGCAGCAACAGCAAGCGTAAACGCGGCCCGGCGGGCGAGAGCCCGAGCAGCCCTGCTGGCGAATAATGGAACGCGTCTATATTGGCCTGGGCAGCAACCTGGCCACACCGCTCGAACAACTGCGCAGCGCCCTGGCGGCGCTGGCCGCCTTGGCGCAAACCGAGTTGGTCGGCCAGTCCTCGTTCTATGCCAGCGATCCGCTCGGCCCGGCCGACCAGCCGCGCTACGTGAATGCCGTGGCGGCGCTGGACACCGCACTCAACCCCCTGGCCCTGCTCGATGAGCTGCAACGCATCGAACTGGAGCAAGGCCGCACACGCAAGGCCGAGCGCTGGGGCCCACGCACCCTCGATCTGGACATCCTGCTGTTTGGCGAACACCAACTGGACGAGCCGCGCCTGACGGTGCCGCACTACCATATGCACGCCCGCGCCTTTGTCCTCTACCCGCTGGCGGAAATCGCCCCCGCGCTGCGCCTGCCAGACGGCCGCGCCCTCAGCGAACTGCTCGCCGCCTGCCCGTTTGCCGGACTGGAGCGCCTGGTCGAGCCGGCCTAGACCGCCAGATACCCACAGATCGACCGCCGAGTCATGCCTCACCCGCCGCTCTACCCCCAGCTCCAGCACGGCACATTGGCGGTAACGCCAGTAACAGGCCGGTAACACCTGCAATTGACTTCGAGCCCCCCCATCAGGACTATAGGCGTCCCGTTGCCCCGCACCGGTGCAATTCGAGGCCAATGCAGGCCAACTTGAAGCAGCACAACTGCTGACTGAACGCCTGAGTGAGGACAGTTTTCATGCCTGATGTAACCCTGACCACCTTGCAAAGCCTCAAGCAGAGCGGCGAGAAAATCGCCATGCTGACCTGCTATGACGCCACCTTCGCCCAGGCGGCCTGTCAGGCCGGCGTCGATGTGCTGCTGGTGGGCGATTCCCTCGGCATGGTCTTGCAAGGCCATGACAGCACGCTGCCGGTGAGTAACGCCGACATGGCGTACCACACGGCCTGCGTCAAACGCGGCAACCAGGGCGCGCTGATCCTCGCCGACCTGCCCTTTATGGCCTATGCCACCGTTGAACAAGCGCTGCACAACAGCGCCGTACTGATGCAGGCCGGCGCGCATATGGTCAAGCTGGAAGGCGCGGCCTGGCTGGCCGAGTCGATTCGCCAGCTGGCCGAACGCGGCGTACCGGTGTGCGCGCACCTGGGGCTGACGCCGCAGGCGGTGAATATCCTCGGTGGTTACAAGGTGCAGGGCCGTCAGGAAGCCCAGGCGCGGCAAATGCGCGCCGATGCCATGGCCCTGGAGCAAGCCGGCGCGGCCATGCTGCTGCTGGAATGTGTACCCAGCGAGTTGGCGGCGGAAATCAGCCAGGCAGTGAAGATTCCGGTGATCGGCATCGGTGCCGGTAGCGCCACCGACGGCCAGGTACTGGTGCTGCACGATATGCTCGGCATGTCCCTGAGCGGTCGGACACCGAAGTTCGTGAAGAACTTTATGGCCGGCCAGAGCAGCATTGCCAACGCCCTCAGCGCCTACGTCAAAGCCGTCAAAGACCAGAGCTTCCCCGCCGCCGAACACGGGTTTTCTGCATGAATACAGTTAAAAGCGTGCGCGAACTACGTGCCGCTGTCAGTCAGGCTCGCGCCGAAGGCAAACAGATCGCCTTCGTCCCGACCATGGGCAACCTACATGCCGGTCACGCCGCCTTGGTCGAAAAAGCCGCCCAGCGCGCCGACTTCGTGGTCGCCAGCATCTTCGTCAACCCGCTGCAATTCGGCCCCAGCGAAGACCTCGACAAATACCCGCGCACCCTGCTCGCCGACCAAGAAAAACTGGTCGAAGCCGGCTGCCATTTGCTGTTCACCCCGGATGTCGAAGAAATGTACCCGCACGGCATGGACGGCCAGACCCGCGTTAGCGTGCCCGGCGTCTCCGAAGGCTTGTGCGGTGCCAGCCGCCCAGGGCATTTCGAAGGCGTGGCGACCGTGGTGAGCAAGCTGTTCAACATGGTCCAGCCGGACCTGGCGATCTTCGGCCAGAAGGATTTCCAGCAGCTGGCGGTGATCCGCACCCTGGTGCGCGACCTGAACATGCCGATCCAGATCATCGGTGAGCCGACCGTACGCGCCGAAGACGGTCTGGCGCTGTCCTCGCGCAACGGCTACCTGAATACCGAACAACGCGCCGCCGCGCCCGAGCTGTATCGCGGCTTGCAACAGCTGGCCGCCGCCATCCAGGCCGGTGAGCGTGACTACCCCGCCTTGATCGCCGCAACCCAGCGCCAGCAGATCGAAGCCGGCTTCCGCCCCGACTACTTAGAGGTGCGCGAGTCGAACAGCCTGCGCCCGGCAACGGCAGATGATCGCCAGTTGGTGATTCTGCTGGCCGCCTTTATCGGCAGCACCCGCTTGATCGACAACCTGGCCTTCGACCTGGACGCTACCGTTTAAGGCCCGCAAGCCCAGGCAGGTTGCCTGCCCCCCACCTCAGCCAGCTACACTCAAGGCCCGGATTGCTCCGGGCTTTTTGCATGGTTTACCCGCTTAAGAATAAGGAACACGCACCAATGGCCTATTACCAGCAGCCGCATGACGTCACCAGCCTGCCCGCGTGGCAGGCGCTGCGCGAGCATCGTCAGCAGATGAACGACTTCAGCATGCGCGAGGCCTTTGCCAGTGACCCACAGCGCTTCTCGCGCTTCTCCCTGAGCAGCTGTGGGCTGCTGCTGGATTACTCGAAAAACCTGATCAGCGACAAGACCCTGGAATTGCTGGTGCAACTGGCCGAACAGAGCCAACTGCCGGAAGCCATCCAGGCGCTGTTCAAGGGCGAGCGGGTCAACGCCTCCGAAGGCCGCGCCGCGCTGCACACGGCCCTGCGCAGCCCGATCGGCCGCAGCCTGAAGCTGGATGGCGTCGACCTGATTCCCCAGGTGCACCGCGTGCTTAACCAGATGACCGATCTGGTCGGGCGGATTCACAGCGGCCTGTGGCGCGGCTACACCGACAAGCCGATCACCGAGGTGGTGAATATCGGCATCGGTGGTTCCTTCCTCGGCCCGCAGCTGGTTTCCGAGGCGCTGCGCCCGTTCACCCAACGTGGCGTGCGCTGCCATTACCTGGCCAATATCGACGGCAGCGAGTTCCGCGAACTGACCGCGCGCCTGAACCCGCAGACCACTCTGTTTATCGTCTCGTCGAAGTCCTTCGGCACCCTGGAAACCCTGAAAAACGCCCTCGCCGCACGGGACTGGTACCTGGCCCTGGGCGGCCCGGAAGACCAGCTGCACAAGCACTTTATCGCCGTGAGCAGCAACCAGAAGGCCGCCGTCGAGTTCGGCATCAAGGCGGAAAACGTCTTCCCGATGTGGGACTGGGTCGGCGGCCGCTATTCGCTGTGGTCGGCCATTGGCTTGCCGATTGCCCTGGCCATCGGCATCTCCAACTTCAAGGAACTGCTGGCCGGGGCCTACGCCATGGACCAGCACTTCACCCAGGCCCCGCTGGCGCAGAACATGCCGGTGCTGATGGCCCTGCTGGGCATCTGGTACAACAACTTCTGGGACGCCAAGAGCCAGGCGATCCTGCCGTACGACCATTACCTGCGTAACTTCACCAAGCACTTGCAGCAACTGGACATGGAGTCCAACGGCAAGTCGGTGCGCCAGGACGGCAGTGCGGTCAATTTCAGCACTGGGCCAGTGATCTGGGGCGGCGTCGGCTGCAACGGCCAGCACGCCTACCACCAGTTGCTGCACCAGGGCGGCCAACTGATTCCGGCCGACTTTATCGTGCCGGTCAACAGCTTCAGCCCGCTGGCCGATCACCACCAGTGGCTGTTCGCCAACTGCCTGTCGCAGAGCCAGGCCTTGATGCACGGCAAGACCCGCGAGGAGGCCGAGAGCGAGCTGCGCGCCAAGGGCCTGAGTGAGGCCGAAGTGCAGCGCCTGGCACCGCACAAGGTGATCCCCGGCAACCGGCCGAGCAATATCCTCGCGCTCAACCGCGTCGACCCATTCAACCTCGGTGCGCTGGTCGCCCTGTATGAGCACAAGGTGTTCGTGCAAAGCGCCATCTGGGGCATCAACGCCTTCGACCAGTGGGGCGTCGAGCTGGGCAAGGAACTGGGCCAGGGCGTCTACCAGCGCCTCACCGGCCAACTCGACGAGCCAGCCAGTGACGCCTCGACCCAAGGCCTGATCCAGCACTTCCGCGAGCGCCATCGCGGCTAATTGCGGCAGAAACGCTGACGATATTCATCGGGGGTAATCCCCAGATGCTGACTGAAGCAGCGCCGCAGGTTGTACAGCGAGACGAAACCGCACTGCTCAGCCACCCGCTTGAGTGAGCGGGCACCCTGCTCCAACTGGCGACAGGCCGCCTCCAGGCGCAGCTGCTGCAGATAATGCCCCGGCGTCATCTGCAGCTCCTCGCGGCAACGGCGGTGCAAGGTGCGCACCGACAGCGCCAACCCCGCCGCCATCGCCTCATTATCCAGCCGCTGTTGCAGCCTGGGCTGCAGCCAGTGCTTGAGGCTTTCCGCCAGGCCGCCTGGTGCCCCGGTCTGTGCCAGCAGCTCGGCGCTGAACTGGCGCTGACCCCCGCTGCGCCTGAGTGGCAGCACCAGGTCCTTGGCCACGTCCAAAGCCATTGCCGGCCCGCAGTCTTCCTCCACCAGCGCCAGGCACAGGTCAATCCCGGCGGTCACTCCGGCCGAGCTGTAGCAGTTGCCATCCTTGATAAACAGCGCGTCGGCGCACACCTCGATACGCGCAAAGCTGCGCTGCAGCAGCTCGACGTAGCGCCAATGGGTAACCGCCATACGGCCATCCAGCAGCCCGGCCTGGCCCAGCAGAAAGGCCCCGGTGCACACCGAACAACAGCGCGCCAGCTGCTCGGCGGCCTGACGCAACCAGGCGGCCAACTGCCCGCCGGCCAGCGCCGGCATCACACCGAAACCACCAGCCACCAGCAGCGTAGCCCCAGCCAACTGGGCAAGCGCCGGCAAGGGCTCCGTCAGCAGCACCACGCCCGCCGAAGCGCGCACCTCGCCACCATGCTGCGAAACCAGGCGCAGGCGATAACGCGGCGGCAAACCAGCAGCCGCCAGATGATCGTTGACCACGGCAAAGACCTCCAGCGGCCCGCTGGCATCGAGCAACTGGAAATTGTCGAAGACCAGCAACAGAACGTCCTGCAGGTCACCAGGCGGTGACAGTGGAAAACCGTGCATATCACTCATCCTTGGTGCCTATTCACAGGCGCGCGAGCGTGCGGCATTGGCAGATATTCACTCATCAATGGCATTACTGCCAAACACACCCAGACGAGACTAAAGCCTCGACTGGAGACTGCCCATGCCTACTCGCCTTCTACTGCTCAGCCTGTGCCTCAGCCTGTTGCTCGACACGAACCACCTGCTTGCCGCAACACCGCCACCGATAACCGACGAAGCCATCGCCGCCTATGTGCCCCGCCACGGTCGCGCGCGCCCGGTGATTGCCGTGCTGGGCGAGAACCGCATGACCGAACTGGTCGATTTCGTGGTGCCCTACGGGATTCTCAAACGCGCCGATATCGCCGAGGTACTGGCCGTCGCCCCCGACCCCGGCAGCATCAGGATGATGCCGGCGTTGAGCTTTGCCGCCGACGCCAGCACGGCCGAGTTCGACGCACGCTATCCGCAAGGGGCCGATTACCTGATCGTGGCGGCGACTCACCATAACGACGACGCGCGCCTGCTCGCCTGGATTCGCGCGCAAGCGGGCAAAGGCGCAACTCTGCTGGGCATCTGCGATGGCGTATTCAGCCTGGCTCACGCCGGCCTATTGGACGGACACCGCGCCACCGGGCATTGGTACTCGGCCAGCGAACGCCGCGCACAATTCCCCCAGACCCAATGGCTGGAACAGCGCCGCTATGTGGTCGATGGCGCGGTGATCAGCAGCTCGGGGGTCAGCGCCGCCATGCCGGTATCCCTGGCCCTGGTCGAGGCCATTGCCGGGCGTGCGCGGGCGCAACAGCTTGCCGATGAACTGGGGCTGCCCGACTGGTCAGCCGCTCACGACAGCCGCCCCTTTACCCTGCACCGCGCCGACTACCTGACCCTGGCCGGTAACTGGCTGACGTTCTGGGAACATGAAACGCTGGCCATCCCCGTGCAGGCCGGGATCGACGAAATCGCCCTGGCCCTGACTGCCGATGCCCACGCGCGCACCTACCGCTCACAGGTGCTGAGCATCGCCTCGGCACCGTTGGTGACCCGCAGCGGCCTGCACTTGATCCCTGACCGCACGCGCAGCGCGCCGGATATGCGCACCCTCAGCCTCGCCAATGGTCCGGCGAGCCATGCCCTGCAGCAGGCCCTGGAGAATATCGCCAGCCAACACGGCCCTGCGACTGCACGCCTGGTCACTCTGCAGCTGGAATACCCCAGCCCCTACCTTGCGCCGGACTCGCCGCCCTAAGCGCCATGGCACTTGAACCGAGCACCCGCTTGGTTCACCCTTGCGGTTATTACTACGGAACACCACGCGGAACACAACAACAAGGACCCGCCATGTTCGAAATCACTCGCCACCCGGTTGCCGATGCAGTGCGCCAACGCGCTCACCTGGACAACGACGACTACCAACGCCTCTATCAGCAGTCGATCGAGCAGCCGGAAATCTTCTGGGCCGAGCAGGCCAAGGCCTTCCTCGACTGGAGCAAACCCTGGACCAGCGTGCAGCAGGGTGATCTGCTCAGCGGTCAGGGCTCCTGGTTCAAGGGCGGCCAACTCAACGTCAGCTACAACTGCATCGACCGCCACTTGGAAAAGCGCGGCGAGCAGATCGCGCTGATCTGGGAAGGCGACAACCCCAGCGAATCGGCGCATATCACCTACAAGAAGCTGCACCACAACGTCAGCCGCCTGGCCAACGTGCTGAAAAGCCGTGGGGTGAAAAAGGGCGATCGGGTGTGCATCTATATGCCGATGATCCCCGAGGCCACCTACGCCATGCTCGCCTGCACCCGTATCGGCGCGGTGCATTCGGTGGTGTTCGGCGGCTTCTCCCCGGACGCGCTGCGTGACCGCATTCTCGATGCCGATTGCCGCACGGTGATTACCGCCGATGAAGGCGTGCGCGGCGGCAAATACGTGGCGCTCAAGGCCAATGTCGACAAGGCGCTGCAGAGCTGCCCGGCGGTGTCCACCGTAGTGGTGGTCGAGCGTACCCAGGGCGAGATCGACTGGGTCGAAGGCCGCGATATCTGGTACCACGAGGCACTGCGCGAAGCCTCTGGCGATTGCCCACCCGAGCCGATGGACGCCGAGGACCCGCTGTTTATCCTCTACACCTCCGGTTCCACTGGCAAACCCAAGGGCGTGCTGCACAGCACCGGCGGCTACCTGCTGATGGCGGCCATGACCCACAAATACGTATTCGACTACCACGAAGGCGATATCTACTGGTGCACCGCCGACGTCGGCTGGGTCACCGGGCACAGCTATATCGTCTACGGCCCGCTGGCCAACGGCGCGACCAGTCTGATCTTCGAAGGCGTACCTAACTACCCAACTGCCTCGCGCTTCTGGCAGGTGATCGACAAACACCAGGTCAACATCTTCTACACCGCGCCCACCGCCCTGCGCGCGCTGATGCGCGAAGGCAGCGGCCCGGTCGAGTGCACCGAGCGCACCAGCCTGCGTTTGCTTGGCAGCGTCGGCGAGCCGATCAACCCGGAAGCCTGGGAGTGGTATTACAACGTGGTCGGTGAGCGCCGTTGCCCGATCGTCGACACCTGGTGGCAGACCGAGACCGGGGCCATCATGATCACCCCACTGCCCGGTGCCACCGACCTCAAACCCGGCTCGGCGACCCGCCCGTTCTTCGGCGTGCAGCCGGTGCTGTTGGATGAACAGGGCAAGGAAATCCACGGCCCAGGCTCAGGCGTGCTGGCGATCAAGGACAGCTGGCCGAGCCAGATCCGCAGTGTCTACGGCGATCACCAGCGGATGATCGACACCTACCTCAAGCCCTACCCCGGTTACTACTTCAGCGGCGACGGCGCGCGCCGCGACGAAGACGGTTACTACTGGATCACCGGGCGCGTGGACGACGTGATCAACGTCTCTGGCCACCGCATCGGCACCGCCGAAGTGGAAAGCGCCCTGGTGCTGCACGACGCCGTGGCCGAGGCCGCGGTGGTCGGCTACCCGCATGACATCAAGGGCCAGGGCATCTACGCCTTCGTCACCCCGATGAACGGCGTGGAGCTCAACGAGGCATTGAAGAAGGAACTGCTGGCCCTGGTAGGCAAGGAAATCGGCAGTTTTGCCAAGCCCGAGCTGATCCAGTGGGCACCAGGCCTGCCGAAGACCCGTTCGGGCAAGATCATGCGGCGCATCCTGCGCAAGATCGCCTGCAACGAACTGGAAAACATGGGCGACACCTCGACCCTGGCCGACCCTACGGTGGTTGACGGGCTGATCGAGCAACGCCTGAACCGCTAAAAACCAGACGTAGGACGGCCATGCGCAAAACATGGCCGTCCTGCAGAGCCCCTATGGAATTTCTTCGCCGCCGTATCGAAAGCCAAGTCCTTAGCCTCAGCGGTATAGCCCTCGGCCAGATTGATTTTGAACAGCCCCAGGGCGACCCCGGCCTGTTCGGCCCGGATTCGGTGAGCTGGCAGGTGCACGGTGATTTCACCAGCATGCTGATCGGCGGCATCAGCGCCCTGCTGCTGCAGGCCTTGCACCCCCTGGCATTGGCCGGGGTGTGGGACCACTCGAATTTTCGTGAAGACCTGCTCGGTCGCTTGCGGCGCACCGGACAGTTTATTTCTGGCACCACCTACGGCTCACGCGCCGATGCCGACTGGCTGATCGACAAGGTGAAAACCATCCACCTCAAAGTCACGGGAACCGCCCCGGATGGCCGCGCCTATGCCGCCAGCGACCCAGCCCTGCTGACCTGGGTGCATGTGGCCGAGGTGCACAGCTTTCTCCAGGCCCATCTGCGTTACCGCAACCCACAGCTGAGCGAGGCCGATCAGGACCGCTACTACGCGGAAATCGCCCTGATCGCCGAACGCCTGGGTGCCACCCAGGTGCCGCGCTCACGGGCCGAGATCGCGGCCTACCTGGCCGATATTCGCCCACAATTGCTGTGCGACGAACGCTCGCAGGAGATCCTCCGTATCCTGCTCAACGCCCCCGCACCCAGCGCCCTCGCCGCCCCGGCGGCCAAGCTGCTGATGCAGGCGGGTATCGACCTGCTGCCAGCCTGGGCGCAGGAGATGCTCGGCCAGCAGATCAGCCCGACCCGCAGCCGGCTGATCCATGCAGGCGTAGACAGCCTGGCCCCCGTACTGCGCTGGGCGGTACGCGGCGGCGCGATTCACCGGGCACGCCGGCGCCTGAACCTGCCACCGCGCTGACCGGTCGGTTCGCACGCTGGCCGTAAACAAAGCCGCTGTGCCACCATAGCCACCTCTCGCGGTCCGCCGCGCCTGTTACTTGTGAGGATCGCGTTATGCAAGACGTCGTCATCGTTGCCGCCACCCGCACCGCCATCGGCAGCTTTCAGGGTGCGCTGGCGAATATCCCGGCACCGGAACTGGGCGCTGCGGTAATCCGCCGCCTGCTCGAGCAAACCGGCCTGGACGGCGCGCAGGTCGACGAAGTGATCCTCGGCCAGGTGCTGACCGCAGGCTCAGGGCAGAACCCGGCGCGCCAGGCGGTAATCCTCGCTGGCCTGCCCCACGCCGTGCCAGCGCTGACCCTGAACAAGGTCTGCGGTTCGGGCCTGAAAGCCCTGCACCTGGGTGCCCAGGCGATCCGCTGCGGCGACGCCGAGGTGATCATCGCCGGCGGTATGGAAAACATGAGCCTGGCCCCCTACGTGATGCCCGGCGCGCGCACCGGCCTGCGCATGGGTCACGCCAAGCTGGTCGACAGCATGATCACCGACGGCCTGTGGGACGCCTTCAACGACTACCACATGGGCATCACCGCCGAGAACCTGGTCGACAAGTACGACATCAGCCGCGAAGCGCAGGACGCCTTCGCCGCGGCCTCGCAGCAGAAAGCCGTGGCCGCCATCGAAGCTGGGCGCTTTGTCGATGAAATCACCCCGATCATGATTCCCCAGCGCAAAGGCGACCCGGTTGCCTTCGCCACTGACGAGCAGCCGCGCGCCGGCACTACGGCCGAATCCCTGGGCAAACTCAAACCCGCATTCAAGAAGGACGGCAGCGTCACCGCCGGCAATGCCTCCAGCCTCAATGACGGTGCTTCCGCCGTGCTGCTGATGAGCGCCGCCAAAGCTCAGGCCCTTGGCCTACCGGTGCTGGCGAAGATCGCCAGCTATGCCAATGCCGGCGTCGACCCGGCGATCATGGGCATCGGCCCGGTCTCGGCGACCAAACGCTGCCTGGCCAAGGCCGGCTGGCAGCTGGCTGACCTCGACCTGATCGAAGCCAACGAAGCCTTCGCTGCGCAAGCCCTGGCAGTCGGCAAGGAACTGGGTTGGGACGCGAGCAAGGTCAACGTCAACGGCGGTGCCATCGCCCTCGGCCACCCGATTGGCGGCTCCGGCTGCCGCGTGCTGGTCACCCTGCTTCACGAGATGATCAAGCGCGACGCCAAGAAAGGCCTCGCCACCCTGTGCATCGGCGGCGGTCAAGGCGTGGCACTGGCTATCGAACGGGCCTGATAACACCGCTCAGCTATAGCGACAAAAAAGCCGGCCCCCATCAACCAAGGGGCCGGCTTTTTTATTTGCCATCGACAGCAGTGATGACTGCTATTGACCGCCTGCGTTTCTCAAGAGTTGGGCCACGGCGCAACATTAGCCCCGTAGCCACTTACCCCGACTCTTCCGAGGACACCCAGATGAACAAGTACCTGATCGCTTCCCTGATTGCCGCTAGCCTGACCAGCAACGTTTTCGCCGCAGACGGCGCAGAGCGCAGCCTGAGCAACCGCATCGCTGCTGATGGTGCTGATGGTGCTGACCGTACCAGCATCAACCGCATCGCTGAAGATGGTGCAGATCGCACTGGCGGCAACCGCGTAGCTGCTGATGGCGCTGACCGCACTGGTGGCAACCGTATCGCCGCTGATGGTGCCGACCGTACTGGCGGTAATCGCATCGCCGCTGATGGTGCCGACCGCACCGGCGGCAAGCGCATCGTCTGATCGAAGAACACTCGCAAATTAAAGGGCACCTTAGGGTGCCCTTGCTGTTTTTGCCGTGTCTGCGTCCCTGCCGGCGAATCTTGATAAACTGCGCGCCCTCCTTTTTCGAGTCGCCGCGCATGCCCTCTCTCGACCAGGCGCTGCGCGCCGCACTGGATAACCGTCAAGACCTGCTGGCTGAACTGCATCAGCAAGGTACCGACTGCTATCGCCTATTCCATGGCAGCCAGGAAGGGGCTGGCGGCCTGACCATCGACCGTTACGGCCCGCAATTGCTGGTGCAGAGTTTTCACCAGAGCCTCAGTCGCGACGAACTGCTGCAACTGGCCGAGCAGTGCCAGGCCAGCCTCGATGAAGAGCTGCTACTGGTCTATAACGACCGCTCTCAGGGTAATTCGCGGATCGACCGCAGCGACGCCGTCTACCAGGCGGAGCCTGCAGCACTCGAAGACCTGACCGGCCATGAATGGGGCCTCAATTACCGCGTGCGTGGCCGCCATGCCGGGCAAGACCCGCTGCTGTTTCTCGACCTGCGCAACGCCCGCGGCTGGGTCAAAGCGCACAGTTCCGGTAAATCGGTGCTCAACCTGTTCGCCTACACCTGTGGCGTCGGCTTGAGCGCTGCGGCTGGCGGTGCCAGCGAAGTGCTCAACCTGGACTTTGCCGAGGGCAACCTGGCGGTCGGCCGCGAGAATGGTCAGCTCAACCCGCAGCTGCAACCCATGCAGTTTGTGCAATCGGACTACTTCCCGGCAATTCGCCAACTGGCAGGCCTGCCGATCAATGCGCGGCGCGGGCAGAAGCTGCCGCATTACCCGCGCCTTGAGCCGCGTCAGTTCGACCTGGTGCTGCTCGACCCGCCCGCCTGGGCCAAGAGCGCTTTCGGCACCGTCGATTTGCTGCGCGATTACCAGAGTCTGCTCAAACCGGCGATTCTCGCCACCGCCGATGATGGTGTACTGATCTGCTGCAACAACCTGGCAAAAGTCGCCATGGCCGATTGGCGCGAACAGGTACTGCGCTGCGCCGAGAAACTTGGCCGGCCGGTGCGCGACTGCCAGGTGCTGCCACCGGCCGCAGACTTCCCCTCGCAGGATGGGCAGCCGCCGCTGAAAACCCTGATCCTGCAATTCTGAACCACCGCGCAAGGCACGCAGAAAATCCCCCGCCGGACCTGCGTGGAACTGCCGGTGCGTGCCATACTCCAAGGCATTTCTCGTCGGGACAGATGACGTTCATATGCTTAAAGGATTAAAGCGCGCAGCCTGCGCCAGCGTAATTGCCATTGCCCTCTACAGCTTGCTGGGCTTCCTGATTCTGCCCGGTATCGGTTTGCGCATCGCCAACCAGCAACTGGCCCAGTACGCCACACTACCGGCCAAGCTGGAGCGCTTGCAGCTCAACCCATTCAGCCTGGAAGTCAGCCTGTGGGGCCTGAGCATTGGTGAGCCGGAAAACCAACAGCTGGCCTTCGGCCGCCTCTACGCCAACCTGCAACTCGACAGCCTGTGGAGCGGCGCACTGCACCTGGCCGACATCGAGCTGGAGAAAGGCCACACCGAGCTGCTGTTCGGCAAAGACGGCACACTCAACCTGAGCCAGTTGTTCAAACTGCCACCCAGCCCGCCCAAGGCCGCCGATGAGCCGCCGAGCGAACCCTTTCCGTTGCGTATCGGGCGTATCGAGCTGATCGAGAGCGGCCTGCATTTCCAAGACCTGCGCCCGAGTGAGCCGGTGGAGTTCGTTTACGACTCGCTCAACCTGGAGCTGAAAAACCTCAGCACCCTGCAAGGCGACAATGCCGACATGAGCCTGGTGGCGATCGGTCCGCACGGCGGGCGCGTCGATTGGCACGGGCAGATCAGCCTGTCGCCGATTGCCTCCAGCGGCCAGCTCAAGCTCAGCGAAGGCAAGCTGAAAGCCGTCTGGCCCTATGTGCGCGACGCCGTGCCCCTGGTGCTGGAGGACGGCGTGCTCAGCCTCAGCAGCGATTATTCGCTGAGCCTGGCCAAGGGCACCGAGCTGCAGCTGAGCAACACCAGCGTTCAGGTCAGCAACTTCGCCATCAAGAGCCCAGCCAACAAGCCGCTGCTGCGCCTGGAAAACCTGGAGATCAGCGAGACCAGCCTGGACCTGGCCAAGCAGCAGGTCATAGTCGGCAAGATTCGTAGCCAGAAGCTAGAAACCTGGGCCGCACGCGAAGCCGACGGCCAACTCGACTGGCAAAAGCTGCTGGCCAGCCAACCCGACAAACCCGCCCCTACACCTGCCGCGGCTCCGGCTCCGGCTCCGGCTCCGGCTCCAAATGAGGGTGGTGCAGGCTCCAGCGCAACAACAGAACCCGAGCCCGTCAAAGACAGCACCGAGACGGCCGCTGCGCAGCAATCTGCTGAGCTGAAAGCCGCCAGTGTGGAGCAGCCCATAGAGCCAGACAAACCCTGGCAGGTGATTCTGCGTGACGTGCAACTGCGCGACTATCAGGTGCACCTGGCCGACCGCGCCGCCGGTGCGGAAGTCAAAGTCGACCTGGCTCCGCTCAATCTCGACCTGAGCGACTTCGACAGCCTGGGCACCTCACCCTTTGCTCTCAAGCTCGACACCGGGGTGAACAAGAATGGTCAACTCAAGCTCGACGGCCAGGTGCAACTGACGCCGACCACCGCCAAGCTGCAAGTTGCCACCCGCGATATCGACCTGCGCCTGGCGCAGGCCTACATCAGCCCCTTCGTGCGCCTGGAGCTGCGCAGCGGCCTGCTCGGCAGCGACCTGGCCGTCGACCTGAAAAGTGTCGAGCCGCTGGCCTTCGGCATCGCCGGGCAAGCCGAGGTCAAGCAACTGCACACCCTCGACACCCTCAAGGACCGCGACTTCCTCAAATGGCAGCAGGTATTGGTGGAAGGGCTCGATTACCAGCACGGCAAGGGCCTGGCCATCGGCCAGGTCAAACTGCAACAGCCCTATGTGCGCTTTATCATCAACGAAGACCTCACCACCAATATCAACGACCTGGTGATTCCACAGCCAGCCGAGGCCAACGCCAAGCCTGCAGTGGCAAGTAAACCGCTGCCGATGCGTATCGGCGGCATCAACATCAAGGACGGTTCGGCCAACTTTGCCGACTTCAGCCTGACGCCCAACTTCGCCACCGCTATCCAGCAACTCAACGGCCAGATCGGCACACTCGACAACCAGAGCCCGAAAACCGCCAGCGTCGATATTCAGGGCAAGGTCGACAAATATGCGCCCGTCAGCATCAAGGGCAAGCTGACGCCGTTCGACCCGATGAACAGCCTGGATATCGCCACCAGCTTCAAGAACGTCGAGCTGACCACCCTCACGCCCTACTCCGGCAAGTTCGCCGGCTACCGCATCCGCAAGGGCCGGCTCAATCTTGACCTGCACTACCAGATCGAGAAAGGCCAGCTCAACGCCGAGAACAAACTGCTGCTGGAAGACTTGCAGCTTGGTGAACAGGTCGATAGCAAAGACGCCACAGACCTGCCGATCCGCCTGGCCATCGCCCTGCTCAAGGACACCGACGGCAATATCAGCATCCAGCTGCCGGTGCAGGGCGATCTCAACAGCCCGCAGTTCAGCGTCATGCCGATCGTCTGGCAGACCCTGCGCAACCTGGTGCTGCGCGCGGCCCAGGCACCGTTCAAGTTTATCGGCGGCCTGGTCAGCGGCGGCAGTGAAGTCGACCTTAGCAGCGTGCGTTTCAATGCGGGTGACAGCGAGCTCGACGGCGACGCACAGAAGGCCCTGGACACCCTGGCCAGCGCCCTCAAAGAACGCCCGACCCTGCGCCTGGAAGTCGAAGGCATGAGCGCACAAAGCAGCGACGGCCCGCCGCTCGCCATCGAACGCCTCGAGCGCGAATACCAAAACAACTGGTACAAGATGCTGCAACGCCGTGGCGACCAAGTACCTGCCGAGCCTAGCGAGTTGGTGGTGGATGAGGACGACAAGGCGGTGCTGCTCGAGGGCATCTACCGCACCCGCCTCAAGCAGCAACCGCCTGCCGAGTGG
Organism: Pseudomonas sp.; assembly: GCF_049653025.1. Classification (GTDB taxonomy): domain Bacteria; phylum Pseudomonadota; class Gammaproteobacteria; order Pseudomonadales; family Pseudomonadaceae; genus Aquipseudomonas. The sequence goes on along the minus strand of NZ_JBASFM010000007.1, from coordinate 69,691 downwards.
AGCGAACTGGCGGACGAAGAGCGCGCGGCGAAGATGCGCGAAGGCGTGCTGCAATCCTGGGGGCAAAGCGAACTGCTGCAACGCCAACTGGCCCAGGCACGCGCCGCCGAGATCAAGAGCTACCTGGTTGAACGCGGCGGCCTGACCGACGAACGTATCTACTTGCTGGATGTCAATATTGCTGAGGCCGACGCCAATGGCCGCGTCGCCAGCACCCTGCATCTCGACAGCGAGTAAGGCATCTATTCATGCGAGCAATTTCTGCGGCCCTGGCCCTTGCGCTACAGGCAGCCCCCGTCTTGGCCCAGGCCGAAACGATGCGCTGTGGCAGCCAACTGGTAAGCCTGGATGACCGGCGCTTCGAGGTGCTGCAGAAATGCGGCGAGCCGGTCTTCCGCGACCTGGTCGGCTACTCCCTCGGGCCAAATGAACGGCGCGAGTACCAGATCGAGGAATGGGTCTACGGCCCCGATAATGGCATGCTGAGCATCCTCACCTTCGAAGGCACGCGCTTGCGTGCCATCGAACGGCGTCGCAGCCGCTGACCCTCTACCCTCTCCGGGAAATGCCATGAAGCCTCTGATCTTCAGCCTGCTGCTTCTGCCACTGGCCGCACACGCCTCGTCGACCCTGCGCTGTGACAGCGGACTGGTCAGCCTCGATGACACCACCAGCGAAGTCAGCAGCAAATGCGGCGAACCATTGAGCCGTGACTTTCTCGGCTACCGCGAAGTACTTGATGAATATGGTTTCTACAATGAAGTCACGGTCGAAGAATGGTCATACGGCCCGCGCAATGGCATGTATCAGTTTCTGCGTTTCGAAGGCAACCGGCTGATCAAAATCGACAGCAAACGCCGTAACTAGCAACTCTCTGTACACCTACCAAACCAACGACAAGGACATTGCATCATGCAACGGATCGCACTCAGCCTCTCCCTGCTACTTTTGGCAACCAGCGCGCAGGCCACCCTGCGCTGTGAGAAGGGCATCGCCAGCACTGGCGACCGCACCAGCGAAGTCACCGCCAAGTGCGGCGAACCAGTTGCCCGCGACATGCTGGGTTACACCCTGGATGCCAAGGGTAATAACGAGTTCCTTGTAGAGGAATGGGTCTATGGCCCGCGTAACGGCATGAACTACTACCTGAGGTTCGAAGGCGGCAGACTGAAAAGCGTGGAGAGTAAACGCGGCAGCTGAGCCGCTAACCCACGGCATATTGCACGACGCTCATTGGCCACCAGGGCCACGTCAAACAATATCGTCGATGCTGCTCCACAGTTTTCAGCAGACAAAAAAGAGGGCCCCGAAGGGCCCTCTTTTTTGCTGCTAAGCGACGCGGTGTTTACACACCCGAAGCCTTGGCAGCGGCTACATCCTTGATCGACAGCTTGATACGGCCGCGGTTGTCCACGTCCAGTACCAGTACTTCAACTTCCTGACCTTCTTTCAGAATGTCGGTCACTTTCTCAACGCGAGCGTCGCTCAGCATCGAGATGTGCACCAGACCGTCTTTGCCCGGCAGGATGTTGACGAATGCGCCGAAGTCGACGATGCGCTCAACCTTGCCGACGTAGATCTTGCCGATTTCAGCTTCCGCGGTGATGCCCAGTACGCGCTGACGCGCGGCCTCGGCAGCTTCCTTGGTTTCGCCGAAGATCTTGATCGAACCGTCGTCTTCGATGTCGATCGACGCCTTGGTTTCTTCGCAGATCGCGCGGATGGTTGCACCACCTTTGCCGATCACGTCGCGAATCTTGTCCTGGTCGATCTTCATCGCGATCATGGTTGGGGCGTTGGCCGACAACTCGGTGCGCGAAGTGGCGATGATCTTGTTCATCTGACCGAGAATGTTCAGGCGTGCTTCCAGGGCCTGATTCAGGGCGATTTCCATGATCTCTTCGGTGATGCCCTGGATCTTGATGTCCATCTGCAGCGCGGTGACGCCATTGGCGGTACCGGCTACTTTGAAGTCCATGTCGCCCAGGTGATCTTCGTCGCCGAGGATGTCGGTCAGAACGGCAAACTTCTCGCCTTCCTTAACCAGACCCATGGCGATACCGGCAACCGGTGCCTTCATCGGTACACCAGCGTCCATCAGGGCCAGGGAAGCGCCGCAAACGGAAGCCATCGAGGACGAACCGTTGGACTCGGTGATTTCCGAAACCACACGGATGGTGTACGGGAACACGTCAGCAGCAGGCAGCATGGCCTGTACCGAACGGCGTGCGAGACGGCCGTGACCGATTTCGCGACGGCCAGTGGCACCCATACGACCACACTCGCCCACCGAGTACGGAGGGAAGTTGTAGTGCAGCATGAACGGGTCTTTGCGCTCGCCTTCGAGGGTGTCGAGCAGCTGCGCGTCACGCGCGGTACCGAGGGTGGCAACGACCAGGGCCTGGGTTTCGCCACGGGTGAACAGGGCGGAACCGTGGGTCTTGTCCAATACACCGACTTCGATGTTCAGGCCACGTACGGTACGGGTGTCACGGCCATCGATACGCGGTTTACCGTTGACGATGTTCTCGCGCACGGTGCGGTATTCGATTTCGCCGAAGGCGTCTTTGACTTCACCAGCAGAAGGCTGGCCTTCTTCGCCGGAGAGCTTGGCAACGATTTCATTGCGCAGCTCGCCCAGACGGGCATAACGCTCGTGCTTGACGGTGATGGTGTAAGCCTGGGAGATCGCTTCGCCGAATTCGCTACGGATAGCGTTCAGCAGTGCAGTGTTCTCAGCTTTTGGCTGCCAGTCCCACGTCGGCTTGGCGGCTTCAGCGGCCAGCTCGGCAACGGCTTGAATCACAACCTGGAATTCGTCGTGGGCAAACAGCACAGCGCCCAACATCTGGTCTTCGGTCAGCTCTTTGGCTTCGGATTCAACCATCAGCACGGCGTCTTTAGTACCGGCTACAACCATGTCCAGGCTGGAAGCCTTGAGTTGCTCGTAAGTCGGGTTCAGCAGGTAGCCGGTTTCCGGGTGGAAGGCTACGCGCGCGGCACCGATTGGGCCGTTGAACGGGATGCCGGAGATCGCCAGGGCAGCCGAGGTACCGATCATCGCAGCGATGTCCGGATCGGTCTTCTTGCTGGTGGAGATCACGGTGCAGATGACCTGCACTTCGTTCTGGAAACCTTCTGGGAACAGCGGACGGATCGGACGGTCGATCAGACGCGAGGTCAGGGTTTCTTTTTCGCTTGGGCGTGCTTCACGCTTGAAGAAGCCGCCAGGGATCTTGCCGGCTGCGTAGGTTTTTTCCTGGTAGTGCACGGACAGCGGGAAAAAGCCTTTGCTTGGGTCGGCAGTCTTGGCACCGGTTACGGCGACCAGTACGGCGACGTCGTCGTCAACGGTGACCAGCACTGCGCCGGAGGCTTGACGGGCGATACGGCCTGTCTCGAGGGTAACGGTCGATTGACCGAACTGGAACTTTTTGATTACCGGGTTCACGGTGTTTTCCTTCTCTTTGTTGCCCTTGGGGAAAGCGTTTCTTGCCACCGTTCTATCACCTCAACGTGACCAAAACGGGTCTTGCAGAATGGGTGGGCGGTTACGGGAATCGGACCCGCTATCGTCCAAAACAGCTATCGCAGAAAAGCAAAAGCTGGAAGCAGGGGCAAACCCCACTTCCAGCTTCGGCAGTCAGCTACGCGTAAGCATTGCTTAGCGACGCAGACCCAGGCGACCGATCAGGGCGCTGTAACGACTGGCGTCCTTACCCTTCAGGTAATCCAGCAGCTTACGACGCTGGTTAACCATACGGATCAGGCCACGACGCGAGTGGTGGTCTTTACCGTTGGCCTTGAAGTGGCCTTGCAGCTTGTTGATGTTGGCGGACAGCAGTGCAACTTGCACTTCCGGGCTACCGGTGTCGCCAGCAGCTTGCTGGTAGTCAGTTACGATCTGGGCTTTTTCTTCAACGCTGAGTGCCATGTGGGCAATCCTCTCAGTTAGGCAACTGCCGAAACAGTCGCAATAGGCCGGGAATCGCTTCCCGTGTTTTTAAGTGAGGTATGACCGCGCCTATTAACAGCCACCCTCGATACACGCAGACCAGAGCCGAAACCCCCTGCCTGCGCTACGGTCATGCTGACCGAATCCTGCGTCACAGGCCTGCGGCCCGTAACTCCAACCAAGGCTACGCCTTGTTAGCAATCAATCGACGCGGCGCAATGCGCCCGTCTTCGCTCACTTCACCGATACCGATAAAGCGACCGTTGTGATCTTGCACCCGAACCATGCCGAACTTCGGTGCTTCCGGGGCGCGTACCGGCTGCCCTTGCAACCAGTAGAACGAACTGTGCTCGGAGAACTGCAGCAACGGCCAATGCAGCAGGCCACTGTCTGACGGCTGCAGAAACTGATCCACCGCCTCATTGCCACCTTCGGCATGCACCCGTTCCAGCTCTTCGAGCGTCACGGTGCGGCTCAGATCGAAGGGGCCGGCTTTGGTTCTGCGTAGCTCTGCAACGTGTGCACCACAACCCAGCAGGTGGCCAATGTCTTCGACCAGAGTGCGGATATAAGTGCCTTTGCTGCAATCAACTGCGAGGCGCGCTTGCTCTGCCTCGCAGTCCAGTAATTCCAGGCGCGCAATAGTAACAGAACGCGGCTCGCGCTCCACTACTTCACCGGCACGGGCCAGCTTGTACAGCGGCTGCCCATCACGCTTGAGCGCCGAGTACATCGGCGGTATCTGGCTGATTTCACCGCGAAAATCGGGCAGAACTGCTTCGATATCGGCGCGACCAACGGTCACCGGACGACGCTCCAGCACTTCGCCTTCAGCATCGGCGGTGGTGGTGGTGACGCCCAGCTGCATCAGGGTTTCGTAACCCTTGTCCGCATCCAGCAGGTACTGGGAGAACTTGGTCGCCTCGCCGAAACACAGCGGCAATACGCCAGTGGCCAAGGGATCGAGGCTACCGGTGTGCCCGGCCTTCTCGGCATTCAGTAACCAGCGCACCTTCTGCAGCGCAGCGTTGGAGCTAAAGCCCTTGGGCTTATCCAGCAGGATGATGCCATCGACGGCACGACGAATACGTTTGACCTGGGCCACGCGCTTACTCCTTGGCCTCGGGTTCGTCATCGTGCTGACGGTCTTCGCTGACTGCACGCTCAATCAGTGCCGACAGCTGCGCACCGCGAATCACGCTCTCATCGTAATGAAAACGCAGGTTCGGCACGCTGCGCAGCTTCATCGCACGGCCCAGCTGCATACGCAGGAAGCCGCTGGCATCGTTGAGCACCTTGATGCTCTGTACGACAGGATCGACACCCTCTTCCGGCTCGCCACCCATGACGGTGACGAACACCTTGGCATGGCTGGAGTCGCGGCTGACTTCCACCGCGGTGATGGTCACCAGGCCGCCAAGACGCGGGTCTTTGACTTCCAGGCGGATCAACTGCGCCAGTTCGCGCTGTATCTGGTCGCCGATGCGCTGGGCCCGGCTAAATTCTTTGGCCATTTCTACTACCTTCACTCGTCACGCGGCTCAAAAAGCAGCGGACCTAAAAGCGGCAAACGCCCGGCCGCGCAAAAGCGGGGCCGGGCGCTGCGTGTTGCGACTCGTGCTTACAGGCTACGAGCCACTTGGACTTTCTCGAACACTTCGATCTTGTCGCCGACCTTGACGTCGTTGTAGCTCTTCACGCCGATACCGCACTCCATGCCGTTACGCACTTCGGAGGCATCGTCTTTGAAGCGACGCAGGGATTCCAGCTCGCCTTCGAAGATCACCACGTCGTCGCGCAGTACGCGGATCGGACGGTTACGGTGAACCGTACCCTCGACCACCATACAGCCGGCAATCGCACCGAACTTCGGCGAACGGAACACGTCACGCACTTCGGCGATGCCCAGGATGTTCTCGCGAACATCACTGCCGAGCATGCCGGTCAGGGCCTTCTTGACGTCTTCGATGATGTCGTAGATCACGTTGTAGTAACGCATATCCAGACCTTCCTGCTCGACGATCTTGCGTGCGCCAGCATCGGCACGCACGTTGAAGCCGAACAGTACAGCGTTGGAGGCCAGCGCCAGGTTGGCATCGGATTCGGTGATACCACCGACGCCGCCACCGACCACACGCACTTGCACTTCATCATTACCCAGGCCGCCGAGCGAGCCTTGCAGCGCTTCCAGCGAACCACGGACGTCGGATTTGAGGACGATGTTGAGCGTCTTCTTCTCTTCCTGGCCCATGTTTTCGAAGATGTTTTCCAGCTTACCGGCGTGAGCACGGGCCAGTTTCACTTCGCGGAACTTGCCTTGACGGAACAGTGCGACTTCGCGGGCTTTCTTCTCGTCAGCCAGCACGCTCATGTCGTCGCCAGCATCCGGGGTGCCGTCCAGGCCGAGAATCTCGACCGGAATCGACGGGCCAGCTTCTTTGATCGGCTTGCCGTTCTCGTCGAGCATGGCGCGGATACGACCGAAGTTGGAACCGATCAGCACCATGTCGCCTTGACGCAAGGTACCGTCCTGAACCAGTACGGTAGCAACCGGACCGCGGCCTTTATCAAGGCGCGATTCAACCACAACGCCACGGCCTGGGGCCGATGGAGTGGCTTTCAGCTCAAGGATCTCGGCTTGCAGCAGTACCGCTTCGAGCAGTTCGTCGACACCGGTACCGACTTTCGCCGACACAGAGACGAACGGCGTTTCACCGCCCCACTCTTCCGAAGTCACGCCGTGTACCGACAGTTCGCTACGAATGCGATCGAGGTCAGCACCTGGCTTGTCGATCTTGTTCACCGCGACAACCAGTGGAACGCCAGCAGCCTTGGCATGCTGAACGGCTTCAATGGTCTGCGGCATCACGCCGTCGTCCGCTGCAACCACCAGGATCACGATATCGGTCGCCTTGGCACCACGGGCACGCATCGCGGTAAACGCGGCGTGGCCCGGGGTGTCGAGGAAGGTGACCATGCCGCGCTCGGTTTCTACGTGGTAGGCACCGATATGCTGGGTGATACCGCCGGCTTCGCCAGCAGCAACCTTGGCACGACGAATGTAGTCGAGCAGCGAGGTCTTACCGTGGTCAACGTGACCCATTACGGTCACAACCGGCGCACGGGAGAAGGTCTCACCTTCGAACTTCAACGACTCAGCCAGGGAATCTTCCAGGGCCGTGTCGCTGACCAGGGTGACCTTGTGACCCAGCTCCTCAGCAACCAGTTGGGCAGTTTCCTGATCCAGCACCTGGTTGATGGTCGCAGGGGTACCCAGCTTGAACATGAACTTGATGATTTCAGCGGCTTTAACCGACATCTGCTGAGCCAGATCGCCCACAGTGATGGTTTCGCCAATCTTCACTTCACGCACGATCGGGCCCGTCGGGCTCTGGAAGCCGTGAGCGTTACGCTTCTTCAGCTTGCCTTTGCCACGGCCGCCACGACGGAAGCTGTCGCTTTCTTCGTCGATGGAACGCGGGGCAACGCGTGGAGCCGGGGCCTTTTCCTTGACGGTCGGGCGATGCTGGGTGGTCTTGCGCTCACCACCACGACGATCGGCGTCATCATTACGGGCTTTGTCCGGACGACGCGGTTCGTCTTTCTTACGCTCGTCGGCTACCGGAGCCGCTACCAGCGAAACGTCCACCGCAGCGACTGGCGCAGGTGCTGCCTGAGGGGCAACAACCGCTTCAGCCACAGCATCTGGGTTCTGTGCGTTTTCAGCCGCACGGCGCTTGGCTTCTTCTTCAGCTTTTGCCTTCGCGGCGTCAGCTACAGCGCGCTGTTCAGCCAGCTCACGCTGCTTTTCAGCTTCGATTTCTTCAGCGCTGCGCTTGACGAAGGTTTTCTTCTTGCGCACTTCAACGCTGATGGTCTTGCTGCCGGCAACACGCAGGGTGCTAGTGGTTTTGCGCTGCAAGGTGATCTTGCGCGGCTCTTCCGCTTTGGTGTCGCCGTGACTGCTCTTGAGGTGGGCCAACAGGGCCTGCTTCTCACTGTCGGTCACCGCTTGCTCAGCACTCTTGTGCGGCAATCCTGCCTCACTCATTTGCTGCAGCAGGCGTTCAACCGGCGTATTGACCACTTGGGCCAGTTCTTTAACCGTGACTTGCGTCATGCATTTCTCTCCTCAGGCCGCAACTGCTTACTCGAACCAATGGGCTCGGGCGGCCATGATCAACTTGCCGGCTCGCTCAGCGTCGATACCGTCGATGTCGAGCAGGTCATCAATCGACTGCTCGGCCAGGTCTTCGCGGTTAACAACGCCGCGCACTGCCAGTTCATGCGCAAGCGCCTTATCCATCCCCTCAAGCGAGAGCAAGTCTTCGGCTGGGTGGGCATCTGCCAGCTTTTCCTCGTTGGCGATGGCTTTAGTCAGCAAGCGATCTTTGGCACGGGCGCGGAGCTCGTTGACGATATCCTCGTCAAAGCCATCAATGCTGAGCATTTCTTCCATCGGTACGTAGGCAATTTCTTCAAGGCTGGTGAAGCCCTCTTCGACCAACACCTGGGCCAGTTCTTCGTCGACTTCCAACTCGTCGATAAAGCGCTGCAGGATGTCGCCTGTTTCCGCTTGCTGCTTGGCCTGAATATCCGCTTCGGTCATCACGTTCAGGGTCCAGCCAGTCAACTGACTGGCCAATCGCACGTTCTGACCGCCGCGGCCAATGGCCTGAGCAAGGTTATCTGCGCCAACGGCGATGTCCATGGCATGGGCATCTTCGTCGACAATAATGGCGGCCACTTCGGCCGGCGACATGGCGTTGATCACGAACTGCGCAGGATTGTCATCCCACAGCACGATGTCGACACGCTCACCCGCCAACTCGCCGGAGACCGCCTGCACGCGCGAACCGCGCATGCCGATACAGGCACCCTGCGGGTCGATGCGTTTGTCTTTGGAACGCACGGCCAACTTGGCGCGCGAACCTGGATCACGGGACGCGCCCATGACTTCGATCAGTTCTTCGGCGATTTCCGGTACTTCGATGCGGAACAGCTCGATCAGCATTTCCGGCGCGGTGCGCGAGAGGATCAGCTGTGGGCCACGGTTCTCGGTGCGAATTTCCTTGAGCAGGGCACGCAGGCGCACACCAACACGGAAAGTTTCGCGGGAGATGATGTCTTCGCGAGCCAACATGGCTTCTGCGTTGTTACCCAGATCAACGATCACGCTGTCACGGGTGACTTTCTTCACGGTGCCGGAGATGATTTCACCCAGGCGCTCGCGGTAAGCTTCGACCACCTGAGCACGCTCAGCTTCGCGAACCTTCTGCACAATCACTTGCTTAGCCGTTTGCGCAGCGATACGGCCGAACTCGATGGACTCGATCTTCTCTTCGAGCACATCACCGACTTTGGCGCTGGCTTCAACCGCGCGCGGCATGTCAGTGGTGACCTGGTGCGCAGGGTCATCAAATTCACTTTCATCAACCACTGTCCAGCAGCGGAAGGTTTCGTAGTTGCCGGTCTGACGATTGATCGCCACACGCAACTCGACTTCATCTTCAAAACGCTTCTTGGTAGCAGTGGCCAAAGCCAGCTCCAACGCTTCAAAAATTACGCTCGCCGGTACGCCCTTTTCGTTGGATACCGACTCAACAACCAGCAGTACTTCTTTGCTCATCGTACGCCTCGCCTTTCGCAATCCGTTGGATCCGCGCTATCCGCGCCACTTGCGCAATCGCGCAGCTTTCGCGGGACCCGCGTCTCAATCAAACCTGGGGATAATGTTGGCCTTGTCGATCATTTCGATCGGCAACAGGAATTCGTGGTCATCCACCTGCACTACCACGTCCTGCTCTTCCACACCGCGTAGAAGGCCCTGGAAGTTACGCCGCCCTTCAAAAGGCGAACGCAGCTTGATCTTCACTTGCTCGCCGGCATGCCGGGCGAACTGTTCAATGGTGAACAGCGGCCGGTCCATACCAGGCGAAGACACCTCAAGGGTGTACTCGGCACTGATGGGGTCCTCAACATCGAGAACACCACTGATCTGCCGACTGACAATTTCGCAGTCTTCGATCAGCACGCCATCGGCTTTATCAATATAAATTCGCAGCAGAGAATGCCGCCCTTGTGACAGGAACTCGACACCCCAACATTGGTAGCCAAGAGCCTCGACTACCGGGGCCACCAAGGCCTGCAACTGTTCTAGCTTGCTCGACACCTGAACCCCTCGCGCATGCTGTAAAAATAAAAAATGGGCGAAACGCCCATCATCGAACCGCCCTCTAAAGGCCGGTAAAGCTGTCACCCAGCTAGCAAAAAGCCCCTTAAAAGGGGCTCCTCTGCAACTCAATGCGGGGGACTGGGTTAACCCAGCCAACATCGGACTCAACATCCGAGGAGCGACCTTACTGCTCAATCCCACATCAAAGCTGGGGCCGGATTATACGACTGATCCCACAACAGGGTCAATCGAAGCTCCAGCAACAAGAAGGCCCGCATCGAGCGGGCCTTCTTGAAAATTGGTACCGAGAAGGGGACTCGAACCCCTACAGCCTATGGCCACTACCACCTCAAGGTAGCGTGTCTACCAATTCCACCACCTCGGCAAAATCGTTTACTGCATACCGCGTACTACTTTATTACTGCTCAGGAGCCTGAGGTACGTCCGCCGCTGCAGGAGCCGGCTTAGCTGCATCAAGAACAGGTACATCTTCAACAGCCGGAGCGGCCTGCTGTACTTCCAAGACTGCCGGATCAGGCAAACCAACCTGAGCCATAGCATCAGCTTTGTCTTTAGCAAAGAACGCTAAACCCAAGCTAGTCATGAAAAAAGCGGTAGCAAGTATAGCAGTAACGCGACTCAGAAAGGTAGTGGTTCCTTGACTACCGAATACGGTAGAAGAAGCACCCGCACCAAAAGACGCACCTGCATCTGCACCCTTACCCTGCTGCAGCAGAACCAGCGCAACAACACCGATAGCACCCAGCAGATGAAGAACAACGATAACTGTTTCCAGCATTTCTTTAGCTTCCTGCGGCGCGACAGATCGCACCGAACTCATCCGCATTCAGAGAGGCTCCACCTACAAGCCCCCCATCGATATCCGGCATACCGAACAACTCGGCTGCACTGGCGGCCTTGACGCTGCCACCATAAAGAATTCTTACCTTGCCAGCCAACTCTGGGCTTTTCGCCGCCAATTGCGCGCGAATCGCCGCATGCACTTCCTGCGCTTGCGCAGGCGATGCAGTCAAACCAGTGCCAATGGCCCAAACCGGCTCATAGGCAATAACCGCATCTGCAAACACCTCAACACCCAACGCATCGATCACCGCAGACAACTGCGCAGCAACCACTTCAAGCGTTTGCCCAGCTTCACGCTGAGCCAAGGTTTCCCCAACACACAGCACTGGAAGCAAACCTGAAGATTGCGCCGCGGCAAATTTGCGCGTCACGATCTCATCAGTGTCTCCCAGCAAGGCTCTACGCTCGGAGTGACCAACCAGAACCAGCGAACAGCGTGCGTCATGCAACTGACTTGCCGCCACTTCGCCCGTTAAAGCACCTTGCTGCGCTTCGGTCGCACAATCTTGCGCACCGACCGCAACAGCCTTGCCTGCCAGACCATCAACCACCTGACCCAGATGCAAACAAGACGGAAAAACTGCTACATCCACATCAGCAGGCAGCACCTGCTGATTGAGACCGTTGATCAGCTCTACGACGCTGGCGCGGGTACCGTGCATTTTCCAGTTACCAGCAACCATTGGGCGACGCATGCTTTACCTCGTCGGTCAAAGAGGGCGCAGATGTTACCCAACAGCTACCGGGCTGGCAAGCCGAATCAAGCACATACATCAGCAACAACTTTAGCCAATTCATCGGCATAGCCGCGTACCTGGCCTTCATCATCACCTTCAACCATGACACGCACCAACGGCTCGGTGCCGGATTTGCGCAGCAACACCCGCCCACGACCGGCCATCTGCTCGGTTACCCGCGCACTCGCCTGCTGCACAGCCGGATGCTCCAAGGGGTCAACACCACCCGCAAAACGCACGTTCACCAGCACCTGCGGGCACTTCTGCATACCCAGACGCGCCTCACCCAGGGTTTGCCCACGCCGCTTGAGCGCCATCAACACCTGCAACGCCGCGATGATCGCATCGCCCGTGGTGGTGTGCTGGAAACACACCAGATGCCCGGAATTCTCGCCACCCAATTGCCAGTTGCGCGACAGTAGCTCGGCGATCACATAGCGATCCCCAACCTTGGCCCGCACAAAAGGAATTCCCAGCTCATCCAGCGCCAGCTCCAGGCCGAGATTGCTCATCAGGGTACCTACAACACCGCCCTGCAGCTTGCCGCGCTCCAACAGGTCACGCGCAATGATAAACAGCAGCTCATCGCCATCGACGACTACGCCGGCGTGATCGACCATCAACACCCGATCCGCATCGCCATCGAAGGCGATACCCAGGTCAGCCTGCTGCGCCAGCACCTCAGCCTGCAAGGCCTCGACATGGGTCGAACCACAACCGTCATTGATGTTCAGCCCATTAGGCTGCGCCGACAACACCGTTACCTGTGCGCCTAGCTCGCGAAATACGCTAGGTGCAACCTTGTAAGCCGCACCATGGGCGCAATCGACAACAATCTTCAGCCCGGCAAAGTCGGTGCTACTCGGCACGCTGCTCTTGCAGAACTCTATGTAGCGCCCGGCGGCGTCGTTGATCCGCGACACCTTGCCCAACTGCTCGGACTCAACCACCGTCATGGGCTGATCGAGCAATTCTTCGATCATCAGCTCGATTTCATCCGGCAGTTTGGTGCCCTGCCCCGAGAAGAACTTGATGCCGTTGTCATGATGCGGGTTGTGCGACGCACTGATGACGATGCCTGCCTCGGCATGAAAGGTACGGGTCAGATAGGCGATCGCCGGAGTCGGCATCGGGCCGAGCAGCATCACGTCAGCCCCGGCGGCCGACAGCCCCGCTTCCAAAGCTGACTCGAACATATAGCCGGAAATTCGCGTGTCCTTGCCGATCAGGATGCGGCACTTGCCCTGCTTGCGAAACGCCATCCCGGCCGCCCAGCCGAGTTTGAGCATGAATTCCGGGGTAATGGGAAAGTCACCGACACGCCCACGAATACCGTCAGTACCAAAATATTTTCTACCCATTCCCGCACGTCCCTCTAACTTATTCGGCCGCGGCAACCGCGGCGAGCATACGCACTACATCAACTGTTTCTGCCACATCATGCACCCGCAGGATGTGCGCGCCCTTTGTAACCGCCAGCGCCGCCAGCGCCAGACTGCCATACAGCCGCTCACCGACCTCATGACCCAGCACTTTGCCAATCATGCTCTTGCGCGACACTCCAACCAACAACGGCCTCCCTAGCGCATGCAGGGCATCCATATGCTTGAACAGAGCCAGATTGTGCTCCAGGGTCTTCGCAAAGCCAAAACCCGGGTCGAGCACAATCCGCTCGGACGCAATACCTGCAGCCGCGCAGGCCGCCATTCGCTCAGCCAGAAAGTCACGAACCTCGACCAGCACATCGGCGTACTGCGGACTGTCCTGCATGGTGGTCGGCTCGCCACGCATATGCATCAGGCACACCGGCAAACCGCTGTCCGCAGCCGCATCCAGAGCACCATCACGCTGCAAGGAGCGCACATCATTGATCAGACCCGCGCCCAGCCTTGCCACTTCACGCATGACGGCCGGGGTCGAGGTGTCCACCGAAATGATTACATCCAGCTCGGCAGCAATCGCCTCGACGACTGGCGCGACTCGCTCCAGCTCTTCCAGTGCAGACACCACCCGCGCACCAGGACGCGTCGACTCGCCACCGACATCAATCAGGCTTGCGCCGGCCGCGAGCATTGCCTGCGCATGTCGCAAGGCCGCATCGCGACGGGCAAAGCGCCCACCGTCGGAAAAAGAGTCAGGGGTGACATTGAGGATGCCCATCACTTGCGGACGGCTTAAATCAAGAAACCGGCTGCCACAAGGCAGCCGGTCAAAGGTTGGCGCAACAGACATGGAAAACCTTAGAGCTCGGCGGCCGGGCCACCAATTGGCTTCTCTGCAGACTCCGCGACTTCAACAGGCGCAGTCGGCGTGCCGTTATTGTCGTCACCGCCCTGCCAGCCTTTCGGCTCGCGTGGTGCAAGGCCATTCATGATGTCTTCGATCTGCTCGGCATCGATGGTTTCGTACTTCATCAAGGCCTCGGCCATGGCATCGAGCTTGTCGCGATTTTCCTGCAACAGGCGCTTGGCGGTGCCATAGCACTCATCGATGATGCTGCGCACTTCCTGGTCGATCAGCTTGGCGGTGTCCGCAGACATATTGCTTTGCTGGCTGCCCATGCTACGACCGAGGAAGACTTCGCCTTCCTCTTCCGCATACATCAGCGGGCCGAGTTTTTCCGACAAGCCCCACTTGGTCACCATGTTCTTGGCCAACTGGGTGGCGCGCATGATGTCGTTGGAGGCACCGGTGGTGACGCCATCGAAGCCCAGGGTCATTTCCTCGGCGATACGGCCACCGAACAGCGAGCAAATCTGACTGGTCAGCGCACGCTTGCTCAGGCTGTAACGATCTTCCTCTGGGAGGAACATGGTCACGCCGAGGGCACGACCGCGCGGGATGATCGACACTTTGTAGACCGGGTCATGCTCAGGCACCAGGCGCCCGACAATCGCGTGACCGGCCTCGTGGAATGCGGTGTTGAGCTTTTCCTTGTCCGACATGACCATGGTTTTGCGCTCGGCACCCATCATGATCTTGTCTTTGGCCAGCTCGAATTCCTTCATCTCGACCACGCGCTTACCCGCACGGGCGGCGAACAGCGACGCCTCGTTGACCAGGTTGGCCAGGTCGGCACCGGAGAAGCCCGGCGTACCACGCGCAATTACGGCTGGAGCGACATCTTCGCCCATCGGCACTTTGCGCATGTGCACTTTAAGAATCTGTTCGCGACCACGAATGTCCGGCAGACCCACCACGACCTGACGGTCGAAACGGCCCGGACGCAGCAAGGCAGGATCGAGTACGTCAGGGCGGTTGGTAGCGGCGATGACGATGATGCCATCGTTCATTTCGAAGCCATCCATCTCCACCAGCAACTGGTTGAGGGTCTGCTCACGCTCGTCGTGACCACCACCCATGCCAGCGCCACGATGGCGGCCCACGGCGTCGATCTCGTCGATAAAGATAATGCACGGCGCGTGCTTCTTGGCCTGCTCGAACATGTCGCGCACACGGGATGCACCGACACCGACGAACATTTCGACGAAGTCCGAACCGGAAATAGTGAAGAACGGTACCTTGGCTTCGCCGGCAACCGCCTTGGCCAGCAAGGTCTTGCCGGTACCTGGCGAGCCGACCATCAGCACACCACGCGGGATACGCCCACCGAGGCGCTGGAACTTGCCCGGATCGCGGAGGAATTCGACCAGCTCACTGACTTCTTCCTTGGCCTCGTCGCAACCGGCGACGTCAGCGAAAGTGGTCTTGACCTGATCTTCCGAGAGCAGGCGCGCCTTGCTCTTGCCGAAACTCATCGGCCCGCCCTTGCCGCCTGCGCCACCTTGCATCTGGCGCATAAAGAACATGAACACGGCGATGATCACCAGAATCGGGAAGCTGGCGACCAGTAGCTGAGTCCAGATGCTCTGCTGCTCAGGCTGCTTGCCGACGATCTCGACGTTGTTGTCCATCAGGTCCTTGATCAGCCCATTGTCCTGAATCGCCGGACGAACGGTCTCGAACGATGAACCATCAGTACGAGTACCGCTGATGATGAAACCATCCACGGTCACCCGCTTAACGCCGCCATCCTGAACCTGCTGGATAAACTGCGAGTAATTGAGTTTGTTCGACTCACTCGGGCTGGAAAAATTGTTCATCACCGTCACCAAGACGGCGGCGATGATCAGCCACAGGACCAGATTCTTTGCCATGTCGTTCAATTAGCTACCCTCTGAAGCAGGCCCCGTGCAGAAGCGCGCTTCGCATGACGACCAGTTATGTACCGATCTAACTTACTACACAACGCCCACCCCTGGCAGACGCCGTCTGTAACCCTTTATTTGCTGTACACCTGCGACGGCAGTGCGCCAGCCTCAGGCTCAGACGTCTGGCTGACCGCGAAAACCACGCGCCAGCATATATTGCTCACGGGAGCGGTCGCGCGAGGACAGTGGCTTGCGCATCTGCACCTTGTCGAACAGCTGCCGCACCTGTTTGTGGTACAGGTCAAAACCTTCGCCCTGGAAGATCTTGATCAAAAAATCACCGCCTGGGCGCAGCACCCGAGTCGACAAATCCAGTGCCAACTCGCACAGGTACATCGCTCGCGGCTGATCCGACTCCCTCACCCCACTCATATTGGGGGCCATATCGGAAATCACAAGGTCTACCGGCTTATTGCCGATAGCCTCGAGGATCTGCGCGAACACCGCATCATCGGTAAAGTCGCCCTGGATAAAGGTGACGTCAGGGATGCTGTCCATTTCGAGAATATCTGACGCGATCAACCGGCCTTTGTCACCGATCACCCGACTGGTGACCTGCGACCAGCCGCCCGGTGCCGCACCCAGATCGACTACAGTGATGCCAGGCCGAAGGATGCGATCCTTCTCCTGAATCTCCAGCAGCTTGTAGCTGGCGCGCGAGCGATAGCCATCCTTCTGCGCCATTTTGACGTAGGGGTCGTTGAAATGTTCTTTCAGCCAACCTTGACTGGTCTTGGAACGGGCCACGCAATACCTCGATTTGTGCAGAGCATGAATATCTGGGCGGCCCCGAAGGCGCTCGGGTAAACTAACCGCCGTTTTTTACCAGATTAAATGCAGGAATCAGATTATGCCGCTCACTCAAGAGCAGAAGAAACAATTCAAATCCATTGGCCACCACCTGAAGCCTGTGCTGATCGTGGCAGACAATGGTTTGGCCGAAGGCGTGCTGGCCGAACTGGAGCGCGCGCTGAGCGATCATGAACTGATTAAAGTGCAATTACGCATCACCGAGCGTGAAGACCGCCTGACCGCCATCAACGAACTGTGCAAAGCCGGCAAAGCCGACCTAGTCCAGGTGATTGGCAAGATGGCGCTGATCTACCGCAAGAATCCAAAAGTGAACAAGAACCTGTCCAACGTTCACCGTCATCACGGCTGAGTCACCTGCTACTGCGAGGCGCTCACAGCGCCTTCGCAAGTACCCTGCCGCACACAACGCCCCGCCACCTCAGAGCTTGCGCCTGAGCCTTTCCGGCACCGGCTGCAAGACCAGCAACAGCCCGCAGAACGCCATCACCAGATAACTGAACATCAGCCATAGCCCTGCCTCGGGTAGCCACCGGCGTACACCGAAATAACTGCCCGCCATCGCCACCACGACCAACAGCAACTGCCCGCGCATGTCGCGCCACAGGCTGACCAGACGTTCGGCCCGAATCAATACCAGCACCTGCACAGCCGCACAGATAGCCGCCAAACCGACCAGCAGTGGCCGCAAGGTGTCGCCAAGCTCATCGACCAGCAATGACGCCAGTCCGACCTTGGCTATCGCCGGCAACAGCAGAAAATGCAGCAACCAGAGGCCACCGACCCAAAGCGTCTGGGCCAGCAGCCAGCCGATTGCGCCAACATCACGCCGGACAGGCTTAGAGATGGCGAACCTCAACAATTTCATACTCGAGGGCACCGCTCGGGGTCTGCACCACCACCACATCCCCCTCGGACTTGCCGATCAGGGCACGGGCGATGGGCGAGCCGACCGACAGCTTGCGCTGCTTGATGTCCGCCTCGTCTTCACCGACGATCTGGTACGTCACGCTTTCGTCGGTTTCGCAGTTGGCGATCTCGACAGTGGTACCGAAAATCACCTTGCCGGTGTGCTCGATGCTGGTGACATCGATGATCACTGCATTCTGCAGACGGCCTTCGATATCCCGCACGCGCGCCTCGACCATGCCCTGCTGCTCGCGCGCGGCATGGTATTCGGCGTTTTCCTTGAGGTCACCGAGCTCGCGCGCGGTGCCAATGTCCTGACTGAGTTTGGGGCGCACGACCTTGGTCAGGTGCGCCAGTTCCTCTTCCAGGGCGCGTGCGCCCTGAACGGTCATCGGGTATTTGATCATGCCTCGATTCCTGCATGCAGATCCTGCAGGCGGCGCACGGTCTTCTCGGGACCGAACTTCAGCGCCTCGCAGATCGCCTGCCCCGCCGCAATGGTGGTGGTGCAGTAGATCTTGTGCTGCAGAGCGTTACGACGGATGGAGTAGGAGTCAGCGATGGACTGACGGCCCTCAGTGGTGTTGATGATCAGGGTGACTTCGTCATTCTTGATCATGTCGACCACGTGCGGACGGCCTTCCGTCACCTTGTTCACCCGGCGCACTGGCAAACCAGCCGCTTCGATCAGCTTGGCAGTACCGGCGGTTGCCACCACTTCAAAGCCCAGCTCGATCAGATCGCGGGCAACGCCTTCCACCAACGGCTTGTCGTCATCACGCACACTGATAAAGGCTACGCCTGCGTTTGGCAGAATCTCGCTGGCACCCGACTGCGCCTTGGCAAAGGCTTCGCCGAAGGTATCGCCGACGCCCATCACTTCGCCGGTGGACTTCATTTCTGGGCCGAGGATCGGGTCGACGCCAGGGAACTTAGCGAACGGGAACACCGCTTCCTTGACGCTGAAATACGGCGGGATGATTTCCTTGGTGTAACCGGCATCAGCCAGCGACTTGCCGGCCATGACGCGGGCAGCCACCTTGGCCAGCGAGACGCCGACGCACTTGGAGACGAACGGCACGGTACGCGAGGCGCGCGGGTTCACTTCGATGACGAAGATGTCCTCGCCCTGCACGGCCATCTGCACGTTCATCAGGCCAACCACATTGAGCTCCAGAGCCATTTTCTTGACCTGGTCACGGATCTCATCCTGGATGTGCATCGGCAGCGAGTAAGGCGGCAGCGAGCAGGCCGAGTCACCGGAGTGCACGCCGGCCTGTTCGATGTGCTGCATGATCGCGCCGATCACCACGGTTTCGCCGTCGCACACCGCATCCACGTCCACTTCAATGGCGCAGTTGAGGAAGTGGTCGAGCAGTACCGGGCTGTCGTTGGAGACTTTTACCGCTTCGCGCATATAACGCTTGAGCTCGTCTTCCTGGTAGACGATTTCCATCGCACGACCGCCCAGTACATAGGACGGACGCACCACCAGCGGGTAACCGATGGTCTTGGAGTGCGCCAGGGCTTCATCTTCGCTGCGCGCAGTGGCGTTGGCCGGCTGACGCAGACCCAGACGCTGAACCATCTGCTGGAAGCGCTCGCGGTCTTCGGCACGATCGATGGCGTCAGGGCTGGTGCCGATAATCGGCACGCCGGCTTCTTCCAGGGCGCGGCAGATTTTCAGTGGAGTCTGGCCGCCATACTGCACGATCACGCCTTTCGGCTGCTCGACGCGGACGATTTCCAGTACGTCTTCCAGGGTTACTGGCTCGAAGTACAGGCGATCGGAGGTGTCGTAGTCGGTGGAGACGGTTTCCGGGTTGCAGTTGACCATGATGGTCTCGTAACCATCTTCACGCAGCGCCAGTGCCGCGTGTACGCAGCAGTAGTCGAACTCGATGCCCTGACCGATACGGTTGGGCCCGCCACCAAGAATCATGATCTTGTCGCGGCTCGACGGATTGGCCTCGCACTCTTCCTCGTAGGTCGAATACATATAGGCCGTGTCGGTGGCGAACTCGGCAGCGCAGGTGTCCACGCGCTTGTACACCGGCAGCACTTTCAACTTGTGGCGCTGGCTACGCAGGGTCTTCTCGGTTACGCCCAGCAGCTTGGCCAGGCGAATATCGGAGAAGCCTTTGCGCTTGAGCTTGTACATCGAGTCACGGTCGATGCTGGACAGCGCCAGGGTCTTGATCCGCTCTTCGTCCTTGATCAGATCTTCAATCTGCACTAGGAACCATTCATCGATATTGGTCAGCTCGAAGACTTCGGCCACAGTCTTGCCGGCACGGAAGGCATCGCCGATGTACCAGATACGGTCAGCGCTTGGCACGGTCAGTTCGCGACGCAGGGTGCTTTCGGCTTCAGGATCGGCCAGATCGAGCATCGGATCGAGGCCCGAAACGCCTACTTCCAAGCCACGCAGGGCTTTCTGCAGGGATTCCTGGAAGGTCCGACCAATGGCCATGACTTCACCGACCGACTTCATCTGGGTAGTCAGGCGGGCGTCGGCTTTCGGGAACTTCTCGAAGGCGAAACGCGGGATCTTGGTCACAACGTAGTCGATGGCCGGCTCGAACGATGCCGGCGTGCGGCCGCCGGTAATGTCGTTGCTCAGTTCGTCGAGGGTGTAACCCACGGCCAGCTTGGCGGCGATCTTGGCGATCGGGAAGCCGGTGGCTTTGGAGGCCAGCGCCGAGGAACGCGACACGCGCGGGTTCATCTCGATCACCACCATACGGCCAGTGTTCGGGCAGATACCGAACTGCACGTTGGAGCCGCCGGTTTCCACGCCGATCTCGCGCAATACCGCCAGGGAGGCGTTACGCAGGATCTGGTATTCCTTGTCGGTCAGGGTTTGCGCCGGGGCAACGGTGATCGAGTCGCCGGTGTGCACGCCCATCGGGTCGAAGTTTTCGATGGCGCAGACGATGATGCAGTTGTCCTTCTTATCGCGGACCACCTCCATCTCGTACTCTTTCCAGCCGATCAGCGATTCGTCGATCAGCAGCTCGCTGGTTGGCGACAGATCGATACCGCGCGCGCAGATTTCTTCGAACTCTTCGCGGTTGTAAGCGATGCCGCCACCGGTGCCGCCCATGGTGAAGGACGGACGGATGATGCACGGAAAGCCCACCTTCTCCAGTACGCCGTAGGCTTCTTCCATGTTGTGCGCGATACCGGAAACCGGGCACGCCAGGCCGATGTCTTTCATCGCCTTGTCGAAGCGCGAGCGATCTTCGGCCTTGTCGATGGTGTCGGCGTTGGCACCGATCATCTCGACGCCGAATTTTTCCAGGATGCCGTGCTTTTCCAGGTCCAGCGCGCAGTTCAGCGCAGTCTGGCCACCCATGGTCGGCAGCAGGGCGTCCGGGCGTTCCTTCTCGATGATCTTGGCCACGGTGGACCACTTGATCGGCTCGATATAGGTGGCGTCGGCCATGGCCGGGTCGGTCATGATGGTGGCCGGGTTGGAGTTCACCAGAATGACGCGATAGCCCTCTTCTTTCAGCGCTTTACACGCCTGGGCACCGGAATAGTCGAACTCGCAGGCCTGGCCGATAACAATCGGGCCAGCGCCGAGGATCAGGATGCTTTTAATGTCTGTACGCTTTGGCATGTTCTCTCTCTCGAATCCTTGGGTCAGTCGGCGGGCTTAACGGCGCTTGGCCATGGTTTCGATAAAACGGTCGAACAGCGGGGCCACATCGGCTGGGCCGGGGCTCGCTTCGGGGTGCCCCTGGAAGCTGAAGGCGTCCTTGTCGGTACGCTCGATACCCTGCAGGGAACCGTCAAACAGCGACTTGTGGATGGCGCGCAGGTTGCTCGGCAGCGTAGCCTCATCCACGGCGAAACCGTGGTTCTGGCTGGTGATCATCACCACGCCGGTGTCGAGGTCCTGTACCGGGTGGTTGGCACCGTGGTGGCCATGGCCCATTTTCAGGGTCTTGGCACCGGAGGCCAGGGCCAGCAGCTGGTGGCCGAGGCAGATACCGAACACCGGAATCTCGGTGTCCAACACTTCCTTGATCGCTGCGATTGCGTAATCGCAAGGCTCGGGATCACCCGGGCCGTTGGACAGGAATACGCCATCAGGTTTCATCGCCAGCACTTCGCTGGCCGGGGTTTGCGCCGGCACCACGGTCAGGCGGCAACCGCGCTCGACCAGCATGCGCAGGATGTTCCACTTAACGCCGTAGTCATAGGCGACCACGTGGTACTTCAGCTCGCTGCTCGGGATTTGCGGGTGGCTGTCGTTTTCCAGGCCCCACACGCTCGAGCGCCATTCGTAGCGCTCGGTGCAGCTGACCACTTTGGCCAGGTCCATGCCTTTCAGGCCGGGGAAGCTGCGTGCCAGCTCCAGCGCCTTCTCTTCGGTGGCGTCATCGCCCACCAGAATGCAGCCGTTCTGCGAGCCTTTCTCACGCAGGATGCGGGTCAGGCGGCGGGTATCGATACCGGCGATGGCGACAGTGCCGTTTTCCTTGAGGTATTCATCCAGCGGCTGCTTGTTGCGCCAGTTACTGGAGGTCAGCGGCAGGTCACGGATAATCAGGCCAGCTGCCCATACGCGGTTGGACTCGGCGTCTTCCGGCGTAGTGCCGGTGTTGCCGATGTGCGGATAGGTCAGGGTGACAATCTGCTGGGCATAGGAAGGATCGGTGAGGATTTCCTGATAGCCGGTCATGGCGGTGTTAAAAACCACCTCACCAATAGTCTGGCCATCGGCACCGATGGCCTCGCCACGAAAAATGCTGCCATCAGCAAGGGCCAAAATGGCAGGTTTAAGGGCTGGCTTACTCAAGAAAACCTCCAAAAATCAAAACGTGAAGCAAACGCAGATTGTAAAAAAGCGGGATGACGTATCGACCGTCACCCCGCTTTTTTATCTGATTCATTCTGCGCAACTTTAGTGGACACACTAAAGCAGAAAGCTTACAGGAAAGTGCCTTTTTGGTCCACCGCCAGTTGCGCTTAAGACCCAGACAAAAGCCACTCCTGCGACAGAATGCCCCAGTTCAACATCAATTCAGCCCCAGAACATCCTGCATGTCGTACAGGCCCGGCTGACGTTTTTGCAGCCACAACGCCGCGCGCACCGCGCCTTTGGCGAAGGTCATGCGGCTCGATGCTTTGTGGGTGATTTCCACGCGCTCACCATCAGCCGCGAACAGTACGGTGTGATCGCCGACCACATCACCGGCACGCACGGTGGCAAAACCGATGGTTTCGCGCTCGCGCGCACCGGTCTGGCCTTCACGCCCATAGACGGCGACCTTCTGCAGATCACGCCCCAGGGCATTGGCTACGACTTCCCCCATGCGCAGCGCAGTACCGGACGGCGCGTCGACCTTGTGCCGGTGATGCGCTTCGATGATCTCGATGTCCACGTCATCGCCAAGCACCCGCGCGGCGGTGTCGAGCAACTTCAGGCACAGATTGACGCCGACGCTAAAGTTGGCGGCAAACACGATCGGAATCTGCTTGCCGGCATCCGCCAGCAACTGCTTTTCTTCCGGGGAAAAACCGGTAGTGCCAATGACCATGGCCTTGCCGGCCTGGCGGCAGATTTCCAGGTTCTTCAGGGTGACCGACGGATGAGTGAAGTCGATCAGCACATCGAACTGATCGAGCACTGCGTGCAGATCACCCGACAGGCTGACGCCAATCTTGCCCTGCGCGACCAGCTCACCGACATCAGCACCGACCAGACTACTATCGGCACGATCAACCGCCGCATTCAGTTGCGCGCCGTCGGCCAGCTGCACGGCCTCGATCAGGGTTTTACCCATGCGCCCAGCGGCGCCCATCACTGCGATACGTTGCATAGAACTCAGCTCCAAGCTGCAAGCCTCAAGCTGTGGAGGCGCGGATTAACCTTCGCACCACAGCCTGCCGCCGGGTTTTACAGATCGCCAAAGAAGCGCTTAACGCCCTCGAACCAGCCATTGGCTTTCGGCGAGTGCGAGCTATCGCCTTCCAGGGTTTTGCGGAACTCATCAAGCAGTTCGCGCTGACGCTTGTCCAGGTTGATCGGGGTTTCCACCGCCACCTTGCACATCAGGTCGCCGGCACCGCCGCCACGCACCGGGGCCACGCCCTTGCCACGCAGACGGAACATCTTGCCGGTCTGGGTGCCTTCCGGAATTTTCAGTTTGACCCGACCATCCAGAGTCGGCACTTCCAGTTCGCCGCCCAGGGCCGCATCGGCAAAGCTGATCGGCACTTCGCAGTACAGGTGCTTGCCGTCGCGCTGGAAGATCGCGTGCTCGCGCACGTTCACCACAACGTACAGGTCGCCCGCCGGGCCGCCCATGGCGCCCGCCTCGCCTTCGCCGGACAGACGGATGCGGTCGCCGGTATCGACGCCAGCCGGCACTTTCACCGACAGGGTCTTGTGTTCTTCGACCCGGCCGTGGCCGTGGCAGGAGCCGCAAGGATCGGTGATCATCTTGCCGCTGCCGTGGCAGCGCGGGCAGGTCTGCTGCACCGAGAAGAAGCCCTGCTGCATACGCACCTGGCCAATACCGCCACAGGTGGTACAGGTTACCGGCGTGGTGCCCTTCTTCGCGCCCGAGCCATCGCAAGGTTTGCAATTAACCAGAGTCGGTACGCGAATGGTCACCGTGGTGCCACGCACCGCCTCTTCCAGGTCCAGCTCCAGGGTGTAGCGCAGGTCACTGCCGCGCTGCGCGCCACCGCGTGAGCCGCCACGACCGCCACCACCGAAGAAATCGCTGAACACATCGCCGAAGATATCGGAGAAGTTCGCCCCGCCTGGGCCGCCACCGCCGCCGCCCATTTGCGGATCGACGCCAGCGTGCCCGTACTGATCGTAGGCCGAGCGCTTGCCCGCATCGGAGAGCACTTCGTAGGCCTCGTTGGCTTCCTTGAATTTCTCTTCCGCGGCTTTGTCGTCGGGATTACGGTCCGGGTGATGCTTCATTGCCAGACGGCGGTAGGCTTTTTTCAGCTCCGCTTCGCTGACACCGCGCTCGACACCGAGCACCTCGTAATAGTCACGTTTAGCCATAAGTCTTCAACACCTTAAAATCGTCTACTCCAGACACGCCAACGCGGGAGCAAGCTCCCGCGCGGCGGATCATGCCGGGCGCGACTCGCGTCGCACCCGGCCAGAGCGGCATAAGCTTGCGCCTATTTGTGCCTATTTATTTGTTGTCTTTGACCTCTTCGAACTCAGCGTCGACCACGTCGTCAGCTGCGTCCTTGGCCTCGTCGGCACCTTGCGCAGCACCCGGCTGCGGCTGCTCGGCGTACATCTTCTGCGCCAACGGAGCAGTGACTTCGGACAGCGCGGTCATCTTGGCGTCGATGGCAGCTTTGTCGTCGCCCTTGATCGCCACTTCCAGCTCACCCAGCGCTTTCTCGATGGCCGCTTTCTCGTCGGCAGTCGCCTTGTCGCCGGCCTCAACGATCATCTTGCGGGTGGCGTGCACCAGCTGATCGCCCTGATTACGTGCGGTCGCCAGCTCTTCGAACTTGCGATCTTCCTCAGCGTTGACTTCGGCATCACGCACCATCTGCTGAATTTCTTCTTCAGACAGACCGGAGTTGGCCTTGATCACGATCGACTGAGTCTTGCCGGTCGCCTTGTCCTTCGCGCCGACATGCAGGATGCCGTTGGCGTCGATATCGAAGGTTACTTCGATCTGCGGTACGCCACGCGGGGCTGGCGGAATCTCGGCCAGGTCAAATTTGCCCAGGGACTTGTTACCGCTGGCTTGCTTGCGCTCGCCCTGCAGCACGTGAATGGTCACGGCGCCCTGGTTGTCGTCGGCAGTCGAGAACACTTGCGATTTCTTGGTCGGAATCGTGGTGTTTTTCTCGATCAGCGCGGTCATCACGCCGCCCATGGTTTCGATACCCAGGGTCAACGGAGACACGTCGAGCAGCAGCACGTCTTTGACGTCGCCAGACAGTACCGCACCCTGGATAGCAGCACCCATGGCTACAGCTTCGTCCGGGTTGACGTCTTTACGCGCTTCTTTACCGAAGAAATCGGTGACCAGCTTCTGCACCAGCGGCATGCGGGTCTGACCGCCGACCAGGATCACGTCGTTAATCGCACCGATGTCGATACCGGCGTCTTTCAGCGCGATACGGCACGGTTCGATGGTGCGCTGCACCAGGTCTTCAACCAGCGATTCCAGCTTGGCGCGGGAAATCTTCACGTTGAGGTGCTTAGGACCGGTGGCATCTGCGGTGATGTACGGCAGGTTGACGTCGGTCGACTGGCTCGAGGACAGCTCGATCTTGGCTTTCTCAGCGGCTTCTTTCAGGCGCTGCATGGCCAGCGGGTCACCCTTGAGGTTCATGCCGCTTTCTTTCTTGAATTCGTCGACGAGGTAATCGATCAAACGAATGTCAAAGTCTTCACCACCGAGGAAGGTGTCGCCGTTGGTGGCCAACACTTCGAACTGGTGCTCGCCATCGACTTCAGCGATCTCGATCACCGACACGTCGAAGGTACCGCCACCCAGGTCATAAACGATCACGGTGTGGTCGCCCTTGGCCTTGTCCATACCGTAAGCCAGAGCGGCCGCAGTCGGCTCGTTGATGATGCGCTTAACGTCCAGACCCGCGATGCGGCCGGCGTCTTTGGTGGCCTGGCGCTGGCTGTCGTTGAAGTAGGCCGGAACGGTGATCACCGCTTCGGTCACTGGCTCGCCGAGGTAGTCTTCGGCGGTTTTCTTCATCTTCTTGAGAATTTCAGCCGATATCTGTGGCGGCGCCATCTTCTGGCCGTTCACTTCAACCCAGGCGTCACCGTTGTCGGCCTTGGCGATCTTGTACGGCACCATCTGAATGTCTTTCTGCACGACGTCTTCTTCGAAACGACGACCGATCAGACGCTTTACCGCGTACAGGGTGTTGTGCGGGTTGGTCACTGCCTGGCGCTTGGCCGACTGCCCAACCAGAATCTCGCCATCGTTGGCGTAGGCGATGATCGACGGCGTGGTGCGCGCGCCTTCGGCGTTTTCGATAACTTTAGCAACACCGTTTTCCAGAACCGAGACGCACGAGTTGGTGGTCCCCAGGTCGATACCAATAATTTTGCCCATATTCACTCTCCCGAAACTTTGATAATCCCGCCGCTGATCGTTGTCAGCGGCGGTAGCACTAAAACGCTTGACTGTTTAATGGGGGCAGCTCGGCGAATTTCAAGCCTGCTCATCAATCGATGGCGGCGCTTCGACCGGTGCCTTGCTGACCACCACCATGGCGGGGCGCAGCAGGCGACCATTGAGCAGGTAGCCCTTCTGGAACACCTTGAGCACGGAGTTCGGCTCAACATTGGTGCTTTCCTGCATCGCCATCGCCTGGTGGTGCTCGGCGTTGAACGGCGCGCCATGCGGGTCAATGGCTTCCAGCTGGTAACGCTTGAGGGTGTCGTGGAACAGCTTGAGCGTCAGCTCCATGCCCTCACGCACCGCCTTGATCGCCTCATCATCCGGACTCGACAGCTCAAGGCCGCGCTCCAGGCTATCGACGACCGGCAACAGGTCGTTGGCGAATTTTTCCAGGGCGAACTTATGCGCCTTCTCCACGTCCTGCTCGGCGCGACGGCGCACGTTCTGCAGGTCTGCAGCCACACGCAGCGACTGATCCTGCGCAGTCGCCAGCTGCTCTTCCAGCGTTTGCACGCGGGCAGCCAGCTCATCACCCGAGGCTGCGTCGGCAGCGGTTTGCAGGTCGGGATTCTGCGTATCCAGGGTCTGTTCGTCAGCCATGCGTCTCTCCTCTAAAAATTCGACGTGAGCCTCAACTCACGTGCCTGACCGCTATATGGGGCCAAAAAATATGGTTTCAAGGACAACAGACGGATTGTCAGCCCACAAAAAAACACTGTATAAATAACCAGACATGAACTTGGGAGGCCCTCGCCATGCTGGTGCACCTGTCCGTACACAACTACGCCATCGTTGAACACCTCGACCTCGAACTGGACGCCGGCATGAGCGTGATCAGCGGCGAAACCGGCGCGGGCAAATCGATCATGCTCGACGCCCTCGGCCTGACCCTAGGCGATCGCGCCGATAGTGGCGTGGTGCGCCCCGGTGCCGACAAGGCGGACATTCTCGCCAGCTTCGACCTGACCGAGATCCCAGAAGCGCGCGCCTGGTTGGCCGAGCGCGACCTGGACAATGACGGCCCGTGCATCCTGCGCAGGGTGATCACCGCCGAAGGCCGCTCACGCGGCTATATCAACGGCGCACCCTGCCCGCAGGGCGATCTCAAAGCGCTCGGCGAGCTGCTGATCGACATTCACAGCCAGCATGAGCACCAGTCTCTGCTCAAGCCAGACACCCACCGCCGCCTACTCGACGAATACGCCGGCAGCCAGGAGCTGGCGCGCCAGGTGCAGCTGGCCGCACAGCGCTGGAAACAGACGCGCAACGAGCTGGAACGCATCGCCAACATCGGCGACGAACAGCGCGCCCGCCACCAGCTGCTCAGCTACCAGCTTGAAGAGCTGGATAATCTGGCCCTGGGCGAAAACGAACTAGAGCAGCTGGAGCAGGAACACAAGAACCTGACCAACGCCGAAAGCCTGCTCAGCGCGTGCCGCCTGGTGATCGAGCAATGCAGCGAGAATGACGCCGGCAACGTGCTGTCCGCCCTGACCAGCAGCCTCAACCGCCTCGGTGCCTTCCAGGGTCAGCCCGGAGCACTGAGCGAAGCGACCAACCTGCTGGCCAGCGCGCAAATCCAGGTCGAAGAAGCGGTCGGTGAACTGAACCGTTTTCTCGATCATTTCGACGCCGACCCCGAGCGCCTGCAACAGATGGAAGAGCGCCTGGACGCCATCTACACCCTGGCGCGCAAACACCGCATCCAGCCCAGCGAGCTGAGCGCGATGCAGCAACAGTTGTTCGAGGAGCTGGAAAGCCTCAACGCCGACGACCAGGCCGCCGAACGCCTGAGCGAAGAGCTAGCCGCCTTCGAACGCCACTATCAGGAAAAAGCCAGCGAACTGAGCACCCTGCGCAACAACGCCGCCAGCCAACTGGCCAGTGCAGTGGAGCTGGAAATGCAGAACCTCGGCATGCCGGGCGGGCGTTTCAACATCAAGCTAAGCGCTAACAGCAGCAGCGAGCCGCACCCTAATGGCCTGGAGCAGCTGGAATTTCTGGTCAGCGCCAACCCCGGCCAGCCGTTGAAAGCCTTGGCCAAGGTTGCTTCGGGTGGCGAGCTGTCGCGCATCAGTCTGGCCATTCAGGTGATCACCGCACAGACTTCGCGGGTACCAACGCTGGTCTTCGACGAAGTCGATGTCGGCATCGGCGGTCCCACCGCCGAAGTGGTCGGCCAACTGCTGCGTCGCCTCGGCGAACGCGGCCAGGTGTTGACCGTCACTCACCTGCCGCAAGTCGCGGCGCAGGGGCACCAGCACCTATTCGTGCACAAGGTGCGCGACAGCGATGCCACGCGCACTGCCGTCAGCAAGCTGGACAGCGCCCAACGCGTCGAGGAAATCGCGCGCATGCTCGGTGGCGTCGACCTGACCGAGGAATCTCTGGCCCACGCCAGAAAAATGGTCAGCAGCGCGCAGGCCTGAGCCCTACAAACGCAGCAAGAAAAAAGGCGACCCTAGGATCGCCTTTTTCATACAGGGATCAATCAGCTCTTCTTGCGCACATAGAGCACAAGGTTGTGATCGACCAGCTCAAAACCGTGCTCTTTGACGATTTCTTTCTGACGCTTTTCGATCTCGGCATCGAAGAACTCGATCACCTCACCGGAATCGACACAGACCATATGGTCGTGGTGACCGCTGTCCGCCAACTCGAACACGGCGTGGCCGCCGTCGAAGTTGTGGCGAACCACCAGACCGGCGGCCTCGAACTGGGTCAGTACGCGATAGACGGTGGCCAAGCCCACGTCATCGCCGGCTTCCATCAGTGATTTGTAGACGTCTTCCGCACTCATATGACGCTGACCAGCAGAGTCGAGCATTTGCAGAATCTTGACCCGTGGCAGGGTCACTTTCAGGCCAGCCTTACGTAGTTCGCTATTTTCAACCATGGTCTGCTTTCTCGCGGAAGCGGCTTCGCAGCTTCCCTTATTGCGGGTATGATCCGGGATTATGTTGCCCAGCCAAGATAGTGGAAGTCGCCCACCGATGCAAAAAACCAAGCTCCTGCTGACCAGCCTCACCCTTACGGGGCTACTCGCACTCGCCGGTTGTTCATTCCCCGGGGTTTATAAAATCGACATCCAACAGGGCAATGTCGTGACGCAGGACATGATAGACCAGTTGCGCCCGGGAATGACCCGCAAGCAAGTGCGTTTTATCATGGGCAACCCACTGCTGACCGATACCTTCCACGCCAATCGCTGGGATTACCTGTACAGCATCCAGCCAGGCGGCGGTCAGCGCCTGCAAGAGCGCGTCAGCATCAACTTCAGCGCCGACGACCAGCTTGTGGGCCTGTCGGGTGACTTTATGCCGGGCGTCAGCCGCGACCAGGCTATTCTGGGCGAAGACGGCAGCGTAACCGCTACCCCGCAAGCCACACCGCAGCCACAGGTTGAAGAAAAACCTGCGCCAGGCTCGCTGCTTGAGCAGATCCAGCGCGAAGTAGACGACGTGCAAACCGTGCCGGTGCCAACGCCCGAGCCACTGGAAAGCGCCCCGCAGTAAGCTTCAGCGACAAAAAAGCCCGGACATGTCCGGGCTTTTTTATGCGTTCGATTCGCTCAACTAGGTATTCGGGGCTTCAGTACGGGCTTGTGCCGCCTTTGCCGCGCGCAGTTTGCGCACCTCTTTCGGGTCAGCCAGCAGTGGCCGGTAGATTTCCACCCGCTCGCCCTCTTCAAGCACGCGTTCCTCGGGCTTGCTCACCACCTTGCCGAAGATACCCAAGGGGCAGCCGAGTAGATCCAGTTCAGGAAAGTGCAGCTGCATACCCGACTGCAACACAGTCTGGCGCACCGTGGTGCCGCGGGGCAGGCTCAGGCGCAGCAGTTTCTGCTGATCAGCCAGGGCATACACCACTTCAACCTCAATGCCTGACTTATCCATACAACTGCTTGGCCCGCTGACAGAAGGCATCGACCAACGTATTGGTCGCCTGATTGAACAGCGGCCCCAGGGTCGCGCGCACCAGCGGCCCGGCATAGTCGAAGGTCAGGTCAAGGCTGATCTTGCAGGCCGAATCGCCCAGCGGCTTGAACTCCCAAGAACCGCTGAGCTGAGTGAACGGCCCCTCGACCAGATTCAGGCTGATCGACTGTCCCGGCACCAGGCTGTTGGCCGTGACAAAGCGCTGACTCAAACCGCCCTTGGCGATCGCCAGACTGGCGCGCATATGGGTTTCGCTGACTTCCAGCACTTCACTGGCCGAACACCAGGGCAAAAACTGCGGGTAGCTGGCCACATCGTTGACCAGATCAAACAACGCCTGGGCCGGATAAGGCAGTAATGCCGAACGCTGGATACGGGTACTCATAGCACTGCCACTTCACTTACCAGGGTGCGCGCTGGCATACGCCAAGCACACAAAAATACGATTAACACGCCAAACGGCGCGACCCAGAACAACCCGACCTGACTCGATAACCGGCCTGCCCTGTCGATAAAGCCCGCGCATTGTCGGGGATTCACCGAAGTGGCTCAAGCACGGCAGAAAGTGCGAAGCGCCATGAACACGCCAATCCAGCGTTTTGCCCTGCTGCGCGCATAGCGCCCGCGCCAGTGACTCCCTATAATGCGCGCCCTATGGCTAAACAAAAGAAACATCCGCAAGGCACCATCGCGCAAAACAAGAAGGCGATGCATGACTATTTCGTCGAATCTAGGTTCGAGGCTGGCTTGGTCCTGTCCGGCTGGGAAGTGAAAAGCCTGCGCGCCGGCAAGGCCCAGCTGGTCGACAGCTACGTGCTGCTGAAGAACGACGAAGCATGGCTGATGGGCTGCCACATCACCCCGCTGACGGCGGCCAGCACCCACGTGATCGCCGACCCGACGCGCACGCGCAAGCTGCTGCTGAACAAGCGCGAACTGGAAAAGCTGTTCGGCGCCGTGCAGCAGAAAGGCTATGCCTGCGTGGCACTGTCGATTTATTGGAAGGCGCACCTGATCAAGTGCGAGATTGCCCTGGCCAAGGGTAAGAAAGACTTCGACAAGCGCCACACCGAAAAAGAGCGCGACGCCGACCGCGAAGTGCAGCGCGCTATGCGCAGTAAAGGCAAAGACGACTGAGTCCGCCCTGCACCACCAAAAACGCCCCGCAATGCGGGGCGTTTTCGTTGCAGCGATTTACTTAGCGTAACTCGCTGAATGCCAGCTTAACGCCGAGCCCCACCAACACCGCCCCCATCAGCCGATCAAACCAGTGGCCCATACGGGCAAAACCGGCACGCACGCGCTGATGGCTGAACAGTTGCGCGACCATGCAGAACCACAACGCGGTGGCC
Source organism: Pseudomonas sp. (assembly GCF_049653025.1). Classification (GTDB taxonomy): domain Bacteria; phylum Pseudomonadota; class Gammaproteobacteria; order Pseudomonadales; family Pseudomonadaceae; genus Aquipseudomonas. The sequence goes on along the minus strand of NZ_JBASFM010000007.1, from coordinate 37,582 downwards.
ACCGCCAGGTAAACCCCGTAACCCGCCTGCACCGGCAGCGGCGTATGCGGGTTGATTACCACAGTAAACAGCGAGAGGAAGAACAGCGTGGCCTTGGGGTTCAGGCCATTGGTGATAAAGCCTGCAACAAACGCCGCACGCGGCGAACGCGCGCCCTCATCCAGGCTTAACTCGGCGGCGCTCGGGCTTGCCGGTTTGGCGCGTAGCGCCTTGATACCGATGTACAGCAGGTAGGCGGCGGCCAGCCACTTCAGCGCGTTGAACAGCACAATCGACTGCGACACGATCAAGCCGATACCCAGCAGCGAATAGGCTACATGGATGAAAATCCCGCAGCCCACGCCGACCGCGCTGAACATGCCGGCACGCCGACCATGGCCGACGCTCTCGCGCACCACAATGGCAAAGTCAGGGCCTGGGCTGGCCACCGCAAGCAGGTGAATCAGGGCCACGGCTAAAAATTCGGTCCAGTACATAAGCGGCTCCGCGCGTCGAAATGATTCTGCTAGGCTCGCCACCTTACTCCCCGCCCAAACCCGCAGGATAGATACAGCTGATGAGTAACAGTCACCGCGCCGTCTTTCTCGACCACAGTTCACTCGACCTAGGTGACCTTGATTTGTCCGGCCTGAGCGCCTGCTTCTCCGACCTGCAGCTGTATCCACACAGCACCCAGGCGCAAACCATCGAACGCCTACAAGGCGCACAGGTGGCGATCAGCAACAAGGTGCCGCTGAATGCCGAGGTGTTCGCCGCCTGCCCGGAACTGAAACTGGTGCTGGTAGCCGCCACCGGCACCAACCCGATTGACCTGGCGGCCGCCCGCGCCCATGGCGTCAGCGTGTGCAACTGCCAAGGCTACGGCACGCCATCGGTGGCGCAACACACCCTGATGCTGCTACTGGCCCTGGCGACCCGGCTGCCCGACTACCAGCAGGACGTGCGCGCCGGCCACTGGCAGCAGGCTGCGCAGTTCTGCCTGCTCGATCACCCGATAATCGAACTGCACGGCAAGACCCTCGGCCTGCTTGGCCATGGCGAACTGGGCAGCGCGGTGGCCAAACTGGCCGAAGCCTTCGGCATGCGCGTGTTGCTTGGCCAGCTACCCGGCCGACCGCCGCGTGCCGACCGCCTGCCACTGGCAGAGCTGCTGCCGCAGGTCGATGCCCTGACCCTGCACTGTCCGCTGAACAGCGACACCCTGAATATGCTCGGCGCACGCGAACTCGGCCTGATGAAACCCACGGCCTTTGTCATCAACACCGCACGCGGTGGCCTGATCAACGAACAAGCCCTGGCCGACACCCTGCGCGCAGGGCACCTCGGCGGCGCGGCGACCGACGTACTCAGTCAGGAGCCGCCAAGGGACGTCAACCCGCTGCTCGCAAGCGATATTCCGCGCCTGATCATCACCCCGCACAATGCCTGGGGCAGCCGCGAAGCGCGGCAACGTATCGTCGGCCAGCTGAGTGAAAACGCCTCGGCCTTTTTCAACGGCGCGCCCGTGCGCGTAGTCGGCTAAGCTACGCGACTTTTTTCCAGGAGCGCTTATGGACCCGCGAAGCGAAGTACTGCTGCGCCAGGCTGATCTATTCACCGGCGCACTGCTGTGCGTCGGTCTGCCCGCCGACGACCTGCTCGGCCAGCTGCCTGCGGCTCAGGGCTGGAGCTGGCATGCAGGCGAGCATGCGCTGCTGGATGCGCGCTTTGCCGGGCGTTGCCACTTCGGCGTCAGCCCGCCTGCACATGAATTTCAGGCTGCTGTGTTGTTCCTGCCGAAATCCCGCGAGTTGACCGACTACCTGCTCAACGCCCTGGCCGCACGCCTGGGCGGTCGCGAACTGTTTCTGGTCGGTGAGAAACGCGCCGGCGTCGAGCGCGCGGCCAAGCAACTGGCGACGTTCGGGCAAGCGCGCAAACTCGACAGCGCGCGGCATTGCCAACTTTGGCAAGTGCAGGTAAAGCACGCTCCCGCCGCACCCGACCTGCCGAGCCTGGCGCAGCGCTATGAACTGCCGCTGCCAGACGGCCCCCTGACCGTGCACAGCCTGCCCGGCGTTTTCAGCCACGGCCGCCTGGATGTTGGCAGCGCCATGCTGCTTGAACACCTCGACGGTTTACCCAGCGGGCATATCCTGGATTTCGGCTGCGGAGCCGGGGTACTCGGCGCGGCGCTGAAACGCCGCTATCCGGACAGCCAGGTGACCCTGCTGGATGTCGACGCCTTTGCCGTCGCCAGCAGCCGCCTGACCCTGCAAGCCAATGGCCTGCAAGCGGAGGTCATCAACGCCGACGGCATCGACGCTGCCCCGCATGGCCTCAGCGCCATCCTCAGCAACCCGCCCTTCCATCAGGGCGTGCACACTCACTACCAGGCCACCGAGCACCTGCTGCGCCAGGCCAGCCAGCACCTGGCCAGCAAAGGTGAGTTGCGCCTGGTCGCCAACAGCTTCCTTAAATATCCGCCACTGATCGAACAACACCTCGGCCCCTGCCAGACCCTGGCTGACGCCAAGGGCTTTCGCATCTACCGCGCGCGCAAAGGCTAAACGGCGCTTGCCCTATCGAGGAGGCGCGGGCAGAATGCGCGCGTCCTAGGGGAGTAGTCTCCCGCGAGCGCCAGCTCGCCCGGCACGCGTCAACATACTTGCTCAGCAGAGCATGGCGCGTGCGACCCAAGGCCCACTCAGTGAGGCCTGCGGTTTGACAAGACCTATGACACGCACACCTTACCCGGGGCGGGAAGGCTGTACGTGTCATAGCCGTGTCGACCCGCCCCTTTAGGAATCCTGATGCTCGAATCCCTGTTTGTGCCCACCTTTATCGTTGCCCTGGCCGAAATCGGCGACAAGACGCAGCTACTCGCCCTGCTGTTGGCCGCACGCTTTCGCAAACCCTGGCCGATCATCTGCGGCATCGTGGTCGCCACTCTGGCCAACCATTTCGCCGCCGGCGCTATCGGCAACTGGGTAGCCAGTTTCTTCTCCCCCGCCACCTTGAGCTGGATTCTCGCCGCCAGCTTTGTTGCCGTGGCCCTGTGGACGCTGATCCCGGATCAACTGGCCGACGATGAAAGCTCCAATTTCAAGCGCTACGGGCCATTCCTGACCACGCTGACTGCCTTCTTTATCGCCGAAATGGGCGACAAGACCCAGGTTGCCACCGTGATGCTGGCCGCGCAGTACCCGCACTTTGTCCTGGTCGTCATCGGCACCACGCTGGGCATGCTGCTGGCCAACGTGCCGGTGGTGCTGGCCGGCAATTTCGCCGCTGAACGCCTGCCCTTGACCCTGATCCGCCGCGTGGCGGCCTGCGCCTTTGCAGCCCTGGCAGTCTATGCGGGGTATCAGGCGCTGCAATTCAGCGGGCTAATTTGACATCAAGTTGACGCCAGGGCTCTGGCGTTTCGGCCAATACCTCGGCTTCCTGACGGCTGCTACAGTGCGCAACATTCTGCCCACTTCACTCAGCAGTCAGGGAGACACGCATGTCGCTGGATGATCGGAAAAAGCTGGTACGCCACCATATCGACCTGTCGTGGAACAAAGGCCGCACGGCCCTTGCCGAGCAATTGCACAGCAAGGATTTCCTCTACAAGAGCTCGTTTATCGGCCGCCCGCTGAGCAGCCTGGCGTTCGCCCAGATGGTGCAGGACATCCGACACGCCATGCCGGACCTGCAAGTGGTGATCGAGGAATGCATCGCCGAGGACAACAAGGTGGTCACCTGGAGCACCCTGATCGGCACCATCCAGAAACCGGCGCTGGGCTACCCGCCAAGCGACAAGGTGCTGAGCATCTCGGCCATGGCCTTCTGGACCCTCACCCCAAGCAATGAGATTCAGGAAATCTGCACCATGTTCGACATGGAGAGCTTCCGCTCACAGCTGGGCCTGGCCACTCAACCCTTCGCCGCCAAAGCACTGCCCTGAGCCAATAGCGCCCAACAAAAAGCCCCCAAGCGGGGGCTTTTTGTTTACCGCGCTTTAGCGCGTCTGCTCATACAACGGCATAACTTTCGGGATCGCCGCCTGCAGTGCAGTAATCCGACTGCTCGACGAGGGGTGCGTGCTCATGAATTCCGGCGGTGCGCCGCCACCGGCCTGGGCCATCTTCTGCCACAGGCTGATGGCCGCGTTCGGGTCGTAACCGGCTCGAGCAGACAGCTCCAGGCCAATGATGTCCGCCTCGTTTTCGTTGGCCCTGCTATTGGGCAGGGTCATCAGGTACTCCACCCCGGTACCGGCCATCTGCTGACCGAGTTCGCCCAGACCGAGCAGAGCAGAGCCCATCTGGGTCGCCATCTGCGTGCCATAGGCCTTGGACATCGCCTCGCGGCTGTGTTCGCGCAAGGCGTGAGCGATCTCGTGGCCCATCACCGCCGCCAGCTCGGCATCGGTCAGCTGCAACTGAGTGATCAGGCCACTGTAGACGATGATCTTGCCACCCGGGCCGCAGTTGGCATTCAGCTCGTCGCTCTTGATCAGACTGACCTGCCAGTCCCATTGCGCCGCATCGGCGCGGAACACCGGTGCCTGGGCAATCAGCCGACGAGCTATCGCATTGACCCGCTTGGCATTCTGGCTGCTCTTGTCCAGCGCTCCCTGGCTCGAAGCCTCGCTCAGCGTCTGCTGATAGGCCTTGGCGTACATGCTGTCGACCTCTTGGGCCGATAGCATGCTGAACATGTACTGCTTGCGCTCGACACCCACCACGCCGCCGCTGGTGGTGTTCACTGCCTGGCAGGCCGACAGCAGGCTGCAAAGCGCCAGGCCGGCCAGGCGAAATGGGGTATTCATGTCTGTTCTCCGTCACGACAGGGGGCCGTATGCTAGGCCGAGCCTCAGAGCAAAACAACCTGCACCACTTGCACTATGACCCTCAACCTCCTTTGCTAGTTGCAGGAGCGCTAAAAGGCTGTTTTTAACGCCGTGATGGCAACGCAGGTAGTTTTTCAACAGCCTGCTAATGCTTTGGCGCTAGACGGCCGATAAGCCAGGGACAGGTGCAACCAACGCGTTGAGGAGTCCCCATGCGATTCAAGTCGATCCAGTTTTCCGTCGTCATCCTGGCGGGGGCCAGCATCCTGGCTGTGGTGGTGGCACTGGTGCTCTACGCGCTGTTTGCCGGGTCGCGCACCCAGGGCCTGGTGCAAGAACGCACCCAGAGCCTGCTGGAAGAAGTGATCGATCAGCGCCTGGTGGCCCTGGCTGAAGCTCAGGTGGGCGATTTGCAGCGAGAGTTCGAAGCGCCGATGAACCTCTCAAAGTTCCTGGCGACTCTCAATAGTCAGATGGCCCAGGGCGCGGACGGCGCAACCAAGGTAAGTCTCAGCCGTGATGAGCTGTCGACACTGGTCAGTGTGTATCTGGAAAAGAACCCGAAACTGATTGATCTCTACATCGGCTGGGAAGCCAATGCCTTCGATCAGGACGATGATCTCTACGCCGGCCAGGAGGCCGCCGGCTATGACGCTACTGGGCGCTTCATGCCCTGGTGGTACAGGGACAATGGCCAGCTCAAGGTAGCCGCGCTGACCGCCGTGCAGATGGAAAGCGAGAAGCTGCTGCCCACAGGAGTACGCGAAGGTGAATACTACCTGTGCCCCAAGGCCAGCAAACAGCCCTGTGTGATCGACCCTGCCTCTTACGACTTCGGTGGCAAGCAAGTACTGGTTGCCTCCTTCAACGCACCTATCCTGGTCGACGGTCAGTTCAAAGGCGTCGTGGGCAACGACCTGGCCCTGGACTTTATCCAGGGGCTGCTGACTACCGCCAAGGGCGAACTGTATGACGGTGCCGGCGAACTGGCGCTGATCGCCGCCAATGGCACCCTGATCGCCGCTACCAAAGACGCCAGCCTGATCGGCCAGCCGGCCAGCAAGGTGCTGGATGCCGAGCTGCTGGAGCAACTCAAGCAAAACAGCAGCGAACAGGCGATCAACAAACTCGACGAGGAACGCCAGCTGTTCCAGTTGCTGCTGCCGTTCAAGGTGGCCGGCACCTCGACCCGCTGGACCCTGGCCATCGAGCTGCCAACCACCGCGGTATTTGCCGACCTGAAAAAACTCCAGAGCGGCCTCGCCGAGCAAGCCCAGGAAGACACCGTTGGCATGGCCCTGGTCGGCCTGCTGGTGGCCGGCATCGGTCTGCTGGTGATCTGGTTCGTCGGCTATGGCATCGCCCACCCGCTGCGGCAGATGGTGTTGATGCTCGACGATATCGCCAAGGGCGACGGTGACCTGACCAAGCGCCTGCAGGTCGACCGCAGCGACGAACTCGGACAGATCGCCAATGGCTTCAACACCTTCCTCAACAAGCTGCAGAACATGATCCGCGATGTGGTCACCTCGGTGCAGAAGGTCAGCGATTCCTCCGAGCACACCGCCGACATCGCCATCCGCACCAACGAGGGTGTACAGCGGCAAATGGCCGAGATTGATCAGGTGGCCACCGCCGTGCATGAGATGACCGCCACCGCCCAGGACGTGGCGCGCAACGCCAACCAGGCGGCTGAAGCCGCCAACCATGCCGACCAAGCGGCCAACCAGGGTCGCCAGACCGTGCAGCACACCGCCGACGCGATTGCCGCGCTGGCCCAGGAAATCGGCCGAGCAGTGGGTGTGGTGCAAACCCTGGCCAAGGACAGCGAGAACATCAACGCCATCCTGGTGGCGATCCGCGGGATTGCCGAACAAACCAATTTGCTCGCGCTTAACGCCGCGATCGAGGCGGCGCGTGCCGGCGAGCAGGGTCGCGGCTTTGCCGTGGTGGCCGATGAGGTGCGCAACCTGGCACAGAAGACGCAGAAGGCCACCGAAGAAATCCAGACCATGATTCAGCAACTGCAGCACGGCACCCGTGAAGTGGTGAAGGTCATGCAGGACAGCCAGGACAAGACCGAGGTCAGCGTGCAGCAGGCCAGCCAGGCGGCTGAGGCGCTCGAGTCGATTACCCAGGCGGTGTCGGTGATCAACGACATGAACACCCAGATCGCCAGCGCCGCCGAGGAGCAAAGCGCAGTGGCCGAGGACATCAATCGCAACGTCACCAATATCGGCCAAGTGGCCAACGAGGTCGCGGGAGGAGCCGACGAGGCCAGCCAGGCCAGCGCCGAGCTGACCAAACTGGCCGAGCAGCAGCGCCGCCTGATCAACCAGTTCAAGGTCTGACCGAGCCTGCAATGCAAAGGGCGGACTGCCATAAACAGTCCGCCCTTTTTATTTCCATGACCTCATGCCGTGTTAGCGAGCTAGGCGGGAGTCAGGCACTCCGGCGCATCGAGCTTGGGATCGTTGATCAGGTTGGCCAGCACCCGCTCGCGCAGCGCCAGTGGCGGGCTGGCCAGCAAGGCCTGCAAATCCGCCGCCGAGGTGTCGGCAGCCAACCAGGCGGCCTGCCCCGCCTCATCGAGAATCAGCGGGCGGCGCTGACTGGCCGCGGCCTGGGTCACCACGGCGGTACTCAGGTACACGCAGCCTTCTACCGGATAGGCTTCCCACAGCGCGGCGAAATACAACGGCGTGGAGTCACTGGTCAGCCAGTAAGGGCGCTTGCGCGCGGTGCCACGCCACTCGTAGAAGCCATTGGCCGGCAACAGGCCACGGCGCAGGCGAAAGGCCTCGCGAAACATCGGCTGCTCGGCCAGGGTTTCCGCACGGGCCTGGGCCGGGGTCTTGGTCAGGTCGGTCAGCCACGGCGGGGTCAGCCCCCAGCGCGCCCGCGTCAGTTGCCGCTCACCCTCGACGTTGCGCAGCAACAGCACCTGAGAATTCGGCGAAATACTCCAGTGCGGCAACTGGTCAGCAGGGAAACCGGGAATCGCCGCGAATGCGGGCGTCCAACGGAACAGGGCAAAACGTCCACACATGGGGTAACTCGATAGCGTTCAGGCAGTCAGTGCGCCAACCAGATGGTCAGCAAGAAGTCAGTCAGGTGCGCCGCCAGGTTCAGCTCAGCACAGCAGCGTGCCTTGAAAATTTTCCGATTCATCCGTCGGCAGCGGTTGCGCGGCATTGTACGCGGCGATCAGCTGTTGTGCGCTGTGCGCCTGCGCATCCTCGACCAGCACGCCAAGCAGGCCAGAGGCCGGCAACTCACCCACCGCGCCAGCCAGATGCTGCCCGGTCAGGTAGGCGTCGATGCCCTCGCTGGCCAGCATGCTCAGCAGCAACTCGCCCTCCATCAGGTCCTGCGGCTCGTAGATTCGCTGCATCAGTCATTCTCCCCGCGAACATCCAGTTGCCAGTCGTGGCCATCGGTTTGCAGTGAAAACACGATCGGCCGGCAGCACACCGGGCAGTCCTCGATGTACTGCTGATCACCCGCCGAAAGATCCAGCACGGCCTCGACCTGTTCACCGCAGTAAGGGCACTGGTAGTCCTGGTTTTCCAGCATCGCAGCCTCCGTGTGACTTGCGCGTATAATCGCCGGTCTATAGCTGGCCCAGCAGTCGTGAAACAGCCCTTGCGCGTTACCACGAGCAGCTAATTGAGCGTTCCCACAGCCAACCACAACAAGAGAACATGATGGGCGAATTCGATGCCATCCGACCTTACGCCGACGCCGAAGTCCCTGCCGTACTGGCGCGCTTGCTGGCGGACGAGGCGTTTCTCGACATCCTCACCCAGTTCCGCTTCCCGCGTCTGGCGGCACCTTTAGGTTGGCTGCTTAAACCACTTATAGCCTATCGCCTGCGCCGTGAGTTTCGTGGGGTCCATTCCGTCTCTGGATTACAGGAGAGAATCGAGACCTACGTCGACCACAGCATCGAGCGCGCGACGGATGGCGTGACCTATTCCGGCATCGAGCGCCTGCAAACCGGCAACGCCTACCTGTTCCTCGCCAACCACCGCGACATCGTCATGGACCCGGCCTTCGTCAACTACGCGGTGTACCACGCCGGCCTACCAACCCCGCGCATCGCGATTGGCGACAACCTGCTGCAGAAACCCTTCGTCAGCGACCTGATGCGTCTGAACAAGAGCTTTATCGTGCACCGCTCGATCAGCGGACGGCGCGAAAAACTGGCGACTTACCAACTGCTGTCGGCCTATATCAACCACTCGATCCGCAACGATGGCGAGTCGATCTGGATCGCCCAGGCCGAAGGCCGCGCCAAGGACGGTGACGATCGCACCGATTCGGCGATCCTCAAGATGTTCCACATGAGCCGCAAAGGTGAGCCCTTCGCCGAGGTAATCAACGCGCTGCGCCTGACACCGGTCTCGATCAGCTACGAATACGACCCCTGCGACCAGGCCAAGGCGCGCGAGCTGTTTATCCGCGCCAGCAGCGGCAGCTATACCAAGGCCGCCGGCGAAGACGACCAGAGCATCGCGCTCGGCATCACCGGCTACAAAGGCCGTGTGCATGTGCACTTTGGTGCGCCGGTCAGTGAAGGCCTGGAAGACAGCAAACTGCTGGCCGCCGAAATGGACCGGCAGATTCTCAGCGGCTACCGGCTGTTCCCCGTGCACTACCTGGCCTATGCCATGTGGGCCGAACGTGACCCGGCACTGGCGGTACCCGAGGCCGCCGAGCTATTCCCGGCCGCCGAACTGGCTGCGGCGCAAGCCGAATGGCACAAGCGCCTGGGCAACTGCCCGACCGAGCAGCAGCCCTACCTGATCCTGCAATACGCTAACCCGGTGCGTAACCAGTACCGGATCAAGGCGGGCCTGCCGCTGTAGATAAATCGCAGCCATAAAAAACGGCAGCCAATGGCTGCCGTTTTTATTACCTGAGGCACCGAGTTACAGCTGAGTGCTAAGCCAGGACAGCAGCAAGGCCGACGCCAGGCAGGCATGGCCAAAGCGATAAAAGAACCGATTCAAGCGCAGTGTCGGCTCATCAATGGCATAGGCCTCATCCGCCAATTCATTCAACTGATTGCCAGCCAGCAACCGCGCCTGCGCACGCTGCTCGCGCATGCGGGTGGCCAGCAACAGCCAGGCACCGGCCAGGGTAAAGAACAGCGCCAACCCATTAAGCCACTGCCCAGGTTGAGCCTCGATCAGCAACCAGAGCGCTTGCAACGACATCCTCGACCTCTACTTCTATAAGGCATGCGATCAACGCCGCGCCTGATTATCAGCACACCCGATGCAGTATCAGGCAGTCCAAATACGGCCGCGGAGTCTACCGAAGGCTGCAGCGCTCGCGATTCGATTCCGACGAATCGCAGTCACTATGACCAAGCGGTCTAAACACTGTCATCTACGTAAGCTATGGTCTAACACTCGTCTCCGCACCTTGTTCAAAAAGGCTTTGTGCGCCGAGACAGGCCTTAATATTCATGGAGGATCACAGCATGCTGCACGCCCAACCCCAAGACCGCGACTACCTGATCGATTCACTGGATGACGTGGAAGATGTCATCGACGGGCTGTCTTTCAATGTGCAGGACGACCACTGGCTGGTCTACTGCGCCATGGGCGGCCACGAGCATTACGCCCTGCCAGATGTGGATACGCTGACCGGCATGAGCATGCCGGAGTTTTACAGCGAGGCTGCCTGAAGCCAGAGCTCTCGGCGCAGACCGCAAAACGCAGGTGTAAAAAGCCCGGAATAAACCGGGCTTTTTTATTGCCGCCAGCCTTACTGCGCGAGCATCTGGCCGATGGTCGGGTCCTTGAAGGCGCGGGTCAGGGCGTCGCTCAGAACATCGCCAACCAGCTTGGTATTGGTCGCCTGGTTCGGGGCCATGCCGAAACGCTGGTTCAGCGAAGCGCCATAACGACCGCTGTAGCGACGGCTGCTGTTCTGCACATCGACGCGGAAGGTCGCGGTCATGTCAGCTTCGGTCACGTACAGGCCTTCTTTTGGCGACTGGTACTTCAGCTCGGCCAGGGTCAGGGTCAACTGCGGCGCGTTGTAGGCATTGGCGCTCGGGGTAAAGCCGAGCAAACGCACGGCGGCTTCAGCCTGGGCCTGCAGTTTGGGCAGAATGTCCTGACCGGTCACGCTGATGGCGCTGGTTTCCGGATAGAGACCACCACGGGTACCCAGTACTGGCGAGGGACGACCATCGGCCACACGCACCACCACCGGTTGGCCCTGACCAACGGCCGCAAGCGGGCTGTTGAGTTTAGGTTGCGGGCTGAGTTGTTGCGGGCTGTGGGCACAACCCACCAGAGTAAGGCTGGCAACAGCCGCCAGGCCTAACAGCAGACGATGCAGCATGCTCATCTCTCCAAAAAAGGGGGCAAAAGTGGCGCGCAGTATAACCAGCGCTGGAAATGCCTGACAGCGCTGCTTTCTAGGACGTTTATCGCGGCCACAGGTTCCCGTCACGCGCTTGTCACGCAGTTTGGGCATAAGACTTTAGTCTTCCCTAGTCGTGAGTGAGCCGCCATGTTTTCCCTGCGTAGCCTGTTTAGCACGCGCCGCCCGATGCGCTCATTCGCCCTGATAGACGCACAGGGAATATGCCGCGCGCTGCGCCAATCGGCCCAGCCTCCACAAGGCGTGGGCTGGATCGAGCTGCAGCAGTGCTGCCCGAGCTGGCTCGATCGAACGCTGCCAGCCAGCGCCCGAGCCGCCCAAGTCACACCCTGCCTGCACGCGCAGCGGGTGCTGGCGGCCTGACCGGCGGAAGAAGAAAAGTCACGCCAGGCGATCAATTTTCCCGCTTTGCCCTTATAATCGCGCCCGATTATAAGGGTGCCTCCTGACTCGGGCCTTGCCGTACGGCTGATGTACCTTCATCAGCCTCGCCCCAGAGAGTCGCCCACTTCGCGCTGCCAGCGGGCCGTCGTGTTCTTCCCCTGTGAAACCCCCTTGCAAGCTGTGCAACGGTCGTTTTACGCCGGCGAAAAAGACCGACCCGTGCAGACGCGTTTTGAGGTTCACGACTCCAAAAGGGCGTGGAAAAACGGTTGGAACAACTTCACAAGAGTGTGGCGAAAATGAACGATCTGGCGGTTGGCACCTGCATCCAGAGGCTTGCTTCCTTCAATCCTGAGTGTCTCGGCGATTACTGATCGGCTGTGTTTACGCACAAGCTTACTAACGTCTTTTGAGTGCTGGTTTGCGGAGAAGTGGTAATGGCGCAGAACGATTACGAAACAGTGGATGTGGTGCTGGTCGGTGCCGGCATCATGAGCGCGACCTTGGCCGTGCTGCTGAAAGAGCTCGACCCGGCGATCAAGCTGGAAGTGCTCGAGATGATGGCATCCGGGGCGATTGAAAGCTCCAACCCGTGGAACAACGCGGGCACTGGCCACGCCGGTCTGTGCGAGCTGAACTACACGCCGGAATCGGCTGATGGCTCGATCGACATCAAGAAGTCGGTGACCATCAACACCCAATTCGAAGAATCCAAGCAGTTCTGGGCCTACCTGGTCGAGAAAGGCCGCTTCGGTTCGCCCAAGTCGTTTATCAACCCGGTGCCGCACCTGAGCTTCGTCCGCGGGCAGAAAGGTATCGACTACCTGAAGAAGCGCTTCGACGCGCTGACCGCCCACCACGCCTTCGCGGAAATGGAATACACCGAAGACCGCGCCACCATGGCCGAGTGGATGCCGCTGATGATGCCGGGCCGCGACCCGAGCGAGCCGATTGCCGCCACCCGTGTAATGGCCGGTACTGACGTCAACTTCGGCACCCTGACCAAGAGCCTGCTGGATCACCTCGGCCAGCAGCAAGACGCCAACGTCACCTGCAGCCAGAAGGTCGTCGGCCTCAAGCGTAACGCCGATGGCTGGCGCGTCAGCGTCAAGGATCAGCAGAGCGGCAACAGCCGTGAAATCCAGGCCAAGTTCGTCTTCCTCGGTGCCGGTGGCGCGGCGCTGCCGTTGCTGCAGATGTCTGGTATTCCGGAAGGCAAAGGCTTTGGCGGTTTCCCGGTCAGCGGCCAGTGGCTGCGCTGCGACAACCCGGACGTGGTCAAGCAGCATCAGGCCAAGGTCTACAGCCAGGCCGCCGTCGGCTCGCCACCGATGTCGGTGCCGCACCTGGACACCCGCGTGGTGGACGGCAAGACCTCGCTGCTGTTCGGCCCTTACGCCGGCTTCTCGACCAAGTTCCTGCGTCACGGCTCCTTCCTCGATCTGCCGCTGTCGGTGCGCCCGAACAACATCGGTCCGATGCTGGCGGTAGCGCGCGACAACTTCGACCTGACCCGCTACCTGGTCAAGGAAGTGCTGCAGTCCGAAGAGCAGCGCCTGGAAACCCTGCGCGGTTTCTACCCAGAGGCCAAAGCCTCCGACTGGCGTCTGGAGATGGCTGGCCAGCGGGTGCAGATCATCAAGAAAGACCCGAAGAACGGCGGCATCCTGCAGTTCGGCACCGAACTGGTGGCCGCCGAAGACGGCTCGATTGCCGCGCTGCTCGGTGCCTCGCCAGGCGCGTCGGTGACCGTGTCGATCATGCTGGACCTAATCCAGCGCTGCTTCGGCGAGCAGGTAAAAACCGCAGAGTGGAGCCGCAAGCTCAACGAAATCTTCCCTGCCATGGGCAAGGTGCTGGCCAGCGATGCCGAGCGTTACCGCGAAGTGCAATCGCGCTCCGATGCCCTGCTACAGCTGGAACAAACCGTCAGCGCCTAACTCGCCTGACAATAAAAATTGCAGGGAGCAATTTTAAACGTCGCGCCAGCGACGGCCCGAAGGGTAGCCGCCAGGGATGGCAGGCAATAAAAAACCGCCTCTCAGGGCGGTTTTTATTGCACTCGAAATCAGGCGGATGCGGCCATCGGGCGGAAACTGAAGTAATGGCGCAGCGCATCGACCATTTCGACATAGTCGGCCGGCGGGGCCACCAACGCGAATCCTGAGTCATAGCCGCCTGGCGTGACATCCTCACGGCACCATTGGCAGGTCGCCGAAAAGTCGATGTAGTGCGGCGCATCATGTCCCGGAATCTTCAGGCGCATATCGAAGCGCGCACCCACCAGCATCGGCAACTGACTGATCAGCAGCAAACCGTCCAGAGAGACGTTGCCGATGTAGCCCATCGGCTTGTCGGTGATGCGATTGAACACCTTCAGGTAGTAGGGCAACTGGTGGCGTTCGATGCTGCGCTGAATATGCATAGGCATAGTGGCAAATCGCTATAGATGGCCATTGAGTATGGCCTCACTACTGCGCTTAAACCAGTTTCAGGAACAACGTTCTGACACCCGACTCTGGAGTTGCTGACGAGCGGTATCGACCTCCTCATCACTGTAATAACTGCGCTCACCGTCGGCCTCGGAGCGGTAATAACTGTAGCCTTCGGGAATTTCGGCCAGGGAATTACGCAGCTTAGCGCACTCTTCTTGGCGCTCCGCCTGGCGCTTGAGGGCCTCGGCGGAGGCCTGCGCCTGCTCTTCACGGCGCGCGTCATAAAAGCGGTTGGCACGCTCCTCGCGCTCACGGGTCAATTGGTCCCGCTCGACCACCTGCGGCTTGACCTCGACCTGTTCGGCACCGGCGGCCGTCGGGCGCTGGCTGAAATGCACCTGGCCATTGGCATCGGTCCAGCGATAGATCTCCGCAGCCGCCAACCCTGGCAGTAACAACAAGCACAACAGAACACGCATGGAATCCCTCCCTTAAAACCTCAGCTTACTGCCGAGGATAACCGCCAATGCCCCATCACGACCAACGGTCAAGGCTTCACAGGCGTAACCTTGATCGCAGCCCCACTGTCTTCATGGCCTAGCTGGCGCAAGGTATCCATACGCGCACGGGCGCGGTAGGCGTACTCACTGGCAGGGTAATTAGTGGTGATGAACTGGTAGGTCTGCATGGCGTCGACGAACAACGCCTGGCGCTCCAGGCACTGGCCGCGCAGCAGGGAGATTTCCGGCTGCATATAACGCCGCGAGCGGCTGTTACGCTCGGCCTTAGACAGCAACAGAATGGCCGACTCGCATTCACCGCGATCATAGGCCTCATAGGCGTTATTGAGGTCGCGATCGAACGAGTAACGGTTGCATCCCGCCACACCCACCACCAGCAAAACAATAAACAGTATGCGCATAAGCCTCTCCTCCGATGAGCAGTGTATCGACTGCCCTGGAAAATTCTGCAGCAACATATCCTCTGATGGGTAATGCCGCCAGCCACTTGGCCAGCACTCACGCGCCTGACTAGACTGGCGCGCAACGGCCCTGCGCCTTCGGAGTTGCCATGTCGTCATCGTCCCGCTTGTCGCTACTGCTATGTGCCGCCCTATTGAGCGCCTGCTCGCCCACCACGCCACTGTTTATCGCACAGATCACCACCAACGAAGTGGTCGAATACAAGACCCTGAAGAACAACCGCATGCTCGCCGCCATCGAAGAGGAAGGCGACCTGCTGACCTACAGCGCCCAGGCCATTCGTGACGCCAAGAGCGAGCAGGCCGAGCAGCTGTACCTGACCGGCTACCGCGACAGCAAACTCAGCGACGACGTACGGGCCATCTCGCTGTACCAGATCGGCCTGATATACATGAACCGTTTCAACGACCAGCGCGACGACAACAAGGCGCTCAACTACTTCTACCAGGTGCTCAACGAGTTCCCCGGCAGCCGCGCCGCCGAACGCGCCGATGCGCGCATCCAGCTGATTCGCGCGCGCGCCGACGAACCGCTGCACAAGACTTCGCGCGAACTGCTGGCGCACTGGAAACCCAACCAGCAACTCGACCTGTACAAGCCCAGCCTCGACCCTGACATGACCCTGCTGTCGCGACGCGCGGTGCTGAAAAACCGCGTCGGCGAGGCCGAGGAGCTGTACCTGCTGGCCCTCAGCGACAATGGCATCGCCGCCGACATAAAGGAAAGAGCCCTGTACCAGCTGGCCCTGATGTACCTCGCCCCGGACAACCCGACGGCCAGCCGCGACAAGGCCATCGGCTACCTGCGCCGCCTGCTGACGCAGTACCCGCAGAGCGCGCTGAACAACAAGGCGGCCCGCCATCTGGACCAGGCGCTCAATCGCGAATAGAGCCAGGCAAGGTAGTGCAGAGGAACAATGACTACAGGGTTGCGGCATAGTAGCCTCGTGCTCAGATGCAACTCAGGAGTCTGTGCATGACCTTTCGCCGTACCAAAATCGTCGCCACCCTCGGCCCATCCAGCAATAGCCCCGAGGTCCTCGAACAACTGATCATCGCGGGCCTGGATGTCGCCCGCCTGAACTTCTCCCACGGCTCACCCGATGAGCACAAAGCCCGCGCCAAGCTGGTGCGCGAACTGGCCGCCAAGCATGGCCGCCATGTCGCCCTGCTCGGCGACCTGCAAGGGCCGAAGATCCGCATCGCCAAATTCGCCAACAAGCGCATCGAGCTGAAACTCGGCGACCGCTTCACCTTCTCCACCAGCCACCCGCTGACTGCCGGCACGCAAGACATCGTCGGCATCGACTACCCGGATCTGGTCAAGGATTGCGGCGTCGGTGACGAGCTGCTGCTCGACGACGGCCGCGTGGTGATGCGCGTCGTCAGCGCAACCAGCGATGCCCTGCACTGCGGAGTGCTTATCGGCGGCCCACTGTCTGACCATAAAGGCATCAACCGCCGTGGCGGTGGCCTGACTGCGCCGGCGCTGACCGAAAAAGACAAAGCCGACATCAAGCTGGCTGCCGAGATGGAGCTGGATTACCTGGCTGTGTCCTTCCCGCGCGATGCTGACGACATGCATTACGCGCGCAAGCTGCGTGATGAAGCCGGCGGCACCGCCTGGTTGGTGGCCAAGATCGAGCGCGCCGAAGCCGTGGCCGACGATGAGACCCTCGATGGCCTGATCCGTGCCAGCGATGCGGTGATGGTTGCTCGTGGCGATCTGGGCGTAGAAATTGGCGACGCCGAACTCTGCGGCATCCAGAAGAAAATCATTCTGCACGCCCGTCGCCACAACAAGGCGGTGATCACGGCCACGCAGATGATGGAGTCGATGATCCAGAACCCTATGCCGACCCGCGCAGAAGTCTCCGACGTGGCCAACGCGGTGCTCGACTACACCGACGCAGTGATGCTCTCGGCGGAAAGTGCCGCCGGTGCCTACCCACTGGAAGCGGTGCAGGCCATGGCGCGTATCTGCCTGGGTGCGGAAAAACATCCGACCAGCAAGAAGTCCAGCCACCGCATGGGTACCGAGTTCGAGCGCTGCGACGAAAGCATCGCCCTGGCAGCCATGTACACGGCCAACCACTTCCCGGGCGTGAAGGCGATCATCGCGCTGACCGAAAGTGGCTATACCCCGCTGATTATGTCGCGCATCCGCTCCTCGGTGCCGATCTTCGCGTTCTCACCGCACCGCGAAACCCAGGCCCGCGCGGCCATGTTCCGTGGTGTCTACACCGTGCCATTCGACGCGGCCGCGATGCAGCCGGGCGAAGTCAGCCAGGCGGCGGTGGACGAGCTGCTCAAGCGTGGCGCAGTGCAGGCCGGCGACTGGGTAATCCTGACCAAGGGCGACAGCTACCACACCATCGGCGGCACCAACACCATGAAGCTGCTGCATGTCGGTGAAGCGCTCGTTTAACTGCTGCGCTGCAATGCAAAAGGCCGCTCAACTGAGCGGCCTTTTGGTTTGCCTCAATGCATCAGGCGAACTTGCTGAAATCCGGCGTGCGCCGCTGCATAAAGGCGGTCAGCGCCTCGATGGCTTCCGGCGAGCGCAAGCGCTGACCGAACAGCGCGCCCTCTTCCTCTATTACCCGGCGCAGTTGCTCGCGATCAGGTGCGCGCATCAGGCGCTTGCTGTCCGCCACTGCTGCCGGTGCCAGTTGCTGAAAGCGCAGGGCCATTTCGCGGGCTTTAGCCAGGGTTGCCTCACCGCTATCCAGAGCCTGATTGGCGATGCCCCAAGCGGCGGCTTGCTCACCGGTAAAGCTCTGCCCGAGCAACAATAGCTCAGCAGCGCGAGCGTGGCCAAGCAGACGCGGCAGGATCAGGCTGGAACCGTATTCAGGACACAGGCCAAGGTTGACGAAGGGCATCTTCAGCGTGGCATCGCGGCTGACATACACCAGGTCGCAGTGCAGCAGCATGGTCGTGCCGATGCCCACCGCCGGGCCGTTGACCGCGGCCACTACCGGCTTGCTGAACTCGAACAGCGCCTGCATAAACTGGAACACTTCACTGTTCAGCCCGGTGGGCGGTGCCTTGATAAAGTCGGCGACATCATTGCCGCTGGTAAAGCAGCTCTCGCCGCCGCTGATCAGCACGGCGCGCACGCTTTTATCCTGATCGGCCTGCACCAGCACTTCGGCCATGCCGCTGTACATGGCTCGGGTCAGGGCATTCTTCTTGTCGGGGCGGTGCATGCGCAGGGTCAACAGCCCTTGTTCACGCTCAACCAGCAGGTGCTCGCTCATCATCAATCCTCACGGCAGGCCACCCGCGAGCTGAGAACCTGACTGGCTAGCGCGCGTGGGGCAAAAAGACGTCAGCGAACACCTGGCTACGCGGCATGCCTGCCAGGTACAGGCGGCGCGCAAAGGTTTCGACGTTGTCGGGATGGCCGCAGAGTAAGGCGATGGCTTGCCGTGAAACAAGGCGCAGTTCGGCCAAAGCAGCCGCCAACTCGGCCGCGCAGAGCAACTCGACCTGCACCTGCGGATGGCTGGCCGCTAGCGCCTGCAAGGGCTCGGCCAGATAATGCGCGGACGCATCATGGGCCAGGTGAATAACCCGAATGCCGCCCTGATGATCCTGGCGCAACGCCTCGCGCAGCACCCCGTACAGCGGTGCCAACCCGGTGCCGGCGGCCATCAGCCAAAGCGGGCGGGCTTGCCAGTCAGGGTCATAATGCAGGGCCGCACCACGCAGCTCGCCCAGACGCAGACTGCCGCCAGGCTGAAATGCCCGCGCCGCCGTGGCAAACACACCGCCCTGACGGCAATCGATATGAAACTCCAACCAGGGATCTTCGCCAGGCAGGCTGGCTAGCGAGTAGGGCCGGGCAATGCCGTCCTCGGTCCAGAGTTGCAGGTGCTGACCGGCGCTGTAGCGCAGCGGCCGTTGCGGAGTCAGGCGCAAACGCAGCACATGCGGACTGAGCCAGTCGCAGGCCTCAATCAGCGCCGGCATGCCATCGCGTAGCGGGTCGAATACCTCGACCTGCACGTCCTCAATCACCCGGCACTGGCAGGCCAAACGCCAACCCTGTTCGCGCCTGGCCTGGTCCAAGGCCTCGGGCTTGCCATCAAGCACGTCGCCACGCACGCAACGCACCAAACAGGCATGGCAACTGCCGGCGCGGCAGCTGTAAGGCACGCGGATACCGGCCGCCAGCAGGCTATCGAGCAGATTAGTAGTGGCGGCAACTTCAAGGCAGTGCTCAGCGACCCGCAGCTCAGGCATCCACATCCTCCCAGGTCGCCGCGCAACGGTTTCGCCCGTCACGTTTGGCCTGGTACAGGGCCTGATCGGCACGCTGCAGGGCATCGTCCAGATCATCGTGCATGGTCAGCAGGGTCATGCCGATCGACACGCTCAGGCTGTCCACTTTCACCCCCAGCGGTTCGGCGCGGCTGAACGCCTCACGCAAGCGCTCACAGCAGGCGGTGAACTGATCGGCCTCGGTATTGGGCAGCAGCAGCACAAACTCTTCGCCACCGTAACGGGCGATCACGTCACCATCACGCAGGCAGGCCCGCGCCACAGCGGCAAAGGTCTGCAACACGCGATCACCAGCAGCATGCCCGTGCACATCGTTGATCCGTTTGAAATGATCGAGATCCAGCAGCGCCAGGCCGTGCTGACGGCCACTGCGCAAAGCGCTCAGCTCGCGACCGGCCAGACGCAGGAAATGCCGGCGGTTGCACAAGCCGGTCAACTCGTCGGTCGCGGCCAGGTCTTCGAGCTGACGCATCATCCCGCGCAGGGTGTCCTGATGGGCCTGCAAGGCAAAACGCCGTTGGCGCATGCGTTGGCGCATGGCCTGGGCATAGCTGGCGAACAGGGTCAGCCAGGCCAACACCACCGCCAAGACGCATGACTGCATCAGTGCCACACGCGGTTCACTCAACTGCAGGGTATAGGCTTCATACAGGTTCAAGCCGGCAAAACCGAAGAAGGCAAACAAGGCGCAGCGGGCAAAGACTTTCGGCGGCAACTGGAACACGCCGAACAGCAGAATCAGCATGTAGATCACCAGCATGCTGCCGCGACCTTCGCTGAACAGCGCCAGCAGTACCGTCAGCCAGGTCAAGGCCAGCAGCACCTGGGGCTCGGTCAGGCTGGGGTCGCTAAAACGCAGATTAAGGCGCGACAGAAACAGCCCGAGAATCAGCAACTGGCTGAGCGCCGCCAATGCCGTCAGGCCCAGCGCGGTCGTCGCGGAGGCATGGAACAGCCCGGCAGCGAATGCCACCCAACACAGCAGTGCGGTCAAGGCATAGGTCGCCACGGCCATGCCGAAACGCTTCAGCAACAGGCTTTGTAGAGTTCGCTGGGTTACCCGCTGGCTGCTTAGGCTCATGGGTTTATGGGCTCCGTCCCATGCTGGCATCTAGCCGCCACTCTACCCCTGTGACCACAGAATGCCTAGCTCATTGGTCGGCCGATCAGCGACCATGGTCGAGGCCGCAGAGGTGTCCGCCTGGGGGTTCGGCGCGGTATACTGCCGCGCCTTTTTATCTTGTGCTTTGGCCTTGTCCTTTGACCTTGCCTTTTGACCTTGATAGCCCTGCGCCGGGCCGTGACCCAGCGCTCTTCGAAGTTCCTGCCCTACTCCTAGCCCTACAAAAAGGAGCGCCAAGCATGACCGTGATCAAGCAAGACGACCTGATCCAGAGCGTCGCCGACGCCCTGCAGTTCATCTCCTATTACCACCCCGTGGATTTTATCCAGGCCATGCATGAGGCCTACCTGCGCGAAGAGTCCCCCGCTGCGCGCGACTCCATGGCGCAGATCCTGATCAACTCGCGCATGTGCGCCACCGGTCATCGGCCGATCTGCCAGGACACCGGCATCGTCACCGTATTTATCCGCGTCGGCATGGACGTGCGCTGGACCGGCGCCACCATGAGCGTCGACGACATGATCAACGAAGGCGTACGCCGCGCCTACAACCTGCCGGAAAACGTCCTGCGCGCCTCGATCCTCGCTGACCCGGCCGGCGCGCGCAAAAACACCAAGGACAACACCCCGGCAGTAATCCACTACTCCATCGTCCCCGGCGACAAGGTGGAAGTGGACGTCGCAGCCAAAGGCGGCGGCTCCGAGAACAAATCGAAGATGGCCATGCTCAACCCGTCCGACTCCATCGTCGACTGGGTACTCAAGACCGTCCCGGAAATGGGCGCCGGCTGGTGCCCGCCAGGCATGCTCGGCATCGGCATCGGCGGCACCGCTGAGAAAGCCGCGGTAATGGCCAAGGAAGTGTTGATGGAACACATCGACATCCATGAGCTGAAAGCCCGCGGCCCGTCGAACAAGATCGAGGAAATGCGCCTCGAGCTGTTCGACAAGGTCAACCAGCTGGGCATCGGTGCCCAGGGCTTGGGCGGCCTGACCACCGTGCTCGACGTGAAGATCATGGATTACCCGACCCACGCCGCCAGCCTGCCGGTGTGCATGATCCCCAACTGCGCCGCCACCCGTCACGCCCACTTCGTGCTCGACGGCAGCGGCCCGGCCGAGCTGGAAGCGCCGGACCTGTCCGCCTACCCGGAAATCGTCTGGGAAGCCGGCCCGAGTGCGCGCCGCGTCGACCTCGACACCCTCACCCCAGAAGACGTGCAGAGCTGGAAGCCGGGCGAGACCGTCCTGCTCAACGGCAAGATGCTCACCGGCCGCGACGCCGCGCACAAGCGCATGGTCGACATGCTCAACAAGGGTGAACAGCTGCCGTTCGACCTCAAGGGCCGCTTTATCTATTACGTCGGCCCGGTCGATCCAGTGCGCGAAGAAGTAGTCGGCCCGGCCGGCCCGACCACCGCCACGCGGATGGACAAATTCACCCGGCAGATTCTGGAAAGCACTGGCCTGTTGGGCATGATCGGTAAATCCGAGCGCGGCCCGATCGCCATCGAAGCGATCAAGGACAACAAGGCCGTGTACCTGATGGCCGTTGGCGGCGCTGCTTACCTGGTCGCCCAGGCGATCAAGAAATCGCGCGTGGTGGCCTTCGCCGAACTGGGCATGGAAGCCATCTACGAGTTCGACGTGAAAGACATGCCGGTCACCGTGGCCGTCGACACCAAGGGCGAGTCGGTGCACATCACCGGCCCGGCGATCTGGAAAGGCAAGATTGCCGAAAGCCTGGCCGTCGAGATCAAGTAAGCCTCACGGCAGCAAACACCAAACCCGGCCAAGTGCCGGGTTTGTTGCCTTTGCTCCGCCAACAACAGCCTGTTAGCCGTCAGCGCCGCTGCGCAGAGCCTTCATCTGCCTGAATTAATCTTGCCTTAAGCTTCACTGGACATACTGCCCGCACCAGCACTGATCGAGCCGTTAGCTAGACGGCGCGCTGAAACAGCAGAAAAGGACAGTGAACATGAGCCAAGCAACTCCCAGCGCCTCGAAATGGGCCACTTCGTACGATCATCTGCATGCGACCGACTGCCTGCAAAAGCATGAGTACGGCCTGACGCGCAGAATCGCCCACTGGCGCGACGAACAACAGACTCGCCGCGCCTTGAAGCTGGCGGGCGATCCGGACATGGTGCTCGACCTGCCCTGCGGCACCGGGCGGTTCTGGGCGCTGCTGGCCGAGCAACCCAATCGACTGATCTTTGCCGCCGACGACTCGACCGACTCGCTGGAAAATGCCGAAGCCGCGCAACCGCTGGATGTACTCAAACAGGTTGAGAGCTTTCAAAGCTCGGCCTGCGCCATCGAGATGGACGATAATTTTGTCGACAGCATTCTCTGCATGGACCTTCTGCACCAGATTGCCGACCCGGCTCAACGCCTGCTGATCCTGCGCGAGTTCCACCGCGTCACCCGCGACACGCTGATTGTCTCGCTCAAACTGGACGACCAAGCCCTCACCGAGGCGCAATTCGATCAAGCCGGCTTCGACATCCTCGACCACAGCAACTTTCTGCCCGGTTATGCCCTGTGGCGCGTCTACGTACTGCGCAAACGCACCCAGGCCTAAGCTGCACGCCCACCCTCGTCAGTCGTCGCGAGTCAGCACCTCCAGCAGCTCGACCTCGAAGATCAGGTTGGAGTTCGGTTTGATATAGGCACCGAACTCGCGTTCGCCGTAACCCAGGTGTGCCGGCACGAAGAGTTTGCGCTTGCCGCCGACCTTCATGCCCATCAGGCCCTGATCCCAGCCCTTGATCACCCGGCCGGTGCCGATCACGCACTGGAAGGGTTTACCACGCGCATAGGATGAGTCAAACGTGGTGCCATCTTCGAGAAAACCGTTGTACTGGGTGGTGATCAAAGCCCCTTTGACCGCCTCTTTGCCATCGCCCAGCTGAATATCTTCAATCCGCAATTCGCTGCTCATCACTCACCTCGTCTATCACCCGGCCTGCTCTCGGCCGGCCTTGCAGGAACATCACTCGGCAGCCGGCTCCAGCACCGCCAACAACTCGGACAGCCGCGCATCCAGCTGCGCCAGCTCGGCGGCGGCTATCGGTGCCAGCAGCCGCGCCTCATTGGCGACATGCGCCGTCACCGCACGCTCAATCAACTCCAGCCCCGTCGGCGTCAGTTGCACCAGCATGCTGCGCGCGTCATTCGGGTTAGGCATGCGACTGACCAAACCTGCGCTCTCCAACTGCTGCAACTGCCGGGTCATGGTGCCGGAGGTAATCATCAGGGTAGAAAACAGTGTGGTCGGTGCCAGGCAATATGGCGCACCCGAGCGACGCAAGGTCGCCAGCACGTCGAACTCCCAGGCGCTCAGGCCGAAGGCACTGAACACCTTGTCCAGCTCGCGCTGCAGCAGGGCCGAACAGCGTTTGACCCGGCCAATGGTGCCCATTGGCGCGACGTCCAGGTCCGGGCGCTCACGCCGCCATTGCGCAAGGATTGCATCGACCGCATCGGCGCGGCGCGGAATGCTCATGACCTACCTCTCGATAACTTATCTTGAATTCAAGCTAATCCGCTTCTAGGCTCTGATTTTATCTTGAACTCAAGACAATTGCATGGACCGCTCACAACGTCGCAACACTTGGCTGGATGTGCTGATCACCGCGCTGGCTCCGGCCATCTGGGGTTCGACCTATATCGTCACCACAGAAGTGTTGCCAGCTGATCGACCGTTCACCGCCGCCCTGCTGCGCGCACTGCCGGCCGGCTTGCTGCTGGTGCTGTACAGCCGCTATCTGCCCAAGACGAATCAATGGGGCCGCTTGGTGATCCTCGCGGCGCTGAATATCGGCTTCTTCCAGGCCTTGCTGTTCGTCGCGGCCTACCGCCTGCCAGGCGGGCTGGCGGCCGTGGTCGGGGCGATTCAGCCATTGCTGGTGATGGGCCTGGCGTGGGCACTCGATCGCCAGCGCCCGGCGTCCCTGGCCGTCGCGGCCAGCGCCGTGGGGATTGCCGGCATGGCCGCGCTGCTGCTGTCGCCAGGTTCAAGCTGGGATGCG
This sequence comes from Pseudomonas sp., assembly GCF_049653025.1. Classification (GTDB taxonomy): domain Bacteria; phylum Pseudomonadota; class Gammaproteobacteria; order Pseudomonadales; family Pseudomonadaceae; genus Aquipseudomonas. Next base: position 13,111 of record NZ_JBASFM010000007.1, on the reverse strand, counting down.
CTGGGCATCGCCGCGGCGTTCTTCGGCACCGCCTGCATGGCCGCCGGCACCTACCTGACCCGACGCTGGCAGCCGAAGGTGCCGCTGCTGGCATTTACCGGCTGGCAATTGCTGATCGGTGGCGTGCTGTTGCTGCCGGTGGCCTGGCTGGTCGACCCACCCCTGCCAGTGCTGAGCCTCAGCCATGTACTGGGCTATGCCTACCTGTCGATCTTCGGCGCGCTGCTGGCTTATGTGCTGTGGTTTCGCGGTATCTCCCGCCTGGCTCCGGTGGCGGTGTCATCGCTGGGACTGTTAAGCCCGCTGGTGGCGGTGATCCTCGGCTGGGCATTGCTTGGGCAGAGCATCACCGGCGTGGCGCTGCTGGGGTTGATTGCGGTGCTGGGCAGCATCCTCGCCGTGCAATGGGCCACAACGAAAAGCAGCGCAGCCACCCAGACCAAGCCGGTAGTAGCTGCGCCCCATGCTAAAGTCGCGCCCTGCGCAACCATGGCCCAAGGCGACAACTAGCGATTATGCAAATCCCGGCATTTACTGGTGAACTGGAAGACTGGAGCACCCTGAATAGCAGCATCGGCTTTCCCGAGCTGCTGATCGGCAACGGCGCGAGCCTGGCGGTATGGCGCAAGTTCGCCTATTTCTCGCTGTTCGACGAGGCTCAGACCACGCGCAATCGCCCGCTTAGTGCGACCGAGCTCAGCGTGTTCCGCGCCCTGGATACCAGCAGTTTCGAGCAGGTGCTCAGCGCGCTGAAGAACAGCATCCGGGTCAATGCTGCACTGGCCATCAACTCGTCGTCACCGCGCCATCGCTACTTCGCCATCAAGGAAGCGCTGATCCACGCCGTGCGCTCAGTGCATATCCCCTGGAGCCAGATGCAGGCCGCCAGCCTTGGCCGCATCAACAGCGCGCTTAGCCAATATCAGACCGTCTATTCCGGCAATTACGACCTGCTCAATTACTGGGCCGTTATGCAGACCCCGCAGACGTTTGAAGAGATGTTCCGCGGCGCGGACTCGACCTTCGATCCCGGCAACTGCCAGCGCGATGGCAACGCCACGCGCATGCTCTACCTGCACGGCGGCATGCACCTGGTGAAGAACATCGACGGCAGCACGCGCATCCTCAACTCATCGGAAAGCACGCTACTGGCCAGCTTCGCCATCAACCAGCTGGGCGATATTCCGCTGTTCGTCAACGAAGGCAGCAGCGCCGACAAGCTCAAGGCCATCCGCAGCTCCGACTACCTGTCGTTCTGCTACAGCCAGCTGGCGCAGCCCAAGGACAAGCTGTGCATCTTCGGCCACAGCCTGGCGGCGCAGGATCAGCACCTTGTCCAGGCTTTGCAGCAGGCCGAATTGAAGACCCTGGCCATCTCGATCTACCCGCACAACCCGCTGTTTATTGCGCAGCAGAAGCAGCACTACGCCAGCCTGTTCGCCGAGCAGCAGGTGGAGCTGCGCTTTTTCGATGCGCTAAGCCACCCGCTGGGTGACCCTGCACTACGCATCTCGGCTACCGCTTAGGGCTGGATCGCCAGTAACAAGGCCAGTTAAGCCGGAACACGACGCTGGCTGAGGTAGCGGGTGCAGCTGACGCGCAGAAATTCAGCCTGGCTCAGGGAATAACCCGGTACTACAGCAAGGAAACAGACAGGAAGCGTGCGGCTGGGCTTCAGCAAGAAGCCCAACGCGGTGGCTGGATTATTCCAGCACCTCTTCATCACGCAGCAGCACATAGATGCAGCCGCTGTCGTCTTCCAGGTAGTCGTGCACATAGAACATCAGCACTTCGCCCTGGCCCGACTGCGCGGCTACGTAGTCGCCGATATCCGCGGTGAAATAGCCCTTCGAGCCCGGCTTGGCCTCGCATTCGATACGCGCATTGACGAACAGCTCCGGCGCGCTGTCGCCGAAATAGTCCTCGCGCTCCGCCGCATCCCAGTCGGCCGGGGCCTCGAACGGGCCGCAGAACAGCACCTTGGCATCGCCCAGATCCACTTCCTCGGCCTCCGGGTCCTGCTCATCGGCGCGGTAGACCGTGCAATCCTGTGCTTCGGGATTATTCAGGAGGGCCAAACGGGCAGCCAGTTGTTGCTCAGTATCCATAGGGGGCATAACTATCTCCGAGCGTTTGGCGTTTAAGACCAGGGCAAATCAACCAGCCGTTATCCGGCTGGTCGGGCTTCGCAGGCTATGGGCTGTTGCGGTTGCAGCGCAAGCAATGAAATACGCGCGGCGCAGAATAATTTGCGACTTAATTTGCCGTTAAGCCTGGACAGCGAAACTCGCACCCAAGTTCTCAGAAGAGGTTCCTGTTATGGAGCTGCCTTGGGTGTATCACGACACTGCACTTGCACAAATTGGCCGCGAGCAGCCGCTCAGCCTCTACCTGGCCAACGCCGCCAGCCCTCGCCGCGCCGGGATTGAAGCCTTTATCGGCGAACGCTTCGCCGCTCAGCATCAGGCGCGCATCCGCCATTTCATGCCCTGCCTGCTCAGCCTGGAAGACCGCGACGGGCAACTGCTTGGCGCGGTGGGCCTGCGCAGCGCAGCCAGTGGCCCGCTGTTTCTTGAGCGCTACCTGCAGCAACCGACGGAACAGGTGATTGGCGCGCAGCAGGTCGTCAATGCGCCGCAGCGCACGCAACTGGTCGAGGTCGGCAACCTGGCCGCCGGCAGCCCCGGCGCAGCGCGTCTGCTGATAGTCGCACTGACCGATCTGCTGGTGGCGCTGGGTTATCGCTGGGTGTGCTTCACCGGCACCCTGGCCCTGCTCAACAGCTTCCAGCGCCTGGGCCTGACGCCTTTGCCGCTGGGGCCGGCCAGCCCCGATTGCATGGGCGATGAACAGGCCGACTGGGGCAGCTATTACGACAACCAGCCGCAGGTGATGGCCGGCGATATCTACGCCGGCCATCAGCGCCTGCTGCAGCTGGGGGCTTACCCACGTCTGGCCCACCAAGCCTTTTATGCCCTGGAGGACATGCCCGATGTGGCCTGCCGCTGAATCATTGTTCAATCGCCTGGCCGCCCTCGGCGATGCCATTGCCCTACGCGAAGGCGAGCGAGAACTGAGCTACGCCCAACTGCTGCATGAAGTTGAACAGCGCAGCAGTCAGCTGCAACAGCTCGGCGCCCGGCGGATCGCCCTGGCCCTGGATAACGGCATCGACTGGGTGCTCTGGGACCTGGCCGTCCTGCATGCCGGGCTGGTCTGCGTGCCGCTGCCGGGATTCTTTTCCAGCAGCCAGCAAGCCCATGTGCTGGACAGCGCCGGCATCGACTGCCTGATCAGCGCCCAGCCGCATGCCGACTTCGTCGAGGCCGCGCCAGGCCTGCATCTGCGCCCGGTAGTACAGGCCGCGGACCTGCATCCCGGCACCTGCAAGATCACCTACACCTCCGGCACCACCGGCCAGCCCAAGGGCGTGTGCCTGGATAGCGCTACGCAACTGGCGGTGGCGCACAGCCTGGTGCAAGCCAGCGCCAGCTGCCGGGTCGAGCGCCATCTGTGTGTGCTGCCGCTGGCCACCCTGCTGGAGAATATCGCCGGGGTCTATGCCCCCTTGCTGGCCGGGGCGCAGATCGAGCTGATGCCGATGGCGCAGATCGGCCTGTTGGGGGCCAGCCAGTTCGACCTGCCGGCGTTTCTCGGTGCCCTGGCCCAGGCGCAGCCCCATAGCCTGATTCTGCTGCCGCAGTTGCTGCTGGCCCTGGTCAGCGCGGCGGAACGCGGCCTGCCAGTGCCGGACACACTGCGCTTTATTGCGGTCGGCGGTGGCCGCGTGGCCAGCCAGCTGCTGCAGCGCGCCGATGCCCTGGGGTTGCCGGTATTCGAGGGCTATGGCCTGTCCGAATGCGCCTCGGTGGTGTGCCTGAACACCCCGGAACACCGCCGCATCGGCACAATCGGCCAGCCGTTGCCGCACCTGCAGGTATGCCTGAGCGAAGACGGCGAAGTGCTGGTCAAAGGCCCGCGCCTGCTCGGTTATCTGGGCGAGCCAAGCCCATCAGAAGAATGGCTGGGCAGCGGCGACCTGGGCCATTTCGACGGCAACTACCTTGTGCTGCACGGGCGCAAGAAGCATCAGTTCATCACCGCCTTCAGTCGCAACGTCAACCCGGAGTGGGTCGAGGCCGAGCTGGTGCAGCAACTGCCCATCGCCCAAGCCTGGCTACATGGCGAGGCCCTGCCCGGCAACGTCGCCGTGCTGGTGCCGCGCTTCGCCCATACCAGCGACCAGCAGCTTGCCGAGGCAGTCGCCACGGCCAACCAAGCCCTGCCCGACTACGCCCGCGTGCACCACTGGTTGCGCGCCGCACAGCCTTTCAGCAGTGCCAACCAGCTGGCCACCAGCAACGGTCGCCTGCGCCGCACAGCCCTGCTCAACCACTACCTGCGCGCCATCGAGCAATTGATGGCGACCGAATCCTGCTACGGAGATGCCTGATGAGCTTCTATGAATCCCTGCTCGAACAAACCGCCATTGAGCGCGACTACCTGCTCGGTGCGCCGATCATTGCCCAGGCCATGGCCGGCAGCGTCAGCCTGAACAGCTACGTGGCCTTTCTCACCGAGGCCTATCACCACGTCAAACATACCGTGCCGCTGCTGATGGCCTGTGGCGCGCGCCTGCCGGAGCGCCTGGAGTGGCTGCGTGAGGCCATCGCCGAATATATCGACGAGGAGAAGGGTCACCAGGAATGGGTGCTCAACGACATCGCCGTATGCGGTACGGATAAAGAGGCCGTGCGCAACGGCACGCCCAGGCTGCCCACCGAGCTGATGGTCAGCTACGTCTACGACCGCATCGCCCGGCACAACCCGGTGAGTTTCTTCGGCATGGTCAATGTGCTGGAGGGCACCAGCATTGCCCTGGCCACCCAGGTCGCCGGAGTGATTCAGGACAAGCTGCAACTGCCGAACAAGGCCTTCAGCTACCTGAGTTCCCACGGCAGCCTCGATCTGGAACATATCGAGTTCTTCAAGCGCCTGATGAACCAGCTCGACAACGACGATGACCAGGCCGCCGTGGTGCATACCGCCAAGGTGGTCTACCGCCTGTACGGCGACATGTTCCGCAGCCTGCCGCTTAGCGCCCGGGAGCCGCAATGAAACTGTCGGAATGCCGCGCCGTAATCACCGGAGCCAGCGGCGGCATTGGCCAGGCACTGGTTGCTGCCTTACTGACCGAAGGCGCGCAACTGCTGCTGGTCGGCCGCCAGACCGAGGCCTTGCAGGCACTGGCTCAGGCGCACGCCGGTAAGGTCGCCGTGGTGGCCGCCGATATTCGCCAGCGCAGCGGCCGTGAGGCGGTGCTCGCCGCCGCGCAGTGCTTCGGCGGCATCAACACGTTGATCAATGCCGCCGGCGTTAATCACTTCGGCCTGCTGGAGCAGCATGACGAAAGCGCCATCGCCGAGCTGATCGAACTCAATGTCACCGCCACCCTGCAGCTGACCCATCGCCTGCTGCCGCTGCTGCGGCAACAGGGCCGGGCGCTGGTGGTCAACCTTGGTTCGACCTTCGGTTCCATCGGCTACCCCGGGTTCAGCGCCTACTGCGCCAGCAAGTTCGCCCTGCGCGGCTTCTCCGAGGCGCTACGCCGCGAACTGGCCGACACCCAGGTCAAGGTTCTCTACTTCGCCCCGCGCGCCACCCGCACCAGCATGAACGCGGCCAGCGTGGTGGCCATGAATGATGAGTTGAACGTTGCCATGGACGACCCGCACAGCGTGGCCCTGCAACTGCTGGCGGCCATTCGCCATGAGCGCGAGGAACGCTACCTGGGCTGGCCAGAGCAGCTGTTTGTGCGCCTCAACAGCCTGCTGCCGCGCCTGGTCGACCAGGCCCTGCGCAAACAACTGCCGATCATCCAGCGCTTTGCCCGCAGCAAACCCTAAAGGAGAGTCACCATGAAACTTATCCGTAACGCCGCCTGCGCCCTGCTCTGCCTCACCAGCCTGCCCAGCTTTGCCCTCAGCGAACAGGGCCAGGCCCAGCTGCAAAACCTGCAGGAGCGTTGGACCGAGATCAATTACCAGCTGCCCAAGGCACAACGGGAAAAAGCCTTCGCCAGCCTTAGCGCCCAGGCGCAAAAAGCCGTCGCCGCCGAGCCAAACGCCGCCGAACTGCAGATCTGGAACGGCATTATCCTCAGCACCTACGCCGGCGCCAAAGGTGGCCTAGGGGCGCTGGGCCTAGTCAAGCAGGCCAAGACCAGCCTGGAACAGGGCCTGGCGCTAGATCCCAAGGCGCTGTCCGGCTCGGCCTATACCAGCCTCGGTAGCCTCTACTACCAGGTGCCCGGCTGGCCGATCGGCTTTGGCGATGACGAAAAGGCCGAGGCCATGCTCAAGCAGGCCCTAGTGATCAATCCGGACGGCATCGACCCCAACTACTTCTATGGTGACTACCTGGCCCGCGCCAAGCGCTTCGAGGAAGCTCGCGCCGCCCTGGAAAAAGCCCTGCAAGCGCCGCCGCGGCCCGATCGCCTATCCGCCGATGCTGGGCGCAAGCAGGAAATCCAGGCGCTGCTAAATACAGTCAAAGCCGAGCTGGACTAATCTCGCCTGCGCGAGCTTGAATAGAAAAAACCAGGAATTACTGCATGCGCATTCTGCTGGTCGAAGACGACAAAGCCCTTGGCGAAGGTATTCGCACCGCTCTAAAACCCGAGGGTTATACCGTCGACTGGGTGCAGGATGGCAGCAGTGCGCTGCATGCCCTGAGCAGCGAGAGTTTCGAGCTGGCAATTCTCGACCTTGGGCTGCCGCGTATGGACGGCCTGGAGGTGCTCAAGCATCTGCGCGCCGCCGCCAACCCGGTGCCAGTGCTGGTGCTGACCGCCCGCGACTCGACCAGCGACCGCATCGCCGGGCTGGATGCCGGTGCCGATGATTACCTGATCAAACCCTTCGATGTCGCCGAGCTCAAGGCGCGCCTGCGTGCCCTGCTACGGCGCAGCTTCAACCGCCCGCAACCGGCGCTGGAATACCGTGGCATCTGCCTCGACCCGGTCAGCCAGTCCGTCAGCTACCAGGGCCAGGCGGTCAATCTGCCGCGCAAGGAGTTTCTTCTGCTACACGAACTGCTCGCCCAGCCGGGCCGAGTGATGACCCGCGACAAGCTGCAACAGGCGCTCTATGGCTGGGATGAGGAGCCGGAAAGCAACGCCCTGGAGGTGCATGTGCACCACCTGCGCAAGAAGTTCTTTGCCGAGCTGATCCGCACCGTGCGCGGCGTCGGCTACCTGGTGGATAAATAACATGCCGAAGGTGTTGCGCTCGATCCGCGCGCGTTTGCTGGTATTGCTGCTGTCCTTGCTGAGCGTCTCCCTGGGGCTGATCAGCCACAAGATTTACCTCGACGCCAGCCATGAAGTGGAAGAGCTGTTTGACGCCCAGCTGGCGCAGACCTCGCGCATGCTCATGGGCCTGGTGCGCCATGAGCTGTCCGCCGATTCGCGCCGCGACCTGCAGGCGGCGCTGGACGAAGCCCTGCTGCTGAAAAACAGCCCGCGCAACCTCGATGGCCTGCTCGGGCACGATTACGAGAGCAAACTGGCCTTCCAAATGCTCGATGACAACGGCGAGCTGGTATTCCAGTCAGCCAGTGCCCCCAAGGGTCTGCTGATGGAGATGATTGCCCAGCTCGGCCTCAACCTGCCAAACGACGCGCAACCGCTGAGCGCACGCCTCAATCGCCTGGCCAAGTACCTCAGCGGTTACCACACCCTGACCCTCGGCGAGCACCGCTGGCGGGTGTTTGTGCTGCACGACAACGTGGACCATCACTGGGTGCTGGTGGGCGAACGCGAAGACGTGCGCGGCGAGCTGTCCGGCAAGATTGCCCGGCGCACCTTGCAGCCCTTGCTGATTGGCCTGCCACTGCTGGCCCTGCTGCTCTGGCTGGCCGTGGGTTTTGGTTTGCGACCGCTGCAGCGCATGGCCGAGTCGATCAAGGCGCGCGCGCCGGACAACCTGGCCCCGCTGATTTTCGGCCCGCTGCCGCGTGAACTGGAACCCATGGGAGCCTCGCTCAACCGCCTGCTGATGCAGGTCAACCAGCTGCTTGATCAGGAAAAACGCTTTATCGCCGACGCCGCCCACGAGCTGCGCACACCGCTGGCGGTGCTGCGCATCCACGCGCAGAACGCCCTGGAAGCCCCCGACCCGCAAGACCGCAACGATGCACTGCGCCAGCTTGGCAGCGGTGTCGAGCGCGCCACCCGGGTAGTGGCACAACTGCTAACCCTGGCGCGCCTGGAACCCAACGTGGCACAGCTGGCCATGCGCGAACTGGACCTGCTCGGTTATCTGCGCAACGAGCTGGCGGAGCTGATTCCGCTGGCCCTAGAACGCCATCAGGAGCTCAACCTGGAGGCCATTGAACCGGCCGATTATCAGCTGCTCGCCGATGCCCCAAGCCTGGGCACCCTGCTGCAGAATCTGGTCAGCAATGCCGTGCAGTACACCCCTGACGGCGGGCGCATTCAGGTGCAGCTGGAGGCCCAGGCGGATGCCATCGTGCTGCGCGTGCAGGACAGCGGCCCGGGTGTGGACGAAGCGCTGCGGGAAAAACTCTTCGAGCGCTTCTACCGCCTCGGCGCAGGCCAGGGTGCGGGGCTGGGGCTGTCGATCGTGCTCCGGGTGGTAGAGCTGCACCGCGGCAGCATCCAATTGCATCCATCGCCATTGGGCGGCCTGGAAGTCTGTGTGCGCCTGCCAAGAACGCTCTAGCGTAGGCACGCAGATCTGCCGTGGAGCAGCGGCCCTGCACCGTACAAAAACAGACTAACGGCCCAAGGCCGCGGCGAGCGCTTCCTATACTGAAGAGCCCGACCACCTAACGGAGCACCAGCATGCGCCGGCTTATTCTGCTTGTTGCCACCGCGCTACTCAGCACCTCGCTCTGGGCGATGCATTGCCCGGCGGATATGGCGAAGATCGATGAACGGCTGAAAACCGATCCGCCAGGCGACGCCACGGTACTTGCCCAGGTAAAACAGCTACGCGCCGAAGGCGAAGCCCTGCACAAGGCCGGCAACCATAGCCAGTCGGTCAAGGTGCTGGGTGAGGCCTTGCAACTGCTCGAAGCCAGCGAATAGAGCCGCAGCTAGAGCGCCTGCCCCAGCAGGCTCAGGGCCAACCGGCGCACCTGAGCCAGGTCGATCGGCTTGGCCAGACAGGCTTGCGCGCCGCGTCGGCGCGCCTCGCTGAATATCTCCTCGTCGGCTGCCGCGCTGATCACCAATACCGGCACCGCCTGCAGCCTTGGGTTCTGGCGCATGGCGTCGAGCACGCGCAAGCCATCGCCGTCGGGCAAATCCAGATCGAGCAGCAACAGGGTTGGCGTACAGCGTTCCAATTCAGCCAACGCACGCTGGATCGAGCCGGCACCGCGCACCTCGGCAAACTCGCGCAACGCCTCCTGCACCACCTTCAGGCAGGCCGGGTGATCTTCCACGCACAGCACTTCGGCCAACTGCTTGGGCTGCGCCGATTCCGGCTCGGCCTCCGGCGCACTGACAGCCCCCGGCGCGGCAGCCCCCGGCAGATCAATCCAGAAGCGGCTGCCGCTGCCACTGGCGCTGCTAAAGCCCATCTCTCCAGCCATCAAGCTGGCCAGCTCGCGGCACAACACCAGACCGATGCCCGTACCCGGGATGCTGGAGTTTTCCCGACCCAGGCGCTGGAACGGTTGGAACAGATTGGCCTGCTGCTCGGCACTCAGGCCCGCGCCATTGTCTTCGACCCACAGCCGCACACAGTTTGAGCGCACCTCGTAGCCCATGCGGATCAGGCCTTGTGGGCTGTTGTACTTGATCGCGTTGGACAGTAGGTTGAGCATCACCTGGCGCACGCGGCGCATGTCAGCCTGTACGTAGAGGCCGGCATCGGCCCCTGCCAGCACCTGCAGTTGCAACTGGCGTTGCTGCACTTCCGGCTGCACCAGCTCGGCACAACCATGCAGCAGGGCACCGACCTCCACCGCCTGCAAGTTGAGCTGCTGGCGGCGGCTTTCGATACTCGACAGGTCGAGGATGTCGTCCACCAACGAGGTCAGGTGCCGGCTGGCATTGACGATCTCACGGGCGTAGTCGGCTTCCTGCTTGGCGTCCGGTTTGTCCTGCGCTTCCAGCTCAATCAGTTGGCCAAAACCATAAATGGCATTCAGTGGCGTGCGCAGCTCATGGCTCATGCTGGAGAGGAACCGGCTCTTGGCCTGGCTGGCGGCCTGCGCATCCAGGCTGGCGCGGCGTAAATCCTCCTGCACCTGCTTGAGCCGAGTGATATCGACATGCGTGCCCGCCACCTGCAGGGCGCGGCCCTGCTCGTCACGCTCCAGCACCTTGCCACGGCTCAGCAGCCAGGCATATTCACCCTCGGCATCGGCGTAGCGGTATTCGGCTTCGAACTGATCCTCACCACTGCTGGCGAACAGTTGGCGCAGATGGCGAATCCGCTCCAGGTCGTTGGGGTGCACGCGCTGGTTGAACTCGCTAAAGCTCATGCACGCTTTCGGCAGCCCGAAACGTTTAAGGAAGCGCTCGCTGAGCGTGATGCTCATGTCGACCGCCTCGACCTGCCAGAGACTCTCCGTGGTGCTCTCCAGCACCAGCTGGAGAATCCGCTGCGCCTCGAAACGCTGCGCTTCGCTGGCCTGCAACTGCTCGCCGGTGTGTTGCACGGCCTCGGCCATGCTGACCAGCTCATCAATCTGGCTCGGCGGGGCCTCGGGCTGGTAATTGCCCTGGCCCAGCTGGCGCATCATGCCGACGACACCGTCGATCGGCTGTACCAGCTGCTCATTCAGGCGGCGCGAACGCAGCCACATCCAGGCGAAGAACAGCAGGTAGAACACCACCAGCCCGGCGATCAGCAGATAGCCAATATGCAGGTAACGCTGAGCCAGGCGGTTGGTCTCACTGAAGATATTGTCTTCATCCACCACCAGCAGCAGTTGCCAGCCGGTCTGCGGAATCTCGCTCCAGGCGATCAACTGACTGCGACCTCCCAGCACCACTTCCTGCACATTACCCTGCCCGGCGGCCATGGCCTGCAGCAGCGGCTGCATCTCGGCGCGTTTGGCCAGGTTGAAGTCTTCGGGCTTGAGTACCTCACGGCGCACGGCTTCGGCATAGGAGTACTCGGTCAGCTCACGCAGGCCGAAGTCCTCTTCGCCGGCACTCGGCAAGGCCATGATGTTGTGATCACGGCTGACCAGCATCGCATAGCCCTGCCAGGGCACATCCAGCTCGCCGATTTCACCCAGCATCTGCCCCACCGTGATATCCAGCCCCACCACGCCCTCAAGGAAATCGCCGCGGTACACCGGGGCGATCGCCGACATCATCCAGCCCATACCGGCGGGGTCGAGATAGACGTCAGTCCAGGCCACCTCGCGCTTGGGGTTGTGCTTGGCGTCGGCGAGGTAATAGAAGTTGTAATCGGGTATCACCATGTCATGGGGATACTGCTCGGGCGTCATAAAGAACGGCAGGATGCGGTTGTAGCTGTCCCAGCTATTGAAGTAGGCCGCCGCAACCCGTGGGTTGGCGGCCTGAATCGAGCGCATCAGCGGATCGAGCTGCGACAGGCGCAAGGCCTTGGCATGGTCCTGCTGCGCCTGCGGCGTGCTGTTGGCATAAAAGGAGGCCGCACGCCCATCATCGCTGCGGCTATAGAACACGCCACTGTCGGTCATGGCATGGCGCTGGCGCTCCAGCGCATCGGGCTGAAAATCCTTATTGGCCAGAGCGTTCGCCGCCGCATCACGAAAGATCTGCACCTGCGCCTCCACCGAGCGCAGGCGGCCATCGATGACCTGGCCTTCACGCTTCACCGCTGCCGACAAATCGTCCAGCGCGCTCTGCTGCAAATGCTCGATCTGCGCATCACGAATCGCCGCATTGCTCAGCAGGTACACCGTAATCAGCACCGACTCGACCAGAATCAGCGGAATCAGGGCACTCTGCACGAAAGCGCGCCAGATCCACTGACGCAAGGGGTAACGCGAGGCGCGCGGCATACGAAGGTCTCATCCAAAAGACAAATCGGCTTGGCAAGATGTCAATCATAGCCGGCAACGCCCACCGGCGTCCGCTTGGCAATTGTCGGGTCGACGCTGCGGAACCTTTGCCGTACACTCGCGTCTCAGCTACAGCTGCAAAAGTTTTGGGACCGATTAGGATTCGACGCCGGTAGCGAAACTTGAGGGGCATGCCGAGTGGGTAACAGAACTCGTAAATCCACTGTTGCAAAACTCTATAATTGCCAATGATGACAATTACGGTGCCCAACTAGCTGCGTAAGCAGCCTAGTCGCACTTCTGGTAGCTTCGGCTCCAGCAATCATTAGGGGATGTCTGTAAACCCGAAATGATTGTCATATAGAACAGAATCGTCGCCTAGTACGTTGTGGACGAAGCGCCTAAAACTTACACAACTCGCCCAAAGCACCCTGCCCGTCGGGCGGCTAAGGGTTAACTCAGTAGACACGGCTAAGCATGTAGAACCAATAGCGGAGAACTGGCGGACGGGGGTTCAAATCCCCCCGGTTCCACCAAATGAAAAAGCGTAAGCCCCTGAAATCAATACGATTTTTCAGGGGCTTTTCGTTTCCGTCTTTCAATTAGTCCCACACCTCGTCCCACACCTGACAGCCCGCTAGGGACGCACGCAACCCGACCTACTGTAGGTGGCCCCCCGTCACCCAGGCAAAAACTCCGCGCCCATTTATGCACATTGCCGCTTTACGGCTAATGAAAGTGAGGTTTTGGAGAGCGCTTTGTACTCACGCCGCAGCATCTGACGGCATGAGGTGAGGATCGGGAGAAAGGATCACTGAACGATTTGTGACTCCCAATCACAAAAATCGCACCTGCCATCACCGTCAGGATCAAGCTCATTGCCACAGCTATGACACTCATGTTTTGAGGGCTTGTACAAACAGGCTGCGCACTGGTCGTCCGAAGGGATGGACTACCCCCGCTCTGGTAGACATTTCCCGACCTCATAATGAGGCACGTTCAAATGCCTCAGGACTGACACCGCCCAAGTAACTGTGGCGGCGGGTTCGGTTGTAAAACACTTCGATGTAATCGA
>NZ_JBASFM010000006.1:0-904728 GCF_049653025.1 Pseudomonas sp. | reverse complement strand
CCTGGCCCATGTTGCCGGCACGGGAGATCGAGGAGATGTTGATGATTGCGCCTTCATTCTTTAGCTCGATCATCTTCGCCGCGACTTCGCGGGTGCAGAGGAACACGCCGGTCAGGTTGACGTCGATCACCGACTGCCACTGCGCCAGGCTCAGCTTGGTGAGTTCGCCGTCCTTGACCTTGATGGTCAGGCCGTCGCGCAGGATGCCGGCGTTGTTGACCAGGCCGTTGATCGCGCCGAAGTCTTCGGCAATCTGTGCCACGGTCTGGGTCACTTGCTCTTCATTGGCGACGTTGCACAGGTAGGCGCGTGCTTCCACGCCCTGGGCCTTGCAGGCGGCCACGGCTTCGTCGAGTTTTTCCTGATTCAGGTCGACCAGCGCCAGCTTGACGCCCTTGTCCGCCAGGTATTCGGCCATGGCGCGGCCCAGGCCCTGGCAGCCGCCGGTAATGATGATGACCTTGTCTTTAAGTTGCATCGCGAATCCCCTCAAATGGTGTCGTGTGGCCTTGCCGGCGGTTAATCTAGGAGCCTCCCGTTCTGTGACGGATTCTATGCAAGGAGTCATAAGTTGAGCGTGAAAGCCCGCAAGCATGCCCGAGAATTGCTGCTCAAGGAATACCGGGGTGCGCTCAGCACCCACTCAAAGGCCATGCCGGGTTTCCCTTTCGGATCAGTGGTGCCTTATTGCCTGGATGCCCAGGGCTGGCCGCTGATTTTGATCAGCCGCATCGCCCAGCACACCCATAACCTCAAGCTGGACGGCAAGTGTTCTCTGCTGATTGGTGAGCGCGGGGCCGAGGATGTGCAGGCCGTGGGCCGCTTGACGCTGCTCGCCGAGGCGCGGCAAGTGGAGGATGCGGCGCAGATCGAGGCGGCGGCGCAGCGCTATTACCGCTATTTCCCCGAGTCGCGCGGTTATCACCAGGCCCATGATTTTGATTTCTGGCGATTGGAACCGGTGCGCTGGCGCTATATCGGCGGTTTCGGCGCAATTCACTGGCTGGATCAGGTGGCCCTGGCCAATCCCTTTGCGGGGGACAGTGAGATCAGCATGCTCGAACATATGAACAGCGACCATGTTGCGGCCATCACCCATTATGTCGAACTAGCAGGCCTGCCTAGCCATGCACCTGCCGAGCTGGTCGGTATCGACAGCGAAGGTTTTCACCTGCGCATCGGCCAGAGCCTGTATTGGCTGGCATTTCCAACATCCTGTAACAGTCCGCTGGAGGTGCGCCAAACCTTGGTGGCACTGGCCCGCGCCGAGGTCTGGCCGACCGACGGTCAGCCTTCAGCTTGAATTCAGCCTAACGCCCCATACTTCTGTCTCATAGGAAGCTGATCTTCCGTTAAGGAACCTTTGATGCGCGCTTTTCTGTTTCTGTTTTTGCTGTTTCCGATCATCGAGCTGGCCCTGCTGATTCAAGTGGGCAGCGCCATCGGCGTGTTGCCGACCCTGTTGCTGGTTATAGGTACGGCCATTCTCGGCAGCGTCTTGCTGCGTGTAGCCGGCGTTGCCACCGCTTGGCGCGCGCGTGAAAAGCTTTCCCGTGGTGAGTTGCCCGAGCAGGAAATGCTCGAAGGCCTGCTGATCGCCGTCGGTGGTGGTCTGCTGTTGCTGCCTGGCTTTATCAGCGACATCTTCGGCGTGCTTTGCCTGATTCCCTTCACCCGCCGCCTGCTGGTCAACAAGGTGCGCCTGCGTGCCGCCGAACAGGCCATGCGTCAGCGCGCCTTTTTCGACGACCAGGTCGCGCGCTCCGGGCAAGTTCGCCCCAATGTGCTGGAAGGCGAATACGAACGCCGCGACTGATTTGCGGCTCGTAAAAAGGCTTTCACATATTAAAAAAATTCACTATCTGCCCTTGAAATCCCCTTGCGCGCCCTTATGTAGCGGTCACCGCAAGGTTTTATGTTCAGACTTCAGCGCTGCGCCTGGCGTAGCGCTACCGGCCTCGCCGGACTTTGCTAACCCGCTGGTGAATACACCAGCCGCTGTAAACCACCTATTGGGAGAGATCGACAATGAAGCTTCGTCCTCTGCATGACCGCGTTGTAATCCGTCGCAGCGAAGAAGAAAAGAAAACCGCCGGTGGCATCGTGCTGCCAGGTTCCGCTGCCGAGAAAGCCAACAGCGGTGAAATCCTCGCTGTCGGTACCGGCCGCGTGCTGGACAACGGTGAAGTGCGTGCCCTGGCCGTTAAAGTCGGCGACAAAGTGGTGTTTGGCCCTTACTCCGGCAGCAACACCATCAAAGTTGACGGCGAAGACCTGCTGGTAATGAGCGAGAGCGAAATTCTCGCTGTCGTTGAAGGTTGATTTCAGCGCCCCGTCGCTACGAATTCCGCTCTATTTGAACGAATCAAGGAATAACCATCATGGCTGCTAAAGAAGTTAAATTCGGCGATTCCGCCCGCAAGAAAATGCTTACTGGTGTCAACGTTCTGGCTGACGCAGTAAAAGCTACCCTCGGCCCGAAAGGCCGTAACGTGATCATCGAGAAGAGCTACGGCGCTCCGACCATCACCAAGGACGGCGTTTCCGTTGCCAAAGAAATCGAGCTGAAAGATCGCTTCGAGAACATGGGCGCGCAGCTGGTTAAAGACGTTGCTTCCCGTGCCAACGATGACGCTGGCGACGGCACCACCACCGCCACCGTTCTGGCTCAAGCCATCGTCAACGAAGGCCTGAAAGCCGTCGCTGCCGGCATGAACCCGATGGACCTCAAGCGCGGCATCGACAAGGCGACCATCGCCATCGTTGCTGAGCTGAAGAAGCTGTCCAAGCCGTGCGCTGACACCAAAGCCATCGCTCAGGTAGGTTCGATCTCCGCTAACTCCGACAGCTCCATCGGCGAAATCATTGCCGAAGCCATGGAAAAAGTCGGTAAAGAAGGCGTGATCACCGTTGAAGAAGGCTCGGGCCTGGAAAACGAACTGTCGGTTGTTGAAGGCATGCAGTTCGACCGTGGTTACCTGTCCCCGTACTTCATCAACAAGCCGGACACCATGGTGGCCGAGCTCGACGGCCCGCTGATCCTGCTGGTCGACAAGAAGATCTCCAACATCCGCGAACTGCTGCCAGTTCTCGAAGCCGTGGCCAAATCCGGCCGTCCGCTGCTGATCGTGGCCGAAGACGTTGAAGGCGAAGCCCTGGCGACTCTGGTTGTGAACAACATGCGTGGCATCGTCAAAGTCGCTGCCGTTAAGGCACCGGGCTTCGGCGACCGTCGCAAGGCCATGCTGCAGGACATCGCCGTTCTGACTGGCGGTACCGTTATCTCCGAAGAGATCGGTCTGAGCCTGGAAAGCGCCACCCTGGAGCACCTGGGCAACGCCAAGCGCGTAATCCTGAGCAAAGAAAACACCACCATCATCGATGGTGCTGGTCAGCAAGCTGATATCGAATCGCGCGTTGCGCAGATCCGTAAGCAGGTTGAAGACACTTCGTCCGACTACGACAAAGAGAAGCTGCAAGAGCGTCTGGCTAAACTGGCTGGCGGTGTTGCAGTGATCAAAGTTGGTGCCGGCACCGAAGTTGAAATGAAAGAGAAGAAAGCCCGCGTTGATGACGCCCTGCACGCGACCCGTGCAGCCGTTGAAGAAGGCGTGGTACCTGGCGGTGGCGTGGCTCTGGTACGCGCTCTGCAGGCCATCAGCGAGCTGAAAGGCGACAACGCCGATCAGGACGTCGGTATCGCTCTGCTGCGTCGTGCTGTTGAAGCACCGCTGCGTCAGATCGTTTCCAACGCCGGCGGCGAGCCAAGCGTAGTGGTCGACAAGGTCAAGCAGGGTTCAGGCAACTACGGCTTCAACGCCGCTACCGACACCTACGGCGACATGATCGAGATGGGTATTCTCGATCCGGCCAAGGTCACCCGTTCGGCGCTGCAAGCTGCAGCTTCGATCGGCAGCCTGATGATCACCACCGAAGCGATGATCGCCGAAGTGGTTGAAGACAAGGCGGCTGGTGGCGGTATGCCAGACATGGGCGGCATGGGTGGCATGGGCGGCATGATGTAAGCCAGCCCGGCCCCTCGCAGGCCGCCGCCAGGCGGTTTGCACGCAGTAAAGAAAACCCCGTGCCTGTCACGGGGTTTTCATTTTTCTGGGTTATACACTTCTCCGCGCAACAAAGCGGTACGCCAATTGCTTTGTTTGCCTTAGGCTCCGGGACTGGAGTCTGTCATCTTGGCGTGTGCTGCTGGTCAGCATGACCGCCCCCTTGTTGTGACCTCACCTGGATGTGCTCTACCACGCGGTTTTTTGCCGTTTCGGTGGAAAAATTGCCGGTTATGGTTTGCCAGCGGCTGTTTTAAAAGCGCTGGTTCTATGACGCTTCACGCTGATGCAAATGGGCAATTAAGTGACCCTGAGGTTGTTACCGCCAATGCGCGGTGATACGCCCCTAACCCTTGGTTTGCCGAAGGGTTGAACCATTGGCGCGAATGCGGTTCGAAGCCTGGCCTGCTAAATGGCTTGCTTGTGGATCAGGATGATCTGGTGTGGTTGCTGGCAGAGTCCGGCAGTAACGACCGCTGGTCGCAAAGAGCGACGCAGCGGTTATCAGTGATCTAGGGTCTACAAACAGCGTTTGGCAGCGCTATCAAGAGGTTGCAGTGATGAAGCTAGAAATCGCACGAGGTTTGTTTGTTGTGGCTGCGCTTAGTGTGGCTTCAATAGCGGCCGCAGCCTGGCAGGAGGCGGGTCCGCAGGTGGTCAGCCACAGTGCAGTGGATCTGGATAATTGCCCGTTACCGCCCCAGGCCCGTGCCGCTGAAACGGTGCGCCCTGACCATGACCTGTTGTTATTGATGTTCGGCCTGTCGCAAGGTATGCGCTCTCAAGGTTGAGGCCGATTGATCCCGCTGGATGCCAGACAGTAAAAAGCCCTGCAATGCAGGGCTTTTTTGTGGCTTGCCATCCATGGCAACCACCCCTTCGGGGCTGTCGCTGCGCAACGTCAAAAATCGCTCCGGACGATTTTTTGTGGCTTGCCATCCATGGCCGCCACCCTTTTCGGGCCGTTGCTGCTCGACATCAAAAATCGTTCCGGACGATTTTTTGTGCCCCGCTATCCTTGGTGACCATCTTTGGGCGTTAGTGAGCCTTGGCAGCTTTTGACGGTGCGTCTGGCTGGGCCAGCAGGCTGTACACGCAGGGCAGTACGAACAGAGTGAACAGGGTGCCGATCGACATGCCGGTGGCGATCACCAGGCCGATGTCGAAGCGGCTTACCGCGCCCGCGCCGCTGGCAAGGATCAGCGGCACCATGCCGAAGACCATGGCTGCGGTGGTCATCAGGACTGGACGCAGGCGAATCGCCGCCGCTTCCTCGACTGCTTCACGGCGCGACAGGCCTTTCTCGCGGCGCAGCTGGTTGGCGAACTCGACAATCAGGATGCCGTGCTTGGTGATCAAGCCAATCAACGTCACCAGGCCCACCTGGGTGTAGATGTTCATGCTCGACAGGCCGAGGAACAGCGGAATCAGCGCGCCACAGATCGACAGCGGTACCGTGACCATGATCACCAGTGGGTCGCGGAAACTCTCGAACTGCGCCGCCAGCACCAGGAAGATCAGTGCCAGCGCCAGGGCGAAGGTCACATACAGCGCGCTGCCTTCCTGCACGTACTGGCGCGAGGCCCCGGCGTAGTCGAAGGCGAAGCCGGCGGGGGCCTCTTCCTGCATGATCTGCGTTACGGTGTCGATGGCCTCGCCCATGCTGACAATCGGCACGCCCTGGATAATCGCCGAGTTGAGCTGCTGGAACTGGTTGAGCTGGGTTGGGCGGGCACGGTCGCTGACCTTGATCAGGGTCGACAGCGCCAGCATCTCGCCGCTCTCGCTCTTCACGTAGTAGCTGCTGAGCCAGTCCGGGTTGTCGCGGTAGGCGCGCTCGACCTGGGCGATCACCTTGTAGCTGCGCCCGTCGATGGTGAAACGGTTGATCTCGCCTTCACCGAGCAGGCTGGCCAGGGTCAGGCCGAGGTCCTGCATGGATACGCCCATCTGTGCGGCTTTCTCGCGGTCGATTTCCACCACCACTTCCGGCTTGTCGAACGCCAGGTCGACGTCGAGGAAGGCGAACTTGCCGGAGTCCACCGCGCGCTGCTTGACCCGCTCCGTCACCTGCAGCAGCGACTGGTAGTCGTTGGGGGTGTTGATCACGAACTGGAACGGCAAACCTTCGCCGGTACCCGGCAAGGACGGCAGGTTGAAGCCGAAGATCTGCAGGCCGGGAATCTGTGACAGGCGCGCCTGAACTTCCGGTAGCAGCTCCATCTGGGTGCGTTCGCGCTCGTTCCATGGCGTCATCAGGAAGCCGCCGATACCCGCTTGCACGCCGTTGAAGCCGTTGATCTGGAACGAGGAGTAGTACTCGGGGAACTTCTTGAAGATGGTCACGAACTCATCGGTGTACTTGTTCAGGTACTCCAGGTTGGTCGGCTGCGGCGCGCTGGCCATCATAAAGATGATGCCCTGGTCTTCGTCGGGGGCCAGCTCGCTCTTGGTGAACTTGAGCAGCACCGGGATCAGGCACATGACGATCACGGCGAACACCAGCACCACGGCGCGGGTGTTCAACGTGCCATGCAGGGCGCGCTGGTAGCGCTGCTTGAGGCTGTCGAAGATCTGGTCGAGCTTGTGCGCCAGGCCCGAGGGGTTCTCTTCGTGGCGCAGCAGGCGCGAGCACATCATCGGTGACAACGTCAGGGCGACGACGCCGGAGATGATCACCGCGCCGGCCAGGGTCAGGGCGAACTCCTTGAATAACGCCCCGGTGAGGCCGTCGAGGAAGCCGATGGGGGCGTATACCGCCGCCAGGGTGATAGTCATCGAGACCACCGGCACGGCAATCTCACGCGCGCCCTCGATGGCCGCGTCGAAAGGCGTCTTGCCTTCTTCGATATGGCGGTGAATGTTCTCCACCACCACGATCGCGTCGTCCACCACCAGGCCGATGGCCAGCACCATGGCCAGCAGCGTCAGCAGGTTGATCGAGTAACCCATCAGCTGCATAAAGAACAGCACACCGATCATCGACAGCGGAATGGTGATCACCGGGATCAGTACCGAGCGGAACGCACCCAGGAACAGGAACACCACGACGATGACGATCAGCACGGCTTCGAACAGGGTCTTCACCACCTCGTCGATCGAAGCTTGGATAAACAGCGTGGCGTCGTAGGCGATCGAGACTTTCAGGTTCGGCGGCAGCTGGGCTTCCAGCTCGGGCATCAGGCCGCGGACTTCCTTGATCACATCCAGCGGGTTGGCGCTGGGTGTGCCCTTGATGCCGATATACACCGAGGGAATGCCATCGAAGGAGCTGATCGAGTCGTAGTTTTCCGCACCCATTTCCACCCGGGCCACATCGCGGATCAGCACGCGGCTGTCGCCCACGGTCTTCAGCGGGATGGCGGCAAAGGCCTCGGCGGATTTCAGGTCGGTCTCGGCGTTGATGCTGGTGACCACGTACTGGCCTTTCACTTCGCCGGCGGCGGAGAGGAAGTTGTACTTGCGCACCGCGTCATTGACGTCGCCTGCGGTCACGCCATAGGCCGCCATCTTCACCGGGTCGAGCCACAAGCGCATGGCAAACACCTGGTTGCCAAGGATTTCGGCCTCGGCCATGCCGGGCAGGGTGGCCAGCTTGGGCTGGATCACCCGCGACAGGTAGTCGGTAATCTGCGGGTTGGACAGCTCGTCGCTGTAGAAGCTGATGTACATCAGCGCCGAGGAATCGGCGGCTTCCTTGCTCAGCACCGGGTCTTCGGCATCCTGCGGCAGCTGGTTCTTCACCTCGTTGGCCTTGGCCAGCAATTCGGTGAACAAGCGGTCGCTATCGGCGCCGATACGCGCATAGATCGAGATGATCGACACATTCTGTCGGCTGACCGAGGTCATGTAATCGATGCCTTCGGCGCTGGCCAGGCTCTGTTGCAGCGGCTGAGTGATATAGCCCTGAATGGTTTCGGCGTTGGCCCCCGGGTAGGCGGTGCTCACCGTGATCAGGGCGTTTTCCATCTGCGGGTACTGGCGGATGGTCAGTTTGCTGAATGCCTGAAAGCCAAGCAGGATGATCAACAGACTGACCACGGTCGCCAATACCGGGCGACGGATAAAGGGATCAGTAAAAGCCATAAATAAATTCCTTTGAGCCGCGCTCGATTACTCGACGTTTGGCTTGGCCTGCGCGTTGGCAATGCTCACATGAGCGCCGTTATCCAGTTTCAACTGGCCGGCGGTGACCACCTGCTCGCCCGCTTGCAACCCCTTGAGAATCACCACCAGGCCGTCACGGCGCTCGCCGGTTTCGATCACGCGGCGTTCGACAGTCAGTTGCGCCTGACCCTTGTCATCCTTGACCACTTGGCCGTCTTCGCCTTTCTTCTCGCCGATCACATACACCGAGTTGCCGTAGAGGGTGTAGGTGATCGCGGTTTCCGGCACGACCACGTGCAGCGGTTCGCCCGGCAGCAGCACCTGCAGGTTGGCGAACATGCCGGGCAGCAGCTTGTTGTCCGGGTTGGCCAGCATGGCGCGGACCAGCAGGTTGCGGGTGGTTTGCTCGACTTTGGGGTTGATCGCGGCGACCTCGCCTTCGAACTCTTCGCCGGGGTAGGCAGCGACGTTCAGGCGGACGCGCTGACCGATGGCCAGTTTCGGTACGGCTTGCTCAGGCAGAAAGAAGTCGACGAACAGTTTGGACAGGTCCTGCAGGCTGGCAATCGGATTGCCAGGGCTCAGGTAGTCACCGGTGTCGACCTGGCGGATGCCGATGGTGCCGGCAAAGGGCGCGAGCACGCGCTTCTTGTCCAGGCTGGCCTGCAGTTGGGTGACGCTGGCCTCGGCCTTGAGCAGTTCGGCATTCAGGCGGTCAAACTCGCTCTTGGAAATGGCCTGTTTGCCGGCCAGGTTCTTGCCCCGCTGGTACTCAACGCGGGCGAGGCCGCGCACGGCGACGGCGGTGGCGAGAATGGCCTGTTCGACCTGGCTGTCAAGTTGCAGCAGCGGCTGCCCCAGGCTGACTTTTTCGCCCGACTGGAACAGCACTTGACTGACGGTGCCTTCGACTTCAGCCGTCAGATCCACGCCCTGGAAGGCTTTCAGGGTGCCGATGGCCGGCAAGCGAGCTTGCCACGGGCGTTCTTCGGCGTGAGCGGCGTCGACGCTGATGGCCGGCTGCGGGGCCGAGAACATCTGGATTTGCTGGTAGATGGAGAAGCCTTTGTAGGCGGCGAGGGCGAGTACCACGACGAGTACTGCGCCGAGCATGATGAGCATGCGGCGGAGCAACATATTCCGGTTCCTTGGCAAGGCAAATGGGGCCTGGGAATAGGCAAGACAGGCACCTTAGCCCCCGCGCCAGGGCCTGTCAAAGATTCGCATTTGCAAAAGGTTATGGTGCAAAAGTTGCCGGATTGTTCAAGTGTTTTTAGGCAAAATGCCAGCACTTACTGGCATTTTGCCTGCTGTTGCACGCGAGTTGGCTCAGGCACCGAGGCGTCTGGTCACTTCACCTAGCTCGCCGGAGAGATTGCGCAGGTTGTGGCTGGCGGCCTGGGTGCGTTCGACGTTCTCCTGGTTGGAGCTGGCGATGGAGGTGATTTCGGTGAGGTTGCGCGAGATGTCCTCGGCTACCGAGGTCTGCTCCTCGGCGGCGGTGGCGATCTGCCGGTTCATGTCGCGGATCGCTTCCACGGCGCTGGTGATCAGCTGCAAGGTGGCCCCGGCCTCAGTGACCTGGGTCACGCCTTCCTCGCTGCGCTGCTGGCCGCTTTCGATGGCGCGCACGGCGTTCACCGCACCGGTTTGCACGGTGTCGATGATCTGGTGGATTTCCGCGGTGGATTCGGCGGTGCGCTGGGCCAGGGTGCGCACCTCGTCGGCGACCACGGCAAAGCCACGGCCTTGCTCGCCGGCGCGGGCGGCCTCGATGGCGGCGTTGAGTGCCAGCAGGTTGGTTTGTTCGGCGATGCCACGAATCACTTCCAGCACCTTGCCGATGCGCCCGCTGTCGTTTTCCAGGCGACGAATCACCTCGGAGGTGTTGCTAATTTCGCCGCGGATATCGGTAATGGTCTTGATGGTTGCCTGCATCACCGTTTCGCCCTGGCGTGCGGCGCTGTCGGCATCATCGGCGGCATTCGCCGCTTCGGCGGCATGTCGCGCCACTTCCTGGGCGGTGGCGGACATCTCGTGCATGGCGGTGGCGACCTGATCGGTGCGGTTGAACTGGTCCTGAATGCCCTGGGTCATGCGAGTGGCGATGTTGTTCAGTTCGCTGCTGGCATTGTCCAGATTGCCGCTGCTCTGCTGCAGGCTCTGGGTGGTGCTGGCGAGGAAGTCGCGCAGGGTGTTGGAGGCGATGGCCAGCATGCCCAGCTCGTCGTGGCGATCGGTACTCACGTGCTGGCCGAAGTGGCCGTGGCTGAGCTCATCGACATGGCTGATCAGATGGCGGATCGGAATAATCAGGTTGCGGTTGACCAGCCACAGGCTGAACAGGGCAATAACGACAGTGGCTGCCAGCAACAGCACGGTGCCGACCAAGATGGTGCGGTCGGCGGCGGCGTTGATCTGCGTGGCCTGCACCAGGCTCTGCTCGCGTAGCTGGGTGACCAGCGTGCTCATCTGCTCGCTGGCGGCGCGGTCAATGCCTTTTACCGCCGCATCGCCGGCCTTGGCATCACCGCTGGCGGCGACGAACGCATCGCGGCCCTTGCGGTAGTTGGTGCCGAGAGCCTGGTGCTCGCTGCGCAGGCGTTCAACCTGGGTTTTCAGCGCCGCATCATCGGCGGCTACCTTGGCCAGTTCGCCGAGGGTGTCCTGCACCTTGCGTTCCTGGGCCTCAAACTGGCCCCAGTACTTGCTCAGGTTCTCGCTGTCCTGGCCGCGCAGCAGAACGTTCTTCCATTCCTGTACCTGGATTTTGAACTCGACGTTGGCGGCGTCGATCAGCCGAGTGGCTTCCAGCGGGCCGTCAAGCAGGCCGCGATAGGCTTGCATGCCGTTAGAGAGGAAGTTGAAGCAAGCCAGGGCGGTGACCAGAATCAACACCAGGCTACCGCCAAGCAGGGCGAGAATTTGCGCGCGCAAAGATTTTTGCAGAAACATGGGCGGATACCCCTGAGTGTGAGATGGCGGGATGCCAGTGACGCAAGTGGCGTCCAGACTGCGAAGATCCCTATCGCCTGGTATCAGCTAAGCCGAGTTACCCAGTAGCAACGGCTATCAACGAGTATAGATCGGCTCTGCGGCAGCGTTCTTTAGCTTGCCGCAGGCGTATTACAGGTTCAGGAAGGGCGTTCTAGACCAGGCGCAGGTGGTTGTCCCACAGGCCGGCAGGGAGTTGCAGCGGGCTGCTGCTGATGTGCGTGCTGCGGCAGTTGTACAGGCGGCAGCGGCCCATGCCGCTGCTGACCACAAAGCCGTCGGCCACCGCGCCCACGCCGGCGCAGTCTGCCAGCGGCGTATCCAGGCGCAGCTCGGCGCTGTCCAGGTCCCAGATAAAGACGCGGTTGCCGCGCGGCGCAGTCAGCGCCAGCAGGCGCAGCTCGCTGTGGATCGCCACGCTGGCGGTGTATTGGCTCATCAACTGACGCTGCGTATCACCGAGCGGAAAGTGCTGAAACGCTTGCCCCGGCCGCTTGATCGCCAGCAGTGGCACCTGATCGCTGGCTTCTCCCATATATTGCTGGCCGCTGACGAGGGTGCCGTCGCTGGCCACGGCCAGGTGGCGCACGCTATTCATCCGTTCGGGCAGCTGTTCCTTGCTCAGCAGGCTGCCGTCGCGGTGCATCAGCACCAGGCTGGACTCCATGGTGTCGAGATTCATCTCCACCCGGCTGTCGGCTTCGGTGCGAATGCCGCCGTTGGCCACTACCAGGGTTTCGCCGTCGGGCAGCCAGAGCAGTTGGTGCGGGCCGAGGCCGTGAGTCGACAGTTCGCTGACGCGTTGCAGCTGTTCGCCTTGCAGGCGGTAAACCCCGAGCACGCCGCGGCCTGGGTCGGAGGTGTCGTTCTCGGTGGCATACAGCCATGCGCCGTCCTTGTGGAACACTGCATGGCCGTAGAAATGCCGCTGTGGTGCCGAGTGCAAGGTTTGCAGCAGGCGCCCGTCGCGGGTGTCGACCAGGTAGCTTTGGGTGCTCGGGCGGCGCCCGACGAACAGTGCCATCGGCAGCTGCGGGTGGGCGATCACGTCGTGGCAGCGCTCGCTGATCTGGGTGGCGAACACCTGGCTGCCGTCCAGCCGGTAACCGACGGCGTAATGCTTGCCGGCGGCATCGTTGCGTGCGGACAGCAGCAGCGGCTGCTTGCCGTTGTGCATCAGCGTCCAGCCGCCCAGGGCGCTGGCGGCCAACGCCGCGCCGGTGAGGCCGAGGAAGGTTCTGCGCTTCATCTGCATGCGTCAGTCGCCGTCATGGGCGTTGAAGCCCAGCTGGATGCCGAGGGTTTTCGCCAGCTCGGCTTCATGCAGGCGGTGCAGGGTGTTGAGGCTGTCATACAGGGCATTCAGCTCGCTGCGGCCGGCGTCATCGCTGAGCAGTTCACCCAATGGGCGCTTGGCGTTGGCCAGGCGCTGGCGGGTGTCGCTGTAGGCAGCGTCGATGCGTTGTTTCAGTGCAGCCTGATCGCTGCCGAGCAAGGCCTGGATGCCGTCCTGTTCGGCGCCCAGCCAGATGCGTTCGGCGCTGGCCAGGCTGGCGGCCAGATTGGCCAGGCTGGCTTGGCTGCGCCAGGCTTCGGCCTGGAAAGGTTGCGGCTGACCTTTGCTCTGGCGCCCGAGCGGGGTGCCGAGTTTCTTTTTCAGGCCGTCGATGGCGCTGACCTGGGTGCGCAGTACCTCGGCCACGGCCTCGGGAGCTTCGGCATAACGCGCGTTGGGGAAGCTTTTCAGCTGTGCGGCCATGCCGTCCTTGCTCTGCCACTGCGCCAGTACATCGGCGGCCAGCACTTGTTGGTGCTGGCCGATGGCGACGATCAGCGGGCAGTAGCGGGCTTTCTGTTCGGCGTTGTTGAGGTCGATGCTCGGGTCGAACAACAGGTATTCGTAGGCAGTCAGGCCCTGTACCACCACGCTGGATTTATCCAGGTCGGCCGGGGTGAGTGCGGCGTTCTTGTTGATCAGCGCTTCGACCTGGCGCGCCACCAGGTTCTTCTTGTCCGGCCAGAACTGGATCTGCCAGGCGCGGTTGCCTTCGGCCAGTGGGCCAAACAGCGCCGGTTGCACCGCCGCCCAGGCGCTTTGCGCGGTGCTAAAGGCCTGGCGGGCTTCGCTCAGGTTCTGGCTGCCGGCGCAGAACGCCTGACCGCTGGCGGCCAGCTGCTGATCGGCCTGGCTCCAGGCGCTGTAGATCGGCAGCAGCACGCCGTCACTGAGGGCGCTGCTGACCTGCTGTTGCGGGTCGGCAGGGCTGCAGGCGGTCAGCGCCAGGGTCAGCAGGGCGAGGCAGAACGGTGAGCGGATCATGTGCGGCTCCTTACAACGAATTCAGAAAGGTCAGCAGCGCAGCGCGCTGCTCTGTGGAGAAGCTGAGAACTTGCTGTTTGGCGGCTTCGGCTTCGCCGCCGTGCCAGAGGATGGCTTCGAGCAGGTTGCGCGCGCGGCCGTCATGCAGGAACTGGGTGTGACCGTTGACGGCTTGCGTCAGGCCGATGCCCCACAGTGGCGGGGTGCGCCATTCGCGGCCGTTGGCGAGAAACTCCGGGCGGTGGTCGGCCAGCCCATCGCCCATGTCATGCAGCAGCAGGTCGCTGTAGGGGCGGATCAGCTGGTTGGCCAGTTCCGGCTCGGCGGCGTCGCTGGCGGTAGTGAACTGCGGGGTGTGGCAGCCCTGGCAACCGGCTTGGTGGAACAGGCTTTTGCCTTGCAGCACGGCGGGGCTGTTGACATCGCGGCGCGCCGGCACCGCCAGGTTGCGGGTGTAGAACAGCACGCTGGCGAGAATATTGGCGCTGACTTCCGGTACGCCACCCTGCGGCGCGTTGCGGCAGTCCGGCTGCGCCTGGCTGCAATTGTCCTGGGTGACCAGTTCGCTGGTCAGGCCCATGTCGTTGGCGAAGGCCTCGGCATTCTGCTGGTTGAGCGTCGGTTGCCCGGCTTTCCAGCCGAAGCGGCCGAGCACGCTGCCTTGTTGGGCGCGATCCCAGACCTGATTGGCGCGCCCGGAAATACCATCGCCGTTACCGTCGTCCGGGTCGGCATTTGCCAGGATCGCTGCCTCGGGAATGGCTTCGAGCAAGCCGAGGCCGATCATTGGTGGGGCGATGCGCGCAGAGAACAGTGTGTCGGGGTGCAGCGGGCCGTAGCCGAGCTGGCTGATCTCCAATTTAGGCTGGCGCAGCTCGACCTGTTGGCCATCGTTCAGGGTGATCTGCTGGGTGTTGTAGCTGACGCGCACCTTGCCTTCGGGGGCCACGCCGGGATTGCTCATGTCCTGCAACTGGCCGCCGTAGGTCGGTTCGGCCAATACGCCGAGGCGCTCGATGATGGCGGCGTGTTCGTTGCCAGCGGGGATCGACAGGCGCACCAGCATCGATGCAGCACTGACTGCATTGGGCTCTGGTGGATGGCCGCGGCCGTCTTTGATATGGCAGTTCTGGCAGGCATTGGTGTTGAACAGTGGACCCAGACCGTCGCGCGCGGTGGTGGTAGCCGGAGCGCTGACCCAGGGGTTGCGGAAGAAGCTGTTGCCGACACTGAAATCCAGGCGTCGTGACGGCGACAGATTGGCCGAGGGCAGCGAGAAGGCATTCTGGTCGGCCTTGCGCACCGTAGCGTTACCGGCTGACAGGGCTTCGCCAGGTTCTGCTTGGGTGAAACGGGGAGTTTGATCGCAGTCTGCCAGACTCAGGCCGATGGCCAGAAGCAGCGCAAAGCGACGCGGCGCAAACATGAGTGAAGATCCGCAGGGGAAAACAGGCGGCTGATCTTAACAGTCTGGCCAGGTTTAAATAAGACGGATTTGCATTATCCGTCGGTGGTTAAAGGTCGCAGGCAATAAAAAAGCCGCAATTCGGGTAACGAATTGCGGCTTTTTGCACTACCAACTTCCGGACTTCGCGAGCTAGAGCGAGACAAGGCGAAAACAGCCGAGGAAGCGGAGTTTACGTGTTGTAAATGAGCTTTCCGAGGCTGTTTTCAACGCAGTATCGCCGACGCGCAGCAAGTCCTACGCGATTAGAAGCTGTGGTCAGCGGTATCTGGGTTCAGATCACTGATACCCAGCTTGCCGGCCGCCTGCTCGATCGCACCGGTCTGCTTGACCAGGGCGGCGATGGCGTCACGGACGATCTGCTGGCCGTCTTTGTTGTCGGCGGCGATCAGCTGATCGAAGTGCACGTTGTTCTTCTCGGCGCTGTCGACCAGAACCTGCAGTTTGCCTTCGCTGGCTTCCAAATCGGCTTTCAGGGTGCTGTCGGCAGCGGCGTCAACCTTGGCCACCAGGGACGACAGGCTTGGGCCGGTCAGGGTGGTGCCGTCGACTTTCTTGTACTCGCCCAAGTAAACGTTGCGGATGCCTTTACCGTTGTAGAAATGCGAGTTGTGGGTGTTGTCGCTGAAGCAGTCGTGCTCGTCTTCGGTGGAGTTGGCTTCCAGCGCGACTTTCATGCGCTCGCCAGCCAGTTCGCCGAGGGACAGGCTGCCCATGCCGAAGAGCATTTTGCGCAGGCCGCTTTCAGCCGACTCGGCTTGCAGCTTGGTGCGGTAGTTGTCGGCGTTGCCGGCTTGCCATTGCACGACCATGGCGTCGAGGTCGCTGACCAGCAGGTCGGCGGCGGCCTTGATAAAGGCGCGACGACGTTCGTTGTTGCCGCCAGTAGCACCTTCGCCGACGACGAAGTCGCTCGCAGGACGCGCGCCGGCACCTGGGTTGCTGCCGTTCAGGTCTTGGCCCCAGAGGAGGAACTCAATGGCGTGGTAGCCGGTGGCGACGTTGGCTTCGGAACCGCCCAGCTCATTCAGGCTGGCCAGCTTCTCGGCGGTGATTTCGGTCACGTCGATTTTGTCTTCGCCGACCTGCACTTCGGTGTTGGCGATGATGTTGGCGGTAGCGCCTGGGTTGCCGAGGGCGTGCTGGTAGTCCTTGGCGACGTAGTCGATCAGGCCTTCATCCAGCGGCCAGGCGTTTAGCTGGCCTTCCCAGTCGTCGACCACGGCGTTACCGAAACGGAATACTTCGCTCTGCATGTAAGGTACGCGTGCAGCCAACCAGGCTTCACGAGCGGCTTTCAGGGTCTCATCGCTCGGCTTGGCGAGCAGCGCGTCGATTGCGCCCTGCAGGGTTTTGCCGGTGCTGGCGGCGTCGCTGAACACGGCCAGGGCCAGGTCGGCGTAGTGGTTGACCACGGCTTTGCCAGCGGCTTCATCCACCTGGCTGGTGGTGGCTACCGCGGCGCTGCTGGCGGCAGCGGGGGCTGCGGCCTGGGTGGCCGGGGCTTTGTCTTCGCCACAACCGGCGAGAGAAATGGCGATGGCAAGCAGGCTGGCAGAGGCCAGGGGCATACGGAGCATGGCGAAATCCTTTGCGAGTGAGAGGAGCGCACCCAGGTGGGCGAGTGCAAAAACCAAAGCATAATGCGAAAGATTTGCATTTTGCGCAAAGGGTCGTTGCAGCTTTTTCACCTGAAGCTGTGGGCAAAGTCTGCATTGCGGCAAATCGATAGGGCTAAAATGCCAGCACAGTCGCCATCCTCACGGATTTACAGGAGTTCTGCATGAGCCTTACCAGTGTTGTCGTTATCGTCATTCTGCTGCTTGTCGCCGCCTATGCGGTGGTGCTCTACAACGCCCTGGTGCGTTTGAAACACGGGGTGAGCAAGGCCTGGTCGAATATCGATGTGATGCTCAAGCAGCGTCACGAAGAGCTGCCCAAGCTGGTCGAGACCTGCAAACAGTACATGCAGCATGAGCGCGGCACCCTGGAAGCGGTGATTGCCGCGCGCCAGGCAGTCTCCACCGCCCAGGCCAAGGGTGACATGAATGCGCTGGGCAAGGCTGAGACGGGGTTGCGCGCCGGTCTCGGTCAGTTGTTCGCGCTGGCGGAGAACTACCCGGAGCTGAAGGCCAATGAAAGCTTCCAGCACCTGCAACAGCGCATCAGCGGCCTGGAAAACGGCATTGCCGACCGCCGCGAGTTGTACAACGAGGCGGTCAACCTGAACAACGTGCGCATCGAGCAGTTCCCCGATGTACTGATCGCTCGCGCGTTCGCCTTCAAGGAGGCTGTGCTGCTGGAGTTCAGCGAGGGTGAAAAGGCCGATGTCGATCTCAAGTCGTTGTTTGGCTAGGTCATGGATATTCAAGAACAGATTTTCGGGCTGACCTGCAGCGTGGCGGCCTGCGCCGGTGGTGCCTGGTGGTTTGTGCGGCGCTTCTCCCAGGCCCGGCACTTGCTCGATACGCCCACCTCGAAGATTCGCTCGGCGGCGCAGGGCTATGCCGAGTTCTACGGTGTGTTGCATCCGCAGGGCGATGAACAGCAGCGCGGGCCGCTGACCCATACGCCGTGCCTGTGGTGGCGCTACAAGATTGAAGAGGAGCATCGCTCCAGCGATAACAAGGGCAGCAGCTGGCGCACCATTGATAGCGGCAGCAGCGAGGCATTGCTACAGCTCGACGACAGCACCGGCAGCTGCCTGATCGATCCACGCGGGGCGGAGGTGCGCCCGGTGACTCGCGAGGTGTGGAAGGGCAACCAGCGTCACCCGCTGGGCATGGCGAAAACCGGTTGGAGCGCGTTGTTCAGCATCGGCGAGCAATACCGTTACACCGAGGAGCGCCTGCATGCGGGGCAGCCGCTGTATGCCATCGGTGATTTTCGCAGCAGCGGCGGTGGTCGCCAGGGGCTGGATCTGGCCTCGGCCAAAGGCGCAGTGATCCGCGAGTGGAAGAGTGACTTCAGCGGCCTGTTGCAACGCTTCGATAGCGACCGCAATGGCCAGTTGGATGAGCTGGAGTGGAACCGTGTGCACTTGGCCGCCACGCTTGAGGCCGAGGATCGCCATCGCCAGCAGAGCACGTTGCCGGCGCAGGATTACCTGGCCAAGCCGCGTGAGGCGCAGCCTTTTATCCTCTCTTGCGCGGGCGAGGATGAACTGGTGCGGAGTTTTTACTGGCAGGCGGCGGGTGCAGTTGTGCTGTGCGTGCTGGGCGCAGTGGCGACGGCCTGGCTGCTGGGCGTAAACCGCTTCTAGCGGTGAATCCTGCGCAAGAAAAAGCCCGCCGATTGGCGGGCTTTTTTCTGGCTGGGCTCAGAGCGTGGCCGGGTTGGCGGCGCTGTTCAGGCGCCGGGCCTGTTTCAGGTAGGCGGTCAGTTCGCGTGCTGGCAGTGGCTTGCTGTACAGGTAGCCCTGACCCTCGTTGCAGCCATTGGCAATGATGTAGGCCTCCTGCTCGACGGTTTCCACCCCCTCGGCGATGACCTGCATGCCCAGGCTCTTACCCAGCTGAATGATGGCACGCACGATGGTGGCGTCGTCTTCATCTTCGAGCAGGTCCTGAACGAAGCTCTTGTCGATCTTGATCTTGTCCAGCGGCAGGCTCTTCAGATAGCTCAGCGAGGAATAGCCTGTACCGAAATCGTCAATCGCGATCAGCGCGCCGGAGCGGCGCAGGCTGAGCAGGTGCTGGGCGGCGGTGTTGATGTCTTCCATCAGGCCGGTTTCGGTGACTTCCAGCTCCAGGCTGCGCAGCGGCAGGCGATAGACCTGCATCAGGTTGTTCACTACCCGCGGCAGTTCAGCGTGGTGCAGCTGCACGGTGGACAGGTTGACCGCCATGCGCAGCTCGGTGAAGCCCTGATCGTGCCATTCGCGCAGTTGGCGGCAGGTCTGGTCGAGAATCCATTCGCCAATCGGGATGATGGTGCCGTTCTGCTCCGCCAGCGGGATAAACAGATCCGGCGGTACCAAGCCATGCTGCGGGTGCTGCCAGCGCAGCAGGGCTTCGACGCCGACCACGCTGTGATCGCGGTAATCCACCTGTGGTTGGTAGACCAGGTGCAGTTGGTCCAGCGCCAGGGCGTCGCGCAGGTCTTTTTCCAGTTCGCGGCGGCGGCGCATTTCACTGTCGACGCTGGCGATATAGAACTGGTAGCGGTTGCGCGAACGGCTCTTGGCCAGGGTCATGGTCTGTTCGGCTTTCTGCAGCAGCTTCTCGGTGCTGTCGCCGTCTTCCGGGAACAGGGTGATGCCGATGGTGGCGCGCAGACGCACTTGCTGCTGGTCGAGCATAAACGGGTTGTCGAGGTCGTCGAGTACGCTCTGCGCCAGTTCGGCGGCCTCGTAAGGCTGTTCGATATCGGCCTGGACCAGGGCGAACTGGTCGCCGCCCAGGCGTGCCAGCGCGCCGAGGCGGCCGCTGTGGCTGCGCAGACGGTCGGACAGGGCCAGCAGCAACTGGTCACCTGTCTGATAGCTGAACTGTTCGTTGATCCCTTTGAAGTCATCTAGGCCAACGCAGAGCACCGCCACCCGGCGCTGTAGGCGGCCGGCGTCTTCGAGAATCTGATCGAGCTGTTGCTGCAGCTGCTGGCGGTTCGGCAGGCCGGTAAGAAAGTCGTACTGGGCCATGCGCAGCAGGCTGTTTTCCGCTTCGCGGCGCAGACTGGTGTTGCGTTCGATGGAGGAGAGCAACTGGTTGGCGGTGTTGATCCACAGGCCCAGCTCGTTCTTTTCGTTGCCCTTGAGCATCGGCAGTTTGTGCTCGCTGGGGCGATCCGGATTGATGTTGGTCAGGTGCTCGATGATCTTCGACAGCGGCTTGGTCAGCAGCAGGTGGTAGACCAGGTACAGCACCATGGCCATGGCCAGCGCGCGCAGCACTCCGGAGATAAAGATGATCACCGAGTTGGTGACGAAACTCTCGCCATAGGGGGCGGTGTCGAGGGTGATGCTGAGGTCGCCGTAGTATTCGCTGTACGGGCCGCGACCGACCAGTTGAGTGGTGAAATTCTGTTCCTTGCCGAGAATCGGGTCGGTCAGCCAGCGCGTGGGGATATCCACCTGCTCGCGGGATTTTTCCGCCAGCATCGGCTCGTTGGGATGGCCAATGGCGGCCATGCGCACCGATTCATGCTGGAACAGGCCTTCGATGACCTGCATGCCCATTTCCCGGTCCAGGCTGTAAACCGCCTGGGTGGAAGGGTCGCGGAACATGCCAAGGATACGGTGCGCGTCGTTGGCGACTGCCTGACGTGTTTTGTAAACGTCGAAAACAATCTGCGCAAAACTCAGGACCACACCAACGATTAGCGCTGAGAGCAGCACTACGCGCAGCAACTTAAGTGACAAGCTGTTTTTAAGTTCCAGCTTCAAGTGGTAATTCCTTGTTCGAGGCCTTAGGCGTCAGACGCTACTGAGTATTGGCAAAGTCGTGCTTGCAGTCAAAGGGCCATTACCAAAGTTTGTCGAACAAATTGCCTGCGCGGCGATGGCGCGAGCGCTGACAGGTGTGCGGCGTACTTGCACTATGTCGGTGCGCAACAGTCGCTACTTGAGCGCCGTTTGGCGGTTTTATATGGCCTGCCATCCCTGGCGGCCACCCTTCAGGCCGTTGCTACGCAACGTTAAAAATAGCTCCCAGCTATTTTTTCACTTGGCATGAGAGTTGCGAAACCCTGGGTACTCACCTCATGGGGGCGCTGCGATGAACACTCGACTGTTAGGAATAGCGGTATTTGCGTTTTCTCCACTGGCTCAGGCAGCCAGTGATGAGGCGATCAATACCGCGTGGCTGGTGCTGGCCAGCGTGCTGGTGTTCTTTATGCAGGCCGGCTTTGCCATGCTTGAGAGCGGCATGTCGCGGGCGAAGAATGCGGTCAATGTGATGATGAAAAATTACATGGACGGCTGCGTCGGCGGCATCGTGTTCTGGCTGTTTGGCTTTGGCCTGATGTTCGGCAGCAACATCACCGGCTGGTTTGGCATGAGCCATTTTGCGCCGTATACCGGTGAGCCCTGGGATTTCACCTTTCTGCTGTTCCAGATGATGTTCGCCGCCACAGCAGCCACCATCGCCAGCGGCGCGATGGCCGAGCGCACGCGCTACTCGGCGTACCTGGTTGGCGCCGTGGTGATCAGCGGGTTTATCTACCCGGTGTTCGGTAGCTGGGTCTGGAGTGGCATCTACGGCGGTCAGGGCTGGTTGGCCGCGCTGGGTTTTATCGATTTCGCCGGTTCCACCGTGGTCCACAGTGTCGGGGCCTGGTGCGCGCTGGCCGGCATTTTGGTGCTGGGGCCGCGCTTGGGGCGATTTGCCCCTGATGGCACACCGCGGGTGATTCCCGGGCATAGCCTCAGCCTGGTCGGTTTGGGTGGTTTTATCCTCTGGGTGGGCTGGTTCGGGTTCAATGCCGGCAGCAGCCTGGCGGTGAATGTCAGCCTCGGCCTGATTGCCCTCAATACCCATCTGGCAGCGGCTGCCGGCGCGGTGGGGGCGTTGTTGGCGCAGCGCAGCACTTCCAGCCCGGTGTTGCTGACCACCACGGTAAATGGCTCGCTCGGTGGCCTGGTCGGGATTACCGCCGGCTGCGCCACGATGTCGCCGCTGTTTGCCCTGTTGAGCGGGTTGATTGCCGGTTTTGTCGTGGTATTCGGCATGCGCCTGCTCGATCGCTGGCAGCTCGATGATGTGGTCGGTGCCGTTCCGGTGCATGGCTTCTGCGGCATCTGGGGCACGCTGGCGGCAGGGCTGTTCTTCAACGGCGACCTGTTCAACTGGGGCCGAGTTGGCGTGCAGCTGCTGGGGGCTGGCGTGGCCTTTGTCTGGGCCTTCCCGTTGGCGCTGATGCTGTATTGGCTGCTGGCGAAAACCCTCGGCCTGCGCACCTCGAGCCAGCATGAGCAGCGCGGCCTGGATTTCGCCGAGCATGCCGAGGTCGGTTACCCCGAGTTCAACCTGGCGGTGACCTTCGACACCAACGACCTGTCGCGGAGGGTGTGATATGAGCCTGACGACTCGCCGGCGGGCGATCTATACCGGGCTGGCCGGGCACTTTGCCGAGGATGAGCTGCTCGCGCTGCTGGCCCTGTGGGAGAGCAAATATGCCGACAAGCCCTCGTTTGCCTTGAATGAGTTTCTCGGTGAGGTGGCTTCTGCCTCTAAGCGCAAGCTGGAGCGTGCCAGGCTCTACCGCGAGCTGGTGGGGGCCCTGACCGGGCCGCTGTCGGCGTTGTTGCCCGACCCGGAGCCGCTGCTGCACGGCTGGCGTCAGCGCATGGGCGTTAGCGCACCGCGTGAATTGAGCCAGGATGTGCAGGCGCAACATACCTTCGAGGCACTGGTCCGCGCGCTGTTCAACGGCCTGGAGGCTGAGCTGGTGCCACGCTTGCGTCGCTATGCGGCGGCCAACCTGGGCGGGCTGCATGTCGATGCTGAGCAGCGTTTGCGGGTGCGCGCCTGGATGGAGCAGGGCGCGGGGCCGGAGCTCGGCGGCTTGCCGCTGGAGCAGCTGCGACAGTTGCTCAACTTGCTGTATATCGGCCTGTGCGAGTACCTGGGGCCGGTACTGGCCGATCAGCACCTGAGCCATGCGGTGCAGCAGGTGGAAACCCAGCACCTGGCTTATTCACCGAGGAAGCTGTTGTAAAACCTGTGGCCCTAGAGCAAGAAACCCGGCACTAGGCCGGGTTTCTTGTGGGGCAATGCAGGTGCTTAGGCGGCGTAGTTTTTCGCTACGAAGTCCCAGTTCACCAGGTTCCAGAACGCCTCAACATACTTCGGACGCACGTTACGGTAGTCGATGTAGTAAGCGTGTTCCCAGACGTCGCAGGTCAGCAGCGGGGTGTCGCCGCTGGTCAGCGGGCAACCGGCACCAATGGTGCTGGCCAGCGCCAGGGAGCCGTCAGCTTTCTTCACCAGCCAGCCCCAGCCGGAGCCGAAGGTGCCGATGGAGGTCTTGCTGAACTCTTCCTTGAACTTGTCGAACGAGCCGAAGGCCGCGTTGATCGCGTCAGCCAAAGCACCGGTCGGCTGGCCACCGGCGTTAGGGGCCAGGCAGTTCCAGTAGAAGGTGTGGTTCCAGACCTGAGCGGCGTTGTTGAAGATGCCGCCCGAAGAAGTCTTGACGATCTCTTCCAGGGTTTTGCCTTCGAACTCGGTGCCAGGTACCAGGTTGTTCAGGTTCACGACGTAGGTGTTGTGGTGCTTGTCGTGGTGGAATTCCAAGGTTTCCTTGGAAATGTGCGGCTGCAGGGCATCATGTGCGTAAGGCAGCGGCGGCAACTCGAAAGCCATGGTTTATCTCCTAATCAGGTCAGGTGCGGTGTGCGCGAGGCCGATCACGGGCGGCCATCTCAGCGGCGTGAGTTATCTCTTTGCGCCGCAAGCCCCGAATCATAGCACTGGCCCCGCCCCTTAAACACACGGCAACTGTGTGGGAAACCGACGCAAACCGTTGCCGCAGACCGATCCTGTGTTTCAGGCCATGCCGCTGTCGCTCAGCAATTGCCAGGCGATGCTGAACATCATCAGCGCCACGCTGAGGTCGATCAGCCGCCAGGTGCTCGGCCGTGCCAGCCAGGGTGCGAGCCAGGCCGCGCCGAGGGCCAGGCAGAAGAACCACAGCAAGGAGGCGCTGGCCGCCCCCAGGGCATAGGCGCCGGGCACCGTTTGTTGTGCGCCGAGCGAGCCGATTAGCAATACGGTGTCGAGGTACACGTGCGGGTTGAGCAGGGTCACGGCCAGCGCCGCGAGCAAGACCGCCTTGCGTGAGCGCGGGCCGCTGTTGGCGGCCTGATCCAGCGCCTGCGGACGGCTGGCACGCAGCAGCGCCTGAGCACCATACCAGAGCAGAAAGGCCGCCCCACCCCAGCGCGCCACGCCCAGCAACACCGGGTTCTGTGCCAGCACGGCAGCCAGGCCGAACACGCCGGCGGCCACCAGCAGGGCATCGCAGACCACACAGAGCAGTGCCACCGGCAGGTGATGCTCGCGGCGCAGACTTTGCGCCAGGACGAAGGCGTTCTGTGCGCCGAGGGCAATGATCAGCCCGGCGGCGATCAGTAATCCGTTGCTATAGCTTTGCCACATATCGGTTATTCCGCGCTGTCGGTGAGTTGTTGCAGAACGCCCAGCGCACGCGGCCCATCGGCGTGGGCGACGAACAGGTGGTCGTGGTAGAAGCCGGCAATCACGTTGCAGCTGATCCCGGCGTGAGCCAGCGCGCCGGCGACGGCGGCCGTCAAACCCACCGCCTCCAGCGCCGAATGCACGTGCAGGGTCAGCCAGGCGGCCACGTAGCTGTAGGGCAACTGCAGGTGTTCGGCCTGCTGGCGCGACAGGATCACGGTCAGGCCTTCAGCCTCTTGAAAACTGCCCAGTGGCTGCACGCCGCCCAACTGCGCGGCATTGGCCAGGCTGCAGAATACGTAAGCGCCATCGTTCAGCTGTGGGCTCATGCTGCGCAGCAATGTCGTCAGTGAAGTTTCGCCGGCCATGCGGATTGCCTTGTTCGGGGTGGGTGATGCTGGCCAGTCTGCTGTGCTTGGTTGTATAAGAAAAACCAATAGTGCTGATCACTCATTAGGAGAACTTATTTGTTCGACTACAAGTTACTCGCCGCCCTGGCCGCCGTGGTGGAGCAGGCCGGTTTCGACCGCGCCGCCCAGGTGCTGGGCTTGTCGCAATCGGCGGTGTCGCAGCGGATCAAGTTGCTCGAGGCGCGGGTCGGCCAGCCGGTGCTGGTGCGTGCGCTGCCGCCAGCACCGACGGAAATCGGCCGACGTCTGCTTAACCATGTGCAGCAGGTGCGTTTGCTGGAGCGCGATATTCAGGCGCAGGTGCCTGCGTTGGATGAAGGCGGGCTACCCGAGCGACTGCGCATCGCGCTGAACGCCGACAGCCTGGCAACCTGGTGGGCGGCGGCGCTGGGTGAGTTCTGCAGCCAGCAGCGGGTGCTGCTGGAGCTGGTGGTGGAG
This sequence comes from Pseudomonas sp., assembly GCF_049653025.1. Taxonomy (GTDB): domain Bacteria; phylum Pseudomonadota; class Gammaproteobacteria; order Pseudomonadales; family Pseudomonadaceae; genus Aquipseudomonas. Next base: position 879,793 of record NZ_JBASFM010000006.1, on the reverse strand, counting down.
GATCAGGATGTCGGTCTGAAACGCATGCGCTCCGGCGATGTGGCGGCCTGCGTATGTGCCAGCGAGCGCCCGGTGGCCGGTGCGCGCGCCCTGCTGCTGGGGGCGATGCGCTACCGTGCGCTGGCCAGTCCGGCGTTTATTGCCCGGCATTTTCCGGATGGGGTGACGGCGCAGGCGCTGGCCCATGCGCCGGCCATCGTGTTCGGCCCGGATGACCTGCTGCAGCATCGCTACCTGTCGGGCTTGGGTATCGAGGGCGGCTTTGCCCATCATCTGTGCCCTTCATCCGAAGGCTTTGTGCGCCTGGCGCAGGCCGGGCTTGGCTGGGGCTTGATGCCCGAGTTGCAGGTGCAGGCCGAGTTGGCGCGCGGCGAACTGGTCGAGCTGATCGCCGACCAGCCGATCGATGTGCCGCTGTATTGGCACCATTGGCGCAATGGTGGCGAGCTGCTCGGCGAGTTGACCCGACATCTGCAGCGGCATACGGCCACCTGGCTGGTGGCCGCGCAGTCCGTTGAATAACTACCTCGGCTTTGGCTTCCTGCGTCGCCCTACCTCCTGCATCCATGCAGTCGTGCGTTGTCGATACGGCGTTAGAAACAGGCTCGGCAAGCCGCTTGCGGCTAACGCGCTTTAGCGCGACCCGAAGGGCGAGTGAAACGAGTAATGCTCATTTACAGCTCGTAAACTGCGCTTCCTCGCCTGTTTCTGCCTTGTCTCGACTGCCTCGCCTACGTTCTCAACGGCCTGCCATAGGTTTACAGCTGAAAGTGCGCCAACAGATGCTGCTGGTTGCCGGCCACGTTCTGCAGGTGCTCGCCGCACTGGCGGGTGTTGGCGGCGTTTTCGCGGTTGTCTGCGGTCATGGCGCTGAGCTGATGCATATGCTGGTTGACCTCCTGGGTGGTGGCGGCTTGTTGCTCGGCCGCCGCAGCGATCTGGAAGGCCAGGTCGTGCACGGCCTGTAGCGAGTGATCCAGGTGGCCGAGTGAGCCCAATACGGCCTGGGTCTCGTCTTCCAGGGCACGGGCCTGCACGGTTGCGCCCTGCATGCTGGCCAGGGCCTGTTCGGAGGAGTCGCCGAGGGTGCCGATGATCTGCACGATTTCCTCGGTGGCGGTGCGGGTGCGCATGGCCAGGTTGCGTACCTCGTCGGCGACCACGGCGAAGCCTCGGCCCTGTTCGCCGGCGCGGGCGGCTTCGATGGCGGCGTTAAGGGCCAGCAGATTGGTCTGTTCGGCGATCGCGCGGATCACTTCCAGCACCGAGGCGATCTGCTGGCTGTTGCCGGCCAGGGTCTGCACCACCTGATCGGCGTCACGCAGGCCATCGAGCAGCTGGTCCTGGCGGCCGATCATGCGTTGCAGGGTGCCCTGCATGGTGGTGAAGGCGTGGCGCGCGGCGTCGCTGCTGTCGGCACTCTGGCTGGCGCTGGCGGCGATTTCATGCACGGTGGCGGCCATCTGGTCGACGGCGCTGACCACCATTTCCAGGGCTTCCTGCTGCTGGTCGAGGCGCTGGCTGGTCTGCCCGGCGGCATTGAGGATATCGCCGCTGGCATGCGCCACGGCAGTGCTAGCCTGGCGCAGTTGCTCGATCACCAGTCGCCAGGCATTGGCCATGTCGTGCAGGGCGTGCATCAGGCCATTGCCCTGGCCGGGCGGCTGGGCCATGTGCAGTTCGCCGGCGGCCAGGCGCTGCGCCAGCTTAGCCATGCAGCCCGGCTCGCCGCCCAACGGGCGCATCACGCTGCGGCTGACCAGCCAGGTGGCGAACAGCACGGCGGCGACGGTGAGCAGGCCGAGCAGAAGGATCTGCCACATCAACTCATGCACCGGGGCAAACGCCTGGGCCTGGTCCATCTCGGCGATCAGGGCCCAGTGCTGGCCATCGAACTCCAGCGGCACGAAGGCCTTCAGCGCCGGCTGGCCGTCCAATCCGGCTTCCGCCAACTGGCCCTGTTCACCCTTCAAGGCGCGGGCGATGGCGTCGCCCTGGAGGGCGCTGGGGTGCTTGTTAGCGCGTTGCACCTGATGTTCGTTGAAGCGTGCGGAGTCCGAGCGCAGCAGTCCATCGGCTCCGATCAGGTAAGTTTCGCCGGCATCGCCCAGGCCCTGGCGGGTTTGCATCACGTTATTCAGCGGAGCGACCGGCAGCTCGAGCATCAGCAGGGCGATCAGCTCGCCCTCGCTGATCACCGGGCTGATCAGAAACTGGCTAGGCTCACCGGTTTGCGGGTTGACCGCCAGGTCGCTGATCAGGCTGGCCCGGCTGCTCAGCCCGGCGCTGGTCAGCTGGCCCATGGGCTGCTCGCGCCATGCGCCTTGGGTGAGGTTCTGCTGGTAATCGTCGCCGCGCAGCACGCTGAACATCACCATGCCGTCACTGTCGATCAGTTTCAGCTCGCGGTAGCCGTAGGTCTGGGCAAAATTCTCGTAGATTGGCCGGTCATAGTTGGCCGCACTGACCAGGGCCATCCCGGCCAGGCCGCCGTAGCTGGTGCCCAGGTTATTGGCCAGGGTGCTGAGCTGGTCGCGGCGCGCCTGCAGGTTATCCAGCAATTGCCGTTGTTTGATATTTGCTACGGCCTCGAGGGAGTCCAGGGTCTGTTCCTGCAGCGCCTTGCTGGCCTGCAGGTACACCGTAAAGGCCATCGCCAGTACAGGCAAAAGGCCAATAAGCAGATAGCTCAGGGCAAGCTTTAGGCGTAGCGGCATATCCGGTGGCTCCAGGCAGAAGGGGTAAACAGGGTGAATATGTTGATTATTCTGCAAGGATCGTGCGAATTGCTTGACGATGCGTAAATAAAATTGATCGGCAGCCGGCTGGACTGGCCGACAGCCGCGTGCGCAGCGGGTGTTGCGTCGCTGGGCGGCGTGAGTGGCAGGCGAATGGGGGCGTGCAGGACGGGTTGAACGTGGTGGGGGATGGTGCGTTACCTTCCGCTTATGGGGCGGAAGGTAACCAAGTTGGGGCGGACATCAGCTGATGCTGATTGTTCCCGACCCCGGCAGTTGCTCCACGCAGCGCGCGCCGAGCAGCTTGGAAGGGGTGAAGTAACCGCCTGGGCCGCTGTAATCGAGCAAGTGGCGCACGGCCAGCAAGGCACCGTGCACGGTGACGTCATAGCCGTTGGCGGTTTCCAGGCGCGCGGTCTTTACCACCCCAGCGGCATTGCGTGCCTCGCCCCACAGCCAGGTGCGCAGGCGGGTGCGGGTGGCTTCGTCGGGGCCGCTGACGCGTTTTTCGATCAGGCGCTTGAGCCAGTTCTGCACCGCATCCAGGCCGAGCAGGGCGCGCAGCGGGTCGATCAGGCGCATGACAATCGCGGCTGCCGTTGGCGTCGGCAGGTACACCTCGATATTGTCGATGCCGGTGGAGTGATAGGCCGTGGACACGTCGCCCCAGGGAATCGTCACCGCCGGCTTTTCACCCCGGCCGAAGTTGATGGTGCGGCGTTTATAGCCCAGCGGTACATCGGTAATAAGCCCCGCGCGGCGCACCTTGCCGCCAAACTTGAGGCCTTCCACCGATGTTTTCGCGGTGCCGGGCGACAGCCCGCTGCCGGTGTCGAAACCCAGCGCCAGGTGCGTGGCGTCGGGCAGCGCTTGATGCAGGCAGGCGGCCAGGCAATCAGTGGGGATCACATCGAAGCCGGCGCCGGGGCAGACCACCACGCCCAGCTCGCGGGCTTGCTGATCGCGGCGGTGGGCGGCCTCGAACACGCCGATCTCGCCAGTGATATCGACATAGTGGGTGGCGCTGGCCAGGCAGGCGTCGAGCATCGGCCCGCTGGTGGCGGAGAACGGCCCGGCACAATGGGCGACCACGGCGATATCGGCCAGGGCCTCCTTGGCGCGGTCCGGCTGCTGGATATCAAACACCCGGCATTCCAACCCGAGCAGGCTGCCGAGGGCGTGCACCGCCGCCGGGTTGCGCCCGGCGAGTATCGGCGTCAGGCCCTGGCGCTTGGCTTCGGCGGCCAGCAGGTGGCCGGTGTAGCCGTTGGCTCCGTAGATCATCCAGTGGGTGGCCATCCAGTGCTCCTTGATTATTGTGGGATTGCGCCTGGCAGCTTAGCCGTTGTGCGCGGCCCTGTTGGCCTATCGCAGGGTGTGTGCAGTCGCTGTTCTGGCCGGCAACGTCACGGCGAGCGCCGCTGGGCGCTGCTAGAGTGGCGAGGCGATCACGCGTAATGGGGGCGGCAATGAAAATTCTGGTAACCGGAGCCAGTGGCTTTATCGGTGGGCGCTTCGCCCGCTTTGCCCTGGAGCAGGGCTTGAACGTGCGGGTCAACGGCCGCCGTGCCGAAGGCGTTGAACATCTCTGTTCGCGCGGCGCGGAGTTTGTCCAGGGCGATCTGGCCGACCCCGAGCTGGTGCAGCAGCTGTGCCGGGATGTCGAGACCGTGGTGCACTGCGCCGGCGCGGTCGGCGTGTGGGGTAACTACCAGCACTTCCACCAGGCCAATGTGCAGGTCACCGATAACGTCATCGAGGCCTGCCTGAAGCACAAGGTGCGGCGGCTGGTGCACCTGTCTTCGCCGTCGGTGTACTTCGATGGCAAGGCGCATGTCGGCCTGCGCGAGGAGCAGTTGCCCAAGCGCTTTTCCGATCACTACGGCAAGACCAAGTACCTGGCCGAGCAGCAGGTGTTCGCCGCCCAGGAGTTCGGCCTGGAGGTACTGGCGCTGCGCCCGCGCTTTGTCACCGGGGCGGGCGATACCAGCATCTTCCCGCGCCTGATCAATATGCAGCGCAAGGGGCGTTTGTCGATCATCGGCAATGGCCTGAACAAGGTCGATTTCACCAGCGTGCACAACCTCAACGAGGCGCTGATGAGTTGCCTGCTGGCGGCCGGGCCGGCGCTGGGGCAGGTCTACAACATCAGTAACGGTGCACCGGTGCCGCTGTGGGACGTGATCAATTACGTGCTGCGCCAACTCGATCTGCCGCCCGTGACCCGACATATGCCCTATGGTCTGGCCTATGGCGCGGCGGCCTTGAATGAAGGGCTGTGCAAGCTGCTGCCGGGCCGCCCGGAGCCGACCCTGTTCCGCCTGGGCGTGGCGGTGATGGCCAAGGACTTTTCCCTGGATATCAGCCGGGCGCGGCAGTATCTGGAGTACGAGCCCAAAGTCAGCCTATGGACGGCGCTGGATGAGTTCTGCACCTGGTGGAAGGCGCATCACCCGAGTTGAGGCAGTGTGTCTGGTGGGTTTAGCGACTTAGGCGTAGACCCGTTGGCCGCGATAGATGCGTACCGAGCCCGCGGCATGCGCCGCCTCGGCCACCAGTGGCGTGGTGCTCGGCAGGTGTGGGGCGATCACTTCAACGGCCGGCTGATACGGGCTGTCGCTGAGCTGGGCCAGGCGTTGGCCGAGTTCACGGGTGTGTTCGTCAGTGGAGTCGAGGCAGGCGCTGAGCATGGCGTTGATTGCATCCGGCTGGCTCAGGCGAATATCCAGCGCCTGTTCGGCGCGCAGTCGGCGGCGCAACGCTTGCATGCAATCCAAAACCGCTTTGTTCAGTTCCATATGGCCATCCCCGGTAGTTGAAACGCAGCGGGTGTCGCCCGTGCCCCGGACACCCTTGGCTATTTGCACGGCTGCAAAGTGCGTACCAGTTCACTGAATGGCCTATTGTGCGCTGTGGCGGCGGTCGATCTGGTCAGATACTGCCCTTCGTCGGTGCGTGGTGCGCCGTTGCTGCGCAACGCTGAAGCGCCAGCGGTGAATCGTTATACTGCGCGCCATTGGCAAACTGCCGCGTGCCGGCGCTGTACTGGAAGGTTTGCTCCTACTGCGTTTTCTTGAAGGTTTATCCATGCGTAATGATGCCCACGACGAACTCGATCACGTGCCCAGCCTGCGGGCTGATCAGCGCGATCACGATCACGACGACTATGCGGCCGATCACCCGCAGCCGGCACGCGGCAACAGCCATGGCCGCGCGGCAGCTGTTGCACCGGTGAAATCGGCCAGCACCGGCCCGCTCTGGGCCCTGGTTGGCGCGTTAATGATTGCCCTGGGCGGCCTGGGCTGGTGGAGCTTCCAGCAGATCAGCCTGATGGAGCAGCAACTGGTTGCGACCCAGGAAAGCTTCGCCCGTATCAGCGAGGAAGCCGCCGGCCGTATCCAGGATATTTCCGGCAAGGTGGTGGCCACCGAATCCACGGTCACCAGCGGCAGCGAAGCGCTGAAGCTGCAGGTCAAGCAGCTGGAAAGCAAACTGGCCGAGCTGAGCAAGCAGCATCAAGGCACCAGCAGCAAGCAGGGCGAGCGGCTTGAGCAACTGGCGGCGCAACTGAAGAGCCAGCAAGGCGGTGACGACAAGCTGGAAGCCACCCTGAGCAAACTCACCACCGAGCAGGCTGCGCTGAAAAGCGAGCAAGCCAGCCTGAAAAGTGCGTTGGCCGGGCAGAGCAAGCTCGACGAGAAAATTGCCGGCTTGAGCGGCGAGATTGATGCGTTGAAGAAACAGGGCAACTCCAGCCAGGCCATCGCCCGCGTCGAACAGGACCTGCTGGTGCTCAAAGGCGAACTGGAAACCCGCGCGGCGGGCAGCAGCCTCGCCGAGTTCGATGCGTTCCGCGCGCAGATGAGCCGCAATATCAGCACCCTGCAGGCGCAGGTGTTGAACCTGCAGCAGCAGATCGACGCACGCTGAGTTAGCTGCAAATAAAAAGCCCGTCAATTGGCGGGCTTTTTATTTAGGGCAATTACAGCAGGCGCGTATCCCTGTGGGAGGCGCTTTAGCGGCGAGCGTTCGATAACGCTATCGCGGCTAAAGCCCCTCCTACAGTAGAGGGGCAGCGTCAGGGTTACAGCGCTGGGTAGTCGATATAGCCGACAGCGCCTTGGCTGTAGAAGGTTTCCGGGCGCGGCGCGTTCAGCTCGGCGTCCTGCGCCAGGCGGGCAGGCAGGTCCGGGTTGGCGATAAAGGGCACGCCGAAGGCCACAGCATCGGCCTTGCCGCTGGCCAGCCAGGTATTGGCCTGATCCTTGGTGAAGCGCTCGTTGGCGATAAATACGCCGCCGAAGGCTTGCTTCAGATCTGGCGACAGGCTGTCGTCGGCTTCCCGCTCACGGGCGCAGATAAAGGCGATGCCGCGCTTGCCCAGCTCCTGCGCCACGTAGGTGAAGGTCTCGGCGCGGTTGGCGTCGCCCATGTCGTGGAGGTCGGCCCGTGGCGACAGGTGCACGCCGACGCGGCCAGCGCCCCAGACTTCGACTGCCGCATCGGTCACTTCCAGCAGCAGGCGCGCACGGTTTTCCAGGCTGCCGCCGTAGCGGTCCGTGCGCTGGTTGGTGCTGCTCAGCAGGAACTGGTCGAGCAGGTAACCGTTGGCCCCGTGGATTTCCACACCATCGAAACCGGCGGCCTTGGCGTTTTCCGCGCCCAGACGGTAGGCCTCGACGATATCGGCGATTTCTTCGGTTTCCAGGGCGCGCGGGGTGACGAAGTCTTTCATCGGGCGCACCAGGCTGACGTGCCCGGCCGGCTGGATGGCGCTCGGGGCGACTGGCAGTTCGCCGTTCAGGTACAGCGGGTCGGAAATTCGCCCGACGTGCCACAGTTGCAGGACGATCTTGCCGCCGGCGGCGTGTACCGCCTTGGTGATATTGCTCCAGCCGCGCACCTGTGCATCCGACCAGATACCGGGGGTATCCGGGTAGCCGACGCCCATCGGGGTGACGGCGGTGGCTTCGCTGATAATCAGCCCGGCGCTGGCGCGTTGTACGTAGTACTCGGCCATCAGCGCGTTGGGTACGCGGCCTTCATCGGCGCGGCAGCGGGTCAGTGGGGCCATGATGATGCGGTTGGCCAGTTGCAGGTCGCCGATCTGAATAGGGTCGAAAAGCGTGGTCATGGGTGAGCTTCCTTCGTCTTGGGGCTAGCGAAAAGGGTTTAGAGCGTTTGGTTGATGTGGTTGAGGAACGCCTGGATGGTGGCTTCATTGCGCTTGAAGAAATGCCATTGGCCGACCTTCTTGCTGCTGATCAGCCCGGCGCGCAGCAGGGTCGCCAGGTGTGCCGAGACCGTTGATTGCGACAGGCCGGTGCGCTGGTCGATCTTGCCGGCGCATACGCCGATTTCCAGCGGATGGTCCTGGTCGGCGAAGTAGGCCTGCGGGTCTTTCAACCAGTGCAGGATGTCGCGCCGTACCGGGTGGGCCAGGGCTTTGATCACTTCATCGAGGTCGATGGTCATGGGTATTCCAGGGGTTCGCTGTCGCCGTATCGCGATGGGGCGAACCTTATATCGGCATTGGGCGATATACAGATCGTTTGACCCGATAGTGATCATCAGCAGCGCTGATGTGTAAGCTCAGGGGATGAACTACCTCGCGCATCTACACCTCGGCGGCGACGCGCCGGCCCAATTGCTGGGCAGCTTGTATGGCGATTTCGTCAAAGGGCCGCTGGCCGGGCAGTGGCCGGCGGATATCGAAGCGGCCATCCGTCTGCATCGGCGTATCGATGTGTTTACCGACAGCCATCCGATGCAATTGCAGGCGCGGGCGCGTTTTGCTGTCGAGCGCCGGCGCTACAGCGGCATCTTGCTGGATGTGTTTTTTGATCACTGTCTGGCGCTGAACTGGGGCGATTACGCCAGCGAGCCGCTGCCGCACTTTACCGGGCGGGTTTACCAGGTGCTGGCAGCCGAGCCGCGCTTGCCCGAGCGCCTGGCGCTGATCGCGCCGCGCATGGCGGCGCAGGATTGGCTGGGCAGTTACCGCGAATTTGCCGTGCTGGAGCAGGTGATTGCGGGGATCGACCGACGTTTGTCGCGGCCGGGCTTGCTGATAGGCGGCCTGGCTGAACTGGAGCGGCTGTATCAGCCGCTGCTGGAGGATTTTCGCCAGTTCTATCCGGAGTTGCAGGCGTTCGTAGCCCGTGAGCGTGGACTCGCCAGTTAGGCGGCCTGGCTCTCTTCCTGGGGCACTTCTGCTGCGCCAAACAGCGCCTGGCTGATCGCCTGTTGCGCGGCGCGGGCCAGGGCGTTGCGGTTCAGTTCGCTGCTGGCAATCGGCGTCAGCAGCTGGATTTGCACTTCACTCAGCTCGCTGCCGAGCAGGCGCAGCAGGTGCGAGAGCATGTCGTCATCACCGATAAAGGGCGCGACGCTACACGGTTGGCCATTGCGCAGGTAACGGATGGCCACCGGTTGCACAGCTACGCCACTGTCGATCGCGCTGCTCAGCAGGCGGCCGTGAAAGGTGCGCAGGCCGAGGCCGTCGGTGGTGGTGCCTTCCGGGAAGATCAGCAGGTTACGCCCACGCTGCAAATGCTTGCCGAGCTGCTGGTTGAGTAGATTGCTGTCGCCCGAACCGCGGCGGATAAACAGGGTGCCGGCCTTGTGTGCCAGCCAGCCAGCCACCGGCCAGGTACGCACCTCAGCTTTGGACAGAAAGGACAGCGGGGTGAGCATGCCGAGCAGCGGAATATCGGTCCAGGACACGTGATTGCTGACCCACAGCATCGGCTGGCGCGGCAGCTCGCCCTGTACCTGCAAGCGGAATGGCAAGGCCGCCGCCAGGCGCGCGAGAAACCAGCGGGTCAGGCGCTGGCGGGTCGGCATCAGGTCGTGCCGGACCAGGCGTTCGAGCAGGGTGATACCCGCCGCCAGCAGGGTGCCGAGGCTGATCACTGCCATCAGGCGCGCCAGGCGCAGGTACAAACGCAATTTCTTCATCAAGCTCTCCAGCGGCAAAAACACAAACGCCGGCACTGTCTACAGAGTGCCGGCGTGTTGTGCAACCGTCCCCCGACCTGCTGTTAAACCGCAGCTTTGAAATGCCGTGCGTAGCGCGGGCAAAGTTCATCGCGTTTGAGCAGGATAAACACGTCGGCGACCTGGAAATCCTGATCCCAGCACGGCTCGCCGCAGATCTTCGCACCCAGGCGCATATAGGCCTTGAGCAGCGGTGGCATCTCGGCGATCACGTTGCTCGGCACATCCAGCGCCGGCAGCGGGTTTTTCGGTTCGGCGCGCAGGTGTTCGGTGCACAGGTAGCGTTCGCGCAGGCGCTGCATGATTGCCTGGGCCTGGATGCCGCCGTCCTGCATGGAGATGCTGGCGCAGCCCATCAGGTAGCGGTAACCGCCTTCGTTGAGCACTTCGGCCAACTCGCCCCAGAGCACGGCGATGGTCGCGCCGTTACGGTAGGCGGCGTCGACGCAGGTGCGGCCGATTTCCAGCACCGGCCCTTCGAGGTGCGGCAGGCCGTGCAGGCTGAATTCCTCTTCGCTGTAGAAGCGCCCCAGGCTGGCAGCCGCCTGGTGGTCGAGCAGGCGAGTGGTGGCGACCAGCTCGCCGCTGTTGAGATCACGCACGCCGATGTGTTGGCAGTGAATGTCGTAGTCATCCATGTCCAGACCCAGCTCGGCTCCCTTGAGCTTGGCATCGAACTCGGCGCTGAATACGCGAAAGCGCAGCGCCTGGGCTTCGCGCAGGGCGGCAGCGCCGTGTAAGCGCTCGGCCTGCAGGCGACGAGCGGGGGTAGTGCGGTCGCGGGTGATTGCCATCTGAGTCATGCCTGAGTCTCCGTTAGCCGGCTTTTTGCCTTGCAGCCGGTCGATCTTGTTGGGCAAGCTCAGGCTAAGTAGCACCAGTGTCACCTCAGTGAATCTTTGGTGATGCTTGTGTGACAGCCCTTTGCGCCGAATCACAAGGAGCCCGCATGCCCTGGCCATCGCTGTTGAAACAACCCGAACGCCTCCCGGTCGCCGGCCTGGAAAGCTGGTACGCCAGCCTGCTGGAGCGGATCGGCGCGCCGACGCCCTTCGAGTTGGCGCTGCGTGGCGGGCATCTGGCGGCGACGCCGGGGCTGGCGTTTCTCGCCGGTTATCAAGGCGCGTTGCGCGCGCTCTGGCCTTCCGCACCCTGGAGCCTGGGAGCGCTGTGCGTCACCGAAAATCGCAGCACGCGGCCGGCGGATATGACCACGCGGATCAACGCGTTGAGCCTGGATGGCCGCAAGGATTTCGTCACCGCCGCCGAAGCGGCTGACTGGCTGCTGGTGGCGGCGCGCGAGGATCAGCCGGGGCAACCGCCGCGCCTGGCCCTGGGCGTGGTGCGCAATGGCGCGCCGGGCGTGCGCATCGAGCTGCTGCCAGCCTTGCCGTTGATGCCGGATATCAGCCATGGCCGTTTGCACCTGCAGGATGCGCAGTGCGAGCGGTTGGCCGGCGATGGCTGGGATGCCTACGTCAAACCCTTCCGTACCCTCGAAGACACTCACGTGCTAGGCGCGATAGGGGCCTGGTTGTTGGGGGTGGCGCAGCAATCGGCCTGGCCGCAGCCGTTGCAATTGCGCCTGCTCGGCTTGCTCGGTGGTTGCGCCGAGATGGCGCGGCAATGCCCGAGTGCGCCGGCCAGTCATATGCTGTTGGCCGGCTTGTTCGCCCAGTTCGACAGCCTGCGCAGTGAGCTGGACGCGGCCTTTGCCAGTGGCGATGCGCATTGGGCGCAGCTCTGGCAACGCGACCAGGGCGTGCTGGCGATTGCCGGAAGTGCCCGTAATAAACGCCTGCAAAAGGCCCGCGAGGTGCTGGGGCTGAATCACTGATACGCATGCCGGTGCGGCTTGATCCAGATCAGTAAGCAGGGCCCGGTAGGTCGTTAAGCTCGCCGGCTTTCGGATGAGAGCCTGCCATGCGACGCGAACCCATAGTGCTGTTCGATAACGGCCAGCATCAATGCATGATGTTTGATGACCTGGTCAGCGGTGAGGGCGTGCAGTCCAACCAGTTTCTGATCACCGACAACGAGCAATACCTACTGCTCGACCCGGGCGGTGACCTGACCTACACGCCGCTGTCGCTGGAATTGTCCAAGTACATCCCGGTGCAGGACCTGACCTATATCTTCGCCTCGCACCAGGACCCGGACATCATCGCCTCGCTGGACAAATGGCTGCTGCATACCCGCGCGCAGGTCATTTGTTCAAAGCTGTGGGCACGCTTTCTGCCGCACCTGACCGCCAACTACCTGGCCCTGAGCCGTGGCATCAATACCTTTGACCGGATCATCGCGCTGCCCGATCGCGGCCAATCGTTTGCCCTGGGTAACTGCATGCTGAAAGCGGTGCCCGCGCATTTTCTTCATTCGGTGGGCAACTTCCAGCTGTATGACCCGGTGAGCAAGATCCTGTTCTCCGGCGATATGGGCGCCTCGCTGGTGGATGACGCCTACCCGGTCAGCGACTTCGTCAACCACGTGCCCAATATGCTCGGCTTTCACCGTCGCTATATGGCCAGTAACAAGGTCTGCCGGCTGTGGGCGGCGATGGTGCGCGAGATGGACGTGGCGATGATCGTGCCGCAGCACGGCCGGCCCTTTGTCGGCGCTGAGATGATCAATGCCTTCCTCTATTGGATCGAAAACCTCGAATGCGGCATGGATTTGATGGGGCCGGAGGATTACCGCCTACCTAAGTAGATGGACTGACTTTTCGCGCCGAATCGCCGGTTAAACCGGCGTGTTCGGCGCTGTTTGCCGTCATCGCTCGCATGCTAGGGTGCCGCCTTCGATCCCAGCAGAGGCGGCTCCATGTCTTTCACTCTATTTCCTGCGCGGCGGCTGATGCTGGCCTGCGCCTTCGGCCTGGGTTGCGCAGCGGCGCAGGCCGAGAACTGGCCAGGTGAAGACTGGGCCAGCCAGCTTGCGCCGCCCAGTGCCGCGCTCAGCGAACTGGAAAGTTATGCCTTCCCGACCCGCGATGACGCGACCCGCAAGGGTGTGCGCACCGACGCCCTGCTGGTGATCCGCGATGGTCAGGTGGTGTATGAGCGTTACGCCGCGCCGACCACTGCCGCCACCCCGCACCTGACCTGGTCAATGGCCAAGAGCCTGCTCGCCACTACTATGGGTGTGGCGTACGGCCAAGGGCGTTTCCGTCTGGATGCACCGGTGGCCGATTACTACCCGCCTTTTGCCGCGCATCCGCAGGTCAAGGTTGGCCACTTGCTCAACTGGGCCTCGGGTCTGGATTGGCAGGAAGACTATGAATACGCGCCACTGAAATCCTCGGTGGTGGCCATGCTCTACACCCGTGGCCGCAGTGATATGGCCGCCTTCGCCGCCGCACACAGCGCCGACGCTGAACCTGGGGAACGCTTCCGCTACTCCAGTGGCGATAGCAATGTGCTGTCTGCCGCGTTGAAGAATATGGTCGGTGCCGAGGCTTACGCCGATTACCCCTGGACCGCATTGTTTGACCCGCTGGGAATCAAGACCGCGGTCTGGGAGCGCGATGCCTCTGGCACCTTTGTTGGTTCTTCTTACGCCTACATGAGTGCCCGCGATCTGGCCCGCGTCGGCCTGCTGATGCAGCGCGATGGTCGTTGGGGTGAGCAGCAATTGCTGCCCAAGGCCTGGGTCGAGTTCAACCGCACGCCGTTTGCCAATTACCAGCCACAGGCCGACAAACCCGGCGAAGCGGTGCCGGGCGGTCAGTGGTGGCTGAACGCGGCTGTAGCTGGAGCAAGCAGACCCTGGCCGGATGCACCGGAGGACACCCTGGTGGCGTCCGGGCATTGGGGGCAGGGGCTGTACGTGATCGCCAGCGAGCACCTGTTGATTGTGCGTTACGCCGATGACCGTGATGGCAGCTTTGATCGCAACCACTTCCTCAAGTTGGTTCTCGCCGCGTTGGCCCAGGAGGTGCAGCCATGATTCGCCGTCGTCCGTTCAGTAGTCTGTTGCTGCTTATCCTGCTGTTGCTCGCCGCCTTGGCCTGGCAGAACCGCGCGCACTTGCAGGCCTTCCCCAGCATTATCGGAGGCTACTCGGCCAAGGAATATTGTTCGTGCCGCTACGTGGCGAACAACCCGGCCGACTACTGCGAGGCTTACGTCGCCCAGTATGTTTCGCTCTCCGGCTTCTTCGATGACCAAGCCAATAAGCGCGTGACCGCGCGCGGCCTGGGCAGCACGCAGAGTGCGCAGTGGTTGGGTCAACGTCAGGGCTGTCAGTTGTTGCCAAAAGCGGCGCAACTTCCTGAGTCTTAACGGCACAGGGGCGGCTGGCAGGGTTTGCAAGGCCCAGCCAGCCGGCTATGGTGGCGTCTCCATTCCCCATGCGTGAGACGCAATGCCCAGAGCGAACGGTTATGCCGCATAACGTCTTTCCCTGGCGGCGCGGTAACACGCTGACGCTGCTGATCGACGGGCCGCAGTTCTTTGTGCAGATGCTGGCGCGTATCGACGCGGCGCAGCAGCAGGTCGAGCTGGAACTCTATCTGGTGGAAAGCGGGGCCTGCAGCAGCGCCTTGTTGGCGTCGCTGTGCGCGGCGGCGCGGCGTGGTGTGGTGGTGCGCTGTCTGCTGGATGCCTTTGGCGGGCAGGGCTTGCATGCTGCGGATCGGCAGCTGCTGCAGGCGGCCGGCGTGCAGGTGCAGTGGTACAACCCGCTGCGCTGGAAGCACGGCGTGCGCAACTTCCATCGCGATCACCGCAAGCTGTTGTTGGTCGATGGGCAATTCGCCTTTGTCGGCGGCACCGGTGCCACCGATGAATTCTGGCGGCCCGAGCAAGACAGCAGCCGTTGGCACGAGGTTATGGTGGAAATCAGCGGGCCGCTGGTGGCCGACTGGCAGCAGTTGTTCGAGCGCCAGTGGCAGGCGAGTCAGGCCTGGATCGCCTGGCGACCGCGTATGCCGCTGCGCTTGAAGAGCCTACCGGCGCTGCCTGCGCTGGGCCAGGGGCTGGGCCGTGTTGCTTTTGCCGATGCGTCGCAGTATCGCGACATTCTGCTTTCGCTGGTGCGTGCCTTGCGTGGCTCCAAGCAGCGCATCTGGCTGGCGACGCCGTACTTCCTGCCGACCTGGCGCGTGCGCCGCACCCTGCGCCAGGCCGCCAAGCGTGGCATCGAGGTGCACCTGTTACTGGCCGGGCAACACACCGATCATCCACCGGTACGCTTTGCTGGCCAGCGCTACTACGCCAGCCTGCTCAAGGCCGGGGTGCGCATCTTTGAGTACCAGCCGCGTTTTCTGCACCTGAAGATGGTGCTGGTGGACGATTGGGTCAGCGTCGGCTCGTGCAATTTCGACCACTGGAACCTGCGCTTCAACCTGGACGCCAATCTGGAGGCGCTCGATCCGCAGTTTACCGCCAGCGTGGCGGCCAGCTTTCAGGCGGACTTTGCCCTGAGCGAGGAAATCACCCTGGCCGACTGGCGTGCCCGGCCTTGGTGGCGGCGCGTGCAGCAGTCGATCTGGGGCTCGCTGGATCAATTGCTGGTCAACCTGCTCGATCGTCGCCGCTAACCCGCACTTTTGTCGGGTGTGGCGATGCCGGGGCGCGGCTATGCTCGGCCGATAAAACCAATAAGGAAGCTGTCGATGCGCTGTCTGCCCTGGCTTGCTGTGCTGTTGTCTGCGCTGTTGTGCGGTTGTTCGACGCCTGGTGCGTTCTTTGGTGCCACCGAGGGTGAGGCGTTTCGCGAGCACGTGCTCAGTGATGAGGATCACGCCCTGGTGTACCTCTATCGCCCGCAAAGCGATTGGGCCGATCAGGAGCTGGAAGCGCCGGCGCTGTTTCTGAATAACCAGCTGATCGGCAGCCTGCCCAGCAACGGCTACCTGGTGCTGGAGTTCGATATCGCCAGTTATCAGCTGGAAATGCGCCGCCCGCTATTTGGTACGCACTGGACCTTCTTCGCCGACGGCCCGCTGGATTTCACCCTGATTAGCAGCTTTGCCCTGGATGCCGAGGCGGGTGGCATCTACTACCTGCGTTACGACGAGCTCAACCCACCGCCGGCCAGTGACCCGGCCGCGAGCCAGGGTGATGGCCCATTGCAGCTGGTGTCCAAGGACGTGGCGGCTACAGAAATCACCACAACCCGCGAAGTGCAGCCCTTCGAACGGATTGCCGCCAGCGGCGAAACCGAGCGCATGCAGCGCAGCTTCTGGCGCAAGGTCGGCAAGTCGCTGGACAAGATCGGCATCTAAAACGCAACGGGCCAGCGCAAGGCTGGCCCGTTACTGCAGCTTGAACATGGCCATTGCGGCCATGCCCTGACGCTTTTAAATCAACTCAACTGCGACCGCCGTAGCTTCACCACCACCGATGCACAGCGAGGCGATGCCACGCTTGCCGCCGGTGTTCTTCAGCGCGTTGATCAGGGTCAGGATGATCCGCGAGCCGGTGGAGCCGACCGGGTGGCCCTGGGCGCAGGCACCGCCGTAGATGTTGACCTTGGCGTGATCCAGGCCGTGCTCGCGCATGGCCAGCATGGTGACCATGGCAAAGGCTTCGTTGATCTCGAACAGATCGACATCGGCCTTGTTCCAGCCGGTTTTCTTCAGCAGGTTGCTCATGGCCCCGATCGGCGCAATGGTGAATTCGCTCGGGTCCTGGCTCTGGGTGGCGTGGCCGACGATTTTCGCCAGCGGCTTGAGGCCACGCTTGGCGGCTTCTTCAGCGGTCATCAGCAGCAGCGCCGAGGCACCGTCGGAAATCGAGCTGGCGTTGGCGGCGGTGATGCTGCCGTCCTTGCGGAACGCCGGCTTGAGGCCGGGGATCTTCTCCAGATTGGCGGTCAGCGGCTGTTCGTCATCCTTGATCAGTACGTCGCCCTTGCGGCTGCTGACGGTGATCGGAACGATTTCCGCATCCAGCGCGCCACTGGCAATCGCCGCCTGGGCGCGTTTCAGCGATTCGATGGCGTAGGCGTCCATTTCTTCGCGGGTGATGCCGTACTGGTCGGCGGTTTCCTGGGCGAAGGAGCCCATCAGGCGGCCGGTGCGCGCGTCTTCCAGTCCATCGAGGAACATATGGTCTTTGATCTCGCCATGGCCCATGCGCAGGCCGGTACGGGCCTTGGTCATGACATAGGGCGCGTTGGACATGCTTTCCATGCCGCCGGCGATCATCACGTTGTTGGTTCCGGCCTTGAGCAGGTCGTGGGCCAGCATCACGGCTTTCATGCCCGAGCCGCACAGCTTGTTGATGGTGGTACAGCCGGTGGCAGCGGGCAGGCCAGCATTCAGCGACGCCTGACGCGCGGGGCCTTGCTTGAGGCCGGCGGGCAGCACGCAGCCCATGATCACTTCTTCTACATCGGCGGCGGCAATACCTGCACGCTCAACCGCCGCGCGGATTGCGGCAGCGCCCAGATCGACGGCGGCGACACTCGACAGGCTGCCCTGGAAACCACCCATCGGGGTGCGTGCGCCGCTGACGATAACGATATCGGACATCGAAAAATTCCTCATGCTGAGCCAAACAAACGGGGTAACGACCCGTCGATTCTACTGCGTGACTAAAAATGGCCAAAGAGTCACGGGGAAAATCATTCTTTGGGTTGATTTGGCCGGGCGCGTAGCCCTCTAGATTGGCCGCACTGAAAAAACCGTGAAATAAGGTATCGCCATGCTGCAGACCCGCCTGATTGCCCCCGCCGACAACGCCCACCCAGCGCCCTTGTTGATCAAGCGCCTGCTGTTGTCCGGTGTTCGCTATGAAAAGACCCGCGAAATCGTCTACCGCGACCAGCTGCGTTACAGCTACGCCACCCTCAACCAGCGCATCGCACGCCTGGCCAATGTGCTGACCGAGGCCGGGGTCAAGGCCGGTGACACCGTGGCGGTGATGGACTGGGACAGCCACCGTTACCTGGAGTGCATGTTCGCTATTCCGATGATCGGCGCGGTGCTGCACACCATCAATATCCGCCTGTCGGCTGATCAGATCCTCTACACCATGAACCATGCTGAGGATAAGTTCGTGTTGGTCAACAGCGAGTTCGTGCCGCTGTACAAGGGCATCGAAAGCCAGCTGACCACGGTGGAAAAGACCCTTCTGCTCACTGATGCGGCCGATAAGAGCGCAGATCTGGGCAACCTGGTGGGCGAATACGAAGCGTTGCTGGCCGCGGCCAGCCCGCGTTATGACTTCGAGGATTTCGACGAAAACTCGATCGCCACCACCTTCTACACCACCGGCACCACCGGCAACCCCAAGGGCGTGTACTTCAGCCACCGCCAACTGGTGCTGCACACCCTGGCCGAAGCCAGCGTGCTGGGCAGCCTCGACAGCGTGCGCCTGCTCGGTACCAACGATGTGTATATGCCGATCACCCCGATGTTCCACGTGCACGCCTGGGGGATTCCCTATGTGGCGACCATGCTCGGGGTCAAACAGGTCTACCCGGGGCGCTACGAGCCGGACATGCTCTGCCGCCTGATCAAGGAGGAGAAGGTGACCTTCTCCCACTGCGTGCCGACTATTCTGCAGATGGTGATGAGCGCGCCAACGGCTCAGGGCCACGACTTCGGCGGCCTGAAGCTGATCATCGGCGGCAGCGCCCTCAATCGCTCGTTGTACGACGCTGCCAAGGCGCGCGGCATCCAACTGACGGCGGCCTATGGCATGTCGGAAACCTGCCCGTTGATTTCCTGTGGCCATATCAATGATGAATTGATGGCCGGTAGCGAAGATGAGCGCACCAGCTACCGGATCAAGGCCGGCGTGCCGGTTCCGTTGGTTGAAGCGGCGATCATGTCCGCCGATGGCAACTTGTTACCGGCAGATGGCGAAACTCAGGGCGAACTGGTGCTGCGGGCACCGTGGCTGACTCAGGGCTACTTCCGCGAGCCGGAGAAGGGTGCGGAACTGTGGCAGCACGGCTGGCTGCATACTGGCGATGTCGCGACCATCGATGACTTCGGCTTTATCGATATTCGCGACCGTATCAAGGATGTGATCAAGACTGGCGGCGAGTGGATTTCCTCTCTGGAGCTGGAAGACCTGATCAGCCGCCATCCTGCCGTGCGCGAAGTAGCGGTGGTCGGCATAGTCGATCCGCAGTGGGGCGAGCGCCCGTTTGCCCTGCTGGTGCTGCGTGATGGGCAGACGCTGGACGCCAGGGGCCTGAAGGAACACCTCAAGCCGTTTGTGGAACAAGGCAGCATCAACAAGTGGGCGATACCGTCACAAATTGCCCTTGTTACCGAAGTTCCCAAGACCAGTGTCGGCAAGCTGGATAAGAAGCGTATCCGCCTGGATATCGTTCAGTGGCAGGCCGCCGGCAGCCCGTTTCTCTCCACGCTCTAAGCGTTTTTACCGGGCACCCGCACGGGGTGCTCGGGTTTTCTACGAATGCCTTGAAACCGGCAAATTATCAGGCGTTTCGGGCATTTAGCGGCTGTCCTCGGTTGTGCGTTGGGACTGTTTCGGCTTATCAGGGAGCGTTCTGCTCCAGAAAATCTCCCCTGCTTTTTAGTGACTGATTGGTCAAACAAGCGTTTGGCTTGCTAATTGCTCTTCTCAGTCCATTCTTGGCTCGGCAGGCGATGGTAAAAGCGCCGAAACCTGCGGGCCAGAGTGCCTGGGGGCTGCAAATCACACTTTAGAGGGATCAAGCAGTAGTACCCGCTGGCTATAGTCCGCACCATCCATAACAAAAAAACACATGGAGTAGCGTCGATGACAAAAACAAAACAAACCTGGCGCCTGGCGAAACTGCCATTGGCCGTCAGCCTCGCATCCACTCTCGCCGCACCCGCGTTCGGCGTTACTTTCAATATTGGTGAAATCGAAGGCCAGTTCGACTCTTCGCTGTCGGTTGGCGCGAGCTGGTCGGTGCGTGGCGCGGACCCAGATCTGATTGGTTTCAACAATGGCGGTGACGGTCTTTCGCAGACCTCAGATGATTCCCATATGAACTTCAAAAAGGGTGAAACCTTCTCGAAGATTTTCAAAGGTATCCACGATCTTGAATTGAAATACGGCGATACCGGTGTATTTGTTCGTGGCAAGTATTGGTACGACTTCGAGCTGAAAGACGAAAGCCGTATCTTCAAAGATATCGACGATAGTCATCGTAAAACTGCAGCACAGTCGTCTGGTGCGCAAATCCTCGATGCCTTTGTCTATCACAACTATTCAGTGGCTGATCAGCCTGGCTCCGTGCGCCTGGGTAAGCAAGTCGTAAGCTGGGGTGAAAGTACCTTTATCCAGAACAGCATCAACTCGATTAACCCGGTTGACGCTGCTGCGTTTCGCCGTCCGGGTGCAGAAATCAAGGAAGGTCTGATTCCGGTCAATATGTTCTATGTCTCGCAGAGCCTGACCGAAAACCTGTCCATGGAGACTTTCTACCAGCTGGAATGGGATCAGACCGTAGTGGATAACTGCGGCACTTTCTTTGCGCAAGCAGATATTGTTGCAGATGGCTGCGATGGCAACCTGAACGTGTTGGCCAATGAAAGTGCCGTCAATGCAAGGTTGGGGGCGTTGACTCCTTTCGTCGTTCCTGGCCTTAAAGCTGTTGGTGCTAACTGGAGTGATTCCGGAGAAGGTGTAATCGTTCCTCGGGGTGGCGACCAGGATGCTCGTGACAGTGGGCAGTGGGGCTTGGCGTTCCGTTATTTTTTCGAGCCACTTGATACCGAGTTCGGTACCTATTTTATGAACTATCACAGCCGCACCCCGTTCTTTAACGGGCAGGCTGGTTCAGAAGCGGATTACAACGCAATTGGGCAGTGGGTAACCGCTACCTCTGCTGCAGTGAACCCTTTTATTCCCGGTGGTCTTCTGCAAGCTGTTGGCGCAATTGCTCCTTTGGCCCCGCTTGCAGCCGCGGGTAATGGTAATTACTTCATGTCCTATCCCGAGGACATAAAGCTCTATGGTGTTAGCTTCTCGACCACTCTGCCTACTGGTACGGCATGGGCGGGTGAGGTTAGTTATCGCCCGAATGCTCCCGTGCAGATCACAACGACTGATGTTCTCTATGCAGGCTTGAAGCCGCTTGGTGATTTGTCGACTCCGCTGGGTGGTGGCTTAACTCTGGGTAATGCTGTTTACGGCCCCGCGGGTATTGGCAACGTTTCGTTGTTAGATGGCAGCTTTGGCTCTATCGCCCGAGGCTATAACCGTAAGGAAATTACCCAGTTCCAGACTACGTTCACTCATTTCTTTGATCAGGTTATGGGGGCTAGCCGTCTGACATTGGTCGGTGAGATCGGTGTTGCACATGTTGGTGGCTTGGAAAGTACTGATGATGTTCGTTATGGGCGAGATCCGATTTTTGGCCCAGGGCCGCTGCCGGGTAACTATGTAACGGGTGGCGTGGCCTATCCCACTTGCAAAGGCTTGAACGTTTCTACCCTAGGTGGTAACGCCAATGCTGAGAATGTCAGCAAGTACTGTGAAGACGATGGTTTCGTAACCAGCACTTCCTGGGGCTACCGTGCTCGCGCCATTTGGGATTACCCGGATGTATTCGCCGGTGTGAACTTGAAGCCAAGCGTTTCCTGGTCGCATGACGTAGATGGTTATGGTCCTAACGGTCTGTTCGGCGAAGGCAACAAGGCTGTAAGCCTGGGCCTGGATGCTGAATACCAGAACACCTACACCGCCAGCCTGGCTTACACCGATTTCTTCGGTGGCAAATACAACACTTCGATTGATCGCGACTTCGTTGCGCTCAGCCTTGGTGTGAACTTCTAAGCAGACAGGATTTTGAGGAAGGCTATATCTATGAAAACAACAAAAAGTCTGCTGCAAACCGGTGCTCTAACACTGTCGTTGCTGGCCAGTGGTGTAATGGCGGCGGTCGCGCCGGATGAAGCGGCCAAGCTGGGCACTACGCTGACCCCAGTCGGCGCTGAGATGGCCGGTAATGCTGATGGTTCGATCCCAGCCTGGACTGGCGGTCTGCCAGCCACTGCGGGTACTGCTGATGCTGCTGGTTTCCTCTCGGATCCGTTCCCGAGCGAGCAGCCGCTGTTCACCATCACCGCGCAGAACGTTGGTCAGTACAAGGACAAGCTGACCCCAGGGCAGCTGGCCATGTTCAAGCGTTATCCGGACAGCTACAAAATGCCGGTGTTCGCTACCCATCGTTCGGCCAACCTGCCGGACAAGATCATCGCGGCTGCCAAGAGCAACGCGGTGAGTACCAAGCTGGTTGAGGGTGGTAACGGTCTGGAGAACTTCGACCAGGCCAACCCGTTCCCGATTCCTAAGGACGGTCTGGAAGCGATCTGGAACCACATCACTCGCTACCGTGGCGGCAGTGTGAAGCGTCTGGTCACCCAGGCGACTCCGCAGCCGAACGGTTCTTACAGCCTGGTTTATTTCCAGGATGAGTTCACCTTCCGTGGTGCGCTGAAGGACGCCGACACCAGCAAGGCCAGCAACGTGCTGTTCTACTTCAAGCAACGGGTAACTGCGCCGTCGCGTCTGGCGGGTAACGTGCTGCTGGTACACGAAACCTTGAACCAGGTGAAGGAGCCGCGTCTGGCGTGGCTGTACAACGCCGGTCAGCGTCGCGTGCGTCGTGCCCCTCAGGTTTCTTATGACGGCCCGGGTACCGCCGCCGATGGTCTGCGCACCTCGGACAACTTCGACATGTACAACGGTGCACCTGACCGTTACGAGTGGAAGTTGAACGGCAAGAAGGAAATCTACATCCCGTACAACAGCTACCGTCTGGACTCGCCGAAGCTGAAATACAGCGAGATCATCAAAGCTGGCCACATCAATCAGGATCTGACCCGTTACGAGCTTCACCGCGTATGGAATGTGACTGCAACCCTGAAGTCGGGTGAGCGTCATATCTATGCCAAGCGTGATTTCTACCTCGACGAAGATACCTGGCAAGCTGCTGCCATCGACCACTACGACGGTCGCGGTACCCTGTGGCGTGTGGCTGAGGCCCACTCGCAGTACTACTACGACAAGCAAGTGCCGTGGTACAGCATCGAGACCCTGTATGACCTGCTGTCCGGTCGTTACCTGGCTCTGGGTATGAAGAACGAAGAGAAGAGTGCTTACGAGTTCGACTACCCGGCGAAAGAAAGCGACTACACCCCTGCGGCCCTGCGCCAGGCGGGCGTTCGCTAAGCCTGTGTGACGCTGCATAAGAAACCGGCCTGCAAGGGCCGGTTTTTTTATGGCCTGCCATCCATGGCGGCCACCCTCCGGGCCGTTGCTGCGCAACGTTAAAAATCGCTCCCGGCGATTTTTTATGGCTCTGCATCCATAACGGCCACCCTTCTGGCCGTCGCTGTGCGACGTTAAAAATGGCTTCCGGCCATTTTTTATGTCTGTGATAAAGCCCGGCAAATGTTCAGTCTGTGTGAGCAATCGTGGCCGTTCGCCACAGGATTGCTCTCAGGGCTTCAAATGCGCGCGGCAAGACGCTAGTCTGCGGGACATTGGTAGTGCCTCTGCCTGACTACTACAAGAAACCGGCTGATGACTGATCTGTCTCCAATTCCTGGTTTAGTTTCTGCGCCCAGCGTGGTGGGTGGGCATTTCTATCGTCCGCCGTTGCCTGCCCGTTATGTGCCACGCCCGCGTTTGTGTGAGCGTTTGCACGCTGGCTTGGCCGGGCGTTTGCTGCTGGTCAGTGCACCGGCAGGCTTTGGCAAAAGTTCTCTGGCCATCGAGTTCTGCGAACACCTGCCCGAGCAGTGGCAGAGCCTGTGGTTGGGCCTGAGCCCGCGCGACAGTGATCCAGGTCGGTTCTTAGAGCGCTTACTCAGCGGCTTACAGCAGTTCTTTCCAGGGGTCGGCAACGAGGCGCTGGGATTGCTCCGATTGCGCCAGCGCCATCAGCCTTTCGCATTCGAGGAATGGCTGGACGGCCTGCTCGACGAGCTGGCACTGTGCCTTGATCCGCAACGGCCGCTGTTGCTGGTGCTGGATGACTACCATCTGGCCCAGGGCGCGGTGCTGGATCGCTGCCTGCAGTTCTTCCTCAACCACCTGCCTGCGGGCTTGCTGCTGTTGGTGACCAGCCGGCAGCGACCGGACTGGCATCTGGCGCGCCTGCGGCTTTCCCGCCAGTTGCTTGAACTGCATGAGCAGGACCTGCGCCTGACCGACAGTGAAAGCGCGAAATTGCTGGCCTTGCAAGGCAGCGCGCTGTCTGCCGAGGCGCTGGCCAACTTGTTGCAACGCAGCGAGGGCTGGGTGGCGGGCTTGCGTTTGTGGTCGCTGGCGGCCAGCCAGAATCAGGATGACGAGGGGTTAATGCGCCTGCCGCAGGCGGCCGAGGGTCTGATTCGCGATTATTTGCTGGAAGAGGTGATCGAGCATCAGCCCGCCGAGGTGCAAGCCTTCCTCTATGAAACCGCCAGCCAGGAACGTTTCTGCGCCGAGCTGTGCGACGCCCTGCGCGATGTCCATGACAGCGCGGCGATCCTGCGTCACCTGCAGGCGCACCAGGTGTTTCTGGTGCCGCTGGACGAGCAGGGCAAGTGGTTCCGCTACCACCATCTGTTTTCCGATCTCTTGCGTAATCGCCCGGCCACTGCACTGAGTCAGCCGGCCGCCGGTATGCACCTGCGCGCCTGTCGCTGGTTTAGCGCGCAGGGGCTGCTGGATGAGGCGATCGAGCAGGCATTGCGCGCCGGCCAGCCGGATGTGGCCGCCAATCTGGTGCAGAACCTCTCCGAAGAGCAATTGTTGGCCGAGCAGAATGTCGCCACCTTGCTGCGCTGGAAGATGGACTTGCCGGACAGTTTGCTGACCAGCACGCCGCGCCTGATCCTGCTGTACGGCTGGGCGTTGGCGCTGGCCTGTCAGCTGGATGCCGCCGAAGAGCTGCTCGGCCAGTTGCAACGTTTCCTGCCCGCACGCGATGCCGCTGAGCAGCAGGCTTTGCTGGCGCAGTGGTTGGCGCTGAGCGGGGTGATTGCCCGTGGCCGTGGTGACAGTACTAAGGCGCAGGCGTATTGCAGTGAGGCCCTGAGCTGTCTGCCGCTGGAGCGCTACGGCCAGCGCCTGATGTGCCTGTCGAGCCTGGCCAACCTGGCGATCGTGCATGGCGACCTGTGGCGTGCGCGGGCGTTGAATCGCGAGGCCCTGGAGCTGGCGCAGCGGGTGGCTAACCCCTTGTTCGAAGCGTTGGCGCATTACGACCGTGCCCGGGTGTTACAGGCGCGTGGCGAGGTGCTGCGGGCGCTGGATGAAGTGCGTCAGGGCTTGCAGCGCTTGGCCACGTTGCCTGCGCAGCGTCAGTATGCGGTGCGCGGTCGCTTGACCCTGTACGAGGGCCATCTGCTCAACCTGCGCCTGCAGCCGCAGCAGGCCCGCCAGCGCCTGTTGGCCGGGATTGCCGAAGCGCGCAGTTGCCGCGATATCAGTGTGCTGATCGGTTATTGCGTATTGGCCAGCTTGGAAGGGCGCGAGGGCAATCTGCCCGAGGCGTTTGCGCAGTTGGCCGAGGCCGAGCGGCTGATGCATATCTGGGATATTCCGCCGATCTACTACCTGGCAATGATTACCCTGACCAAATGCGAGCTGTGGCTGCGCCAGGGCCAGGTGGAGCTGGCTGGCGTCTGGCTAAGCCGTCTGGTCGATGCTTACGGTGGTGAGCAGGCCGCTGCTGCACCGGAGTTTCATCCGCAATTGCCGCTGCATATCCAGTTGCACCTGGCTTCTTTCGAGCGCTTGCAGGGCCAGCAGGAACAGGCTGAGCAGCGTTTGCGTGCGTTGAACCAGTTGGCGCAGGATACCGGCGGGCAGTTGCTCGGGGTGATTGCGCAGATGCAATTGACCGGGTTGCTGCGCGATGACGGCCGCGAACGTGAGGCCCAGCAGCAGCTACGCAATGCCTTGTTGGCGGCGGCCGGTGGCGGCTTGCTGCCCTTTCACGGCGTGCTGGTGCAGCAGCCCGAGTGGCTGCGCGAGCAGTTGGCGGTGCAGGACCCGAGCCCACTGGTTACGGCCCTGTTGGCTGTATTGCCGACGGCTGAGCCGGCGGCCAGCCAGGAAGACTATGCCGCGGTGGTCGATGCCTTGAGCGCTCGCGAGTTGTCGGTGCTGCAGCTAATTGCCCAGGGTTGCTCCAACCAGGAGATCAGCGAGAGCTTGTTTATCTCGCTGCACACCGTGAAGACCCACGCCCGCCATATCAACAGCAAGCTCGGCGTCGAGCGCCGGACGCAAGCAGTAGCACGGGCCAAGAGTCTGGGTTTATTGCGCTGACTCAGCCGGTACGGATAAATCCAGCGGACGTGCCTTCGGCGTGTTCGGTGCGGCTGCCGCTGCCGCCAGTTTGCCCTGTACATCGGTCTGAATGCTCAGCAGCACCGGCTGCAGTTCACGCATGTTCTGCTGCACTTCGGCATAGGCGTGCTGTTGCGCCAGCTGTTCGACGCGTTGCAGCAATACCTCGCGCACATCGACGCTCAGGTGAATAAACAGTTCAGGCATTTGCTTGCTCAGCTCGGCGCTGTAGAGCACCAGTTCCTCGCGGTCGAACTGCTTGGTCAGGCCCAGGTAGTCCAGCGCGCTGGAGGTCAGCATGGCGGCGGCGGCCTTGGTCTCGTGCAGGCCCTGCAGGCGCACCGGGTTGCTCTGTTCGGTTTGCGACAGGGTCATCCAGAACTCGGTGGTGAGGGTGAACAGCACCGCCTGCTGGCGCAGTGAATAGCTCATCAGGCCCAGCGCCTCGGCGGCGTACGGCTGCTGCACGGCGCGGAAGTCGAAGTACAGGCGCATCAGCTCCTTGAGGCGAAACAGCGCTTCGCGGGCCTCGTTCTGCCGTAGATCCAACGACGCGTAGATATTCAGCTGCGGGCGGAAATTCTCCTCACTGACCATGCGCTGGTAGATCGGCCCGGTGAACTCGCCACTGCGCCGTGGCAAGGCGTTGGCCTGGGTGCTGTCGACCTTTTTCAGGGCCTCCAGCAGCTGCTGGTAATCGGCGCTGTTCCAGGGTTTGTGGATGTCCGGGATCTTCTGCCCGAGGTAGAACAGCTCGGCAGCCTGCACGGGTGACAGCAGAACCAGCAAAAGGATGGCCAGCGGTAGGCCGAGACGGCGTGTTAGCGTGTTCAGCACAACAATAATCCTGCGGCTATGGCGTTCAGAGTAATCAACTGCAGAGTAACCAGCTTGCTCTGTTACGTCACCCGCGCCTTGGTTGGGAACTGGCCATGCAACAGGCATTAGCCGAACTCGGTGCTGTGCGTGCGGTATTCGAGGATCTGGGTGGTTACGGTGCGGTGGCGCAGCAGCAGGAACAGGACGGCGACGGGCCGCTGATCGGCCATCTGCAGCGCACCAATATTCAACTGGCGGCGATCCCGGTATTTGCCCGCAAGGGCCTGGCCGAGACCACGGTGAATGACCTGCTGGCGGCGGCCAATGTGTCGCGCCGGACCTTCTACAAGTACTTCGAGAACAAGATGCAGGTGCTCGAAGGCATCTACCAGACGGCGGTGTCCCTGCTGCTGTCGCGTTTCAGTGAAATGCAGAGCAGCGCCGGCAGCCCGCAGGCCTGGCTGAGTGCGATGGTCGGGCGTTATTTCGATTATCACCTGGCGGTCGGGCCGATCATTCGGTTGATGCAGGAAGAGGCCCTGCGCGCCGACTCGCCGCTGGCCGCGCACCGCCAGCGTGCGCATGCGGAGATGGCGCGGCTGCTGGCCGAGCGTTTGCACGGCGACACTCGCCCGGCCGAGCCGCTGACTTACCGCGCCCTGATCTGGGCTATGGAAGCCGCCTCGCTGGAGCTGCTCGGCCGCGCGGCCAGTCGCGCCGAGATCGAACAGGCCAAGCGGGTGCTCAGCGAGCTGTTGATCGCCTCGCTCTGCAGCGCCTCCAGCTCAACCTAGGTTAGGCGTCAGCGGGGATTAGGCATGCTCTGATAGGGCGGATGCGTCTTTCCCATAACAACAATCTAGAGGTGCCTGCATGTCTGCTTCCAGTCTCCCGCTGACGCCACCACTGGCGGCCGGCTTCGCCCGTTTGGGCTTCGGTGCCTTGCCGTTGGAAAACCTCAAGGCCCGCTACGGCAACGCTGCCAGCGGCTCACGCTATATCGAGCTGGATGGTTTCAACCTGCACTACCGCGATGAGGGTAGCCGCGACAAGCCGGTGCTGGTGCTGATCCATGGCGTGGTCGCCTCCCTGCACACCTGGGATGACTGGCTGCCGGCCTTTGCTGCGGATTACCGGGTTATCCGCTTCGATGTGCCGGGTTTCGGTCTGACCGGGCCGGCGCGTGATGGCGTGTATTCGGCCGAGCGGATGATCAAGGTGTTCGGCCTGCTGCTCGATTACCTGAACGTGAGCAAGGCCTCGATTGTCGGTAATTCCCTGGGCGGCTATATCGCCTGGAACTTCACCTTGGCGCAGCCGCAGCGGGTGGAGAAACTGGTGCTGATCGACCCGGCCGGTTATCACATGCACAAGGTGCCGTGGATGATCGCCTCGGCCGCCTTGCCCGGTTCGACTGTGGCCATGCCGCTGTGGATGCCGCGGGCGCTGATCGCCCAGGGCATCAAGGAAGTCTACGGCGAACCGGCGCGGATCAAACCCGGCGTGGTGGACCGTTATAACGATCTGAGCCGGCGGCCGGGCAATCGGCGGGCGATGATGGAGATCTTCCGCGTGCTGCTCAAGGTCAATAAACAGGAACTGCATACCACCCCCGAGCGGGTCGCGCAGATTCAGGCTCCGACCCTGCTGCTGTGGGGCGAGCGCGACCGCTGGATTTCGCCCAAGCATGTGCCGCTGTGGCAGCGCGACCTGCCGGGCATCCAGGTGAAAATCTATCCAGGTGTCGGGCATATTCCCATGGAGGAAATTCCGCAGCAGAGCGCGGCGGATACCCTGCGTTTTCTGCAGGGCTGACAGGGCCCGATCGCGATGGCAGCAGCCGTCGCGATCAGTGAAAAATAGAAGAATAAAAAAGGGAGCCATCTGGCTCCCTTTTCGTTTTGCTTCAGTGTCCGCCTTAGGCCGCCTGACTCTGCGCCGGCGCATCAAACTCACTGCGGGTCTGGTAGAGCAGCTCGAGGTTGTTGTGCTGCCAGGGGTGGAAGTCCGCTTTGAAGAAGTCCAGATAGGCACCGATCAGCGGGCGGAATACGCCTTCCTTGCCCCACATCCACTGCAGGCCGTCGCGCCAGACCCGCCAGTTCCACAGCAGGCCATCTTGCTTGAGCATATGGATCAGGCCGCGACTGGTGTCGAGCAGAAAGAAGAAGGTGCCCATGCGCATCGCCCGGCGCAGCAGCTTGCGGCTGCCGCAGACCTGGTTGTACACATCGAAGGCCACCGCTTTGTGTTCGGTTTCTTCCAGCGCATGCCAGCGCCACAGACGCGCCATGGTCGGGTGCGCGCCGGCCATATGGCGCGGGTCCTTGAGCAGGCCGTCGGCCATGATCGCGGTGATATGTTCCAGCGCCGCGGTGGCTGCCAGTTGGCGCTGCGGCGAGAACTTCTTCTGGGTGAAGCGGATGCGCGCCTGGGCGCGCTTCTCGATACGGGTGATGTCGTAACCCAGGTCGCGCAGGCGGTTGCTGTATTCCAGGTGCTCGCGGCTGTGGTGGCCTTCCTGGCCAATAAAACCGCGGATCTGTTCTTTCAGCACCGGGTCGTCGATCTGGTCGCGGAAGTGTCGCACCGAGTCGATAAAGAAGCGTTCGCCGTCGGGGAACAGCACCGACATGGCATCGAACAAATGGCTTTTGAAGGCATCGCCGCTGTGCCAATGGCGCGGCAGTGGATTGGGGAAATCGAAATCCATATGCCGTGGACGAATCTGCAAACCTTCCGGGGTAGTGCTGACCATGCTGACTCCCTGAGTCTCTGACTGAGCATGCTTGCACTATGGGTTCGCCAAGTCGGCTGGCAAAGGTTCACAACAGCCAATGTTTCGGTCATTTATGGCCATTAGTGCTGTTCTGTTGTCTTTGTATGGCCGTTTGCAGGGCCTGCGGTGCCTGGGCTCAAGGCCATTCATAAGGCTTTGCAGCGTCTATCTTGGGCATGCGCAACGCGCTGAGTGCCACTGCACGGTCGGGCCAGCGCCAAACCTTCGGATGTGGCAGCACATCGACCGCTTCCCTGAAGATGACCGCACGCCGATTAAGCCATTGCTCGTGAGCTGTACTGCGCGACCGATTTGGCACCATGGTGCATTTATGCGCTTGCCGGGTTTTGTCGAACAAGGTTATCGTCGAGAAAAATGGTCATATCTGGCCAACTACTAATAAGAAACCCATGAAGCCATCACTCAATTTCAATGCCGAACTGGTTCCGGTCGCTTATGCGGCGGCCCTGCTGGATCTGGTCGAAGAGCTTGGCGTGCCACGCGCCCAGCTGTTTGCCGAGGCGCGGGTCAGGCCCGAGGTGCTGGGCAATCCCCAGGGGCGTTTGTCCTTTAGCGATTTCACCCAGCTCACCAGTTGTGCCCTGCGCTTGTGCGATGAGCCGGCGCTGGGGCTGCTGCTCGGCCAGCGGCTGAATGTCTCGACCCATGGCATTCTCGGCTACGCGGTGCTGTCCAGCGCCAACCTGGGCAAGGCCATGCAGTTTGCCCTCAAGTATTACCGGGTGCTGGGCCTGACCTATGAACTGGAGATGGTCGAGCAGGGCGAGCGGGTCGAGTTGCGCGCCAGTGAGTCGCTGCCGCTGGGGCCACTCAGCCGGTTTGCCGCCGAAGGCCTGCTGACCAGCCTGTACACCATCGCGCGTTTCCTGGTGGGCGAGCGTCTGCAGGAGGTCGAGGTGGGTTTTGCCCACGCCGCGCCGCATTACGCCGAGCGTTATGAGCGGATGTTTGGCGCGGCGGTGGCCTTCGATCAGCCCTATCACCGCCTGAGCATGCCGATCGCCTATCTGGACCGGCCGATGGCGCTGGCCAATCCGGCCACGGTGCAGATGTGCGAGCAGCAGTGCGAGGCGCTGCTGGCCAGCCTGGATGTGCAGGACGGCCTGCTGACCCGCGTGCGTCGCCTGCTGCTGGCGCGCCCCGGGGACTTCCCCGATCTGGCCAGTGCCGCCGATGCCCTGCACACCAGCGGCCGCAGCCTGCGCCGGCACCTGTCGAGCATGGGCACCAGTTACCAGCAGGTGCTCGATGAGGTGCGCAAGAGCCTGGCCCTGCAATACCTCACCACCACCCATCTGCCGCTGTATGAGATCGCTTACCTGCTGGGTTTCAGCGACCCCTCGAATTTCCGCCGTGCGTTCAAGAAGTGGACGGGTAAACTGCCCAGCGATTACCGCACTGAGGAATAACCATGAGTTCTGCCGCAATCCCGACCCTGATCCGCGAAACCTTCCCCGTCGGGCCTTTGCAGTGCAACTGCACGATCATCGGCGACCCGCTGACCAAGAAGGCCATCGTGGTCGATCCGGGTGGCAACCCCGAGCACATCATGGCGCGCCTGGAAGCCCACGGCCTTAAGGTGGTGAGCATCATTCATACCCACGCGCACCTCGATCACTTCCTGGCTTCCGGGCAGATGAAGGAGCTGACCGGCGCGACCCTGCATCTGCACAAGGACGATCAGTTCCTCTGGGACAACCTGGAAATGCAGTGCCGCATGTTCGGCGTGCCTTACACCCCGGTGCCGGCCCCGGACCAGTGGCTGGCCGATGATGAAGAGCTGGCCTGTGGTTGCGGCGTGGCACTGCACACGCCAGGGCATACGCCAGGTTCGATGAGCTTCTGGTTCCCCCAGGACAAGCTGCTGATCGCCGGCGACACCCTGTTCAAGCGCGGCATTGGTCGCACCGACCTGTGGGGCGGCGATTACCCGACCATCGAGCGTTCGATCAAGCAGCGTCTGTACAGCCTGGATGAGGACGCGACCGTGGTCACCGGGCATGGCAGCGACACCCGGCTGGGCGATGAAATGCGCGAAAACCCCTTTGTGCGCGCTTGAGTCCAGGGAATCTTCCGCGCGTCGCGCGCTCTAACCTCTGCCAACTTGTCTGGCGACGAACACTGCCTCGGGAGCTCCAACCATGTTTACCCCTTCACGCTTGATCCTTGTCGCCGCCTTGGCCGCGCTGGTTACAGGCTGTGCCTCGCCCAATCCCTATGACAACCAGACCGCTGCAGAGCCGTCCGGTGGCATGAGCAAAACCGCCAAGTACGGTGGCCTGGGTGCTCTGGCCGGCGCGGTGGCCGGTGCGGCGATCAACCATGACAACCGCGGCAAGGGCGCGCTGATCGGCGCTGCTGTGGCCGGTGCGGCTGGCGCGGGTTACGGCTACTACGCCGACAAGCAGGAAGCCGAGTTGCGCCGCAGCATGGAAGGCACCGGGGTGCAGGTCGAGCGCCAGGGTGACAATATCCAGTTGATCATGCCCGGCAATATCACCTTCGCCACCGATTCGGCGGATATCGCCAGCAACTTCTATAACCCGCTGAACAACCTGGCCAACTCGTTCCGTCAGTACGAGCAGAACAGCATCGAGATCATCGGTCACACCGACAGCACCGGCAGCCATGCCTACAACATGAGCCTGTCGCAGCGCCGTGCGCAGAGCGTGGCCAATTACCTGTTTGCTCAGGGCGTCAATAGCGCCCGGGTCAGCACCCGTGGAGCAGGCCCGGATCAGCCGATTGCCAGCAATGCCAACGAGGCAGGGCGTTCGCAGAACCGTCGGGTGGAGATCAACCTGCGCCCCTTGCCTGGCCAGCAATAACCTTCGCAGTTGTACAAGAGGCCCCGTTCTGGGGCCTTTTGCATGCTGAGCGCCGCCGGTCGTGCGATTCGACTGACGCAAAATCCTGACTAGACTGCTCAACATCTGCTCCGCAATCCGCGTGGCGAGTGGGTGCCCTCGCGCTGATTGCAGTGGGCACAGCAAGGATCAGGAGCGCTCATGGACGACACCCCGCCGGTTTTTCCCTCGCGTAAGCCCTGGGTTCCTCTGTTGGTCACCTTGTGTCTGCTGGCCGGCCTGAGCGCCCTGGTGAGTTGGCAGTGGCTGGTGCTGGGGGCCAATAACCGTGAAGAGCAGGACGCCCGCTTCGCCCTGGCGGTGGATGGCGTCGAGCAGAGCGTGCGCGAGCGCATGCTGGCTTACGAGATGGTCCTGCGCGGCATGTCCGGGTTGATGGCCGGCAGCAGCGATGTCTCCCATGACGAGTGGCAGCGGGCGGGTGATCAGCTGCAACTGCAGGAGCGCTATCCAGGCATTCAGGCCCTGAGCTGGAACCGTTATTTGCGCGGTGCCGAACTGGACCGCTACGTGCAGTTTGCGCGGGCCAACGGGCGCCCGGATTTCCAGGCTTTTCCGCCGGGGCTGCGCGATGACTACCTGATCGTCGACTTCATCAACCCGCTGGATTGGCGCAATCGGCGGGCTTTGGGGTTCGACATGTATACCGAGGCGACCCGTCGGCAAGCCATCAGCCTGGCGCGCGACAGCGGTGAAGCGGTGTTGACCGGGCCACTCAAGCTCAGGCAGGAAACCGAGCAGGCCGTCCAGGCCGGGTTGATCCTCTACCTGCCGGTGTACCGCCAGAATGCCCCGCAGACCAATACCGAGGAACGTCAGGCGGCAGTACAGGGCATGGTCGCCAGCACCTTCCGCATGGCCGACCTGATGCAAGGCATTCTCGGCAGCAGCAGCGAGTTGTTCTGGGTCGAGCTGGTCGACAGCATGGATGCTGCCAGCCCGCTGCTTAAACTGACCTCGGCAGAGGCCCGGCTGTCGCGCTTTGAGGCGCAGCGCACGCTGAATATCTATGGCCGGACCTGGCAGCTCAAGGTCAGCAGCACGCCCCAGTATGAACAGGCGGTGCACAACAACAGCCTGAATGTCGGTCTGGTCAGCGGTTTGCTGGCCGCGCTGCTGCTGTCCTTGCTGGTCGGTGGTTACCTGTTCCTGCGTGAGCGGACGCTGGCCAGCAGCGAGCGCCTCAATCAGGGTATGCGTGAACGTGAAGAGCGCTTCCGCCTGGTGATCGAGGCCTCACCCAACGCCATCGTGCTGGTCGATAGCCGCGGCCTGATCGCCATGGTCAATCGCCAGACCGAGCTGATGTTCGGCTATACCCGCGCGGAGCTACTGGGTGAGCCCGTAGAAAAAATGTTGCCGGAGTCCATCCGCAAGGCTCACGTCGGCATGCGCGAGAACTTCCAGGCCGCGCCGGAGCCGCGGCGCATGGGCGGTAATCGCGAGTTGTTTGGCCGTCATCATGATGGCCGGCAGATTCCCCTGGAGGTTGGCCTGTCGCCAATCCGCGCTGGCAATGAGGTGCTGGTGCAGGCGGTGATCATCGATATCAGCGAGCGGCGTGCGGCCGAGGAGCGTTTCCGCCTGGTGGTCGAGGCGTCGCCCAACTCGATCGTGCTGGTCGATGGTCAAGGTCTGGTGGCCATGGTCAATCGGCAGACCGAGCTGATGTTCGGCTACCCGCGCGATGAGCTGCTCGGTCAGCCCGTCGAGCGCCTGCTACCC
This sequence comes from Pseudomonas sp., assembly GCF_049653025.1. Taxonomy (GTDB): domain Bacteria; phylum Pseudomonadota; class Gammaproteobacteria; order Pseudomonadales; family Pseudomonadaceae; genus Aquipseudomonas. The sequence continues at coordinate 845,601 of NZ_JBASFM010000006.1, read as the reverse complement.
GAGGCCCTGCGCAAGGCGCATCCACACCTGCGCGAAGGCTTTCTCAATGACCCGGCACCACGGCGCATGGGCGGCAACCGTGAGCTGTTCGGCCAGCACTGCGATGGTCATCTGATTCCGCTGGAAGTCGGCTTGTCGCCCCTGCGCAGTGGCACCGATGTGCTGGTGCAGGCGGTGATCATCGACATCAGTGAGCGCAAGGCGGCGGAGCAACGCCTGCGCGACCAGGCCGAGCAGCTGATTCTGGCCAATCGCTACAAGTCGGAGTTCCTCGCCAATATGTCCCACGAGCTGCGCACGCCGCTCAACAGCATCCTGATTCTCAGCGACCAGTTGCGCCAGAACAGTGCCGGCAACCTGACCGAGAAACAGGCCAAACATGCCGATATCGTGCACCGTGCCGGCAGTGATCTGTTGCAGCTGATCAACGATGTGCTCGACCTGGCCAAGGTCGAGTCCGGGCGCATGCAGCTGCGGCTGGAGCCGTTGAACATGCAGGACATCCTGGTCGAGCTGGATGCCAGCCTGCGGCCAATGGCCGAGATCAAGGGGCTGCACCTGCGCACCCAGTTGGAGGCCGGGGTGCCGCGGGTGATCCACAGTGACCGGGTGCGCTTGCACCAGATCCTGCGCAACCTGCTGTCGAATGCCTTGAAATTCACCGAGCACGGCGAGGTCAGCCTGACCGTGTCCTGCGCCGCTGGCGAGCCGGAGGGCGAGCACGAGCTGCTCTGCTTCAGCGTGCAGGACAGCGGCATTGGCATTGCGGCCGAGCAGCACGAACAGATCTTCCAGGCCTTCCAGCAGATTGACGGTTCCACCAGCCGGCGTTTTGGCGGTACCGGTCTGGGCCTGGCCATCACTCGCCAGTTGGTATTGGCGATGGACGGTGAAATCAGCCTGCAAAGCGCGCCGGGGCAGGGTTCCTGCTTTAGCGTGACGCTGCCGGTGCGCGTCATGGCGCAGGTGCAGAGCGAGCCCGACACTGAGGCTCCGCTGCGAAGTGGCGAAGGCCCGGCGGTGTTGATTGTCGAGGACGACAGCAACTTCGCCTCGGTGCTCGCCGACGAGGCGCATGCCCACGGCTTTTCCAGCGTGCATTGCCGCAGTGGCGTGCAGGCGCTCAACCTGTTGCAAGGCGAGCGCTTCAGTGCGGTGATCCTCGATATCCTGCTGCCGGATATCAGTGGCTGGCAGCTGTTCCGTCGCCTGCGCGGGCAAGCCAACCACCGCAGCACGCCGGTGCATATCATCTCCTGCGTGCCGCAGCCGATGGATTGGAACGACGATGGCACGCGCTACCTGGTCAAGCCGATCCAGCGTGCGGACCTGGAACAGGTCTTCGTCGATTTGCAGCAACTCGGGCAGGTGCCGGCGCAGAGCCTGTTACTGGTGGAGGATGTCGAGGTCGAGCGCGAGCACTACCGCAATCACCTGCAGCAGCTGGGGTTCACCGTGCAGGCCTGTGCGCGTGCTGACGAAGCGCATCAGGCCTATGCCCAGGGCGCGTTCAACGCGTTGGTGATCGACCTCGACTTGCCCGATCAGGATGGTTTCGAGCTGTTGGAAAGCCTCGACCGACATCGCCCGCTGAACGGCACGCGGGTGGTGATCAATACCGGGGTCGACGTGACCCGCCAGGCCTTGCAGCGACTGCGCCGCTACAGCGCGGTGGTGGTGCACAAGCATGGCGAGGACATGCAGGAGCTGAGCGAGGCGGTGCAGGGGTTTCTCGGTGGCGTGCGCGGTCCGGAGCAGAGCCTGGCGACACCGCGAGCGGAGAACCCGCTGGAAGGCCGGCGCGTGCTGCTGGTGGATGACGATGTGCGCAATGTCTACGCCCTGACCGCGCTGCTCGATGAGGTGGGGCTGCACATCACCCCGGCCAAGGATGGTCTGGAAGCCATCGACTGTTACCTGCGCGAACCCTTCGACCTGATCCTGATGGACATGGCCATGCCCAATATGGACGGCTATACCGCCACCGGGCTGCTCAAGACCAAGCACGGTTGCAATGTCCCGATCATCGCCCTGACCGCGTATGCGATGAAGGGCGATCGGGAAAAATGCATCACCGCCGGTGCCGACGATTACCTGGCCAAGCCTGTCAGCCGCGATGCCCTGCTGGGCATGCTGGTGCGCTGGCTGGCCAGCGCCGATACACCATCGCGTTCGGCCGCGGGCTCCGGCCTCACGCAGTAGTTTTACCCTGGCCTGCTAACCTGAACCACAACAGGAGCCGTCAGCGCGGCCGCCAGGGACAAGGGAGAGCTCAATGGCACACCTGCAGACGAAGGTCGAGCCCAGTACACAGATTCTTCTGGTAGTGGATGATCGCGCGGAAAACCTTGAAGCCATGGAAGCGCTGCTGGAACAGGGCGACTGGCAGCTGCGTTGCGTCGACTCTGGCGAGGCGGCCTTGCAATGCCTGCTCGAAGAGGATGTCGGCCTGGTGTTGCTGGATGTACAGATGCCGCGCATGGATGGCTTCGAGGTGGCGCGGCTGATGCGTGGCAACCCGCGTACCCGTTACACCCCGATCATCTTCGTTTCCGCCATCGCGCAAACCCAGGACGCGGTACTCAAGGGCTACGCCACCGGCGCGGTGGACTTCATGCTCAAGCCGTTCGACCCCAGCGTCTTGCGCCACAAGATTCATGCCCTGCTCGAGCACGAACGCCATCGCAGCGAGCTGCTGCAACTGACCCAGCAGCTGGATTCGGCGCGCGCCTTCAATGCCTCGGTACTGGACAACGCCGCGGAGGGCATCATGGTGGTCGGCGAGGACGGCCGCATCAACTTCGCCAACCCGGCCATGGCGCGCATGCTGCAGGGTTCGCTGAGTGATCTGGAGGGCAGCGAGATGCTGTCCTACCTGGTCAATCCGCAGGTGACCTGCGAGTGGCGAATGTCCGAGTTCTATCGGCACTGGCGGCGGCATGAGGCCTATCGCCTGCATGACGCCAACCTGCGCACGCTCAATGGCGGCCAGGTGCCGGTGGCCTTGTCCTGTTCGCCTTTGCCGCGCCTGCAACATGCCATGGTGATCATGGCCCTGGATATGTCGGCGGTGCGCGACCTGCATCAGCAGTTGGAGTCGCAGGCGATTACCGATTCCCTGACCGGCCTGCTCAACCGTCGCGGTTTCTACCAAGCACTGGATTCGGCGCTGGCGCGGATCGATCGCAGCGGCCAGCGCATGGCGGTGTTGTACCTCGATCTGGATGGTTTCAAGCGCATCAACGACTCGCTCGGCCATGATGCCGGCGACCGTCTGTTGATACTGGTGGGCGAGCAGCTCAAGACCAGCTTGCGCCCATACGACAGCCTGGCGCGCATTGGCGGTGATGAGTTCACCGCCTTGCTCGACAGCCTGGAGCACCCCGAAGATGCCGCGCGCATCGCCGAAAAGCTGATCGAGCAGGTGTCGGTCAGGCACACCCTTGATGGCGTCGATGTGACCCTGGGCGCGAGTGTCGGCATCGCCTGCTTCCCCGAGTGCGGGCAAACCGTGGAGGGCTTGCTGCGGGCGGCGGATATGGCCATGTACGAGGCCAAGCGCGCGGGCCGCCAGCAATATCGCTTCTTCTCCTCGGAAATGAACGGTCGCGCCCGCTCGCGCCTGATGCTCGAGGAAAGCCTGCGCAGCGCCATCGAGAACGACGACTTCGTGCTGGTCTATCAGCCGCAGATCTACCTCGAAAGCGGTCGCCTGCGCGGCTTCGAGGCCTTGTTGCGCTGGCAGCACCGGGTTGCCGGTACCGTTGCGCCGGGGGTGTTTATCCCGCTGCTGGAAGAGACGCGGCTGATCAACCGCCTGGGCAGTTGGATCTTCCAGGCCGGCGTCGAGCAGTGCCGGCAGATGAGCCAGCAGTTTGGTGCCGAACTGGTGCTCAGCCTGAATGTCAGCCCGGTGCAATTCGGTATGCCGCAGCTGGTCGAGGACCTGCGCCGGGTGCTCGAAACACACCAGTTGAACCCGCAGCAGCTGGAGGTGGAGGTCACCGAAAGTGCGCTGATGCAGGATCTGGAAACCAGCCAGGAACAACTTCGCCAGCTGCGCCAGTTGGGGGTGAAAATCGCCATCGATGACTTCGGCACCGGTTACTCGTCACTGGCCTACCTGCGCCATTTCGAGCTGGATACGCTGAAGATCGACCGCCTGTTTATTGCCAATATGCTCGACTCGCCACGCGACGCCGCCGTGGTCAGCACCATCATCGACCTGGGGCGCAACCTGGGCCTGGAAGTGATCGCCGAAGGGGTGGAGACCATGGCCCAGCGCGATTGGCTGGCGCAGCACAACTGCGCCATCATGCAGGGCTTTCTGGTCGCACCGGGGCTCAGCGCCGAGCAGGTCAAAAGCTTTCCCGCGCAGCTGGATTGGCACAACCTGCCGCGCAATGAAAAGCCCGCCGGTTAGGCGGGCTTGAGCCGAGGCGTCTGGCGGCGCTTCAGCGCGCCGGGAAGCGCCGCTTCAACTCATCGAGCTCGGCATCCTTGTCCAGCCACAGTTGGTTGACCCACTGCTGGAACTGCAGGCGGTAGGCTTCGTCCTGGTCGTAGTTGCCGCCGATAAATTCCTGGGGAATTTCCAGTTCCTGAACGCGCACCACCACCTGGGTGATCAGCCCGCACAGCAGATCCCAGAAGCCCGGGTTGCCTTGTGGGTAGTGGATGGTGACGTTGATGATGCTGTGCAGTTGCTCGCCCATGGCATCCAGCACAAAGGCAATGCCTCCGGCCTTGGGCTTGAGCAGGTGCTTGAACGGCGATTGCTGCTGCGCATGCTTGGCCGGCGACAGGCGCGTGCCTTCGAGGAAGTTGAACACCGACACCGGGTTGGTCTTGTAGCGCGCGCAGGCCTTGCGCGTGGTGGCCAGATCCTGGCCGCGCTTTTCCGGGTGCTTGGCCAGGTATTCCTTGCTGAAACGCTTCATAAAGGGGAATTCCAGCGCCCACCAGCACAGGCCGATCACCGGTACCCAGATCAGCTCGCGCTTGAGAAAGAACTTTAGAAAAGGAGCGCGCCGGTTGAGCTGGTATTGCAGCACCAGAATATCCACCCAGCTCTGATGGTTGCTGGTCACCAGGTAAGAGTGCTGTTTATCGAAGCCCTTGAGCCCTTCAACGTCCCACTCGATATGGCCGACCCAGTCCATCCAGAACTTGTTGGTGGAAATCCAGGCTTCGGCACTCGCGTGCATCAAAAAGCGCAGCAGGCGGTGCACCGCCGGTATGGGTAGCAGCAGTTTCAGCAGGGCGAAGATAAACAGCGGCCAACACCAGAACAGGGTGTTGAGTGCCAATATCAGGCTTGTGAGCAGGCCACGAAGCGGGGCGGGCAGAAAGTGCATAGGGGGCAGATGCCTCCAGAAGGTGGGCGCTTGGCCCGGCTTAATCTATGCCTGTGGTTTGCCACCACAGATCGGTCGGTGCACAGGTTAACGTCTGTGCACTGAACTGCAACCCTTTCGAAACGCTGGTGATCGCCGTGGATCGCCACATTTTGCCGCTATTCGCCGGGTCGGGTCGGTTTGAGCCGGCCCAGCGGCGCGGCTTACTCGGGCAGATCGGCCGCCTGAATCGCGGTCAGGGCGATGGTGTAGACGATGTCATCGACCAGCGCGCCGCGTGACAGGTCATTCACCGGCTTGCGCAAACCTTGCAGCATCGGCCCGACGCTGACGCAATCGGCGCTGCGCTGCACCGCCTTGTAGGTGGTGTTGCCGGTGTTCAGGTCGGGGAAGATAAATACCGTGGCGCGACCGGCCACCGGGCTGTTGGGGGCCTTCTGCTTGCCGACGCTTTCGATCGCGGCGGCGTCGTATTGCAGCGGGCCGTCGAGCAGCAGTTGCGGGTTGCTCGCCTTGGCCAGGCGGGTGGCTTCGCGGACCTTTTCTACTTCCTCGCCACTGCCGGAGTCGCCGGTGGAGTAGCTGAGCATCGCCACTCGCGGAATGATGCCGAAGGCGCTGGCCGAATTGGCGCTTTGCAGGGCGATTTCTGCCAGCTCCACCGCAGTTGGGTCGGGGTTTACCGCACAGTCGCCGTACACCAGCACCTGATCCGGCAGCAGCATAAAGAAGATCGACGACACCAGCTTGTAGCCGGGCGCGGTCTTGATCAGCTGCAGCGCCGGGCGAATGGTGTTGGCGGTGGTGTTGATCGCCCCGGAAACCAGGCCGTCGACCTCATCCAGGGCGAGCATCATGGTGCCCAGCACCACGGTGTCTTCCAGCTGTGCGGCGGCCATCGGCGCGTTCAGACCCTTGCCCTTGCGCAGCTCGACCATGGGCGCGACATAGCGCTCGCGGATCAGATCCGGGTCGAGAATCTCCAACCCTGGCGGCAGCTCGATGCCATGGACGCGTGCGACCGCCTGCACGTCTTCGGGTTTGGCCAGCAACACGCAGCGGGCAATGCCACGTGCCTGGCAAATGGCGGCGGCTTGCACGGTGCGCGGCTCGCTGCCTTCGGGCAGGACGATACGCTTGTTCGCCGCCTTGGCGCGTTGTACCAACTGGTAGCGAAACGCCGGCGGCGACATGCGCAGCTCGCGCGGCGTACCGCAGCGGGCGAACAGCCATTCGTGGTCGATATGGCTGGCGACGAAGTCGGCGACTTTCTCCGCGCGCTCCTTGTCGTCGACCGGGATCTCCTTGTTCAGGCGGTTGAGGTTGGTCGCGGTGTCGTAGGAGCCGGTGCTCACCGTCATCACCGGCAGGCCGCCCTGCAGCGCGCCGCGGCACAGCTCCATGATGCGTGGGTCGGGGACGAAATCGCTGCACAGCAGTAGGCCGGCCAGTGGCATGCCGTTCATCGCCGCCAGGCTGGCGGCGAGGATAATGTCGTCGCGATCCCCCGGCGTAACGACCAACGTGCCGGGCTTGAGCAGCTGTACGGTGTTGGCCACGGCGCGGGCGCAGAGCACGATCTGCAGCATGCGTCGCTGCTCGCAATCGCCAGCATTCAGCACCCGCGCGCCGAGCAGGTCGGCGATGTCGCGGGTGCGTGGGGCATTCAGCTCGTCCTGCCAGGGGATGCAGCCGAGCAGGCGGAAATCGTCACTCTTGAGCAGCGGCGAGAGTTCTTTCAGGCGGTTGGCGAAGGCTTCGATGCCGTCTTCGCTGCGCACCTTGTTGAGGATCACGCCGAGCACTTTCTCGTCCTTCGGTCCGCCAAACAGCTGCGCCTGGATTTCCACCCGGTCACTCAATTCACTGAGGCTTTCCTGTTCCGGCGCGGAAACCAGAATCACCTCGGCATCCACACTCTTGGCCAGGTGGAAGTTGACCCGCGCGGCGTAGCTGGCCTGGCGGGTCGGCACCATGCCTTCGACGATCACCACGTCTTTGCCAGCGGCGGCCTGTTGGTAGAGGCTGATGATCTCTTCCAGCAGTTCGTCCAGCTGACCATCGCCGAGCATGCGCTCGACATGCGCCAGGGCCAGCGGTTTCGGTGAGTTCAGGCCGTGGGTGCGGGCGATCAGCTCACTGGAACGCTCCGGACCCATATCGCCTTGATGCGGCTGGGCGATGGGTTTGAAGAAGCCGACCTTGAGCCCCGCGCGCTCCAGGGCGCCGACCAGCCCCAGGCTGATCGAGGTCAGGCCGACGCCGAAGCCGGTGGGGGCAATAAAGAAGGTGTGCATAGGCGCTCCATGGTAGCAATCTGTGGGCGATCAGGCTTCGAGTAGCGCCAGGGTATCGAGGGCGATCTGCCGTTCTTCGTTGGTGGGCACGACCATCACCCGCGGGTGGCCATACGCCTGGATCGGCCCGGCGACGCCGCGGATGGTGCGGGCGTTGGCCGCTGGGTCGAGCGCCAGGTTGAGCAGCTTGAGGTGGGCGACGGTCTTGCTGCGGATCAGCGGTGAGTTTTCGCCGATTCCGCCGGTGAAGATCAGCCCGTCGAGCCGGGTCAGGGCACAACTCATGGCCGCCAGGGATTTGGCCAGGCGATAACAGAATACTTCGATGGCCAGGGTCGCACCGGCATGCCCCTGTTCGCGGGCCTTCTCCAGGCTGCGCATATCGTTGGACAGCCCGGAAAGCCCGAGCAGGCCACTGTCTTTATTCAACAAGGTTTCGATCTGTTCCAGGCTCCAGCCCAGGGTGCGCGCCAGGTGGCTGTGCAGGTTGGGGTCGACATCACCGCTGCGGGTGCCCATCACCACGCCTTCCAGCGGGGTCAGTCCCATGCTGGTGTCGCGGCTCTGGCCAGCCTCAATGGCGCAGGTCGAGCAGCCATTACCCAGGTGTGCGACCAGCCAGCTGCTGTCGCCAAACGACAGACCGGCCAGCTCGGCGGCGCGTTGGCTGACGAAGCGGTGGCTGGTGCCATGGAAGCCATAACGGCGCACGCCATGTTCGCGGTACAGATGCTCGGGCAGGGCATAGCGGTAGGCGTGTTCGGGTAGGGTCTGGTGGAAGGCGGTATCGAATACCGCGACCTGGGTCAGGCTGGGGAACAGTTTGATCGCCGCTTCGATGCCCAGCAGGTTGGCCGGATTGTGCAGTGGGGCCAGCGGCGCGGTGGCGCGAATCGCATTGAGGCTGGCGTTATCCAGGCGGCAGGCGGCGGTGAAGTGCTCGCCACCATGCACCACCCGGTGGCCAATGCCATGCAGTTCGCCACCTGCCGCAGCCTGCACCAAGGGCAGCACCTGAGCCAGCGCGGCGCGGTGGTCGGCACCTGGCAGCAACAGGCTTTGCTGGCTGCCGCCTTGTTGCCAATGCACTTGCGCCTCGGCGCTGCCCAGGCGCTCGGCCAGGCCACTCAAGGCAAAGTCCGGCAGCGCCTCGTTGACCAGAGCGAACTTGATCGATGAACTGCCGCAGTTGATCACCAGAATGTTGCGTGCCGACATTTACCGCTCCTTGTTCGAATCGTCATCCGCGCGTTCGGCGCTGGCCGCGCACCAACCGCAGGCGAAGGGTTTACCGATGCTGGCCTGACGCTGCACGGCGTCCAGCACCCAGGCGCGGTTCTGCCAGGGCGGCTGATGGCGCAGATGTTGAGTATGGCCGCAGGACAAGACTGCCACCCAGTGGCCGTGCTCGTCCTGACGAAAGTCAACAATGCGCGCCTCGGCCGCACTTGGCCGTCCGTCTGCGTGCGGTTCGCTTTCGCCCGTGCCCTTGGGTAAACTTGCCCGCTCTTTATTTCCAAGCAAAAGGTCTTGCCCCATGCTGATCGCCGCCAATAAGGCTGTCTCCATCGACTATACCCTGACTAACGATGCCGGTGAGGTGATCGACAGTTCCGCAGGCGGCGCGCCGCTGGCTTATCTGCACGGTGCCGGCAACATCATCGGCGGCCTGGAAAAAGCACTGCTGGGCAAGCAGGCGGGTGACGAGCTGGACGTGGCCGTTGAGCCCCAGGATGCCTACGGCGAATACAGCGCCGAGCTGGTAGCTACCCTCAGCCGTTCGATGTTTGAAGGCGTCGACGAGCTGGAAATCGGCATGCAGTTCCACGCTTCCGGCCCGGACGGTGGCATGCAGATCGTTACTATCCGCGAACTGGAAGGCGACGATGTGATTGTCGACGGCAACCACCCACTGGCTGGCCAGCGCCTGCACTTCAAGGTCAAGGTTGTCAGCGTGCGTGACGCCAGCGAAGAAGAGCTGGCCCATGGGCATATCCATGGTGAAGGCGGTCATCACCACTAAGGTTTAGCCTTATGTCGTAGCCGCGAGTCGACTTATGGTCGTATCAACTGCGGGCTCGGCTGCTAAGCTGCAACAGAAGAAAGGCGCCTTCAAATAGGCGCCTTTTTTGTCCGCCATGCGTAATTTGTGTGTTCTCAAGGAGTTAGCCATGAGTGCCTTTCACGACCTCAACCTGCGTGCGCTGGATGGCCAAGAGCTGCCGCTGGCACCCTTCAAAGGGCGGGTAGTGTTGGTGGTCAACGTGGCCTCCAAATGCGGCCTGACGCCACAGTACGCTGCGCTGGAAAATCTCTATCAGCAGTACAAGGCACAGGGCTTCAGTGTGCTGGGCTTGCCGTGCAACCAGTTTGCCGGGCAGGAGCCGGACAGCGAAGAAGCGATTCGCGAGTTCTGCAGCCTCAATTACGGCGTGACCTTTCCGTTGGGTAGCAAGCTTGAGGTCAATGGCCCCGAGCGCCACCCGCTGTACCGTCTGCTGGCGGGCGAGGGTGCCGAGTTTCCTGGCGATATCACCTGGAATTTCGAGAAGTTTCTGGTGGGCCACGACGGCCGCGTGCTGGCGCGCTTCTCGCCACGCACCACCCCGGATGACCCTACGGTGATTCAGGCCATCGAAAAAGCGCTGGGCTGAAAGCATTTCACGATCTTGCGAGCTAGAGATGAGCGGTGGCGAAAACGGCCGAGGAAGCGGAGTTTACGAGCTGTAAATGAGCATTCCGAGGCCGTTTTCAACGCCGTTCAGCCGACGCGCAGCAGATCGTGAACAGGCCATTTGCGCCAAGGCTGCGGACTAAGCCTGTATACGGCTTGTTCGTGGTCGAGCATCGCGGCTTAATCGGGCAACCTGCCGAGGATGTCCCCGATGAGCCTGTTTCCTGCCGACACTGCCATTTCCCCCGCCACTCCAGCCGCGCTGCGTGAGCTGATCGAGAGTCGCCGCGCGGTACGCCGTTTTACCGCCGAAGCGGTGCCCGATGAGGTGGTGCGTGATTGCCTGGAGCTGGCGGTGCTCGCGCCCAATTCCTGCAACCTGCAGCCCTGGAGTTTCCAGGTGATTCGCGATCCGGCGCTGCTGGCCCGTTTGCACCCGGTGTGCATGAGCCAGAACGCGGCCAAGGCGCCCTTGATCATTGCCGTACTGGCACGCCCGGATACCTGGAAACAGGCCTGCCAGAACATCATCGATTATTGGCCGGAGCCCGAAGTGCCGGCGCGGATTCGCAGTTTCTACAACAAGACCGCGCCCTTTCAGTACAACCAGGGGCCATTCGGCCTGCTCGGTCTATTCAAGCGTCAGCTGTTGCGCGTGGCGGCCTGGCGCAAGCCGCTGATGCGCGCGCCCAACAGCCAGGCGCAGATGCGCATCTGGGCGGTGAAGTCCACGGCATTGGCGGCGCAGAACCTGATGCTGGCCTTCCAGAGCCATGGCTATGCCACCTGCCCTATGGAAGGCTTCGATGAAGTGCGCTTGCGCAAGACCCTGAACATTCCGCGCCATGCTCTGCCGATTATGTTGTTGGCGGTGGGCAAGCAGGATGAGAAGGGCGTGTATAACCCGCGCCTGCGTTTTCCGTTGGAGCAGCACGTCACCTGGTTGTGAATCGTGGGCCGGGCCAGCGTTGTGCTTAGATCCTGGCCGGACTCTTACAGCACGCCGGCCTTTTTCCAGGCCAGATAACTGCTCACTAACTGTGGCCCCAATTCGCTTGGGCGCGCATCCAGTACTGGCACCTTGTGGGCGCTCAGGCGCTCGTGCAGGCCGGCGCGAGCATTCAGGTAGTCCAGGGTGCCGCAGTAATCTAGGGCTCCGGCGAAGTCCTGCACGGGTGTGTGGCGCAGGGTATCCAGCACTTCTTCGCGCAGGCTGGCGACCAGCACGCGGTGTTGGCGGCTCAGGCGTTTGACCGCCCCGAGCAGCGCCTGGTCGTCCTCGTCGCGCAGGTTGGTCACCAGCACCACCAGGGCGCGGCGGCGCTGGCGGCTGAGCAGGGCATCCACTGCGGCGGTGAAGTCGGCTGGTTGCTGGGTGCTGCGCAGGTCGTACAGGGCGTTGAGCAGTACATTCAGCTGCGCCTGACCTTTGACCGGGGCGAGGAAGCGGTTCTGCTCGCCGGCGAAGGTCGACAGGCCCACCGCATCGCCCTGGCGCAGCGCCACATAACTGAGCAGCAGGCTGGCGTTGAGGGCGTGGTCGAAGTGCGACAGCTCGCCGTCCTGGCTGCGCATGCGCCGCCCGCAGTCGAGCAGGAAGACGATCTGCTGGTCGCGCTCGTCCTGGTATTCGCGGGCAATCGGCGTGCGTTTGCGTGCGGTGGCTTTCCAGTCGATCTGCCGCAGCGTATCGCCGTCGCGAAACTCGCGCAGTTGATGGAATTCCAGGCCCAGGCCGCGGCGCTGGTGCTGGCGCACGCCGAGCTGGCTGAGCCAGTCGTCCACGGCCATCAATTGCGCGCCGTACAGGCGGGCGAAGTCCGGGTAGACGCGGGTTTCGCCGGCCAGCGGCAGATAACGCCGGGCGCGCCACAGGCGCATGGGACTGGGCAGGCTGATTTCGCACTGGGGGAAGTGGAAGTGCCCGCGCAGCAACGGCCGCACGCGGTAGTTGACCTGGGTCTGTTCGCCCGGGTGCAGATCGACCCTGAGCGGCAGGTGCTCGAAGGCCATATCGCCGGGCAGGTGGTCGAACACCTCCACTTGCAGTGGGCTGCTGTAACTGTGGTGCAGATTTAGCCGCACCTCGCTCCAGCGGCCCAGCGGTAAGTTGCCGGGCAGTTGGCGTTCGATGCGCGGTGACGGCAGCTGGCGCAGGCGCAGCGCGTCTACCAGCGCCAGGCCGAGCAGCAGCAACAGCAAGCCCCAGTAAATCGGGGTGAAGCTGCGCGGCACGGCAACGCCCAGGGCGCTGCAGATACCCAGCGCAATGCCGAGAGCGAACAGACCGGCGAGCAGCGCGAGCAACGCGCGCGAGGGTTTCATGCCGTAGTGCCTTTCAATGCGGGCTTTTTCCAGTTAGGGGTCATAGGCGCGGTGCCGGAACCTGGTCGAGCAGTTGTTGCAGCACCTGATCCACCGACAGCCCTTCGATATCCAGTTCCGGCGACAGCCGCACGCGGTGACGCAACACGGCCAGGGCGCAGCCCTTGATGTCATCCGGCAGGACGAAGTCGCCGCCGCGCAGCAGGGCGCGGGCACGGCCGCAACGGACCAAGGCAATCGAGGCGCGGGGTCCGGCACCGATGGCCAGGCCCGGCCAGCTGCGGGTGGCACGGGCGATGCGCACGGCGTAGTCGAGCACCTGCTCATCGATCGGCAGGTCGCTGGCGATCTTCTGCAGCGCCAGCACGTCGCGGGCCTGCAGCAGGGTGCGCAGCGGGGTAACTTCGAGCATGTCGGCTTTGCTCGAACGGGCGACCTGGCGAACCATGTTCAGCTCTTCGCTTTGCTCGGGGTAATCCATGCGCAGCTTGAGCATAAAGCGGTCGAGCTCGGCTTCCGGTAGCGGGTAGGTGCCTTCCTGCTCGATCGGGTTCTGCGTGGCCAGCACCATAAACGGCTGTGGCACGGCTAGGGCGCGGCCCTCCAGGGTCACCTGACGTTCCTGCATGACTTCCAGCAACGCCGCCTGGGTCTTGGCCGGTGCACGGTTGATTTCATCCGCCAGCAGCAGATTGGTGAATACCGGGCCCTTGCGCAGCTTGAACTGCTCGCTCTGCAGGTCGTAAACGGCGTGGCCGGTGACGTCGCTCGGCATCAGGTCCGGGGTGAACTGGATACGGGCGAACTCGCCGCCAAAGCAGCGAGCCAGGGCGCGTACCAGCAGGGTTTTGCCGAGGCCCGGAACGCCTTCGACCAGCACATGGCCGCCGGCGATCAGGGCGCTGAGCACGTCGTCGATCACCGCGGTCTGACCGATCAGTGCCTTCTGCAGCTCGGCGCGCAGGGTTTGCGCCAGCTGACTGGCGCGCTGGCGCTGAGCGTTCGGGTTGGCCGCAGCGGCTGCCGGTGCAACGGGTGCTGGGGCCGCAGCCGGTGTCTCGGTGACGGGCTCGGTGGTTACGGCAGCAGGTTCGATGGCGCTGTCCGGCTGTTCGGGGATGATTTCGCTCATAGGGCATTCCTGAGGGTTTGCAGGTTGGCGACCTGGCGGGTGAAGTCGGCGGCGGCCAGTCGCTGTTTGGGCAACGGTCGCATGGCTTGGCTGATAACGCTGGAAGGCTGGCGGGTCAGGCGGCTGAGCACTTGCCACTGCTCGGCCACGCCGAGGCGTTCAAAACCGGGGTGACGATGGCGGGCGCGGCGCTGAATATCCTGTTGCAGGCCTTGCAGCAGGCTGTGCTGGCCGTTGTGGCGGAGCAGGAAGTCGGCGCTGCCGCGCAGGTGCTCCTGCAGCTGGCGGCGATTGCGACTGCTGGCCGGCAGCAGTGGGCCCTGGCGCATGCCCAGGTGCCACAGGCCGAACAGAATCAGCAGTGTCAGGGCCGCCAGTGCCTGCGGGAAGTGTTCGAGCAGCAGGCTGAGCAGATCATCGCGGTCGGCGCGGTAGAGCAGCGTCACCTGGCTGTCCTGGGTCATGTACCAGAGCAGCCAGGCGTTGTCGTACTCGCCGATGGCCTGGTTCTGCCAGATCCAGCTGTCGCTGACCACGCTGATCAGGCCATCGCCATGGTAGAGCTGCAGCAGGTGCGTGGCCGCATCGCTGTTGGCCCAGGCGTGGGCGCGATTCTGCGCATCGTACAGATGGAAGTCGGTGTCGAAGTTGAAGTAGGCCGGCGCGTCTTCGTTTTCCAGGAAGAGCTGGGTCAGTTCCGGGTAGGTGTTGGCGGCGTCGGCCTGCTCGTCAGCGGCTGCCGGTTCGGTCTCGGCTACGGCCTCGCTGGCGGGTTCTGGTGGTTCTTCGTTGGCGCTGTCATCGAGCGGCTCGCCGCTTTCGGCGTCTTCTTCGGCGCTGGCGTCCTCGTCGAGTTCTTCGCTTTCGAATTGCTGGATGCCCAGGCTGTCGAGCAGCAGGTCGCCGCTCTTGCCTTCCTCTTCATCCCACAGGCGCTCGGCGACAAACAGCAGGTGGCCACCTTTGGCGGTCCAGGCCAGCAGGCGTTCGGCCTGCTTGGGTGTCATGCGGTTGCGGTCACCGAGCAGCAGCAGGGTCTGCCCGGCGCTCGGCAGGTTTTTCATGACGTCCAGGCCATCGGCACGTTGTACCTGCAGGCCCTGCTTGCGCAGGAAATGCTCGGCGGCCAGATAGGGGTTGGCCTGGGCCTCGGGTGCCGGGCCATGCTCGAGGGTTTCTTCATAAGGCTCGAGCTTGTTGAGGATATAGACCCCGAGCAAGCCGAGGCCGAGCAGCAGGGCGGCCGCGAGAATAAATTGGTTGCGCCGGGTCATGCCTGCGCCCCTTGTTCGAACAGGCGACGCCAGGCATTGCACAGGCCGTGCTTGAGCGCGGCTGGCGGCAGGCGATGGCCGTAGGCGAGGTTCTGCCAGTGGCGGGTCAGCGCCTGGCTGAAGTGGCTGAGGTCTTTTTGCTGCAGCGCCTGCACCAGTTGCAGCACTTCGGCTTCGGTGTGCGCACTTTTCAGTGGCAGGCGCTGTTCATGCAGCATGCGGCTGAGCAGGGCGCGATAGAGCAGGCCGAGGGCCGCGCGCGGTTGTTTATCCCAGAGCCGCTCAACTTCGCCGGGAATATCCGCGGGCAGGCTTTGCGGCGCGACTTCCAGGCCAAACAGCTGCTCCGGTGGCTGGTACTTGCGCACGTGTGGCAGGCGCAGGCGACCGGCGAAGGCACTCAGCCAGTCGCGGTAGCGCCACAACAGCCAGGCGATCAGGCTGAACAGGGCGGCCCACAGCAGCACCTCGAAGAACAAGGCCACGGCATCGATGCTTTTCCACAGTTCGGTGAGTTTGAAGAACTTTTCCAGCAGTTCGATCAGGGCCTTGGCGTCTTTTTCACTGGGCTCTTCAGGCTCGGGGCCGATCCGCCAGCGGGTGACTGTTTCGCGATGTTCGAAAGGGGGCTGGTCGAGCAGCTGGCCGATACTGTCCTGGGCGGCCTGGCTGTTCAGCGGTTGTTTGAGCAGACGCGGTGCTTGCGGGCCCATGGGGTCTTCGATCGGCAGTGGGCAACTGCTCTCTGCGGCCATGGCGCTGCCCGGCAGTTGCATCAGCAGCAGGCCGCAGCCCAGCAGCAGGGCATAGGCGATGCCGGTCAGGCGTTGGCGCAGCTGGCGAAATACCAGCTCGATGTCCCAGGCTTCGAGGGCAGTCCGCCGGTTCAGGTACAGGGTGAAGCCGCAGGCGACGTAGATCGGTTCCCAGACAATCAGCAGCAGGGCGTACAGCAGGTTGGACAGGTGTTCCAGCGACAGCCATTCGCCGGCGGCGGCATTGACCAGGCTTTGCCAGCTCCAGTCCAGCTCGATCTGCGCCGGCAACAGCAGATAGAACAGGCTGATCAAGCCCACCCAGAGCGCCATTTCCAGGTGCACGCCGACCACTGTCAGCCAGCTTGCGCCAGCGGCGTCGCGCTGGCCGAGCACCACCAGGCGCTGGCTACGCGCCTTGCCCGCAAGGCTTTCGAGCTGCAACACCGGCAGGTCGAAACTGCGCGTGGGGCTCAATCTGCGCCAGGTCAGGCTGGCCAGCAGTTGCGGCTTGAGCAGGCCAGGCAGGGCTTTTAGCGCCTGCTTGAGGCTAGGCGTCGCGCCGAACAGGGCGTGCGAGAGGATATACAGCGGCAGGCGTTCGTAAGCCGGTTTCAGCCACCAGAAGATCAGCAGGGCGATGCTCGGGTAATCCCACAGCAGCAGGCACAGCAGGGCGAAGATTGGCAGGGTCACCAGCGCCCAGCTGGCCATCAGCAATCCGGCATGTTGCTTGGCCAGCAGTACGCCGAGGTCGACGGCTTCCCAGGCGCTGCGCGGGCGAATTGCCACGCTGGCATCAGTCAGGCGCATGCGCATCTCGTCCGGCCAGCAGCAGATACGCTAATACCAGCAGCCACAGGCCGGCACCCACCCCGTATTTAACCATCGGGCTGGCCAGACTCATGGAGGACCAGTAGGCCTCGATAAAGGCGGCCAGCAGCAGAAACACGATGACCCCGCCGACCAGCCGTACGCTGCGGGCAGCGGCCAAGCGCAGGGCTTCACTGCGTGGCAGACGACCGGGTACCAGCAGCGCCCAGCCGAGTTTCAAGCCGGCGGCACCGGCCAGGGCGATGGCGGTCAGCTCGAAAGCACCGTGACCGATCACGAATGACCAGAAGGTCTCGCCATAGCCGATCTGGGTCAAATGGCCGGCCACTGCGCCAATCATCAGGCCGTTGAAGAACAGAAAGAACAGGCTGCCGAGGCCAAACAACAGGCCGCTGGCGAAGGTCTGAAAGGCGATGCCGATGTTGTTCATGATGTAGTAGCCGAACATCATCCAGTCGTCGCCGGAGTCGCGTTCACTGAAACGGCCGATGCGCCGGGCATCGGGGTCGTACATCTTTTCCATATTGGCGACCTGGTCGGGCGCCATCACCCCGTAGACCAGATCAGGGAAGTGATAGACCAAGGTGCCCATCAGCAGCAGGCTGCCGAAGAACAGCAGGCTGGAGGCGACGACAAAACGCCATTCGGCGCGGACCAAACGCGGAAAACCGGCCAGGATAAAGCCCAACAGTTGCCCACCCAGTGGGCTGCGATGGCGGTAGAACTGCTGGTGGCCACGCATGGCCAGTTGCTGCAGTTGCTCGATCAGGTGGCTGCTGTAGCCCCGACTCTGCGCCAGGGCCAACTGCTGGCATAAACGCCGGTAGTCGGCGGCAAAGCCTTTGCACTGCGGGCTGTCGGCCTTGCTGCGTTCGAGGGCGTCGAGCAGTGTGCTGAATGCCTGCCAGTCGGCCTGGTGCTGGTGTTCAAACAGGCTCTGTTTCATGTCGGCCCCAACAAGCCACGGGCAATGCCGTGGATCTGCTGCTCGGCGCGTTCGGCCGGTACTTGCAGCGAGTCGGCAAGAATCCCCGCCAGTTCCTGGCGGCGTGCACTGGACAGGCTTTCGGCGCGCTCGGCAAAACCGAGCAGGGCGCGCTGTTCATTGAGGCTCAAAGCCATGGGGGCGCGCAGGGCATCGGCCTCTGGCAGTTTCGGCGGCGGTGCGGGGAGATCGCGGTAGACCACCAGGGTGCCGGCTGCGATATCGCCGAGGCGCTTGAAGGCCGGGTGATTGAGGCAGCTGAGAATGCCCAGGGTGTAGCCGAACGGCAGCATGTCGACAAAACGCAGCAGGTTGCGCGTCAGTGAAGCCGCCCAGCCGATCGGTGTGCCGTCATCATGGATCACCCGCAGGCCCATCATCTGCTTGCCCGGCGAGCGGCCCTGATTGAGTACTTCAAACAGCACCATGTACCACCAGGTCACCAGGAATAGCAGAATGGTGCCCAGGCCCATGCCGAATTGCCCCAGCAGAGCCAGCACGGCAAATAGCACCGCCAGCAGCAGGCCGCGAATCAGCAGGTCGATCGCGAACGCCAGCGCCCGTGGCACTACGCCGGCGGGTCGCAGAATCAGGTCGATGCCTTCTGGTGTCTCCACCCGATAACGGGTGTCCAGCAGCGGGCACTGTGCGGGAGTAGGGGAGGTGGTTGAACTGAGTGACATCGGCAGGCTGCATCGAGGAAAGCCCGATGCTAGCCAGCAGCAGGCGGGTAGGCAACCGCAACAGCCAGTTACCCCGTGATATTCAGCGTCACGTCATGCGCGCTGCCATGCAGGCGCATGGGGTGTCAGCACTGGGGGGCGGGTTGGCTCACTCATGCGGCGTCCTTGTTCGAGAGTGTTCAGCAAGGCCCCCACTCTAATCCCGGGGCGCACGCGCGACAAGGCGCTGGGCGTGCGCGGGTGCAAGGTTCTACGCTTGCCGGTGGACGTGCGAGGCAATGTTAGACTGCCAGCGCCTCAGCATCGGGATATCACTGTGACCTCCAGCCTTTTTTGGTACGACTACGAAACCACCGGTATCGACCCGCGTCGTGACCGGCCCTTGCAGGTGGCCGGGATTCGTACGGACGAGCAGCTCAACGAAATCGGCGAGCCACTGAATATCTATTGCCAGCCCAGTGACGACATCTTGCCGCATCCTGCCGCGTGCCTGGTCACCGGCATCACGCCGAGCAAGCTGGCGGCGCAGGGTTTGGGCGAAGCCGAGTTTATGACCCGGGTGTATGCCGAGCTGTCGCAGCCAGGCACCTGTGGCGTGGGCTACAACAGCCTGCGCTTTGACGACGAGATGACGCGCTACAGCCTGTACCGCAACTTCTTCGACCCCTACGCGCGTGAATGGCAAGGCGGTAACAGCCGCTGGGATCTGATTGACCTGCTACGTACCGCTTATGCATTGCGCCCGGAAGGTATTGTCTGGCCGGAAGAGGAGGGTCGCGTCACTCTCAAGCTGGAACGTCTGACTGCCGCCAATGGCATCGAGCATGGCCAGGCTCACGATGCCTTGTCCGATGTGCGTGCCACTATCGCGTTGGCGCGTTTGCTGCGCAGCAAACAACCCAAACTCTACGACTACCTCTATCAGTTGCGCAGTAAACAGCGTGTGCTCGATCAGATAAAACTGCTGCAGCCCTTGGTGCATATCTCTGGCCGCTTTGCCGGGGCGCGGCATTATCTGGCGGTGGGGCTGCCTTTGGCCTGGCATCCGCGCAATCGCAATGCATTGATCGTTTGTGACCTGCAGGCGGATATCTCGCCGTTGCTCAATGAGTCGGCGCAAACGCTGCGCACGCGCTTATACACACGGCGTGACCAGCTTGCGGCGGATGAACTGCCGGTGCCGCTGAAATTGCTGCATATCAACCGGTGTCCGGTTGTTGCACCCTTGAGTGTATTGCGCGAGCAGGATATCCAACGCTTGCAACTGGATATGCCGGCGCATCAGGCAAATGCCGAACAGTTAAAGGCCAGCCTTACGCAGTGGCAGGACAAACTTGCTGAGGTGTATGGCGAGGAACAGTTCGCGCCGAATGAAGATCCGGAACAACAGCTCTATGCTGGCTTTATTGGCGAGCGTGACCGTCGGTTATGTGAGCAGGTGCGCCGCGCAGAACCTCATCGGTTGGCCAAGGACGCCTGGCCATTTGATGACGGGCGTTTGCCCGAACTGTTGTTTCGTTATCGAGCGCGTAACTTTGCCACGACCTTGAGTGGAGAAGAGCAACAGCGTTGGCGAGTATTCTGCCAGCAGCGCTTACAGCAGCCGGAATACGGTGCGCCCAATACCCTCGGGCAATTCACTCAGGCTCTGGACGCCATATTTGACGGTCTTGCACCGGCGCAGCAGGAGATATTGCAGGAGTGGCGAGAATACGCCGCACAGTTGCAACAACGTTATGCCCTGTAATGGGCGCTGCCGAGCGCTTTAGATGGTCGGCACCGGCGATAAAATCCGCACAATAAAAAACGCCAGCAATGCTGGCGTTTTTTATTCAAGCCTTTAGCGGGTCCGGCAGGCTTAGCCCAGCAGGGTTGCCCAGCTCTCAACTACGTCACCGCCCCACTTGGCTTTCCACTCTTTCAGGGTCTTGTGGTTGCCGCCTTTGGTTTCGATAACTTCACCGGTGTTCGGATTCTTGTACTGCTTAACTTTACGAGCACGCTTGCTGCCGGTGGTTTTGGTCGCGCGGGTGGTTTTGCCGCCTTTGGCTTCCGGGTCAAACATGGCAATGATGTCGCGCAGCGACTTCTGGTATTCACCCATCAGTGCGCGCAGTTTGCCTTCGAATTCCAGTTCTTTTTTCAGCTTGTCGTCTTGCGACAGGTTTTTCAGGCGCTCTTGCAGTTCTTTTATGGCTTCTTCGGTGGCGCGGTATTCGTTGATCAGCGACATGTGACTTACCTGTATTCGGGATGGGGATTAAGTGATAGCAATAGTAGTCAGGCACTTTTCACAAGTAAACCGCTTTGTCGGTATTTTTTTGTGAATTGTATTATTAAGTAACTAGCGCCTGCTTATGGTTATTCACGGAGTTCATTTCAGTGCGTATAGCCTGATAAATACATGGGTTTTTATTGTTGTCGGGTTTGTCCAAGTTGTTCTTGCGCCGCCTGCGGGCCCGGCACAGCGGTGCTGGCGTTGCTTGAGTACTGCAGTTTTTCAGGGCTGTGGCTAGAATGGCCGACTTTATGTAATCGCTGGAGCCGTTTATGCGTACGTTTCGATTGGTCATCGCCTGCCCGGATCGGGTCGGTATCGTGGCCAAGGTCAGTAACTTCCTGGCCACTTATAACGGCTGGATTACCGAGGCGAGCCACCACTCGGATAACCAGAGCGGCTGGTTCTTTATGCGTCACGAGATTCGTGCGGATTCGCTGCCGTTTGATCTGGATGGTTTTCGCCAGGCCTTTGCGCCGATTGCCCGCGAGTTCTCCATGGAGTGGCGCGTCACCGATTCGGCGCAGAAAAAGCGCGTGGTGCTGATGGCCAGCCGTGAGTCGCATTGTCTGGCAGACCTGTTGCACCGCTGGCACAGCGATGAACTGGACTGCGATATTCCCTGCGTGATTTCCAACCATGACGACCTGCGCAGCATGGTCGAGTGGCACGACATCCCGTACTTCCATGTACCGGTCAATCCGCAGGACAAGCAGCCGGCCTTCGATGAAGTGGCGCGCCTGGTCAAGGCTCATGCGGCGGACGCGATTGTGCTGGCGCGCTATATGCAGATTCTGCCGGCACAGTTGTGCGCGGAGTTCTCCCAGCGAGTGATCAATATCCACCACAGCTTTCTGCCCTCGTTTGTCGGGGCCAAGCCGTACCACCAGGCGTCGCTGCGTGGGGTCAAGTTGATCGGTGCCACCTCGCACTATGTCACCGAGGAGCTGGACGCAGGGCCGATCATCGAGCAGGACGTGGTGCGCGTCAGCCATCGACAGAGCATCGAAGAGATGGTCCGCCTGGGTAAGGATGTGGAGAAGATGGTGCTGTCGCGCGGGCTACGCTACCACTTGGAAGATCGTGTGCTGGTGCACGATAACAAGACCGTGGTATTCGACTGAGGCAGATGCAGCAGCAACTGCAGGTTTATCGGAGGCGTGATGAGTGATCCCCTGGAGCGAGCCACCGCCAAAGCGCCACCCGTCGCCGGGCAAGGCTGCGTGCAGCGTTACGATCCGCAGGCATTGCGCCCCGAGGATGGCACCGAGTTTGCCGATGCCGCCGAGTTGTGGCAGCAACTGCAGGAGCAGCCTGAGCAGGAGCCGCCGGTGACCATCAAGCAGAAATAGAAACGGGGCGCTCACTGAGCGCCCCGTTGGTTTTATGGCCTGCCATCCATGGCGGCCACCCTTCGGGCCGTCGCTACGCGACGTTAAAAATGGCTCCCGGCCATTTTTTGCCGCCGGGTTAAATGCGGAAGCTGTCGACCAGGTGCTTGAGGCGCTGGGCCTGCTGCTCCAGGTCGCCACAGGCGCGCAGGGTGGCGTTGAGGTTTTCCACGCCTTCCTGGTTGAGCGTGTTGATTTCGGTGATGTCCATGTTCAGTGCTTCGATCACCGAGGTCTGCTCCTCGGTGGCGGTGGCCACCGACTGGTTCATGCCATCAATTTCACCGATGCGCTCGGTCACGCTGCTCAGGCGCGAACCGGCCTGGTTGGCGATCTCCACGCTCTCTTCGCTGTAGCGCTGGCTTTCGGTCATGGTGGTGACCGATTCGCGCGAGCCCACTTGCAGCTCTTCGATCATCTTCTCGATTTCCTGCGCCGACTCCTGGGTGCGGTGTGCGAGGTTACGCACCTCGTCGGCGACCACGGCGAAGCCGCGCCCGGCTTCGCCTGCGCGCGCCGCTTCGATGGCGGCGTTGAGCGCCAGCAAGTTGGTTTGCTGGGAGATGCTCTTGATCACTTCGAGAATCTGTCCGATGTTCACCGTCTTGCTGTTTAGGGTTTCGATATTGCCGCAGGAGGCGCTGATCTTGCCGGACAGCTCATTCATCGCCTGGATGGTTTTTTCCACCACCTGGCGACCGTCTTCAGCCAGCTGGCGGGCGTCCGAGGCTTGATTCGAGGCGTCGGCGGCGTTGCGTGCGATCTCCTGGGCCGCGGCACCCAGCTCATTGATGGCGGCCGCGACGCTGTTGGTGCGGCTGGCCTGCTCATCCGAGTTGATCATCGACGAGTTGGAGGCCCCGACTACCAGTTTGGCCACTTCATTGACCTGGCTGGTGGCCGACGACACTTCGCGGATCGAGCTGTGGATGCGCTCGACGAACTGGTTGAAGGCTGATGCCAGGCGGCCGAACTCGTCGTTGGACTGGATGGTCAGGCGCTTGGTCAGGTCACCTTCGCCCTGGGCGATATCTTCCATGGCCTTGCCCATCACGTTCAGCGGCTGCATCAGCACGCTGATCAGCATGCTCAGCAGCAGCATGATCAGCACCACGGCAATGATGGTGGCGATGATGGCGGAGGCGCGGAACTCGCTGAGCATGGCGTAGGCTTTGTCTTTATCGACGGACAGGCCGATGTGCCAGTTAACCGAAGGCAGGCCCTTGACCGGGGTAAAGGTCAGAATGCGCTGGCTGCCATCGAGTTCTGCCTCGCTGAACTCGCTGCTGATGCGCGGGGTGTTCTTCGGGTAGACCTCGCTGAGATTTTTCATCACCAGCTCTTTATTCGGATGCACCAGAATCTTGCCGTCCGAGCTGACCAGGAAGGCGTAGCCAATGCCGTCGAAATCCAGTGAGTTGATGATGTCGACCAGGGTCTGCAGGCTCAGGTCGCCCCCGACCACGCCCGCCGATTTGGCGGGCGTGGCGATGGTGATGATCAGCGCGCTGGTGGCGGCGTCGACATAGGGTTCGGTCAGGGTGGTGCCGCCTGCAGCCACGGCATCGGTATACCAGGGGCGTGTGCGCGGGTCGTAGTCTTCCGGCATCTTTTCATCTGGACGCATGGTGAAGCTGCCGTCGGCGTTGCCCAGGTAGGTGAAGGCGAAGCTTGAGGTCAGGGCTTTCTGTTCCAGCAGGCCGGTCAGGCCTTCGGGTGACGGGTCGCGGGCAATCGATTGCGCGGCGCTTTCTACCAGCAAAATCCGACCGGACAACCAGTTGGCAATGTTGCTGGCGGTCACGTTGCCCATTTCATGCAGGTAGCTTTCCAGGTCATCGCGGATGGCGTTGCGTTGCAGGTAGTCGTTGTACAGGGTGAACAGGGAAAAGGCTGCGATCACCACCAGGGAGGCGGCGAGCAGAATCTTGTGGCTGAACTTCAGGTTGTTGGTCATGGCTTCTTGCGTCCGTTAAGTTCTGGCATCAGTCTGGTGCTGATGTGGGGCAATGGCTGCGCCGGCTATGCGACGATGCTGACTATGTCGGCCTAACTGCAGTAAAGCTTTAACCAAGGAGAAGGCAAGATGGCGGAAACTGATCAGTTTGTTGTGGGGGCCGGCCTTGACGGGTTGCCGGTGGGGCAGGCGCTGCGCCTGGCCAATCGTCACGGGCTGATTGCCGGTGCGACTGGAACCGGTAAAACGGTGACCTTGCAGCGCTTGATCGAGACCTTCAGCGATGCCGGTGTGGCGGTGTTTGCCGCCGATGTCAAAGGCGACTTGTGTGGCCTGGGCGCTGCTGGCGCGCCGCAGGGCAAGGTGGCCGAACGCATCGCCAGCATGCCCTGGCTCAAGCACCAGCCGGCAGCGTACCCGGTGACCCTGTGGGATGTGCATGGTCAGAGTGGCCACCCGCTGCGCACCACCCTCAGTGAAATGGGGCCCTTGCTGCTCGGGGCGCTGCTGGAATTGACCGACAGCCAGCAGGCGGCGTTGTATGCCGCGTTCAAGGTGGCAGACCGCGAAGGTTTGCTGCTGCTTGATCTGAAGGACCTCAAGGCGCTGCTCGCGCACCTGAAGAATCAGCCCGAGGTGTTGGGCGAAGACAGTGCGCTGTTCACCGCCACCTCGTCGCAGGCACTGCTGCGCAAGCTGGCGGGGCTCGAACAGCAGGGGGCCGACGCGCTGTTCGGCGAGCCGGCGTTGCAGCTTGAGGACATCTTGCATCCGGATCGTGATGGCCGCGGCCGTGTGCACCTGCTCGATGCCAGTCGTCTGGTGCACGAGGCACCGAAGGTCTACGCGACGTTCCTGCTCTGGTTGCTGGCCGAGCTGTTCGAGCAACTGCCGGAGCGTGGCGATGCCGACAAGCCGGTGCTGGCGCTGTTCTTCGATGAGGCGCACCTGTTGTTTGCCGGCACCCCGAAGGCCTTGCAGGAGCGCCTCGAACAAGTGGTGCGACTGATCCGCTCGAAGGGTGTCGGGGTGTATTTCGTCACCCAGTCGCCGGGCGACCTGCCGGATGACGTGTTGGCCCAGTTGGGGTTGCGTATCCAGCACGGCCTGCGCGCCTTTACCGCCAAGGAACAGAAATCGCTGCGGGCAGTGGCCGATGGCTTCCGCCCGAATCCGGCCATCGACGCCCTGACGGTGCTGACCGAGCTGGGTATCGGCGAGGCCTTGGTCGGTACGCTGGAGGCCAAAGGCACTCCGGCCATGGTGCAGCGGGTGGCGGTTGCGCCGCCGCAATCGCGTATTGGCCCGCTGAGTGAAGCCGAACGGGCGGCGTTGATCCGTCAGTCGCCGCTGCTGGGCCGCTACGACAAACCGATTGATCGTGAGTCGGCCTATGAGCTGCTCAACGCGCGGGTCGAGAAGACCACTGCGCCACAAGCGGAGTCAACCAAGCCGGCGCCTGCCGGCAAGGCGGACGCCAGCTTTGGCAGTGTCGCCGGTGAGTTGCTCGGTGGGCTGGCCAGTCAGGTGGTGAAAACGGCGATGCGCCAAGCCGCCAACCAGATTGGTCGGCAGCTGGTGCGCGGTCTGTTGGGGTCGTTGCTGGGGAGTAAGAAACGCTGATCGGCAGCCGCCGCGCAAGCCCTGTGGGGCTGGCGCGGCTATTGGCCGTGGGCGGGTAGCCCGCACGGCACGCTGCAATGGCGTGCCAGTGGTTTAGCCAGAGGCAGCGGCCGCTTTGTTTATCAGGTCTTTTTCGATTCTTTCGAGTTCTTTTTCAAACGCTTGGTCGAGAAGATTGCTCTTCTTGCGCCAGGGTTTGCGCTCGGGATCCGGTTGAGCGGCGTAGGTAAGGACTTCCCCGCCGTATACATCCTTGTAACGCTGCGCCTGGCGCTCGAGTTCGGCGCGCAGTTCGTCTTTCGTCACGTAGTTACCCATGGTCTTGAAAAGTATGTCGGCCTGGATGCAAGGCATGCCGCCTAAACACCTGATACAGCCAAACAGTTTTAATCTGCGCGGTTATAGGCACTGCAAGTAGTTTTACGGTTCTTGCAGTCAGCCGTTTGGCCATTAAAAACAATTACCTGGCGAATATGTCAGGATTGTTAAGGCGGCTTTGTTATGGGGGCGCCGGGCAATTATGGCGAACTCGAATTAAATGTCCAGTTCAACGCTGGCCGCGGCGGCATTGGCTGCCTGAGGGTGCTCTTGTGCGGGCAGCCAGTTTCATAAGGATTGACGTCAAATGTCCGGCATTGCGTGCCGCAGCGTAACCCTGTGGACGTTTGATGTTTAAGGCACCAGGCGCTATGGCGCTTTACCCAACTACACGACATAGCGCCTAAGTTGCGCTGAGTTATTACTCGAGATGCCTGGGCCATATGTGGCCAAGTGCGCGCCACTATTAATTCTGTGGCGGCGCATTTAGTCAGTGGCGGAGAAGCGTGTTGGCAAGTTCTGCGCCTGGAAGTGTTCGACCAGACTATCGACAAATGCGCGAGTCTTTGCCGGCAACAGGCTGTGTGCGGAGAAGTACACCGAGACATGCCCGGCATCCACATACCAATCGTGCAGCACCCGCTGCAGGCTGCCGCGCTCCAGGTAGGGCAGGGCGTGCGGCAGGCTGACCAGGGCAATGCCCAGGCCCATTTCGGCGGCGCGGCAGGCGGCATCCGGATCGCTCATGGTCATGCGCACCGGCAGTTCGATGGCGGCTTGGGCGTGGTCGCGGTTGTGCAGCGTCCAGGGGCGGACGCGCCCCGTCTGCGGCGAGCGGATCAGGATGCCGAGGTGTTGCGCCAGGTCGCTTGGCACGCGCGGTGTCGGTTGGGCGGTGAGGTAGGCGCTGGAGGCCACCAGGATGCGATGGGCCGGCGCCAGCTTGCGCGCGACCACGCCAGGTGACAGTTCCATCGAGCCGCTGATGGCGGCATCGAAGCCCTGGCCGATCAAATCCACCGGGCTGTTATCGAAGTGCCAGTCCGGTGAGATTGCCGGGAAGCGCTGGAGAAATTCGCCCAACATCGGCAGCACATAGTCGCGGCCAAAGGTCACGCCCATGCTCACCTTCAGTGTGCCGGCGGGTTGCCCGGCGGCGCTGGCCAGGTTGGCCACGGCGTGCTGAATGCTGCTGAGCCCGCCGCGTACTTCCAGCAGAAAACGCTCGCCGGCTTCGGTCAGCGTCAGGCGGCGGGTGCTGCGCTGGAACAGGCGCACGCCGAGGCTGGCTTCCAGCTTGGCCACGTTCTTACCCACGGCTGCAGGCGTTAAACCCAGGCGGCGTGCGGCTTCGGCAAAGCTGGCGGCCTCTGCGCTACGGACGAAACATTCCAGGCTGGCGAGGGTTTGCATGGTTACTCCGTAAACTATTTGGATCGACTGAATATAGCGATTGCTGGCTTATCGGCATGCAATCAGCGGCAGATACTCAGCTCACACCGGGCAAGGCGCCCGCTACTTCGGAGCACGAATATGTCGACCCTGACTCGCAACAGCAGCAACCTGAGCAACAAAGTCGCCCTGATCCAGGGTGGTTCGCGCGGTATCGGTGCCGCCATCGCCAAGCGCCTGGCCGCAGAAGGCGCTGCCGTGGTGATCACCTATATCAGTTCGGCAGAGCAGGCGGCTGATGTTGTCCTGAGCATCGAAAGCGCCGGTGGCCGTGCCCTAGCGATCAAGGCCGACAGCGCCGATGCGGTTGCCGTACGGGCGGCCGTCAGCCGTACCGTGGAGCACTTTGGTCGGATCGATATTTTGGTCAATAACGCCGGAGTGCTGGCAATCGCGCCGATCGAGGAATTCAGCCTGGAGGATTTCGACCGGACCGTGGCGGTTAATGTGCGCAGCGTGTTTGTCGCCAGTCAGGAAGCGGCGCGGCACATGACCGATGGCGGGCGCATCATCACCATCGGCAGCACCAATGCCGAGCGCATGCCGTTCGCTGGCGGCAGCGTGTACGCCATGAGTAAGTCGGCGATTGTCGGTCTGACCCGCGGCATGGCGCGTGATCTCGGCCCGCGTGGCATCACCGTGAACAACGTCCAGCCAGGCCCGGTGGATACCGATATGAACCCGCAAAACAGCGAGTTCGCCGAGAGCCTGATGGGTTTGATGGCGGTCGGCCGTTATGGCCGCGCCGAGGAAATTGCCGCGTTCGTCGCCTACCTGGCCGGCCCGGAAGCCGCCTATGTAACCGGTGCCAGCCTGACCATCGATGGTGGTTTCGCCGCCTAGACAACGCCTGTCACGCAAGCCCCGGGCGCTACCGTTCGGGGGCTTTTTGGCGTGCGTGTTCGGCAGTTGCGTGGTTGGCTGCGAAGTCCAGGTTAGAGGCCTGCGCTGCTGTTTCAGCAGGCCTGACTGGAAATACCTTGCAACCTCTGCGCGATTGAGGAAAACCGCGCACCTCTCTACATTTGCGCCCGCAACGCCGGGCCCCTCTGACAGCTAACCGCTGCCATGTCGGAGTTGCAGTTTGTACAACTTCGACACTATAGAGGAGGGGCTCATGACTGCCCTAGAACCGTTTCTCATGGCCGAGTTTCTCGGCACCGCCACCTGGTTGTGGCTGGTTTTCATCACCATCGTGATTAGCCTGCTGGCCTTCGACCTGGGTGTGCTGCACCGCGAACACCGTGAAATCGGGGTCAAGGAAAGCCTGCTGCTGTCCGCCGGCTATATCAGCGCCGGTTTGTTGTTCGGCCTGTGGGTCTGGCAGGTCAAAGGCGGCGACGCCGGCATGGATTTCTACACCGGCTTTCTGATCGAAAAATCGCTGTCGATGGACAACGTGTTCCTCATGGCGATGATCTTCAGCTTCCTCGCCATCCCGCGTAAGTATCAGCATGAAGTGCTGTTCTGGGGCATCCTCGGGGTGATCGTGCTGCGCGCGATCATGATCGGCCTGGGGGCGGCGCTGATCGCCGAGTTCGACTGGATTCTCTACGTCTTCGGCGCTTTCTTGCTGCTGACCGGGGTGAAGATGCTGTTCAGCAAGGTCGACGATCATCCCGACCTGTCCAAGAACGCCCTGGTGATGTTCCTGCGCAAGCACATGCGGGTGACCGACCGTTTGCACGAAGGCCGTTTCTTCGTGCGTCAGGACGACGCCAGTGGGCGCTCGGTTCGCTGGGCCACGCCGCTGTTTCTGGCGCTGGTGCTGATCGAGTGTGCCGACCTGGTGTTCGCGGTGGACAGCGTGCCGGCGATCTTCGCCATCACCCAGGATCCGTTTATCGTCTACACCTCGAACATCTTCGCCATCCTCGGCCTGCGCGCTTTGTACTTTGCGCTGGCGGCGATGATCCACCGTTTCGCCTACCTCAAGTACGCTCTGGCGCTGGTGCTGGTGTTTATCGGCTGCAAGATCTTCCTGGTCGGCATTATCGGCAAGACCCCGCCGGTGATCTCGCTCAGCGTGACCCTGGGGCTGCTGCTGGGCGGTGTGCTGTTGTCGCTGTGGAAGACCCGTAATGAGCGCCCCGTGGTGAATCAGCAGGGTTGAGCAATCAAGGCGGTGGCCATTGGGCCACCGCTGCAAATCGGGCCGTAATGGCCGTGTAGGGAGAACGTTATGCGTAAGTCGATGCAAATGGGTGTGTTGGGTCTGGTACTGATCGGCCTGGCCGGTTGTGATGCGGCCGAGCAATCGGCGCAGAAACTGGCCGAGAAAGCCGAGCAGACGGTGCAGGACGTCGCCCGCGAGGCGGTCGATGGAACCGTGAAAGAGCTCAACAAGCAGGTAGACGAGGTGCAGCAGTCGACCAACAAGTGGCTGGGCAAACCTGCTGAGGAGGCTGAACAGGCCGAGCCAGCACAACCTGAGCAGCCCGCCACCGAGCTGGCCCCGGCGGCTACCGAGGCCTGAGCCGAGGGTTCAGGGCGTATTGCCGAGTGCCGTGCAACTGGCGGCATAGTTCTGCTTGCAGGCGCTCTGGAATAGCGTCTTGGCTTGCAACGGATCACGCGGTACGCCTTGTGCGCCGTTGAGGTAGAGATTGCCGAGGATATGCTGGGCCATCGGGTTACCGCCCGCGGCAGACTGGTTGAGGTACTTGAGCATGCTGGCCTGGTTGGCAAACTCCGGGTTGTCGCGACCGGTGTACAGATAGGCCAGGCTGACCGCCGCCATGGCGTGGCCCTTGTCGGCGGCGAGTTTCCACCAGTATTCGGCCTGCTTGAGGTCCTTCTGCGGCTTGCCGACAAAATAGCTGCTGCCGAGCTGAAACTGGCTGTCCAGATCGCCGCGATTGGCCTGGCTGCGCAGGTTCGCCTGGGCACTGTCGGTCTGCCCAGGTGTGGTGTTACTGATGGGGGCGGTGGCTGGCGGCGCCGAGTCCGGTGCCTGGCTGGCACAGCCACCGAGCAGCAGAAGGGCGCTCAGGTAGATGCAGTGTGATGGCCGAATGCTCATAGGGATTTCCTGGTAACGGTAGTGGCGAGTACAGCAGACCCTAGAACTGCGTGCGGGTTGCAGGTTGCGGCTAAGCATACCCGGCACAATCCATATCTGTTTGTCGCCTCCGGCGTTTCCCTCGGCGGGCAGAGCTGCGATTCTTGCAGGCAACCGAGTACCGCCCTCCGCAAGCCGTTGAGGTATCCATGCAGATCAACTCCAACTTCGACAGTGGCAATATTGAAGTCATCGACGCCAGCAACCCGCAGCGGGTGCTGCTGGCGATACGCCCGGACCTCAACAGCGCGCATTTTCAGTGGTTCCACTTTCAGGTCAGCGACCTGCAACCGGGGCAGCGCTATGGCTTCAGCCTGAGCAACGCTGGCCAGTCGTCCTATAAGAATGCCTGGAGCGGCTATAACGCGGTGGCGTCGTATGACCAGGTCAACTGGTTCCGCGTGCCCAGCCGCTTTGAAGACGGTGCGCTGAATTTCGACCTCGAAGCGCAACACGCGCAGATCTGGTTCGCCTACTTCGAGCCCTACAGCCGCGCCCGCCATGACCAGCTGATCGCGGATGCGCAGACGCTGGCCGGGGCCGAGCTGTTCGCTTGCGGCAAGAGCATCGAGGGCCGCGACATCCAGTTGCTGCGCGTCAGCCGCAACCCGCAGGCACAGCGCAAGCTCTGGCTGATTGCCCAGCAGCATCCCGGCGAGCATATGGCTGAATGGTTTATGCAGGGGCTGATCGAGCGTCTGCAACGCCGTGACGATGCCGAGCTGAATGCCCTGCTGGAGCAGGCCGATCTGTACCTAGTGCCGAACATGAACCCGGACGGGGCCTTTCGGGGCCACCTGCGCACCAACTTCGCCGGGCGTGACCTTAACCGCGCCTGGCAATCGGCGAATGAGACGGACAGCCCCGAGGTGTATTTCGTCCAGCAGCAGATGCGCACTGTGGGCGTTGACCTGTTTCTGGATATCCACGGCGACGAGGAAATCCCTCACGTATTCACCGCCGGCTGCGAAGGCAATCCAGGCTATGGCCCGCGACTGGAACGCTTGGAAAACCAGTTCAGGCAGTTGCTGATCGATATGGGTGCCGAATTCCAGACTACGTTTGGCTATCCGCGCGACGAGCCGGGGCAAGCCAATACCACCCTGGCCTGCAGCGCGGTGGGGCTGGAGTTCGATTGCCTGGCCTTTACCATCGAGATGCCGTTCAAGGACCACGATGATCGGCCCAATCCGCACACGGGCTGGAACGGTGAGCGTTCCAAACAGTTGGGCAAGGATGTGCTTAGCGTGGCGGCGGCCATGGTGGGTCAATTGCGTTAGTCGCGCTCAGGGAGAAAAGCTATGCAACTTGCTGCACCGATTCCCATCCTGCGCAGCTTCGATGAAGCCAAGGCGCGGGCGTTCTACTGCGAGTTTCTCGGTTTCAGCGAGGATTGGGCGCATCGCTTCGAGGCGGGTTTACCGCTCTATCTGCAACTGTCCAGGGCGGGGTGCGTGCTGCATCTGTCGGAACACCACGGCGATTGCTGCCCTGGGGCGGCGCTGCGTATCAGTGTCGATGATCTGGATGCTTTGCACGCCGAGCTGACAGCGCGGGCGTATGGCAATGCGCGGCCGGGCATTAACAGCCAGCCCTGGGGGCGCGATATGACGGTGACCGATCCGTTTGGCAATCGGCTGATTTTTACTGATATCAACGCTGCATAGCGTTGAGCGCCAGCAGCACCGACCTGGCGGGCGGTGCTGCAGGTCTAGCGGTTAGCCGCGGTAGTAACGCTGCGGCACAAACGGCGTCTTGGCCACTTTCATCGCCACGCGCTTGCCGCGCACCAGAGCCCAGACTGGGGTGTCGATGGCGATATGGCTGTTTTGTACGTAGCCCATGGCCACCGGGGCGGCTAGCGTCGGGCCGAAGCCGCCGCTGCACACTGAACCGATCACGGTGCCGTCGGCATCGACGATTTCCGCACCCTCACGTACCGGCACGCGTTCCAGCGGCAGCAGGCCGACGCGCTTGCTGGCCACACCTTGCTGTTGCTGGGCGAAGATGCGTTCGGCACCTGGGAAGCCGCCAGCCCGTGCGCCATCGGCGCGGCGCAGTTTGGACATGGCCCACAGCAGGCTGGCTTCGATTGGCGTGGTGGCGGTGCTCATGTCATGGCCATACAGGCACAGGCCGGCCTCCAGGCGCAGCGAGTCGCGGGCGCCGAGGCCGATGGCGGCCACTTCCGGTTCGGCCAGCAGGCTGCGCGCCAGGGTTTCGGTGTGAGCGGCCGGTACCGAGATTTCGAAGCCGTCTTCGCCGGTGTAGCCGGAGCGGCTGACGTAGCAGTCGACACCGAGCAGGCGCACCGGGGCGAATTGCATAAAGGTCATCTTGGCGACTTCAGGAGCCAGGCGCGCCAGCACGTCGACGGCTTTCGGGCCTTGCAGGGCGAGCAGGGCGCGCTCTTCAAATAGATTCTCTATCGAGCATTGGTCGCCGATATGTTTTTGCAGGTGGGCCAGGTCCTGGTCCTTGCAGGCGGCGTTGACCACCAGGAACAGGGTGTCGTCACCCAGGTTGGCGACCATCAGGTCGTCGAGGATGCCGCCGTTGTCATCGGTAAACATGGCGTAGCGTTGCATGCCCACGGGCAGGTCGATGATGTCCACCGGCACCAGGGTTTCCAGGGCCTTGGCGGCATCTGCGCCGCGCAGGACGATCTGGCCCATATGCGAGACGTCGAACAGGCCGGCGGCTTCGCGGGTGTGCAGGTGCTCCTTCATCACGCCCAGCGGGTACTGCACCGGCATGTCGTAGCCGGCGAACGGCACCATGCGCGCGCCCAATTCGAGATGCAGGGCATGTAGCGGGGTTTTCGCCAGGGTTTCAGTGGTCATGCGGTTCTCCATGTCGGTAAAGGTTGTTTGTGTAGGCGCGCGGCACCTACAGGGTTATAGGGGGGGCGTGTCAGCACTCGACAATATTGACGGCCAGGCCACCGCGGGCGGTTTCCTTGTACTTGTTGTTCATGTCGGCACCGGTCTGGCGCATGGTGCGGATCACCTTGTCCAGCGAGACGAAATGCTGGCCATCGCCACGCAGGGCCATGCGCGCGGCGTTGATCGCCTTGACCGAGCCCATGGCGTTGCGTTCGATGCAGGGTACCTGCACCAGGCCGCCGATGGGGTCGCAGGTCAGGCCGAGGTTGTGTTCCATGCCGATCTCGGCGGCGTTTTCCACCTGGTTGACGCTGCCGCCGAGCACTTCGCACAGGGCGCCGGCGGCCATCGAGCAGGCCACGCCGACTTCGCCCTGGCAGCCGACTTCGGCACCGGAAATCGAGGCATTTTCCTTGTAGAGGATACCGATGGCGGCGGCGGTGAGCAGAAAGCGCACCACGCCATCGTCGTTGGCCCCGGGGATAAAGCGGCTGTAGTAATGCAGCACCGCGGGCACGATACCGGCCGCGCCATTGGTGGGGGCAGTGACCACGCGGCCGCCGCTGGCGTTTTCCTCATTCACCGCGAGGGCGTAGAGGTTGACCCAGTCGAGCACGCTCAGGGCGTCACGCAGCGCGGCTTCGGGGTTCTTGCACAGCTGGCGGTGCAGGTCGGCGGCGCGGCGTTTGACCTTTAGGCCGCCCGGCATAATGCCCTCGTTGCGGCAGCCGGCTTCGACGCAATCCTGCATCACCTGCCAGATATGCAGCAGGCGCGCGCGGGTCTCGGCTTCCGGCCGCCAGGCGGCCTCGTTGGCCAGCATCACCTGGCTGATCGACAGCTTGTGTTCAGCGCAATGGGCCAGCAGCTGCTTGCCAGTGGTAAAGGGGTATTGCAGCACGGTGCTGTCTTCGACGATGCGGTCGGCACCGGCGGCCTGTTCATCGACGACGAAACCGCCGCCCACCGAGTAGTACTCGCGTGAGCGGATCTGCAAGCCGGCAGCGTCGAAGGCGCGAAATATCATGCCGTTGGGGTGAAAGGGTAGCGGTTTGCGGATCATCGCCAGGTGCTGTTTTTCGACAAAGCGGATGGGCTTTTCGCCGAGCAGATTGAGTTCACCGCTGCTGCGAATCGCTGCCAGGCGGGCGTCAACGCTGCTGGTATCGACCGTGTCCGGCTGTTCGCCTTCCAGACCGAGCAGCACGGCTTTGTCGCTGCCATGGCCCTTGCCGGTCGCGCCGAGGGAGCCGTACAGCTCGACCTTGATGCTGTCGGCGGTGGCCAATAGATCATCGCGGCGCAGGCCTTCGGCAAAGCGCAGGGCAGCCAGCATTGGCCCGACGGTGTGCGAGCTGGATGGGCCGATGCCGATCTTGAAAAGGTCAAAAACGCTAAGTGACATGCTTGCTCCGACTGCGTGCTTTGCTGCCGCCCTTGTGGGGCGGCGATGATGCGGCGCGCTGGATAACCGCGCCGATATTGGCAAAAACTGCGTGCCGTCCTAGTCAGCGTAGACCGGGAAGGTGGCGCACAGGTCGGCGACCTGACCACGGACGCGCTCGATCACCTGCGGGTTTTCCAGCTCGTCGAGGATGTCGCAGATCCAGCCGGCCAGGGTGCGGCACTCGCCCTGCTTGAAACCGCGGGTGGTGACTGCTGGAGTGCCGATGCGGATGCCGGAGGTGACAAACGGCGATTGCGGGTCATTCGGCACGGCGTTCTTGTTTACTGTGATATGCGCCGCGCCTAAAGCTGCGTCGGCGGCCTTGCCGGTGAGGCCTTGCTTGATCAGGCTGACCAGCATCAGGTGGTTGTCGGTGCCGCCGGAGACCACGTCATAGCCGCGCGTAACGAACACTTCGGCCATGGCCTGGGCGTTGTTGATCACCTGTTGCTGGTAGGTCTTGAAGCCTGGTTCCAGCGCTTCCTTGAAGCACACGGCCTTGGCCGCGATCACATGCATCAGCGGACCGCCCTGGCTGCCGGGGAACACCGCGGAGTTGAGCTTCTTCTCGATTTCCTCGTTGCTGCGAGCGAGGATCAAGCCACCACGCGGGCCGCGCAGGGTTTTGTGCGTTGTGGTGGTCACCACATCGGCAAACGGCAGCGGGTTGGGATACAGGCCGGCGGCCACCAGGCCAGCGACGTGGGCCATATCGACAAACAGCAGCGCACCGACCTTGTCGGCGATGGCGCGGAAACGGGCGAAGTCCAGGGTGCGCGAATAGGCGGAGAAGCCGGCGACGATCATCTTCGGCTTGTGCTCGACGGCCAGGCGCTCGACCTCGGCGTAATCAATCAGGCCTTGCTCGTCGATGCCGTACTGCACGGTGTTGTACAGCTTGCCGGAGGACGACACCTTGGCGCCGTGGGTCAGGTGGCCGCCATGCGCCAGGCTCATGCCGAGGATGGTATCGCCAGCATTCAGCAAGGCCAGGTACACCGCGCTGTTGGCGGAAGAGCCGGAGTGCGGCTGCACGTTGGCGTAGTCAGCGCCGAACAACTGCTTGGCGCGTTCGATGGCCAGGGCCTCGACCTTGTCGACATGCTCACAACCGCCGTAGTAACGCTTGCCCGGATAGCCTTCGGCGTACTTGTTGGTCAGGCCGCTGCCCTGGGCCTGCATCACCCGTTGGCTGCAATAGTTCTCCGAGGCAATCAGCTCGATATGGTCTTCCTGGCGCTGCTCTTCGGCGTTGATCGCGGCGAGCAGGGCGTCATCGTAGCCTTGCAGTTGGTCGTGCTTGCTAAACATGGTGAGGCCCTCTGGTTTTTATATGAGGTGCAGCTAACCCGCCTCGGGTAGAGGTGAGTCGAAAATTGGGGAGAAAGCAGTCCTGCGGCCCGGAGGTGTCCGGGCCGCAGACTGTTATCACGCGTCCTGGTACGCCTCGATGGACGGGCAGGCGCAGATCAGGTTGCGGTCGCCGAACACGTTGTCCACGCGGCCGACCGGCGGCCAGTACTTGGCCTCGATCAGGCTGGCCACTGGGTACACGGCCTGCTCGCGGCTGTAGGCGTGAGTCCACTCGCCGACCAGTTCCAGGGCGGTGTGCGGGGCGTTTTTCAGCGGGTTGTCGTTGGCATCCAACTGGCCAGCTTCCACCGCACGAATCTCGTTGCGGATGGCGATCATGGCGTCGCAGAAACGGTCCAGCTCTTCCTTGGATTCGCTTTCGGTCGGCTCGATCATCAGGGTGCCGGCTACCGGGAAGGACATGGTCGGGGCGTGGAAGCCGAAGTCGATCAGGCGCTTGGCCACGTCGTCAACGCTGATGCCGCTGCTGTCCTTGATCGGGCGGATATCCAGGATGCACTCGTGCGCCACCAGGCCGTTGCTGCCCGAGTACAGCACGGGGTAGTGCTCTTCCAGGCGGCGGGCGATGTAGTTGGCGTTGAGGATGGCCATCTGCGAGGCACGCTTGAGGCCTTCGCCGCCCATCATGCTGATATACATCCAGGTGATCGGCAGAATGCTGGCGCTGCCGAACGGCGCGGCGCTGACGGCACCTTCCTTGCGGGCCATATGACCGTGGCCGGGCAGGAACGGGATCAGGTGGGCTTTTACGCCAATCGGACCGACGCCTGGGCCGCCACCGCCGTGGGGGATGCAGAAGGTCTTGTGCAGGTTCAGGTGCGACACGTCGCCGCCGAACTTGCCCGGGGCGCACAGGCCGACCATGGCGTTCATGTTGGCACCGTCGATATACACCTGGCCGCCGTTGTCGTGGACGATCTGGGCGATCTCGCGGATGCCTTCCTCGAACACGCCGTGGGTCGACGGGTAGGTGATCATGATCGCGGCCAGACGCTCTTTATGCTCTTCGGCCTTGGCCTTGAGGTCGGCAATGTCAACGTTGCCGCTGCTGTCGCAGGCGGTCACTACCACGCGCATACCGGCCATGCTGGCGGTCGCCGGGTTGGTGCCGTGGGCCGATTGCGGGATCAGGCAGATGTCGCGCTGATCGTCGCCACGGCTCAGGTGATAGGCGCGGATCGCCAGCAGGCCGGCGTACTCGCCCTGGGAGCCGGCGTTCGGCTGCAGGGAGATGCCGTCGTAACCGGTGGCCGCGCAGAGCATGGCCTCCAGTTCGGTGGTCAGCTGGGTGTAACCCTGGCTCTGTTCGGCCGGGGCGAAGGGGTGCAGGCTGCCGAACTCGGCCCAGGTCACCGGGATCATTTCGCTGGCGGCGTTGAGCTTCATGGTGCAGGAGCCCAGCGGGATCATGCTGCGGTCCAGCGCCAGGTCCTTGTCGGCCAGCTTGCGCAGATAGCGCATTAACTCGGTTTCCGAGTGGTAGCGATTGAACACCGGGTGCGTGAGGATTTCGCTTTCGCGCAGCAGGCCTTTTGGCAGCTGAGCGATTACGCCGGCTGCCAGCTCGGCGAAGGCTGGAACGGCCTTGCCTTCGGCGAATACCGCCAGCAGCGCTTCGACTGCGGCCTGGTCGCTGGTTTCGTCCAGGGACAGACCCAGGCGCTCGCCGTCGACTTCACGCAGATTGATCCCGGCCTTGCGAGCAGCGGCGTGCAGGGCAGCGGTTTTGCCGCCGGTGGCCAGGGTCAGGGTGTCGAAGAAGAATTCCTGCTCGACGCTGTAGCCCAGGGCGCGCAGGCCCTTGGCCAGGATCGCGGTGAACTGATGCACGCGCTGGGCGATCTGCGTCAGGCCTTTCGGGCCGTGGTACACGGCGTACATGCTGGCGATGTTGGCCAGCAGTACCTGGGCGGTACAGATGTTACTGGTGGCCTTCTCGCGGCGGATATGTTGCTCGCGGGTCTGCATGGCCAGGCGCAGGGCCGGCTTGCCGAAACGGTCGATCGACATGCCGACCAGGCGGCCTGGCATATCGCGCTTGAATGCGTCGCGGGTGGCGAAGTAGGCGGCGTGCGGGCCACCGAAGCCCAGCGGCACACCAAAACGCTGCGCGCTGCCCAAGGCCACGTCGGCACCGAACTCGCCCGGCGGAGTGAGCAGGGTCAGGGCCAGCAGGTCAGCGGCGACGGCAACCAGGGCACCGGCGGCGTGGAAGCGCTCGACCAGCTCGCGGTAGTCGAAGATATCGCCATTGCTCGCCGGGTATTGCAGCAGCGCGCCGAAGTAGGCGCTGGCGTCAGTAATCGCGGCTTCGTCGCCGATCACGACTTCAATGCCCAGCGGCTCGGCACGGGTGACCAAGACGTCGAGGGTTTGCGGATGGCAGTGCTTCGAGGCGAAGAAGGCG
Organism: Pseudomonas sp.; assembly: GCF_049653025.1. Lineage (GTDB taxonomy): Bacteria > Pseudomonadota > Gammaproteobacteria > Pseudomonadales > Pseudomonadaceae > Aquipseudomonas. The sequence continues at coordinate 807,092 of NZ_JBASFM010000006.1, read as the reverse complement.
TTGCTGGCCTTGTTCTTCGACAGGCGCTTGCAGAAGGTCATGGCTTCGGCAGCGGCGGTGGCTTCATCCAACAGGGAAGCGTTGGCGATCTGCATACCGGTGAGGTCGCTGATCAGGGTCTGGAAGTTCAGCAAGGATTCCAGGCGACCCTGGGAAATCTCTGGCTGGTACGGGGTGTAGGCGGTGTACCAGGCCGGGTTTTCCAGCAGGTTGCGCAGGATCGGGCTTGGCGTGTGGGTGCCGTAGTAGCCCTGGCCGATAAAGGTCTTGAGCTGCTGATTCTTGCCGGCGATGGTCTTGATCTTGGCCAGGGCGTCGGCTTCCGACAGGCCCGGCTGGGCGCCCAGCACGCTGGTGCCCTTGATGCTCTCGGGAATGACGTTATCGGTCAGCGCGTCGATGCTGGCGTAGCCGAGCAGTTCGAGCATGGCCGCAGTATCGGCGTCACGTGGCCCGATATGGCGGGCGACAAATTCGTTCTGGGTGGTCAGCTTGGTCATCACAATCTCTCAGGCGTCAGCATTGGCGTTGAGCAGGCGCTCGTAGGCGGCCTGGTCGAGCAGGTCGGCTACCGCGCTGGCATTGGCCGGACGGAAACGGAAGAACCAGCCTTTGCCCAGGGGATCTTCGTTGACCAGCTCAGGGCTGGATTCTAGCTCGCCATTGACCTCAACCACCTCACCGTCCAGCGGCATGGCGATATTGCTCGCGGCTTTTACCGATTCCAGCACGGCCACTTCGTCACCCTCGGCGTAGCTCTGGGCTTCTGGCAGCTGAACGAACACCACGTCACCCAGGGCTTCCTGGGCATAGGCGGTGATGCCCACGGTAACCAGGCCATCGGCATCCTGACGCAGCCATTCGTGCTCAACGGTAAAACGCAATTCGCTCATGTGAACTCCTCAAGGGTGGTGACTCGCCCTTTCTGTTGGGGGCGATGTGCGGGGCGCTCGCGCTGGCGGCGAGCTTGTGGCTAAAGCTATAGCAAGGTAGGTGCCATTGTTATTTTTATCAATAAAATCAATAGCTTAAATATATAGCCGGGTGGTTGTGCGCAGGTCTTTGTAGCGAATTCGATACGATCGGCGCTGCTTGATGCAGAAATGCGCCGCGCAGGGCTCTAACGCCGTGCTCTGTCTGTATTTGTATTGATTTGAATACGATGTATTGAATTGGTTACGATTGCCGGGCGGCGCGCGTGACCCGCTTTGCCGATCGGGGTTCCGTGTGGGCAGCGGTGCGGCATTCACCCACGCTATGGCGGCCTATTGAAACGCTGCATGGGGCGCGCTGCGTGGGCCGTTCTAGAGCCATGTTCACTCCTTCGGCGGATGGGGCAAATACCTCTTTCGGGCGCTTATCCGTCGGCAGGCTGCTGAGTAGCGTGGGGCCTCTACATGAAACCCCGCATTCCAGGAGAGCCGCATGAGAACAAGAACAAGACATGCCATCTTCCAGCCCAGCGTTTTGGCGGTTGCCATTGCTGTTGGCTGTGTCGCGCCTGTCCAGGCCGTAACGTTCAATTTTGGTGAGGTCGAAGCGCAGTTCGACTCATCGCTGTCGGTGGGGGCCAGCTGGGCGCTGCGCAATGCCGATCCGGAGCTGGTCGGCTTGCAGAATGGTGGTGAGGCATCCTCACGGACCAACGACGATGGCCGTCTGAACTTCAAGAAGGGCGAGACCTTCTCGAAAATCTTCAAGGGTGTGCATGACCTGGAACTGCGCTACGGCGATTCCGGGGTGTTTCTGCGCGGCAAGTACTGGTACGACTTCGAGCTGAAGGACGAGCACCGCCTGCTCTACGATATCGACGACTCCGGCCGCGATACCGCGAGCAAGTCCTCGGGGGCCGAGCTGCTCGATGCCTTCGTCTATCACAACTATTCGCTGGGCGAGCTGCCGGGCTCGGTGCGGGTCGGCAAGCAGGTGGTCAGCTGGGGCGAGAGCACCTTTATCGGCAACTCGGTCAATAGCATCAACCCGATCGACGTTGCGGCGTTCCGCCGTCCGGGGGCGGAAATCAAGGAAGGCCTGATTCCGGTCAGCATGTTCTACCTGCAGCAGAGCATCACCGACACCCTGGCGGTCGAGGCGTTCTATCAGCTGGAATGGGAAAAATTTGCCCTGGACAACTGCGGCACCTTCTTCGCCGGCGATACCACCGCCAAGGGCTGTGACCGCAACGTAGTCGGCGGCACGGACCTCGATCCACGCCGCGCCGCCGGTTTCCGCTACCTGCCCCGCGCCGATGATGACGAGGCGCGCGACGGCGGCCAGTGGGGTGTGGCCATGCGCTGGGTGGCGGAAGAGCTGAACAGCACCGAATTCGGCCTGTACGCCATGAATTACCACAGCCGTACGCCGTTCTACAGCACCAAGGTGGCCTACACCGCCACGGCGGCGCTGGATGCCAACGGCGCGGTGGGCGCGGAGTACTTCTTCGAATACCCGGAAGATATCCGCCTGTATGGCCTGAGCTTCCAGAGCAATATCGACGGCACCTCGGTGGGCGGCGAGATCAGCCACCGGCCGAACATGCCGCTGCAGATCAATACCGTCGACATGACCCTGGCCGCGCTGTATCCGCCGGCGTTGGTGCCGGCGTTGCAAAACCCGATCTACACCACCGGGCATGCCCAGGCTGGCGCACCGAAAGGCACTGATATCCACGGTTATGAGCGCAAGCCCTATACCCAGGCGCAGGTCACGGTGGTGCACCTGATCGATCAGGTCATGGGGGCCAGCCGCGTGAGCCTGTTGGGTGAAGTCGGTTTCGGCCATATCAGCAGCATTTCCGAGGGCGCGGGCGATGAGCTGCGCTTTGGTCGGGACTCGGTGTATGGCCTGGGCCAGCTGGAAGGCAGCATTGCCCCTGGCGTGACCTTCAACAATGCGGTGTGCAAGGGCCAGTTCAACGCCGCCAACCCACAGCAGTGCAATGACGACGGCTTCTTCACCGCCAACTCCTGGGGCTATCGCCTGCGGGCATCGGCCGATTACCCCAACGTCTTCGCCGGCATCAACCTGACCCCGAGCATTGCCTGGTCGCATGATGTCGATGGCTACGGCCCGTCCTTTATCGAAGGCTCGAAAGCCGTCAGCCTGGGCCTCAACGCCGACTACGAAAGCACCTACACCGCCAGCCTGTCCTACACCGACTTCTTCGGCGGCGATTACAACACTCAGATTGATCGCGACTTTGTCGCACTCAGCTTCGGCATGAGCTTCTAAGGCCACGTTAAGGATTGAATGCCCATGAAATCACCTCTCGTAAATTCAGCTGCATTGTTTATCTCCTTGCTGGCCAGCAGCGTGATGGCGGCCGTCACCCCGCAGGAAGCCGACCAGTTGGGCACCAGCCTGACGCCGCTGGGGGCGGAAATGGCGGCTAACGCCGATGGCAGTATCCCGGCCTGGACGGGCGGGCAGAGCACCAGCACCGGCCCGGTCGACCCGCGCGGCTTTGTCAGCAATGCCTTTGCGGCGGAGAAACCGCTGTTCGTGATCACCGCGCAAACCGCCGAGCAGTACCGCGACAAGCTTTCCCCCGGGCAGCTGGCGATGTTCAAACGCTACCCGGAAACCTACCGCATACCGGTCTACCCGAGCCATCGCACCATGGCCCACTCGCAGGCGGTGTATGACACCACCAAGACCTGCGCGACCACGGTGAGCGCCATCGACGGCGGTAACGGCCTGCAGAACTACCTGGGCTGCCGTTCCTATGCCTTCCCGATTCCGAAGGACGGTCTGCAGGTGGTGTGGAACCACATCACCCGTTACCGCGGGCAGAACGTGCGCCGCCAGATCATCCAGGCCGCGCCACAGAGCAACGGCTCGTTCACCGTGGTCAAGTTCGAGGACGAGGTCGCCTTCCCGCAGAATGTCGACGGCCTGGACGCCGAGAAGGCCAGCAACATCCTGCTGTTCTTCAAGCAGCGGGTGGTCGCGCCGTCGCGCTTGGCGGGTAACGTGCTGCTGGTGCATGAAACCATCGACCAGGTGCGCGAGCCGCGTCTGGCCTGGATCTACAACGCCGGCCAGCGTCGCGTGCGGCGTGCGCCGCAGGTGGCCTACGACGGCCCGGGTACGGCCTCCGACGGCATGCGCACCACCGACAACTTCGACATGTTCTCCGGCGCGCCGGATCGCTATGACTGGAAGCTGATCGGCAAGAAGGAGATGTATATCCCCTACAACAGCGTGCGCCTGACCCAGCCTGACCTGAAATACGACGACATCCTCCAGGCCGGGCATATCAACCAGGACCTGACCCGCTACGAGCTGCATCGGGTCTGGGAAGTCGAGGCCACGGTGAAGGCGGATGAACGGCATATCTACGCCAAGCGGCGCTTCTTCGTCGACGAGGACAGCTGGCAGATCGCCCTGGCCGACCATTACGACGGCCGTGGCGCGCTGTGGCGGGTAGCGGAAGGGCACCACTACTTCAACTACGCACACCAGCTGGCCGGTTTCGCCACCGAGACGCTGTATGACCTGGTGGCCGGGCGCTACATCGTCACCGGGCTGTTCAACGAAGAGCGCCAGCCGTTGCTGTTCGGCTTCAAGGCTTCGGCGGCCGACTTCACCCCAGCCGCCTTGCGCAGCAGCGGCGTGCGCTAACGCCAGCTGCGTCACCCGCGCTCCGTGATTGGGCGGCCTTCGGGCCGCCTTTTTTATCGGCAGTCATCAGGCTCTGTGATAGAACTGTGAGCCATCTGCATTGCGGTTTAGCCTGCGATGCTTCGGTTCCAGTCAAACAATAATACGAGCCGTCATGAATGCCTTAGCGCCATCCCCGCTGTTTGCCGGGCCGTTCGCCTGCACCAGCGTACAGCGCCCGCCACCCGGGCATATCCAGCGTCAGTCACTGCTCCAGCGGCTGGTGAACCATGACTGCCGCCTGCGCTTGCTGATCGCCCCGGCCGGTTTCGGTAAAACCGTGTTGCTCGCCGATTGCGCGCGCGAATGCCCGCAGGACCGTGAGCTGCTCTGGCTCAATTGCGCAGCCCAGCCGCTGGACGCCACGCAGTTGGCGCAGCTGCTCGGCAAAGCCCTCGATTACCCCACAGAACTGAGCGCTGGTGAGCTGCTCAGCGCGCTGGCGCAGGAACCGCGGCAGCTGTGGATCATGCTCAATGACTACCCGGCGCAACCGGAAAGCGGCCTGGATGTCTACCTCAATCAACTGCTGAATGCCGCCCCCGCTGGCGTCAGCTGGTGGCTGGGCAGTCGCCGCCGGCCGGCGTGCAACCTGTCGCGATTGCTGCTCGAAGGTGAACTGCTCGAGCTCGGGCATGCCGACCTGCGCTTTACCAGTATGGAAGTCGCGGCCTGGCTGCATCAGCTGGAACCTGGGCGAAATGCCTGGGCCGCGGACCTGCATGAGCTGACTCAAGGCTGGCCAGCCGCGCTGCGGTTGCGCCTGCTGGCCGCGCAGGCGGAATGCAGCGCGGTGGATGCTGCGCCGACCGATGAGCACGACCAGTTGCTGCGCGACTATGTCGAACGGGAGGTGCTGCAAGGCCTGCCTGACGAGCTGCTGCAGACCCTCTATCAGTTGGCCCTGCTACCGCGTTTCAACCATGCCCTGTGCGAGCACCTGTTCGGCGTGGGCGAGGGGGGCGGCTGGATGCGTGCGCTGGCCGAGCGTGGGGCCTTTATCCAGGAAGTGGAGACGGCCAAGGGCTGGTTCGCCCTGTTCCCGCCGCTGGCCAAGCTGTTGCGGCGCCATCCGCTGGCGATACCGTGCAGTGGCCTGCATGTGCATGCCAGCCAGTGGTTTGCCGCCCAGGGCGATACGCGCGCGGCGGTAGAACATGCATTGCTGGCCGGCCAGCCCGAAGTCGCCAGCAGCTTTCTTGAGCGCTTCACCGAAGAGCAGTTGCTGCAAGGCCAGGACCTGGCGCTGTTGCTGCGTTGGCGTACGGAGTTGCCGGAAAGCCTGCTGCTGAGCACGCCACGGCTGATCCTGCTGAATGCCTGGGTGTTGCTGCTGGTGGGGCGGTTGGACGAGGCGCAGGCCTGCATCGACCAGCTGGCGCGGTTTCAACCGCGCAGTGATGCCTTGCGCACCCGTGAGCTGTTTGCTCACTGGCAGGCGATTCAGGGCATCATCGCCTACGGTCGCGCCTGCGCTATGGATGCCCGCACTCATCTGCTTGAAGCCCTCGCCGGGCTGCCTGACAGCGCCTGGGCACAAGCCTTGCTCTGTCGTTCGGCGCTGACCCTGGTGGCGATTGGCGAGGGCAATCTGGAACTGGCCCATCGCCTCAGCTATGATGCCCTGAAGCAGGCGCGCTTGTGTGGCAGTCCGGTGTTCGAGGCCCTGCTGGAACTCGACCACGCCTTGCTGTTGGAGGCGCGCGGCGAGTTTGCCCGGGCCGAGACCTTGCTCCTGCGGGTGTTGGCGGCCAGCGATTTGGAAGCCCTGCGCGGTACCCCGGTGTACGGGCGGATGCAGCTGCGTCTGGGTCGCCTGGAGCTGCGCCAGGGGCGGCGCGAGGACGCCGAAAAACGCCTGCGGGCAGGCTTGCACGAGACGCTGCGCTGCGGCGATCCGGGGGCGTTCCATGGTTACCTGGGCCTGGCCGACCTGGCCATGGGGCAGCAGGATATCGCCGGAGCCTTTGCCTATCTGGGCGAGGCGGAACGCCTGATGCAGCGCCAGCGCGTCAATGAAACCCTGTATCGCGGCACGCTGTTGTTGGCCAGCAGCCACCTGTGGGTTGCCCAGGGCCATTGCGGCCGTGCCCGTGAGGCGGCTACCCGGGTGCTCGCCTACGAGCGGCGGGTCAAGGCGATCTTGCCGACGCCGAATTTCCCCGAGCTGATTCCACGCCTGCAGGCATTGCTGCTGCAACTGGACCTGGCCCAGGGCGTGGATGTGCGTGAACCCTTGCGCCAGCTGCTTGATCAGGTGCTCAGCCAAGGCCGCCAGGCGCTCGCCAGCGAACTCTGGCTGCATTACGCCCAGGCGTGCGCGGCCGGTGCCGACCACCAGGCGGCGGAGCAGGCCCGGCAAACCGGGCAGGCGTTGCGCCAGCGTCTGGATTACCAGTGCCTGTGGTTTACCGCCCTCGATGGTCCGGCAGGCGAGGCGGGGGGCAGTCTCGCCAGCAGCAGTGCCACTTCATTGAGTTGCCGCGAACTGGCGGTGCTTGGCCTGATCGCTCAGGGCCTGTCCAATCAGGAAGTCGCCGAGCAGCTGTTTATCTCTCTGCACACGGTGAAAACCCATGCGCGGCGGATCAACGGCAAGCTCGGCGTGGCGCGGCGCACCCAGGCGGTGGCCAAGGCCAAGGCACTCGGCTTCCTGTAGGGTGGGTTAGCGGCGCAAGGCTAGATGCCTGAAGCGACGCCACGCTTGGCGCGCTGCGTAACCCACCATCGGCGCAACGCGGAATGGCGCTTGGTGGGTTACGCGGCGCGCATATTGCGCAGCTGCTCGCCAATCCGGCTCTGCGCCGCTAACCCACCCTACGAGTTTCCCCGCACCAGGCATCGAGGCGTCAACACATAACGGGTATGGCCTTCTTCTCGCTAATGCAGCGCCGGAGTGTCGCTGAGCAGGCGCAGTCGTTGGCTGAGTTGCAGGCGCTGCGCCGGGTCGTCGCATAGCAGCAGCGCGTGCTGCAGGTCGAAACGCTCGCCTTGCGGGCATTCCAGCTGTTGATAAATTTCGGCGCGGGCCAGGTGATCCTGCAGCGTGGGCGCGCTCAGTTGCAGCACCCGTTCGGCATCCTTCAGTGCGGCCAGGTGATCACCGGCCACTTGATGCAGTTGCCGCAGGTTGCGCGACAGGCGTAGCAGCATGCTCGACGCGTCACAGGCCTGCAGGTGGCTGGCGCTCAGTTCGGCGGCCGGTCCCATATGCCGCTGCAGCAGCTCGCGGCATTCGCGGGTGTACAGGCGGCGGCCGCTGCAGGGGTCGAGCAGGTGGTCGGCCCCCGGTACGCGCAACAGGAAATGCCCGGGGAAACTCACCCCTTGCAGTGGAATTTCCAGCCGTTGCGCCAACTCCAGCGCCAGCAGGGCCAATGACAGCGGTTGTCCACGGCGGCTGCGCAACACCAGGTGCAGCAGGGCGGCCTGGGGCCGCAGCGGGCTGCTGTCGTCCTGGTGGAAGTCCAGTTCGCTCAAGCGCCACAGCAGGGGTTGCGCCAGTTCCACCGCCGGTAGCGCGGGCAGGCCCTGGCTGACCTGTTGCTGCAAACTGTCGAGCTGGCGCAGCACCTCGGCCGGTTGCAGTGCCGGGTCATGCTCCGCGGCAATCCACAGCGCCGCCTCGAACGTCGCCGCAGGTTGCTGTTGCAGGCAGGCCAAGCAGGCAGCACGTGGGTTCATGACAATCTCCATGTCTCTCTGGCTTTGTAGCCAAGCGCCTGCGCGGCGTCCAGTAGATTGTTGTGCGCAGGCCATAGCGCCCAGCGCGTCCGGTTGCGCAACCGACCACCGGAGCGGTGCCGCCGGGGTGGCTGCCTATACTGAGGAGCAAATCAGTACGGGAGCCACAGCATGTTCGTCATGATGGAAACCGCCCGGCTGGAGTCGTTGCACTTCGCCGTGGACCCGCTGACCGGTCTGCAGGCCATTATCGCAATTCACAATAGTCGCCTGGGCCCCGCGTTGGGTGGCTGTCGTTATCTCCCTTACGCCGACAGCCAAAGCGCCATTGAGGATGTGCTGCGCCTGGCCAAAGGCATGAGCTACAAGGCGGCGTTGGCCGGCCTGCAACAGGGCGGCGGCAAGGCGGTGATCATCCGTCCCGCGCATGTCGACAATCGCGGCGCGCTGTTTGAAGCCTTCGGGCGGTTTATCGAAACCCTTAACGGCCACTACATCACCGCCATGGACAGCGGCACCTCCAGCGTCGACATGGATTGCATCGCCCAGCACACCCAGCACGTCACCAGCACCACGGCCGAAGGCGACCCGTCGCCACACACCGCCATGGGCGTATTTACCGGGATTCGCGCCACTGCTCTGGCGCGTCTGGGCAGCGATAACCTCGAAGGCTTGCGGGTGGCGATTCAGGGGCTGGGCAATGTCGGTTACGCGCTGGCCGAGCAGCTGCATGCCGCCGGTGCCGAACTGCTGGTCAGTGATCTGGATACCGGTCGGGTGCAGCTGGCAGTCGAGCAATTGGGCGCGCGGCCGGTGGCCAGCGACAGCCTGCTCGGCACCCCGTGCGACATCCTCGCGCCCTGCGGCCTGGGCGGTGTGCTGAATGCCGAAACAGTCGGGCAGTTGCGTTGTTCGGCGGTGGCGGGGGCGGCCAACAACCAGTTGGCTAGCCCGGACATTTCCGACAGCCTGCAGGCACGCGGGATTCTCTATGCGCCGGATTATGTGATCAACGCCGGTGGGCTGATCTACGTGGCACTGAAGCATCAGGGCGAGCCGCTGCCGGCGATCACCGCGCACCTGACTCAGATCAGCCGCCGGCTGACCGAGATATTTGGCCATGCCCAGGCCGACAAACGCTCGCCGGCGAGGGTTGCCGATGCGATTGCCGAACGCTTGCTCTATGGCTGAACTGGCGCGCCGTAGAAATGCAAAACCCCAGTCCATGACTGGGGTTTTGTTGAGCGCTGCGGGTGTTACTCGGCAGCGGGTTCGCTCAGTTCACTCAAGGCGTCGGGCTGGTTCTTGAACGCTTTGGCGAAGACTTCGCGGTTCTTCGCCATATAAATCCCCAGCTCTTCACCCTGGGCTTCATTCAGCGAGGGCACGGCCTTTTGCAACACCTCGGTGAGCAACTCGGCCAGTTCGAGCATTTTGTCATGACGGTCGGCTTCGGCTTTATCCATGAATAAACGCTCCAAATCCCGGCTGCTGCGGTACACCACTTCGACGGCCATTCATCACCTCTACGCCTTCACGCTGATAGGTTGCAATAAACTGTTTATTTGTACAGTGTTTGCGAGCATAAAGAACTCGCCGGCATTTGGCCAGCAGCAATTGCCATGCCGGCTAACACCATAGCCGATTCTTCACCAGGCAGTTGTTCGGGTGCCGCTCTGGCGCGGCGGTTGCAAGTGCTTTTTTGGTGGCTCCGAGCTTCTTCTACTGACACTGTCTTTTGATGGCGCTTCAGGCGTCGTCAGTCGTTTATCTATTTAGGAGGCTACATGGGCAAGCCAAACTGGGCCGAGCAGGCGCGCGAGCGCATGCATGGGTTGGCGGAATCGCTGGGTAATCTGTTGATGGAGGCGTTCCATTACCTGGCGCTGTTCGCCATTGGTGCCATCACCGCCTGGGCCGCGATCATGGCCTTCCTCGGCATGCTGGATAAGGGCCACATCACGGTTGATGACATCCTGCTGCTGTTTATCTACCTCGAATTGGCGGCAATGGTGGGGATCTATTTCAAGACCAACCATATGCCGATCCGCTTCATGATCTATGTGGCGATTACCGCGCTGACCCGCCTGATGATTTCCGACATCTCGCACAACCACAAACCCGACATGGGCGTGGTGATGGTCTCCGGGGCGATTCTGCTGTTGGCGCTGGCGATCTTTGTGGTGCGCTACGCCTCCTCGCGCTTCCCCTCGGTGCAAGCCGGCGGGACCCGCAAAAAGTCCAATCCGGCCGATGAGGCCTCGGAGCGGGATGATACGCAGAGCGATGATTGAAACGGCTCAGTCGCTTAACGGGGTGAAGAGTGCCGGCAGCTCCTCTTCGCTGAGTGGCCACTGGCTTTCAGGCCGATCAAGACAATAGGCAAACACCTGTCTATCACTGCTAGTCGGCAGTCGCGCGGCGATGCGCCAAGGCGCTCCATTTGTCCGGGCGCTGTTGGTCATGCTGGTGGCGTTGGCGAGCATGGCCCTGCGGGCGGCGGCCATGAATTTGTCCAAGCTCAGGACCGCTATTCAGCCTGCGGCATGCTCAATTTCCTTGAGCCTATGGCCTACCGCGACTATGGCCTCGATCGCCGGTTTCAGCTCCAGGCCCAGGTCTGACAGGCTGTATTCGACACTGGGCGGCGAGGTCGGCAGCACCGTGCGGATGACCACCCCTTCACCCTCGAGTTTCTTCAGACGGGCGCTGAGGACCTTGGCCGAGATGCCGGGGATGTCCGCTTTCAATTCGCTGAAGCGGCGTGGCTGCTGGCTCAGGTACCAGATGATATTGGGCGTCCAGAGCCCACCGATGATGCTCAGGCATTCGCTCAGGGGGCAACGAGGATGGGCGACGGGATTGCGCCGTCTCGGCAGCATGTTCAACTCCTTGGCTAGCTAGTTACCAGATGGTTACTGGTAAATCTAACAACTATAAGATTGTAGGTATACATAAGTAACCACGCTTGCCTAGACTGATTCCGCGGCAACCAAACGGCCTGTGTGGAGGCAGCATCGGCCCGCAGGCTAATGACGCTGCTACCTGCGGCCTGTCGGTATCAGCAATATGCCGGGTTTGCAGGCGTGGGTAACAGACATGGACGGCGCGCCCCGCTAGGCGCGTCAATTCGAAGAGCTACAGCTCGAAACCAAGGTAGGAGAACATCATGTACAGACTTTATTACATGCCAGGTGCCTGTTCGCTGGCCATCCATGCCCTGCTCAATGAGCTCAACCAGGACGTCGAGCTGATCGATCGCAACAAGGTCAGCGACTTCGACACGCTGGGCTCGCGCGGCATGGTTCCGGTGCTGGTGGATAACGGCCAAGTCATCCGCGAAGGCGCGGCGATCATTCTCTACCTGCTGGAGAAGCACAAGAGCCAGATGCTGCCCGAGGGTGGCCTGGAAAAAGCCCGCTTTACCGAGTGGCTGATGTTCGCCAACGCCACCCTGCATCCGGCCTATAGCCGCCTGTTCTTTATCGGCAAGACCCTCGCTGATGGCCCGGCCAAGGAGCAGGCGCTGACCGCTGCCAGCGGCATTATCAGCACGCTGTGGTCCTCGCTGGACGCGCAACTGGAAAACTCGACCTTTGTCTTCGGTGAGCGCATTTCCGTGGTCGACATGATGCTGACCGTGTATGCCAGCTGGGGTGCCTACTTCCCGGTCGACATCCTGATGAGCGACAAGGTCAAACGCATGCTCGCGGCGGTGCAGGCTCACCCGGCCTATATCAAGGCTATCGCGGACGAGCAGGTCGCCTCGCAGTAACGGCTCACGCCTCTGTTGCACCAGGCCTTTCGCGCGCGAAAGGCCTGGTTGACTTCCAGACCACAGGACCTGGTTATGCGTTTGTTCAAGGATCTGTCCCTTTCCGCCATCAATGCAGGGTTCGTCACGGTGCTGGTGGGTTTCACCAGTTCCGCCGTGCTGGTCTTCCAGGCCGCCCAGGCCCTGGGTGCCACGCCGACGCAGATCGGCTCGTGGATGCTCGCGCTGTGTATCGGCATGGGCGTGACCGGCATCGCCCTGTCGCTGCGCTACAAGACGCCGATCGCCATCGCCTGGTCCACCTCTGGGGCGGCGATCCTGATCACCAGCGCTTCCAGCGTGACCCTGCAGGAAGCCACCGGTGCCTTCATCGTCTGCGGCGCGCTGATCGCCCTGTGCGGCTTTAGCGGCTGGTTCGAGCGCATCGTCAAACACATCCCCGTGGCCATAGCCGCCGGCATGTTGGCCGGTATCCTGCTGCGCTTCGGCCTGGACGCCTTCAAGGCCATGCAGAGCCAGTTCAGCCTGGTGTTCCCCATGTTCCTCAGCTACCTGCTGGCGCGTCGCCTGCTGCCCAGGTATGCGGTCATACTGCCGCTGCTCGTCGGCACCTGCATCGCCGCAGGCACCGGCATATTGAATTTCCAGGGGATCGATCTGGCCCTGGCCACGCCCGAGTTCGTCGCCCCCAGCTTCAGCCTGCAGGCCATGATCGGGGTCGCCCTGCCGCTGTTCGCCGTGACCATGGCCTCGCAGAACATCCCGGGCCTGACCGTGCTGCGCGCCTCCGGCTACCATACGCCGAGCTCACCGCTGATCGGCTGGACCGGCGTGGCGACCCTGCTGCTGGCCCCCTTCGGCGGCTATGCCTTGAACCTGGCGACCATCACCGCGGCCATCTGCACCGGCAAGGAAGCCCATGAGGACCCGCAGAAACGCTATGCGGCGGCAGTCGCGGCGGGCTTCTTCTATCTGCTGGTGGGCATCTTCGGTGCCACAGTGGGCGCGCTCTTTATGGCGTTTCCCAATGAGCTGATTCTGGCCATCGCCGGCCTGGCCCTGCTCGGCACCCTAGGCAATGGCCTGGCCAGCGCGCTGCTGGAAGAGCAGCACCGGGAAGCGGCCTTGATCACCTTTCTGGTCACCGCCTCGGGGGTTTCCCTGCTGGGCATCGGCTCGGCCTTCTGGGGCATGCTGGCCGGGGCACTGGCCATGCTGTTGCTGCACGCGCGACCGCAACTGCCGGCGGCGTTGCGCTTGCGCGGCCAACAAAGTGACAAACTCGATAAGACCATGGAATAAATCCGCTGGCGTGCCGAGACAGCGGTTATAGGGTGGCTCAGTCGCTTAACGGGGCAAATAGCGCTTGCAGGTCGTCTTCGCTGAGTTGCCACTGCGCCTGGCTGCCGCCGTCCAGTACGCCGCGCGCCAGGCTGGCTTTGGCCTGTTGCAGCTGCTGGATCTTTTCTTCGACGCTGCCGCGGGCGATCAGCTTGTAGACAAACACTGGCTTGTCCTGGCCGATGCGGTAGGCGCGGTCGCTGGCCTGGGCCTCGGCGGCCGGGTTCCACCAGGGGTCGAAGTGGATCACCGTATCGGCGGCGGTGAGGTTGAGGCCCGCACCGCCGGCTTTCAGGCTGATCAGGAAGATCGGCAACTCGCCGGCCTGGAACTGTTGCACCGGGGTGCGCCGATCCTGGGTGCTGCCGGTGAGCTTAGCGTAGGGGATATTGCGCGCCTGCAGTTCGCTTTCGATTAACGCCAGCATCGAGGTGAACTGCGAGAACAGCAGCACCCGCCGGCCTTCGGCGAACAATTCTTCGAGCATCTCCAGCAGGCCGCTGAGCTTGCCGGAATCCTGGCTGGTCAGGCTGTCGTCACTTTCATCACCGAGCAGACGCAGGTCGCAGCAGGCCTGACGCAGGCGCAATAGCGCTTCGAGAATCACGATCTGGCTGCGCGCCAACCCCTGGCGGGCGATTTCTGCGCGCACCTTCTGGTCCATGGCCAGGCGCAGGGTTTCGTAGCGGTCGCGCTGCGCCGCGCTGAGTTCGACCCAGTGGGTAATCTCGGTCTTGGGTGGCAACTCGCTGGCCACCTGCTCCTTGGTGCGGCGCAGGATAAAGGGCTTGATCCGCCCGGTGAGGTGCGCCAGGCGTTGCTGGTTGGCGTTTTTCTCGATCGGTGTGCGGTAGTCGCGGGTAAAGCTTTTGCTGTCGCCGAGCCAGCCGGGCATGAGGAAGTTGAACAGCGACCACAGCTCGCCCAGGTGATTCTCCAGCGGGGTGCCGGTCAGGCACAGGCGCTGCTTGGCCTGTAGCTGGCCGGCGGCGATGGCGGCCTTGCTGCGCGGGTTCTTGATGTTCTGCGCCTCGTCGAGAATCAGCAGGCGATAGCTGTAGGCGGACAGCGCCTTGAGGTCGCGCGGCAGCAGGGCGTAGGTGGTGAGGATGATCTGGTGTTCGCCGATCTGCTTGAACAGTGCGCGGCGTTTCGGCCCGTGCAGGGCCAGCACCTTGAGCTGCGGGGTGAAACGCGCGGCTTCATCCTGCCAGTTGGGAATCAGGCTGGTGGGCATGACGATCAGCGCTGGCTGGTTGAGGCGGCCGGCCTGCTGTTCGCCGAGGATATGCGCCAGGGTCTGCAGGGTCTTGCCCAGGCCCATGTCGTCGGCGAGCAAGCCGCCCACTTCGAGCTCACCGAGGGCCTGCATCCAGGCCAATCCTTGCAGCTGATAGGGGCGCAGCTCGGCCTGTAGATCCTGGGGTGCCTGGGTCTGCTGGCTGTCCAGTTCGTGCAGGCGCTGGGCGAAGCCGCGTACCTGTTCCGCACCTTGCCAGCGCAGCGCCGGGCCTTGTTCCAGCTGGCTCAGTCGGGCGGCATCCAGGCGCGGCAGGCGCAGGCGCTGGCTGGATTCGCCCGGCTCGCGGAAGAACAACTCGCCCAGGGTCGCCAGCAGCGGCTTGAGGCGGGCGAAGGGCAGGGCGGCGCGCTTGTGGCTGCCCGGCAGGCTGACCAACAGCACTTCATCGTCGTCACGCTTGTTCAGCGCTTCGCCGTTAAGCAGCCAGGGCGTACGGCGGATCGCCTGCAACAGAATCGGCAGCAGGCTGATGCGCTGGCCTTCGACTTCGATGCCCAGCTCCAGGTCGAACCAGTTCTGCTCGGGGTCTTCCTCGACCTCGGCATACCAGTCGTCGACCTGCGCCAGGTTGAACTGAAACTCCGGCTGCATGCGGATCTGCCAGCCTTCGGCGCGCAGCAGCGGCAGTTGCTCGCGCATAAACAGCAGCCAGGCCGTTTCGCTGGGCTGCTCATAGGCTTCGCCGGCGCTTTCGGGCAAGGCTTCGCTCTGCCGCAGCGCCACTTGCAGGCCGGTCTGCTCCAGGCGTTTGCGCAGCAGCGCTTCGCTGGCTGGGTCGCGGACGATGCGTAGGGTCAGGCTGGGATTGTGTTTAACCAGCAGGTCCTTGGTGTTCTTGCCTGCCGCCAGATGGTCCTGGTAGTCGAAGGCCAGGGCGGCGCGGTGTTGCGTCTGCTCCTGCATGCGGCCCTTGCGGGCGTCGAAGTGCACGCGCACCAGGCTGCCGAGGCTTAGCACGGGAGCGGGCTGCAGGTTGTCCAGGCGTTCTTCGCGGGCGTCCTGGCTGCTGACGATCAGTGGCGAGAGGTCGACGCCTTGTTCCTGCTGGGTTTGTAGGGTCAGCAGGGCGCTGGCCACGTGCTTGCAGTTGAAACCCACCGGGCAGCTGCAATGACCGGTCACGCCCCAGCCCTGACCGTAGTGGTGCAGGGTGATGCGCTGTTGATAGGTTTGCGCACCGGAGCCCCGGCAGCTGGCCAGCAGGGTGCTGTCCTTGAGGCTGAGCAGGCGACTGCGGCCTTGTGCGGCGTAGCCCAGGCCGCGCTGCAAGTCGCCCGCGCCGAATTCTGCGCGCCAGTCTTCCTGGCGTAACCGCAGGATATCGAGGGGCATTACGTGCACCCTGTGGGCGAATAGGTGATGCGTGGCATGGCGCAGACTTTCTCAAGGGCAGCCGGTGATTCTTGCACAGCCAGCCGCGGATTAGCAGGCCGTTGTGCGCGGCGTGCGGCCGCCCTCTGTGTGCGCTGCTATGGAGTGGTATTTGTCCGCTCGATAAGGCCGGCAGCGGCGGCGCGCCTGGCTATGCTGGGCGCAACAATAAAAAGGAGAACGCCGATGAAACTGCTCAATGCCCTGGCCCTGGCGGCCACCTTTAACAGCCTGGCGGCCATGGCGCAAAGCCCGGCCTTGCCCGCGCCCGATACGGTGCGTCTGGATCGTTTGCAGCTAATGCAGGGGTTTCCGCCGCCGCCTGGCAAGCAGGTCAGCTTCGCCTCCTACCTCAACCAGTACCCGCAGGCGCGTTGGGCGTTTCACCATATGCGCGAGCTGATGCCGAGCCGCAATGTGCCGCGTGGGCAGGGCCCGGTCGCCGTGCTGGTCAAGGGTAAGGACCGTCGCGCGCAGATCGATGCGTTGCGCTTCACCGGCCCGGACGGCGAGCAGAGTTTTGCCGAGTACCTGAATAACAGCTACGCCGACGCCACGCTGATCCTGCACAACGGCAAGCTGATCTACGAGGCTTACCATGAGCAGATGCCGGCCGAGAGCCCGCACATCATGTGGTCGATGACCAAGTCGGTGGTGGGCTTGCTGGCGACTCAGCTGATTCACGAAGGGCGGCTGGATGCGCAGGCAGCGGTAACCGACTACCTGCCCGAGCTGAAGGACAGCGGCTGGAAAGGCGCTACCGTGCAGCAGTTGCTGGATATGACCGCCGACATTGATTACAGCGAGGTCTACAGCGACGCCCAGTCCGATGTGGTCAATTACGCGGTGGCCGCCGGCATGGTTCCGGTTCCAGAAGGCTTTAGCGGGGCGCGCAACCTCTACAGCTACCTGCCGACAATCACCGGCAAGGGCCGCCATGGCCCCGAGTTCCATTACCGCACCGTGCACAGCGAAGTGCTCGGCTGGCTGCTGCGCCGGGTCAGCGGGCAATCGACGGCCGAGCTGATCGGCGAGCGGCTGTGGAGCAAGCTGGGCACCGAACAGGATGCTTATCTGCTGCTCGATTCGGCCGGTACTGAATGGGCTGGCGCAGGGATGAATGCCAACCTGCGTGACCTGGCGCGTTTCGGCGAGATGCTGCGCCTGGATGGCCGCTTCAATGGCCAGCAGGTCATCGCGCCCGAGGTGCTGGCGAGCATTCGCCAGGGGGCCGACCGCGAAGCCTTCAAGGCGGCAGGGCGGCCCTGGCAGGAGGGGTATTCCTACCGCAACCAGTTCTGGATCAGCCACAACGCCGATGGCGCCTATGAGGCACTGGGCGTGCACGGGCAGATGATTCATATCAACCCGAGCGTGGGCCTGGTGGTGGTGCGCCTGTCATCGCACCCGGTAGCCAGCAGCGGCTTTACCTTCCCGCACACCCGGCCGGCGCTGGAGGCCTTGGCCAATCTGCTGCGTGCCGAGCAGGATTAATCAGTCGGTCAGCGCCGCGCGGTATTGCCCCGGCGTGGCGCTGAACGCCTGGCGAAAGCGGTTGCTGAAATGGCTGGCGCTGGCAAAACCGCAGGCCAGGGCAATTTCGCCCAGGGCCAGGGCACTGCCGCTGAGCAGCTGCTGGGCGCGCAACAGGCGCTGCGCGAGCAGATAACGGTGCGGCGGCAGGCCGAAGCTGAGCTGGAACATCCGCGCGAAATGGTATTCGGACAGCGCGCAGAGGCTGGCCAGCTGGCCGAGACTGAGCGGCTGGTCGAGGTGCGCGTCGATAAACTCGCGCACACGCCGGCGTTGCAGTGGGGCCAGGCCGCCGGTCAGGCGCAGACCCTCGCGGCGGCCGACCTGGGACAGCAGCGCATGGCTGACCAGGCCGTGGGCCAGGCTGCTGCTGAGCAGGCGCTCGGCCGGCTCGTTCCAGTCCAACTGGCTGAGTTGGCGAAAGCGTTGGGCCTGCTGCGCATCATCGAGAAAGGTGCCTTCGCGCAGTTCCAGTTCCCGTGGTTCACGATCCAGCAGGCTGACGGCCGCCAGGGCGAACTGCTCCTGGCTGATATACAGGTGGGCCAGCTGGATTTCGCCATTGATCACCCAGGCTGACTGATGCCCGGCCGGGAGGATGCACAGCTTGTCCGGCGCGCCCTTGCTGTGCGGGCTTTCGCGGCGAAAGGTGCCGGTGCCACCAGTCAGGTAGCAGGACAGCGTGTGATGGCTGGGGGCTTGGTAGTCGCGGGCATCATGGCGATTGCTCCATACGGCCGCCGCCAATCCATCACCCAGCTCGGCGCTGCGCTGCAGGCGGGCGTTGGGCGAGCGGTGCAGGCTCTGGAAAACCTGTAGCTGTTCGAGTTGCGACATAAATCCTCCGTTGCCCCATGCTACGCCGGGCGGCATGGGCTGCCAGCCCCCTGTCTGAGAAAAGCGCAAGATTGTGCAAGGCCGCCTGCAGTGCAGTGAATATTCATTTGCCTGCATATGCGGTTATCAATATATTCGCCAAAACGAATGTGTTGACCTGGTCCCTTACCAGGCCGCCGTGTGGAGCGCGCAATGCCCGAACCGATCACTCCTGCCAGTTTGTTCAAATGCCTGGCCGACGAAACCCGTACGCGCATAAGCCTGTTGATCGCCCGCGAAGGTGAGCTGTGCGTGTGCGAGCTGACTGCCGCGTTGGAGCAGAGCCAGCCGAAGATCTCCCGTCATCTGGCGCAGTTGCGCGCCAGCGGCCTGCTGGAGGATCGCCGCGCGGGGCAGTGGGTTTACTACCGCCTGCATCCGCAACTGCCGGCCTGGGTCGGGCAAACCCTGGCGCAGGTGCTGCAGGCGGCGGATGCGCAGCTGGACGCTGACAGCGTGCGCCTGCACAGCATGCGCAACCGCCCCGGCCGTCAATCACTCTGCAGCTGATGCCGGGCATAAGCGCAGCAGACACCCCTTCAAGCGAGTGCTGAAACGATGATCAAGACCTTTGCCTTATTTGCCCTGACCGCCCTGGCCGAAATCATCGGCTGCTACCTGCCGTACCTGTGGCTCAAACAGGGCAAGAGCATCTGGTTGCTGGTGCCGGCCGCCGCCGCGCTGGCGCTGTTCGCCTGGCTGCTGACCCTGCACCCGACCGCTGCCGGGCGGGTGTATGCCGCTTACGGCGGGGTGTATGTGGCGATGGCGATTGTCTGGCTGTGGCTGGTGGACGGTATTCGGCCGAGCCATTGGGACCTGCTGGGCGCCGCTGTGGCCCTGCTTGGGATGGCGATCATCATATTTGCGCCACGCAATATTTAACCCGTTCAACGAGAGAATCTGTCCATGGCTATCAAGGTAGGTATCAACGGTTTTGGTCGTATCGGCCGTCTGGCGCTGCGTGCGGCCTGGGGCTGGCCGGAGCTGGAATTTGTGCAGATCAACGACCCGGCCGGCGATGCCGCGACCCATGCCCATCTGCTGAATTTCGATTCGGTGCACGGCCGCTGGCAGCATGAGGCCAGCAGCGAAGGCGAGAACGTGCTGATCGACGGCAAGCGGATCAAGGTAACCGCCAACAAGGCCATCGCCGACACCGACTGGAGTGGCTGCGATCTGGTGATCGAAGCCAGTGGCAAGATGAAAACTGTGGCCGTGTTGCAGGCTTATCTCGATCAGGGAGTAAAGCGCGTGGTGGTCTGCGCGCCGGTAAAAGAGCAGGGTGCGCTGAATATCGTCATGGGCGTCAACCAGCAGCTGTTTGACCCGGCGCAGCACCGCATCGTCACCGCAGCGTCCTGCACCACTAACTGCCTGGCCCCGGTGGTCAAGGTGATCCACGAGAACCTCGGCATCCGCCACGGCTCGATCACCACCATCCACGACCTGACTAACACCCAGAGCATCCTCGACACCCCGCACAAGGACCTGCGCCGAGCGCGGGCTTCGGGCATGAGCCTGATCCCCACCAGCACCGGTTCGGCCACGGCGATTGCCGAAATCTTCCCCGAGCTGCGCGGCAAGCTCAACGGTCACGCCGTGCGAGTACCGCTGGCCAACGCCTCGCTGACCGACTGCGTATTTGAGGTGGAGCGTGCCACCACGGTGGAGGAGGTCAATGCGTTGCTGAAAGCCGCCGCTGCCGGCCCGCTCAATGGCATCCTCGGTTACGAGGAACGGCCGCTGGTGTCCATCGACTACCGCACCGATCCGCGCTCATCGATCATCGATGCGCTCTCGACCATGGTGGTTAACGGCACCCAGGTGAAGCTGTACGCCTGGTACGACAACGAATGGGGCTACGCCAACCGCGCGGTTGAGCTGGCGCGGCTGGTCGGTTTGACGGATTAACACAGGCTGTATGGGAGGGGGCTTTAGCCGCGATTGGCCTCAACGGCTGTCGCGGCTAAAGCCCCTCCCACGGTCTACATAGGATTCGTTATGCACGCCTTATCCCGCCTGGCCCCCGAAGTGCGCCAATACCTGCTGGTGACCGGCAACTACTGGGCCTTTACCCTCACCGACGGCGCGCTGCGTATGTTGGTGGTGCTGCATTTTCATAGCCTGGGTTACACGCCACTGCAGATTGCCGCGTTGTTTTTGTTCTATGAGATTTTCGGCGTGGTGACCAACCTGGTCGGCGGCTATCTGGGCGCGCGGCTGGGGCTTAATCGCACCATGAATATCGGTTTGGGTCTGCAGGTCGCGGCCTTGCTGATGCTCACTGTGCCGGCGGCCTGGCTGACGATTCCCTGGGTGATGGGTGCGCAGGCATTGTCCGGCATCGCCAAAGATTTGAACAAGATGAGCGCGAAAAGCTCGATCAAGCTGCTGGTGCCGGGCAATCAGCAGGGCAGGCTGTACCAGTGGGTGGCGATCCTGACCGGCTCGAAGAACGCGCTCAAGGGTGTGGGTTTCTTTATGGGCGGCGCGCTGCTGGCGCTGCTCGGTTTTACTGGGGCGGTGCTGGCCATGGCCGCCCTGCTGGCGCTGATCTGGCTGGCCAGCCTTATGCTGCTGAAAAAGGATCTGGGTAAGGCGAAGGCCAAGCCGAAGTTTCGCGACATTCTGTCCAAGAGCCGGGCGATCAATAGCCTGTCGGCCGCACGGCTGTTTCTGTTCGGTGCCCGCGATGTGTGGTTTGTCGTCGCGCTGCCGGTGTACCTGTCCAGTGTGTTTGGCTGGGATTTCTGGATGGTTGGCGGCTTCCTCGCTGCCTGGGTAATTGGCTACGGCATGGTGCAGTCCTTCGCCCCAGCCATCACCGGCAAGGCCAGCGGTCAGTTGCCGGATGGTCGCGCGGCATTCGCCTGGGCTGCGGTGCTGGCCGGGTTGCCCGCCGCAATTGCCCTGGGTCTGAACAGTGACTTGCCGGCGCAGTGGGTCTTGCTTGGCGGGCTGATGGTGTTTGGCGCGCTGTTTGCGGTGAACTCCTCGCTGCACAGCTACCTGATCGTCAGCTACGCCAAGGAGGACGGCGTGTCGCTGGACGTGGGTTTCTACTATATGTCCAACGCCTTCGGCCGGCTGATCGGCACGCTGCTGTCGGGCTGGGTCTATCAGGCTTATGGCTTGGAAGCCTGCCTGTGGGTGTCTTCGGCCTTTGTCCTGTTGGCGGCGCTGATTTCCATCGGGTTGCCTCGGCATAAGGCGAGCGGCCCGATCGAATAAAAGCGCAAGTTTATGCAAGAGCCCCCGAGCTGATCAGGCGCAGACTCTCAGTCATCCACCGGGAGTTCGTGATGAACCTGACGCTCTATCTGTTGACCGTACTGATCTGGGGCACCACCTGGATCGCCCTCAAGCTGCAACTGGGCGAGGTGGCGATTGCCGCCTCGATCGCCTATCGCTTTGCCCTGGCCTCGCTGGTGCTGTTTGCCATTCTGCTGCTGAGCGGCCGCCTGCAGAAGCTCGACACGCGCGGCCAACTCATCTGCCTGGTGCAGGGGCTGTGCCTGTTCTGCCTGAACTTTATGTGCTTCTACACCGCCAGCCAGTGGATCCCCAGCGGCCTGGTGGCGGTGATTTTTTCCACCGCGACGCTGTGGAATGCGCTCAACGCGCGGCTGTTCTTCAAACAGAAGATCGCCGCCAATGTGCTGGCCGGTGGTGCGCTGGGGTTGGGCGGCCTAGCGCTGCTGTTCTGGCCGGAACTGGCTGGGCAGGAGGCCAGCCGTGAAACCCTGCTAGGCATCGGCCTGGCGCTGATCGGCACGCTGTGTTTCTCCGCCGGCAATATGCTTTCCAGTCTGCAGCAGAAGGCCGGCCTCAAGCCGCTGACCACCAACGCCTGGGGCATGCTGTATGGCGCGCTGATGTTGGTGGCGATCTGCCTGGTCAGCGGTACGCCGTTCGGCTTCGAGTGGAACACCCGTTACGTCGGCACCCTGCTGTACCTGGCGATTCCCGGTTCGGTGATCGGTTTCACCGCCTACCTGACTCTGGTCGGACGCATGGGCCCGGAGCGTGCGGCCTACTGCACCGTGCTGTTCCCGGTGGTGGCGCTGAATATCTCGGTGTTTGTCGAGGGCTACCAGTGGACCGCCCCGGCGCTGTTCGGCCTGGTATTGGTGATGCTGGGTAACGTGATGGTGTTTCGTAAACCCAAGGTGCTACCGGCAACGGTTGCCCTGGCCGCGAAGGGTTAACTCGGCCACTTCCACGCCGGCTCATCGAGCATGCCCTGGCCCTGGATCACGGTTTGCCCCAGTTGTTTTTCCAGCACGATGGCGTTGCATTCGGGGTGCTGTTCCAGGGTGGCGATCAGGCGGCTGGCGTGGGATACCACCCAGACCTGGGTGTGCCGCGACGCCGCGATGATCAGCCGGCCGAGGGCCGGCAGCAAATCGGGGTGCAGGCTGGTTTCCGGTTCGTTCAGCACCATCAGCGACGGTGGCCTTGGGGTGAGCAGGGCGGCCACCAGCAGCAGGTAACGCAGGGTGCCGTCCGACAATTCGCTGGCCGACAACGGTCGCAGCAGGCCCTCTTGTTGCAGTTCGACGGCAAAACGCCCGCCTTGCTGAAAGTCGATGCGCAGGCGTGCGCCGGGGAAGGCGTCGCTGATGGCCGCATCCAGCGCGGCGGGGTCGCCAATTTCGCGAATGGTCTGCAACGCCGCCGCCAGGTCGCGGCCGTCGTGGTGCAGCACCGGGGTGCGGGTGCCCAGTTGCGGCTGGCGCGCGGGCGCTTCGGCATCGCTGCGAAAGTGATCGTAGAAGCGCCAACGGCGAATATGCTCGCGCAGATGGGAGACTTCCGGGCAGGCGGGATCATTGCCGATCTGCTCGTACAGGCTGTCGAAGCTCGGCAGATGCTGGGCCATCACTTGCCAGTTGCGCCCTTCACGCATGCGCACCATCGCTCCGGCGCGATCCACCAGTAGCGAAGCGGGGCGATAGCTGCCCCCAGCCCAGATGCATTCGCGTTTGATCTCAGGATCCAGGGCGAAGGCACTGGGAATATCGCGGCTCTCGCCGGAGTTGGACTCCGGTAGCCCAAGGGAAATGGCATAGCTGAAATCATCGCCGGCAAAGCCCAGACGCAGACGCCGGGCCTCCTTGCGTGGGCCGCCCTGCACCGGCACCTCGCCGCTGAGCATGCGCCGGCTGATGGTTTCCGGCCCAGCCCAGAAGGTGGAGTCCAGTCCGCCTTCGCGGGCCAGGGCATTGACCACGCCGCCCTGGGCGGTTTCCGCCAGCAGGCGCAAGGCGCGATAGAGGTTGGACTTGCCGCTGCCGTTGGCCCCGGTGACCAGGTTGAGCCGACCCAGTGGCAGCACCAGGGTGTTGATCGAGCGATAGTTGGCGACGGCGAGGGTGTGCAGCATTTGGGGTCGTCCTGACGAGTAATAAGTGAGAGCTGGCGACTAGAACAAACCCAACTGTCCGCCGATTAGCGTGGCGAAGTCGTCGCCAACAAACGGCAGGATGGCATCGGCCACTGGCTGCAGCTGGCGGGTCAGGTAGTGGTCGTAGTCGATGGCGGCGCTGCGCGCTTCCAGTGGTTGCGGGCCGGCGGTGGTGATCACATAGCTGATCCAGCCACCATTCTGGTATTGCAGCGGGCGGCTGTGCAGGGCGTTGTATTCGTCGGCCAGGCGCGCGGCGCGCACATGCGGCGGCACGTTGCGTTCATAGTCGGTGAGCTTGCGGCGCAGTCGTTTGCGGTAGATCAGCAGTTCGTCCAGCTCGCCATTCAGGGTGCGCTCGACATAGTCGCGCACATAGCACTGGTGCGGCTGGTGCAGAAAGATCCGCTCATACAGCTCGCGTTGAAACTGCTGGGCCAGCGGCGACCAGTCGCTGCGCACGGTTTCCAGGCCCTTGTAGACCATCTCATGGCTGCCGTCGGCGTGCGTGACCATCCCGGCATAGCGCTTCTTGCTGCCTTCCTCCGCGCCTCTGATGGTCGGCATTAGAAAGCGGCTGTAATGGGTTTCGAACTGCAGTTCCAGAGCGCTTTCCAGTCCGTATTCATCGCGCAGATGCTCGCGCCACCAGGCATTGACCTTGGCCACCAGGGCGCGGCCGATCTGCGCGGCATCCTCCTGGGCATGCGGGCGCTTGAGCCAGACAAAGGTGGAGTCGGTGTCGCCGTAGATCACCGCATAGCCCTCGGCCTCGATTAGCGCGCGGGTGCGGGCCATGATTTCGTGGCCGCGTAGGGTGATGGAGGAGGCCAGGCGCGTATCGAAAAAGCGGCAACCGCTGGAGCCGAGCACGCCGTAGAAGGCGTTCATAATGATTTTCAGTGCCTGCGACAGCGGTGCGTTGTGCTCGCGTTTGGCCGCTTCACGGTTCTGAGATACGCGCTCGACGATGCTCGGCAGGCAGTGCTGGGTACGGGAGAAACGCGCACCGCGAAAGCCCGGCACCGAGTGCACGTCGTCCGGCTGGCGCAGGCCTTCGATCAGTCCCACCGGGTCGATCAGAAAGCTGCGAATAATCGACGGATAGAGGCTCTTGTAGTCCAGCACCAGCACCGATTCATACAGCCCCGGCTGCGACTCCATCACAAAGCCGCCGGGACTGGCTTGCGGCGGGTTGTCACCGAGGTTCGGCGCGACAAAGCCGCGGCGGTGCATCAGCGGCATATACAGGTGTTCAAACGCCGCCACCGAGCCGCCGTTGCGGTCGGCGGGTAACCCGGTGACCGTGGCGCGTTCCAGCAGAAAGTCGAGGATGCTGGTTTTGCCGAAGATCCGCGTCACCAGCTCGCAGTCGCGCAGGTTGTAGCGTGCCAGGGCCGGTTTGTCCTCGCGGAACATGCGGTCGATTTCGTCCATGCGCTGGTAGGGCGTGGAGATGTCCTTGCCCTCGCCGAGCAGGGTTTGCGCGACGTTTTCCAGGCTGAAGGAGGGGAAGCTCCAGGTCGCCGAACGCAGCGCCTCGATGCCGTCAATAATTAGCCGGCCGGCGGCATCGGCGAAGAAGTGGCCGTTGCGGCTGCCGTGCTCGCGCCATTGCATCTCGCTGTCATCGCGCCCCAGACGCAGGGGGATGGCCAGGCTGCGCGCATGTTCGTGCAGCACGCGCAGGTCGAACTGCACCAGGTTCCAGCCGATGATGGCGTCGGGATCATGCTGCGCCATCCACTGATTCAGACGTTCGAGCAACTGGCCGCGGCTGTCGCAGTATTCCAGCTGGAAATCCACCGCTGGTGGCTGTTCTGGCGTGCGGCCGAGCATATACACGTTGCGCTGGCCGCAGCCCTCGATGGCGATGGAGTACAGCTCGCCGAAGGCATTGGTTTCGATATCCAGCGAGGCCAGCTTGAGGCTTGGCCGGTAATCTGTGCAGGGCTTGATCTGCGCATCCAGCAGCAGGCCATTGCCGCTTGGGTCGGGCGTACCGGCAAATAGCACCGGTGCGGTGATAAAGCGCTCCATCAGGTAGCGCTCCGGCGGGCGCACATCGGCCTCATACACTTCAACGCCGGCGCGGCGCAGCAGTTTGTCGAGGTCCATCAGTTGGCGATGCTGCTGGCAATACAGGCCCAGTACCGGGCGCTGGTGAAAATCCTTGAGGCCCAGCGGGCGCAGTTCGACGCCGCGCTCATTGCTCAGCAACGCCTCGGCCTGTTCGCGTTGCGCGGCCGGAATAAACGCCACCGAGGGCTGATAGGGCAGGCGGATATGTCGCGGGCCGTTCTCGGTGGCCAACCAGAACTCCACCTGCGTCCCTGCCGGTGTATCCCGCCAGTGTCGGGTCAGCAGAAAGCCCTGTTGTAAGTCCACCACGCCATTCTCGATTGAATTTGATTGGCCAATTCTACGCGGGCTTTTGTCTGTATGCATATACAGTGTTTGGGCGACTACCAAGCGGGCACAGACAAATCCAGCTTTAGGAGTAAAATGCCCGCCCTGATTGACTGCCCGATACCCAAATCATGTCCCTGCCCAAGCACCACCTCGAACTACTGAGCCCGGCGCGCGATACCGCGATTGCCAAGGAAGCCATCCTGCACGGCGCCGATGCGGTGTATATCGGCGGGCCAGGCTTTGGGGCGCGGCACAACGCCAGCAACAGCGTGGCGGAGATTGCCGAGCTGGTGCAATTTGCCCACCTGTTCCATGCGCGGGTGTTTGTCACCCTCAACACCATCCTGCATGAGGATGAACTGGAACCGGCGCGGCAGATGATCTGGCAGCTGTATGAGGCCGGCGTCGATGCGCTGATCGTGCAGGACATGGGCGTGATGGAGATGGACATTCCGCCCATCGAGATCCACGCCAGCACCCAGTGCGATATCCGCACCCTGGACAAGGCGCGCTTCCTCGATGGCGCCGGCTTCTCGCAGCTGGTGTTGGCCCGCGAGCTGAACCTGGAAGAGATCGGCAATATCTGCCGCAACGTCGATTCGGCGGTCGAGTTCTTTATCCATGGTGCGCTGTGCGTGGCGTTCTCCGGGCAGTGCAATATCTCCCACGCGCAGACCGGGCGCAGCGCCAACCGTGGCGACTGCTCCCAGGCCTGCCGCCTGCCGTACACCTTGAAGGACGACCAGGGCCGCGTGGTGGCGTTTGATAAGCACCTGCTGTCGATGAAGGACAACAACCAGACCGACAACCTGATCTACCTGGTGGATGCCGGCGTGCGCTCGTTCAAGATCGAAGGGCGTTACAAAGACATGAGCTATGTGAAGAACATCACCGCGCACTACCGCCGCGAGCTGGATGCGATTCTCGAGCAGCGTCCGCACCTGGAGCGCGCCTCCAGTGGGCGCACCGAGCACTTCTTCACCCCCGACACCGACAAGACCTTCCACCGCGGCAGCACCGATTATTTCGTCACCGACCGCAAGGTGGACATCGGCGCGTTCGACTCACCGACCTTTACCGGACTGACCGTGGGTGTGGTGGAAAAGGTCAACAAGCGCGACCTGATCGCCGTTACCGACACGCCGCTGTCCAACGGCGATGGCCTTAACGTGCTGATCAAGCGTGAAGTGGTAGGTTTCCGCGCCAATATCGCCGAGCTTAAGGGCACATTTACTGAAAATGGCGAGGAAGACGGCGAGAAGCGCTACCGATACCGCGTCGAGCCTAATGAGATGCCCGAGGCCATGCACCGCGTGCGTCCGTTGCAGCCGCTGCATCGCAACCTCGACCACAACTGGCAGCAGGCGCTGCAGAAAACCTCATCCGAGCGGCGTATCGCGGTCAGCTGGCAGATGGCCGTGCAGGGCGATCAGCTGGCTGTAAGCGTCACCAGCGACGAAGGCATCAGCGCCAGCGTCAGCCTGGCCGGCCCGTTCGCCGCCGCCAAGGATGCCGAACAGGCCCGCGAGCAGCTGGCCGATGGCTTGAGCAAACTGGGTACCACCATCTATTACAGTGCCGGCGCGCAGATCGACTGTGAAAGCGTGCCGTTTATCCCCGGCTCGCAACTCAAGGCCCTGCGCCGCGAAGCCATCGAAGCCCTGACCCAGGCCCGCGTCGCTGCTCATCCGCTTGGCGGGCGCAAGGCTGTCAGCGTGCCGCCGCCGGTGTATCCGGAGTCGCACCTGACCTTCCTCGCCAACGTCTACAACGACAAGGCCCGCACCTTCTACAAGCGTTACGGCGTGCAACTGATCGACGCCGCCTACGAGGCCCATGAAGAAGCCGGCGAAGTGCCAGTGATGATCACCAAGCACTGCCTGCGCTTCTCCTTCAACCTCTGCCCGAAACAGGCCAAAGGCGTCACCGGCGTGCGCACCAAGGTGTCGGACATGCAGCTGATTCATCAGGACGAAGTACTGACCCTGAAGTTCGACTGCAAGCCTTGCGAGATGCACATCATCGGCAAAATGAAGGGCCATATCCTCCACCAGCCCCACCCCGGCAGCGCCCAGAGCAAGGGCGGCGCGGTGGGCTATATCACCCCGGATGATCTGCTCAAGACCATCAAGCGCTAAGACGCTGTCTCGGATCTGCTGCGCGTTGGCGATACTGCGTTAAAAACAGCCTCGGAATGCTCATTTACAATTCGTAAACTCCGCTTCCTTGGCGCTTTGA
This sequence comes from Pseudomonas sp., assembly GCF_049653025.1. Taxonomy (GTDB): domain Bacteria; phylum Pseudomonadota; class Gammaproteobacteria; order Pseudomonadales; family Pseudomonadaceae; genus Aquipseudomonas. The sequence goes on along the minus strand of NZ_JBASFM010000006.1, from coordinate 778,487 downwards.
CCAGCCTGCGGCTGTTACTACGTAGCGCCTTGCCTCGCTCTAGCTCGCGAGATCCGAAACAGCCTCTAGGACTTGTCTCGCTTGCTGTGCAGCTTGGTGAGAAACAGCCAGGCCAGCAGCGGGTAGCAGAAGTAGTGCAGGCTAAAGATCAGCAGCCCCATGGGGCTGGGATCGTCCTGTAACGCCATCATCGCCAGTAAACCCAGATAGAGCAGCGCCAGGATGCCGCCATACAGCGCGAGCAGGCGGCGTCGCTCGCCTTGCAGGGGCGCGCGGCGGTTGCGCCAGGAGAACCACAGGGTCATGCCGGCGGCCACCAGCGTGGCGATCAGCGCCGTGGTAAACAGCCCGCCGAGTTTGACCCAGGTGCGCAGCAGCAGGTTGAGCACGATGACCGCCAGCACGCCGCCAATGGCCAGGCGGGTAACCGGGACGCTGGTGGGGTTTGGCTCGCGCATGTGAGTGCTCCTAGAGGCTGCGGTTAAGGCCGAAGCGTTTTTTCAGCACGGCTTCCAGCAAACGTTTGGGCACCAGCGCGGCCAGCAGCGGCATGCTGCGACTGCCATTGCCCAGGCGCAGCAGGTTGGGACGGTGGCTGCCTTGTACGGCGGCCAGCAGGTTGCGGGCAAAGTGGCTGGCGGGGGTGGGGTTGTCCTGCGAGGCATTGGCGCGGGCGCGAATGCCCTCGCGGATCGGCCACCAGGGCGAGGCTTCGTCGATCAACAGCTCGGCCTGCTGGCTGGCATTGGCACCGAAGCTGGAGGCAATCGCCCCGGGCTGCACTTCCATCACGTCGATAGAAAAGGGTGCTAGCTCCAGGCGTAACGCGTCGGTTAGCGCATGCACGGCGGCCTTGGAGGCGCAGTAGGCTCCGGCAAACGGCGTTACCAGCACGCCGGAGACGCTGCCGATATTCACCACCAGGCCTTTGTTCTGCCGCAGCAGCGGGAACAGTGCGCGGGTCACGCCAATCAGCGAGAACACGTTGGTTTCAAATTGCTTGCGCATGGCGTCGACCCCGCCATCGAGCAGCGGGCCCATGGCACCGTAGCCGGCGTTGTTGATCAGCACGTCGAGGCCGCCAATCTCGGCCTTCAGGCGTTCGGCCAACTGACCCAGGCCCAGGCCATCGTTGACGTCCAGCTGCACGGCGTGAAAGCCGGCGGCGTTCAGGGCGGCGAGGTCTTCGGCTTTGCGCGCCGTGGCCCAGACTTGATAACCGGCCTGCTGGAACACCTCGGCGAGGGCGCGGCCGATGCCGCTGGAGCATCCGGTGATCAGTACGCTGGGCTGGGTCATGCAGGCTTCCTTGTTGTTGTAGATATTAGGTTGCTGAAAAACGTAGGCGAGGCAGGCAAGACAAGGCGAAAACAGGCGAGGAAGCGGAGTTTACTGCTGTAAATGAGCATTCTGAGCCTGTTTTCAACGCAGTGTTGCCAACGCAGGTAGTTTTTCAGTGGCTGAAGCTGCCTTGCAGGCGTTCGGCGCGAAATTCCAGGGTGCGGGCGCGGTAGCCGCTGCGCAAGGTCGGCAAGGGCAGGCAGTCCTGCCAGCTGGCGCCGGGCAGCAATTCGCCGGGCCCACTGTAGCGCGGTGCTTCATAGAAACGCTCGGCCAGGTTGACGCTGTCGCCGGGGCGATAGGCGGCAATTTGCCAATGCAGCTCAAGCAGCGCGGCCTCGCTGGCGTTTTTCAGATTCAGGGCCAGCGGGCGATCCGCCGGGCAACTGTCCGGGGCGTAGCTCAGGCGTAATTCCAGATGGGCCAGGTGGCGGTTCTCGCGGCTTTCCTGCCAGAGCACCCAGCTGGCGACCAGACCCAGGCCGACCAGCGCGGCAAGAGAAATTGGCAGCGCCTTGCTCGGGTAGCGGATCAGCAGGATCAGCCAGCTCAGTACCAGGATTGCGCCGAATAGCATCACTCAGGCCTCAGGGTGGTCGCGCAGGAATACCAGACTATCAGCCTTGGAGTGCTCCGCCGAATAGCGGTAGCCCTGATCGTTGAAGTCCTTGAGACCGGCCGGGTCGGTCAGACGTTCCTTGATCACATAGCGCGCCATCAGGCCGCGGGCCTTCTTGGCGTAGAAGCTGATGATCTTGTACTGGCCGTTTTTCAGGTCCTTGAATTCGGTGTCGATGATCCGCGCATTCAGCGCCTTGCGTTTCACCGCGCTGAAGTATTCGGTGGACGCCAGATTGAGCAGCACCTCGTCGCCTTGGGCGGCCAGCGCCTCATTCAGCCAGCCACTGATGCGTTCGCCCCAGAACTCATAGAGGTTATTGCCGCGCGGATTGGCCAGTTTGGTGCCCATTTCCAGGCGATAGGGCTGCATCAGGTCGAGCGGGCGCAGCACGCCGTACAGGCCGGAAAGCATGCGCAGGTGGGTCTGAGCGAAGTCGAAATCGGCTTCGCTGAAATCCTCGGCATTAAGCCCGGTGTACACGTCGCCCTTGAACGCCAGCAGCGCCTGCTTGGCGTTGGACGGGTTGAACGGCCGCTCCCAGCTACCGAAGCGTGCGGCGTTAAGACCGGCGAGCTTGTCCGAGAGGTGCATCAGCTCGGCGATCTGCGCTGGAGTGAAGTCGCGCAACTGCTGGATCAGGTCCTGAGCGTGGTCGAGGTGTTCGGGCTGGGTAAAGCGCGGGGTCGCAGGCGGTGTCTCGTAATCGAGGGTCTTGGCCGGGGAAATCACCATCAACATAAAACTGTGCTCCTGAAAGTCTGCGGCGATTCTAGAAGCTGGCGGCGGTTGAGACTACCTATAAGGGCAATTGCTTAAGTTTGCAGCCCTGCTGCTTGACCCAGGGGCCGCCACGGGGTTGTAGTTTGCCCAGGTCGAATCCTCCAAGGAGCTGTCATGACCGCCTGCAACCATTCGCGTTGGGAACCGTCCCACGCTTACCGCCCGCTGGAAACCACCGCCGAGCGCCAGGCCTGGCGCGTTGCCGCGCTGACCGGGGCGACCATGCTGGTGGAGATTGTCGCCGGCTACACCTTCAACTCCATGGCCTTGCTCGCCGATGGCTGGCACATGGCCTCGCATATGCTCGCCATCGGCCTGACGGCGTTGGCCTATCTGCTGGCGCGGCGCTATGCCGATGATCCACGCTTTGCCTTTGGCACCTGGAAGGTCGAGGTGCTGGCCGGGTTCGCCAGTTCACTGCTGCTGTTGGTGGTGGTGGCGATGCTGGCCTTCGAGTCATTCTGGCGCTTGTGGCAGCCCCAGGTGATTGCCTTCGATATGGCCCTGGGCGTGGCGGTGGTCGGCCTGCTGGTCAACCTGGTGTCTGCCTGGTTGCTGCGCGATAGCCATGATCACGGACATGCGCATGGCCATAGCCACGCCGGCGCGCACGCTCATTCCGATCACGATCACGATCACGATCACGATCACGATCACGATCACGATCATCCAGCGCCAGTGGCGGGCAAGGACCTTAATCGCCACGCCGCCTTTATCCATGTGCTGGCCGATGCGCTGACCTCGGTGGCGGCTATCGTCGCGCTACTGGGCGGCTTGCTGCTGGGTTGGGATTGGCTCGACCCGCTGATGGGGGTTATCGGCGCGCTGATTATCGCGGTGTGGGCCAAGGGCCTGCTGATCGAAACCGGCAAGGTGCTGCTCGATCGCGAGATGGACAGCCCGGTGGTCGAGCGCGTGCGCAGCGCCTTGGCCCAGGAGGCGGACACCGAACTGGCCGATCTGCACCTATGGCGCGTTGGTCGGGCGCAGTTCGCTTGCATCGTTAGCGTGGTAACCCATGGCGACGGCTCGGCGGATCGCTACAAGGCGCGGCTGGCGGGGATTGCGGAGCTGGTGCATGTGACCGTGGAGGTCAATCGCTGTGCCGATGAGCACGGGGTGACGCGGGGCTGAAGCGAAAAAACGGTTGGCTCTAAGGCCGGTGGGACTTCCGACTTTAACGATGCGCGAGCAGGTCGCCAAGCGCTATTTGTCGCGGCGATAAATAAACCGTTAAAAACCAAAAAATACGTTTTTCTGTCACCTTTTTTGGAGTATCTAAAAGGCAAGACCGCCGAACCCTGCAGACAGGTGGCGGCCATTGGCCCTCACCTACTTGCAGCCTTCTCAGCCTCGGCACTGAGGAGTCGGCGGCCCCTCCGCGGCGCACTCGCCCCTGCGCCGCTTGGCTACTACAAGAAGGTGACCGAGTATGGATGACCACGGACGCTCCAAGCCCACCGCCCCAACCCTGTACGCCCTCGACACCAATGTGCTGATCCACGACCCCAACGCGCTGCTGAATTTTCAGGAGCACCATGTCGCCATCCCGATGACCGTACTGGAGGAACTGGACAAGCTTAAAACCGGCAAACAGGGTGTGGCTGCCGAGTGCCGCCAGGCCATCCGTCTGATCGACAAGATTCTTGGCAGCGCCAACCCGGAGGAAGTGGAGCACGGCGTCGCCATCCAGCGCGACAAGAGCGGCCCGTGTGGCTTCCTGTCGATTCTTATGAGCAAGAGTGCAACTCCGGTGACCTGGCTGCCGGAAGACCTCAACGACAACAAGATCATCAACCAGCTGGTCGAGCTGAAGTCCCGCCGCCCCGGTCTCAACGTGGTGCTGGTGACCAAAGACATCAACATGCGCCTGAAGGCGCGCGCCTGTGGCATCGATTCCGAGGATTACCACACCGACCAACTGGTCGACGACGTGTCCTTGCTGTCGCAGGGTTACCACAACATGGATGGCTCCTTCTGGGACCGCGTGAACAAGGTGGAAACCCGTCAGGATCACGGCCGTACCTGGCACCGCGTGCAACTCACCGACAACCTGCCGGCGGTGCACGTCAACGAGTTCATCATCGACGAGCAGGGTTTTGTCGGCTGGATCAAGGGCATCAAGCACGGTGAACTGCTGATTCTCGACATGCACCAGGAGCCCTTGATGCACCAGGAAGCCTGGGGCCTGCGGCCGCGGGATATCTACCAGTCACTGGCGCTGTTTGCCCTGCTTGATCCGGACATCCACCTGGTCAACCTGTCCGGCGCGGCCGGTTCCGGTAAAACCATCCTGGCCCTGGCGGCGGCCATCGAACAAACCATGGTCAGCAAGCGCTACCGCCGGATTATCGCCACCCGCAGCGTGCAGGGGCTGGATCAGGAGATCGGCTTTCTGCCCGGCACCGAAGCCGAGAAGATGGAACCCTGGCTCGGCGCGATCACCGACAACCTCGAAGCCCTGCATATGGACGACGAGAACACCCACGGCAGCGTCGACTACATCCTGCAAAAGGTCCCGCTGCAGTTCAAATCCCTCAACTACATCCGCGGCCGTAGCTTCCAGCAGAGCCTGATCCTGATCGACGAATGTCAGAACCTCACCCCGCACCAGATGAAAACCATCATCACCCGTGCCGGCAGCGGTTCCAAAGTGGTGTGCCTGGGTAACCTGGCGCAGATCGATACCCCTTACCTGTCGGCACCCAGCTCGGGCCTGACCTACCTGACGGAGCGCTTCAAAGACTTCGAGCATGGCGTGCATATCACCCTGCAGGGTGTGCCGCGTTCCATCCTCGCCGAGTACGCCGAAACCCATATGTAAACCTTGCTCACGTTCGCCCAGCAGGCACTTATGCCTGCTGGGCCGGACGCCGCAGTTACCTCCCGTCTGAATCCCTCGGCATTCACAGGTGCCGAAACCTGACCCCTGGGTTTACAATCACCGGACACCTGCCTGGAGTCTGTCTGTGTTAACCCATCTCGATTCCCAAGGCCGCGCCAATATGGTCGATGTCAGCGATAAAGCCCTGACCGTCCGTGAAGCCGTGGCCGAAGCTTTGGTGCGCATGCGCCCAGAAACCCTGCAGATGATTGCTCAGGGCGACCACCCCAAGGGCGATGTGTTCGCCGTGGCACGGATTGCCGGTATTCAGGCGGCGAAGAAAACCAGCGACCTGATTCCGTTGTGCCACCCGCTGATGCTCACCAGCGTCAAGGTCGAGCTGACGCCTGAGGGCGCGGATGCGGTGCGCATCACCGCGCGCTGCAAGCTGACCGGGCAGACCGGGGTGGAGATGGAAGCCCTGACCGCCGCCAGCGTTGCCGCGCTGACCATCTATGACATGTGCAAGGCGGTGGATCGCGGCATGGTGATCGAAAGCGTGCGCCTGCTGGAGAAGGTTGGCGGCAAAAGCGGTGCCTTCAAGGTAGAGAGCATTGCAGGAGAGCAAGCATGATCCGCGTGCAGTATTTCGCCCGTTACCGCGAGGCCCTGGGCCTGGATGGCGAGCAACTGAGTGACAGCTTTACCGACCTTGAACAGCTGCGCCAACACCTGCTGGCCCGCGGCGGGGTGTGGGATGTGCTGGCCGAGCAGAACCTGATGTGCGCGCGTAATCAGGAGCTCTGCAGTCTGGAAGAGCCGCTCATGGCCGGCGATGAAGTGGCGTTCTTTCCCACTGTAACCGGCGGTTAAGCATGAGCATTCGCGTCCAGTCGCAACCCTTCGATCCGGGTGTTGAGCTCAACGCCCTGCATGCCGCCAACCTGGGTATTGGCGCGGTGGTCAGCTTTGTCGGCTATGTGCGCGATTTCAATGAGGGGCGCGAAGTCGGCGGCATGTTTCTCGAGCACTTTCCTGGCATGACCGAAAAGGCCCTGGCCAAGATTGCCGAGGAAGCCACGCAGCGCTGGCCGCTGCTGGGTATCGAGGTCGTCCACCGTATTGGCCGCCTGGAGCCGGGTGAGCCGATCGTCTTCGTCGGCACCAGCAGTGCTCACCGTCAGGCGGCGTTCGATGCCTGCAACTTCGTGATGGATTACCTGAAAACCCGCGCGCCGTTCTGGAAGAAGGAAGACACCGCCGAAGGCCCGCGCTGGGTCGAAGGGCGTTGCTCCGACCAGGCCGCGGCCGAGCGCTGGAAGCCCTAGCCGGTTGTTTGCTGCTGGGCCGTTAAACACCGTTTAGGCGGCTGGCAGCTGAGGCGTCGGGGTGCCGGCGTCCTTTTCCTTGGCCTGGTGGTAGGAGCGGAAGGCTTGGCCGATGATTTGCCTGAGCTGTTCGTCGTCCCAGGGTTTGGTCAAGAAGCGGTAGATGGCCCCCTGGTTGATCGCATCGGTGACCGATTTCAGGTCGGTATAACCCGACAGCACGATGCGGATGGTCTCGGGGTGCAGGTCCTTGACCCGGCTGAAGAACTCGGTGCCGCTCATCTCCGGCATGCGCTGGTCGGAGAGGATCACCTGGATATCGTGTTTGGCCAGTAGCTCGAAGGCATCCTGGGCGCGGGTCGCCATCAGGATCTTGTAGCCATCGCGGCGCAGCAGGCGCGCCAGTGCGCGCAGGATATTCTCCTCATCATCCAGCAGCAGCAAGGTCTGCGCTGGTTCTCCAACGGCCAGTTGGGGCAGTGCTGGCCCCTGGGTCAGCATGCGCTCGCGCATAAAGGGTTCGAGTTCGGCGAAGGGCATGGGCTTGGCGAAGTAATAGCCCTGGAACAGGTCGCAATGACTTTTCTTCAGGAAGGCGAACTGCGGTTCGGTTTCCACTCCCTCGGCGATGACCTTGAGCCGTAGGTGGTGGGCCATGGAGATGATGCCCTGGGTGATGGCCGCGTCGTGCTGGTCGCTGATGATCTCCTCGACGAAGGAGCGGTCGATCTTCACCTTGTCGATGGGCAGGCGCTTGAGGTAGTTGAGGCTGGAGAAGCCGGTGCCGAAGTCGTCGATGGCGATTCGCACCCCGAGTTTCTTCAGCTGGTGCAGGGTCTCGATGGCCCGTTCGGCATGGTTGAGCAGTACTCCCTCGGTGATTTCCAGCTCCAGCAGGGAGGCATCGAGCTGATGCTTGTGCAGCACTGCCCGCACGCTGTCGACGAAGTTGCTGCGTTGGAAATGAATCGAGGAAATATTCACCGCTACCGATGGCCCGGTCATGCCTTGGTCACACAGTTGGCGCATCTGCCGGCAGGCGGTATCGAGCACCCAGGCGCTCAGGGGGATGATCTGCCCGGTGTCTTCTGCCACTGGGATGAATACCCCCGGTGGGATAAAGCCGCGCTGCGGATGGTTCCAGCGCAGCAAGGCCTCGATCCCGACCACGCGGCCGGTGCGGCCATCGATCTGCGGTTGGTAATGGAGGTTGAACGCCTGGTTATCCAGGGCCTTCTGCAGTTCGTTGCGCAGGGTGACCCGCTCGCCCACCCTGTGGTTGAGGTCGTTGGTGTACCACTGGTAGTTGTTACGGCCTTCCTGCTTGGCCTTGTACATGGCCAGGTCGGCTTGCTGAATCAGTTGCGCGGGCTGTGTCAGCAGGCCGTCGCTGAGGGTGATGCCGATGCTCGCGGTGATATGCAGTTCAGTGCTATCGATCAGATAGGGGCGGGCGATACTGGCGAGAATGCGTTCGGCCACCAGCAGTACATCTTCCTCCCGCGCCAGATCCGGCAGCAGCACCAGAAACTCGTCGCCACCCATACGCGCCACGGTGTCGCCGGGGCGTACCTGTTGACACAAGCGTTGCGCCACTTCGATAAGGATCTGGTCGCCCGAGTCGTGGCCGATCGAGTCGTTGATCGGCTTGAAGCCATCCAGGTCGATAAACATCACCGCCAGGCTGCGCTGGTAGCGCTGGGAAATCTGGCAGCCCTGGCGCAGGCGGTCTTCCAGCAGGGCGCGGTTGGGTAGGCCGGTGAGCACGTCGTGGCTGGCGTTGAAGCTGAGCTCCGCCTGGTAGCGTTTTTCCTCGCTGATGTCGTTCTGCACGCCGATAAAGTGGCTGACCTGGCCCTGTTCATCGAGTACCGGGGAGATATACAGGTCATTCCAGAATGGGCTGCCGTCCTTGCGGTAGTTGCGCACCACCACATGCACCTCGATCCGTTGCTGCAGGCTGTGGCGGATCAAGGCGAGCGCCGGCTGGTCGTGCTCATCTCCTTGCAGGAAGCGGCAGTTGCGCCCGAGGACTTCGGCCTCGGCGTAGCCCGTGATGCGTTCGAACGCCGGGTTGATGTAGATGATCGGCTGGTCGGCGGCCAGGGCATCGGTGATGACCACGCCGTTGTAGCTGGATTCCAGGCTGCGCTTGAGCAGGCGCAACTGTTTTTCCGCGTAGCGGCGCTCGCTGATATCGCGGAGCGACAGCAGGCGCACCTGCTGGCCGTCCCAGTCGGTGTCGGACTGATGGACCTCCACCTCGAGGGTTTCGCCTTCCGGGGTGGTCAGGCTCCACTCGAAGAGTTCTTCCTCGTTCAGGGGCAGGTCGAGTCGCAGCTGTTGCAGTTGAGTCTGGCTGGCCTTGAACAGCCGTTCGGCAGCGGGGTTGGCGTAATGCAGCCGGCCTTGGGCATCGACTACCAGCAGGGCGTCGCGGGTATCGTTGAGCAGCTTGCGCAGGGATTGCTCGCGGCGGCTGGCTTCCAGGCGTGCCTTGTGTGTTTCCGTGACGTCTATGGCCAGCACCAGGCAGCAGGGCTGGCGATCGAACTCAAAGTCATGCACCAGCACGTCGGCAAAGATGTCGTGGCCGGCCCTGTGCCGGTAAGTCCACACCCCCGCCTGGGGGGCGACTATCGGCGAGCTGCGCAGGGCCGAGTTGAAGTAGCTGAGAAAGCGTGCCTGCTCCTCCGGGCTGCGGATATCCAGCACGCTCATGGCCAGGAACTCGGCCTGGGAGTAGCCCAGCAGGCGAGTGGCCGCGAGGTTGGTGGCCTGGAAGCGCAGGCTTTCTTTGTTGAACACCCACATGGCTTCGGGGTTGGCCTCAAACAGCAGGCGGTAGCGGTGTTCGCTGTTGGCCAACTCGACGCTGGCCCGACTGCGGTCGATGGCGTAGCGAATGCTGCGCAGCAACTGCAGGCTGTCGAACTGCCCCTTGACCAGATAATCGGCGGCCCCCAGCTCGATGGCGCTGGCATCCAGGCGGGCGTCGCTCTGCCCGGTGAGCAGGATGATGGGTTTGCTTACGCCCTGCTGCAGGGCGTTGTCGATCAGCTCCAAACCGGACTCGGCACCCAGCCGGTAGTCCACCAGGTAGAGGTCGTGCTCCTGGTGCAGGAGGATTTCCAGGCCTGGCCGGAAGCCGCCGCACCAGTCCAGCTGGAGGTCGATCCCAGGGTTTTGCCGCAACAGGTCGCGAATGATGATGAAGTCGTCTTCATCATCATCGATCAGTAACAGTTTCCAGACTGGGTTTTTTCTGTTCATGGCGGGGGGCATCCTTGGGGGGCTCGACTCTCTCCAACCAATAGCGACCAAGGGTTGTCACCACCTCGAGCAGGCCGCTAAAGCTGACAGGTTTGGTATTCAAAGCATTCCCTCTATAGCGTAGTTGTGGCTGATGTCTTCGCCGGCCTAGGGGGCTGATACCCCCAGCGGAATCATGCGCAGCTGAGCATCATTCTTGATTGCCCGCCGCGCTTCACGATCATCCGCGCGGCATCTTGCGGCGGGCAGGTTCAGCCCCGGTAGCGGCCGCCCCGATCTAGGGCGACTATTGGTTCGGCTCTGGCTCTAGTGGTTCGTCGAGGTCGAGCAGCACGTGGCCCTGCTCGTCGCGTTTGACCCGGGTGATGCCGGGGTGTTCGCTTTCCAGGCGCAGCAACTCTTGCTGCTGCCGCTCCAAGGCCGATTGCTGGTTGCGCACCTGGGCCAGCAGGCGCTGGTTCTCCTCGCGCAGCAGGTGCAGGTCGATGGCGGCGCGCACCCCGGTGACCAGTTCGTAGTCTTCCCAGGGCTTGGAGAGGAAGCGGTAGACCTCGGCCTGGTTGATCGCCTTCATCATCGTGTCGCGGTCGCCATGGCCGCTGAGCAGCATGCGGATGGCATGGGGCTGGCGCTGCTTGGCGAATTGCAGGTAGGTGATGCCATCCAGCTGCGGCATGCGCAGGTCGGAGATGACCACGGCGTAGTTGTGCTCGGTGAGAGCCTGCAACGCCACCTGCGGGTCGTCGAAGGGATGGATCTCCCAATCGTACGGATGCAGCACCCGTTGCAGGGCCTTGAGGATATGTGGCTCGTCGTCCAGCAGCTGGATCTTGATCATCACGGCTCTCCATCTTGGGCCGGTGGGGCGGCTTCAGGTTTGCGCACGAACAGGGTGTAGTGGCCGCCTTCGGAGGCCTCGAAGGCAACCAGCTTGTCGATCAGCGCCCGGCTCAGGGGTTTGCCCTCGTTGAGCAGGAGCATGCCGCTTTCCGCGTGGAGGTTGCGCGCCAGGATCATCCCCGGCTCCAGGCGGCGGGTTTCCAGGGCGAGGATGCTGGCATCGGCCAGGGCCAGGTCCGGGGCGAGGGTGGTGCACAGCTCGATAAATTCGCTGCAGAGCGTTGGGTCGTAGAGCCGGCCGCTGTATTTCTGCATCAGCAGCAGGGCCTCGTCGCGGTTCAGGCGACGCTCCAGCACCAGGCCGCGCTGCAGCTCGATAAAGTCCACGGCCAGCTTGAGCAGGCGCGCGCCCAGGGGAATGGCTTCGCCGGCCAACCGATCGGGAAAGCCCTGGCCATCCCAGCGCTCCTGGTGGTGGCGGATCAGGTGGCCGGCATCCTGCACGGGCTCCAGGGCCATTAGCAGGCTCTCGCCGATCAGCGGGTATTGGCGATAGCGCGTCCGTTCGTCCTTGTACATCAGGTCGGATGGGCGCTCCAGCAGATGGTCATCCCAGGTCAGCTTGCCGATGTTGTACAGGGCCGCGGCCATGGTCAGGTCGTTGCTGCTGGCCTCGTCGAGCCGATGGAGTTCGGCGTAGGCCTTGACTAGGGTGATGACCTGGGTGTTGGTCTGGCGCTCCTTGCTCAGGCGCTGGCCGACCAGGTTGGCGAATACTTCGGTGGCGGTGACATAGCTGCGGCGCAACTCGGCGTAGGCCAGGTCGAGCATGTCGGCGGTCTGTTCGAGCTCGCCGGTGCGGTCGCGCACGCGCTGCTCGAGGGTCGCATTGAGTTCCTGCAGGCGCTGGTTCTGCTCGTGGGTGAGCTGCTCCAGGCGCAGGCGCTCGCGCTCTGAGTGTTGGAAGGCCAGGGCCTGGCGAATGATCAGGCGCAGCTCGTTGTCGTCCCAGGGCTTGCTGATATAGCGGTAGATCTGCCCCTGGTTGATCGCCCTGACCGTGGTGGTCAGGTCGGCATAGCCGGTGAGCAGGATGCGCAGGCAGCTGGGCCAGCGTTGCTGCACCTGGGCCAGCAGGGTTGCACCGTCCATGCCGGGCATGCGTGCATCGGAAATCACCAGGTCAACCCGCTGCTGTTCGAGCAGTTGCAGGGCCGACTCGCCATCGTTGCAGCTCAGCAGTGCATAGGGCTCGCTGCGCAAGATCCGGCGCAGGCTGTTGAGGATGTTTTCCTCGTCATCGACCAGCAGCAAGGTGGCCAGCACCTGGTTTTCCGCGGCGCTCATAGGCTCGAGCCATCCTGCTCCGGCTTGGCGCTGGGTTGGGCGATCGGTAGGTTGAGGCGAAAGCGCGTGCCGACGCCAACCTCACTGTGCACCTCGATGCTGCCGCTGTGCTTCTGCATGATGTTGTAGGACAGCGCCAGGCCCAGGCCGGTGCCCTTGCCCACCGGCTTGGTGGTGAAGAAGGGTTCGAAGATGCGGTTGAGCAGCTTGGTTTCGATGCCGCCGCCGGTGTCCTCGACCTCGACCCACACCCAGTCCTCGTCACGCCCGGTGCGCAGGGTGATGCGGCCGAACTGCTCGATGGCATGGGCGGCATTGACCAGCAGGTTCATCACCACCTGGTTGATCTGCGACTGGATGCACTCGACTTCGGGCAGCTCGCCGTATTCCTTGATCACCTCGGCCTTGTACTTGAGCTCGTTGTTGACCACGTTGAGGGTGGTATCCAGGCCGCGGTGCAGGTCGGCCGGGCGGAACTCGTCTTCCTCGATATGGGAGAAGTCCTTGAGCGCGCTGATGATCCGCTTGACCCGGTCGATGCCGTCTTCCGACTCGCTGATCAAGGCCGCCACGTCGCCGCGGATATAGTCGTACTCCAGGTTGCGCTTGAGCTGGCGCAGCTCGTCGAGGTCGGCCACGCCTTCCACCGCATCGACGATCTTCAGCAGGTCGCGCACGTAGCCGTCGAGGGTCTTGAGGTTGGAGAACACATAGCCGATGGGGTTGTTGATTTCGTGGGCGACCCCCGCCGCCAGTTGGCCGATCGCCGCCATCTTCTCCGACTGCAGCAACTGGCTGTTGGCGGTCTCCAGTTTGCGCAGCAGCTGGTCCTGCTCGGCCTGCTTGCTGCCCAGCGCCTTGAGCGCGGCCTTGAGTTGTTCGTTGGCCTGCGCCACGACGCTGGTGTCGTATACCACCAGGCCAAAGTACTGGCTGCCGTCCGGGGTGTTGAAGGGGAAGAACAGGTTGCTCTGCAGGGCCAGGCGGTCGGACTCTGGGCTGTTCGCCTGCAGCTTCAGCGGTGGCATTTCCAGCCAGTGGTTGTAGACGTGCTGGGAGTCGCCGTGGGCCAGTTCGACTATGCGAGCGAACGCTGGCGAGTGGGCTTGCGGGAATATCTCCACGAAGGGTTGCCCGCTTGCCTGTTCGAGCGGTATGGCGCAGCGCTCGGCGACAAAGGCGTTCCAGTGCTGAATGCGTAAGGCGGCGTCCAACACGATGATGCCCAGGTTGATTTTCTCGATCAGAACCAGCAGCAGTTGCGCCTTGAATCCTTCCATTTCAAGCTCCTGTGGCAGCAAGAGTAAGCTCTTGAGCTAGAGTGTTAGCCGAGTCACCCAGGGCTGCCAGAATCAAGACGTCACTCTTATGCCATCTATGGCTGAGTGCTATTGCGTGCAGCTTCCCGTGAATGATTTAGGTTAGACCATGCCGCCTGATCAGACCGACACGCTCATCGCTTACCGTTTCACCTTCGCCGATGGGCAGTCGGTCGAGCATGATGTGGCCTTGGTCGGGACGGTCGAGTTAGCGCAAGCGGCAGCCTGGACGCACCTGGACTTTCAGCAGTGCCCACATTGCCCGCTGGCCGCCAGCGAGGTGCAACTCTGTCCCTTTGCCGCGGCCTTGCAGCAGCCGGTGAACATGCTGGCCAGGCATGCCTCCTTCGAGCCTGTGGATGTGCGGGTGCGCTGGCGTGATCGGGAAATCAGCCAACGCACCACGTTGCAGCGCGCGGCCGGCTCGCTGTTGGGGGCCATAGGGGCGGCCAGCGGTTGTCCGCATACGCGCCTGCTCAAGGCCATGGCCTGGTTTCATCAGCCCTTCAGCGGCAGCGACGAGACGCTGTTCCGGGTGCTGGGCAGCTACCTGCTAGGGCAGTACCTGCGCACCCAGCATGGCCTGGCGGCGGACTGGGATCTGGCCGGATTGCGCGAGGTGTATCGCAATCTGCGTCAGGTCAACCTGGGCATGGCGCAGCGCCTGCGCGCCGCCGCCGAGCAGGATTCGAGCGTCAACGGCCTGATTCTGCTCGACCTGCTGGCTGCCGATACCCTGTACAGCCTCGACCAGTACGGCGGCGAACTCGACCGCTTCTTCGCCGAGTATCTGCAAGCGCCCTAGGTGCCATCCCGACCTTTAACCTGCGCCAGTCGTACCCAGATGCCGATCAGGCCATTGGTCCGGTGCCATTTGGCTGGGCGGTTGAAGATTTGTACATATAAGTCCAGTATGGAATTTAAAGTATAAATCGAGACTGGCAGATGACCCGTCCATGCGTGCTACCCAGCCATCGCTTCTCGCTCAGGTGCAAACCTGACGCGTCTTTCTTCTGTCTTGCAGCAACCGTCGTTGCCCGTGCCACCTGCGCAGCAATGCCAGGTGGTACGGGCCTGTCACTCCCTCAGCAGGAATCCACAGCATGAAGAAAATCGTCCTGGCGGGCGGCATCGCCCTGAGTTTGATCGCCTCCAGTCTGTTCGCCGCAGACAAACCCTTGCGTCTGGGTATCGAGGCCGCCTATCCGCCGTTTGCGTTCAAAGAGTCCAGCGGGCAGATCGCCGGTTTTGACGTGGATATCGGCAACGCCCTGTGCGCTGAAATGAAGACCGACTGCCAATGGGTCGAGCAGGAGTTCGATGGCCTGATTCCCTCGCTCAAGGTGAAGAAGGTCGACGCCATCCTGTCGTCCATGACCATCACTGATGATCGGCGCAAATCGGTGGATTTCACTGGCAAGTACTACTACAGCCCGGCGCGCCTGGTGATGAAGGCCGGCAGCGAAGTCGCCGCTGATTTCAGCAACCTCAAGGGCAAGCGTATTGGCGTGCAGCGTTCGACCACCACCGACCGTTTCGCCAGCGAAGTGCTGGCCGCGCAAGGCGTTGAAGTGGTGCGCTACAGCTCGCAGAACGAAATCTACCTGGACCTGATTTCCGCGCGCCTTGACGGCACCCTGGCCGACGCCATCCCGGTGGATGAAGGCTTTCTGAAAACCGCCAACGGCAAGGGCTTCGCCTTCGTCGGCCCGGCGTTTACCGACCCGAAGTATTTCGGTGAAGGTGCTGGCATCGCCGTGCGCAAGGGCGACACTGAGCTGCTCGGCAAGCTGAATGCCGCCATCCAGGCGATTCGCGCCAGCGGCGAGTACCAGAAGATTCAGGCCAAGTACTTCACTTTTGATATCTACGGCGACTGATTCCGTCGGCCAGCAAAAAGCCGCGCAGTGCGCGGCTTTTTTATTCCCGGCGTTTGCTTACAGCAAACCCAGTTCCATGGCGGTGCGATCCAGCGCCAGCTTGGTCTTGCCGACCAGCTCGTCGAGGTCGCCGTGCGTGGCCACCAGGGCCGGTGCCATGATCATGCGCCCGCCGGTGGCGCGGATGATCAGGCCTTCCTCGAAGCCAATCGTGCGGCAACGCCAGGTGATGTCGGTCTCGTTGGCGAAGCGCTTGCGGCTGGACTTGTCTTCGCACAGCTGCAGGGCGGCGACCAGGCCGGCGCCCTGGATTTCACCAACCAGCGGATGGCCCTCGAACACCTGGCGCAGGCACTGCTGCAAGTACGGGCCGCTGTCGTTCTTGACCTGGCTGACCACGCCTTCGTCACGCAGCGCCTTGATATTGGCGATGGCCACGGCCGCCGCCACCGGATGTCCGGAGTAGGTCAGGCCGTGGGCGAATACACCGCCCTGCTGCACCAGCACCTCGGCCATGCGCTTGCTCAGCACCAGGCCGCCCATGGGGATGTAGCCGCTGGTCAGGCCTTTGGCGATGGTCAGGGTGTCCGGCTCGAAACCGAAGTACTGGTGGGCGAACCACTCGCCGGTACGGCCGAAACCACCGATGACTTCGTCGGCGCTCAGCAGCACGTCGTATTTGCGGCAGATGCGCTGGATTTCCGCCCAGTAGCTGGCCGGTGGGAAGATCATGCCGCCGGCACCCTGGAAGGGTTCGGCGACGAAGGCGGCGACGTTGTCGGCACCCAGTTCGAGGATCTTGGCTTCCAACTCGCGGGCCGCCTTGAGGCCGAATTCTGCTTCCGACAGCTCGCCGCCCTGCACGTACCAGTAGGGTTCGCCGATATGGGCGAAGTCCGGCAGCATGCCGCCCATCTCGTGCATAAAGCCCATGCCACCGAGGGCGGTGCTGCCCAGGGTGGAGCCGTGGTAGCCGTTCCAGCGGCCGATCATCACCTTCTTCTGCGGTTTGCCGAGAATCTGCCAGTAGCGGCGCACGGTGCGGATCAGCACCTCGTTGGCCTCGGAGCCGGAGTTGGTGTAGATGGCGTGGCTGTAGTGGCTCGGCAGCAGGCTGAATAGCAGCTCGGACAGCTCCACCACCGCCGGGTGAGTGGTGTGGAAGAACATGTTGTAGTACGGCAGCTGCTCCAGCTGACGGGTGGCGGCGGCGGCCAGGTCCTTGCGGCCGTAGCCGAGGTTGGTGCACCACAGGCCGGACATGCCGTCCAGGTAGCGCTGGCCGTCGTTGTCCCACAGGTGCAGGCCCTCGCCGCGCACCATCACGCGCGGGCCTTCGGCGTTGAGCGCCTTCTGGTCGACAAAGGCGTGGATGTGGTGGGCCGCATCCAGCGCCTGGTAATCACGGGTGGTACGGGTTGGGTTCTGGGGGAGTGTCATGACAGCGGCCTCGCCTGTTTACATGTTGTTGAATTGCCGGGGCGCAATCAGTCGCCCCGGCGGTAGCTCATTTGCGCGCCAGAACCTCGTCCAGCGGCACCGGGGTGAACAGCGGTTTGCGCATGACCAGTTTGATCCAGACTACGGCGATCAGCGACACCAGGCCCAGCACCACACCGGCACTGGTGAAGATCGATACCGCCATCTCCGGGGTCGGCGAGGCGTAGTAGATCGACACCAGCATGCCGAGGATGCCGAGCAGCTGTGGCAGCGGGTAGAACGGCGTCTTGAACGGGCGCGCCAGGTGCGGATAACGGCGGCGCAGGGCGATCACGTCCAGGTGGCAGACGATATAGGCCAGCAGCCAGGCGATGGCCGCGGCGATCAGCAGCAGATTGACCGCACCGGGGTTGTCACCCATAAACAGCACCGGAATACCGGTGATGGCGGCGACGAACAGCACGGCCACCCAGGGGGTGTTGAAGCCACGGCTGAGCAGCTTGAACTGCGGAAACGCCTGGCCGTTCTGCGCCATGCCGTAGAGCATCCGCGGGATGGCCGCCAGCGAGGTGTTGAGGGTGCTGCAGGTGGCGGTGAGCGCGGCGATCACCAGCACATGCTTGCCGGTTTCACCGAACAGCGCGGTGGCGTAGAGGAAGTGCGGCAGCGCATCGCTGGCCAGCTTGTCCTGGGGCACGTAGTAGAGCGCGCCGATGGCATACAGGGCGATGGTGAGGAAGATCACCGTCACGCCGATGATCATCGCCCAGGGAATGTTGCGTTCGGGGCGGCGCGACTCTTCCACCAGCGGGCAGACGAACTCGGCCCCGACAAAACCCCAGATGGCCAGCGCCACCAGGGTCAGCACCCCGGCACCCATGGGGTTCCAGTCCTGCGGCAGGCTGCTGCTCAGCGCCGGCTCGCTACCACTGCCGCTGACTGCGGCCAGGCCGAGGGCCAGCAGCACTATCACCATGATCGTGGCCAGGGCGGTCTGCAGGCGGGCGAAGATGTCGATGCCGAGCAGGTTGAGCAGGGTGAACAGTACCAGCACGCCGAAGGCGATGGTCATGTGCGGGAACACGCCGGGATAGACCTGGTTGATGATCAGGTCGAGCAGCAGCAGCTCGGCCGAGAGGGCGAACATCGCCACCACCACGTAACCGGAGAAGGTCGAGACGATCGCCGGGAAGTGCCCTAGGGCTACCTCGGTGTAGCTGCTCAGGCTGCCGGCGCGGGGGATCATCAGCGACAGTTCGGCGAAGGAGAAGATGTAGCTCAGCGCCAGCAGAAAGGCGATAAACAACGGAATGAGGAAGCCCGGCCCGGCAATGCCCGCGCCTTGCAGCATCAGCACCATTACGCCCTGGGAAACCACCAGGCCAATGGAGACCGAGAGCAGGGCACCGAGCCCCAGACTCTTGCTGAACTTGCCTTTGGCCGCGACGCCCGCGGTCCGCGGCGGTGCCAGGGTGATATCGGAATCGTACATGCTGCGTTCTCCTGCGATTTTATTGTTGTGCGAGGTGGAACTTGCGTTGTGGCTCGCGCGGGCATACCGCGCCCCTTGAGCATCGGTTTCGGAGCTTTTGAGCTAGAGCCAGGCAAGGCGGAATTGGGCGAGGACGCGGAATTTACGAGGTGTAAATGAGCAGTCCGAGCCCGATTCCAACGCAGCATGGCCGACGATCAAGAGCTCCGAGAACGGTGATCAGGAGCGCAGCTGGAACCAGGCGGTCTTCAACAGGCTGTATTTGTCGAAGGCATGCAGCGACAGGTCGCGACCGAAGCCGGATTGCTTGCAGCCGCCGAACGGCGTGCAGACATCCAGCGCATCGGCGGTGTTCACCGATACGGTGCCGACGCGCAGGCGTTTGGCCACGCGGTGCGCGCGGTTGAGGTCATCGGTCCACAGCGAGGCGGCCAGGCCGTACGGGCTGTCGTTGGCCAGGCGCACGGCCTCGTCCTCGCTGTCGAAAGGCATGACCGCCAGCACCGGGCCGAACACTTCCTCGCGGGCCAGCTGCATGTCCGGCGTGACGCCGGTAAAGATGGTCGGCTGAATAAAGTTATCCGAGCCGCCCACGCTCAGGCGCTGGCCGCCGCATACCAGGGTGGTGCCTTGGCTTTGCGCCCGGTCGATAAAGCCCATGATGCGTTCGGCCTGGCGGGCATCGACTATGGCTCCGGCGCGGCTGGCTGGGTTGAGCGGGTCGCCGGGTTGCCAATGCTGCGCCTTGGCGATCAGGCGCTCGACGAACTCATCGTGAATCGAACGTTCGACCAGCAGGCGCGAGTTGGCCGAGCAGACTTCGCCCTGGTTGAAGAAGATCGCGAAGGCGGCTTTTTCGGCGGCCAGGTCGAGGTCCTGGCAGTCGGCAAACACCAGATTGGCGCTCTTGCCGCCGCATTCCAGCCACACCTGCTTGAGGTTGGACTGCGCCGCGTAGGCCATAAAGTACTTGCCCACCTCGGTGGAGCCGGTAAACGCCAGGCAATCCACGTCCATATGCAGGCCGAGGGCCTTCCCGGCGCTTTCACCCAGGCCCGGCACCACGTTCAATACCCCGGCCGGCAAACCAGCCTCCAGGGCCAACTGGCCCAGGCGCAGGGCGGAGAAGGGCGACTGCTCGGCGGGTTTGAGCACCACCGAGTTGCCGGCAGCCAGGGCTGGCGCGAGTTTCCAGGCGGCCAGGTCCAGCGGGAAGTTCCACGGTACTACTGCACCGATCACCCCCAGTGGCTCGCGGGTAATGGTGGCCAGGGCATCGCTGGCGGTCGGCGCGACCTGGTCATAGAGCTTGTCCAGGGCCTCGCCGTACCAGCTGAAAACGTTGGCTGCACCGGGAACGTCGACGTTATAGGCATCCATCACCGGCTTGCCCATGTTCAGCGAGTCGAGCAGCGCCAGTTCCTCGCGGTTGGCCATGATCAGCTCGGCCAAACGCAGCAATACCTGCTTGCGCTCACGGGGTGCCATGCGCGCCCAGGGGCCTTGCTCGAAGGCCTGGCGGGCACTGCGCACGGCGGCATCGATATCCGCCGCGTCGCAGGCGGCGACATGGGCCAGTAACTGGTTGTTGGCCGGGTTGATCGAGGCAAAGGTCGCGCCGCTCTGGGCCGGACGCAGCTGGCCGTCGATCAGTACCTGGGTGATAAAGCCTTGCTCGGCCGCGCGCTTCTGCCAACCGCTGTAGTCCAACATCGCCTCTATCCTCATACCGGATGCCGTGAACGGCTTTTGGGTTGTTGAGGTCGATGGTGGCGCAGGTCGGGCTGAAGGAAAATTAGTAAATTTATGCTCGCAGGCCATTAAAAAACTGGGCAGCCCCAGTGCCGGGCCTGGGGTATGTTGGCTGCATAAAATCAGTACAAGACGGCCAGCAGGCCGCTATCGAGGAGGTACCGCATGGCCGCCTACACCCTGCGTCAGCTCAAGTATTTCGTCACCACCGTGGAATGCGGCAGCGTGGCCGAGGCTTCGCGCAAGCTGTATATCGCCCAGCCGTCGATCTCCACGGCGATCAAAGGCCTGGAAGAGAGCTTCGGTCTGCAACTGTTTATCCGCCACCACGCCCAGGGCGTGTCGCTGACGCCTGGCGGCGCGCGCTTCTACAAGAAGGCTCAGGAGCTGATCCGCATGGCCCGCGAGTTCGAGCAGAACGCCCTGGCCGATAACGATGTGGTGGCCGGGCAGATCGATATCGGCTGCTTCGAGACCGTGGCCCCGCTGTATCTGCCGCGGCTGATCGCCGGCTTCAATGCGCGCTACCCAGGGGTGGAAATCCGCATCCGCGATGGCGAGCAACAAGAGCTGATCCAGGGCCTGACGGCCGGGCGCTTCGACCTGGCCATCCTCTACGACCACGACCTCGACGCAACCATCGCCAGCGAAGCGCTGATGGCCCCACAGAAACCCTACGCCTTGCTACCCGAAGACCATCGATTTACCGGTCAGGCCCAGGTGTCACTGCGCGACCTGTGCCTGGAACCGATGATCCTGCTCGACGTGCAACCGAGTCGCACCTACTTCGTCAGCCTGTTTGAAGAGCTGGGTCTGACACCCAATATCGTCTTCAGCTCACCGTCTATTGAAATGGTGCG
Source organism: Pseudomonas sp. (assembly GCF_049653025.1). Taxonomy (GTDB): domain Bacteria; phylum Pseudomonadota; class Gammaproteobacteria; order Pseudomonadales; family Pseudomonadaceae; genus Aquipseudomonas. The sequence continues at coordinate 757,389 of NZ_JBASFM010000006.1, read as the reverse complement.
CGGCATGGTCGGCCAGGGTTTCGGCTTCTCCCTGCTGGTGACCCGCCCGCACTCGGAATGCACCTACGACGGCAAGAAGGTGGTGATGGTGGATATCGCCGAGCCGGTGACCAGCTCCGGCCTGGCCGCTGCCTGGCTGAAGCGTTCGCAGCTGACCAAACCGGCGCAGCTGTTTGTCGAGTTCTGTAAGGAACAGTTGGGGGCGGGGAGTGGGGCCGCAAATGGGGCGTGAAGCGTGCCAGGCGGCTTCTGCAGAAGTTAGTGCAGGCACTCCCCAGCCTTAGCGGTCAGTGCTGATAACAGCTCCACCAGGGGTTATAACCTGAATCTCTGTTTTCACCGACTCCCCTAGCCCACCATTGCGTATCTCGATGGTTTTGATTGGAGTATTGGTCAGTGCCGGATAGCGTTTTTGAAATACTGGCTGATCCCGCGCGAGCTGATCGAGGTGTATGACTTTTGCACCAATCAGGATGTTGAAGCGACGTACAGGAACAAAGTGAAAGTTACCGAGGTAGGTTGCTTTGCCGGGGGCTACTTCGAAGGCGATGGTTTCGGGGTTGGTGGAGTGGCTGTTGACCATGCCGCCCGAGGTACTCGACTTGCGGATCAGGTAACGACCAGCAGGAAGTGCCGAGCTGAACAGCGCGCCGCGAAAGCTGTTGGTGGGGAAGTCGTTGCGTGGCATGGCGGGGTACATGGCCGCTCCGGCACTAAAGTAGTTGCGTGTCCCCCCGCCTTCTCGCTCGTAATTGATACGGTATTCGGCCATGGCACCGTCATAGGTTATGGATCCGATGACCAGACCTTCGCCACTGGCAGTGTCCAGTTTGTAGTCGTCGCGGATATTGGCGGTGCCGCAGCCGATCAGTGTGCTAGCTAGCAGCAGAGTTAAGAGGTGTTTCACTAAAGACTCTCCCTGTTATGTTGCTCCAACAATGGCGCGGCGGGACGTTACGGGCTCGACACATTTCTGTCCACGTTTACCTTTGTGCATGCTTCAGTATGCGCGGCGATCGCACAATGACGGGCTCTTAACCTTGCTGGGTGGAGCATTACTCGGCGGGTTGCACCTTCGGCGAGCCCGCTCTGCGGCCACTTGTTGCCAGTGGTCGCTTTGGATCGACAGCAAGTATTTAAAGCGGGAAAAATAATTCACCCGCCTTTGGCCGGTACCCCCAGCCAAGACTGAATACAATACGCACACGATTATCCCGAGCCATACCTATGGCTGCATCGAACAAGGACCGCGCCCCATGGCTTCCCCAGATAAACAGCTAAAACGTGCCCAGCGGGCCAAAGCCAAGGCCAAGCAGAACCGTTCGGGCAAGGCCAAGGTCAATGTCGTGCATCCGCTGTTGGCCAATCCGCTGATCAACGAGCCGTTCGATGATGTCGAGATCGACCTGAGCACCTTCGATTTCAAAGACATCGAAGAGAGCGGTTTCGATCCGGCCGACTTCGACGATCTGTTCCAGGCGATGAAAGTCGGCGAGGGCATCAGCCTGCTGGCGATGTGCCTGGTGTTCCTGCAATACCCGGTGTTGGAGCTGGTGGTCGCGGAGGAAGCGGAAGATGCGGCTACGGACTTTATGATGGGCCTGCTGATTGTCTATCGCGGGATCTTCCATGATGAAGACGAAGACACGGCCGTGGAGTGGATCGGCAGCGATGCCTTCCAGCATGCCTACAACGAAGCCTCGCTGATCCTGCAGAAGAAGAGCGCTCGCGGCACACCGGGTGCTCGCGCGTAAAAAAGCCAACTGAGCGGCGCTAACTCCTTATCCCTCCAAGCCGCATTCTGCGGCTTCTGGAAAACCTCCTATGCTTGCTGAGGTCGCCGAGTTGTCGTCGGCGACGCTGACCATCCCCTGTGTCTAGCTCCCGCTTTTCTTCGCAAGGAGAAGCGTCATGCCCAGTTGTCGTCGTTTCAGCACTGTTCTGCTTGCCTGGCTGCTCCTGGCGGGTTGGAGCACTTATTCCAGTGCGCAGTCGCCTTCTGCGGCAGTCGCTGCGCCTGCCGCCGAGAGCACGGCTGAAACCGTGTTCAGTGCGCAGGAGCTGGACCAGATGATGGCACCGCTGGCGCTGTATCCAGACGCCCTGCTGGCTCAGGTGCTGATGGCCTCGACCTACCCCGGCGATGTCGCCGACGCCGTGACCTGGTCCACGGAACATCCGGATGCCAGCGGCGACGCCGCCGTGCGACAGGTGGCAAGTCAGCCCTGGGACCCGAGCGTGCAGTCGCTGGCTGCCTTCCCGGCGGTGCTGGTGACTCTCGGCCAGGACCCGGCCTGGGTGCAGCGCGTCGGCGACGCCTTTCTCGCCCAGCCTGATGCGGTCATGGACTCGGTGCAGCGCTTACGTCGCCAGGCCCAGGCCGCCGGCAACCTCAAGTCCAGTGAACAGCAGAAGGTCATCGTGCAGCCGGCGGCATCGACCAGCACGACCAGCACGACCACGGTGGTGCAGCCGGCCGCCAGTCAGACCATCATCATAGAGTCGGCCGATCCGCAGGTCATCTACGTGCCCAGCTACAACTCGACCGTGGTCTACGGCAGCTGGCCCTATCCGGCCTATCCGCCGGTGTATTACCCGCCACCGCCCGGTTACTACTTCGGCTCCGCGCTGGTCGCCGGCCTGGGGTTCGCGGCCGGTGTGGCCATCGTCGACTCGCTGTGGGGCGACTGCGACTGGGGCCACGGCGATGTCGACATCGACATCAACCGCTACAACACCATCAACAGCAACCGGCAGATCAACGTTAATCAAAACAAGTGGCAGCACAACGCGGTCAATCGCGACGGGGTGCCCTACCGCGACCGCAGCAGCCGTGAGCAGTATGGTCAGCGCCTGGCCGGCAGCGAACAGCGCGATGCCTTGCGCGGTCGTGAACCGGGGCGCGCCGCTGACCGCGAGCGGGCCCGGCAGAGCCTGTCGCAGCGTGGTATCGAGGCTCCGGCCACGAGCAATCGTGAGGCGCGCGAGCGTGCTCAGACCGCCGAGCGCGGTATCCGTGAACAGTCGCAGGCCCGTGCACAGGCGCGTCAGCGCACGCAAAGCAGCCCGCAGGCCCGCCAGCAGGCGCGAGAAAAGTATTCCAGCACGCCACGGACCCGTAACAACGCCTTCGCCGACTCACGCAATCCCTCACGCGCACAGGCGTCCGTCAACCGTGGCCAAACCAGCCGCGCCTCGGCCAGCCGGCCGAAGGTCGAGCGCAGCGGCCAGTCGGTGCAGCGCTCGGTTCCATCGTCTTCACGGGGTACCTCCCGTGGTGGTGGCCGTCGGCGCTGAAAGGAGATTCACCATGAATGCCATATTGCGCTATTGCCTGCCGCTGCTGGCCTTGCTGACGCTGGATGCCCACGCGCAGCAGGTCTATCCCACGCCAACTGCCGCCGTCGAGGCGCTGATCGGTGCGCTGGGCACCGAGAAGGGTGACCCCGTGCGCCTGGCCGCGCTGCTTGGGGATGATTGGGAAACCTGGATCCCCACTAACAACATCGAGCGCGAGGATGTCGACGCCTTCCTCGCGCTCTATCGGCAGAAGCGAACGATTCAGGTTGAGGGCGGTAAGCGTGCACATTTGCTGGTCGGCAATACGCCGCTGACGTTCCCCCTGCCGCTGATAAAGGCTGATGACGGTTGGCGCTTCGATACCCAAGCCGGGCGTGAGGAGGTCCGCGCGCGGCGTATCGGGCGCAATGAGCTGGCCGCTATGGAGGCGGTGCGCGCTTACCACGATGCACAGATGGACTACGCCGAGATCGACCGCGACGGCGACGGTGTGCTCGAGTACGCGCAGACGTTTATCAGCAGTGACGGTCAGTACGATGGCCTGTATTGGCCGGAGGAACCGGGCATTGCGCAGAGCCCGCTCGGCCCGCTGTTTGGCGACGAACTGCCGGATGGCGAGTGGCAGGGCTATCACTACCGCATCCTGGAGGCCCAGGGGCAGTCGGCACCGGGTGGTGCCTACGGGTACAAGCTGGGCGACAACATGAGCCGCGGTTTTGCCCTGATCGCCTGGCCGGCCGAGTATGGCGACAGCGGGGTGATGAGCTTTATGATCAGCCACGACGGCCAAGTGTTCGAGAGCGATCTTGGCCCTGACAGCGACAAGGTGGTCAGCGCCATGCGCCTGTTCGATCCGGACAGCAACTGGCATGAAATCAAAGAGCCGGCAGCGCCCTGAGCGCCGGCCCAACTCAGCGTAGGCAGAAACGGAGTTCGCACCCATGAGCGAAGACACCAAAGTAAAAGGGCCCGCGTCGTATTTCCCTTCAATTGAAAAGAAGCACGGGCAGCCAATCGCCCACTGGCTAACTCTGCTGGAAACAGTCGCCGGCAAGAAGCATATGGAAATGGTGGCATGGCTCAAAACTGAATACGACATGGGTCATGGTCACGCCAATGCGTTGGTTGCGCATTATCTGGCTACCGCTAAAACCAGCTAGCAAGTGTGCTCACTTCGTTCGCTGGGGCGGCGTGCCGTCGCTCCTTGACTGAGTCGTTAGCGGCCGTGAGTCAGGAACTTTCTTGCAGCCACTGCGCCAGGCGCAGCAGCATGGCGTCGCAACCGGCCAGCTGTTCAGCGCTGACGAACTCATCCGGTTTATGGCCCTGGTCCATGCTGCCGGGACCGCAGATCACTGTGGGGATGCCGGCCTGGTGAAACAGCCCACCCTCGGTACCAAAAGCCACCGTACCGAAATCGCCGCTGCCGGCCAGCAGCGCTAGCAGTTGCGCGGCCTCGCTGTGTGGGTCGGTGGCCAGTCCGGGGTAGGCCGACAGCGGTTGAAACTCGATGGCAGTCTCGGCGCTGCGTGCACGCATCTGTGGCAGCACTGTGTTGGCGGCGTAGTCCATCAGCTCGGCGGCCACCTGCAGCGGGTCATGCGCCGGCAGGGCGCGCACCTCGAAGTCGAACTGGCAGTCGGCGGGGACGATATTCAACGCGCGGCCACCCTGGATCAGCCCGGTCTGCACCGTGGAGTAGGGCGGGTCGAAGCGCGCATCCTGACGCTCAAGTGCGCTCAAACGCTGGCCGATTTCACCGAGCCGGTTGATCAGCTTGGCGGCGTATTCGATGGCATTCACCCCCTGGGTTGCATAGGCCGAGTGGCAGGCCGCGCCCTGTACCTGGCAGCGCATGGCCAATTTGCCCTTGTGGCCGAGCACCGGTTTGAGTTCGGTGGGCTCGCCGATAATGCACAGCGCAGGCTTGTTCGGCCGTTGCTCTAGGTCGGCCAGCAGCGAGCGTACGCCCAGACAGCCGACTTCTTCGTCGTAGGAAAACGCCAGATGCAGCGGCAGGCGCAGCGGCTGGGCGAGAAAGTGCGGCACGGCGGCCAGCGCGCAAGCGATAAAACCTTTCATATCGGCGCTGCCGCGGCCATACAGCTTGCCATCGCGTTCGCTCAGCTCGAAAGGTGGCAGGCTCCAGGCTTGGCCGTCCACCGGCACCACGTCGCTGTGTCCGGACAGCAGCACGCCGCCACGGTCAGTCGGGCCGATAGTGGCGAACAGGTTGGCCTTGCTGCGTTCACCGTTGTAATCCAGCTCGCAGGCCACGTCGAGGCCTGCCAGGTAGTCGCGGATAAACTCGATCAGGCCCAGATTGGAGTCGCGGCTGACGGTGGGAAAGGCGATCAGCTGGGCCAGCAGGTCGCGGCTGCTGAGCTTATTCATCGCCGGGTACGCCGTAGCTAGGGGCGCGGGTCGGGTCGAGGGCGCGGATCAGGTAGTCCTGCATCTGCGGCCGGTAGGCCTGCCAGAGCTTGTCCAGTTCACCGATCGGGTCCTGCTCGGCCCAGTCCATGCGCAGGTCGATGATCGGCCAGACCAGATCGCCAACCACCTTGAGCGCCGCAGAATGCACGGGACCGGCCTCGCCGCCGGCGGCCATTGCCGCGTGCATCGCCGCTAGCAGCCGGTCGGCGAGCTGACCTGGGGTGTGCTCGAAGGCACTGATCATGGCGGCGATCACCGCTGGCGCAGACAACAGATTGCCGGCCGCCACGCATTGCTCGCCGGTCAGGGCGTTGTGCAGCCCCAGGGCTTCGCTGCCGGAGAACAGTGCGCTGCGGCCCTGGCTGTCGAGCAGCGCGACCTGGCGATACTGGCTGTAGCCGTTACGGCTGAGCGCCTGATCCAGCGCCGCCGCCGGTTCCAGCCCGGCTTCCAGGGCGTCGAGAATTTGCGGGCCGAGGGCCGGCAGGGTGATGTTCTGGCTGGCCACCGCACCGACCCCCGCGCGCAGCCAGGGGCAACGGGCGCCCACGGCGATGCTCGAGGAACTGATGGCGATGCCCAGCTGGCCGGTTTCGGCGCAGCGGCCGACTATGGAAAAGGTCATAAAGCCTCCTTACAAACAAAATCCTGAAAGCGTCGCGAGCGAAGGCCAGACAAGGCGAGGGCAGCCGGGAAAAGCGGAGTTTGCTGGTGCAAATGAGCATTTTCCTGGCTGCCCTCAACGCCGTATGGCCGAGTGCAGTAGCTTTCAGTCGGGGATCACTGCTATCACGTCGATCTCCATCAGCCACTCCGGCTGGCCGAGGCCGCTGATCACCAGACCGGTGGAGATCGGGAACACGCCTTTCAGCCACTTGCCGACTTCCTGGTAGACCGGCTCGCGGTAGCGCGGGTCGATCAGGTAGGTGGTGGTTTTGACGATATGCGACAGGTCGCTGCCGGCCTCTTCGAGCAGTTGTTTGACGTTCTTCATGGCCTGCTCGGCCTGGGCGCGTGGGTCGCCGAGACCAACCAGTTTGCCGTTGAAGTCGGTGCCAATCTGCCCGCGTACATACACGGTGTTACCGGCGCGCACGGCCTGGCACAGGTCATTGTCCAAGCTCTGGTTGGGGTAGGTGTCCTTGGTGTTGAACATGCGGATACGGGTATGGGTAGGCATCGACGTGCGTCCTGTAAACAGAGTGGGTGAAGAGGCCCCGCAGGGCCTCGGTCAGCGAGCTGGATTTGGCGCTCAGTCAGCGTTTTTGCCGCGTGGCGCTATCGCGGTAGGCCAGGTAGGTGCGCTGGGTGGCGATATGTCCGGCAACGTGTTTGGCGTCGTGCCAAACGCCCCAGATAAAGCTCGAACCACGGCGCGACAGCCACGGCAGACCGAGGAAGTACACCCCCGGCTCGCGGGACACGCCGCGCTGGTGCGCAGGCTTGCCCTTGGCGTCGAAGGCGTCCACCTGCAGCCAGCTGAAATCCACGGCGTAGCCGGTAGCCCAGATGATCGAGGTGACGCCGGCCTTGGCCAGATCCAGCTCGGCAAGCGGCTTGCTTACGCACTCTGGGTCAGGGTAGGTGGCACGGGCTTCCGGCTCCTGCGGCAGGTCGAGGCCGTTGCGAGCGATATAGGCGTCGGCCGCATCCAGCAGCGCCAGGTAGTTCTTATCGCCGTTCTTGAGGTTTTCCAGCAGGTCCTGCTGGAAGGTCACCACGCCGTTGTCGAAACGCTTGGTCAGCCCTACCAGGGTCATGCCCTGATGGGCCAGGCCACGGAAATCCACGGTATGCCCGCCACGGGCACCGCTCACCGCGATGGTCACGTGTTCCTTGCCCGGCTGGGCGGCTTCCGCATCCCACTCGCCGAGCACGCCCAACCACCAACAGAAATCGCGGTTGCGGTAGGCGCGTGGCGGCCGGTCGTGCGGCCCCACCGAGAGGTAGACCTTCTTGCCGGAACGCTGCAGTTCATCGGCGATCTGCACCCCCGACGAGCCTGCGCCGACCACCAGCACCGCGCCTTCGGGCAATTGCTGTGGGTTGTAGTACTGCGCGGAATGGATCTGGGTGATTCGGTCGTCCTTGGGCGCGATCGGCGGGATCACCGGACGCTGGAACGGCCCGGTGGCAGAGATCACGCGGTTGGCCTGGATCACGCCCTCGGACGTCTCAATGCGAAAGCCCGGGCGGTCGCTATTGCGCGTCACCTTGCGCACTTCCACGCCGGTGCGAATCGGCGCGTTGAACTTCTTTGCATAGGCTTCGAAATAGGCCGCGACCCGCTCTTTGGGGGCAAAGGCGTCGGCGTCGAGGTCGTCAAAGGCCAGGCCGGGGAAGCGGTCGTGCCAGGCCGGGCCGTTGGCTACCAGTGAATCCCAGCGGCCGGTGCGCCAGGCTTCGGCGATGCGGTTTTTCTCCAGCACCAGGTGCGGCACGCCCAGCGTGCTCAGGTGTTCGCTGATGGCCACGCCGGCCTGACCGGCCCCCACCACCAGTGTGTCGATTTCTGTTCCTTCAAGGCTCACGCCGGTGGGCATGTGCAAGGCGCTTTGATTCAGGTCGGTCATGGCAGGGGTCCTCTGATTCCGAACGTTGTTGTTCTAGTGCGGCTGACTGTGGGGCTTAGCCGCATTCTGTTCGGAGCCGGGGAATGGCGAAATTATGATTTTTGTAGTCGCTGGCAAGGTAAAAGCGTGGCCGCGCGCAAGGCGCGCAGCCCGTAGGCAGGAAGGCTTGAGCTATAGATTTTTTAGGGTCACAGGCGACAAATTGGCTGGGCTCGTTGCCCGGTGGGAGGAGGGTGCGCGCTGCGCACCCTCAGGTTGTGGATTGCCCTTGGTTTAGATAATCCGCGCCGAACCGTTTGCCTGGTGGGCGCTGAGCGTGATGCCGATAAATTTCGAGGTGGGGGTAAAGCTGTGGATGCCGAAGCTGTCCAGCGGCACCAGCGGGTTGGCCTCCGGGTAGTAGGCGGCGGCCTGGCCGCTGGGGATGTCGTAGGCCAGCAGGGTGAAGCCGCGCACCTGGCGTTGCACGCCGTCATTCCACAGCGAGTCGATATCGACCTTCTGCCCGGGCTCGAAGCCCAGGCGCTGGATATCCTCGGCATTGATAAACAGCACCTGGCGCTGGCCCTTGACCCCGCGATAGCGGTCGTCGAGGCCGTACAGGCTGGTGTTGTACTGGTCGTGGGAGCGCAGGGTCTGCAGGATTAGGTCGGCCTGTGCGCCGCTCTGGCTGATCTGCGTGGGCAGCAGACTGGCCGGTAGCGGTTGGCTGCTGAAATTAGCCAGGCCGCTGGCGGTGCGCCACTGGCGGGTGCTGGCGGCGTTGCCCAGGTAGAAGCCGCCGCGCTGCTGCAGGCGCTGGTTGAAGTCGGCAAAGCCGGGAATGCAGTCGGCGATCAGCTCGCGGATGCGCCCGTAGTCGACGATCAGTGCGTTCCAGTCCACTGGGTGCCGGCCCAATGTGGCCTGGGCGATACCGGCGATGATCGCCGGTTCCGAACGCATCTCGCGCGACAGTGGTTCGAGCTGGCCATGGGAGGCGTGGATCATGCTGAAGGTGTCTTCCACCGTCACCGCCTGCGGGCCGCCGGCCTGATGGTCGATGTCGGTGCGGCCGAGGCACGGCAGGATCAGCGCATCCGTGCCGCAGGTCAGGTGGCTGCGATTGAGCTTGGTGCTGATCTGCACGGTCAGCGCGCACTGGCTGAGGGCCTGGTGGCTGCGCGGGCTGTCCGGGGTGGCCTGGGCGAAGTTGCCGCCCAGGCCGATAAACACCCGGCTGCGCCCTTCCAGCATGGCGTTGATCGCCTCCACCGTGTTGTGCCCAGGCGCACGCGGCACCTGAAAATTGAAACGCGCCTGCAGGGCATCGAGCAGCGCGGCCGGCGGGCGCTCGTTGATGCCCATGGTGCGGTCGCCCTGCACATTGCTGTGGCCGCGCACCGGACACAGACCGGCACCGGGGCGGCCGAGGTTGCCGCGCAGTAGCATCAGGTTGACGATTTCCTGGATGGTCGCCACCGAGTGCTGGTGCTGGGTGATGCCCATGGCCCAGCACATGATCACCCGCTCGGCATTGCGGTAGAGCGCGGCCATCTGGCGGATCTCGGCCAGGTCGATGCCGGCCTGGGCTTCGATAGCCTCCCAGCTTGTGGCGTCCAGTTCGGCCAGGTAGCTGTCGATGCCTTGAGTGTGCTCGGCAATAAACGCGTGGTCGAACACCTCGCCCGGCTGTTCGCGTTCCCAGGCCAGCAGCTGCTTGGCCATGCCGCGCAGCAGCGCCCAGTCGCCGCCCAGGGCCGGACGGAAGTAGGCGGTATGGGTCGCGGCCGAGCCGTTGCTAAGCATCTCCAGCGGATGCTGTGGATGCTGGAAACGCTCCAGGCCACGCTCCTTCAGCGGGTTGCAGCACACCACCTGGGCACCGCGGGCCACCGCCTCGCGCAGCGGTTCGAGCATGCGCGGGTGGTTGCTGCCGGGGTTCTGCCCGAGCACGAAGATGGCGTCGGCCAGGGCGAAATCGTCGAAGGTCACGCTGCCCTTGCCGACCCCCACCGTCTGGTTGAGGGCGATGCCGCTGGCCTCGTGGCACATGTTCGAGCAGTCGGGAAAGTTGTTGCTGCCGAAGGCGCGGACGAACAGCTGGTAGAGGAAAGCCGCCTCGTTGCTGGCCCGGCCCGAGGTGTAGAACTCGGCCTGGTTGGGGTCAGTCAGGCCCTTGAGGTGCTCGGCGATCAGGGCGAAGGCGGCGTCCCAGCTGACCGGCAGATAGTGATCTGAGGCGGCGTCGTAGCGCATCGGCTCGGTCAGGCGGCCCTGGTATTCCAGCCAATAATCGCTCTGTTCGCGCAGCTGGGCGACGCTGTAACGGGCGAAGAAGGCAGCGTCCACACGGCGCTTGGTGGCCTCCCAGTTGACCGCTTTGGCGCCGTTTTCGCAGAACTTGATGCGGTCGTCGTGGGGCGAGTCGCCCCAGGCGCAACCGGGGCAGTCGAAGCCGCCGTGCTGGTTGGTCTTGAGCAGGGCGCGCAGGTTCTTGAAAGGCTGCTTGGAGTCCAGCCAGGCGTGGGTCACGCTGCGCAATGCGCCCCAGCCAGCGGCCGGGCCTTGATAAGGACTGTAACGCGGGGCTATGGGTTGCAGGCTCATGCTGGCTGACCTTGGACGGGGGCGGGGCTATAGACCCGCGGCGCGCTGTGATGGGGTAAATGAATCAGGTTGAGCCGATGGCGGCGCGCCCAGTCCACGGTGAGGGCGGTGGGTGCGGACAGGCTGACCAATGTCGCAATGCCAGCGCGCACCGCCTTGTGGATCAGCTCCAGGCTGCAGCGGCTGGTGATCACCACGAAGCCCGCGCGAGCATCCAGGCGCTGGCGCTGTAGGGCACCGATCAGCTTGTCGAGAGCGTTGTGGCGGCCGATATCCTCGCGGCACAGGCGGATCTGCCCCTGCTCATCGACAAACAGCGCGGCGTGCAGGGCACCGCTGGACTGGGCCAGGGTCTGGCTCTGGGCGATGCGCTGGCGCAGGCCGTGCAGTTGGGCTGCGGGCGGCAATGGCGCTGGTTCTAGATCCGCCAGTGCGGGTAGCGCCTGCTCCAGGGCGGCCACGCCGCACAGGCCGCAACCGCTGCTGCCGGCCATCTGCCGGCGTTGCTGCTTGAGCGCCCAGAAGGCGCGGCTGCTGATGCTCAGTTCGACCTGGCGGGCGCTGTCGGTGCCGCTCAGCTGGATGTCATAGATATCGTCGATGGACTCCAGCAGGCCCTGGCCCAGGCTAAAGCCCAGGGCAAAATCCTCCAGGTCCGTGGGGCTGAGCATCATCACCGCCTGGGTGATGCCGTTGTAGCTGATGGCCAGCGCACATTCCTCGGCCAGCGTGGCGTGCGCGCCCAAGAGCGGCTGCTCCAGTTCGGCATAGTGAAAGTCGCGCGGTGGCATGGGTTGGGTGGTGCTGACGCAGGCGATCCGCGGGCGTGACATGGGCAAGGCCTCTGACGCAGATAGATTGCCTCAGGCTATGCCCTATAAACGGATGCGTCTAATCAGTGCTGCCGATGCTGTGATAGAGCGGCTCGATAATGCTAGAACCTGTTTCGGATCTCGCGAGCTAGAGCGAGGCAAGGCAAAAACAGCCGAGGAAGCGGAGTTTACGAGTTGTAAATGAGCATTCCGAGGCTGTTTTTAACGCTGCATCGCCGACGCGCAGCAGATCCAAAGCTGGTTCTTAGAGCAGTTCGCTGGCTGCTGCAAAGCAGGCTTCGGCCAGCGGCGAGCGCGGCGCGGCGCGGCGCATCAGCAGGCCTAGGGGCGACAGGGTGTGGGCGTCGCCTATGGGCGTCAGGCGCAGGTGCGGGTTGCCGTTATCCAGGCCGCCGCCCAGCGGCACCACGGCGCAACACAGGCCGGCACTCACCGCCTGCAGCAGGCTGTGCACCGCATCGGTTTCCAGTAGGGGAGTGGGGCTCAGGCCGCGACTGCGCAAGCAGTGGTCGATGGACTGGCGAAAATGCATGCCGCTGGACAGCAGGCCCAGGGGCAGGGCCGCCACCTCCTGCCAGTCCAGCTCGGCCTCGGTGATGTCGAAGTGGCGGCTGTCGTGCAGCAGGCCGATCCCACTGTTGGCCAGTTCCAGGCAATCGAAACGCTCGCGGTCGATGCGCTCCAGATAGGCCAGACCGAGGTCCAGCTGGTTGCTGGCCAGGCGCTCGATAATGGTTTCGCTGCTCAGGGCGAACAGCTGAAAGCGCAGGTTCGGGTGCTGGCGGGCGAACAGCCCAAGCAGGCGCATCGGGTCGATGCCGCCCAGCGGCACCAGGCCCAGGCGCAGGGTGCCGACTAGCTGCCCGCGGCAGGCCGAGGCTTCGGCATACAGGCCGTCATGGGCGGCCAGCAGGCTGTGGGCCCAGGCCAGGATACGCTCGCCCTCGGCGGTAAAACCCTCGAAACGCTGACCACGGCGCACCAAGGGCAGGCCCAGTTCTTCTTCCAGGCCGCGCAAACGCATGGACAGGGTCGGCTGGGTGACATGGCAACGCGCCGCGGCCTGACCGAAGTTATGCGTCTGCTCCAGGGCGATCAGGTATTTCAGCTGCTTGATATCCATCGCGTCGTCCTGCGGCGTTTACGGCGTGTGCCCCTCGCCTTAGTGGGCGAGGAAGCGGCGCAGGTCGCGCATTTCCACCTGGATCTGCGGCAACTGGCTCTGCAGCACCTTGCTGCTGTCTTTCAGCGGCCGGTCATCGGCGCGGCTGGCCTGCAGCGCGGTGAAGCTGCCGCTGGTAAACGGCAGCACCACCTTGTACTGCTCGCCGAGGAAGGCCAGGCGATCCCAGTCACCGGCCAACAGTATGCGTCCGGGTTGGGCATCGAACAGGCTGCGGCCGACTGAGTAATCCTGTTGTGGGTTCTGCACGCCGAGCAGGGGTAGCAGGGTCGGCAACAGGTCGGTGTGGCTGGTGCGCAGCTTTTCCTGCTGGGCTGCCTTGCCTGGAATCCACAGCACCAGCGGCACCCGCACCTGCTCGTCGACGAAGGTGGAGTTGTGGCCCCAGCGGCCTTTCTCCATAAATTCTTCACCGTGGTCGCCGGTGATCACCACCAGGGTGTTGTCCAGCAGCCCGTTCTTCTCCAGGTGCTGGGTGACACGCGCCAGCTGGCTGTCGAGGTGGTTGACCGAGTTCAGGTAGCGCTTGTAGATGCCGCCGATGTCGCGCTGCAGGTCCATGCTGGCGTAGCTGAAGTCGGGCAGGTAATCCGGTTCGATCACCGATTCCGGCGGGAAGCTGTAGTTGGCGTGCGGCGACTCGAAAAACATAAAGGTCATAAACGGCTTGGCCGGATCGCGCTGGTCGACGAACTTCAGCAGGCGGTCGACGTTGCGTCGATCACGTTCCCAGGTGTGGCCTTGGTCATCCTCGACCATCTGCTCGCGTGGCACGTTGACGAACAGGGTCTTGTCGAACTCCGGGTAGCTGAAGCGGGCGCTGGTGAGCAGCTTGATCTGGTAGTCCTGCTGCTGCAGAACATCGATCAGCGGGCTGCCGACGCGGGCGTCGAGTACCGGGAACCAGAGGCTCGCCGGCAGGCTGTAGAACTGGCTGAACATGCCAATGCGCGTGCCGTTGCCGCCAGAGTAGTGGCTGACGAAATGCTGGGCGCGCTGGGCGAAGGCATGGGTCTGTGGCATCACGCGTGGGTTGAGGCTGTCGGCGCGCCAGGATTCGGCAACCAGCCAGACGACGTTAAGCGGCTTGGCCGGTGGCTCGATGCGCAGCGGGGCCTGGGGGTAGCGCAACTGGCCTTTCAGCTCGGCGCTGGCGACCTCCAGGCGCTGGGGGCGTTCCAGGCCGAATTGTCTTTCCAGCACGCGGCGCATGGTCAAGGGCTGGTAGAACGGCATGCGCTGGGCGTTTTCCAGCAGCGGGCTGTAGCCGTAGAAGTGACTGACGCCATAGCTGATGCGTTCGCCGAGGGTGACCACGATAAACAGCGGCAACACCCAGGCCAGGCGCGTCACGGGCAGGCCGCGCAAGCGTGCCAGGCCATGGGTCAGTGCAAGCAGGCCAGCCTGCAGGGCGAATATGCCCGCGGCGAGCAGCGCCACTTCGCGCTCGGTGGAGGCCGACGAGCCCAGCGCGGCAATGCCGCCGGGCGTGCTGATAATGTTCCAGACAAACCCATTGAGGTGGAAGCCGTAGAGCTGCCACAACATATGGTCGCCATACAGCGCCAGTTGCACCACGCCAGCAAGCACCACCGCCAGGACTGCCGCCGCTTTCGGCGAGAACCTCAGTATCAGGCGGGTCATGACCCAGCCCGGCGCGACAAACAGCAGCGCATAGCTGCCAATCAGCACCAGTTGGTACAGCAGCAACCAGGACGGTGCGGCCAGGTCAAAGAAACGGCCCAGATTCAGGGTGACGGCCAGCCAAGTCAGCAGCCAGTAAAAGGCGTAGGGGCGACGCGATGCAGCGAACGGCATGGGCAGTCCTTCTTATGGGGTTGGGACATGGTGGGGCAATGGGTGCAGGCAATGCGTCGGCTCAGGAAAACATCCTTGGCTTAACTGCGGCTTAATGGTTTGCCGAGTCGCTTCAGACCATTGCAGGTTGCTGGAGTTTCGCACTGGCGGATGGTGGAACGACAGCCCTATTGCGTTAATAACTGTGTCGCTCCGCGGCCGGTATCACTCGCTCTTGATCTCTTTCAGGTGCTTGTACACCGTCGCCCGGCCCATGTTCAGTACGTTGGCGACATAGTTGGCGGCGCTCTTGCCCTTGAACGCGCCTTCGGCATGCAGGGCTTCGACCAGTTCGCGTTTGTGCTCGCGGGTCAGCAGGTTGAGGCCGAGCTGGCGTTGGCGCAGCCAAGCGTGGAGGAAAGTGTTGATGCGCTCTTGCCAATCGTCGCGAAACAGCGCGTCGGGCTGCGGAATCAATTTGCTCGAAGATAGGAATAGATCCAGCGCCTGCTTGGCGGTTTCGAACAGCGAGATATTCAGGTTGATGCACAGCACCGCGATCGGTGTGCCGCTGGTATCGCGCAGCACGCTGCTGACCGAACGGATCTTCTGACCATCCCAGTTGAGTTTCTCGTAGGGGCCGATGCTGCGCTCATCGACCTCGCCGCTAAGCAGATCTTCCAGCGCCGCGTCATCACCGATGGCCCGCTTGGAAATATTGTTGGCGATGTAGTCGACCTTCTGCGTGCGCAGGTCGTGCAGCACCACCTCGGCGTGGGGGAAGAACAGCGTGGCGATGGCGTCGGCGATGGTGCGGTAGTTGTCCAGCTCGGGGGCGGGGCGGGGCGGCGTCATGCGGCTAACTCTTCGGGCTTGGGAGGCGTTGCGAGTGTGCCGCAAAGCGCCCAAGGCGTCATCCTTGGGCGCTGCGAGCGGTTATTGGCGCAGGCGAGTTGGCGAGAGCATGGCCTCCGTTAGGCCGAATTGGCGCAGGTGTTCTGGCAACGGCTCGCCACGAACCAGGGCGGCGCAGGCCATGCCCATCGCTGCGGAGGTCTGGATGCCATAACCGCCTTGGCCCGCGACCCAGAAGAAGCCCGCCACCTGTGGGTCGAAACCGCCGACCAGATCGCCATCGGCGACAAAGGAGCGCAAGCCTGCCCAGGTATGCGCCGGGCGGGGGATGTGCAGACTGGTGTGTTCCTCGATCTGGTAGATGCCCAGGGCGATATCCAGCTCTTCCGGTTGCACGTCATGGGCTTCGACCGGGTCGGCGTTGGCGGGCGAGCCGAGCAGTAGCCCGGCATCGGGCTTGAAGTAGAAGGATTCATCCAGGCTGACCACGCAGGGCCAGGCGTGGCAGTCGATACCTTCCGGCCCGTTAAAGGTAAAGGCGGCGCGGCGTTTGGGGATCAAACCGATGGGCGTAACGCCAGCCAGGGCGGCGATCTGGTCGCACCAGCCGCCGGCGGCGTTTATCAGCACCCGGACGCGGTATCGCTCGGTGCCGCAGTCCACCTGCCACGCATCGCCATCGCGCTGGATGCTCAGCACTTCGCGGTTGTTGTGGATTTCGCCGCCGTGTTGGCGAATGCCACGCAGGTAGCCCTGGTGCAGGGCATCGGTGTCGATATCGGCGGCGCTGGGATCGAGCATGGCGGCTTGCACCTTGTCGCGGCGCAGCACCGGCACTAGGGCGCAGGCTTCATCGGCGCTCAGCAGGCGCATCTCGGGCACGCTGGCTTGGCCGCTGGCGAACTGGCGCTGCAATTCTTCGGTATCGCCGCTGAAATCCACCACCAGCTCGCCGCGCGGGCTTAGCAGCGGGTGGGCGGCAAAGCCTGGCGGTGGCGTGTCGAGAAACGCCCGGCTGGCTGCCGTCAGCGCGCGCACCTGCGGTGTGCCATAGGCAACGGTATAGAGCGCAGCGGAGCGGCCAGTGGCGTGATAACCGGGCAACTGCTCACGCTCCAGCACGATGGTTTTGCCATGCGGGGCGAGGAAGTAGCCGGTGGAAGCCCCGGCGATGCCCGCGCCGATAATCAGGTAGTCCGCCTGCTGCATCAGCGTGCCTCCTGTTTGAGCTGGTACAGCGCGTGGGCCAGGGCGACATCTTCCAGGCCCAGGCCGATGGAGCGGAAAAATACCGAGCGGCGGTAGTCCGGGCGCACGGCCTTACCGCTGACGAGCTCGGCCAGATCCCCCAGGATGTCAGCACTGCTCCAGCCCAGTCGGCTCGCCAGGAGCATTTCACCCGCGCTGTCCGGGGTGGTGGCGCGGTAGTCGCAGTAGACATCCATGTTCAGCAGGCTGGCGGGCGGTATTTCATGGGCGCGCGGGGCGTTGGTGCTGATCGAGGTGATCAGTGCCGGTTTATCCAGCTCGCGCGGGTCGAGCAGCGGCGTGGCTGACGAGGTGCACAGCATCAGCACATCGGCATCGCGAATGGCGTCCGCCTGGCTGGCACACAGCTGGACGCGTGGATCGAGCTGTTGCAGTTGCAGCAGTTGCGCGCCGGTTTTGCCGGCCAGGCTCGGTGAGTACAAGCGGATGCTCTGCCACGGACGCAGATTCTTCGCGTAGTGCACATGGGCGCGCGCCACCGCGCCACTGCCGATCACCGCCAGGCGGCTGGCTTCGGGCGCGGCCAGGGCATCCACGGCGACGGCGGTGGTGGCAGCGGTGCGCGCGGTGGTCAGGCTGCCGGCGTCGCACAGCAACAGCGGCTGGCCGCTGTGCATGGACATCAGCAACGTCCAGGCAGTCACCAGTGCGCCTTGCTCGCGGACGATATAGGGCGAGGTCTTCATCCCGTACACACCCGCGCCGGCGAGCACGCCGAGGTAGTTGATAAAGTCGCCGCCGCCATTGGGGAATTCCACCAGTTGCTGCGCCGGTTGCACCGCCTTGCCGGCGGCCAGCTCGCGGAACAGGGCGACCATGGCCTGGTGCACATCGACCTGAGCAAGCAGTCGCTCGGCTTCGGTTTTATCCAGCACATAAGGGGTGATCGACATGGGCGGCTCCGCAGCGAATTAAACAATTAAATCCATTTTGGACTTTATGGTATTTATCGACAAACACCGACGCGGCATCTTGATACGTTGCGGCGACGTTCTTAGGCCGACTGTCGCAGGCGCTTGCGGAATGCCCCGGGTGTTTCGCCGCACAGTTGTTTGAACAGCTTGGCAAAGGTGGCGCGGTCGCCGTAGCCAACCTGACTGGCGATCTGTTCCAGCGAGCAGCCGGGGTCGTGCAAGGCGCGTTGCGCGGCGCTGATGCGCAGGCGCTGCAGGTAGTCGTTAGGTGTCAGCCCGGTGCTGGCCTTGAAACGCCGTAACAGGGTGCGGGATGAACAGTTGGCCTGCGTGGCCAGACGGTTGAGGTCGATGCTTTCGCCATGGTGCTGCTGCATCCACTGCAGCAGCGGACCGAGCTGACTGTCGTGCGGCAGCGGCGCGGGCAACAGCGGGGCGAAGCGCGTCTGAGCGCCACGCTGGGTATCGAACACCAGGGCATTGGCGACCAACTGCGCCAGCTCGCTGCCGGCATGCAGGCCGATCAGGTGCAGGCACAGGTCGAGGCCGGCGTGCGCGCCGCCGGAGCTGAACAGCTGGCCGTCCTGACACAACAGCTGGTCGATGCGCAGCTCTACACGTGGGAAGCGTTGGCGGAATTGGTTGGCCAGCGCCCAGTGGGTGGTGGCGCGGCGACCGTCGAGTACGCCGGCGGCGGCGAGCAGAAAGGCGCTGCTGCACAGGCTGACGAGTTGCTGGCTGGCAGGGCGCTGCGCCAGCCAGGGTAATAGCGCGGCGTTGGCGGCGAGGGTGTTGTCGATGGCGCTGCCGCTGGCCGGCAGAAGCAGCACGTCGGCCTGCTCGGCCAGCGCCAGGTCGCCATCGACCTGGATGCGGGCGAAGTCGAGGTCGACGGTCTGACCGTCCAGGCTGACGCGCAATAGCCGGAACGGCGGCGGGCTGGCCAGGCGGTTAGCCAGGTTAAAGGCATCCATGGCCATGCTCAGGCTCGAACAGACGGTCTGCGGGCAGATATACAGCGCAATCGTCAGCATGCAAATTGGCCAGGTTGGTGTTTGGCGATTATTGACACAAAGCTGTCTTTTGCGCCAATCGCGCAATGACAGTTTTCCCGCAATACTCCTCGCAGTCCTAAATCCGGAGTTGCCGCTTATGAGCCATGCCAACGTCGCACTGATCACCGCCTTCTATCAGGCCTTCCAGCAGCTGGACGCCGAGGCCATGGCCCGTTGCTACGCCGACGATGTGCGTTTCAGTGACCCAGTATTTACCGATTTGCGCGGCCGCGATGCGGGCGATATGTGGCGCATGCTCTGCGCCCGCGCCAAGGATTTTTCCCTGACCTTTGATGGCGTGAGCGCCGATGAACACTCCGGTAAGGCGCGCTGGGTGGCGACCTATGTGTTCAGCCAGACCGGCAACACCGTGGTCAACCATATCGAGGCCAGTTTCGTGTTACGCAATGGCAAGATCGTCGAGCACCGTGATCACTTCGACCTGTGGCGTTGGGCTGGCCAGGCGCTGGGCACCAAAGGCCGCCTACTGGGCTGGGCGCCCTTTGTGCAAAACGCCATTCGCCAGCAGGCGGGTAAAGGTTTGGCGGCGTTTCAGAAGAGTCGTTAAGCTCGGCGACCTTGCTCATTGCCTGTTGATGTAACTGATGCCTGACTCCTCTTCTGCGCCTGAAACGCCTGCCGCCAAGCCCTGGTTTGTCTACCTGGTGCGGGCGGCCAATGGCGCGCTGTACTGTGGCGTCAGCGACGATCCGCACAAGCGCTTTGCCAAACACCAGCGCGGCAAGGGCGCGCGCTTCTTCTACTCCAGTCCGGCGCAGGCTCTGGTGTATATCGAGGTCTGCGCTGGTAAAGGCGATGCACTGCGCCGCGAGCGGGCGATCAAGGCCTTGAGCAAAATCGCCAAGGAAGCCTTGGTCGTAGCCGCGCCTGTTATCGCTGCGGCTGATAACGCACCATCAGGCTAAGCGGGTAGGCCGCCACAGCCTGCGCGGTTAAGCTGCTGGTTTACCTAATCGTTGCGGAGCCTGCCATGCACGAGTTGATCCTGCACCATTACCCAACCTCGCCGTTCGCTGAAAAAGCCCGGTTGATGCTCGGCTTCAAGCAGCTGTCCTGGCGCTCCGTGATGATCCCGCCGGTGATGCCCAAGCCAGACCTGACCGCCCTGACCGGCGGCTACCGTAAGACCCCGGTGCTGCAGGTCGGTGCCGATATCTACTGCGACACCGCGCTGATTGCCCGCCGCCTGGAAGCGGAAAAGAACACCCCGGCGCTGTTTCCCGAAGGCCAGGAATTCAACGTGGCCAGCTTCGCCCAGTGGGCCGACTCGCAGGTGTTTCTGCATGCGGTGAGTCTGGTGTTCCAGCCGGAATCCATCTCCGCGCGTTTCGGCAAACTGCCGCCGGAGTTTCTCAAGGTATTTATCGCCGACCGCTCGACGCTGTTCAACGGTGGCTTGGCCACTCGGATTCCGCTGGAAGTGGCCAAGCACCAGTGGCCAACCCTGATGACGCGCCTGCAGGAACAGTTGCAGCGTGAGCCGGGTGACTTCCTGTTTGGCGAACCGTCGCTGGCGGACATCGCCATGGCCCATCCGTTGTGGTTCCTGCGCGGCACACCGGTAACTGCGCCGCTGATCGACGCCTATCCAGCGGTGGCCACCTGGCTGGCGCGGGTGCTGGACTTCGGTCATGGATCGTTCAGCGACATGAGTGCCGCTGACGCCATCGTCATCGCCCGTGACGCTACCCCGGCGGCGTTACCGGCTGCCGCGCTGGTTGACCCCAACGGTTTTGCTGTTGGCCAGCAGGTGGCGATTTCGGCCATCGATTACGGCGTCGATGCGGTAGAAGGCGAGCTGGTTTTCAGCGGCAGCGAAGAGCTGATCCTGCGCCGCGAAGACCCACGTGCCGGCACTGTGCATGTGCACTTCCCGCGTATGGGCTTTGCGCTCAAGGCGCTTTAAGCAAGACGCGCGTTACTCAGTAGGCTGCACGTGTGGCTTGTGGGTCGTAGCCGTGGATGAGGGTGCCCTTGATATCCAGCAGGGGCACTCCACGGCCACCCAAGGATTTGAATGCCGCCTCGCCGGCGGCATCTTTTTCGATATCAATCTCGCGGTACGCCACCTGATCCTCTGCCAATAGTTCGCGGGTCTTAGCGCAGTAACCGCACCATTGCGTGGCATACAGCACCACCTCGCCTGGTCGATTGGCCAGCGATGGCTGAAACCAGCGCTGCAGATCATCCCAGTATTGATAAAGCGCCAGAGCGCTCAACAGCAGAAATATTTTCTTCACGGGCACTCCTTGCCGCTTGGGTTGCTATTCAGCCCTTGCGGCGCTTGAGCTGGTCGGTGAGCTGGGTCGGCAGGTTGCGGATCACCAGGGTGTCAGTGCTTTCGTCGTATTCGATCTTCGAGCCGAGCAGGTGCGCCTCGAAGCTGATCGACAGGCCTTCGGCGCGCCCGGTAAAGCGCTGGAACTGGCTGAGGGTGCGCTTGTCCGCCGGGATTTCCGGCGACAGGCCGTAGTCCTTATTGCGGATATGCTCGTAGAAGGCCTTGGGCCGTTCTTCGTCGATCAGCCCAGACAGCTCGGTCAGGGTGATGGGCTCGCCCAGCTTGGCTTGGCTGGAGGCATAACCGACCAGGGTCTTGGTCTTCTCGCGGGCCTGCTCTTCAGGCAGGTCTTCGCTTTCGACGAAATCGCTGAAGGCTTTCAGCAGGGTGCGGGTTTCCCCCGGGCCGTCGACGCCTTCCTGGCAGCCGATAAAGTCGCGGAAGTATTCCGAGACCTTCTTGCCGTTCTTGCCCTTAATAAAGGAAATGTACTGCTTGGAGTTGGCGTTGTTGCGCCACTCGGAAATATTGATCCGCGCCGCCAGGTGTAACTGGCTCAGGTCCAGGTGCTTGGCGGCGGTTACGTCCAGCGCATCGTTCACCGCCACGCCTTCGCTGTGGTGCAGCAGGGCGATCACCAGGTAATCGGTCATGCCCTGCTGGTAGTGGGTGAACAGCACATGGCCGCCAGTGGACAGGTTGGATTCTTCCATCAGCTTCTGCAGCTGTTCCACCGCCTGACGGCTGAACGCGGCGAAGTCCTGAGCTTCGTCCAGGTAATTCTTCAGCCAGCCGCTAAACGGGTAGGCCCCGGATTCTTCATGGAAAAAGCCCCAGGCCTTGCCCTGCTTGGCGTTATAGCTCTCATTGAGGTCGGCCAGCATGTTCTCGATGGCCTGGGACGCGCCCAGCTCGGTGTCCCGGGCATGCAGCACGGCGGGGGTGCCATCGGGCTTCTTGTCGATCAGGTGGACGATGCAGTGGCGGATCGGCATGGCGGCCTCGTGGTGCTTGAACGGAAAGCGCGCATGTTACCCGACCTGCTGCCCGGCAGTCGTGCGCTGCTGCAGCGCATGCAGCCGCTCGATCATATAGCGCAGGTGCATATGCAACTGGTACAGCTCGCTGGAGTAGGACAGCGGCACTTCGACCCGCGCCAGTTCGTCTTCCAGGCGTTCCAGGCGGGCGATCTCGGCGTCCAGGTCGCCCGGCAGCTTGCCCTTGTACAGCAGTTGGTCGATCTCGCGCAGGTGCTTGTACCAGCGGTAGATGCGCGCGCGGATGCGCCACTGGTAGATCGGCCCTACGGCCTTGAACAGCGGGAACAGCAGCACCAGCAGCGGAATGGCCAGGATGATATAGCGGTCGGCCAGCGAGGCGATGCGAAACGGCAGGTAGCGCTGCAGGATCGGCAGGCCCTTGTCGTAGTAGTACTCGGCCTCGCTCAGGATGTTCAGCGACAGCGGCGGCTTGGCCGGGTAGCTGCCGGCCGGGTCGAGCAGGCTGCCATTTTTCAGCACGGTTTTCGCTGCTTCGAGGATCAGCGGGGTTAGCGAGGGGTGGAATTCTTCGCCGGCCACCAGAGTGGCGACCGGGCCGAGGGTGACGATGTCGCGCTCCGGAGTGTTGTGCGCCATATCGAGCATGCCTTCGCCGACGCTGAGGCTACTCAGGTAGGGCAGGCGCGCCAGATAGGCCTCGGTGCGCCGCAGGCTGACCAGGCGCAGCGTGGGCTCAGCGGCCAGGCGCTGGATCAGCGGGTTTTCCGCCGGGCCTATAAAGAAGGCGGCGTCCAGCTTACCGTCAATCAGTGCATCGGCGGCGGGGCTGCCACCCAGCTGTTGCCAGCGCTTGGGGTAGTCCGCCGGTTCGATACGATTGGCGGCAAACAGCGCAGCGGTCACCGCCTGGGTACCGCTATTGGCCGAGCCAATCGCCAGGCGCATCTTCATCAGATCGGACAGCTGCTGGAATTTGGCCTTCTTGCTCGTAAACAACCACAGCGGCTCGCGGTACATCACGCCCAGACCGCTCAGCTTGGCGCGGGCCTCGTCGCTTAGGGTCAGCTCCTGGCCGCTCTGCACCAGGGCCAGCTCCACTTCACCCTTGCCGAGCCGGGCCAGGTTGTCTTCGGAGCCTGCACTCTCCACCAGTTCCAGGTCGAAGCCTTGTTGCTCAAGCTCGGCTTGCAGGCGCTCGCCGAAGGCGTGATAACCACCGCCCACCGCACCGGTTGCCATGCGCACATGCATGGGCGGCGGCGGGGCGGCGAAGTAGAACAGCGCGCCGACCAACCCGGCCAGCACCGGCACAATCCACAGGTTGGTGAAAATGAGGATTTTCAGGTCACGGAGGATGCGGCGCATGGTCAGTCCTAGTTGTGGCTTGAACTACAGGATAGCCGGAGGCATGCGTCGCTCTGCCAAAAGGTCTGCTGTCGATATTTCGGAGCGTGCCGTGACCAGCGGTCTGAATGTGGAGGTTATGCGAAAAACTCATTGAGGTGATGCAGGCACATCGCTATCGTGCGGACCGGATAACAAGAGTCAGGCAGAGCATGAAGTATTTAGCGCCATATAAAACGGAATTTGCTCACATGGTTCAGCAGGGAGATCTGACTCTGCACCTGCAGGATGACGCTGCTGCGGATATCCTTCTGCCAATTGCCGAGCTGGTTGGCCGGCGCCCCAGCAAGTCTATGCGACGTACTTTTACGGGCTGCCTCAGCGGCACAACTTCGCGCCTGTTCGTCAAGACGGTGGAGATCGACAGTCTTCCATCGCGTTTCCGTATCACCTATGGCCTGCAACGCCGTTCGGGTGGTTACGACTGGCCAGTGGCCGAACTAATAAACACTGTCGAAGCCTTCCAGCGCGGGGTTCCAGTTCCGCGGCTTCGTGGTTTTGGCTACAGCCGTCGTGGCGTGCGTATGGTTAAGGAACTGTTCCTGATTAGCGACATGCTTGATGACCATCTGGATGGGCGGCGGTGGTTGAGCCACCCGGACATGCAAATTGAACCCTTCTTGCGCAGTGTCTTCGCGTTGTTCGAAGAACTGCATGGTAAGCAGGTAAGCCATCTCGATCTATGGGTTGGCAATATCATGCTGCACCCGCAAAAACCAGGTGAGCTCAAGGTGGTCGATCTGGAGAACTGCTATATCGGCCATCCGCCTTACTGGTCTGAGGTGCTGGGTTTCCAGTTTGCCTTCTTATTCTTGCGCCTGGTTCAGGACCATATCGATGAGGCGCGCTACGACCTGTTGGTGCACGCGGCTCTGGATGGATACCCGGGTATTGATCGTGTGGGCTTCGAGCGAGTCTATTCGGTGTGCAAGCATCAGCAGATCAGCCGCAAGAAGCGCCGCGACCTGCTGTTGTCGGGTAATTTGCAACTACGCGGTTAATCAATCACTCAACTCTGCCCGGCAGCCAGGCGCATGCTGCGCTGCTCGCGCCAGCGGTCCAGCAAACCGAGCACCAGCAGCAAGCCCAGGGCATATCCGGCATCCATGCCAAGCATCAGCAGCACCAAGGCGCACAGCAGGGCGCTAAAGCCCGCCAGCCAGCGCCAGATGCCGCGCAGTAGTACCCAACCGGCAGCCATGCTCAGCAGGTAGATAACCACGAAGTTGCCGTTGGCGTAGCGGATCAGGTCATCCACCGTCAGGTTGAGGACGCTGGCAAGGCTGGCGCACAGGGCGCAGCTGAGGATCACCAGCAACAGCGCGCGGGCCGGTACGCCGTGCTGGTTGCGCTGGGCCAGGCTGGGCGGCAATTTGCCTTCGTCGGCCAGGCTCCAGATCAGCCGGGCGAAGCCCTGCATATAGACGTTCATCGAGGCGAAGCAGGCCAGATAGCCGACAGTGGCGGCGATCCAGCGCGCCTTGTCGCCCAGCAGCAGGTCGAGCATACGTGGCAGCGACGCCGCATCGGTCTGCACATCGCCGTAGGTATGCAGGCTCAGCACCGCCACCGAGCAGGCCCAGTACACCAGGCCGGCCAGCAGCACGCCGAACAGCAGGGCCAGGGGGAAGTCGCGCTTGGGATTCTTGAACTCCTCGCCCATATGGGTAAAGGCCTCGATGCCGACAAAACACCAGAACATTACCCCCAGCGCCGCCGGCAGCAGGTGCCAGGGGCCGCTGATCGCTGGCAGCAGCGGCTGGCTGCTAACGGGCAGGTCGCCGACCCACCAGATCAGCGCAATGGTGGCGATAATGGCCATGGCAATAGCGCCCTGAATCATCCCGCTGGCCTTGGCCGGGCGCTGACCGAGCAACAGCATGGCGACAAGCGTGCCCAGCTGGATGGCCAGGGCTTGGCCACGGCTAAGATCGAACAGCGCCTGCCAGAAGCCGCTGGCGATATTCAGCGCCGCCGGCAAACCCACCGGCAGCACGGCGAGAAACAGCAGCGCACTCAGACGTTCCATCCGTGCGCCGAAGGCGCGGCCAATCAGGTGCGGTGCGCCACCGGCATGGGGGAAGTGGCGACCCAGCTGGGCGAAGGTAAAGGCCACCGGCAGCACCAGGGCGATCAGCAGCATCCAGGCCCACAGTGAGGCCTCGCCGGCAGCAGTGGCGGCCAGCGCCGGGATTACGAAAATCCCGGTACCCAGCAGCGAGGTACTCAGCAGGCCAATCCCTTGCAGCAGGCCCAATTCCTGGTTCAGACGGCTCATGTTGTATGCTCTGGCGTTTTGCCGGATATGGTAGGGCGTAGCTCTGCAAAACACCGCCGTAGAAGCGTCGGCGTTGCCCGGTAAAGTGACGGAATTGGCCGTCGAACTGCTTTTTACCTGAGAGTTGCCGTGGACAAGTTCGATCAGCAGATACTCGCCCTGTTACGCGCCGATGCGCGTTTACCCGTCAGCCAGATCGCCCGCGAGGTCAACCTATCGCGCTCGGCGGTCAGCGAGCGCATTCGTCAGTTTGAGCTCAGCGGCGTAATCAGCGGCTACCACGCCCAGGTGGCGCTGCCGGGCGAGGCGGCGATCAAGGCCTATCTGGAGCTGTTCTACCAGGGCGGGCGCTGCGAGCACTATGTCGAGCTGATGCGCGTATACCCGGAAGTGCGTCGTTGCAGCGGCATCAGCGGCGAGACCGATATGCTGGTGTCCATTGAAGCCGCGTCAATGCAGCGCCTCAGCGAGATTCGCGGCGAGATCGAAAACTTCCCCGGTATGCAGAAAGTGAAGACCCATATGGTGGTCAAGGATTGGGTGTTCTAAGCATGCGCATCCTGCACAGCTCCGACTGGCACCTCGGTCAGCACTTTATGGGCAAGACCCGCCAGGCCGAGCACCAGGCGTTCTGCACCTGGCTGATCGAGCAGGTGCGCGCGCATGCGATCGATGCCGTGCTGATTGCCGGCGATATCTTCGACACCGGCGCGCCGCCCAGTTACGCCCGCGAGCAGTACAACCGCTTTATCGTCGAGCTGCGCGCTACCGGCTGCGAGCTGGTGGTGCTCGGCGGCAACCATGATTCGGTGGCCATGCTCGGTGAGAGCAAGACCCTGCTGGCGCAGCTCGGCACGCGGGTAATTCCCGGCGTCTGCGAGCAACTGGATGAACAACTGCTGGTGCTGCACCGGCGCGACGGCTCGCCCGGCGCGATTCTCTGCGGCATCCCCTTTATCCGCCCGCGTGATGTATTGCTGAGCCAGGCCGGGCAGAGCGCGCAGGACAAGCAGCAGTCGCTGCAACAAGCAATCCAGCAGCACTATCAGGACCTCTATGCCCTGGCCGAAGCCAAGCGTGCCGAGCTGGGCGGCGATCTGCCGATTATCGCCACGGGCCATCTGACCACCGTGGGTGCCAGCGCCAGCGATTCGGTGCGCGAGATCTATGTCGGCAGCCTGGAGGCCTTTCCCACCAGTGCTTTTCCGCCGGCGGCCTATATCGCCCTGGGGCATATTCACCGGCCGCAGAAGGTCGGCGGGCTGGAGCATATTCGCTACTGCGGCTCGCCCATTGCGCTGAGCTTCGATGAGGCCAAACAGCAGAAAGAAGTGCTGCTGGTGGAGCTGGATGGCAGCGGCTTGCGCCAGATCACCGCGCTGCCGGTGCCGCGTTTTCAGCCGCTGCTGTCGCTGCGCGGCTCGCTAAAAGAGCTGGAAAGCGCCATTCAGGAGGCGGCCAAACAGGGCAGTAGCGAGCAGCCGGTTTGGCTGGAAGTGCTGGTTGGCACCGACGATTATCTAAGCGACCTGCAGCTGCGTATCGCCGCGCTGTGCGAAGGCCTGCCGGTGGAGGTGCTGCGTATCCGCCGCGAGCGCGGCACGGCCAGCGTCAGCCTGCAGGGCCAGGCCAAGGAAACCCTGGATGAGTTGAGTGTCGAGGATGTGTTCGCCCAACGCCTAAGCAGCGAAGCTCTGGACGAAACCGAGCAGGCGCGCCTGCTTAGCCTGTATCAACAGGTAGTGAGTGAACTGCGCGAGGGTGAGGTATGAAGATCCTTAGCCTGCGTCTGAAAAACCTTAATTCGCTCAAAGGCGAATGGAAGATCGATTTCACCGCTGAGCTTTTTAAGGACAACGGCCTGTTCGCCATCACCGGGCCGACCGGCGCGGGCAAGACCACGCTGCTCGACGCCATCTGCCTGGCCCTGTACCACCGCACGCCGCGTATGAATACGGTGTCGGCCAGCGCTAATGAACTGATGAGCCGGCACACTGCCGACTGCCTGGCCGAGGTCGAATTCGAGGTCAAGGGCGTTGGCTATCGCGCTTTCTGGAGCCAGCGCCGTGCCCGCGACAAGGTCGATGGCGCGTTGCAGGCACCCAAGGTCGAGTTGGCCGATGCCTGCGGGCAGATCATTACCGACAAAATCAACGAGAAACTGCGCGAGACTGAGCGCCTCACGGGCCTCGATTTCGAGCGCTTTACCAAATCCATGTTGCTGGCCCAGGGCGGTTTTGCCGCCTTTCTCGAGGCCAATGCCAACCAGCGCGCCGAGCTGCTGGAAGAGCTGACCGGCACCGATATCTACGGGCAGATTTCTCAGCGGGTGTTTGAGCAGTGCCGCGAGGTCAAGGTCGCTCTCGATCAGCTGCGCGCCCGTGCCGATGGCGTCGAGCTGCTAGGCGAAGAGCAGCGGCTTGAGTTGCAGGCGCAAACCGAGCAACTGGCTATTGAAGAAGCCAGCCTGGGCACACAGCAAACCGAGTTGCAGCGCCAGCGCCGCTGGTGCGAGGAACTGAGCAAGACCCAGGCGCAGCTGCACGCCAGCCAGCAGGCCGAACAGGCGGCGCAGCACGAGTTGCAACTGGCTCAGCCGCAGTTGGCGCAATTGGCCACCAGCGAGCCCGCCCTGCGCTTGCAGCCGCTGCACCATGACTGGCAGCAGGCCCGCCACAGCCTGACCCAGACCGAGCAGGGCCTGCAACAGAATGCCGCCGAACAGCGCCAGGTGGAGCAGGCCATTGCCGAGCACAGCTGGCAGGCCAGGGAGTTCAGCACCGTGCTGCTCGCCGATTGCCAGGCGCAGCGTCAGCAGCTGGCCGAGCGCCTGCAGCAGTTACAGCAACAACTGGCCGCGCAGCCGCAGCATGGGCGGCTGGGTGAGCAGCTGGGTAGCTGGGGCGAGCAGCTTAAGGCGCGCCAGCAACTGGCAGGTGAAATCGCCCAGCTGCAACTGAGTCAGCAGCAGCTGCAAGAAGCTATCGTCGCGCTGCAGGCGCAGCTCGGCCGGCAGGCTGAGCAACTCGGCTCCGAACAGAACCGCCTGCAGCAGGCGCGCGAACAGGAGAGCTCCGCGCAGCAGCAACAGCGCGGGCTGCTGGCCGGGCGCAGTGAGGCGGCTTTGCGTGAGCGCTGGCAGCAGCTGCATATCCAGGGCGGTGTGCTGACGCAGCTGGGCGAATTGGCCATGGCCCAACAGCGCCTGACTGCCGAGCAGACTCAGCTGACCAGCGCCCTGGCGCTATTGCGTGAGCAGCATCAAACCAAGGGTGCCGAGGTGGCGCAGTTGCGCCTGAGCTACAAGGACCTGCAGCAACAGGTGCAGGCCCAGGAAAAACTGCTGGAGCAGGAACAGCGTATCCAGGCCCTAGAAGCCCATCGCGCTCAGCTGCAACCCGGCGAGGCTTGCCCGCTCTGTGGCTCCGAGTCGCACCCGGCGATCAGCGCTTATCAGGCCTTGGATGTCTCGGCGACCAAGACGTTGCTCAACAGCAAGCGCAACGAGCTGGAGGCTCTAACTGAACAAGGCCGGCAACTGGCCGGCGAGCTGGAAAAACTCGCCGCCCGCCTGGAGCAGCAACAGCAGCAGTTTGAGCGTGGCCGGCAGACCCAGGCCGAGCAGGGCGAACGCTGGCAGGCGCTGAGTGCGCAGCTGGAAAGCCCGCTGGTCGATGCCATTGCCCTGGCTGAGCAGCAGGCGCAACAAAGCCGTGAACTGCAACAGCTGCAGCAGCAATTGGAGCAGCTGCAACAGCTCAATAGCCACCTCGAACAGTGCCAGCAGGCACGGCTGGTTCTGCAGCAGTTGTGCAGCCAACTGGAACAGCAGCAGGCACTTAACCGCCTGCAACTGCAGCAGCGCCAGGAGCAGGCAGAGCAAGGCCAGTTGCGCCTGCAGCAGCTGCAAGGCGCTGCCGATAAGCGCAGCGCCAGCCTAAGCCACGCCCTGGCCAGCTTTGGCTATCAGCTGCCGGAGAATGCCAGCGCCTGGCTGGCCGAGCGCCAGGCCGAGTGGCAGCACTGGCAGCACAGTCAGCAGCAGAGCCTGGATTTACAGCGCGAGCTAAGCGAGCTGGATCATGGCCTGCAGGCTGCGGTTCAGCTGGCTCAACTCTGGCAGCAGCGCTGGAGTGTTCTGGGTCTGGCCGATCAGCCGGCCTTGGCCAAGCCCGCCGATGCCCAGGCGGCCTTGCAGCAGGCGCAGGTGACGCTGGAAGGCGCGCAGCGCCGTCAGCAGCAGTTGGCCGGTAGCCGTCAGGCTCTGGCCAGCCGTCTGCAGGATGATCAGGCACGGCTGCAACAGACCGAGCAGCAGTGGGCGGCGGCTCTGGCCGTTAGCCCCTTTAATGCCGAGGCCGATTATCTGGCAGCCCTGCTGGATGAGGCGCAGCGCGTGGCGTTGCAGCAATTGCGTCAGCGCCTGGACAAGGCCCTGAGCGATGCCCAGGCCCTGGCCAGTGCCGCCGCGCAGCAGCTAGCCGCGCTACAGGCCAGTCCGGCCACCATGCTTAGCCTGGCGCAGTTGGATGAGCAGCTGCTCGCTCTTAACGCCCAGCTAAAAAACCTAAGCGAACGCCAGGGCGAAATCCGAGCTCAGCTGCAGGGCGACGATGCGCGCAGGCTTGGTCAGCAGAGTTTGTTTGCCGCGATCCAAGCCAAGCAGGGCGAATACGACTTATGGCAACAACTTAACAGCCTGATCGGCTCGGCCGATGGCGCCAAATACCGCAAGTTCGCCCAGGGCCTGACCCTGGATCATCTGGTCTACCTGGCCAACCAGCAGCTTGAGCGTTTGCACGGTCGCTACCAGTTGGCGCGGCGCAGCAGTGGCGAGCTGGAGCTGGAGGTGATCGACACCTGGCAGGCCGATGCGGCGCGCGACACCAAGACCTTGTCCGGCGGCGAGAGCTTTCTGGTCAGCCTGGCGTTGGCCCTGGCGCTGTCCGATCTAGTCAGTCATAAGACCAGCATCGACTCGCTGTTTCTCGACGAAGGCTTCGGCACCCTCGACGGCGAAACCCTGGAGGTAGCCCTGGATGCCCTGGATAACTTGAATGCCAGTGGCAAGATGATCGGTGTGATCAGCCACGTCGAGGCGCTCAAGGAGCGCATCCCGGTGCAGCTCAAGGTGCACAAGGGTGTGGGCATGGGTTATAGCGGCCTGGATAAGCGCTTTGCCGTGCTGACGTGAGCCATTGAGTCGGGGGGGATCGTGCGCTGCTAGCGCATGCTTTCCACCGCTATGGCCTTGCCGTTCTCGATGCGGGTCAGGAACACCGCGCTGGAGCCCTGGTGGCGGCTGCGGGAGAACGCCACCTTGAAGCCTCCGAGGTCGGTGTCGAGGTGTTCCAGGGCTTCGATAAAGCGCTCCCGCGTCGGCTCGCGGCCAGTATCGTGCAGCGCCTGGGCAAACACGGCCGCGCCGATATAACCCTCCAGCGAGGCATGCCCACGCTCGGTCGGCGCTACGTCAGCCTGGTAGGTCTGCACCAGTGCGCGCGTGCTGTCGTGTGGCGAAGGCACCACCTGGGAGATATAGACGCCATCGCCGTCGCTGCCAGCCTCTTCGAGAAAGCCTTCGGTGCCGACAAACGACACGCTGAGAAAACGCGTGTTGAAGCCGGTGGCCTTGGCCTGCTTGATCGCCACTGCCAGCTGCTTGTAGGTGCCGACGAAGAACACCGCTTCGGGCTGGCTGCGCTGCAGGGCTGCGACGGCCGCGCGTACGTCCAGCGAGTTGCGCTGGATGCGCGCCTGCGCATGCAGCTGCAGGCCACGGTTGAGCAGTGCGCCGTTAAGGCCGCCCTTGACCGACTCGCCGAACGAGTCGTCCTGCATCAGGATGGCAATCTTGCGCACGCCGAGGTCCTTGGTCACCCGCTCAACCAGGTGCTCGGTTTCCTCGATATAGGAGGCGCGGATATTGAACACCCCTGGCTTTACCGGCGTACGCAGAAATTCGGCACCGGTAAACGGGAACAGGTAGGGCACCTGTGCGCGCAGGGCCAGCGGCAGGGCCGCGCGTGAGGTGGGCGTGCCGACATAGCCGAGCAGGGCGAACACCTGTTGGGTCTTGAGCAGGGCGCGGGTCTGCGCGGCGGTGCGGGCCGGTTCGTAACCATCGTCCTGGCTGATCAGGCTGATACGCCGCCCGTGGATGCCACCTGCGGCGTTGATGCGCATGAAGTAGGCCTGGGCACCATTGCGCATGCCCAAACCCAGCGCGGCGGCCGGGCCACTCTGCACATTGACCATGCCGACCCGCACTTCGTCTGCGCTCAGGCCGGGCTCCGCCGCGCCAGCTCCTCCTGATAACAGCAGGCAGGTGACAGCAAGGCCATGCAGCAGCTGTCGCAGTGTCATCAATAAGCTCCTTGCCGTGGCGTTCGGCCTCGCGTGAGTCGTGTCGTCCATTGGTTTTTATGGTGGCTGTAAACCTGTTGCATGCAATCCTCCAGCGTACTTTAGCCCGCTATGCGCAAGGCTGGGCTATGGCTCTGTCGCCTGGGTGGTGGGTGGCGGCAGCTGGTATTTGCCTTGCTGCAGGTCGTCGAAGTAACGCTGATAGCGACCGCTGTCGCGGTAGTGCTGCAGGCGTTTGTTGAAGCGTTCGAGCAGCGCCGGGCTGCCTGCCAGGCTCTTGGGCAGCATCAGGTAACTGAGGTTGACCAGCAGCGGCTTGGGGTGATGGGTGATCTTGGCCTGGTCCTGCGGGCTGAAGTGGCTGCGCAGGGCGGCGTAGCCGACGTTCATTTCCTGCGGGTAGAGCACCACGCGCTCCTTGAGCAGCTTGTCGAAGTTCTGCTGGTCGTTGGAGACGCGCTCCATCTTCACCTTGCCCTCGGCGAGAAAGGCGTCGAACTGCGGGCCGTAGCTGTATTCCAGGCCGCCACCCAGGGTCATGCCGGTGAGGTCGTCGAAGTTAGCCCAGTCGAAGGGCAGGCTTTTCAGGTGGAAGAACACGAATTGTTCATCCAGCAGCGGCGCGCTGAAGAGGAAATCCGCCTCGCGCTCGGCCTTGTGCATCCACACGGCGGTGGCGTCGAAGCGGCCGGCCGCTGCGGATGAGTAGGCGCGCGGCCAGGGTAGAAACTGGAAGCTGACGCGGTAGCCTTCATCGGCGAGCAGGTCGCTGATCAGATGGGCGATTACGCCATTGTGTTTCAACTCGCTGGAGAGATAGGGCGGCCAGTCGCCGACGCTGATCTTCAGTTCTGGCTGTTCGCTGGCGTGTGCTGAAAGACTCAGCAGCAAGCTGACTGCGGCGAACAGTGATCTGCACTTCATTGATGTTCCTCAAATCGACCGCTATTGCGCGCAATGCTTACTCGGGAAGAACGCTAGCGTGCACAGTAGTCCCAGTCACAGCCTAAGAATAGTTGCTGCGCTTTAAAACCCTACATTTCTTGCTGGCTTTGATCGGGCCTGGGGAGTTGGCGCTGGCGGGCATGGCTTTTTTCTGCGTCGGCTTGCCATTAGAGTGCGGCAACGCAATTTCGCGACAGGGCAATGGGGATGGCTGGCGCATGACCTTCTGGGTCGTTTCGATTCTGTTTGTAGTGACCTACCTGGGTATGGCCGCCGGCGGTATTCGCGGTCTGCGTGTTGATCGCAGCTGGATTGCCAGCTGTGCGGCGGTGTTGTTGCTGGTGAGCGGCGCGCTGTCGCCGGCCGAGGCGGCCAGCCATCTGGATGCGGGCGCGCTGTTGCTGCTGCTGGCGCTGATGTTGATCAGCGCGCAGTTCGATTTCTCAGGGGTGTATGCCTGGCTGAATGAGCAGCTCAGCCACTATGCGCAACGGCCGGCGTTGCTGTTGCTGGGCGTGGTGCTGCTTGGCGGCCTGCTGTCGGCGGTGCTGGTTAACGATATCGTCGCCTTTGCCCTGACCCCGCTGCTGTGCCACAGCCTGCTGGCGCGCGGCCTCGATCCACGGCCGTTTCTGCTGGCGCTGGCGTTGTCCTGCAATGCTGGTTCCGCGGCCAGCCTGATCGGCAACCCGCAGAACATCCTGATCGGCCAGGCCGGTGGCCTGGATTTCTGGGCGTATACCTGGATTGCCGGCCCACCCGCGCTGGCGGCGCTGGCCATCACCTACGCGGTGATCTGGCTGCAATGGCGCAAGCGCTGGGGCGTGGCCAAGCCGCTGGCGCTGGATGAAACGCCGGTGCAGCGCATCTATGGCGTGCGCAGTTACCTCAAGCCGTTGCTGGCGACGCTGGTACTGCTCGGGTTGTTTTCCAGCAGCATGCCGCGGGAGATTTCCGCGTTGCTGATTGCCGTGCTGGTGATGGTGTCGCGACGGGTGGATAGCCGCGACTACGTACACAAGGTCGACTGGAACCTGTTGCTGCTGTTCGCCGGGCTGTTTGTGGTCACCGGAGCGGCCTTGAGTCTGCCGCAGGTGGCGGGCGTGGCCAGTGGCCTGGCTGAGGCGGGACTGTTGCCGCAGGGGGTGATCGCGCTGGCGTCGGCCTCGCTGCTGGCCAGCAACCTGATCGGCAATGTGCCGTTCGTGATCCTGCTGCTGGGGGGGACTCCGGATGCGAGCGAGGCGCTGCTGGTTGGCCTGGCGGTGATGTCGACGCTGGCCGGCAACCTGTTGCTGATTGGCAGCGTGGTCAACCTGATCGTTGCCGAAAGCGCGCGGCGTCAGGGCGTGCCGCTGAGTTTCGCCGACTTCGCCCGCAGCGGCGTGCCGGTCACCGTGCTGAGCATGACCCTGGCCGGGTTGTGGCTGGGGTTGGGCGGGTGGTTGCCCTGGTAGCGTTTTAGGCGACTACGTCCAGCGTTCTTTGCGCCAGTTTTGCTGCTGCTCGGGCGTGAGGAAGGTCCAGGCGACAAAGCGGCTCTGCTTCTGCCCCTGGGTCATTTCCACGGTGTGCACGTGCAGTGCGCCGACCTTTTTCAGCGCGCTGTAGACGCCCGGCAGGTTGCCGGCCTTGGAAATCAGGCTGCTGAACCACAGCACCTGCTGGGCGTGCTGTGCGCTTTCCTTGATCAGCCGGCTGACAAACGCCGCTTCGCCGCCCTGGCACCACAACTCCGCGGCTTGCCCGCCGAAATTCAGTACCGGCAGTTTGCGCTTGGGGTCGAGCTTGCCCAGGTTGCGCCATTTGCGTTTGCTGCCGCTGCTGGCCTCTTCGGCCGAGGCATGGAAGGGCGGGTTGCACAGGGTCAGGTCGAAGCGTTCGTCGCTGCGCAGCAGGCCCTGGAAGATCTGCGTGCTGTCCATTTGCTGACGCAGTTCGATGGCCTCGCTCAGGCCCGGGTTGGCCCGGAGGATGGCCTTGGCCGAGGCGATGGCGCTGGCGGCGATATCCGAGCCGAGAAACTGCCAGGCGTATTCGCGGTGTCCCAGCAGAGGGTAGATGCAGTTGGCCCCCACGCCGATATCCAGCACGCGCACCTGGGCTCCGCTCGGCACCTTGCCGGCGTTGCTGCTGGCCAGCAGGTCGGCCAGGTAATGCAGGTAGTCGGCGCGCCCGGGGATCGGCGGGCACAGGTAGTCCGCCGGAATGTCCCAGTGGCTGATGCCGTAGTGCTGCTTGAGCAGGGCGCGGTTGAACACCTTGACCGCCGCCGGGTTGGCGAAGTCGATGCTCTCCTTGCCGTACGGATTGATGATCACGAAGGCCGCCAGCTCCGGGCTGGCTTTGATCAGGGCGGGGAAGTCATAACGGCCCTGGTGGCGGTTGCGCGGGTGCAACTGGCCCTTGGCAGCAGCGGGCTTGGGCGCAGTGGGGCGTGACGGTGGGCGAGGCATGGCAATCCGTTCGGGCGGCAGGGGCCGGGGCATTATTCACAACGCAGCGCGGCTGGCTAGCGGATATTCCGTAGCCTGAGTCAAAGCATAGGCCGTGCAGGGGGATCGACCAGGCCAGGCCGGCGACAGCTCAGGGGTAACCGAGCACGCTTTTGATCTGCACCAGGTTGGCGGCAATCCAGTGCGGGTTGATCGCGCCCCAGTCGCGGATCAGGTAGTGCCCGGCATTGTTGCGTTCACCGGCGTCCTGGGCGAATACACAGTCGATATCCAGCTCGGCCAGCGCCGCCAGGGTGTCCTGGGCGGTGCGCCGTGGCATGCCGGTGGCGTTCATCAGGGCCGGCACGCTGCTGGCGGTGCCGCTGTCGATCAGCCAGGCCACATACAGGCGGCGGTAGAAGCTGCTGCGGGTTTTGCTCACGTCCATAGCCTGTATTCCTCTGCGAGTAAGCGGTTAGCCCAGCGTGGCGATGGCGATATAGGTCGCCGCGCCGGACAGATAGCCCAGCAGGGCCAGCAGGCTGATGTTCTTCAGGTACCAGATGAAATCGATCTTCTCCATACCCATCGCCGCCACGCCGGCTGCCGAACCGATGATCAGGCAGCTGCCGCCGGTGCCGGCGCAGTAAGCGAGCAATTCCCAGAAGGCACCATCGACGACGAAGTTGCTCAGCCAACTGGCTTCACTGCTGGCGGCCAGGGTTTCCGCGCTGATCAGCGGGTACATCTTCATTGCCCCGGCCACCAGCGGAACGTTGTCGACCACGGCGGAGAGCAGGCCGATGGCCAGGTTGATGGTGTAGACGTTGCCCAGGCTGTCCTTCAATGCGGCCGCGACCTGGGTCAGGTGGCCGGCAGTGGCCAGGCTGGAGACCGCGAGCAGGATGCCGAGGAAGAACAGCACGCTGGTGGTGTCGATCCGCCGCAGTACGCCAACCACCGACAGTGGATGGCGCTCTTCGGTGTTCTTGTTGCGGTGCAGCAACTCGGTGACCACCCACAGCACACCCAGCCCCAGCAGGATGCCCATATAGGGCGGCAGATGCGTCACGGTCTTGAACACCGGGACGAACAGCAGCGCGCCCAAGCCGAGGGCGAACACCAGGTTGCGTTCGAACGGCGTGGTGGGTTCGCCTTGCGCCTCGTCAGTCACCGCGGGGCGATTGAACTGACCGCGCATGCGCAGGCTGAGCAGCGCCAGCGGCACCAGCAGGCAGACCAGGCTGGGGATAAACAGCTCGGTGATGATGCTGCCGGCGCTGATCTGGTTGCCGATCCACAGCATGGTGGTGGTCACGTCACCGATCGGTGACCAGGCCCCGCCAGCGTTGGCGGCAATCACCACGATGCCGGCGTAGAACCAGCGCTCGTGGCGGTCGTCGAGCAGCTTGCGCAGCAAGGAAACCATGACGATGGTGGTGGTCAGGTTGTCCAGTACGGCCGAGAGGAAGAAGGTGATAAAACCGATCAGCCACAGCAGGGTTACGCGTTTGTTGGTCTGGATGCGCTCGGTGATGACCTTGAAACCGTCATGGGCGTCGATCAGCTCAACGATGGTCATCGCGCCCAGGAGGAAGAACAGGATCTCCGAGATCTCGCCCAGGTGATGGCGCAACTCGGCGGTAACGCCATGCCCATTGGCGCCGGTCAGGCTTGGCACAAGGCTTTCGGCGCCCAGTACCAGCACCGTCCAGCAGAACACGGCGGTGAGAATGGCCGAAGCCGCCTTGTCGATCTTCAGCGGGTGTTCCAAGGCTATGCACAGGTAACCGGCGACGAAGATCAGGGCCATCAGTACGTACATGGACGATTCCCTTGTGGTTGTTGTTATAGGCAGCCGGCGAGCATGCCTGATCGGGCCGCCAGCGGAAAGTACTGAGGTTTAACCTGGCAGGCTGGTGGCGCACAAGAAAAAGGCCCGCGGTCTTGCGACGGCGGGCCTTGATCACAGGGCAGGGGCTTAGAGGTTGGCGATCTTCTCGCGCTGCTCAACCATCTTGCTCAGGGCTTGTTCGGCCTCGGCCAGCTTGGCGCGCTCCTTGTCGAGCACTTCTGCTGGAGCCTTGGCGACAAAGCCTTCGTTGCTCAGCTTGCCGCCGACGCGCTGCACTTCACCGGAGAGACGCTGGATTTCCTTGTCCAGGCGCGCCAGTTCGGCGTCCTTGTCGATCAGTCCGGCCATCGGTACCAGCACCTGCATCTCGCCGACCAGAGCGGTGGCGGACATCGGTGCTTCCTCGCCAGAAGCCAGTACGCTTACCGACTCCAGCTTGGCCAGCTTGTTCAGCAGCGGCTCGAAGTCGGCCAGACGGCGCAGGTCTTCTGCGCTGGCGTTAGCGACGATGATGTCGATGCGCTTGGCCATGGAGATTTTCATCTCGCCACGGATCTGCCGTACGCCGAGCATCAGCTGCTTGACCCATTCGATATCGCCTTCGGCGGCGGCATCGATGCGGCTCTCGTTCGCTACGGGCCAGGCCTGCAGCATGATGGTCTCGCCACTGACGCCAGCTTGAGTCTTGATCCGCTGCCAGATTTCTTCGGTGATAAACGGCATAAACGGATGGGCCAGGCGCAGGACCACTTCCAGCACGCGGATCAGTGTACGGCGGGTGCCGCGCTGGCGCTCGGCCGGGGCGTTTTCGTCCCACAGCACCGGCTTGACCAGTTCCAGGTACCAGGCGCAGTACTCGTCCCAGATGAACTCGTACAGCGCTTGCGCGGCCAGGTCGAAGCGGAAGGCGTCGAGCTGGCGGGTGACTTCCTGCTCGGTACGCTGCAGCGCGGAAATGATCCAGCGGTCCACTGGGGACAGCTCGACGGCTTCGCCATTCACACCGGTGTCTTGGCCATCGG
Organism: Pseudomonas sp.; assembly: GCF_049653025.1. Lineage (GTDB taxonomy): Bacteria > Pseudomonadota > Gammaproteobacteria > Pseudomonadales > Pseudomonadaceae > Aquipseudomonas. Next base: position 718,977 of record NZ_JBASFM010000006.1, on the reverse strand, counting down.
TGTTTTCCAGCACGAAGTTGGCGGCGTTCCACAGCTTGTTGCAGAAGTTGCGATAACCCTCGACGCGGCCCATGTCGAACTTGATGTCGCGACCGGTGGAGGCCAGCGCCAGGTTGGTAAAGCGCAGGGCGTCGGTGCCATAGGCGGCGATGCCGTCCGGGAACTCGGCGCGGGTCTGCTTGGCGATCTTCTCGGCCAGCTTGGGCTGCATCATGCCGCTGGTGCGTTTCTCCAGCAGCTCGTCGAGGGTAATGCCATCGACGATATCCAGTGGGTCGAGCACGTTGCCCTTGGACTTGGACATCTTCTGGCCCTGACCATCGCGCACTAGGCCGTGCACGTACACGGTCTTGAACGGAATCTGCCCGGTCAGGTGGGTGGACAGCATGATCATCCGGGCGACCCAGAAGAAGATGATGTCGAAGCCTGTTACCAGAACATCCGTGGGGTGGAAGGTCTTCAGCTCGGCGGTTTGCTGCGGCCAGCCGAGGGTGGAGAAGGTCCACAGGCCCGAGCTGAACCAGGTGTCGAGAACGTCTTCGTCCTGGCGCAGGTTGGCGTCGCCGAGGTTGTGCGTGGCGCGAACTTCCGCCTCGTCACGGCCGACGTAGACGTTGCCGGCATCGTCATACCAGGCCGGAATGCGGTGGCCCCACCAGAGCTGACGGCTGATGCACCAGTCCTGGATGTCGCGCATCCAGCTGAAGTACATGTTTTCGTACTGCTTGGGCACGAACTGGATTTCACCGCTTTCCACTACCGCGATGGCTTTTTCGGCCAGCGGCTTGGTGGAGACGTACCATTGGTCGGTCAGCCACGGCTCGATCACGGTGCCGGAACGGTCGCCCTTCGGCACTTTCAGGGCGTGGTCGTCAACGCTGACCAGTAGGCCGGCGGCGTCAAAGGCGGCGACGATCTGCTTGCGCGCGATGAAACGGTCGAGGCCGGCGTATTCGGCTGGCAGGCTGCCATCGAAGGTGGCGTTGACGCTGCCGTCGATATTGAACACCTGGGCGGTGGCCAGTACGGCGGCGTTCTTGTCGAAGATGTTGATCAGCGGCAGGTTGTGGCGCTTGCCGACTTCGTAGTCGTTGAAGTCGTGGGCCGGGGTGATCTTCACGCAGCCGGTGCCGAATTCTGGGTCGCAGTAATCATCGGCAATGATCGGAATACGGCGGCCGAGCAGCGGCAGGTCGATAAAGGTGCCGATCAGCGCCTGGTAGCGTTCGTCATTCGGGTTTACCGCGACGGCGCTGTCACCCAGCATGGTTTCTGGGCGGGTGGTGGCGACGATCAGGTAATCCTTGCCGTCAGCGGTCTTGTTGCCGTCGGCCAGCGGGTAGCGCAGGTTCCACAGGTGGCCCTTCTCGTCGTGGTTTTCCACTTCGAGGTCGGAGATGGCGGTGTGGAACTTGGTGTCCCAGTTGACCAGGCGCTTGCCGCGGTAGATCAGGCCGTCTTTATGCAGGCGCACGAAGGCTTCCTTCACCGACTCGGACAAGCCGTCGTCCATGGTGAAGCGCTCGCGCGACCAGTCCACCGAGCTGCCCAGGCGACGGATCTGCCGGGTGATAGTGCCGCCGGACTGTTCCTTCCACTCCCAGACCTTCTCCAGGAACTTCTCGCGGCCCAGATCATGGCGGCCGATGCCGTCGGCGGCCAGTTGACGCTCGACCACCATCTGCGTGGCGATGCCGGCGTGGTCGGTGCCCGGCTGCCACAGGGTGTTGCGGCCCTGCATGCGGCGGAAACGGATCAGCGCATCCATGATCGAGTTGTTGAAACCATGGCCCATATGCAGGCTGCCGGTGACGTTCGGCGGCGGGATCATGATGGTGTAGGGCTCGCCCGAACCTTGCGGGGCGAAATAGTTGTTCGCCTCCCAGTTCTGGTACAGGGCGGTTTCAATGGCGTGCGGCTGGTAGGTCTTGTCCATGCGCGGCGGGACCCTTATGACGGCTAGACGGAAAAGCCGGCAAGTATAGCGGGGAAGGCCTGTACGGCGTAAGGGCGCGCGTGGTGCGGCTGACTGGCGGGCAGGGCTTGACCCTGCCCCGGTGATTACGGCCTACGCGGTGGCAGCAGGCGGCTTAGGCGGGCATCCAGGCGGCGTTTCAGCTCGGCTTCGATCTGCGGCACGAAGTCGTCGATCACATCCTGCAGGATCAACTGGGCGGCGGCGCGCAGTTCGCTGTCCAGGCGGTTCATCTCGCTGTCGCGGCTGACGCTCTGGGTCACCGTGGCGCGCAGGCTCTGCGCGGGTGTGATGACGGCTGGCTTGGGGCTTGGCGGCTTGGCGGCGACGCTCGGTGGCGGGGTGACGATATCCGAGAGCAGGGGAATGCTGTTGGGGTCGATGGTGTCGATCAGCAGCGGTGGTTCAAGGTTTTCATCGCCCAGCAGTTCGCGAATCGACTCCAGGTCGTTCAGCAGCTGCGCGGGTTTTTGCGGCGGTTTTGGACTGTCCATGGTGTGCAACTAGAGTTCAACTCGTTTTGGATCATAGCCGCGCTGACGGTAGCTGCGGAAATTCTCCCGGCAGGCGGTCAGCAGGTCAGGCTCTTGGTTGACGATTTCAATCACCCGGCTGAAACGCTCCACTTGCGCTGAAAGCGTGCTGCCAAGGTTGATCAGCACGCCCTGCGCGCTGGCCGGTTCTTCGTCCAGGCCGATCACTACGGGTGCCTGGGCGTCATCCTGATACAGGTTGTGCGGTACGAAGCTTTCCGCCTTGAAGCGCCACAGCCAGTCGTCCAGCTCAGCGCACTGCGCCGCATTGCTGCCGCGCAGAAACACCGGCAGGCCGGCGCGCCAGGCTTTCATCGCCAGTTGGCAGGCCGCGCGCAGGCGGTCAGCCGGCACGGCGGTGGAGAGTACATAGAATTCTATTCGGGGCATGGCGGCACAGTTTCAGCGTTATTTGCAGGGGCGGCCTGCTGACAGGCGCGCAGCTTACCAGTCAATCGTGCTCAAGACCGCTCCTGCACAGGCACCGAAGGTTATGCGCTGCAACGATCCAGCAGGTATTGCGTCAGCATCGGCACTGGGCGGCCGGTTGCGCCTTTGTCCTTGCCGCCGCTGATCCAGGCCGTGCCGGCGATATCCAGGTGCGCCCAGTGGTAGTTCTTGGCGAAGCGCGAGAGGAAGCAGCCTGCAGTGATGGTGCCGGCTTTCGGCCCGCCGATATTGGCGATGTCGGCGAACGGGCTGTCGAGCTGCTCCTGGTATTCGTCATACAGCGGCAGTTGCCAGGCGCGGTCGTCGGCAGCCAGGCCCGCGCCGAGAATCTGCTGCACCAGCTCGTCGTTATTGCCCATCAGGCCGGAGACATTGCTGCCCAGGGCGACGATGCAGGCACCGGTCAGGGTGGCGATGTCGATCACCGCCTGCGGCTTGAAGCGCTCGGCATAGGTCAGGGTGTCGCACAGCACCAGGCGGCCTTCTGCGTCGGTGTTGAGGATTTCCACGGTCTGCCCGCTCATGGTGGTGACGATATCGCCTGGGCGGGTGGCACCGCCGCTGGGCATGTTTTCGGCGCATGCCAGCAGGCACACCAGGTTGATCGGCAGTTGCAGCTCCAGCACGGCTTTCAGGGTGCCGAACACGCTGGCGGCACCGCACATGTCGTACTTCATCTCATCCATGCCGGCGGCCGGCTTGATGCTGATGCCGCCGGTGTCGAAGGTGATGCCTTTGCCGACCAAGGCGTAGGGTTTCTCGGTCTTCTTGCCGCCCTGATAGTTGAGCACGATCACCCGTGGCGGCTGGTCGCTGCCCTGGGCTACGGCGAGGAAGGCACCGGCACCCAGTTCCTTGAGTTTCTTCTCATCAAGGATTTCGACTTTGAGGTTCTTGTAGGCCTTGCCCAGGTTCTTGGCTTCTTCGGCGAGGTAGCTGGGGTGGCAGAGGTTGGGCGGCAGGTTGCCGAGGTCCTTGGTCAAGGCCATGCCCGCGGCAATCGCCTGGGCGTGCGTGCTGGCGCGCTCGGCGTCGGCCAGGTTGGCTTTGTCAGTGATCAGGGTGAGCTTCTTCAGTGCGCCGGCTTCAGCTTTCTGGCTCTTGAAACGGTCGAAGCAGTAGCCGGCGTCGGCTAGGCTTTCCACCATCAGGCGGGTTTTGCCGTAGCTGTCGCGGCCCTTGACCTGCAGCTCATCGAGGGCCAGTACCGCGTCGCTGCCGCCGAGGGTTTTCAGGCTGCTGTACACGGCGATGATCAATTTGCGCAGTTGGCGGTCAGACAGTTCGCTGTCCTTGCCGGTGCCGACCAGCAGCACGCGTTCGGCTTTAAGGTTTGCCAGGTTGTGTACCAGCAGGGTCTGGCCGAGCTTGCCGGCCAGGTCGCCGCGCTTGAGCAGGGCGCTGAGCGCGCCGGCGCTGGTGGTGTCGACGGCTTTGGCCGCCGCACCGAGTTTGCGGCCTTCGCCGACAGGGACAACCAGGGTGGCGGTTTTTAGTGTTTCTGGGCGTGCGCTTTTAACAATAAATTCCATTACGTGGTGTCCCCAAGACAAGGCGTCGGTATTGCAGGATAATGCCGGCTATTTTTCGATGGTTCGCCAGTTGGGCGAGCCGGCAAGCAGTGTGGCTAGTTTGATCTTAGCCGCCTGAGCCTGACAACCCTGGAGTGTCTGGTTTGATCGTCTTCCGTTATTTGTCTCGTGAAGTGTTGCTGACCTTGAGTGCGGTGAGTGCCGTGCTGTTGGTGATCATTATGAGCGGGCGCTTTATTCGTTATCTGGCCCAGGCGGCGCAAGGGTTACTCGACCCGGGCGTGCTGCTGCTGATTATGGCGTACCGGATTCCCGGCTTTTTGCAGCTGATCCTGCCGCTGGGGCTGTTTCTCGGCATTCTGCTGGCCTACGGCCGGTTGTACCTGGACAGCGAGATGACCGTGCTGTCGGCGACCGGCATGAGCCAGCAGCGCTTGTTCGTCTATAGCCTTGCGCCGGCCACCCTGGTGGCGTTGCTGGCCGGTTGGCTGAGCCTGGGCCTGGCACCGCAGGGCGTTGGCCAGGTGGCGCAGATTCTCGACCAGCAGAGCGCCATGACCGAGCTGGATACCCTGGCCCCTGGGCGTTTTCAGGCAATGCGGAATGGCTCGCGGGTGACCTACGCCGAAGAGCTGTCGGCGGATCGCGGTGAGTTGTCTGGGGTGTTTATCTCAGAGAAGCGGTTGTCCACCGACGGCGACAAGGAGCGCGGCATTTCCGTGCTGGTCGCGCAAAGCGGGCGCCAGGAAATCCAGGCCGACGGTAGCCGTTACCTGATTCTGGAAGACGGCTATCGCTACGACGGTAATCCGGGGCAGGCCGATTACCGCGCAATCAAGTACGACACCTATGGCGTGCTGCTGCCCAAGCCCGAAGTCGCCGCCGATGTGACCGAGCGTGAAGCCATCCCTACGCGTGAGCTGATCGGCAGCGATAAACCGCGGTTGCAGTCGGAGCTGCAGTGGCGCTTGTCGATCCCTGTGCTGGTGTTTGTGGTCACGCTGCTGGCGGTGCCGCTGTCTCGGGTTAACCCGCGTCAGGGGCGGTTCCTCAAGCTGCTGCCGGCCATCCTGCTGTACATGGTTTACCTGGCGCTGCTGATTGCCGCGCGCGGGGCATTGGATAAAGGCAAGCTTCCAACGGCGCTGGGCTTGTGGTGGGTGCATGGCGCGTTCGCATTGATCGGGCTGCTGTTGCTCTATTGGGAGCCGCTGCGGTTGCGCTGGGCTGCTCGTCGTCCGGTGCTGGAGGTGGCCCGTGGTTAAGCTGGATAGGTATATCGGTGCCCAGGTGTTTGTTGCCATTCTTGGCGTGCTGGGGATCATCGTGGGGTTGGCGCTGCTGTTTGCGTTTATCGACGAGCTGGGTGATGTCGAAGACGGCTACAGCCTGCTCGATGCGCTCTGGTACGTGTGTCTGACCGCTCCGCGGCGTATTTACGAAATGCTGCCGATGGCCGCCTTGATTGGCTGCCTGATTGGCCTCGGTAGCCTGGCCAGCAACAGTGAGCTGACCATCATGCGCGCTGCTGGCGTGTCGATCGGGCGGATTGTCTGGGCGGTGATGAAGCCGATGCTGGTGCTGATGTTGGTCGGCATCCTGATTGGCGAATACCTGGCCCCGTACAGCGAGAACCAGGCCCAGGCCAGTCGTGCCATGGCCCAGGGCGGTGGCGATGCGCAGAGTGCCAAGCGCGGCCTGTGGCATCGCCAGGGTCAGGAGTACGTGCACATCAACGCCGTGCAACCCAATGGTGTGCTGTTCGGCGTGACACGTTATCGCTTCGACGATGCCCGTCGCATGCAGTCGGCCAGCTTCGCCCGGCGTGCGCAGTACCAGGGCGACCACTGGCAGCTGGAAGATGTGGCGACCACGCATTTCCGCGAGCGCAGCAGTGAAGTGATCAAGCTGGATCGCGAGCGCTGGGATGTCGAGCTGACGCCACAGCTGCTCGGCACCGTGGTATTGGCCCCGGATGCCCTGTCGATGAGTGGGCTGTGGAGTTACATCCACTACCTGGCCGCGCAGGGGCTGAATAACAGCCAGTACTGGCTGTCGTTCTGGACCAAGGTGCTGCAGCCATTGGTAACGGCGGCGCTGGTGCTGATGGCAATTTCCTTTATCTTCGGCCCGCTACGCTCGGTAACTCTTGGTCAGCGCGTGTTCACCGGCGTGCTGGTGGGCTTCGTGTTCAAGATCAGCCAGGACCTGCTCGGTCCATCGAGCCTGGTGTTCGGCTTCTCGCCGCTGCTGGCGGTGTTGATTCCGGCTGGTATCTGCGCGCTGGCGGGTGTCTGGTTGCTGCGCCGCGCCGGTTAATCGAATGTAAAAAAAAGCCGGCGTGCGCACTGGGTGCACGCCGGCTTTTTATGGCCTGCCATCCATGGCGGCCACCCTTCGGGCCGTCGCTGCGCGACGTTAAAAATGGCTCCCGGCCATTTTTTATGCGTGGCATTTACTTCTTGTGAATATTCTTTGGCAGCTGAATCACCTGGCTGTCCGAATAGATGTCGTGCCAGCTGCGCTTTTGCTTGTCCCAGAGCATCCAGAGAAAGCCCAGGCCCAGGATCAGCCACGAACCGATCGCAACCAGGAAGCGCAACAGTGCCTGCCACAGGCTGATCGCCGTGCCGTCGGCGTTCTGGATGCGCAGGCCCCAGACCTGCATGCCCAGGGTCTGGCCGTTGTGGGTCCAGAACTTGGCGAAGAAGCCAAATAAACTGAGAAACAGCAGGGTCGAGAGCAGGGGGTCGCCATCCAGTGCGCCGGCATCGGACATCTGCTTGAGCTGCGCCTCGCCGTAGAAACCCATCAGGATCAGCTTGTAGATAAAGGTCACGACTATCAGCAGCGCGATGCACAGCAGAAAGTCATAAAACATGGCAGCGAGGCGGCGGATCAGCCCGGCGCTGGGGAATTCACCCTGCGGGCGCAGCAGGTGTTTCGGCATGGTCGGCTCTTTACTCAATCGGCTGGCGGAATGGCGGCAACGATACGGCATTCATGGAAATGGCCGGCCATAAAAAATAACCGGGAGTCATTTTTAACGTCGCGCAGCGACGGCCCGAAGGGTGGTCGCCATGGATGGCAGGACATAAAAAACCCCTGATGCTGCCATCAGGGGTTCTTCAACGCGGCAGGGTTATTCCTGAACTTGAACTTCGTCAGCCTGCATGCCTTTTTGGCCTTGCACTGCGATAAAGCTGACTTTCTGGCCTTCTTTCAGGCTCTTGAAGCCGTTGCTTTGGATCGCGCGGAAGTGCACGAACAGATCCGGACCGCTTTCTGGAGTGATAAAACCAAAACCTTTTTCGTCGTTAAACCACTTGACGGTACCGTTCTGACGATTCGACATGGTGTATTTCCTTGAACCTAGAGTTGATGACAGCCACTGCTCGATATGAGGGGCTGAATACTGGTTGCAAGGCGGTGTGCGACGTCGAGCGGGATGTAGCGGATCGCGATGATCTACTGCACCAGGTCACGATATTCGGCGACCCATGCAAACACAGTGGGGAAACTCTACGCCAACTTCCAGGCAACTGCCAAGCCCCGCCAGGGCATGCATTGCAGGCTTTGGCGGGCATGTTGAGTGGCATTGATGCGGTGTTTACCCGGCTGCGATACGCCGGTTTCGCGAGTGTTTTTAATGGCCTGAAGCGTTGCAGGCTACTGCCGAAACCACACTGCGGAGATTATTCAAGGCAATAAAAAAGGCCTTGATAATCAAGGCCTTTCTTCAAATCTATGGTGCCCTGAGGGAGAATCGAACTCCCACTTCTTTCGAAAACGGATTTTGAATCCGCCGCGTCTACCAATTCCGCCATCAGGGCAATTCGGCGCGCAGTATAGGGAGCACTTTGGGCTTGGTCAATCCACTTGCGTGGCCAGAATGCGCTATTTCCGGTAAGCTTTGCCGCCCTGCTAGACGACCCCCTTTCCGACCATGCGCGTTGCCGACTTTAATTTCGAGCTGCCTGACGCTCTTATCGCCCGTCACCCCCTTGCCGAACGCCGCGCCAGCCGCTTGCTGGTGCTGGACGGCCCGAGTGGTGCCCTGGCGCACCGTCAATTCAGTGACCTGCTGGAATACCTGCGCCCTGGCGATCTGATGGTGTTCAACAACACCCGGGTGATTCCGGCGCGGCTGTTTGGGCAGAAGGCCTCGGGCGGCAAGCTGGAGGTGCTGGTTGAGCGCGTGCTGGACAGCCATCGGGTATTGGCCCATGTGCGCTCAAGCAAGTCGCCCAAGCCGGGCTCGATGATTCTGCTCGACGGCGGTGGCGAGGCGCAGATGCTCGCCCGTCACGATGCGTTGTTCGAGTTGCGCTTTAACGAAGAAGTGCTGCCGCTGTTGGAACGAGTCGGGCACATGCCGTTGCCTCCTTATATCGACCGGGCGGACGAAGCGGCTGACCGCGAACGCTATCAGACCGTGTATGCCGAGAAAGCCGGTGCGGTTGCGGCACCTACGGCCGGGCTGCATTTCGACGATGCGCTGCTGGCGGCGATTCGCGCCAAGGGCGTGGACACGGCGTTTGTCACCCTGCATGTTGGGGCGGGCACCTTCCAGCCGGTGCGCGTCGAGCGTATCGAAGACCACCATATGCACAGCGAATGGCTGGAGGTCGGTCAGGACGTGGTCGATGCGGTGGCCGCCTGCCGCGCGCGCGGCGGCCGGGTGATCGCGGTCGGCACCACCAGTGTGCGTTCGCTGGAGAGTGCCGCTCGCGATGGCGTGCTCAAGGCTTTCAGCGGCGACACCGACATCTTTATCTATCCCGGCCGGCCGCTGCATGTGGTCGATGCCCTGGTGACCAATTTCCATTTGCCCGAGTCGACCCTGTTGATGCTGGTGTCGGCGTTTGCCGGCTACCCGGAAACCATGGCGGCGTATCAGTGCGCTATCGCCGAGGGTTATCGCTTCTTTAGTTACGGTGATGCCATGTTTATCACCCGCAATCCCGCGCCGCGCGGGCCAGAGGAACAGTTATGACGCGCACCTGCCGCATGTCTTTCGAATTATTGGCGACCGATGGCAAGGCGCGGCGTGGCCGGCTGACCTTTCCGCGCGGCGTGGTCGAGACCCCGGCGTTTATGCCGGTGGGCACCTATGGCACGGTCAAGGGCATGCTGCCGCGGGATATCGAGGCGATTGGCGCGCAGATGATTCTCGGCAACACCTTCCACCTGTGGCTGCGCCCCGGCACCGAGGTAATCAAGAAGCACGGCGATCTGCACGACTTTATGCAGTGGCAGGGGCCGATCCTTACTGACTCCGGTGGTTTCCAGGTGTTCAGCCTGGGCGCGATGCGCAAGATCAAGGAGGAGGGCGTGTACTTCGCCTCGCCAGTCGACGGTGCCAAGGTGTTTATGGGGCCGGAAGAGTCGATGCAGGTGCAGCGCGATCTTGGCTCCGACGTCGTGATGATCTTCGACGAATGCACGCCATATCCGGCCGAATTCGACGTGGCCAAGCGTTCGATGGAGTTGTCGCTGCGCTGGGCCAAGCGTTCCAAGGAGGCTCATGGCGATAACACGGCGGCACTGTTCGGTATCGTTCAGGGCGGCATGCATGAGGAATTGCGCAAAGTCTCTCTGGATGGGCTGGAGCAGATCGGCTTTGACGGTTATGCCATTGGTGGCCTGTCAGTCGGCGAGCCGAAAGACGAGATGATCAAGGTGCTCGATTACCTGCCTGCGCAGCTGCCGGCCGACAAGCCGCGCTACCTGATGGGTGTGGGCAAACCCGAGGACCTGGTTGAAGGCGTGCGTCGCGGTGTGGACATGTTCGACTGCGTGATGCCAACCCGTAATGCGCGTAACGGCCACCTGTTTATCGACACCGGCGTGTTGAAAATCCGCAATGCCTTCCACAAACAGGATGACTCGCCACTCGACCCGACCTGCGACTGTTACACCTGCAAACATTTCTCCCGCGCCTATCTGCATCATCTGGATAAATGTGGCGAAATGCTCGGTAGCATGCTCAATACAATCCATAACTTACGGCATTATCAGGTGCTTATGGCTGGTTTGCGCGAGGCTATTCAACAGGGTACATTGGCCGCCTTTGTCGATGCCTTCTATGCCAAGCGCGGGCTGCCAACGCCGCCTCTGGATTGATTCCCAACTGTTTAAAGACCCTTGCAACAGGAGTGTTACATGAGCTTTTTTATCCCCGCTGCCTTCGCTGAAGGTGCCGCACCGGCTGTCGGTCCTGCTGGCAGTGGCTTTGAATGGGTATTTCTGGTCGGCTTTCTGGTCATCTTCTACCTGATGATCTGGCGTCCACAGGCCAAGCGCGCCAAGGAGCACAAGAATCTGCTCGGCGGCCTGCAGAAGGGCGACGAAGTGGTGACTTCCGGTGGTCTGGCCGGCAAGGTGACTAAGGTTTCCGACGATTTCGTGGTAGTTGAAGTGTCCGACAACGTCGAACTGAAATTCCAGAAGCAGGCCATTGCAGCGACTCTGCCTAAAGGCACGCTGAAAGCGATCTAAGCAACACACCTTTACCATTCGACGGGGCGCTTAATGCGCCCCGCGTCATAACGGGCGGCGTCATGCTCAACAAATTCCCCCTCTGGAAGTACCTGCTGATTGCGGCTGTGCTGGCAATCGGTTTTCTCTATTCCGCGCCCAATCTGTACCCGGATGATCCGGCGATCCAGATCAGTGGCAACAGCACGGCCATGCGCGTCGAACAGGCCGATCTTGAGCGCGTCAAGCGCACGCTGGAAGACGCTGGTATCCAGGTCAAAGCCATCAGCCTGGCCAGCGAGGGCCGTGCCGGTCTGCTGCGCCTGAACAAGGCCGAAGATCAGCTGCCAGCCAAGGAGCTGGTTCGTAAGGCGCTGAGCGATGAGTTCGTGGTCGCCCTGAACCTGGCGCAAACCACGCCGCAGTGGTTGCGCAACCTGGGCGGTAGCCCGATGAAGCTGGGTCTGGACCTGTCCGGTGGTGTGCACTTCCTGATGGAAGTGGACATGGACAAGGCGCTGGATGCCCGCCGCAAGGTCTATGAAGGTGAGGTCAAGAGCCTGCTGCGCAAAGAGCGCGTGCGCTACCGCAGCCTGCCTGAGCTCGATGGTGCGATTCAGCTGGGCTTTGCCGATGAAGCAGCGCTGGAGAAAGCTCAGCAGCTGATCCGCAAGGACTTCAACGATTTCGATATGACCACCGTGCAGCGTAATGAGCTGCAGGTGCTGCGCCTGACGCTGACGCAGGCCAAGCTGGCGGAAATCCGCGAATACTCGATCAAGCAGAACTTGACCACCGTGCGTAACCGGGTCAACGAGCTGGGTGTGGCCGAGCCGCTGGTGCAGCGCCAGGGTGCCAACCGCATCGTGGTCGAACTGCCGGGCGTGCAGGATACCGCCGAAGCCAAGCGGATTCTCGGTAAGACCGCCAACCTGGAGTTCCGTCTGGCCGCCGAGCTTGATGCCGCCAAGGCCGCTACCGAAAGCTTTGAGTTCCGTCAGGAAGGCCGTCCGCCGGCGCAGCTGGAGCGTGAGCTGATCATCACCGGTGACCAGGTGACCGATGCTCAGGCCAGCTTCGACGAGAACGGCAGCCCGCAGGTGAATATCCGTCTGGATGGCCGCGGTGGCGACCTGATGAACCGTGCGACCCGTAGCAATGTCGGGCGCAGCATGGCGGTGATCTTTATCGAGCAGAAGCCGGTTTCCCGTTACGTGCGCCAGGTGGTCGACGGCGTCGAGAAGGAAGTTGAGCTGCAAACCTTTGTTGAAGAGAAGAAGATCATCAGCCTGGCGACTATCCAGTCGCCGCTGGGCAGCCAGTTCCGCATCACCGGTCTGGATGGTCAGGGCGAATCGTCCGAACTGGCCCTGCTGCTGCGTGCTGGCGGCCTGGCCGCACCGATGTACTTCGCCGAAGAACGCACCATTGGCCCGAGCCTGGGTGCCGACAACATCACCAAGGGCGTCGATGCGTCGCTGTGGGGCATGCTGTTCGTCTCGCTGTTTATCATCGCCATCTACCGCTTCTTCGGAGTGCTGGCGACCATCGCCCTGGCGTTCAACATGGTCTTGCTACTGGCCTTGATGTCGCTGCTCAGCGCCACCCTGACCCTGCCGGGTATCGCCGGTATCGTGTTGACCATGGGGATGGCGGTGGACGCCAACGTGCTGATCTTCTCGCGGATTCGCGAAGAGATTGCCAATGGCATGTCGATCCAGCGGGCGATTCATGAAGGCTTCGACCGTGCCTATAGCGCGATTCTCGACTCCAACCTGACCACCTTGCTGGTCGGCGGGATTCTGTTCGCCATGGGCACCGGGCCGGTCAAGGGCTTCGCCGTGACCATGTCGCTGGGTATCGTGACGTCGATGTTCACCGCGATTCTGGTGACTCGCGCCATGGTCAACCTGACCTGCGGCGGGCGTGACTTCAAGAAGCTGTGGGTCTAAGGGGCTTAGATGATGCGTACGATCAATTTTATGGGTGTGCGCAATATTGCGTTCACCGTCACCGTACTGCTGACCCTGCTTGCGTTGGGTAGCTGGTTTTACAAGGGCTTGAACTTCGGTCTGGATTTCACCGGCGGCACGCAGATCGAGCTGAGCTACGAGCAGCCGGCGGATCTGGGCAAGGTGCGTGATCAGTTGGCAGCGGCGGGTTTTGCCGATGCCGTGGTGCAGAGCTTTGGTGCGACCACCGATGTGGTCGTGCGCATGCAGGGTGACGATCCAGATCTGGGTCATAAGGTCGCCACTGCGCTGCAGCAGTCGGGCGATGCCTTGCAGGTGAAGAAGGTCGAGTTCGTTGGTCCGCAGGTGGGTGAGGAGCTGCGTGACCAGGGTGGCATCGGCATGTTGCTGGCCCTGGGTGGCGTTATGCTCTACCTGGCTTTCCGCTTTCAGTGGAAGTTTGCCTTGGGCGCGGTGCTCTCCCTGGTGCATGACGTGGTCGTGACCATGGGCATTCTGTCGTTCTTCCAGGTGACCTTCGACCTGACCGTGTTGGCGGCTGTGCTGGCGATCATCGGCTACTCGTTGAACGACACTATCGTGGTGTTCGACCGGGTGCGCGAGAACTTCCGCGTGCTGCGCAAGACCAGTCTGGTCGACAACATCAACATCTCCACCACGCAGACCTTGTTGCGTACGGCGGCTACCTCGATTTCCACGTTGCTGGCGATTGTGGCGCTGTTGCTGTTTGCCGGTGACAACCTGTTCGGTTTCTCGGTTGCCTTGCTGATCGGGGTGCTGGCCGGCACGTACTCGTCGATCTATATCGCCAACGTGGTACTGATCTGGCTCAACCTGAGTGTCGATGACCTGATTCCGCCGGTTGTAGCGGAAGAGGTCGATGAGCGTCCCTGAATCTGTGGCGTTCGTCGCAATTCGTTGAATGAGCCGGGCTGGTGTTGAACTTGCCCGGTTTTTTTATGCTCCAAGGCTAGGAGTAAGGCGCGTTGAGCGCTCGGTAGCGGTTTGAAGGAGGCAGGTATGAACAAGTCAATGTTGGTAGGGGCGGTATTGGGTGCGGTCGGTGTAACGGCAGGCGGGGCGGTGGCTACTTACAACATCGTCAGTGCGCCGGAATATGCCGAAGTGTTGGCGGTGAAGCCGATCAACGAAACCATCAAAACACCACGCGAGGTCTGCAAGGATGTGGCGGTGACTCGCCAGGCTCCCGTCAAGGATCAGCATCAGATAGCCGGTACCGCGATTGGTGCGGTGGTCGGCGGCTTGCTCGGTAACCAAGTCGGTGGCGGTAACGGCAAGAAGCTGGCGACAGTTGCCGGTGCCGTGGGCGGCGGCTATGCCGGCAACAAGGTGCAGGAAGGCATGCAGAACCGCGACACCTACACCACCACCGAGACGCGTTGCAGCACGGTCACCGACACCAGCGAGAAGCTGGTCGGTTATGACGTCAAATACGAGCTGGATGGCAAGATCAGCCAGGTGCGCATGGCCAGCGACCCGGGTCGGCAGATTCCGGTGCGTGATGGTCAGCTGGTACTGGTGGATGAGCCGGCCAACTGAAATTTCGATGCAATAAAAAAGCGCCCCTCGGGGCGCTTTTTTGTAGCTGCTGATCAGCGTTTCAGCGAGGCCGACAGATGCGGCTGGATCGCCGTCAGCACGGCTTTGAAGCACTTGGTGTTGCCTGCCACGATCTGGCCTTTCTCAAGGAATTCGTGGCTGCCGCTGAAATCACTGACCAGGCCGCCTGCTTCTTGGATCAGCAGTGCGCCGGCAGCCATGTCCCACTCGGACAGGCCGAATTCCCAGAACGCATCGAAGCGCCCGGCGGCGACGTAGGCCAGGTCCAGGCTGGCTGCGCCCGCGCGGCGAATGCCGGCGGTCTGGCCGACCAGGCTGCGGAACATGCCGATGTAGTTTTCCAGGTTGTCCATCTGGCTGTCGCGGAACGGGAAGCCGGTGCCGAGCAGCGCGCCTTCTAGGCTCTTGCGATTGCCTACACGCAGGCGGCGACCGTTGAGGGCCGCGCCACGGCCGCGGCTGGCGGTGAATTCTTCCTGGCGCACCGGGTCGATGATCACGGCGTGCTCGAGGCGGCCGCGGTATTTGCAGGCAATGCTGACGGCGTAATGCGGGATGCCGCGTACGAAGTTGGTGGTGCCATCCAGTGGGTCGATGATCCACAGATAGTCGGCACCGTCGCCGCTGCCTTCGCTCAGACCGCTTTCCTCGGCGAGGATGCCGTGGTTCGGGAATGCTTTGCGCAGGGCCTGGATGATCAGCTGCTCGGCGGAGCGATCAATCTCGGTCACATAATCCTTGGCTTCTTTCTCGTCGACCGAGATGACGTCCAAGCGTTCGGTCGAGCGGAAGATCATTTCGCCGGCGCTACGGGCTGCGCGCAGCGCGATATTCAGCATGGGCTGCATGGATGTTCACCTGGGTCGTTAAAGAAAGCCGGCCATTCTAGCAGAAAAGCCCGGCGGTTGAAGTGTAACCTGCGCCTTGCGTGGCGTAAGGCTGGATGCTTCTGTAAGATTTGCGCCTCTAGACCTTATCTGTGAGCGCTTGCGTTGCTGGAAAATATTCGCGTCGTGTTGGTGGGTACCAGTCATCCCGGCAATATCGGTGGCGCGGCTCGTGCCATGAAAAACATGGGGTTGTCGCGTCTGGTGCTGGTTGATCCGCAGGATTTTCCCAGTAGTGAAGCGGTGGCGCGCGCTTCGGGTGCCACCGATATTCTCGATGCTGCGCAGGTGGTCGGTACTCTGGAAGAGGCGCTGGTCGGCTGCAATCTGGTGCTGGGCACCAGTGCGCGGGATCGGCGCATTCCCTGGCCGCTGCTGGACCCGCGTGAGTGCGGCGTGGCGGCGTGCGAGCAGGCGCAGCAGGGCGGCGAAGTGGCGCTGGTGTTCGGTCGTGAATATGCCGGGCTGACCAACGAAGAATTGCAGCGCTGCCATTTTCATGTGCACATTCCCTCTGACCCCGAGTTCAGTTCGTTGAATCTGGCGGCGGCGGTTCAGGTGCTGGCCTACGAGGTGCGGATGGCCTGGTTGGCGGCAGAAAATCAGCCGACCAAGACGCTCAAGCTGGAAACCACGGCCATTCAAAGTTCGCAGCCGGTGACGGCGGATGAGTTGGAGTCGTTCTATGTCCATCTTGAGCAGGCGCTGGTCGAAATCAGGTTTCTCGATCCGGCCAAGCCGCGGCATTTGATGAGCCGCTTGCGTCGCCTGTATGGGCGCAGCGAGGTGAGCAAGCTGGAAATGAATATCTTGCGCGGCATCTTGACGGAAACCATCAAGGCGGCGCGCGGTGAGCACCCGAGTAAGGAGAAGGTTGATGTTTGAGCGCATGCGAGAGGATATCCAAAGCGTATTTAGTCGCGATCCGGCGGCGCGCAATGCCTTCGAGGTGGTCACTTGCTATCCAGGCTTGCATGCAGTCTGGCTGCATCGCCTGGCGCATGGCTTGTGGGGGCGTGGCTGGAAGTGGCTGGCGCGGCTGGTGTCGAACTTCGGGCGCTGGATGACCGGCATCGAGATTCATCCGGGGGCCAAGATCGGTCGGCGCTTCTTTATCGATCACGGCATGGGCATTGTCATCGGTGAAACGGCTGAAATCGGCAATGACGTGACGCTCTATCAGGGCGTGACCCTGGGCGGCACCAGCTGGAATAAAGGCAAACGCCACCCGACCCTGGAGGATGGCGTGGTGGTGGGCGCGGGCGCCAAAGTGTTGGGGCCGTTTACCGTCGGTGCAGGTGCCAAAATCGGCTCCAACGCCGTGGTGACCAAGGCGGTGCCAGCTGGTGCGACGGCGGTGGGGATTCCGGGGCGGATCATTCTCAAGCCGGATGACGAGCAGGAAGCCAAGCGCCAGGCCATCGCGGAAAAGCTCGGCTTCGATGCCTATGGCGTCAGTCAGGACATGCCGGATCCTGTGGCGCGCGCCATTGGTCAGTTGCTCGATCACCTGCATGCCGTAGATAGTCGTTTGGAGGGTATGTGCGGTGCGCTGAAGTCCTTGGGCAGTGATTACTGCGCGAAGGACCTGCCGCAGTTGCGCGATGAAGACTTTGCTGGCGTCTGCAAGGAGCCGGGCGACAAGCCTGCGGCATGATGCGCGGCGCGCGGTATTTTGCTATGCTGCGCGCCCTTCGAATTGGCTAATCCCGACTAAGGTGCTAGGTCTTATAGTTGACTTAAACACTCGGGAATTGCATACTCGCGGCATATTGCGATCACGCGGTAATTCCCCATGCGACTGACCACCAAAGGCCGTTACGCCGTCACCGCCATGCTTGACCTGGCGCTGCACGCACAGCGTGGTCCTGTGTCCCTGGCTGATATTTCCGAGCGCCAAGGCATTTCCCTGTCCTATCTGGAGCAGCTGTTTGCCAAGCTGCGCCGCGGCAATCTGGTTTCCAGTGTGCGTGGTCCGGGTGGTGGTTATCAGTTGTCGCGGGATATGCAGGGCATTCAGGTTGCCGAGGTGATCGATGCGGTCAACGAGTCGGTCGATGCCACGCGTTGCCAGGGTCAGGGCGATTGCCATGCCGGTGATACCTGCCTGACCCATCATCTGTGGTGCGACCTTAGCCAGCAGATACACGAATTCCTCAGTGGCATCAGTCTTGCTGATCTGGTGACCCGCCGTGAAGTGCAGGAAGTTGCTCAGCGCCAGGATCAGCGCCGCTGTAATAGCAGGACGCCGTACCTGGACAAGATCGAAACGTCTGCCGTCGATTGAGCGCAAGGCGCTGGCCTGCAGGCCTGATACCTGATTAGGAGAGAGTTAATGAAATTGCCGATTTATCTCGATTATTCCGCCACCACGCCGGTTGATCCGCGTGTTGCACAGAAAATGAGCGAATGCCTGCTGGTGGACGGTAACTTCGGTAACCCGGCATCGCGCTCCCACGTGTTTGGCTGGAAGGCTGAAGAGGCAGTAGAGAACGCTCGTCGCCAGGTGGCTGAGCTGGTCAATGCTGATCCGCGCGAGATTGTCTGGACCTCCGGTGCGACCGAGTCCAACAACCTGGCGATCAAGGGCATTGCTGACTTCTACAAGACTAAAGGCAAGCACCTGATCACCTCGAAAATCGAGCACAAAGCGGTGCTCGATACCATGCGCCAGCTTGAGCGCGAAGGCTTCGAAGTAACCTACATCGAGCCCGGTGAAGATGGCCTGATTACTCCGGCCATGGTTGAGGCTGCGTTGCGTGAGGACACCATTCTGGTGTCGGTCATGCACGTGAACAATGAAATCGGCACCATCAACGACATTGCGGCTATCGGTGAGCTGACCCGCTCGCGCGGCGTGTTCCTGCATGTTGACGCAGCGCAGTCTACCGGCAAGGTGGCGATCGACCTGGAGTCGCTCAAGGTCGACCTGATGTCCTTCTCCGCACACAAGACCTATGGCCCTAAAGGCGTCGGTGCGCTGTTTGTACGCCGTAAGCCGCGTGTGCGTCTGGAAGCCCAGACTCACGGTGGTGGTCATGAGCGCGGTATGCGTTCCGGCACCCTGGCGACTCACCAGTGCGTCGGCATGGGTGAGGCGTTCCGCATTGCCAAGGAAGAGATGATCCAGGAAAACCAGCGCATCCTGGCCCTGCGCGAGCGTTTCTTCAAACAGGTCGATGGTCTGGAAGAGCTGTATATCAACGGCAGCATGACCGCCCGCGTACCACACAACCTCAACCTCAGCTTCAACTACGTTGAGGGCGAGTCGCTGATCATGGCGCTCAAGGATCTGGCGGTTTCCTCCGGTTCGGCTTGTACCTCGGCTTCGCTGGAACCGTCCTACGTGTTGCGCGCCCTGGGCCGCAATGACGAACTGGCGCACAGCTCGATTCGCTTTACCTTTGGCCGCTTCACCACGGATGAAGAGGTTGATTACGCTGCGCAGAAGGTTTGCGAGGCGGTCACCAAGCTGCGCGAATTGTCGCCGCTGTGGGATATGTACAAAGACGGTGTCGACATCTCCAAGATCGAGTGGGCGGCGCACTAAGTAGTCGCCGAGCAAGAGCGGCTCTCTGATGAGGAAGGAATACCAGCATGGCTTACAGTGAAAAGGTCATTGACCATTACGAAAACCCGCGCAACGTCGGCAAGATGGACGCGGAAGACCCGGATGTTGGCACCGGCATGGTCGGCGCGCCGGCGTGTGGCGACGTCATGCGTCTGCAGATCAAGGTTAACGAGCAGGGCGTGATCGAAGACGCCAAGTTCAAGACCTACGGCTGCGGTTCGGCGATTGCCTCCAGCTCCCTCGCTACCGAGTGGATGAAGGGCAAGACCCTGGATGAAGCGGAAACCATCAAGAACACCCAGCTGGCCGAGGAATTGGCTCTGCCGCCGGTGAAGATCCACTGCTCGGTACTCGCTGAGGACGCCATCAAGGCGGCCGTGCGCGATTACAAGCAGAAGAAAGGCTTGCTCTAAGGAGGTTTGTCGATGGCTATCAGCATGACCGAAGCTGCTGCTCAGCACGTGCGTCGCTCCCTGGATGGGCGCGGTAAGGGCGAGGGCATCCGTCTGGCTGTTCGCACCACTGGCTGTTCCGGCCTGGCTTATGTGCTGGAGTTCGTCGATGAAACTGCCGGCGAAGATCAGGTGTTCGAGAGTCACGGGGTCAAGGTGATCATCGATCCCAAGAGCCTGGTGTACCTCGATGGCACCGAGCTGGACTTCGTCAAAGAGGGCTTGAACGAAGGTTTCAAGTTCAATAACCCGAACGTGCGCGGCGAATGTGGCTGCGGCGAGAGCTTCAATATCTGAGGCGCGTGTGGGCAGTCCTTGTCACTTTGCTTTGTTTGACCTGCAGCCGGGCTTCCGTCTGGATCCCGAGCAGCTGGCTACGCGTTATCGCGAGCTGGCGCGCAGCGTTCATCCGGATCGTTTTGCCGACGCCAGCGAGCGCGAACAGCGTCTAGCGCTGGAGCAGTCGGCCAGCCTCAATGAAGCCTATAGCACCTTGAAGAGCGCGCCACAGCGCGCGCGCTATCTGCTGGCCTTGCGCGGTCCCGAGCTGCCGTTGGAAGTCACGGTGCAAGATCCGGATTTCCTCCTGCAGCAGATGCAGCTGCGCGAAGAGCTGGAAGACTTGCAGGGCAGCGCCGACTTTGCCGGCGTTGCGGCGTTCAAGCGCCGCTTGAAGGTCGCTCAGGATGAGCTGAACGAGAGTTTTGCCCTGTGTTGGGATGATGCGTTGCGCCGCGAAGAGGCCGAGCGCCTGATGCGCCGCATGCAGTTTCTCGACAAGCTTGCCCAAGAGGTCCGTCAGCTGGAAGAGCGCCTCGACGATTAACGCTCGTGCGCCGCTGTGGCGCGCCAGCTCTCCCTGATCCAGATAATAAGCATTGATTAACCATGGCCTTACTGCAGATCGCTGAGCCCGGACAGAGCCCCCAGCCCCACCAGCGTCGCTTGGCGGTTGGGATTGATCTGGGTACCACCAACTCGCTGGTTGCCGCTGTGCGCAGTGGCCTCTGCGCGCCGCTGCCGGATGCGAATGGGCAGGTGATTCTGCCGTCGGCAGTGCGTTATCACCCCGATCGTATTGAGGTGGGTGAGGTGGCTAAGGCCGCCGCATCTGCCGATCCGCTGAATACTGTGCTGTCGGTCAAGCGCCTGATGGGGCGTGGCCTGGCGGACGTCAAGCAGCTCGGCGAGCAGCTGCCGTATCGCTTTGTCGGCGGCGAGTCGCATATGCCGTTTATCGACACCGTGCAGGGGCCGAAAAGCCCGGTCGAAGTTTCCGCCGATATTCTCAAGACCTTGCGCCAGCGCGCCGAGGCAACTCTGGGTGGTGAATTGGTGGGCGCGGTGATTACCGTGCCGGCCTATTTCGACGACTCTCAGCGCCAGGCCACCAAGGACGCTGCGCGTCTGGC
Organism: Pseudomonas sp.; assembly: GCF_049653025.1. GTDB lineage: Bacteria > Pseudomonadota > Gammaproteobacteria > Pseudomonadales > Pseudomonadaceae > Aquipseudomonas. The sequence continues at coordinate 698,131 of NZ_JBASFM010000006.1, read as the reverse complement.
CGGGCTGAATGTATTGCGCCTGCTCAACGAACCGACCGCGGCGGCTGTGGCCTATGGTCTGGATCAGCACGCCGAAGGCGTGGTGGCGATTTACGACTTGGGCGGCGGTACCTTCGATATTTCTGTGCTGCGCCTGACCGGCGGTGTGTTCGAGGTATTGGCCACCGGCGGCGACAGCGCTTTGGGTGGCGATGATTTCGATCACGCAATTGCCGGCTGGATTGTCGAGCAGGCGGGTTTGTCCGCCGATCTCGATCCGGGTGCGCAGCGCCTGTTGCTTGAAGCTGCCTGCGCGGCGAAAGAGGCGCTAACTGAGAGCGCGATTGCCACGCTCAGCTATGCCGGTTGGCAAGGGAGCTTGAGTCGTGAGCAGTTCGAGGCGCTGATCGAGCCAATGTTGGCGCGCAGCCTCAAGGCCTGCCGCCGTGCGGTGCGCGATGCCGGGATTGAGCTGGACGAAGTCGAAGCGGTGGTTATGGTCGGCGGTTCGACCCGCGTGCCGCGTGTGCGTCAGGCGGTGGCGGAGCTGTTCGCCCGTGAGCCGCTGACCGATATCGACCCCGATCAAGTAGTGGCCATCGGTGCGGCGATTCAGGCCGATGCCCTGGCGGGTAACAAGCGCGACGGTGGCGAAGAGCTGCTGCTACTTGATGTGATCCCTCTGTCGCTTGGTCTGGAAACCATGGGCGGGCTGATGGAAAAGGTCATCCCGCGCAACACCACGATTCCGGTAGCGCGTGCCCAGGACTTCACCACCTATAAAGATGGCCAGACCGCCATGATGGTGCATGTGCTGCAGGGTGAACGTGAGCTGATCAGTGATTGCCGATCCCTGGCGCGCTTTGAGTTGCGCGGCATTCCGCCGATGGTGGCGGGTGCGGCAAAAATTCGCGTGACCTTCCAGGTCGATGCTGATGGCTTGCTCAGCGTCGCGGCGCGTGAGCTGGCCTCGGGCGTGGAGGCGAGCATTCAGGTCAAGCCGTCTTATGGGCTGACCGATGGCGAAATCGCGCGGATGCTGCAGGATTCCTTCAAGAATGCCAGCGACGACAAGGTCGCTCGCGTGCTGCGTGAGCAGCAAGTAGATGCCCAGCGTTTGCTCGAAGCGGTGCAGGCTGCACTGGATGCCGATGGCGAGCGCTTGCTGGATGCCGATGAGCGCCTGGCGATCGATGCGCAGATGCAGCAGTTGCGTGACTTGATGGCCGGCAATGATGGCTTGGCGATTGAGCTGCAAACCAAGCGTTTGACCCAGGTGACCGATGCCTTTGCCGCTCGTCGCCTTGATGCCACGGTCAAGGCCGCGCTGGCCGGCCGTAGTCTTAACGAGATTGAGGAATAAGCATGCCGCAGATCATTTTTCTGCCTCACGCTGTGCTCTGCCCGGAAGGTCTGGTCGTAGACGTTGAGCCGGGTACCTCGGTGCTCGAAGTGGCGCATGATCACCACATCGAGATCGAAAGCGCCTGTGGCGGTGTCTGCGCGTGCACCACGTGCCACTGCATCATTCGTGAGGGCTTTGACTCGCTGGCTGAGGCTGACGAGTTGGAAGAAGACATGCTGGACAAGGCGTGGGGGCTTGAGGCGCAGTCGCGTCTATCCTGCCAGGCGCTGGTCGGTAATGAAGATCTGGTCGTCGAGATCCCGAAATATTCGCTCAACCATGCTGCCGAAGCGCCGCATTGATCTAAGGAGCCATCATGAGTCTGAAGTGGGTTGATGTGCTGGAAATCGCTATTGAGCTTGCCGAAAGCAAGCCGGAAGTTGATCCGCGTTTCGTCAATTTTGTCGACCTGCACCGCTGGGTGTTGGCGTTGCCAGAGTTTTCCGATGATCCGCAGCGTGGCGGTGAGAAGGTGCTTGAAGCGATTCAGGCGGCCTGGATTGAAGAGGCTGACTGACGCGCGCTAAGGCACGCCCTACGCATTTAACCGGAACCCGCGTATAATTCGCGGGTTTAATTTTTCGCTTTAATCATTGTTTCTGGAGTTTCACATGGCTGTTCAACGCACTTTCTCCATCATCAAGCCTGATGCCGTTGCTAAAAACGTTGTTGGCGAGATCACCACCCGTTTCGAAAAAGCCGGCCTGCGCGTCGTTGCTTCGAAAATGGTTCAGCTGTCCGAGCGCGAAGCTGCTGGCTTCTACGCTGAGCACAGCGAGCGCGGCTTCTTCAAGGATCTGGTTGCTTTCATGACCTCCGGTCCGGTTATCGTTCAGGTTCTGGAAGGCGAAAACGCTGTTCTGGCTAACCGTGACCTGATGGGCGCAACTAACCCTAAAGACGCAGCTGCCGGCACCATCCGTGCTGATTTCGCCGTTTCCATCGACGAAAACGCTGTTCACGGTTCTGATTCCGAAGCCTCCGCTGCGCGTGAAATCGCTTACTTCTTCGCTGCCACCGAAGTTTGCGCTCGCATTCGCTAAGCGAAATTGAGTGAGGGTGAAGCCATGACTGACGCTACCGGTAAAATCAATCTGCTGGGTCTGACCCAGGCAGAGATGGAACAATTCTTCGAACGCATCGGGGAAAAGCGTTTCCGTGCCGGTCAGATGATGAAGTGGATTCACCACTTTGGCGTCGATGATTTCGATGCCATGAGTAATGTCAGCAAGGTCTTGCGCGAAAAGCTCAAGGCCTGTGCTGAAATCCGCGGCCCGGAAGTGGTCAGCGAAGATATTTCCACTGATGGCACGCGCAAGTGGGTAGTGCGAGTGGCGTCAGGCAGTTGTGTAGAAACCGTGTATATCCCCCAGGGCTCGCGTGGCACCTTGTGTGTGTCCTCGCAAGCCGGCTGTGCGCTGGATTGCAGTTTTTGCTCGACCGGCAAACAAGGCTTCAACAGCGATCTGAGCGCCGCCGAAGTGATCGGTCAGGTGTGGATCGCCAACAAGTCGTTCGGTAGCGTGCCGGCGAAAATCGACCGTGCCATCACCAACGTGGTGATGATGGGCATGGGCGAGCCGCTGCTGAACTTCGATAACGTTGTCGCCGCCATGAAAATCATGATGGACGACCTCGGTTATGGCATCTCCAAGCGCAAGGTGACCCTGTCCACCTCCGGCGTGGTGCCGATGATCGACAAGCTCGGCGAAGTGATCGACGTATCACTGGCGCTGTCGCTGCACGCACCCAACGATGCGCTGCGTAATCAGCTGGTGCCGATCAACAAGAAGTACCCGCTGGAGATGCTGCTGGCGGCCTGCAAGCGTTATGTTTCGCGCCTTGGCGAGAAGCGTGTGCTGACGATCGAGTACACCCTGCTCAAGGATGTTAACGATAAGACCGAGCATGCTGAGGAGATGATCGCACTTCTCAAAGATGTGCCTTGCAAGATCAACCTGATTCCGTTTAATCCCTTCCCCCACTCCGGGTACGAGCGGCCAAGCAACAATGCCATTCGCCGCTTTCAGGACCTGCTGCACAAAGCCGGGCACAATGTCACCGTGCGCACCACCCGTGGTGAGGATATCGACGCGGCGTGCGGGCAGTTGGTCGGCCAGGTTATGGACCGTACCCGTCGTAGTGAGCGCTATATCGCCGTGCGTGAATTGAGTAGCGAGGCCGAAGCGCCGAGTTCCGCCGCCAATCGAACCTGAGGGGAGGATACCCATGACCTTGCGTCCCGCGTTGTTGCTGTTGAGCGTCAGCTTGTTGGTGGGCTGTGTTTCGACCGGTAATGTCGACCCGATGAAGACCGAAAAGGGCCGTGATGAAGCACGCGATGCCTATACACAATTGGGCATCGGTTATCTGCAGCAGGGCGCGACCGAACGCGCCAAAGTTCCCTTGAAAAGCGCCCTGGAGCTCGACCCTTCGGATGCAGATGCTCATGCCGCGCTGGCAATAGTGTTCCAGATTGAGATGGAACCCAAGCTGGCGGATGAACATTTCCGCAAGGCCATTTCGCAGCGTAGTGGCGATGCACGCCTGCTGAATAACTACGGTGGTTTTCTCTTTGAGCAGGAGCGTTACCAAGAAGCCCAGGAGCGCTATATCCAAGCGTCGCAGGACAGTCTTTACCCTGAGCGTTCGCGCATTTTCGAGAATTTGGGGCTGACCGCGTTGCGGCTCAAACAGCGTGAGCAGGCCCGTGCCTATTTCGAACGGTCGTTGCGCTTGAATAGCCGCCAGCCACGTGCGCTGATGGAAATGGCGCAGTTGTCCTATGAGGACAAACAATACGTGCCTGCTCGCGGCTATTACGAAAGCTATATGGCTCTTGCCGTTGAGCACGATGCCCGTAGCCTCTTGCTGGGCGTACGCTTGGCGAAGATTTTCGAGGATCGCGACAATGCCGCGAGCCTTGGCCTGCAGTTGAAACGACTTTATCCGGGCACTCCGGAATATCAGCAATACCTGTCGGAGCAATGATGAAAGCGGCGCATCCTGAAGTGCTAGCAGTTCCTCGCGTCAATCCGGGCGAGTCTTTGCGCAAGGCTCGTGAGGGCCGCGGCTGGACCATCGCGGAGGTGGCTGGGCAGCTTAATCTGACCCCGCAGCGTCTGAGTCAGATCGAGCAAGGGGCTTTCGACAAGTTGCCCGGGCATACCTTTGCCCGTGGTTATGTGCGCGCCTACGCCAAGCTGCTGGAGGTCGATCAGAATCGCCTGGTGTTGGAGTTTGACCAGTACACCGGCAGCGATGCTGCTGGTAGCAGTGTGCACAGCCTGAACCGCATCGAAGAGCCGGTCAGTTATTCACAGCGTATCTTGCGCATGGTCAGTTTTGTCTTGCTGCTGGCGCTGGCAGGCTTGAGTTTCTTCTGGTGGCAGGAGCAGGCCGAGCGCCGTGCAGGCGATTTGGCTGCGAGCAGTTTCGAGCATGTTGAAGTCGACGGTGCTGACGGCACGACCCAGATTCATCCACTGGATGAGCCCGAAGATCAGGCCGTGGCCGCCGCCCAACTCGATTCGGCAGTGCCGCAGCCAATAGCGGGTGAGAGTGCTGAAGTGGTGGTCGACCCCGTCGTGGCCCCGCCTGTACTTGACGCTGCTCCGGCAGAACTGCCGCTTGCTGCAGCAAGCAGCGCAACGCTCCCGGCTGCAGTGGCCAGCACGGCTGCGGTAGCCGCAACGCCTGCTCCTGGCGAGTTGACTGCAGCAGCGCCAGGTGCCGCTGCACCGGTAGCGTCTCCGGCACCTGTGCAAGCCGCCGCCGGTGAGGCGGTAGTCAGCATGACCTTTATTGCCGATTGCTGGACGCAGTTGACTGATGCCAATGGCAAGGTGCTGTTCAGTGCCCTCAAGCGCAAGGGCGATAGCCTGGAGTTGGTCGGTAAGGCCCCGCTGGAGCTGCGTCTGGGCTATGCCCGGGGTGCGCAAGTCAGCCTCAATGGCAGTCCGGTGGATGTTGCGCCGTTTATCTCCGGTGAGACCGCGCGTTTGAAGTTGGGTGGGCAGTAGCATGCATTGCGAATCACCGATCAAACGCCGTATATCTCGCAAAATTTGGGTCGGCTCCGTGCCGGTTGGCGGCGACGCGCCGATTGCCGTGCAGAGCATGACCAACAGCGACACCAATGATGTAGCCGCCACTGTGGCGCAGATTCGTCGCCTCGAAGATGCCGGTGCAGATATCGTGCGGGTCTCGGTGCCGGACATGGATGCAGCCGAAGCCTTTGGCCGAATCAAGCAGCAGGTCAAGGTGCCGCTGGTTGCGGATATCCACTTCGATTACCAGATCGCCCTACGCGTGGCCGAGCTCGGCGTCGATTGCTTGCGCATCAATCCGGGCAACATCGGTCGTGAAGACCGTGTGCGTGCGGTGGTCGAGGCGGCCCGTGACAAGGGCATTCCGATTCGTATCGGGGTCAACGCCGGTTCGCTGGAAAAGGACCTGCAGAAGAAATATGGCGAACCGACCCCGGCTGCGCTGGTTGAGTCGGCGCTGCGCCATGTCGAGCACCTAGATCGCCTGAATTTCCCTGATTTCAAGGTCAGCGTTAAAGCATCTGACGTGTTTATGGCTGTCGAAGCCTATCGCTTGCTGGCCAAACAGATCGAGCAGCCGCTGCACCTGGGCATTACCGAAGCCGGTGGTTTGCGTTCTGGTACGGTCAAGTCAGCGGTGGGCCTGGGCATGCTACTGGCTGAAGGTATCGGCGATACCATCCGCATCTCCCTGGCCGCCGATCCGGTGGAAGAGATCAAGGTCGGCTACGACATCCTCAAGTCGCTGCGCCTGCGTTCCCGTGGCATCAACTTCATCGCCTGCCCGAGCTGCTCGCGGCAGAATTTTGATGTGGTGAAGACCATGAACGAGCTGGAGTTGCGCGTCGAAGACCTGCTGGTGCCGCTGGATGTGGCGGTGATCGGCTGCGTGGTCAACGGCCCGGGCGAAGCCAAGGAAGCCCATATCGGCCTGACCGGTGGTTCGCCCAACCTGATCTATATCGATGGCAAGCCGGCGCAGAAGCTCGGCAATGACAACCTGGTGGACGAGCTGGAAAAGCTTATCCGCCGGAAAGCGGCCGAAAAGGTCGCTGCTGACGCCGCCCTGATTGTGCGCAGCTAACACCGCTAAGGAATCGAATTGAGCAAGTCCCTGCAAGCCATCCGTGGCATGAACGACATCCTGCCCGAGCAAACTCCGCTTTGGCGCTACTTCGAAGGTACTGTTGGCAGCCTGCTTGACGGTTACGGCTATCGGCAGATTCGTATGCCAATCGTCGAGTTCACCGAGCTGTTCAAGCGCTCGATCGGTGAAGTCACCGATATCGTCGAAAAAGAGATGTACACCTTCGAGGACCGTAACGGCGACTCGCTGACCCTGCGTCCGGAAGGCACGGCCGCCTGTGTGCGGGCCGTGCTCGAACACGGTCTGTCCGGTGGCGGGCAGACCCAGAAGCTCTGGTATATCGGCCCGATGTTCCGTCACGAGCGTCCACAGAAAGGCCGTTATCGCCAGTTCCATCAGATTGGCGTGGAGGTCTTCAATGTCGACGGCCCGGATATCGATGCGGAACTGATCGTGCTGACCTGGCGTCTGTGGGGCCTGCTCGGCATTCGTGATGCGGTGAAGCTTGAGCTGAACAGCCTCGGCACCAGCGCCGCGCGCGCGGTGTATCGCGATGCGCTGGTCGAGTTTCTGACCGCGCACGCTGACCAGCTGGATGAAGACAGCCGTCGCCGTATGACCAGCAACCCGCTGCGTGTGCTCGACAGCAAAGCGCCGGAAACCCAGGCGCTGCTGGTCAATGCACCGAAGCTGGCGGATTACCTCGACGAAGAGTCTCGCGTGCATTTCGAGGGGTTGAAGGCTCGTCTGGATGCGGCTGGCGTGCCTTATGTGATCAATCCCAAGCTGGTGCGTGGCCTGGACTACTACAGCAAGACGGTGTTCGAGTGGGTGACCGATCAGCTCGGTTCCCAGGGCACGGTCTGTGCCGGCGGTCGCTACGATGGCCTGGTCGAGCAGATGGGTGGCAAGCCGACCCCTGGTGTGGGTTTTGCCATGGGCATCGAACGTTTGGTGCTGTTGCTCGAAACTCTAGGTAAAGTACCGGCTGAAATCGCCCGTACGGTTGATGTTTACCTGTGCGCCTTCGGCGAGCCTGCTGAACTGGCGGCGCTGGCTTTGACCGAACGCCTGCGTGATCAGCTGCCGGGCCTGCGTCTGCAGGTCAACGCCGGCGCGGGTAGCTTCAAGAGTCAATTCAAGAAAGCCGACAAGAGCGGCGCGCTTTACGCCTTGATCTTGGGTGAAGACGAACTGGCCCAGCAAGTGGTAGGTTGCAAACCGCTGCGCGGTCAGGGTGAACAACAAAGTATTGCTTGGTCGGCATTGGCCGATCATCTGGCGACCTGCGCCGATCAGGCCTGAGCGCCTGTTGAGTGATTTAGCGAATAGGAGTATTGGGGTGGTTTCGCGTACTGATGATGAAGAACTGGCAGTAATCAAGGACTGGTGGCAGCAAAATGGCATGCCTTTGCTGACTGGCGTCGCACTGGCGCTGGTTGCCGTATTTGGCTGGCAGGGCTGGCAGAAGTACCAGAGCAATCAGTCCCAGGGTGCTTCGCTGGTGTATCAGCAGCTGCTGGAAGCGGCGTTGGTCCCTAGCGGCAAGCCGGATGCCGGCAAGGTCGCCGAGCTGGCAAACACCCTGAAAAATGATTTCACCGGCACTCACTACGCCCAGTACGGCAGCTTGTTTGTCGCCAAGGTAGCGGTCGAGGCTGGCAAGCTGGATGACGCCGCCAGCGAGTTGCAGGCGATTGTCGACAAGCCAGTCGATGGCAACCTGGCCGAACTGGCGCGTCAGCGTCTGGCTCGTGTGCTGGCCGCTCAGGACAAGGCTGACGCTGCGCTCAAGCTGCTTGAGGCCGACGTTGAGCCGGCTTTCGCCGCCAGCCGCGAAGAGCTCAAAGGCGACCTGCTGGTACAGCTGGGTCGTGCCGATGATGCTCACGCTGCCTATGAGAAAGCCAAGGCCGCGCTGTCTGAAGACGCCGCCGTGGGTGGCCTGCAAATGAAGCTGGATGATCTGGCAAAAGGGGGTGCGTGACGTGATGCGCTGGAAGAATGCCGCACTGCTGGCCCTGGCCGTTCTGGTCGTAGGTTGCAGCAGCAATAGCAAGAAGGAACTGCCGCCAGCTGACCTGCCTGACTTCGAAGAAGAAGTGCAGTTGCAGAAAGAGTGGAGTCGTTCGATTGGCGAAGGCCAGGGCGAAACCTTCAATATGCTGGTCCCGGTGGTCGATGGTGAGCGCATTTATGCTGCTGACGTCGAAGGCCTGGTCATGGCGCTGGACCGTATGAACGGCGACGTGATCTGGAAAGCCGAGCTGGAACTGCCGGTCTCCGGTGCAGTGGCTGCCGGTTATGGTTTGGTGGTGGTCGGCACCCTGAAAGGCGAAATCATCGCCCTGGATTCTTCCAGCGGTGAAGAGAAGTGGCGTGCTCGGGTGACCAGTGAAGTGCTGGCTGCCCCTGCGCTGAACGGCGATGTGGTGCTGGTACAGACCCAGGACGATCGTCTGATCGCTCTGGATATGAACAGTGGTGAGCAGCGCTGGATCTTCGAGAACACTCCGGCCGTACTGACTCTGCGTGGCACTGGCAGTCCTGTGCTGACCAACCGTCTGGCGATTGCCGGCCTGTCCACTGGCAAGGTGATTGCGCTGGATGCCCAGCGTGGCATTCCGGTCTGGGAGCAGCGTGTTGCTGTGCCGCAAGGTCGTTCCGAGCTGGAGCGTGTGGTGGATATCGACGGCGGCTTGCTGCTGTCCGCCGGTACCCTTTACACCGTGAGCTACCAGGGCCGCGTCGCGGCGCTGGATCTGGAAAGCGGGCGCATTCTCTGGCAGCGCGAAGCATCGAGCTCGGTGGGCGTAGCCCAGGGCTTCGGCAACGTCTATGTCAGCTTGGCCAGCGGTACCGTGGAAGGCATCGACGAGCGTTCAGCGTCGGCACTCTGGAGCAACGATGCACTGGCACGCCGCCAGCTGTCGGCTCCGGAAGTGTTCTCCAGCTATGTCGCCTTCGGTGATCTGGAAGGTTACCTGCACCTGGTCAGCCAGGTGGATGGTCGCTTTGTCGGCCGTGAGCGTATCGACAGCGATGGCCTGCGCGCCCGTCCGCTGGTGGTTGGCGACTGGCTGTATGCCTTCGGCAACGGCGGCAAGCTGGTGGCACTGACCATCAAGTGACCCTGCGCTGACGCCTTGGCTATGCTGCACAGCATTCACGCTGTGCAGCATGGTCAGTGCAAAGAATTCCGGCCGCTGCTCCTGCAGCGGCTTTTGTATTTTCTGAAATAACGAAGTGGAGAGCCTAATGGTTCCCGTAATTGCCCTGGTGGGCCGCCCTAACGTTGGCAAGTCCACCCTGTTTAACCGCTTGACCAAGTCCCGTGACGCGATTGTCGGCGACCTGTCTGGTCTGACCCGTGATCGTCAATACGGCGAGGCCAAGTGGCAGGGGCGAACCTATATCGTCATCGACACCGGTGGAATTTCCGGTGACGAGGAAGGTATCGACGCGAAGATGGCCGAGCAGTCGCTGCAGGCCATCGAAGAGGCCGATGCCGTATTGTTCCTGGTGGACGCCCGTGCGGGTCTGTCCGCTTCCGACCAGATGATCGGCGAGCACCTGCGTCGGCGCAACAAGCGCAGCTTCCTGGTCATCAACAAGGTCGACAACATCGACACCGACCTGGCCCGCGCCGAATTTTCCAGCATGGGCATGGGCGAGTCCCTGCCGATTGCCGGTGCCCATGGCCGCGGCATCACCCAGATGCTCGAGGCCGTGCTGGGCTCCTTCCCCAAGGATGCCAGCGAGCCAGAAGAGGGTGAGGAAGAGGAAGTCGTCCTCGAAGGTCAGGAAGCCAAGCGCATTCCCGGCCCGAGCGAGAAGGACGGCATCAAGCTGGCCATCATCGGTCGGCCCAACGTCGGCAAGTCGACCCTGGTTAACCGCATGCTCGGTGAAGACCGGGTGATCGTCTATGACCAGCCTGGCACTACCCGCGACAGTATCTATATCCCGTTCGAGCGCGATGACGAGAAGTACACCCTGATCGACACCGCTGGCGTACGTCGCCGCGGCAAGATCTTCGAGGCTGTGGAAAAGTTCTCGGTGGTGAAAACCCTGCAGGCGATCCAGGACTCCAACGTCGTGGTGTTCGTCATGGATGCCCGTGAAGGTGTGGTCGACCATGACCTCAACCTGCTCGGCTTCGTGTTGGAAAGCGGTCGCGCCCTGGTGATCGCCCTGAACAAATGGGACGGCATGGAGCCCAGCGAGCGTGACTACGTGAAGGTCGAGCTGCAACGCCGGCTGTTCTTCGTCGACTTCGCTGATATCCACTTTATCTCGGCGCTGCACGGCACCGGCGTGGGTAACCTGTACAAGTCGGTGCAGGCGTCGTTCAAGTCGGCGATCACCCGCTGGCCGACCAACCGTCTGACCCAGATTCTCGAGGATGCGGTGAGCGATCACGCGCCACCCATGGTCAGCGGTCGCCGGATCAAGTTGCGTTACGCTCACCTGGGTGGTGCCAACCCGCCGCTGATTGTGATCCACGGTAACCAGGTCGATGCGGTGCCCAAGTCCTATGTGCGCTACCTGGAGAACACCTACCGCCGTGTGCTCAAGCTGGTCGGTACGCCGATCCGCATCGAGTTCAAGGGTGGCGAGAACCCTTATGAGGGCAACAAGAACACCCTCACCGATCGCCAGGTGAACAAGAAACGCCGTCTGATGAGCCACCACAAGAAGGCCGAGAAGAAGCGCAAAGACAAGCGCTAAGCTTGGATTTAAACGCTCTATAAAGGCACCTTCGGGTGCCTTTTGCCTTTCTGGGCGTTGGGATATTCTGCGCCATCAATAGCGTTCAAGCCGGCGCTGGCCCAGGAATATTGCCTCGATGATTATCAGCAAGCTGCCGAATGTCGGCACCACCATCTTCACCCGCATGTCGCAGCTCGCCGTGGAAACCGGCGCGCTCAACCTGTCCCAGGGTTTCCCCGACTTCGAAGGCCCACAAGCCTTGCGCGATGCGGTCGGCCGGCATATTGCTGCTGGGCATAACCAGTACGCGCCGATGACCGGCTTGCCGGCGCTGCGCGAGCAGGTCGCGGCCAAGGTGGCCCGCAGCTATGGCCGCGTGGTCAGTGCAGATACTGAGGTCACCATCGTTCCGGGGGCGACCCAGGGGATCTTCTGTGCGATCCAGGCGCTGATCCAGCCGGGCGATGAAGTCATAGTCTTCGACCCCAGCTACGACAGCTACGAGCCCTCGGTGCAGCTGGCTGGTGGGCACTGCGTGCATGTGCCGCTGGCCCTGCCGGGTTTCAGCATCGACTGGCAGCGCCTGGACGATGCGTTGAGCGACAAGACCCGCCTGATTATCCTCAACAGCCCGCATAACCCCAGTGGCGCGTTGATTTCACGGGCCGAACTGGACCAACTTGCGGCGCTGATTCGTGGGCGCGATATCTACCTGATCAGCGACGAGGTCTACGAGCATCTGGTGTTCGACGGCATCCAGCACGCCAGCGTGCTGGCTCATGAGGAGCTGTACCAGCGCGCCTTCGTGGTCAGCTCGTTCGGCAAGACCTACCACGTCACCGGCTGGAAGACCGGCTATGTGGTGGCCCCGCCGGCCTTGAGCGCCGAGCTGCGCAAGGTCCACCAGTACGTCAGCTTCTGCGGCGTGACCCCTCTGCAATGGGCGCTGGCCGACTATATGACCGCGCATCCCGAGCATGTCGAAGAGCTGCCGGCCTTCTACCAGAGCAAGCGCGATCTGTTCTGCGACCTGCTGGCCGACTCGCGCTTCAGCTTCACCCGCACTACAGGTACCTACTTCCAGCTGGTCGACTATTCGGCGATCCGCAACGACCTCGACGATGTGGCCATGGCCGAATGGCTGACCCGCGAGCATGGGGTGGCCGCCATTCCGGTGTCGGTGTTCTATCAGCGGCCGCCGAAGGATTTACGCCTGGTGCGTTTCTGCTTCGCCAAACGGGAAGAGACCCTGCGCCAGGCGGCGGAGAAGTTATGCGCGATCTAAGCCAGTTGCCCGGCCTCGTGTGAGCACTTCCCGGTATATCGCGAGCCTAGATTGGCGGGCTGAGAGACCGCTATTTCTGCTCTAGATAGTGGTCATAGATCGCCTGGTAGCGGCCGCTAGCCTTGAGTTGGGCGAGGCCGGCATTGAAGTCGTCGCGGATCTGCGGGTCGCGGAATACGGGGCGATAGTTCTGCGGGTCTTCCTCGACGAACTGGTGCATCTCGGTGCTCTTGGCCTTGAACAGGGTAGTGCGCTCCAGCAGTAGTTCGAAGTAGCGGAAGATGCTTCTATCGCTGAGCACCAGGTCATAGCGCGCCTTGTTCAGGCCGAGCACCTGCAGCTCCTGGTTGTTCTGCTCGAAGTACAGGCCATCCTTCTGGCTCGCGGCCAGCCATTCGGGGTAGCGCTGGGCTGCACCCTGGAAGGCCACCACGCTGAGCCCTTTAATGTCCTCGGGTTTCTTGATGCTGAGATGGCGGCCCTTGAGGCTGACGAAGACGTTGTAATAGATCACGGCCGGGTTGCCATAGTGGGCACCGGCGTCGCTAAGGTCCTGACCCAGGTCGGTCATGGCCGCGTCCACCTCGCCGCGGCGAAAGGCCAGGGGCACGCGAGCCAGGGGGAAGTAGCGTGGTTCGAGCTGGTGGCCGCGAAATGCCAGGGCTTCGCCTATCACTTCCAGCTCGATGCCGCTGTCACTTTCCGGGAAGCAGAAGGGTGGAATCTTTTCGCCGAAGGCCATCACTACCGTGGCCGCCCCGGCATAGGTGCTGCATGCGAACAGCAGTGGCAGGATGAGCCTGCCTATCCAGCGTGTCAGTGAGCGCATGGTCAGGTGCTCCTTGCGGTCGATTGTTTGCAGTGTAGATGTCGCCCGGTAAGTCACTGTGCGCTTCGTCAGCTGGCCACCGATGACTTTATGGCCAAGGCATGTTGTTCGGCCGCACTGGCCTCCAGGCGCTGTTTCTCGTTGCGCAGGAAATCACGCAGGTGGTGCAGGTCGGTGATTTTCTTTTCCACCTCGATGAGTTTGCGCATCACCAGCAGCGCGCCCTGGGCACAATCCAGTTGCTGCTCACGCCTGGCGTGGAGGATTTCGCCGATTTCGCCGAGGGAAAAGCCCATGCTCTGCGCCTGCTGGATAAAGCCCAGGTCGCTCAGGGTCTGCTGGCTGTACGCGCGGTAATTGTTGGCCTGGCGCTGGGCGCGGATCAGGCCCAGGCTCTCGTAATAGCGCAGGGTATGCCGGCTGGCCCCGCTGTGTTTTTCCAGTTCGCCAATACGCATGACAATTGCCTCTTGACTGTCGAGTAGGCTCGACAGTTTAGCCTGCTTGGGTCATCAACGACTCAGGTGGATTGGCTATGAATCAGGAATGTTTTGTAACCGGCGGCAGTGGCTTTATCGGTCAGCATCTACTGGCGCTGCTGACGCGCAAGGGGCATCCGGTCACGCTATTGATGCGTGCGCCGCAGCGCTTGCCGGCGCTGCGCGAGCAGGTCGAGCAACTTGGCGGGCGCGGTGAGTTGCTGAGCGCGGTTGCCGGCGATCTGGCCAGTCCCGGCTTGGGCCTGGATGCGCCGGCGCGCGAGCGTGTGCGCCAGGCTGCGGTGGTGTTTCACCTGGGCGCGCAGTTCGCCTGGGGCTTGTCGGTCGAGCAGGCGCGCGCGGTGAATGTCGAGGGCGCGCTGGCGGTGGCGGAACTGGCGGCCAGCCAGGGCAGCCGCCTGCTGATGGCGGGCGGCTTTATGTTGGCCAATCACCAGCATTTGCAGCGTTTGGGGATCGATCTGCAGACGCCCAGTCGCACCGATTGGGATCAGGTCTATCGACGTATCGGTGCCTATGAGGGCAGCAAGCTGGAGGCGCACTTCCGCGTACTGGCGCGTATGGCCGAGCGCGCTGCCGCGCTGACGGTGGTGCATCCGGCGACGGTCTGTGGCCATAGCCGCAGCGGGCATATCCTGGCCACGCAGCCACTGGCGGGGCTGATTGGCAATCTGGCGGATGGCGTCTTGAGCGCGATTCCAGGCTCGGCGGCGCATTGGCTGCCGTTGGTCAGTGTGGATTTTCTGGTGGAGCTGATGCTGGCTGCCGCCTTCGACAGCGAGCAGGTTGGCCGGGAAATTCTCGCGCTGGATGAGCGCACGCCGAACTTGCAGGGTGTGGTGCAGCTCTTGGCTGGCGTCTTGGGCGTCGCCGCGCCGCGCCGGCATGTGCCGATCGCTCTGCTGCGTCTGTTGCTGAAGATTCCGGGGCTGCCGAAGCTGCTGCGCACCGAGGTCGAGTCGCTGGATTTTATCCAGAGCACGCGCTTCGACACTGCCGCGACTCAGGCATTGGCGCGGCAGCATCAACTGCTGTGGCCGGATATCGCCCAGGCCATACAGGCCACTGCGCGCTATCTGGCGAGCAAGCCGTCAGCCGTATAGGCTGGCGGCTCACGACGCATTCAGGCGGCTTGTTCGGCGGTCTGGCCGAGGGCGCGATTCAGTGCGCTGAACAGCGCGCGGAAGCTCGCGGTGGTGAGGTTTTCGTCGATGCCGACGCCATGCAATGCCCGACCGCCGTTAACGCGCAGTTCGATATAAGCCGCCGCCTTGGCGTTGGTGCCGGCACCGATGGCGTGTTCGCTGTAGTCCATGATTTCCACGGCAACCGGCAAACCGGCCACCAGGGCTTCCAGCGGGCCTTTGCCGATACCGCGCCAGTGCTGGCTGTCACCGTCGCTGATGATTTCCACATCGACCGCGCTGGTGCCGTTTTCTTCCTGCAGACGATGGCCTTTCAGGGCGTAGGGCGTGGTGGCTTGCAGGTACTCGCGCTCCAGCAGCTGATAGATCTGCTTGGCGCTCATCTCCAGGCCGAGGCGGTCGGTTTCCTTCTGCACCACCTGGCTGAACTCGATCTGCATGCGTCGCGGCAGGTTGATGCCGTATTCCTGTTCGAGCAGGAAGGTGATGCCGCCCTTGCCGGACTGGCTGTTGACGCGAATCACCGCCTCGTAATCGCGGCCGATATCGGCAGGGTCGATCGGCAGGTACGGCACTTCCCAAACAGCATCGGCCTTTTGTTGGGCGAAGCCCTTGCGGATCGCGTCCTGGTGCGAGCCGGAGAAAGCGGTGTGCACTAGGTCGCCGACGTAGGGGTGGCGTGGGTGTACTGGGATCTGGTTGCAGTCCTCGACCACCTTGCGCACGGTGTCGATATCGGAAAAGTCCAGCTCCGGGTCGACGCCCTGGGTGTAGAGGTTCAGCGCCAGGGTCACCAGGCAGACGTTGCCGGTGCGCTCGCCATTGCCGAACAGGCAGCCTTCGACGCGGTCCGCACCGGCCATTACCGCCAATTCCGAGGCCGCCACACCGGTTCCACGGTCGTTGTGGGTGTGCACGCTGAGCAGCACGCTGTCGCGGCGGTCGATATGGCGGCCGAACCATTCGATCTGGTCTGCGTAGTTGTTCGGCGTGGCGCACTCGATGGTCGCCGGCAGGTTGAGGATCAGCTTGTTCGCCGGAGTCGGCTGGAACACTGCGATCACCGCGTTGCACACCTCGACGGCGAAGTCGATTTCGGTGGAGCTGAACACTTCCGGCGAGTACTCAAAACCCCAGCGCGTCTCGGGGGCGGCGTCGGCCAGGCGTTTGATGGTCTGGCCGGCGGCCACGGCGATGGCTTTGACGCCGGCCTTGTCCTGGTTGAAGACGATCTTGCGAAAGCTCGGTGCGCAGGCGTTGTAGTAATGAACGATGGCCTGCTTCGCGCCCTTGAGCGACTCGAAGGTGCGTTCGATAAGGTCGTCACGGGCCTGGGTCAGCACCTGAATGGTCACGTCATCCGGAATATGGCCACCTTCGATCAGCTCGCGGACGAAGTCAAAATCGGTCTGCGAAGCGGACGGGAAGCCGACTTCGATTTCCTTCAGGCCTACGGCCAGCAGGCATTTGAAGAAGCGCATCTTCTTTTCGGCGTCCATCGGCTCGATCAGCGACTGGTTGCCATCGCGCAGATCGGTGGACAGCCAGATTGGCGCCTTGTCGATGATCTTGTCCGGCCAAGTGCGGTCTGGAATGGCAATTTGAGTGAACGGACGGTACTTGCTGGACGGGTCTTTAAGCATGCTCATCGGGGGTGTCCTTTATAGCGGCGGCTGCAATCGGCGGGCCGGGCTGAATCTGAAAGAAGGCGGGGCGCTGGCGTGAACAATTAGCCACGCAGTCGCTGGCTGACCAGGCAGAGGGCCGCGCCCGCTCCCGGCGGGCTAGCGGCATTTCCCGCATCCCTGTGGGTCTTGGCGTGTTGGCGCAGCAGGATAAGGGTGTATGGGCTATTCATGCTGCTAACCCTAATCATCGTGGCTGGCTATGGCAAGCATCGATAAAAGAATGGCAGGAATAACCAGTTGGCTGTCGTTTGTGGTTTTTTATTGCGTGATGGGCGCTGGCTAGCGTGAACGATTGCGCGCTAGGAATTGAGCAGGGCGAGCACGGCCTGAGGCTCTTGGTTGGCTTGCAGCAGCACGCTTTGCGCGGCCTGCTGGATGATCTGTCGGGATACCAGGTTGGCGGTTTCCGCGGCGTAGTCGGTGTCGAGAATGCGCGAACGGCTGGCGGCGGCATTTTCCGAGACGTTCATCAGGTTCTCGATTGTGTATTGCAGGCGATTCTGCGTTGCCCCCAGATAAGCCCGCTGGGTGTCGATGTAGGTCAGGGCGTCATCGATATCCAGCACGGCAATGCCGGCATTCTTGTGCAGGTCGACATTGCTCAGCGCCATGGCGTCGACGCTGAAGGCGCTGATGCCGATCTCCAGGGTCTCGTTGGCGTTGGCCCCGACTTGCAGCTTGATCAGGTTATTGCCGCCGGCCCCCAGGGCGTTGTACAGCGTGGGGAACTCCTCGCTGAAACCCCTGAGCACTGAGCTGCCGGCCCCCTGGTTGGGTAGCACGTCGGCGGCGCTCAGGGGCAGGCCGTCGTCACTGTCTTCGCCACCGATGGCACCGGTGTCGGCGTTGCTCAGATCGAGCCCGGCGACGAAGGTGGCGGCATCGGCGTTGAACTGCGCCTGAAAGTTTGCCAGCCCGCTGAAAGCACCATTGCTGGCATTGGCCAAGGCCTGGTCGAGGCTGGCGTTGGTGCGGTTGAGGTACTGCATGATGCTTTTGACGCCGTCGCCACCGATGCGTTGGTGCATGTATTTCATGGCGGCGTAACCGCCGGAGTAACCGGCACTACCTGACACGTCGTCGGCGTTGAAGGCGGCCAGGATGCCGGCCACGTTGGTGCCGCCGGCGGTGTCGCCGCTCAAGCGCTCATCCGCACCGTGGATAAACTCGGCCGCGCCTTCCTTGAACCAGGACGGCAGAGGCGTGAAGTTCATGGCGCGGCCCATGATCGCGTGGGCCATCTCGTGGGCGATGATGCGGTCGTTGTAGAAGGGCGGGTTGCCGCCGTTGGGCAGATTGGGCGGGAGGAAGTCGGCCAGGTCGATGTTCAGCTTCTGGTCGTCGACCCGGCCGAATGCGCCGCCGACGCCGGATACCGAGGCCAGTACGCTGCCGGCACCGTCGGTAAAGTCCAGATTGATCTCCAGGCTCGCGCCGTCGCCCTTGATTCCGTAGAACTCCAGCACCCGGGCTTCGGCCTCGTTCAGCCAGTAGCCCTTGAGGCCGTTGAGGATGGCGCGGCGGTCGAGGTTGCCGAGCAGCGAGTCCTGATTCTGGGCGAAGACCTTGCGCCCGGCGAAGCTGGTGGTTTCGTTGACTCGGTTGATTTCCTGGAGCAGTTGCTGGGCTTCCTGGTCGAGCGCTGCGCGCTCCTGGGAGCCGTTGGAGCCGTTCATCGCCTGTAAGCCGAGCTCGCGCATGCGCTGCAGGGCGTCGGTGACGCTTTGCAAAGCGCCTTCTGCTACCTGCAGCAGCGATATGCCGTCGTTGGCATTGCGCGTGGCCACGTTCAACCCCCGAATCTGCGAGGTCAGACGGTTGGAAATTTGCAGCCCGGCGGCATCGTCCTTGGCGCTGTTGATGCGCTGTCCGGTGGACAGGCGCTGCAGCGAAGTCGCGAGGGCCGTGCTGTTACTCTCCAACTGGCGACGCGTGAACGACGACGAGATGTTGGTGTTAACCGTCAGCATCTGCGTGCGTACCCGCTCGGCCGGGCGAAATCCCGGTGTCACGAATAAGATCGGCCGCGGTTAAGCGGGCTTGAAAGCGTGCCTCGGAAAGCCGATGAGCGGTTATGGCTTGAACGCGCCGATAAAAATCGCCGGGTCGACGCGGGCGTCATTCAGGCTGACGTTCCAGTGCAGGTGCGGCCCGGTGGCGCGGCCGGTGGCACCGACTTTGCCGAGTACGCCGCCGCGCGGCAGTTCATCGCCGACGGTTACGCCGATGGCCGAGAGGTGGCAGAACATGCTGACCAGGCCTTGGCCGTGGTCGACAAACACCGTCTTGCCATTAAAAAAGTAGTCGCCGATCAGGATCACCTTGCCGGCGGCCGGGGCCTTGATCGGCGTACCGCTATTGGCGGCGAAGTCCAGCCCGGAGTGCGGGTTGCGCTCCTCGCCGTTAAAGAAACGGCGCAGGCCGAAGGGGCTCGACAGTGGGCCGCTGACCGGCCTGTCGAATAGCAGGTTGCTTGGCTGGCGCGCACTGAACTGCTGGTAGGCGCGGGTCTGCTCGGCCAGTTCGCGCTCAATGCGGGCAAGGTTCTTGGCGTTCGGATTGACCTGTTGCTGGTTTTTGAGGGTGATGCGCTGTTCGACGTAATGCTTGCTGCCGACCTGGAAGCTCAGCGTTTGGCTGCCATTGACGCTGATTTGCTGGCTGCCGGGCTTGATGCTTAGCGGGATGCCGACGATAGCGATCCAGCGTTGCTGCTCTTCATTTATGACCAGTACCGGTTTGCCCTGATAGCGCACGTTGGGCGCGCCGGCTGCTGGCCCAAGATCAACCACGGCTACGCCGCCTGGCACGGGTTTATTGAGCAGTCGGCTGATAAAGCCTTCGGCGTGGGCGGGCAGGGCGAAGCAGAACAGGGTGAGGAGGGTAACGAGACGCATGGGATGCTTGGCGACCTAATATCGAAATCAATCGAGCAGCGAGAGGGTGACTGGCTGTACGTGGTTGTCTTCGACCCGCACATCCAGCTCGCCGTTGCCCAGGCGCGCCTTCAGGCGTTGGCCGGGGCGGGTGTCGGCGGCGTTGCGGATGGCACGGCCGCGCTCGTCCAGCAGGATGCTGTAGCCACGGCCTAGGGTCGCCAGCGGGCTGACCGCGTGCAGGGTGTGCATTTGGCTTTGTAGCTGCAGGCGGCGCTGTTTCAGGCCTTCGCGCATGCTGCGTTGCAGGCGTTCGGCGAGGGCTTGCAGGCGCTGCTCCAGCAGCTTGAGGTTGCGTTCCGGGTGCAGGCTTAGCAGGCGGGTCTGCAGATGATTCAGGCGTTCGCGGCGACTGTTCAGTTGCCGTTCGAAGGCGCGGGTCAGGCGCATATCCAGATCATCCACGCGCTGGGCGTGCTGGCGCAGACGCTCGCCGGGGTGGCGCAAGCGCCGCTGCAAGCCGTCCAGGCGCATGCGTTCGCGCTCCAGGCGGTGCTGCATGCGCAGGTTTAGACGGCGCTTGAGATTGTGCAGGCGCTGCACCAGTTCGCTGCTGTCGGGGGCCAGCAGTTCGGCGGCGGCCGAGGGCGTGGGGGCGCGCACGTCGGCGACAAAGTCGGCGATGGATACATCGGTTTCATGGCCCACGGCGCTGACGATGGGCGTGACGCAGGCGGCAATCGCGCGAGCCACGGCTTCTTCGTTAAAGCACCAGAGGTCTTCCAGCGAGCCGCCACCCCGGGCCAGGATCAGCGCATCGAAGCCGCGGCGGTCAGCCAGGTCGAGGGCGCGGACGATCTGCGCAGTGGCGTCGCGGCCTTGCACGGCGGTGGGGATCAGGGTCAGTTCGACCTGCGGGGCGCGGCGGCGGAATACGCTGATGATGTCGCGAATTACCGCACCGGTCGGCGAACTGATAATGCCGATACGTTTCGGATGGGCTGGCAGGGCGACTTTAGCGTCGGCCGCGAACAGCCCTTCGGCGCTGAGCTTTTCCTTCAGGGCTTCGAAGGCCAGGCGCAGTGCGCCATCGCCGGCAGGTTCCACGGCATCGAGAATCAGCTGATAATCGCCGCGGCCCTCGAACAGCGAAACCTTGCCGCGCACCTTCACCGCCAGGCCGTCGCGCAGAGCCTGGCGCACCTTGGCGGCGTTCTGCCGGAACAATGCGCAGCGCACCTGGGCCTGGCTATCTTTAAGGGTGAAGTAGATATGCCCGGACGCCGGCTTGGCCAGGTTGGAGATTTCGCCCTCGACCCAGATGCCGCCGAACACATCTTCCAGCAGCAGGCGTGCGCGGTTGTTCAGTTGGCTGACGCTGAGTACCTCGCGGTCGAGGTTCAGGCGTTGGAAGGGATCTTTGATCATGGCCGGCATAGTAAAGGCTTTGCCCAGGCAACTGTAGAGCCTTGACCCGCACCGCCAGCCGATTAAGCTGCGCGCCTTCAATGCAAACCGAGTCCCGTTATGAGTGAGCAGCAGGCGATTATCGTGCCGCAGATTTCCAGCTTTCCCGGCCATGAGGCACGGGCGCGGTTGATCGTGCGCTGGCTGGTCAAGCAGAACATCATCGACGAGCAGCTGACCACCTGTGGGCGTACCTTCAAACATATGGGCTACGGCATTGCCGAGGGCGCGCGGCGGGTGGTCGAGCGTCCTGAACTGCTGCCGTACGGGCAGGCGGTGCATGGCTTGGAGATTATCTATAAGCGTTGCATCTATACCCCGACGGCGGGCTTTCTCGAAGAGGCCGGCTGCCCTGAGTGCCGGCGGGAAGTAGGGGGAAGGTTGTTCGATAGCCTGGAAGACTGGATGCCGGGGCATACCGACAACTTCCGCTGTCCGTTATGCGGCCATGAAGACGATATCAACGGCTTTCTGTTTCTGCAGCCCTGCGGCTTTTCCAACCTGGGCTTTATCTTCAATAACTGGGCGGATGCCGGCTTTAAGCAGAGCTTTCTCGATGAGTTTGCTGCGCGCTTGGGCTATCCGGTGTCGCTGGTGCGAGTCGATCTTGCCTGAGTTGGCTCATCCCTGAGCCTTGCAGCCCCGCTTGGGGCGTTTAGAAATCGACGCTGGCCGACAGGCGCACCTCACGCGGTTCACCGACGGCGACGCGCAGGTTGCCGCCGCTGGAGGGGTAGTACTCCTGGTCGAACAGGTTGCGCGCGTTCAGTTGCAGGCGAGTCTTGTCGCCCAGTAACTGGCTTTCCCAACTGATAAACGCATCGGCCACGGTGTAGCTGTCCAGCCAGAAGCTGTTGGCGTTATCCCCGGCGCGTTCGCCGACGTAACGCGCGCCGCCGCCAACCCGCCATTGTCCGGCGTCGCTGGGCAGCGCCAGGTGGTGGGTCAGGTACAGGCTGGCGATATTCTGCGCGGCATTCACCAGCTCATTGCCCTGGTTGGCCGGGTCGTCGAGGATTTCCGTGTCGGTGTAGGCATAGGTGCCGAGCAGTTCCCAGCGCTCGGCAAGGCGCCCGCTGATATCGATTTCCACCCCTTGTGAGCCAACCTTGCCGGCGGCTTGCGAGGTGCCATTGTTGCTGACCACGACGTTTTCTTTCTCGATATCGAACAGTGCGGCGCTGGCTGTGAGGGCGTTGCCCAGGTCGAGCTTGATGCCCAGTTCATAGCTGCGGCCCTCTTCAGGGTCGAACGCCTGGCCGGTGTCGGCGTCGGAGGCGTTGGGTACGAACGAGCGGCTGTAGTTACCGTACAGCGAGACCTGCTGATTGAGCTGATACACCAGGCCGCCGAAAGGCAGGAAGGTGTTGTCCTGGAGGTCGGTGGTTTTCACATAGCTGCTGCCGCGACCTTGCTCGACCAATTGTTCAAAGTGCTGGTAGCGACCGCCGGCCACCAATATCCATTGCTCATCAAGGTGCCAGTTGTCTTTCACATACAGCGAGCGCGAGTGCAGTTCGTCGCTTCGGTCGCTTTGCGCGGTGTTCAGCAGTGAGGGCTCGGCGAGTTTGCCGTAGACCGGTCGGTAGATATTGAAGCCGCCAACGGCCGGGCCGCGATAGGTATCACCGCGGAAATTGTCGACTTGCTCGGTGTCGATGCCCAGCAGCAGGTCATGCTGTTGGCCGAGCACGCTGGCGTTGCCGATCCAGTCCCAGGCCAGGTACTGGGTCTGGTTGTCGTGTTCGCTGCCGTCTGAGCGTCGGCTGAGTGCGCCGGTCGTTGCGTTGAGCGCATTGGGGCGCGCTTCGGCATAGTCGTAGCGCTCGTTGTTCCAGCCATAGGTCAGGCGGCTCAGCCAGTCCGGGTTGAGTTGGTACTCGGCTTTGGCGGTAAACAGCTCATCGGTGCCTTCGGCTTTGGCCCAGCGTTCGTTAAAGCGTGCGTTGTACTCAGTGTTCGCCGGCTTGCCGTTGATGATCACCGTGCCGCGATCCACCGGGGTCGAGTATTCCTTGTGCTCGTAAGCCAGGGTGATGCGCAGGTCATCGCCGCTCCAGCTCAGGGACGGTGCCACCAGGGTGTGGTTGTCCGCGCCGAAGTTGCGCCAGTAGTCCTCGTGCTGGCGTTCGGCAATCAGGCGGTAGGCGAAGCCGCTGTCGCCCAGCGGGCCGGTGGTGTCGAGCATGAGGTTGCCGCCGCCCTCGTTGCTGGTCTCACCGCTGATCTGCGAGCTCCGCTGGTATTCGGGTTGCTTGCTGATCACGTTGATCAGGCCGCCCGGCTCCAGTGCGCCATACAGCAGAGAGGCTGGGCCTTTGAGCACTTCCACGCGCTCGGTGGTGGCGCTGAAGTTGCGCGACAGGCTGGAGCGGATGCCGTCACGCAGGATCGAGCCATCGGCGTTGGTACCAAATCCACGTTTGACGAAGCCGTCCTGGGTGCCTGCCAGGGTGTTGCTCTGGGTCATGCCGCTGACGAACTTCATAGCATCATCCAGCGACTGCACCTGAAAGTCCTCGATCACTTGTTCGGTGACCACTTGCACCGCCTGGGCTTCCTGCATGATCGGTACGGCGCTTTTGCTGGCGGTGCTGGCCGTGCTCGCGCTGTAGCTGGTTTGGTCTTCACGGGTTGCGGTGACGGTCTGGCTGGGCAATTCAAGCGCGGTGGCGGTTTCGGCCGCGAGGCTACTGGCGGCAGGCATCAAGGCCAAGGCGAGCAGGGTAAAACGCCAGGCTGGCTGGGCAGAAGAGAGGCGGGTGAAGGGCATATGCTACTCAGTTGCGGGTGTTTTTGAGAATCATTATTATATTGTTCTTGTCCTGCACCTGGATAGCGCCGCTAGGCTTCGCGCAGTTATGTTGTTGTTTGCGTTGAGTGCAGGGGGGCGTCTGAGTATAATGGCGCGCTTCCAATTTTCCCGTCCGGGAGCCCCCGCCATGCTGCGTATCAGTCAAGAAGCTCTTACCTTCGACGACGTTCTACTTATTCCAGGTTATTCCGAAGTTCTGCCGAAGGATGTCAGCCTCAAAACGCGCCTGACCCGTGGCATCGAACTGAATATTCCGTTGCTCTCTGCTGCCATGGATACCGTGACTGAAGCCCGTCTGGCGATTGCCATGGCTCAGGAAGGCGGCATCGGCATCATCCACAAGAACATGACCGTCGAGCAGCAGGCTGCCGAAGTGCGCAAGGTCAAGCGTTACGAGGCGGGCGTGGTCAAGGACCCGATCACCATCGAAGCCGACGCCACCGTGCGTGATCTGTTCGAACTGACCCGCATGCACAATATATCCGGCGTACCGGTGCTGAGCGATGGCGACCTGGTCGGCATCGTCACCTCCCGTGACGTGCGTTTCGAGAACCGCCTGGACGCCACCGTGCGTGAAGTGATGACGCCGAAAGAGCGTCTGGTCACTGTCAAGGAAGGCGCCGACAAGAATGTCGTGCGCGACTTGCTGCACAAGCACCGCATCGAAAAAGTCCTGATCGTCGATGATGCCTTCCATTTGAAGGGCATGATGACCGTCAAGGACATCGAAAAAGCCAAGGCCTACCCGCTGGCCAGCAAGGACGATCAAGGTCGTCTGCGCGTTGGTGCCGCCGTCGGTACCGGTGCTGACACCGCTGACCGCGTTGCTGCACTGGCTAACGCTGGCGTTGACGTGATCATCGTCGACACTGCCCACGGTCACTCCAAGGGCGTTATCGACCGCGTGCGCTGGGTCAAGCAGAACTTCCCGGACGTTCAGGTGATCGGCGGCAACATCGCCACCGGCGAAGCCGCCAAGGCCCTTGCCGAAGCTGGTGCTGATGCGGTCAAGGTCGGTATCGGCCCTGGCTCGATCTGCACCACGCGTATTGTCGCGGGTGTCGGCGTGCCGCAAATCTCCGCCGTGGCCAACGTTGCTGCCGCTCTGGCTGGCACCGGTGTGCCGCTGATCGCCGATGGCGGTATCCGCTTCTCCGGTGACCTGTCCAAGGCCATCGTCGCAGGTGCGTCCTGCGTGATGATCGGTTCGATGCTCGCTGGTACTGAAGAAGCGCCAGGCGAAGTCGAGCTGTTCCAGGGTCGTTCCTACAAGGCTTACCGTGGCATGGGTTCGCTGGGCGCGATGGCGCAGGCGCAGGGTTCTTCCGATCGTTACTTCCAGGACTCCTCGGCCGGTGCCGAGAAGCTGGTGCCGGAAGGCATCGAAGGCCGTGTGCCGTACAAGGGCGCAATGGCCGCCATCGTTCACCAGCTGATGGGCGGCCTGCGTGCCTCCATGGGCTATACCGGTTGTGCGACGGTCGAAGAGATGCGCAGCAAGCCTGAGTTTGTGCGCATCACCGGCGCTGGCATGGCCGAGTCCCATGTACACGATGTGCAGATCACCAAAGAAGCCCCGAACTACCGCGTGGGCTGATTGTTGATCAGTTGATATAAAGCCCGGGGCTGTCGCTGTTGTTTTACAGGGCAGCCCCGAGTCATTTGTGAATTCCGCTACGAGAGACGGCCATGGCTCATCAAGACATCCACGCTCACCGCATCCTGATTCTGGATTTCGGTTCCCAGTACACCCAGCTGATCGCCCGCCGCGTGCGCGAGATCGGTGTGTATTGCGAGCTGCACCCGTTCGATATGAGCGACGATGACATCCGTGCCTTCGCCCCGCGCGGCATCATCCTCGCCGGTGGTCCGGAGTCGGTGCATGAAGCCGGCAGCCCGCGTGCACCGAAAGCTGTGTTCGACCTCGGCGTACCGGTTTTCGGTATCTGCTACGGCATGCAGACCATGGCCGAGCAGCTGGGCGGCAAGGTTGAAGGTTCCGATCTGCGTGAATTCGGTTATGCCCGTGTCGATGTGGTCGGCAAGGCCCGCCTGCTCAACGGCATCGAAGACCACGTCGATGACGACGGTGTGTTCGGTCTCGACGTGTGGATGAGCCACGGCGACAAAGTCACCGCCATGCCGGCCGGCTTCCATATTCTCGCCAGCACCCCGAGCTGCCCGATCGCCGCCATGGCCGACGACAGCCGCGGCTACTACGGCGTGCAGTTCCACCCGGAAGTGACCCACACCAAGCAGGGCGGTCGCATCCTCTCGCGCTTTATCCTGGAAATCTGCGGCTGCGAAGCGCTGTGGACCGCCTCCAACATCGTTGAAGACGCCATCGCCAACGTGCGCGCCCAGGTTGGCAGCGCCAACGTACTGCTCGGCCTGTCCGGCGGTGTCGATTCCTCGGTAGTGGCTGCACTGCTGCACAAGGCCATTGGCGACCAGCTGACCTGCGTATTCGTCGACAACGGCCTGCTGCGCCTGCACGAAGGCGAGCAAGTGATGGCCATGTTCGCCGAGAACATGGGCGTCAAAGTGATCCGCGCCAACGCCGAAGAGCAGTTCCTCGGCAACCTGGCCGGCGAAGCGGATCCGGAGAAGAAGCGCAAGATTATCGGTCGCACCTTTATCGACGTGTTCGATGCCCAGGCCTCGCAACTGGAAAACATCAAGTTCCTCGCCCAGGGCACCATCTACCCGGACGTGATCGAGTCGGCTGGCGCGAAAAGCGGCAAGGCCCACGTGATCAAGTCGCACCACAACGTCGGCGGCCTGCCGGAAGAAATGAACCTGAAACTGGTCGAGCCACTGCGCGAACTGTTCAAGGACGAAGTGCGTCGCCTGGGTCTCGAACTCGGCCTGCCGTACGACATGGTTTACCGTCACCCATTCCCCGGCCCAGGCCTGGGCGTGCGCATCCTCGGTGAAGTGAAGAAGGAATACGCCGACCTGCTGCGTTGTGCTGACCATATCTTTATCGAAGAGCTGCGCAAGGCCGACTGGTACCACAAGGTCAGCCAGGCCTTCGTGGTGTTCCAGCCAGTGAAGTCGGTGGGCGTGGTCGGTGATGGCCGCCGTTACGCCTGGGTTGTCGCCCTGCGCGCCGTGGAAACCATCGACTTTATGACCGCACGTTGGGCGCACCTGCCCTACGAGCTGCTGGAAACCGTCAGCGGCCGCATCATCAATGAAATCGAAGGCATCTCCCGCGTCACCTACGACGTGTCGAGCAAGCCGCCAGCGACCATCGAGTGGGAATGATCTGAAGCATAAGGGCAGCCAAGGCTGCCCTTATGCTATGGGCTACGGGATGGATAAATGACGTTTACCCGCAGACAGATTCTCGCTGGCTTGGCCGGTCTCGGCGTGGTCGGCCTCGGCGCTGGCGGCGTGCGCTATTGGCTGGGTCGCCCGGAAAACGTGGCGAACCACGACTATGAGCTGATCGCCGCGCCGCTCGACCTGCAACTGGTGCCGGGGCACACGACCCCGGCCTGGGCCTACGGCGGCCAGGCCCCCGGTGTGGAGTTGCGTTGCCGTCAGGGTGAGCGGCTGCGCGTGCGCTTTACCAACAAGCTGGAGGTGCCGACCACCATCCACTGGCACGGCATCCGCCTGCCGCTGGCGATGGACGGCGTGCCCTATGTTTCGCAACTGCCGGTGCTGCCGGGCGAGTACTTCGACTACGCCTTTATCACTCCGGATGCCGGCAGCTACTGGTATCACCCGCATATCGCCAGCAGCGAGCAGCTCGGGCGTGGCCTGGTCGGCGCGCTGGTTGTCGAAGAGCGCGAGCCCACTGGCTTTCGTCATGAGCGCACGCTGAACCTGAAGAGCTGGCATGTCGATGCGCAGGGCGCGTTTACCGATTTCAGCGTGCCGCGCGAGGCGGCGCGCGGTGGTACGCCGGGACGCTTGAGTTCGGTCAATGGCGTGCACGCGCCGGTTCTGGATCTACCGGCCGGGCAGGTGGTGCGCCTGCGCCTGATCAACCTGGATAACACCCTGACTTATCGCCTCAACTTGCCCGGCGCGGACGCGCGGATCTATGCGCTGGACGGCAATCCGGTCGAGCCGCGGCTGTTGGGCAAGGAATACTGGCTGGGCCCGGGCATGCGCCTGGACCTGGCGCTCAAGGTGCCGTCCGCCGGCTCTGAGCTGCCCCTGCGCAACGGCCCGCTGCGCCTGGCCACCTTGCGCGCGGTGGCCAGTGTGGAGGTGGCGGGCGAGTGGCCGCCGGCGCTGCCGGCCAATCCGGTGGCCGAGCCGGATCTGGCCAGTGCCGAGACCCTGCGTTTCAACTTCGAATGGGCCGGTGCGGTGTCGGTTGGCCTGGAGCAGGGCGCGGCGCATAGCTTCTGGCAGATCAACGGCCAGGCCTGGGACAACAATGACAAGACCTGCGCCGACCGGCCGATTGCCCGCCTGCAACTGGGCAAGAGCTATATCTTCGAGCTGCGTAACCTCAGCCAGTATCAGCACCCGATACATCTGCACGGCATGAGCTTCAAGGTGCTGGCATCGGATCGCAAGACGATCATTCCGTATTTCACCGACACCTACCTGCTGGGCAAGAACGAGCGCGCGCGGGTGGCGCTGGTTGCCGATAATCCTGGGGTATGGATGTTCCACTGCCATGTGATCGACCATATGGAAACCGGTCTGATGGCATCAATCGAGGTCGCTTAAACGTGCGTCAGCCACTGATTATTGATCGCAGCCAAGATCAGCGCTTTATGCGCGAAGCCCTGGCCCTGGCGGCCGAAGGCGCTGCCCTGGGCGAAGTGCCGGTGGGTGCGGTGCTGGTGCAGGATGGGCAGATTGTCGGGCGCGGCTTCAATTGCCCGATCACCACCCATGACCCCAGCGCGCACGCCGAGATGGTGGCGATCCGCGCCGCGGCTGCCGACCTGTGCAATTACCGCCTGCCCGGCAGCACCCTGTATGTGACCCTGGAACCGTGCAGCATGTGCGCCGGCTTGATCGTGCATTCACGGATCATGCGGGTGGTGTATGGCGCGACCGAGCCCAAGGCCGGGGTGGCGATCAGTCGTGGGCAGTTCTTCAGCCAGGATTTTCTCAATCACCGGGTGCTGATCGAGGGCGGTGTGCTGGCCGAGGAGTGCGGGGCGGCACTGAGTGAATTTTTTAAAGCCAGGCGCGAGCAGCGTTAAAGCGGTGGGGTCTGCTCATTGGGCTGGCGTTTGTCGATGCCCGGCACATGCAGGCTGCCTTCCGCGACCTGGGTACCTTCCAGCTGCGGCTGAGTGACCCAGGTGAGAATGTCGTAATAGCGGCGGATGTTGCGCACAAAGTGCACCGGCTCGCCGCCGCGGGCGTAGCCATGCCGGGTTTTGCTGTACCACTGCTTCTGCGACAGGCGCGGCAGAATCTTCTGCACGTCCAGCCATTTATCCGGGTTCAGGCCTTCGGCCTCGGTGAGCTTGCGCGCATCTTCCAAGTGGCCACCGCCGACGTTGTAAGAGGCCAGCGCGAACCAGGTGCGGTCGGGCTCCTGGATACTTTCCGGCAGCTGGCTCTTCACGTAAGCGATGTACTTGGCACCGCCCTCAATGCTCTGCTTGGGGTTCAGGCGATCGGCCACGCCCATGGCCTGGGCGGTGCGCAGGGTCAGCATCATCAGACCGCGGACCCCGGTTTTCGAGGTGGCGGTGGGTTGCCAGAGTGATTCCTGGTAGCCCATGGCCGCGAGCAAGCGCCAGTCGACCTCGTGCTTCTGCGCGGCCTGACGGAAGAATCCTTCGTAGCGCGGCAGGCGCTGCTGCAGGTGCTTGGCGAAGGTGTAGGCACCGACGTAGCCGAGTACGTCGACGTGGCCGTAGTAGCGATCTTTCAGGCGCTGCAGGCTGCCATTCTTCTGCGCGCGTTCGAGAAAAGCGTTGATCTCATTGAGCAGGCTGCTGTCTTCGCCGGGCGCGACGGCCCAGGCCAGGCTCTGCTCATCGCCGATGTCGAAGGCCACGCGCACATTGGGGAAGTAGACCTGGTTCATTGCCAGCTCATTGGAGTCGACCAGTGTCAGGTCGATCTGACCTTCATCGACCATGCGCAGCAGGTCGACCACTTCCACGGCGGCGGACTCCTCGAAGACCAGGTCCGGTAGTTCAAGCTTCAGCGCCTGCAGTTGCTCGGCATGGCTGCTGCCCTTGAGCACCA
Source organism: Pseudomonas sp. (assembly GCF_049653025.1). Classification (GTDB taxonomy): domain Bacteria; phylum Pseudomonadota; class Gammaproteobacteria; order Pseudomonadales; family Pseudomonadaceae; genus Aquipseudomonas. The sequence continues at coordinate 668,107 of NZ_JBASFM010000006.1, read as the reverse complement.
GGATGCGTTTGCCGATCAGGTCGGCCGGGCGAGTCGGGCGTTGCTGGCCGTTGCGGTAGATCACCTGCGGGGTGACTTCCAGGTAGGGCAGGGAGAACCGCGCGTGCTGCTGCCGTCCGTCGCTTTTTACCAGGCCGGCAGCGGCGAGAACCGGGCCGTTGGGCTTGCTCAGGCTGGCGAACAGCTCGTCGAGGTTGTCGGCGGTTTCAATTTGCAGCTTCACGCCCAGGTCGTCGGCCAGGCGTTTGACCAGTTCGTATTCGAAACCGGTTTCGCCGTTGCGGTCCTGGAAATAGGTGGCGGGGCTGTTACGGGTGATCACCCGCAGTACACCCTCCGCCTGAACGCGTTCGAGTGCGCTGGGTTCTTCAGCGCAGCCACCGAACAGCAGGAGGATTCCGATCACCGACAGCCAGCAGGCGCAGCGCGTACGGAACGCAGATTGGGCAAACATTGGCGCAGTATACGCAAAGGCCGCTGCGCGCCATATCTCGACAGCGTATAGCTTCTCTGTTAGCGCAATTACTGCGTTTGGCTCGCGTTATTGCTGGCCGCCACGGGTGTCGTCGGCAACGCTTTAGGCTAGAATGCACGGCCTCAAAGTACACCCCTTCCCAGAGGCTGTCCCCGATGTTGATCCTGCGCGGCGCTCCCGCCCTTTCTGCTTTTCGCCACGGTAAATTGCTTGAGCAACTGACCAGCAAAGTCCCCGCTGTGACTGGGCTGTATGCCGAGTTTGCGCATTTTGCCGAAGTGACCGGCGTGCTCCAGGCCGACGAAGAGCAGGTATTGGCCCGTTTGCTGAAGTACGGCCCGAGTGTGCCGGTGCAGGAGCCAAGTGGCCGCCTGTTCCTGACCATTCCGCGTTTTGGCACTATTTCGCCCTGGTCGAGCAAGGCCAGTGACATCGCGCGCAACTGCGGCCTGGCGAAGGTTCAGCGGATCGAACGGGGTCTGGCCTACTACGTCGGTGGCGAGTTGAATGCCGCCGAGGCGCAGCAGGTGGCCGATGTGCTGCATGACCGCATGACCCAGCTGGTGCTGGATAACCTGGAAGGCGCTGCAGCGCTGTTCAGCCACGCGCAGCCCAAGCCGCTGACTGCGGTCGATGTGCTGGGTGGCGGCCGCGCCGCGCTGGAAAAGGCCAACGTCGAAATGGGCCTGGCCCTGGCCGAAGACGAAGTCGACTACCTGGTGACCAGCTTCAACGCTCTGGGGCGCAACCCCCACGACATCGAACTGATGATGTTTGCCCAGGCCAACTCTGAGCACTGCCGCCACAAGATCTTCAATGCCAGCTGGGATATCGATGGCGAGAGCCAGGAGAAATCCCTGTTCGGCATGATCAAGAACACCTACCAGATGCACAGCGAAGGCGTGTTGTCCGCTTATAAGGACAACGCCTCGGTGATCGTTGGCAGTGTGGCTGGGCGTTTCTTCCCGGACCCTGAGACCCGCCAGTACGGCGCGACCCAGGAGCCCGTGCATATCCTGATGAAGGTGGAAACCCACAACCACCCGACGGCCATCTCGCCGTTCTCCGGTGCTTCCACCGGTTCCGGTGGCGAGATTCGCGACGAAGGTGCCACCGGTCGAGGTGCCAAGCCGAAGGCGGGGCTGACCGGTTTCACTGTGTCCAACCTGAACATCCCCGGTTTCGAGCAGCCTTGGGAAGTGCCTTACGGCAAGCCCGAGCGCATCGTTACCGCGCTGGATATCATGATCGAAGGCCCGCTGGGCGGCGCGGCGTTCAACAACGAATTCGGCCGTCCGGCTCTGGCCGGCTACTTCCGCACCTTCGAGCAGGCGATCCAGACCCCGCGCGGTGAAGAAGTACGGGGTTACCACAAGCCGATCATGCTCGCCGGCGGCATGGGCAATATCCGTGCAGATCACGTGCAGAAGGCCGAGATCACCGTGGGCGCCAAGCTGATCGTGCTCGGCGGCCCAGCCATGCTGATCGGCCTGGGCGGCGGTGCCGCTTCGTCGGTCGCCACCGGTGCCAGCTCGGCTGACCTGGATTTCGCCTCGGTACAGCGCGAAAACCCGGAAATGGAACGCCGTTGCCAAGAGGTCATCGACCGTTGCTGGCAGCTGGGTGACAACAACCCCATCGCCTTTATCCACGACGTCGGTGCCGGTGGTATTTCCAACGCCTTCCCGGAGCTGGTCAACGACGGTGGCCGCGGTGGCCGCTTCGAGCTGCGCAACGTGCCCAACGACGAGCCGGGCATGGCCCCGCACGAGATCTGGAGCAACGAGTCCCAGGAACGTTACGTGCTGGCCGTCAGTGCCGTCGATTTCGAGCGTTTCAAGGCGATCTGTGAGCGCGAGCGTTGCCCGTTCGCGGTAGTCGGCGAGGCCACCGAAGAAGCCCACCTGACCGTGACTGACAGCCACTTCGCCAACACCCCGGTGGACATGCCGCTGGAAGTGCTGCTCGGCAAGCCGCCGCGCATGCACCGTTCGGCCACTCGTGAAAGTGAGCTGGGCGATGACTTCGATGCCAGCGCCCTGGCCATCGACGAAGCCGTGACCCGCGTACTGCATCACCCGGCCGTGGCCAGCAAGAGCTTCCTGATCACCATCGGCGATCGCACCATCACCGGTCTGGTTGCCCGCGACCAGATGGTTGGCCCGTGGCAGGTACCGGTGGCCGATTGCGCCGTGACCGCCACCAGCTTCGACGTTTACAGCGGTGAAGCCATGGCCATGGGCGAGCGCACGCCGCTGGCGCTGCTGGACGCTGCGGCGTCCGGGCGCATGGCGATTGGCGAAACCCTGACCAATCTGGCCGCGTCGCGCATCGAGAAGATGTCTGATATCAAGCTGTCCGCCAACTGGATGGCCGCTGCTGGCCACCCGGGTGAAGACGCGCGGCTGTACGACACCGTGAAAGCGGTCGGCATGCAGCTGTGCCCGGAGCTGGGCATCACCATCCCGGTGGGCAAGGACTCGATGTCGATGAAAACCCAGTGGACGGACGCGGGCACGGACAAGAGCGTGACCTCGCCGCTGTCATTGGTTGTGACCGGTTTTGCTCCGGTCAGCGATATCCGCAAGACCCTGACCCCGCAACTGCGCATGGACAAGGGCGAAACCGACCTGATCCTGATCGACCTCGGTCGCGGGCAGAACCGCCTGGGTGCCTCGATCCTCACCCAGGTGTACGGCAAGCTTGGCACCCAGGCACCGGATGTGGATGACGCCGAAGACCTCAAGGCCTTCTTCGCGGTGATCCAGGGCCTCAACGCCGACGGTCATATCCTCGCTTATCACGACCGTTCCGACGGTGGCCTGCTGGTCACTGCGCTGGAAATGGCCTTCGCCGGTCATTGCGGCCTCAACCTGTTCCTCGATGCCTTGGCCGATAACAGCGCTGAGCTGGCCGCCGTGCTGTTCAACGAAGAGCTGGGTGCAGTTATCCAGGTGCATCAGGACGCGACGCCGGAAGTGTTGGCACAGTTCAGCGCTGCGGGTCTGGGCGACTGCGTGGCGGTGATCGGTCAGCCGGTCAACAGCGACGACGTGGCGATCAGCTTCAACGGCCAGCCGGTATTTGGCGGTCAGCGTCGCTTGCTGCAGCGCCAGTGGGCGCAAACCAGCTACCAGATCCAGCGTCTGCGCGACAACGTGCAGTGCGCCGAGCAGGAATTCGACACGATCCTCGACGAGGACAATCCGGGCCTGTCGGCCAAGCTCAGCTTCGACGTCAATCAGGACATCAGCGCGCCGTACATCCGTAAGGGCGTGCGTCCGCAGATCGCCGTGCTGCGTGAGCAGGGCGTCAACGGTCAGGTGGAAATGGCCGCGGCCTTCGACCGCGCCGGTTTCAACGCGATCGACGTGCACATGAGTGACATCCTCAGCGGCCGCGTCAGCCTGGAAGAATTCAAAGGTCTGGTCGCCTGTGGCGGCTTCTCCTACGGTGACGTGCTGGGTGCCGGCGAAGGCTGGGCCAAGTCGATTCTGTTCAACGCCCGTGCCCGTGATGGCTTCCAAGCCTTCTTCGAGCGCAAGGACAGCTTCAGCCTGGGCGTGTGCAACGGCTGCCAGATGATGAGTAATCTGCACGAGCTGATCCCTGGTACCGAGTTCTGGCCGCACTTTGTGCGCAACCGTTCGGAGCAGTTCGAAGCGCGCGTGGCCATGGTTCAGGTGCAGGAGTCGGCGTCGATCTTCCTGCGTGGTATGGCCGGTTCGCGTATGCCGATCGCCATCGCTCACGGCGAGGGCCATGCCGAGTTCGAGAACGAAGAAGCTCTGCTCGAAGCCGATCTGTCTGGCTGCGTAGCGATGCGCTTTATCGACAACCACGGCAAGGTCACCGAAACCTACCCGGCCAACCCCAACGGTTCGCCGCGCGGGATTACCGGTCTGACCAGCCGTGACGGTCGCGTGACCATCATGATGCCGCACCCGGAGCGGGTATTCCGCGCCGTGCAGAACTCCTGGAAACCAGACGACTGGCAGGAAGATGCCGGCTGGCTGCGGATGTTCCGCAACGCTCGCGTGTGGGTGGATTGATCCAGTTGGCGCGGGATTATGTTGGATAAGCCCGCGCCGATCCTGCCCGAGGTGCGCCAGGTCAAACCTGGCGATACTTTGCTGCTGTGCCGCTGCGGGCGTTCGCCCCAGCTTCCCGATTGTTCTACTGGCTGTTCTGCCGGATTGCACGTACTGCCGCAACGCGAGCAGTTTCTGCTGCTGTGCCGCTGTGGCCAATCACAATGCCTGCCGTACTGCGATGGCAGCCATAACCGCCCGGTTAATGGCCTCAAGACGCGTTGGCTGCGGTTTTTCCGTGGTTTTTAGTGTCTGCCAGCTATGCTGATTGGCTCAGCGTGGCTGAACGCCGTGCGCATTATTGGGTCATAGACTGCAACTGTGATGAAGGCCGCGTACTGCGGATAAGGCAAAGTGCCATTATCTTGTGGCATCATTCTTGGACTGTTTTCTATCAGTCTTGCCGGCGGAGACTTCGATGTACAAGCTGTGTTTTTACGTGCCTGAAACTCATCTGGATGTGGTCAAAAGCGCCATTTTTGCTGCTGGCGGCGGTCGCATCGGCCAGTATGAGCAATGCTGCTGGCAGACCCTCGGGCAGGGGCAGTTCAAGGCGCTGGAAGGCAGTCAGCCGTTTATCGGCCAGCCTGGGCGGCTTGAGCAGTTGGCTGAGTGGAAGGTCGAGATGGTGGTGGCTGACGAGCTGATCCACGACGCGGTCAAGGCCATGAAGACGGCCCATCCCTATGACATGCCGGCCTTCGACGTGTGGCGCCTGTCGGATATCCAGTTCTGAGGGCCTGCAAAAGTCTGCTGCGCGTCGGCCCTGCTGCGTTATAAACAGGCTCGGAATGCTCATTTACAGCTCGTAAACTCCGCTTCCTCGCCTGTTTTTGCCTTGCATGGCTCTAGCTCGCGAGACTTTGAATAGACTCTGAAATTTCTGCATAAAAAGGCACCCTTGCGGTGCATTTTTATCTACGTGGTTTATGCATTTGGCTGCTTTACGGCCTGATTTCGATCAGGGTGCCGTCCTTGACCACTGCCCAGATCTCGCGCATGTCGATGTTGCGCATGGCGATGCAGCCTTCGGTCCAGTCCAGGGTGTGGAACATCCACTCGGGGTATTCCTCATCCAGCGGCGTGCCGTGAATCATGATCATGCCGCCTGCCGATACGCCGCTCTTGCGCGCCTGTGCCTGGTCGCGAGCATTCGGGTAGGAGATGTGCATCGACAGGTTGTAGTTCTCGCTGGGCTTGCGCCAGTCGATCCAATAGAAGCCTTCCGGGGTGCGCAGGTCGCCTTCGCGTTGTTTCGCCCCTTTAGGTTTCTTGCCTAGGGAGATGCGATAGGACTTGAGGGTGTTGCCACGGCTGATCAGGTGCAGCTTGCGTTCAGACTTGACCACCAACACCTTGTCGATGATTTTGCCCTTGAGGGTCGGCGTGGTGCTGGCGGGAGCCGCCAGGGTAACGGTCAGGCAGAGTAGGGCGAACAACCAGCGCATCGTATGTCCCGTGAATCAAAAGGCTTTCTTGTAATGTGCGCGCAAGGCTTCAAGCGGCTCGTTGCGAACCGGAAAGTGCTGTTGCACGCGGTCGGCGAAGTAGCATTCTAAGGTACGCCCGATGGTCGGGAAAGCCAGCTCTGACCAGGGGACATCCTGCTCATCGAATAGCTGCACCTCGAGGCTTTCTTCCCCGGGGTGAAAGTCCAGGTCGACCAGCTCGGCGCGAAACAGCATGTACACCTGATTGATATGCGGCAGGTCGAACAGGGTATAAAGGCTGAGGTTGCGCACCCGCGCACAGGCTTCCTCCTCGGTTTCGCGGGCGGCGGCCTGTTCCAGGGTTTCGCCGTTTTCCATAAAGCCGGCGGGCAGGGTCCAGTAGCCACGCCGCGGCTCGATGGCGCGGCGGCACAGCAGCACTTGCTCGCCCCACACGGGCAGGCAGCCGGCGATGATTCGCGGGTTCTGATAGTGGATGGTCTGGCACTGCCCGCACACATGGCGCAACCGGTTATCACCCGCTGGGATGAGCTGGCTGATAGGGCTGCCACAGTTGCTACAGAACTTCATGCCGGGTCCTCGTTGCGTGAGGCTTATCTTGGCGCGCTGGCGGCGTACTCGGCAAGCCTCTTGCGGCGGCTGCATCGACCGCCTGAATGATCGGTCTGCGGGTGCAAGGCTTTGGCTGTGCGCTGCTTTCGTGCCATTATCGGACGCAGAATAAAGACCGAGAATCCCCATGCTGGACGAGCTGCTCCATCGTATGCGTGGCTATAGCCCGCACCCGCTGCAGACCGACAAGCGTTACCCCGAGGCTGCGGTGCTGGTGCCAATTACCCGCAGCGATGAGCCGGAAGTGGTGCTGACCCTGCGCGCCAGCGGCTTGTCCACTCACGGTGGCGAGGTGGCCTTTCCCGGTGGCCGGCGTGATCCGGAAGACCCCGATCTGATTCACACCGCGCTGCGCGAAGCCGAAGAAGAAATTGGCTTGCCGCCGGGCCTGGTCGAAGTGATCGGGCCGCTCAGCACGTTGGTCTCGCGCCACGGTATTCAAGTCACGCCGTATGTGGGGCTGGTGCCGGATTTCGTCGACTATCAACCGAACGATGGTGAGATTGCCGCGGTGTTTGCCGTGCCGCTGGCGTTCTTTCGCGATGATCCGCGGGAAACCACCCACCGTATCGACTACCTCGGGCGCAGCTGGTACGTGCCGAGCTACCGCTATGGCGAATATAAAATCTGGGGGCTGACGGCGATCATGCTGGTCGAGCTGGTCAACCTGGCCTACGACGATGCGTGCATCGATATGCATCAGCCGCCCGAGCATTTCATCAAGCTCACATGACTGTGGGATGAGGACCGAATTAATGAAATACCGCCTGGGCCAGTCCCGTGTCGACGTTCATCCAGACAGCTGGGTCGCGCCCAATGCCACCCTGGTGGGCAAGGTCAAATTGGAGCCGGGGGCCAGCGTCTGGTTTAACGCCGTGCTGCGCGGCGACAACGAGCTGATTCATATCGGCGAGAACAGCAATGTGCAGGATGGCACGGTGATGCATACCGATATGGGCTTCCCGCTGGCCATTGGCAAGGGTGTGACCATCGGCCACAACGCCATGCTGCATGGCTGCTCGGTGGGCGATTACAGCCTTATCGGCATCAATGCCGTGGTGCTCAATGGCGCGAAAATCGGCAAGTACTGCATCATCGGGGCCAATAGCCTGATCGGTGAAGGCAAGGAAATTCCCGATGGCTCGCTGGTCATGGGCTCGCCCGGCAAGGTGGTGCGTGAGTTGAACGAGGCGCAGAAGAAGATGCTTGAAGCCAGCGCCGCCCATTACGTGCACAACGCCCAGCGCTATGCCCGTGACCTGGCCGAGCAGGACGACTGATGCAAGCGCAAGAGCGTCCGGTCGCCTCGCCCTGCGTGCATATCTGTGCGCTGGACGATGACGATATCTGCATCGGCTGCCAACGCTCGGTGGCCGAAATCACCCGCTGGAGTCGCATGGACAACACCGAGCGCCGTGAGGTGCTGGTGCTCTGCCATGAGCGCGCGAAAGCCAAAGGCGTGCTGCTGTAGCACACGCTTTATCAACCAGTTTGAGGAAAACCCATGCCCCGTATCGGAACCCCATTGTCGCCGAGTGCGACCCGTGTGCTGCTGTGTGGCTCTGGCGAGCTGGGCAAGGAGGTGGTGATCGAGCTGCAGCGCCTCGGCGTTGAAGTGATCGCCGTGGACCGCTATGCCAATGCCCCAGCGATGCAGGTGGCGCATCGTAGTCATGTGATCAATATGCTCGATGGCGACGCGCTGCGGGCGGTGATCGAGCTGGAGCAGCCGCACTACATAGTTCCGGAAATCGAAGCCATCGCCACCGCGACTCTGGTCGAGCTGGAGAATGAAGGTTTTACCGTCATCCCCAGCGCCCGCGCCGCGCAGCTGACCATGAACCGCGAAGGTATTCGCCGTCTGGCCGCCGAAGAGCTGGGCCTGCCGACTTCGCCCTATCGCTTTGCCGATTCCCTCGAAGAGTGCCGTGCGGCGGTCGAGGCGATTGGTTTCCCCTGTCTGATCAAGCCAATCATGAGCTCCTCGGGCAAGGGCCAGTCGGTGCTGAAAAGCCTGGACGATCTGCAGGCTGCCTGGGATTACGCCCAGGCCGGTGGCCGTGCCGGAAAAGGCCGGGTGATTGTCGAGGGCTTTATCGATTTCGACTATGAGATCGCCCTGCTCACCGTGCGCCACAGCGGCGGTACCACCTTCTGTGCGCCGGTCGGCCACCGTCAGGTCAAAGGTGATTATCAGGAGTCCTGGCAGCCGCAGCCGATGAGCGCCAAGGCCCAGGCCGAAGCCGAGCGCATTGCCTTGGCGGTCACCGGCTCGCTGGGTGGACGCGGTCTGTTTGGCGTCGAGTTGTTCGTCAAGGGCGATCAGGTGTGGTTCTGCGAGATTTCGCCGCGCCCGCACGACACGGGCCTGGTCACTCTGATTTCCCAGGATCTGTCCGAGTTTGCCCTGCATGCGCGGGCGATTCTCGGTTTGCCGATTCCGGCGATTCGCCAGCTCGGCCCGTCGGCTTCTGCGGTGATATTGGTCGAGGGCGAGTCGCAGCAAGTCAGCTTCGGCAATCTGGGTGCGGCCCTGGCCGAGCCGGACACCGCCTTGCGTCTGTTCGGCAAACCCGAGGTCAGCGGCCAGCGCCGTATGGGCGTGGCCCTGGCGCGTGATGAGTCATTGCAGGCGGCGCGGGCCAAGGCCACGCGCGCGGCGCAGGCGGTCAAGGTCGAACTGTGAATGCACTGCGCAGCTATGCCTGGTGGCTAACGCTGGTGCTGTTGGCTCCAATGGTCGTGCCACAGGCTATCTGGACGCGCCGACGGGCGCTGCGCTTGCCGGTGGCGGCGGGGCCGCTGTGCGGTGTGGCTGGCGCGGATTTGCCTGGTGCACCGTTGCGCCTGCTGGTACTTGGCGAATCGACAGTGGTCGGTGTTGGCGTCAACGAATTACAGGCGGCCCTAGTCGGGCAGCTGGCCGAGGCGCTGGCGCTTCAACTGGGGCGTCCGGTTGCCTGGCAGGCCTGCGGTGAAAATGGCATCACCGCCGCGCAGGCCCATGAGCGTTTGCTGCCGCAGATGCTGGAGCAACCCTTCGACCTGGCGCTGCTGGTGTTTGGCGTCAATGACACCACCCGTCTGACCTCGTTGCCACGCTGGAGCAGCGCCTTGGGCAGCATGGCCGAGGCATTGGCGGGGCGCGGCGCTCAGGTGGCATTCAGCAGTGTTCCGCCCTTGCAGCATTTCAGCGCATTGCCCTGGCTGCTGCGGCGCTTGCTTGGTCTGCGTGCGGGATTGCTGGATACGCGCCTGCGCACGTTGGCGAGTGCCCTAGGTGCGGGGCACCACTCAGTGGAGTTGGAGTTTTCCGCGGCGTACCTGGCGCGTGACGGCTATCACCCGTCGAGCCTGGGTTATCGCGTCTGGGCGCAGGGGTTGGCGCTCAGTCTTGCACCGGCTGTTCGGCGCGAACCTTGATGGTCGCGTGCCAGACGCGCACGCTTTTCACCCGGTTTTCCGAGGATTGCAGGATTTCCAAACGATACGGGCCGATCTTCAGGCACACGGGACTGTCGGGGATGCTTTCCAGTGCTTCGGTAATCAGGCCGTTGAGCGTTTTCGGGCCATCGCAGGGCAGGTGCCAGTCCAGCGCCTTGTTCACTTCGCGGATATAGGCCGCACCATCGATCACCTGGGTGCCATCAGCCTGTGGGTGAATCTCCGGGTTGCCCTGTGCATCCGGATTGCTGAAGCCGCCGACGATCTCTTCGAGGATATCTTCCAGAGTAACGATGCCGATCACGTCGCCATATTCGTCTACGACGATGCCGATGCGGCGTTTTTGCTTCTGGAAGTTGATCAGCTGGGTCGAGAGTGGCGTGCTCTCGGGGATGAAGTAGGGTTCGTTGCAGGCGGCCAGGAGGGCGTCCTTGCTCAGCTCGTTGTGCGTCAGCAGTCGGGCAATCTGGCGCATGTGCACGATGCCTTCGATCTGGTTGATGTCACCGCGAAACACCGGCAGTCGCGTGTGCGTGGTGCTGGTCAGCTGGTTGTTGATGGTTTCGAGGTCATCATCCAGGTCGATGCCGGTCACTTCGTTGCGCGGGATCATGATGTCGTTCACCGTGACCCGCTCCAGATCGAGGATGCCGAGCAGCATGTTCTGGCGGTTTTGCGGCAGCGCCTGGCCAGAGTCGCGCACCACGCTGCGCAGTTCCTCGGTACTCAGGCTGTCACTGCTTTTCGGCGTGGGGTCGATGCCCAGCAGCCACAGTAGGCCGTTGCTGACCCAGCCAAGCAGTATCACCAAAGGGTAGAACAGCTTGAGCAACAGCAGCAACGGCAGGCTGAAGGGGTAGGCGATCATTTCCGGGCGTAAGGCGGCCAGGGTCTTGGGGGTGATTTCACCGAAAATCAGCAGCGCCAGGGTCAGGCCGATGGTGGCAATGGCAATCCCGGCTTCGCCCCAGAGCTGCAAGGCCAGTACGGTGGCAATAGAGGAGGCGAGGATGTTGACGAAGTTGTTGCCGATCAGAATGGTGCCGAGCAGGCGATCCGGGCGGCTGAGCAGCATGCTGACGCGCTTGGCACCGCGATGCCCTTCCTTGGCCAGGTGGCGCAGGCGGTAGCGGTTAAGGCTGAGAATGCCGGTTTCCGAGCTGGAAAAAAACGCCGAGCAGAGCAGCAGGAAAATCAGCAAGCCAATCAAGTAGCCGGGATGTATGTCGTCCACGTGGGATGCCTTGGCCGCTAGATGTGCAGGATGAATTCGCGGACCAGCTTGCTGCCGAAATAGGCCAGCATCAGCAGGCAGAAGCCGGCTAGGGTCCAACGAATGGCTTTATGCCCGCGCCAGCCCAGTTGATGGCGGCCCCACAGCAGCACGGCGAACACCACCCAGGCGAAGCAGGAGAGGATGGTCTTGTGCGCCAGATGCTGGGCAAACAGGTCGTTGATAAACAGCGCTCCGGAGAGCAGCGACAGCGACAACAGTACCCAGCCAGCCCAGAGGAAGCCGAACAGCAGGCTTTCCATGGTCTGCAGCGGCGGGAAGTTCTTGATCAGCCCCGAGGGATGCTTGTGCTTGAGCTGGTGGTCCTGCAGCGACAGTAGCAGCGCCTGGAACACCGCAATGGTGAGCATGCCGTAGGCGGTGATTGACAGCAGGATATGCGCGAGGATGCCCGGGGCTTCATCGATGGCCTGGGTGGTGCCACTGGGCATAAATTGGGCGAGCAGCACGGTCAGGAAGCCCAGGGGGAACAGCAATAGCAGCAGGTTTTCTACCGGGATGCGGATGCAGGCTAGCAGCGTCAGCAGAATCACCGCATAGGCAATCAGGCTGGCGGCGTTGAAGAAGTCGAGGGCCAGGCCTGTCGAGTGGTACATCTGCAGAAACAGGCTGCCGCCATGGCAGAACAGGGCGAGCGCGCCGAGCAGGATCAGCAGGCGTCTGTCGGGAGCGCTGCGCTGAGTCAGGCGCAAGCCTTGGTAGAGAGCGGCTCCGGCATACAGGCCGGCAGCGGCGAGGCTGGGTAGCAGAGGGTGCATAAATCCTTGTCAGGCAAACCCGAAAGGGGCTCAGTGTGGCATACAACCCGTAAGCCACGAAAGCGTCTGGCGGTGTCGGTGCCTCGTAGTCTTCGCTATAATCCGCGACCTGTTGCAAGCCCACCCTCGGCTCGACTGAGCCTGAAAGGAACGCGCATGTTCGAAAATCTGACTGACCGCCTCTCGCAGACCCTGCGAAATGTCACCGGCAAGGCCAAGCTGAGTGAAGACAACATCAAGGACACCCTGCGCGAAGTGCGCATGGCCTTGCTGGAAGCCGACGTGGCGCTGTCGGTGGTCAAGGACTTCGTCAACAAGGTCAAGGATCGCGCGGTCGGCACCGAGGTGTCGAAGAGCCTGACTCCAGGTCAGGCGTTCGTGAAGATCGTGCGTGCCGAGCTCGAAGAGCTGATGGGCGCGGCCAACGAAGACCTGGCGCTGAATGCGGTGCCGCCCGCCGTGGTGCTGATGGCGGGCCTGCAGGGCGCGGGCAAAACCACCACCGTTGGCAAGCTGGCGCGCTTCCTTAAAGAGCGCAAGAAGAAGACCGTGATGGTGGTGTCTGCCGACGTATACCGTCCGGCGGCGATCAAGCAACTGGAAACCCTGGCCAATGATATTGGCGTGACCTTCTTCCCCTCCGACCTCAGCCAGAAGCCGGTGGATATCGCTGAAGCGGCGATCAAGGAAGCCAAGCTCAAGTTTATTGATGTAGTGATTGTCGATACCGCCGGTCGTCTGGCTATCGATGCCGAAATGATGGCGGAGATCCAGGCACTGCACGCGGCGATCAAGCCGGTGGAAACCCTGTTCGTGGTTGACGCCATGACCGGGCAGGATGCCGCCAACACCGCCAAGGCCTTTAATGATGCGCTGCCGTTGACCGGTGTGGTGCTGACCAAGGTCGACGGCGATGCTCGCGGCGGTGCGGCGTTGTCGGTGCGTGCGATTACTGGCAAGCCGATCAAGTTTATCGGTATGGGTGAGAAGACCGAGGCGCTCGAGCCTTTCCATCCAGATCGGATTGCCTCGCGCATCCTCGGTATGGGTGACGTGCTCAGTCTGATCGAGCAGGCCGAGCAGACCCTGGATCGTGAGAAAGCCGAGAAGCTCACCAAAAAGCTGAAAAAGGGCAAGGGCTTCGATCTCGAAGACTTCCGTGATCAGCTGCAGCAGATGAAGAATATGGGCGGTCTCGGCGGCCTGATGGACAAGCTGCCGCAGATGGGTGGCGTTAATTTGGCGCAAATGGGCAATGCCCAGGGCGCGGCCGAGAAGCAGTTCAAGCAGATGGAGGCGATCATCAACTCAATGACGCCGCAGGAGCGCCGCGATCCTGATGTGATCAGCGGTTCGCGCAAGCGCCGTATCGCCATGGGTTCCGGCACCCAGGTGCAGGACATTGGTCGTCTGATCAAGCAGCACAAACAAATGCAGAAAATGATGAAGAAATTCACTGCCAAAGGCGGTATGGCCAAGATGATGCGCGGCATGGGCGGGATGATGCCGGGCGGCCTGCCAAAGATGTAAGGAATTCGCGTCGGCAGCGATGTCGGCGTAGACCCTGCTAGACAGCGGGGATTTACAGTAAACCCGCCTTTTGCGGGAGCTGATTGGCCGGTTTGGACAGCGGCCCTCTGGCAAATCTTGACTGCACGGCTTCATGCGCCTGAAAAAGCCATTTGCAAAAGTCCGGATATTCCTTAGAATATGCGGCCTTTCGGGCACCCTATGCCCGCCGTGCATTTAGATTTGCAGCACCGACTACAGGAACTATGTTCACATGCTAACGATTCGTCTTGCCCTTGGCGGCTCCAAAAAGCGCCCGTTCTACAAAATTAACGTGACCGACAGCCGTAACCCACGCGACGGTTCGCACAAAGAAGAGATCGGTTTCTTCAACCCGATCGCTCGTGGTCAGGAAGTTCGTCTGTCCGTGAAGCAAGACCGCCTGGCCCATTGGCTGAGCGTTGGCGCACAGCCTTCTGATCGTGTTGCTCAGTTGTTGAAGGACGCTGCTAAGGCTGCGGCCTGAGCAATATGAGCGCGACGCCTGTTTCTACCGATGATTTGATCGTTATCGGCAAGATCTATTCTGTACATGGCGTTCGCGGTGAAGTGAAGGTGTATTCCTTTACCGATCCTGTTGCAAACCTGTTGGAGTACAAATCCTGGACGCTTAGGCGCGAAGGCAGTGTCAAACAGGTAGAGCTGGTCAGCGGACGCGGGAGTGATAAATTCCTGGTCGCGAAGCTCAAGGGTCTCGATGACCGTGAAGAAGCGCGTCTTCTCGCTGGTTATGAGATATGTGTGCCGCGCAGCCTGTTCCCTGAGTTAACAGACGGCGAGTACTACTGGTACCAGTTGGAAGGTCTAAAGGTTATCGATCAGGCGGGGCAGTTGCTCGGCAAGATTGACCACCTGTTTGAGACCGGTGCCAACGATGTGATGGTGGTCAAACCCTGCACCGACAGCCTGGATGGTCGTGAGCGCCTATTGCCCTATACCGAGCAATGCGTGTTGTCGATTGATCTGGCCGCTGGCGAAATGCGGGTCGACTGGGATGCGGACTTCTAAGCCTGATGCCAAATCTGCGCGTTGAAGTCATTACGCTGTTCCCGGAAATGTTTGCCGCTATCAGTGATTACGGCATTACCAGCCGAGCGGTGAAGCAGGGTTTGTTGCAACTGACCTGCTGGAACCCGCGTAGCTACACCACAGACCGTCACCACACCGTGGATGATCGGCCTTTCGGCGGTGGCCCAGGCATGGTGATGAAGATCAAGCCGCTTGAAGATGCTTTGCTTGAAGCGAAGCACGCTACAGGTGGTGCGGCCAGGGTGATTTACCTGTCGCCGCAAGGTCGCCAGCTGACGCAGTCAGCAGTACGCGAACTGGCCAATGAGGAGGCGTTAATCCTAATTGCCGGTCGCTACGAAGGCATCGATGAGCGCTTTATTGAAGCGCATGTCGATGAAGAATGGTCGATTGGGGACTACGTCCTGTCCGGCGGTGAGCTGCCGGCCATGGTGCTGATCGACGCGGTAACGCGCCTTTTGCCTGGTGCATTGGGTCATGCAGACTCGGCCGAGGAGGATTCCTTTACGGATGGCCTGCTCGACTGCCCGCACTACACCCGCCCGGAGGTGTATGCGGATAAACGTGTTCCCGAAGTGTTGCTGAGTGGCAACCACGAACACATCCGGCGCTGGCGTTTGCAGCAGTCCCTTGGTCGGACCTACGAACGACGCGCCGATCTTCTGGAAAGCCGCTCGCTTTCTGGAGAAGAGAAAAAGCTGCTGGAGGAATACGTCCGCCAGCGGGACGATAGTTAATGTATCGATGACCGGCCGAGGCCTGTCTTAGGAGCGCAGCATGACCAACAAGATTATTCAGCAGCTCGAAGCTGAACAGATGGGCAAAGAGATCCCGACTTTCGCACCGGGTGACACTGTTGTTGTCCAGGTTAAAGTGAAAGAAGGCGACCGTCAGCGTCTGCAGGCGTTCGAAGGCGTTGTTATCGCCAAGCGCAACCGTGGTCTGAACAGTGCTTTCACTGTTCGTAAGATCTCCAACGGTGTTGGCGTTGAGCGTACCTTCCAGACCTACAGCCCGCTGGTTGACAGCCTGGCCGTTAAGCGTCGCGGTGACGTACGTAAAGCCAAGCTGTACTACCTGCGTGACCTGTCCGGTAAGGCAGCACGCATCAAGGAAAAACTGGGCTAAGTCTCAGCTTCCTTGTAAAAAAAGCAGCCTTCGGGCTGCTTTTTTCGTTTAACGCGGTAGGACCAGTAGGCCGCGGCAGGTCCTTACTTGTGCAGGCTGATTTTCAGAGAGGCCTGCGACAGGTCGATATCGTGCAGGCTCAGGCTGCCGAAGCTCTGTCCCGGGGAGGCTCCGGCGACGCGGATATTGTCGAAGCGCAGCTCGCCGATCGAGCTGGGCAGGCGCACATTCACCGAGCCGTCGGCATTGATCACAGAGGTCAGCTTGCTGGTGTCGTACTGCACATCCTTCATCGAGGTTTCCGCCTCAAGGCTGTTCAGTACCGGCATCACCAGCTTGCTCAGTTGGCCGACGGTACCCAGGCCGTCGCCACTGCCGGCTTGCAGAAACAGGCCTTGCAGCACATCGTCCAGACCTTGGGCGCTGACATTGCTCATTTCCATATCGGTCAGCGGGCGGAGGCCGCGCGGTGTCTCTTCCTGGCTGATCGCACTGGGTTGTGCGCGCTGAATATCGGCGCTGGCAATCTGGAACGGGCTGAGCAGGGCGGCGACCAGGGTTGCCGCCAGGCGCAGGTTGCTCTGCTTGCTCAGGGCCTTTTTCAGCTGGCGTTCGCTCAGCCAGCCTTGCTCGATCAGGATCTCGCCCAGGCGCTTCTGGCTGGTGAGCTGCAGTTGAATGGCAGCATCCAGCTGGCCGCGGTTAATCAGTCCCTTGTTGATCAGTATCTGACCAAGACGTGAATGCTGTTGGCTGGACATCGCGTGGGCCCATTGTGCTGTAGTGGCGTGGTGCAATCATGGTCTGCAAATGGGCATCTGTCACCCACCCAAAGATAGGGTGACGTGCCTTCTAAGTCTTTGTAGCTCGCGTTTACGGCGCGCTGCTCTCTTTGCTCTCCATGTCGATCAGGGATACCAGGGTCCAGTCCGGGCCTGGCAGGGTCTCCAATGGCTGGGTCGCGACATGGATCCAACCACGCGGGTCGCGCGCCAGCAGGAGCAGCGCTCTCTCGCCATGCAGGTCTTGATAGGCCTGCCAATCGAAGGTGGCGGTCAGGGTGGTGGTGCGAATTTCCGCCCCTTTGCTCAGGCGGCTGGCGAATTGCGGGAAGCTCAGCGGGCCATTGCCCATGGGGCGGCCGCGGACTTCCTCGCTGCTGCGGTGTTTGTCGGTGCGCCGGCTTTCGGCTCCGCTGGGCAAGGTGAAGCGCCGCAGTGCGGAAAAGTCGTGACGAAAATGCATGCAGGCCAGCGCGTTCAACTCGCTGGAGGGCGACAGCGCCAGCAGGTGGCCGAGGCCGACCAGGTCCAGGTGCGCTTCGGCATCCTGCGAGGTGGGGTTGCCGAAGTAGGTGGGGAGTTTTTCCATGCGTGCGGCGCTGATGTTTTCCCAGCTGGAGTCACTCAGCAGCACGCGGTTGCCCAGGTCCTGCAGGGCTTTGCCGAGTGCGCGGGCCACGGGATTGGCACCGACGATAAGGAAGCCGCTGGGGGCGGGTTCGGCCACGTTCAGCAGCTTTGCCAGTGGCCGTGCGGTAGCGCTCTGCAGCACAACGGTGCCGATGATCACCAGGAAGGTCAGTGGCACCAGCAGGTGAGCCTGGGCGTGACCGTACTCCTCCAGGCGCAAGGCGAAAATCGCCGATACCGCCGCGGCGACTATGCCGCGTGGGGCGATCCAGGCCAGCAGGCTGCGTTCGCGCCAGTTGAGGTGGGTGCCGATGGTGCACAGGTAGGCGTTGAGCGGGCGTGCGACAAACTGGATCACCGCCAGCAGCACCAGGGTGAGCGGGCCGAGCGCGATCAGCGCATTCAGGTCCAGGCGCGCCGCGAGCAGGATAAACAGCCCGGAAATCAGCAGTACGCTGAGGTTTTCCTTGAAGTGCAGGATCTGTCGGACATCCACGCCGCGCATATTGGCCAGCCACATGCCCATCAGTGTGATGGCCAGCAAGCCGGACTCATGCATCAGGTGGTTGGCGGCAATAAACACGCCCAGCGCGGCGGCCATGGCGGCCAGGTTGTGCAGGTACTCCGGCAACCAGTGGCGGCGCAGCACCTGGCCAAACAGCCAGCCGCCGGCAATGCCGAGCACGCTGCCGGTGCCGATGACCGCGGCGAATGTCGCGAGGCTTTGGCTCCAGGCGTTGCTTTGC
This sequence comes from Pseudomonas sp., assembly GCF_049653025.1. GTDB lineage: Bacteria > Pseudomonadota > Gammaproteobacteria > Pseudomonadales > Pseudomonadaceae > Aquipseudomonas. The sequence continues at coordinate 650,098 of NZ_JBASFM010000006.1, read as the reverse complement.
TCATGGCTGACGATAAAGCTGAACATCATCACCGCCAGCAGCGCGCCGATGGGGTCGATAACGATGCCTTCCCAGCGCAGGATGTTGGCGATGGCGGACGTGGGGCGTACCACGCGCAGCATCGGCACGATAACGGTCGGGCCGGTGACCAGGGTCAGGGTGCCAAATAGCAGGGACAGCTCCCAGGTAAAGCCCAGCAGGAAGTGGGTGGCGATGGCAATGACCGCCCAGGTCACCAGCGCGCCGATGGTCACCATGCGCCGCACCACGGAGCCGATTTCGCGCCATTCGGACAGCCGCAGGGTCAGGCTGCCTTCGAACAGAATCAGTGCGACGGACAGGGACACCAGGGGGAAGAACAGCGGGCCGAACAGCTTCTGTGGGTCCAGTAGCCCCAGTATCGGACCGGCCAAAATGCCGCTGAGCAGCAGAAAGAGAATTGCCGGCAGGCGCATGCGCCAAGCCAGCCATTGGCTGGCGAGCGCTGCTGCGCCAATGCCGCCGATGGCGAATAGAATCTGGTTTTCGTTCATGCGCACTCCTTGGCGCTGGTGATTGAGGGGCGTGCTGTGGAAAACTGGGGCGATTAATCACCTTAAAGTACTAGTTGATGCCTGCGCTAGAGCATTCTCTGATCGATAAGTTTCTCGAAGCCATGTGGTTCGAGAAGGGCCTGGCCGAGCACACTCGCGCGGCCTACCGCAGCGACTTGCAGCATTTCAATGGCTGGCTGAGCGAGCGCGGCGCGCTGCTGGAAAGTGTGGGCCGCGAGGCGATACTCGATCACCTGGCCTGGCGGCTTAATGAGGGTTACAAGGCGCGCTCTACGGCGCGTCTGTTGTCGGGGTTACGCGGCTTCTATCGCTATTGTCTGCGCGAGGGGTTGATTGTGCTCGACCCGACCGTGCAGGTGGATATGCCGCAGCTGGGGCGGCCGCTGCCCAAGTCGCTGTCCGAGGCCGATGTCGAGGCTCTGCTGGCCGCCCCCGAGCTGGATGATCCGATTGGCCTGCGCGATCGCGCCATGCTTGAGGTGCTGTATGCCTGCGGCCTGCGGGTCAGTGAGTTGATCGGCCTGACGCTGGAGCAGGTCAACCTGCGTCAAGGCGTGCTGCGGGTACTCGGTAAAGGCAGCAAGGAGCGCCTGGTGCCGCTGGGTGAGGAAGCCATCGCCTGGATCGAGCGCTACAGCAAGGAGGCGCGGCCGTTCCTGCTCGACGGTAGGCCCAGCACGGTGCTGTTTCCCAGTCTGCGCGGCGAACAGATGACCCGGCAGGCCTTCTGGTACCGCATCAAACATCAGGCCAAGGTCGCCGGGATTGCCAAGAGCCTGTCGCCGCACACCTTGCGCCACGCCTTCGCCACCCATCTGCTCAACCATGGTGCCGATTTGCGTGTGGTGCAGATGCTGCTGGGGCACAGCGATCTGTCGACCACGCAGATCTATACGCATATTGCCCGTGCGCGCCTGCAGGAGTTGCATGTGCAGCACCACCCGCGAGGCTGAGAACGCCGTCCGGCCTGCCATGGTCGGCCTGCTGGGGCTTCTATGGTAGGCTGCGCCAATCACTCGTTAGATCATTTTTGTCCAGGAGTTTGTATGCGTTTTAACCGCATTGTTGTCGCGTTGGCCCTGGGTCTGGCCAGCGGCATGGGCATTGCCGCCGATGCCGACCAGGCTATCCGCAAGACCCTCAAGGCTCTCGATCCCGACCTGCCGGTTGAAGCCATTGCTGAAAGCCCTATGCCCGGCGTCTACCAAGTTCAGTTGGCCGGTGGTCGGCAGCTGTATACCAGCGCCGATGGCCAGTTCCTGCTGCAGGGCTACCTGTTCCAGGTCAAGGATGGTCAGGCGGTCAACCTGACCGAGCGGGAAGAAAGCCGCGGCGTGGCGAAAATCCTGAATGCCACTCCAGCCTCGGAGATGGTGGTGTTCCCCGCCAGACAGGCGAAAACCCATATCACCGTATTTACCGACACCGACTGCGGCTACTGCCAAAAGCTGCACAGCGAAGTGCCGGAGCTGAACCGTCTGGGGATTGAGGTGCGCTATATGGCGTTCCCACGTCAGGGCCTGGATAGCCCGGCGGCCAAAGAGCTGACCAGCGTCTGGTGCGCCAAGGATCAGCAGGCGGCCATGAACCTGGCTAAAACTGGGCAGAACGTGCCTGCCGCCGAATGCAATAACCCGGTGGCCAAGCAGTACGCCCTGGGGCAGATGATCGGGGTCAGCGGTACGCCGGCCATCGTTTTGGCCAACGGCAAGGTCATTCCGGGCTATCAGCCAGCGCCACAGTTGGCGAAAATCGCCCTGGAATCCAAGTAAGCTGAGGCTTGCGCCTGATTGACTAATAAACAGCCGCTTCGTATGGTGCGGCTCTTTTTCTACGGCCGGGGCTTGCTCCGGCCGTTTTACGCAGTGCAGATGGGGAGTTCAGTGTGAAACCGGTGAAAGTAGGCATCTGTGGGCTGGGTACCGTCGGTGGCGGTACGTTGAATGTACTCAAGCGAAATGCCGAGGAAATTACCCGGCGCGCAGGGCGTGGTATTGAAGTTGCCCAGATCGCTATTCGCTCGCCCAAGCCGCAGTACGACACGACCGGTATTAGCATGACCAGCGATGCCTTCGAGCTGGTGAACAACCCCGAGATCGATATCGTTATCGAGCTGATCGGCGGTTACACCCTGGCGAAGGAACTGGTGCTCAAAGCCATCGAGAACGGCAAACACGTGGTTACCGCGAACAAGGCGCTGATCGCCGTGCACGGCAACGAAATTTTCGCCAAGGCCCGTGAAAAGGGCGTGATCGTCGCCTTCGAAGCGGCCGTTGCCGGTGGTATCCCGGTGATCAAGGCGATTCGTGAAGGCCTGGCGGCCAACCGCATCAACTGGCTGGCTGGGATCATCAACGGCACTGGCAACTTTATCCTCAGCGAGATGCGCGAGAAGGGGCGCACCTTTGAAGACGTGCTGGCCGAGGCGCAGGCGCTGGGTTATGCCGAAGCCGATCCGACTTTCGACGTTGAAGGCATCGATGCGGCGCACAAACTGACCATCCTGGCTTCGATCGCCTTTGGCATCCCGCTGCAGTTTGACAAGGCCTACACCGAAGGCATCACCAAGCTGACCACCGCTGACGTGAACTACGCCGAGGCGCTGGGCTATCGCATCAAGCACCTGGGTGTGGCCCGTCGCACGGACGCCGGCATCGAGCTGCGCGTACACCCGACGCTGATTCCGGCTGATCGTCTGATCGCCAACGTCAACGGGGTGATGAACGCCGTGATGGTCAATGGCGACGCCGCTGGCAGCACGCTGTTCTACGGCGCGGGTGCTGGCATGGAGCCGACCGCGTCCTCGGTTATTGCTGATCTGGTTGACGTGGTGCGTGCACTGACGGCCGATCCGACCAACCGCGTACCGCATCTGGCCTTCCAGCCGGATTCGCTGTCCGATCACCCGATTCTGCCGATCGAAGCCTGCGAGAGTGCTTATTACCTGCGCATCCAGGCCAAGGATCATCCGGGCGTGCTGGCTCAAGTGGCGAGTATTCTGTCGGCCCGCGGGATCAACATCGAGTCGATCATGCAGAAGGAAGTCGAGGAGCAGGATGGCCTGGTGCCGATGATCCTGGTCACTCACCGCGTGGTCGAGGCGCAGATCAACGAGGCGATTAGCGCCCTTGAAGCGCTTGAAGATGTAGTTGGCAGCGTTGTGCGTATCCGCGTCGAGCAGTTGAACTAATCCGCCTTTGGCCGCAGGTGCAGCAGGCAGCTGCGGCTCTTAAAGATTCAACCGAAGGTTTGCCCCTATGCGCTATATCAGTACCCGCGGCCAGGCACCGGCCCTGAATTTCGAAGACGTGCTGCTCGCCGGCCTGGCCAGTGATGGCGGCCTCTATGTTCCGGAAAACCTGCCGCGCTTCACCCAGGAAGAAATCGCTTCCTGGGCCGGCCTGCCATACCACGAACTGGCCTTCCGGGTGATGCGCCCGTTCGTCACCGGCAGCATCCCGGATGCCGACTTCAAGAAGATCCTCGAAGAAACCTACGGCGTGTTTGCCCATAACGCCGTGGCACCGCTGCGCCAGCTGAACGGCAACGAGTGGGTACTCGAGCTGTTCCACGGCCCGACCCTGGCGTTCAAGGATTTCGCCCTGCAGCTGCTTGGCCGTCTGCTCGACTACGTGCTGGCCAAGCGCAACGAGCGCGTGGTGATCATGGGAGCCACCTCCGGAGATACCGGCTCGGCGGCCATCGAAGGCTGCAAGGCCTGCGACAACGTCGACATCTTTATCATGCACCCGCACAACCGCGTGTCCGAGGTGCAGCGCCGGCAGATGACCACGATCTTCGGCGACAACATCCACAACATCGCCATCGAAGGCAACTTCGACGACTGCCAGGAGATGGTCAAGGCCAGCTTCGCCGACCAGGGCTTCCTTAAGGGCACCCGTCTGGTCGCAGTCAACTCGATCAACTGGGCGCGGATCATGGCCCAGATCGTCTACTACTTCCACGCGGCCCTGCAGCTCGGTGGCCCGGCGCGCTCCATCGCATTCTCGGTGCCGACCGGCAACTTCGGCGACATCTTCGCCGGCTACCTGGCGCGTAACATGGGCCTGCCGATCAGCCAGCTGATCGTCGCGACCAACCGCAACGACATCCTGCACCGCTTTATGAGCGGTAATCAGTATGTGAAGGGTGACCTGCACCCGACCCTGTCGCCGTCGATGGACATCATGGTGTCGTCGAACTTCGAGCGCCTGCTGTTTGACCTGCACGGTCGCAACGGCGCGGCCATCGCCTGCTTGATGGATACCTTCAAGCAGGGTGGCGGTTTCAGCGTCGATCAGGACCGCTGGACCGAGGCGCGCAAGTTGTTCGACTCCCTCGCGGTGGACGACGAAGCGACCTGCGAAACCATCGCCGAGGTGTACGCCGAGTGTGGCGAGCTGCTCGATCCGCACACCGCCATTGGCGTTAAAGCCGCGCGTGAATGTCGCCGTAGCCTGAGTACGCCGATGGTGATTCTCGGCACCGCGCATCCGGTGAAATTCCCCGAGGCGGTGGAGAAGGCTGGCATCGACACGGTTCCGGCATTGCCGCCACACCTGGCGGATCTGTTCCAGCGCGATGAGCGTTGCACGGTGCTGGCCAATGACCTGAAAACTGTGCAGCAATTCGTGGCCGCCCACGGCAACCGTGGCAAGCCGCTGTAAGTCAGTGTGACGCAGGTCGAAAGCCGGTTACCCGCAGGGGGACCGGCTTTTTTTATGTGGCTATGCTTTAGAAAGGCGCATTGTTGGAGTGACGCATGGGCCCAAGGTGTCTTGCTGTCGTCATCGCGGGCTGAGTTAGGTGTGCGCATGTTGAGGTGGCGTAATGAGGCGGTGTAGTAAACCTGTGCTGTGTTACTTGCTGTGCTGTTTAGGCCTGGCGAACACGGTCGCGGCAGATACCTTTGAAGTCGGCTTCTATGATTACCCGCCGATGATGATCGAGCGCGGCAATAGCGGTATCTACAAAGATATATTCGATGAGCTGGGTGCATTGCTCGGTGATGTATTCAATATCCGTTATTACCCCTATCCGCGTATTGGCTTGTTATTCAACGGCGGTCAGCTGGATATCGAACCCGGGGTGTATGCCGGCTGGATGCGCGGGCAGCCGGTGCCGGGTGAGTTCTCGGCCCCCTTTGGCAAGATCGTCGATGTGATGGTGTTTGCCCCAGGCAAATCCTTTCCGGTAAAGACCCCCGATGACCTGCGCGGCAAGGCGCTTGGTCTGGTGCGCGGCTATGCCTACCCGGATCTGCGTGCCTTGATCGAGGCAGGACAGATTGACCGGCGCAATGGCTTGAACGAGATGCAGCTGCTGGAGATGTTGTCGGTTGCGCGCTTCGATCAGATCGTGATCAACAAGGCAGTGGCGCAATACAACATCCTTAAAATGCCCGAATATCGCAAGCTGGAAGTGGGCGATGCGATCAGTGTGTTTGATGTGAGTATGCGTGTGCATCCGCGCAATAAAGCCTGGTTGCCCAGGCTGGATGAAGCCATTCTCAAGCTGAAACGTAACGGTGCGATTGAGCGGATTTACGCCAAGTATGGCGTGACGCTCTGACTTTGCTCCTCGCGTTATAAAGACGCCGCCAGGCTGACGAATTCAGATACTGCCCTCGCGGCGCAAGGCGGCGATCTGCTCGCTGCTGTAGCCAAGGTCGCTCAGCACCTGTTGGTTATGCTCACCCAGCTCCGGCCCGACCCAGTCGACGCCGCCCGGGGTGTCGCTGAGCTTGGGCACTATGCCTGGCATCTTGAATGGCTGGCCGCCCGGCAGTTTGGCGGACAGAAACATCTCGCGGGCCAGGTACTGCGGGTCGCTGAACATATCTTCGGCGCTGAAGATGCGGCTGGCCGGCACCTCGGCCTGGTTCAGCGTGCTCAGCACCTGCTGCAGTGGCAGTGCGCCAACCCAGCGGTCGATCACTCCATAAATCTCATCGCGGCGCGCATCGCGGCCATCGTTGCTGGCCAGCGTGGCATCGTCGGCCAGGTCCTGGCGGCCGATGGCCTGCATAAAGCGCTTGAAGATCGCATCGCCGTTGGCCCCGATCTGGATATGTTTGCCATCGCTACTGGTGTGGATCGAGGAAGGGGTGATGCCGGGCATGATATTGCCGCTGCGCTCACGGATAAAACCGAACACGTCGAACTCCGGCACCATGGACTCCATCATCGCGAAGATCGCCTCATACAGCGCCACATCGACCACCTGGCCGCTGCCGCCGTTGACCTCGCGATGGCGCAGCGCCATCAGCGCGCCGATCACGCCCCACAGCGCGGCAATCGAATCGCCAATGCTAATACCCGTGCGCACCGGCGGCCGGTCCTCAAAGCCGGTGATATAGCGCAACCCGCCCATCGATTCGCCAACCGCGCCGAAGCCCGGCTGATCCTTCATCGGCCCGCTCTGGCCGAAGCCGGACAGGCGCACCATTACCAGCTTGGGGTTTAGCGCATGCAACACGTCCCAGCCGAGGCCAAGTTTCTCCAGCACGCCGGGGCGGAAGTTCTCGATCAGGATGTCGGCTTCGCTCAGCAGCTTCTTCAGCACCTCTCGCCCAGCCTCATGTTTGAGGTTGAGGGTGATCGACTGCTTGTTGCGCGCCTGCACAAACCACCACAGCGAAGTGCCCTCATACAGCTTGCGCCACTTGCGCAGCGGGTCGCCGCCATCCGGCGACTCGACCTTGATCACCTCGGCACCAAATTCGGCGCAGATGCGCGAGGCAAACGGTCCGGCGATCAGGGTGCCGAGTTCGATCACTTTCAGGCCGGCGAGGGGTTTGGCAGTTAGGTTCATCAAGGATTCCGTCGGGCGGGGCAATAGCCGCGACTCTAACGTGCGCTGGCCGCATCGGGTAGACTTGCCGGCTTATTCGACCAGTCAAGAAGCCCCGTCCATGGCCCTGCCGTCTACCACCTACAAAATCGAACTGAACCTCACCGACATGGATCGCAGCGTCTATGAAAACCTGCGTTTCACCGTGGCCAAGCACCCTTCTGAAACCGAAGAGCGCCTGGCGGCGCGCCTGGTTGCCTATGCCTTGTTCTATCACGAGCAGCTGGCGTTCGGTCGTGGCCTGTCGGATGTGGATGAGCCGGCGCTGTGGGAAAAGAGCCTGGACGACCGCGTGCTGCACTGGATCGAAGTCGGCCAGCCGGACAGCGACCGAATCACCTGGTGCTCGCGGCGTACCGAGAAGTTCAGCCTGGTGGCCTACGGCAACCTGCGCGTCTGGCAGACCAAGGCGCTCGACCCGGTACGCAGCCTGAAAAACATCAACGTCGTCGCCCTTGACCAGGAAGCCCTGGCCAAGCTGGCGCTGGACATGCCGCGCTCGCTGAACTGGAGCGTGATGATCAGTGACGGCGAATTGTTCGTCACCGACGAGCGCGGCCAGCATGAGCTGCCTATCGAGTGGTTGGCTGGCGAACGCTAAAACCTGTTTCAACGCTGTTGCGCTTGGTTATGCGGCGTTAAAAGCTGGCTCGGAATGCTCATTTACAGCAGTAAACTCCGCTTCCTCGCCAACTTTTGCCTTGCCTAACCTGCGCTCACGACGCGTTGAGAACAGGTTTGTAGTCGTAGGGCGGGTGCAACCCGCCACGTTTTGATTTCGGCGGGTTGCACCCGCCCTACAAGATAAAACCACCATGCGCATCGAAGCCCGCCCGTTACCCGCCACTCTGCCTGATCTGGGCGCTCTGCCACCGTTGTTGACCCGCTTGTATGCCGCTCGCGGCGTGCAGTCGGCTGCCGAGCTGGACAAGGGCCTGGCGCGGCTGATTCCGTATCAGCAACTCAAGGGCATGGATGCAGCGGTCGAGCTGCTGGTGCAGGGATTGCAGCAAGGTCAGCGCATGTTGATCGTTGGCGACTTCGATGCTGACGGTGCCACCGCCAGTACGGTAGGGGTGCTTGGCCTGCGCATGCTTGGCGCGGCGCATGTCGATTATCTGGTGCCCAATCGTTTCGAGTACGGCTACGGTCTGACTCCGGAAATCGTTGCGGTGGCGCTGGAGCGCGAGCCGCAACTGCTGATCACTGTGGATAACGGCATCTCCAGCGTTGAGGGCGTGGCCGCAGCCAAGGCGGCCGGCTTGACCGTGTTGGTCACCGATCACCACTTGCCCGGTGCCGAGCTACCGGCCGCCGATGCCATCGTCAATCCCAACCAGCCGGGCTGCGAGTTCCCCAGCAAGGCGCTGGCCGGCGTCGGGGTAATGTTCTATGTGCTGCTGGCCCTGCGTGCGCGCTTGCGTGAAATGGGCTGGTTTACTGTGCAGCGCCCGGAGCCGAACCTGGGCGAGCTGCTCGACTTGGTTGCGCTGGGCAGCGTCGCCGACGTGGTGCCGCTGGACGCCAACAACCGCATCCTGGTGCATCAGGGCCTGGCGCGGATTCGCGCTGGGCGGGCGCGTCCGGGCTTGCGCGCAATTCTCGAAGTGGCCGGGCGCGACCATCGGCGCATCACCTCCACCGACCTGGGCTTTATCCTCGGTCCACGGCTGAATGCTGCCGGTCGTTTGGACGACATGGCGCTGGGCATCGAATGCCTGCTCTGCGAAGACGAAGCGCTGGCGCGTGATATGGCGGTGCAGCTGGATCAGCTCAATCAGGATCGCAAGGCCATCGAGCAGGGTATGCAGCGTGAGGCGCTGGCCCAGCTCAAGGATCTGCCTCTGGACGATATGCCATTCGGTCTGTGCCTGTTCGAGGCCGATTGGCACCAAGGCGTGATCGGCATCCTCGCCTCGCGGATGAAGGAGCGCTATCACCGCCCGACCATCGCCTTTGCCGATGCCGGCGACGGTGTGCTGAAAGGCTCGGCGCGTTCGGTGCCGGGTTTTCATATCCGTGACGCGCTGGATGCGGTGGCAGCCAAGCACCCACAGTTGATCAGCAAGTTCGGGGGGCATGCCATGGCCGCCGGCTTGTCGCTCCCAGCGGCGAATTTCGGCGCGTTTGCGGCGGCCTTCGACGCCGAAGTGCGCCGCCAGCTCTGTGCTGATGATCTGACTGGCCGGTTGCTGTCTGATGGTGCCTTGTCCATCGAGGAGTTCCACCTGCCGCTGGCCAAGGAGCTGCGCAATGCCGGGCCCTGGGGCCAGCACTTCCCCGAGCCGTTGTTTCATGGCGTGTTTCAGTTGGTGCAGCAGCGCATCGTCGGCGAGCGCCATCTCAAGGTGGTGTTGAAAAGCGAGTGCGGCAGCGTGCAGCTCGATGGCATCGCCTTTGGTGTGGACCGCGAAATCTGGCCGAACCCGACCGTGCGCTGGGTGGAACTGGCCTACAAACTCGACGTTAACGAGTACCGTGGCCAGGAGGCGATGCAGCTGATGATTGTCCACATCAGCCCACGCTGATGGCGCTAGCTCTGCGGTGAACGTGCGGCCGAGCCATCGGCCAGGGCGCGTTCGCTCAGCTCATTCCAGCGCGCCAGAAACTCCGGTGGCTGGCTGACGCGCTGCGGCGACTTGGCCAGAAACACCCCGTGATTATTGAAGGAATACACCGGCAGCAGGTCGCGGCGCTCGCTGGCCGGGCGAATACGTGGGTCGAGGTTGTCGAGGATCAGCGGCTGCTCGTTGGGGCTGGGGTAATAGGCCAGCACCATATGCGCCTGATTCTGCGTGAGCGCCTTGACGAAGGTCAGGCGCAGCTTCTCGCTGGGGATGCCCATGCTGACCAGGCTGAAGTACTTGGCGATGGCGAAGTCTTCGCAGTCGCCCTGGCCGCGGCTGAGCGTCTGCGCTGGCGTGGCCCAGTAGTCATCCGCAGCCCAGGCCTGTTGGTCGCTGACAAAACTCACCGAACGGTTGATAAAGCCATTGACCCGCTCCAGGCGGGCGCGTTCGCTGTCCTGCGCGGCGCTGCTCAGCAGGCTTTGCCAGGAACTCAGGCGGGCGCTGCTGAGGGCTTCGTTGAGCGCGCTGGGATGGGGTGGCGAGGCATCGGCGCTCAATGCCGGGCTGAATAGCCAGCAACTGGCGAGCAGGCTGTGCAGCAAGCAATGGGCTGGGCGAGCGGCGCGTGGTGGCATGGCGCTGAGTCTCCGGCGTCGGCTCTTGATAGCCTTTTACCGTTGTGGGGTTTCTGTCCGTCATCCTATCGACGTCAAATATAGATCGACTATCGACAGAATGTGATGGTGACCACTATTTGACATGTTTGCTGCCCCGTCACTGACAGAAAGCCGACGAATAGCCGGTTTTCCTGGCCTTTATGCCCGCTGGCAATCTTTCGAAGCACTCTGGCGTTAGGTCGCGGTAAACCTCTGTCCCTAGAATCAGTCTGTGTGACTGCACACCTACTTTTAGGGAGAACGGTTGATGAATACGCGTGGATTGCTTGATCAGTTGCTGAAATCCGGTTCGGATCTGCTGCAGCAGAAGTCTGGCGGTGCATCCGCCGGCGGCATGGCTGGCGGTTCGTCCGGTGGTTTGGGCGGTTTAGGTGGCGCACTGGGTGGTTTGCTCGGCGGGGCAGGCAAAGGTGGTCAGAGCGGTGATCTGAGTACCTTGCTCAAAGGTGCAGGTGGTGGCGCATTGGCGGCCGGTGCGCTGGGCATGCTGCTGGGCAACAAGAGTGCGCGCAAGATGGGCGGCAAGGCGCTGACTTACGGTGGTTTGGCCGCGCTCGGCGTGGTGGCGTACAAGGCCTATGGCAATTGGCAGGCGCAGCAGGCCAGCGCGCCACAGGGCGAGCCGCAGACCCTCGACCGCCTGCCGGCACCGCAGGCTGAGCAGCACAGCCAGGCGATTCTCAAGGCCCTGGTCGCCGCCGCCAAGGCAGACGGCCACGTCGATGCCCGCGAGCGACAGCTGATCGAAGGTGAATTGGTCAAACTGACCAGTGATGCCGAGCTGCAGCACTGGTTGCAGGCCGAACTGAACAAACCGCTGGACCCTGCTGAAGTGGCGCGCGCCGCCAGCACCCCGGAAATGGCCGCCGAAATGTACGTGGCCAGTGTGCTGATGGTCGATGAAGAGCACTTTATGGAGCGTGCTTACCTGGAAGAACTGGCCCGTCAGCTCAAGCTGGACCCAGCGCTGAAGGTCGAGCTTGAGGCTCAGGTGCGCCAGGAGTTGTTGGCCCGCTAGCTAGAGTGCACTCGCCCTGGTAGGTGAGCAGGCGGCGGATGGGCGTCCGTCACCTACTCGACCGGGCGCTTAGCTCAGCTCGTTTACCGCGCGTGCGGCTTCGTCGATAGCGGCGTGGGCATAGGCGCTCCAGGCCGCGTCGGAGTTGGCGATGCTGACGTTGCCGACCTTCTGGCGAGCCAGGTTCATCAGTTTTTCGCTCTCTGCTTCGTCATCGAACAGGCTATTGCTGTAGCCGGCGTAGCCGTGCGACCAGCGGTTGACGGTGATCGCCAGAATGTCCTTGTGGTGCTCGAAGCCGCCTGCACCGAGCATGCGTTGCAGTTGCTCGCGCAACTGCGCTTCGAGTTGTTCGAAGCTGGTGCCGTAAAGCTTGCCACGCCCCGCGCGGGCCTGGTCGCGAGCATTCATGCCGCTGTTCGGGCTGGTCGGCACATACACCATGTGTAGGCAGATCGGCTGCTTGGGGTCACGTGGGTGCTTGTAGTCGCCGAGGTCCACCGGGTAGTCGAGTTTGATCCGGCTGTAGGGCTGGGTCGCCGCGTAGATTTCATGCACGCCGAGCGTGGTGAAGGCCTGCCAGTTGCGGATCACCACCTTGGTGTAAACCAGCGGGTATTTGACGTTCTGGCTCAGCGCGTGGGCCTGTTCGGCCGAGAGGTCGCGCAGCAGGTACGGGATCATCATGTTGTAGCTGGCCAGCACGCAGTGTTTGCCGCGCACGCGGGCCAGCTGGCCGCCACGGCTGTAGCCGACATCGACGCCGCCGGTGACGTTGTGCACGCTCACCGCAGTGCTGTTCAGGCGCAGGCGAATCGGACTGTCGGCCACGTCCAGCTTGGCGTAATCGAACTTGGCCAGGACGATGTCTTCCATGCCTTTGCCCGGAGCCACGGCTGGAATCAGGCTGCGCACCAGCAGGCGCGCGACCGAGGCGTTACCGTCCGGGAAGTGGTAGATGTACGGCTCTTCCATCTCGGCTTTGGCTTCTTCGCTGATCGGGGGCAGGTTCATCGCGCTGAAACCGGGGAAGCCAACGTAATAAGCGTCGTAGGCGGCCACGGCATCAATGCTCAACGCCATAAAGTCGTTGGTACGGCTCTGGAAATACTTCACGGCGGCCGGCGAGAGGCCGACGTCCTTGAGCAGGAAGTCGCGGTAGCTGGTCTTGCTCAGGTGCTGCTCTTTCTCGTCGACTGATTTGCCGGCGAGGTAGTCCTTGGGCGCATTGTGCAGGGCGATCAGCGCCTGGCGGTCGGCTTCCGGCAGCGGGAAGTCGTTGATGAACTCGGCAATCGGGCGGGCATGCAATTTGTCTGGGGCGATATCGTCGGCCACCATCGGCGTCGGGTCGCCGGTAACCAGTTTGTCTTCGCCGAAGTTCTCCTTGTCGAAGAACACCGCGCGCGACAGGCCGAGGTTGGGGTAGAAGTCGCGGTCGAAGGCGGTATCGAAACGCTTGGTCTGTACCCCGAGGCTTTGCATCAGGTCGTTCACGGTCTTGCTGAATAGGTGGCTCGGTGATTGGAACGACTCGCTGCCGCCGTAACCGATGATGGTGCGCCCGCCGGCTTCGAACTCGTTGCGCTTGGCGTGACCGCCGAAGTCGTCGTGGTTCTCGATGATCAGGATGCGTGCCTGTGGGTGTTGCTGCCGGTAGAACCAGGCGGCGGACAGTCCGCTGAGGCCGCCACCGACCACCACCAGGTCGTACTCCTCACTGAGCGGCAGGCTGTCGGTGTCGAACACCTTCTTCTCCCAACCCATCTGGTGCGCAACTTCGAAGGAGCCGACATGGCTACCGCGCAGCCCCGTCAGTGCCGGCGGGTAGTAACGCCCGGAGGGGCTGGCGCGAAGCACCTGGATCGGCGTCAGGCCAGCCGCAATAGTCAAAGCGACGCCGTTGAGGAAGTCGCGGCGAGTGATGGTCATGGTAGAGCCTCCGGTTGAAAGTTCGGGTCAAGCGCCGTACATGCATAGCGTTGCTCCGGCCCATGCCAGGCGGAACGCATCTGGATGCAGTACAGCCTATAACGCTGCAGGCGGTGGAGTGGCGCGCAGGTTGCGACTGGCCCGTGCGGGCCGTGATGACGATGATCTTCGCGGGTATGCCGCAGGCATCGGCTGTCCGTAAGGGAAGCAGGCTGGCCTGATGTGTGCGGCGCGCATGATACCCCGTCCTTCGCGCCGCCCCGCGCTGACGGAGTGTCGCCAGCGGCGGTGCTGTTTCATTGTTAGTGCGCCAGCTGATTTTCGGGGGGTGGAAAAGACGGAGCGACCCAAGCCTCACGCCCGCCGGGCGGGCGAAAGGTTCAGATCAGTTGCGTTAATGCTTGAACATCACGTGGCGGATGGCGGTGTAATCCTCGAGCCCATACATGGACATGTCCTTGCCATAACCGGACAGCTTCACCCCGCCATGGGGCATCTCGCTGACCAGCATGAAGTGGGTATTGACCCAGGTGCAGCCGTACTGCAAACGCGCGGCCATGCGGTGGGCGCGGCCGACGTCGCTGGTCCATACCGAGCTGGCCAGGCCGTAGTCGGAGGCGTTGGCCCAGGCCAGGGCCTGCGCTTCGTCGTCGAACGGGGTGACCGAGACCACCGGGCCGAACACTTCGCGGCGTACGATTTCGTCGTCCTGCAGGGCACCGGCCAGCACCGTCGGCAGGAAGAAGAAGCCGCTGCCGGCCGGGGCCTTGCCGCCGGTGACCACTTCGATGTGTGAAACGGCGCTGGCGCGCTCGACGAAGCCGGCCACGCGCTGGCGATGCACCTCGGTGATCAGTGGGCCGAGTTCGGTGCTGGCGTCGTCCTGCAGGCCATGCTTGATCGAGCTGACGGCGGCACCGAGGGCGGCGACGAACTTCTCGTAGACGCCTTTCTGCGCGTAGATGCGGCAGGCGGCGGTGCAGTCCTGGCCGGCGTTGTAGAAGCCGAAGGTGCGGATACCTTCCACGGCGGCGTCGATGTCGGCGTCGTTGAAGATGATCACCGGGGCCTTGCCGCCCAGCTCCATATGCATGCGCTTAACCGAGGCGGCCGTGCTGGCGATGATATTGGCCCCGGTGGGGATGGAGCCGGTCAGCGACACCATGCGCACCTTGGGATGGGTGACCAGTGGCTCGCCGACGCTGGCACCGCGGCCGAAGACGATGTTGACCACGCCGGCGGGGAAGATCCCGGCGATCAGCTGGCCCAGGCGCAGGGCGGTCAGCGGGGTCTGCTCGGACGGTTTGAGCACCACGCAGTTGCCGGCGGCCAGGGCTGGGGCCAGCTTCCAGGCGGCCATCATCAGTGGGTAGTTCCACGGCGCGATGGAGGCGACCACGCCGATCGGGTCGCGGCGGATCATCGAGGTATGGCCGGGCAGGTATTCGCCGGCGGCTGAGCCTTGCAGGCAGCGCGCGGCACCGGCGAAGAAGCGGAATACGTCGGCGATCGCCGGCAGCTCGTCGTTGCGCGCAGCGGCGTAGGGCTTGCCGCAGTTCTGCGATTCCAGGCGGGCCAGCTCGTCGGCGTTGGCGTCGATGGCGTCGGCCAGGGCCAGCAGCAGGGCGGAGCGCTGGCCTGGGGTGGTCTGCGACCAACTGTCGAAGGCAGCGTCGGCGGCGCGCACGGCGGCGTCGATCTGCTCCGGGGTGGCTTCCGGAATCTGCACCAGCACCGAGCCCTGGGAGGGGTTGAGCACCGGCTGCGCGGCACCGAGGCCGTCGACCAGTTCGCCGTTGATCAGGAGTTTGCTTTGCATCGCTTCAACCTCGCTATCGGGTTTGCAGGAATGTTCTTGTCGGGTGGATGTCGCTTTTTACATCCACCATGGGCGTCTCTGCCGGCAGTGGTGGATCGATGAAGCGTGATCCACCCTACTTTTTGCCCCGCGTCCTTACTTGCCGCTGCCGGCCACGCCTTCACCACCCTTGGTCAGGTAGTAGGCACCGAGGATCGGTAGCATGGTCACCAGCATCACCAGCATGGCGACCACGTTGGTTACCGGCACATCACGCGGGCGTGACAGCTGGTTGAGCAGCCACAGCGGCAGGGTGCGTTCGTGGCCGGCGGTGAAGGTGGTGACGATGATCTCGTCGAACGACAGGGCGAAGGCCAGCATGCCGCCGGCCAGCAGGGCCGAGCCGAGGTTGGGCAGGACGATGTAGCGGAAGGTCTGCCAGCCATCGGCACCCAGGTCCATGCTCGCCTCGATCAGGCTGTGGCTGGTGCGGCGGAAACGCGCGATGACGTTGTTGTAGACGATCACCACGCAGAAGGTCGCATGGCCGATGACGATGGTCAGGAAGCCCGGCTCGATGCCGAAGCTCTTGAACGCCGCCAGCAGGGCCAGGCCGGTGATGATGCCGGGCAGGGCGATCGGCAGGATCAGCAGCATGGAGATGCTTTCCTTGCCGAAGAAGTCGCGGCGGTACAACGCGGCGGCGGCCAGGGTGCCGAGGATCATCGCGACCAGGGTCGCCAGGGCGGCGATCTGCGCCGACAGCTTGATCGCTTCCAGTACATCCGGACGGGCCAGGGCCACGCTGAACCAGTGCAGGGTGAAGCCCTGCGGCGGAAAGCTGAAGCCCGAGCTTTCGGTGTTGAAGGCGTAGATAAAGATGATCAGGATCGGGAAGTGCAGGAACAGCAACCCGCCCCAGGCGGCCAGTTTCAGGCCCCAGGAGGCTTGATCCCCGTGCTTTTCGGCTTTAGAGCGCATCGAAGGCCCCCAGACGTTTGACGATGGACAGGTATACGGCGATCAGCACGATCGGCACCAGGGTGAAGGCGGCGGCCATCGGCATGTTGCCGATCGAGCCCTGCTGGGAATACACCATGTTGCCGATGAAGAAGCCGGGCGGCCCCACCAACTGCGGCACGATAAAGTCGCCGAGGGTCAGGCTGAAGGTGAAGATCGAGCCGGCGGCGATGCCCGGGATCGACAGCGGCAGAATCACTTGCATAAAGGTTTGCCGGGGCTTGGCGCCGAGGTCGGCCGAGGCTTGCAGCAAGGAGGGCGGCAGGCGTTCCAGCGACGCCTGGATCGGCAGGATCATAAACGGCAGCCAGATGTAGACGAACACCAGAAAGCGCCCCAGGTGCGAGGTCGACAGAGTGTTGCCGCCCACCCCCGGCACTTCGAGGATCAGCTGCAGCAGCGGTTGCAGGTGCAGCGCCTGGATAAACCACATGGCCACGCCGCCCTTGGCCAGCAGTAGGGTCCAGGCATAGGCCTTGACGATGTAGCTGGCCCACATCGGCAGCATCACCGCGATGTAGAAGAAGGCCTTGGTCTTGCCCGTGGTGTAGCGCGCCATGTAGTAGGCGATGGGGAAGGCGATCAGGCCGCTGGCGATCGACACCGCCACCGCCATGCCGACGGTGCGCAGGATGATGTCGAAGTTGGCCGCCTGGAACAGCGCGGCGAAGTTGGCCAGGGTGAGGTCTGGAGTGACCGTCATGCTGAAGTCGTCGAAGGTGTAGAAACCTTGCCACAGCAGGGTCAGTAGCGAACCCAGGTACACCGCGCCAAACCACAGCAGCGGTGGAATCAGCAGCATCGACAGGTACAGCGTCGGCTTGCGGTAGAGCAGGTCGGACAGCCGGCGCATGAGGCCGCCGCTGTGGTCGAGGGCGAGGGTCTGGCTCATCTCACACGTCCTCGCGCAGGCCGACCATGGCACCACGCGCCCAGCGCGCGCTGACCCGCTGGCCTGGCTGCACCGGCGCATCGCCCAGTTGCCATTGGTTGTTGGCCTGGCTGACGGAGAAGTTCTGGCCGTTCTCCAGCTGGATCTCGAAACGGGTCGAGGCACCCTGGTACTGGATGTCGTGCAGCAGGCCGCTGATTTCCACTTCGTCGTTGCCCAGGGTCTCGCCGTTGCCCAGGCGGGTGTGTTCCGGACGGATCGACACCGGCAGCGGCGAGCCGTTGATCTGCGCGGCCAGCTCGCCCTTGAGCACGTTGGAGGTGCCGACGAACTCGGCGACGAACGGGGTGGCCGGCTTCATGTAGAGGTTGCGCGGGGTGTCGACCTGCTCGATGCGGCCCTTGTTGAACACCGCCACGCGGTCCGACATGGACAGCGCTTCGCTCTGGTCGTGGGTGACGAAGATGAAGGTGATGCCGAGCTGGCGTTGCAGCTTCTTCAGCTCGCTCTGCATCTGCTCGCGCAGCTTGAGGTCGAGGGCACCGAGCGGCTCATCGAGCAGCAGCACCCGCGGCCGGTTGACCAGGGCGCGGGCCAGGGCCACGCGCTGACGCTGGCCGCCGGACAGTTGCGCCGGTTTGCGCGCGCCGTAGCTGCCGAGGGCGACCATGCCCAGGGCTTCCTCGGCGCGGGCCAGGCGTTCGGACTTGCCGACGCCCTTGACCTTGAGGCCGTAGGCGACGTTGTCCAGCACGTTCATGTGCGGGAACAGGGCGTAATCCTGGAACACCGTGTTGACGTCGCGACGGTAGGGCGCCAGGCCCACGGCCTCCACGCCATGAATACGAATGGAGCCGCTACTTGGCTGCTCGAAGCCGGCGATCAGGCGCAGGCAGGTGGTTTTGCCCGAGCCGGACGGGCCGAGCATGGAAAAGAATTCGCCATCCTGGATGTCGATGGACACCCGGTCGACGGCTTTGACGTCGCCGAACGCGCGGGACACATCGGTGAATTGCACTGCAAGGGTCATTTCAATTGCTCCAGGATAAAAGCCATCCACCACCGTCTCGCCCGGGTTGGGTTTGCCGACACAAGACGGGAGAGTCGGTGGTTGATGTACAGCGGTGAAACCAATTGTTTGGAATGGGCGACCCAGGTGTGTGTTTCACCCCTGGGCTAAGTTGAGGCAGCGCTGAGCGAGCGGTCTGTGGGCAAGGCGTCCCGCAGCACGAAGCGAGACATACCGTCTGGTAGGCGAGCTTCGTGCGAGGACACAACGCCGCCCACGGACCGCGCAGCCAGCGCGGAACCCTTATCTACCGCCCATGATGGCGATGTAGTCCTGGGTCCAGCGGCTATACGGGACGTACTTGCCACCCTCGGCCTGCGGGGTTTTCCAGAAGGCGATCTTCTCGAAGTTGTCGAAGCCGTTGGTCTTGCAGCCTTCGGCGCCGAGCAGGGCGTTGTCCTTGCAGGCCGCTGGCACAGCCGGTACCGAGCCGAACCAAGAGGCCAGGTCACCCTGCACCTTGGGTTGCAGTGACCAGTCCATCCACTTGTAGGCGCACACCGGGTGCTTGGCTTCGGCGTGCAGCATGGTGGTGTCGGCCCAGCCGGTGGCGCCTTCAACCGGTACGGTGGAGGCGATCGGCTGTTTCTCCAGTTGCAGCGCGTTGACCTGATACGGCCAGGCGCCGGAGGCCACCACGCCTTCGTTCTTGAAGTCGTTCATCTGTACGGTGACGTCGTGCCAGTAGCGGTGGATCAGCGGCTGCTGGGCGCGCAGCACTTCGAGCACGGCGGCGTACTGGGCCTCATTGAGCAAGTAGGGGTCGGTGATGCCCAGGTCCGGTTTTGTCGCCTTCAGGTAGAGGGCGGCGTCGGCGATGTAGATCGGGCCGTCGTAGGCCTGCACGCGGCCCTTGTTGCTCTTGCCGTCGGCCAGGGTTTGCTCCTCGAACACGACTTTCCAGCTGGTCGGTGCTTCCTTGAACAGCGTGGTGCTGTACATCAGTACGTTCGGGCCCCACTGGTAGGGCGTGCCGTAGTGCTGGCCGGCGACCACGTGCCAGGGCGAATTCTGCAGGCGGCTGTCGACGTTCTTCCAGCTGGGGATCAGGTCGATATTGACTGGCTGCACGCGCTTGCCGGCAATCAGGCGCAAGGAGGCATCGCCGGAGGCGGTGACCAGGTCGTAGCCGCCCTTGGCCATCAGGCTGACCATCTCGTCGGAGGTGGCGGCGGTTTTGACGTTGACCTTGCAGCCGCTGTCTTTTTCGAACTGGGTCACCCAGTCGTAGTTCTTGTCGGTTTCGCCGCGCTCGATGTAGCCGGGCCAGGCAATGATATCGAGCTGGCCTTCGGCCTTGCCCAGGGTTTTCAGCGGTTCGGCGGCCTGGGCGGCACCGGCGGCGAGCAGAGCGGTGGCCAGTGCGCTGAGCACTGCAGTTTTATACGCGGACATTGTGATTCCCTCTTCTTGTGGGCTGTTATCGGGGCAGTTGAATGTCGTTCGGCGATACGGCTGCCGAGCCGGCGGTGTTACTCAGTCTAGTTGTTGTCCGTGGCGCGCCATGATGTGGCGCACCACGCTGTAATCCTGCAGTGAGTCGCTGGACAGGTCCTTGCCGTAGCCGGAACGCTTGAGGCCGCCGTGGGGCATTTCGCTGGCCAGCATGAAATGGGTGTTGATCCAGGTGCAGCCATATTGCAGGCGGTTGGCCAGCTGGAAGGCCTTGTCCAGGTTCTGCGTCCACACCGAGCTGGCCAGGCCGTACTCGGAGTCGTTGGCCCAGTCCAGCGCCTGGTTCAACTGGTCGAAACGGGTGACGGTGACCACCGGACCGAACACTTCGCGCTGGACGATCTCGTCGTTCTGCTTGCAGCCGGCCAGCAGGGTTGGCTGGTAATAGAAGCCAGCGCCGGAATGCACGGCGGCACCGGTGACCCGCTCGATATGCGGCTGGCCGAGGGCGCGCTCGACGAAGCTGGCCACGCGGTCGCGCTGGCGGGCGCTGATCAGCGGGCCGATCTCGTTATCGCTGTCTTTCTTGCGGGCGAAACGGATGCTCGCCACCGCATCGCCCAGCTCGGCGACTAGGCGGTCGTGGATGCCGGCCTGAGCGTAGATGCGGCAGGCGGCGGTGCAATCCTGGCCGGCGTTGTAGTAACCGTGGGTGCGAATGCCCTGCACCACGGCGTCAAGGTCAGCGTCGTTGCAGACGATCACCGGCGCCTTGCCGCCCAGTTCCAGGTGCGTGCGTTTCAGCGTGCGCGCGGCGGTCTGCAGGATCTTCTGCCCGGTGACGATATCGCCGGTCAGCGACACCATGCGGATGCGCGGGTGGCCAACCAGCTGGCTGCCGACGCCTTCGCCACCGCCACAGATGATGTTCAGCACGCCCGGCGGTAGGGTCTGCGCCAGTGCCGGAGCCAGGGCCAGGATCGACAGCGGGGTGTGTTCCGAGGGTTTGAAGATCATTGTGTTGCCGGCGGCCAGGGCCGGGGCGATCTTCCAGGCGGCCATCATCAGTGGGTAATTCCACGGTGCGATGGACGCGACCACGCCCACCGGGTCGCGGCGCACCATGCTGGTGTGGCCCGGCACGTATTCGCCAGCCAGCTGACCCTGCTGGCAGCGCACGGCGCCGGCGAAGAAGCGGAACACATCGGCGGTGGCGGGGATGTCGTCCTGACGCGCCAGGTGCAGCGGCTTGCCGCAGTTCAGCGATTCCAGACGAGCGAGCTGCTCGGCGTTCTGTTCGATGGCATCGGCGATGGCCAGCAGTGCTGTGGCGCGTTGGGCCGGAGTGGTCCGCGACCAGCCGGCGAAGGCGCGGTGGGCGGCCTGCACGGCGGCTTCCACCTGCTCCAGCGAGGCTTCGGCGATGGTGGTGAGCACTTCGCCGCTGGCGGGATTGATGATGGCTTCGGCCAAACCTTCCCCGCCGACCAATTGGCCGTCGATCAGCAGTGCGCTGTACAGGGTGGGTTCTGGCATTTTTGGCGTTCTTTTTTTGGTTTCTGCCTGCATGACGGCTCCAGTAACTGCCCGGAGCGCCTGCGTCTTTATGAAGCTGAGACTAGAGCCCGGTGCAGCGGTCGACAAATTCTAAATATTGAAAGCAGCGTTCGATTAAATCGAAACCTTGCGATTGTTTGGCTGTTCGCGTGCTACCGAGAGGAACGGGTCAACCAGTGCAGGCCGCGCCGTGCCTCGGCGCCAGGCCAGGCCGACGTCCATTGGCTCGCTCAGGTCAGCCAGCGGCAAGGCCTCGATGATGTCGCCTTCCAGCGACCAGGGGCGGTAGGTCATGTCCGGCTGGATCGACAAACCAAGGCCGGCCGCCACCAGGCTGCGCACCGCTTCCACCGAGGCGGTGCGCAGGGTGATGGTCGGCGTCATGCCGGCGCGGCCCCAGATGCGTTGGGTGTGCAGGCCCATTTCGTCGGCGTTGAGCTGGATCAGCGGCTCGCTGGCTACATCCGCCAGGCTGATGCTGTCGCGTTCTAGCAACGGATGCCGCGCCGGCAGCCATAGGCGGTGCGGCGAATGGGTCAGCACCTCGGTCTGCAGGGCGTGGCGGTCTTCCAGGTTTGAGAGGATCAGCACGCCGACATCGATCTCGCCGCTGACCAGCAGGTGCTCGATATAGGGGCGCTCATCCTCGACTACGCGCACCTGCACGTTGGGGTAGGCACGCTGGAAGCGGGTGATCGGGTCGGCCAAGTAGTAACCGGCAACCAGGCTGGTTACGCCAATGGTCAGGCTGCCGGCGACCTGGTCGGTGCTCTGCTGCAGGCTGCGCTTGGCATTGTCCACAGTGGCCAGGATCAGGTGCGCCTGGCGCAGGAACTGGTGGCCCTGGTGGGTCAGGCTCATACCTTTGGCGTGGCGGTTGAACAGGCTGACGCCGATCTCCTCCTCCAGTTGCTGGATGGCCAGGGTCAGGGTCGACTGGGAAATAAACACCGCCTGGGCGGCGGCGGAAATCGAGCCGGTTTCGGCGACGGCGATGAAATGGCGGATCTGGCGCAGGGTCATCATGCGGCGGTGGCTCGCAGCGAAGAGTGGGTGCTGGGCATTATGGTTTGTCGAAAGTAGGTGGGTTATTTCTTTTTTAACGAAGGCTTAGGTTTTATTGCGCCCATTAGCCCTGTGCAGAGGCAATTCTCGCGCCACGCACGTGTTGCCTATTGCACTGAACCGGTGATGGCCGCTGCCGGTTTGCCTCCCTATACTCGGCGCTTTTCTCGCTATGGACGGATACCCAATGCGCCGCATCTACAAGAATTGCCTGCTGACCCTGGGAATGCTGTGCCTCAGCCCGTTGTTGCAGGCTGCCCCCGATGCAGCCTTGGCACAGGTGCAGCAGGCGCAGGTGCTGGTATTTCGTAGCAGTACCGACCTGTTTATCCATCGTGGTGAAGGCGGGCACGCCGAGCTGGCCGCCAAGGTGCAGGCTGACCTGGGCAAGCTGGGTGAACGCGTGAGTGCATTGCAGGCGCAGGCATTGACGGATTCGGCGCGGCTGGCAATGGAGCAGCTGCAGCCGCCGTTGACCGCCTTTACCGGGTTGGTCGAGCAGACGCTGGCCTACAAGCCTGGCGAGCCGGACCTGCAGTGGGAATTCAATTTCCAGTACAGCAAAGCCCAGCGCGAGCTGGTGATTGCACTCGAAGCGCTTGAGCAGCAGTTGTTGAAGGCCTTGCCCCAACCGCTGTCGGCATCTGAGCAGCGCCTGCAAAGCCTGCCGGTCAAGGTGCAGTACCTGGCGGCACGTTACACCGCGCGGGCCTATGTCGGTGATATCGAAATCCTGCCGGAGCAACAGCAGCATTACCTGAATCAGGATATCGACGTGCTGGCCAAGCAGGTGGATGGCGAACTCGCCAGCCTCGCCGGCGAGCTAACCGATGCCCAGGCGCAGCAACGCTTGCAGCGGGCGCTGCCGCGCTGGAAGTTTATCTACCCGCGTCTGCTCGACTACAACGACAACCTGGTGCCGCTGATTGTCGAGCGCCATGCGGCCGAGCTGGCCGACCAGTTGTTACGTTTGTAAGAACCTGATTACGATCTGCTGTGCGTCGGCGCTGCCGCGTTAAAAACAGCCTCAGAATGCTCATTTACAGCTCGTAAACTGCGCTTCTTCGGCTTTTTTGCCTTGTCTCGCTCTGGCTCGCGAGATCGTAAATAGGTTCTAGGCCGACGCGTTTGGCTTGATGGGCGCGCTGAGCCTCAGCCCTTTAGTCGGTGCCGTTTTCGCAGTGATTGCGCCCGCCAACCTTGGCCCGGTAGAGCGCCTGGTCGGCGCTTTGGATCAGTTGCTCGGGGCTGTTGTCGGCGCGCGGGATCAGGCTGGCGGCACCCAGGCTCAGGGTCACCCAGGGACTGGTCGGTGAGGCGGCATGCTCCAACTGCAGCGCCTCCACGCCTTCGCGCATGGCCTCGGCCAGGGCCAGGGCGGTCTCGATCGAGGCATCCGGCAACACGATGACGAACTCCTCGCCCCCATAGCGCGCCACCAGGTCGCTAGAGCGTTGCGCCGTGTTTTGCAGCAAAGCGGCGACGCGCTGCAGGCAACGGTCGCCGGCCTGGTGGCCGTAGTGGTCGTTGTAGGCCTTGAAATGGTCGATATCCATCATGATCAGACCGAGCGAGCTGTCGGCGCGTAGGGCGCGGTTCCACTCCAGCGCCAGGTAGTCCTCGAAGCAGCGGCGGTTGGCGATCTGGGTCAGGGGGTCGCGGTTGGTCAGTTGCAGCAGGGTCTCATTGACCGTGCGCAGGGTCTGCTCCGCCTGGTGGCGCTCGACGACTTCCCGTTGCAGTGCCTTGTTGAGCAGGTTCAGCTCCTGGCTGAGGCACTGAGCTTCTTCACGGGCGCGATGCAAGCGGCCGACCACCAGGGCCAGCAGGGTGCTGAGCAGTGCCAGTATCGCCAGGGTGACGCCGGCGACCTCGAGCGGCAGGGCGCGCACATTCAGGCTGCTGGCATCCAGCACCTGGTTGATTTCCAGAATGCCGCGCAGGTCGCCTTCCTGCCAGCCGCGCCGTGGCGAATCGGGGTGGCTGTTATGGCAATCGACGCAGGCGGGGCGCATGCGGTCGGCGGTGGCATAGCGCAGCAGCAGCTTGCCGTCCTGCTCCTCGAGGCGATAGAAGGGTTGTTCGGGGCTGGCCAGCAGGGCTTGCCAGGCTTGCTCGCCGAAGCTGTCACGGAGGCCGCCTTCCTGTTGCCGCCAGGGAAAGGGGTAGGGGCTGTAGAGGCGAGTGCGCAGCCCCGTGCCCTGTTCGCCCAGGCGGCTGCCGAGCAGCATGCTCATGGTCGCCGGCAGCGGGATGGCCTGCGGGTTGTTCTGGTAGTCGTGGGTGATGGTCATGCCGTGCTGGCGAGCGCGGACGACCACCTCGGAGGTATAGAGGCTGCGGAATTCGGTCAGGGCGGCGGTGTACAACTGGGCATTCTTCAGCGCCGCCTGGTGCAGTTGCTGGGTGAAGATCTGCTGCAGGTGCCAGGTCAGTCCGCTCAGGCTGAGCAGCAACACCAGCGTCATGCCGAGCACGGCATGACGCTGGAAGAGATCGAGGCCCTGGTCCAGCCAGCGACGGAAAAACGGCATTATCCGGTAACCTCAAAAGGGCATGGTGGCTCTTCCTTTATAGGGGAAGAGCGGGTTGTTGGCTTGCTCTGCTTGTGGCGAACCGTCTCGTCTGGCGGGTTTGAGTCTACTAGTCGGGTGCGTGAGTTTACGAGTGGCGGGCACCTGATCGGTCAGCGCCAGAGTGCGCCGTTGGTCCGCCCTGGCGTGACTCGGCGGCCATTGCGGGCTGCCAGGGGCTGTTGGACTGGGGTATACTCGCCGGCTTTTCCGAAAGTTTGACCTGCGAGTGCTGCCAGCCATGGAAATCAACCCGATCCTTAATAGCATCAAGGACCTGTCCGAGCGCACCCAGACTATTCGGGGGTATCTTTGACTACGATCACAAACATGATCGGCTGGTCGAAGTAAACCGCGAACTCGAAGACCCGAGCGTCTGGAACAACCCCGAATACGCCCAGAATCTAGGCCGCGAGCGCGCGTCCCTGGCGCTGATCGTCGACACCCTGGACGACCTGCACGGCAGCCTGGCCGATTCGCGCGACCTGCTCGATATGGCCGTCGAAGAGAACGACGAAGGCGCGGTGGAGGACGTCGTCAGCGAAGTCGAGCGCCTGCGCGGCATCCTCGAGAAGCTTGAATTCCGCCGCATGTTCAGCGGCGAGATGGACCCGAACAACGCCTACCTGGACATCCAGGCCGGCTCCGGCGGCACCGAGGCGCAGGACTGGGCCAACATCCTGCTGCGCATGTACCTGCGTTGGGCTGACAAACGCGGTTTCAGTGCCGAGATCGTCGAGCTGTCCGCCGGTGAAGTCGCCGGGATCAAGGGTGCGACCGTGCATATCAAGGGCGAATACGCCTTTGGCTGGCTGCGTACCGAGATCGGCGTGCACCGGCTGGTGCGCAAGAGCCCGTTCGACTCCGGTAACCGTCGCCACACCTCGTTCTCTGCGGTGTTCGTCTCGCCGGAAATCGATGACAACATCGAGATCGAGATCAATCCAGCAGACCTGCGCATTGATACCTATCGTTCATCGGGTGCCGGTGGTCAGCACGTAAACACCACCGACTCGGCTGTACGTATCACCCACGTACCGAGCAACACCGTGGTGGCGTGCCAGAACGAACGCTCGCAGCACGCCAACAAAGACACCGCGATGAAGATGCTCCGTGCGCGCCTGTACGAGCAGGAAGTGCAGAAGCGCAACGCGGCTTCGCAGGCGCTGGAAGAGACCAAGTCGGATATCGGCTGGGGCCACCAGATTCGCTCCTATGTGCTCGATGCTTCGCGGATCAAGGATCTGCGGACCAATATCGAGCGCAGTGATTGCGACAAAGTGCTCGACGGCGACATTGATGAATACCTGGTAGCGAGCCTCAAGCAGGGGCTCTAACCGCCGGGTGATGGTTTTAGGCAGGTTGGGCGCGCCGCGCGCGGTCCGACCATCCGCCAACGATTGACAGGACAGACGAACGACCATGAGCGACCAACAACTCGACCACCACGAACTGCAGCAGGAAGAAAACAAGCTGATTGCCCTGCGCAAGGAAAAGCTTGCGGCCGTGCGTGAGCAAGGCAATGCCTTCCCGAATGACTTCCGCCGCGACAACTACTGCGCGGACCTGCAGAAGCAGTACGCCGAGAAGACCAAGGAAGAGCTGGAAGCCGCTGCCATTCCGGTCAAGGTGGCCGGGCGCATCATGCTCAACCGTGGTTCGTTTATGGTGATCCAGGACATGACCGGGCGCATCCAGGTCTACGTCAACCGCAAGACCCTGACCGAAGAAACCCTGGCCGCGGTGAAGACCTGGGACATGGGCGACATCATCGCCGCCGAAGGCACCCTGGCGCGTTCCGGCAAGGGCGACCTGTACGTCGAGATGACTAACGTGCGCCTGCTGACCAAATCCCTGCGTCCGCTGCCGGACAAGCATCATGGCCTGTCCGACACCGAGCAGCGCTACCGTCAGCGCTACGTCGACCTGATCGTCAACGAAGACGTGCGTCAGACCTTCCGCGTGCGTTCGCAGGTGATTGCGCACATTCGCAGTTTCCTGATGCAGCGTGACTTCCTCGAAGTGGAAACGCCGATGCTGCAGACCATTCCTGGCGGCGCGGCGGCCAAGCCATTCGAGACTCACCACAACGCTCTGGACATGGGCATGTTCCTGCGCATCGCGCCGGAGCTGTACCTCAAGCGCCTGGTGGTTGGTGGTTTCGAGAAAGTCTTCGAAATCAACCGCAACTTCCGTAACGAAGGCGTTTCGACTCGGCACAACCCTGAGTTCACCATGTTGGAGTTCTACCAGGCGTACGCCGACTACGAAGACAACATGGACCTGACCGAAGAACTGTTCCGCGAGCTGGCGCAGCTGGTTCTGGGCAGCACCGACGTGCCGTACGGCGACAAGGTGTTCCACTTCGGCGAGCCGTTCGTGCGTCTGTCGGTGTTCGATTCGATCCTCAAGTACAACCCTGAGTTGACCGCTGACGACCTGACCGACATCGACAAGGCCCGTGCCATCGCCAAGAAAGCCGGTGCCAAGGTGTTGGGCTTCGAAGGCCTGGGCAAACTGCAGGTGATGATTTTCGAAGAACTGGTCGAGCACAAGCTGGAGCAGCCGCACTTCATCACCCAGTACCCGTTTGAAGTGTCGCCGCTGGCCCGTCGTAACGACGACAACCCCAACGTCACCGACCGCTTCGAGCTGTTTATCGGTGGCCGTGAAATCGCCAACGCTTACTCCGAGTTGAACGACGCGGAAGACCAGGCCGAGCGCTTTATGGCCCAGGTGGCTGACAAGGACGCCGGCGACGACGAAGCCATGCACTACGACGCCGACTTCGTCCGCGCCCTGGAATACGGCATGCCGCCAACGGCCGGTGAAGGCATCGGCATCGACCGTCTGGTGATGTTGCTGACCAACTCACCGTCGATCCGCGATGTGATCCTGTTCCCGCATATGCGCCCGCAAGCCTGATGTTTGCAAAGCCGCCTCAGGGCGGCTTTTTATTGCCTGGCTTTTTATTGTCGGTAAATGGGTTACTTTTGCGGTCTACTGACTAAGTCTTAAATGATCCTGCAATAACTTGAGAGGAACATCGTGCTGTGACTGCCAAGCCTGCCCAAGAAAGCGCTACCCACGTGGCCAATGCCGTTGCCGAGAGTGTGCAGTATCAAGGGCGCAAGGCCAGTCGTCAGGGCAGCGAACAGCGGCGTCAGGCGATTCTCGACGCCGCCATGCGCATTATCGTGCGTGAAGGCGTGCGCGCCGTGCGCCACCGTGCGGTGGCCGCGGAGGCTGAGGTGCCGCTGTCGGCGACCACCTATTACTTCAAAGACATCAATGACCTGATCACCGATACCTTTACCCAGTTTGTCGAGCGCAGTGCGGCCCATATGGGCCAGTTCTGGAGCAGTACCGAAGGCTTGTTGCGTGAGCAGGTCAGCCGTCTGGATGGCAGTGCCGAAGCGCGCCGGCGTTTGGCCAATGAAATCGCCCGTTTGGCCGTGGAGTACGTGCGTCAGCAATTGCTCACGCGCCGCGAACACCTGCTGGCCGAGCAGGCCTTTCAGCAGGAAGCCTTGCTCAACCCGCGCTTGCACGAGCTGGTGCGTGCGCATCGGCAGATTCTGCTGCAGGGCGTGACGCATTTCTTTGAGGTGCTGGGTTCGCAGCAGGCCGAGCAGGATGCCAAGCTATTGACGGCGATTATTGTGCGCATGGAGTATCAGGGCCTGCTGGACGGCGTTGATCATCTGGACAGTGAAGATATGTTGGCCATGCTTAAACGCTATATGCATCTGGTACTGGGCCTGTAACCCGGTCAATCCGTTCACAAGGAGAGCTGAATGAACACCTGGCGCGCGCTGCTTGCCGTGTCTTTCTTGTTGCTCAGTGGCTGTCTGGTCACCTTCAAGGACCCGATTCCAGCCAATGAGGCGGCCCCGATTCCCTTGCTCGGCGAATGGTCGCGCAAGAATGAGTGGGGCGAGCAGCTGTATCTGCAGATCACCCGTGCCGGCTCCAACGTCTACAAGGCGCGGGCCTATGTCGACAGTCTGGACAATCTCGATAGCCTCGAAGAGTACGGTTTTACCGTGGCTCATCACGGCCGCCGCTGGTACCTGTCGGCGGGCTTGCCGAAGAGCATGGGGGCGAACTTCGCCATCGCCGGCTTCGAGCTGACCAGCAACAATGAACTGGTGATCTACAACCTGGATGTCGACCGCATTCTGCAGGAGCTGGAGCAGGGCGCGTTGCAGGGTGAAGTGGTCGACGGTGCAGAAGGCGATGGCGTGTTGATCAGCAGCCCGCTGGAGCAGGTGTTTACCTACCTCGACGATCAGGCCAATTCGGATGTGTTTATCGAAGTCGCGCGCTATCAGCGCGCCGGTGACTAGCAGGTTGTGGTGAGGGACGCATGAACAGTCATACCGGGTTGGACGACTATCAGTTGATCGTGCGGGTGTTGTCCGACCGTATCGTCGAGGCGCAAACGCCGATCCGCGTGCTGGATGCGGTGAAGTGGGACGACACGATCCGCAGCGAATTCCTCAAGCACAAGGGCAAGAAGCTGCCCGCCGTCGACCGTGGCTATTACGCCAACCGCCCGCTGGCCTTCGATGCCGCGGCGAAAAAGCTGGAATTCCAGAATATCGAGCGCGATATCACCCGCCAGCTCGGTCAGTTCAACCCGGTTGGGCAGATCATGCGGCGCATGTGCCGCGAGTACCGCATGGTGATCCGCATGCTGGAGGCGCGCGGCACCGAGGATTTCGGCCTGATCTCGCAGGAGCTCTACGGCGCGGCATCCGATGCCTTCCATGCCGGTGATCCGACCCTGGCCGACCTGGGCCTGATGTTCTCCGACTTCCTCAACAATATCGACAAGCGCGGCGACCTCAAGGACGAGCCCAAGACCCTCAGCGCCAAAGAGGCGGTCAACCTGCTGCAACACCGCCTGAACAAGGTGTTTGGCGAGGAGGAGAGCACCATTCGGGTGTTCGAGTCCGATGGCATTCTGGCTGACGCGGCGGCCGGCGCCGACTACATCAAGATCCGCAGCGACGCGATGTTCAACGAGCGCGATGTGCGGGCATTGGAGGTGCACGAGGGCCTGGTGCATGTGGCAACCACGCTGAATGGCCTGAGCCAGCCGGTCTGTACCTTTCTGGCCAAGGGCCCGCCATCCTCGACCGTGACCCAGGAAGGCCTGGCGATCCTGATGGAGGTGATCACCTTCGCCTCCTACCCGACCCGCCTGCGCAAGCTGACCAACCGTACCCGCGCCATCCATATGGCCGAGGAGGGCGCGGACTTCCTGCAGGTGTTCGATTTCTACCGCGAGCAGGGCTTCAGCCAGGAACAGAGCTACAGCAACGCCAACCGCGTGTTCCGTGGCTCGACGCCCAGTGGCCTGCCTTTCACCAAGGACCTGTCCTACCTGAAAGGCTTCATCATGATCTACAACTACATCCAGCTGGCCGTGCGCAAGGGCAAGCTGGAGCAGATTCCGCTGTTGTTCTGCGGCAAGACCACCCTGGAAGACATGCGCACCCTGCGCCAGTTGGTGGACGAAGGGCTGGTCACGCCGCCTAAGTACCTGCCGCCGCAATTCAGCGACCTTAACTCGTTGTCGGCCTGGATGTGCTTCTCCAACTTCCTCAATCACCTGAGCCTGGATCGGATCGAAGCCGACTACGCCAATATCCTCTGAGTGCTGCGGGGCTTTGCAAGATCCGGCGTTTGTATCAAGCTGCGCCGCCTCCGGCCGTGCTGGCCAAAGTCTTCAATCTTGAGAGTGCGTAATGAGTGAATTGAATCCAATCCCGCTGATCCTTACCGCGATCGGCAGTGTCTGCGCCACGGTGGCGGTGCTCGGTTTCTACGGTTACCTGCATATCGCCAAGCCGGAAGATGCCTTGCTGTTGTCCGAGTTCACCATGCTCAAGACCGTGCCTGGTGAGGACTACAAGGTCTCGCTGAAGCCCGCCAGCCAGGTCGCGCAGTGCATCGACGGTGTGCTGGTGCTGTTTGACCTGGAGCAGAAAGGTCTTACCGGCGTGCTGGTTGACCCGCGCAAGCAGGCCGTACGCTGTAATCCGGTGGTCGAATAAGGCCTTAACTGGCCAGCTGGGCCTGTTCCTGCTGCTCGCTGAGGCGTTGCAGATGCTTGCGAGAAAGCACCAGAAAGCGCGGCGTCAGGCCGATGTCTTCATAGATCGGATCGCCCTGCTCGTCGCTGGCCACCACCTTGCTGCCTTTCACGTAGGGCAGGCTGGCTTCCAGTTCGTCGAGCGCCGCGCCGAGCAGTTCGCCGAGTAATTCCTCGACATGGTGTTTGGGGTACATCTCCTGGAGCGCCGCCAGGCGTGCGGCGGACTCCAGGTCGAGATGGATCTGGTAGGGCGTTCGGGTCAGACGACCCTGGGCGTTCTCTTGCCAATGCCGAACAAGCTCGCGAATCTTCATGATCACCTCGTGTTTGTCCTGTCAGTGTTAAGCCTAGTTGGCAGGTCGGATATGTGCGGCCCAGACGTCGCGCCCTTGTAAGAAGTTGGCGCGCTGGGCACTCTTGGGCTTCACCTATTGGCGCAGGTATTCAGTCATGGCCGAAATCGACGCGCGCTTGCGCGAGGATGTACACCAGCTTGGCGAACTGCTCGGTAACACCATCAGCACACAGCATGGTGCAGCCTTTCTCGACAAGATCGAGCGTATCCGCAAGGGGGCCAAGGCCGCCCGCAAAGGCTCGCAGGAGGGTGCAGAGCAACTGAGTGCAACCCTCAACCAGCTCGGCGATGACGAGTTGTTGCCGGTGGCGCGCGCCTTCAACCAGTTTCTCAACCTGGCCAATATTGCCGAGCAGTACCACCACGTGCGTCGCCGCGCGCCGAATGAAGCCGAACCTTTCGAGGCCGGCGTACTGGCCGACCTGCTGCAGCGCCTGTCGGCCAATGGCCACAAGGGCGAGGCGCTGGCCCGTCAGTTCGGTCGCCTGGATATCGAACTGGTGCTGACGGCGCACCCCACTGAGGTGGCGCGGCGCACCCTGATTCAGAAATACGATGCGATTGCCGAGCAGTTGGCGGCTGGCGATCACAGCGACCTGTCGAGCGCCGAGCGCGAGCAGGTCAAGCAGCGTCAGCAGCGGTTGATTGCCGAGGCCTGGCACACCGAGGAGATTCGCCGCAGCCGGCCAAGCCCGGTGGATGAAGCCAAATGGGGCTTTGCGGTGATCGAGCACTCGCTCTGGCATGCCATTCCCAAGGTACTGCGCAAGGCCGATCAGGTGCTGCAGAGTTCTACCGGGTTGCACCTGGCGCTGGATGCCGCGCCCATCCGCTTCGCTTCCTGGATGGGCGGCGACCGCGATGGCAACCCGAATGTCACCGCCGCGGTGACCCGCGAGGTGCTGTTGCTGGCGCGCTGGATGGCGGCGGATCTGTACCTGCGCGACGTCGATAACCTGGCCGCCGAGCTGTCCATGCAGCACGCCAGCCCCGAGCTGCTGGCCCAGGTTGGCAGCAGCGCCGAGCCTTATCGCAGCCTGCTCAAGCAACTGCGCGAGCGCTTGCGCGCCACCCGCAGCTGGGCCCACGCCGCCTTGCATGAGCGCTTGGCCGCGCCGGCAGCGGTGTTGCAGGACAACCGCGAGCTGCTGGAACCGCTAACCCTGTGCTACCAGTCGCTGCACGCGTGCGGCATGGGCGTGATCGCCGATGGCCCGCTGCTCGATTGCCTGCGCCGCGCGGCCACCTTCGGCCTGTTTCTGGTGCGCCTGGATGTGCGTCAGGACTCCAGCCGGCATGCCGCGGCCATGAGCGAGATCACCGATTACCTGGGGCTGGGCTGTTACGCCGAGTGGGATGAAGAGGCGCGTCTGGCGTTCCTGCTGAAAGAGCTGGAAAACCGCCGGCCGCTGCTGCCAGCGCATTTCAAGCCCAGTGGTGAAACCGAAGAGGTGTTGGCCACCTGTCGCGAAGTGGCCGCCGCGCCGGCCGCATCCCTCGGCTCCTACGTGATTTCCATGGCCGGTGCGGCTTCTGACGTGCTGGCCGTGCAGTTGCTGCTCAAGGAAGCCGGCCTGCAACGGCCGATACGCGTGGTGCCGCTGTTTGAAACCCTGGCCGATCTGGATAACGCCGGACCGGTGATCAGCCGGCTGCTCGGCCTGCACGGCTATCGCGCACGCCTGCATGGGCCGCAGGAAGTGATGATCGGCTATTCCGACTCGGCCAAGGATGCTGGCACCACGGCGGCGGCCTGGGCGCAGTACCGCGCTCAGGAAACCCTGGTACAGATTTGCGCCGAACATCAGGTCGAGTTGCTACTGTTCCACGGTCGCGGTGGCACGGTCGGGCGCGGTGGCGGCCCGGCTCATGCGGCCATCCTGTCGCAGCCGCCGGGCTCGGTGGCCGGGCGTTTCCGCACCACCGAGCAGGGCGAAATGATTCGTTTCAAGTTCGGCCTGCCGGATATCGCCGAGCAGAACCTCAATCTGTACCTGGCCGCCGTGCTTGAGGCCACCCTGTTGCCGCCGCCCACGCCGCAGCCCGCCTGGCGCGAGCTGATGGACAAACTCGCTAGCGATGGGGTCAACGCCTACCGCGCGGTGGTGCGCGAGCATCCGCAATTTGTCGCGTATTTCCGCCAGGCCACCCCGGAGCAGGAGCTCGGCCGTTTGCCGCTGGGCAGCCGACCGGCCAAGCGCCGCGAGGGCGGGGTGGAAAGCCTGCGGGCCATCCCGTGGATTTTCGCCTGGACCCAGACCCGCCTGATGCTGCCGGCCTGGCTCGGCTGGGAAGCGGCCCTGGTCAATGCCTTGCAGCGTGGCGAAGGCGAGTTGCTCGGGCAGATGCGCGAGCACTGGCCGTTCTTCCGTACGCGTATCGATATGCTCGAGATGGTCCTGGCCAAGGCTGACGGGGCGATTGCCCGGTTGTATGACGAGCGTCTGGTCGAGCCGGGATTGCAGCCGCTGGGTGAGCATTTACGCGGCCTATTGTCGCAGGCAGTGGGTGCGGTTCTGGGTTTGACCGGTCAGTCGCGGCTACTGACGCACAGCCCGGAAACCCTGGAGTCGATCAGCGTGCGCAACACCTACCTGGATCCGCTGCACCTGCTCCAGGCTGAGCTGCTGGCCCGATCACGGCAGCGCGATAACCAGGCCGAGAGCCCTCTGGAACAGGCCTTGCTGGTCAGTGTCGCAGGGATTGCGGCCGGTTTGCGCAACACTGGCTAAGTGCATGGAAGAGTGTTTTGGGTGTTTTCGGTGGTGCGTATGTAGTGCGTGGCCGAAAGCACTACATCTCAGTGGCGGTCGCAGGTGTATCCGACTTTCGGTGGCTTGTGCGGTGGGGGTGCGCTGTGTATCTTGGGCGGCCTTTGGCAGTCTGGCCCTCGCCGGCACACTGCCTGAACAATTCTGAGATTGGCCCCACGAGGCGAGTCCGCCGATATTTACTTAAATCTTGAGGAGCACATCGATGCGCGTGATTCTGCTGGGGGCGCCCGGTGCCGGTAAAGGTACCCAAGCTGGTTTCATCACCAAGAAATTTGGTATTCCGCAAATCTCCACCGGCGACATGCTGCGTGCTGCTGTCAAGGCTGGTACAGAGCTGGGCCTGGTCGCGAAAAGCGTGATGGACAGCGGTGGCCTGGTGTCCGACGACCTGATCATCAACCTGGTCAAAGAGCGCATCGCCCAAGCCGATTGCGCCAACGGCTTCCTCTTCGATGGTTTCCCGCGCACCATTCCTCAGGCTGAAGCCCTGAAAGAAGCCGGTGTAGTGATCGACAACGTGGTCGAGATCGCCGTGGACGACGAAGAAATCGTCGGTCGCATCGCCGGTCGCCGTGTGCACCCGGCCTCGGGGCGCGTCTACCACACCGAGCACAACCCGCCGAAAGTCGCCGGTATTGACGACGAGACCGGCGAAGCGCTGATCCAGCGTGACGACGATAAAGAAGAAACCGTGCGTCACCGCCTGTCGGTCTACCATTCGCAGACCAAGCCGCTGGTAAGTTTCTACCAGAAGCTGGCCGCTGCCGATGGCACGCCGAAGTACAACGCCATCGCTGGCGTGGGTTCGGTGGATGAAATCACTGCCAAGGTGCTGGCTGCGCTCAGCTAAGACCCAGCAGTAGTTGAACCAACGGCCCGCTTATGCGGGCCGTTGGCGTTTCTGGGCCTCTTTCGTTTGTGTTGTTACGGATACGTGCTGGTCGTTCTCAAGCATGGCGGTGCGCGACAGGTTTTTTACTATCGAAGGGCGATCGCCATAGGTGTGTAGCGCCCTGGCATGTCGAATCGCGCGCGTGTCACCACCAAGGAGAGAGGACATTCAATGACCGAGAAATCCACAAACCGCCTGACCTGGCTGGGCCTTGCCGTATCGCTGCTGGCCGTTCCTGCGGCTTTTGCCGAGACCTCGGCGCAGTCCAAGACCGATTGCAGCGTTGCCGAGTTCACCATGGGCCTGCGCTTCCAGCAGCAATCGGCGGAAGTTCAAGCCCTGCAGCTGCAGGCCTACAACATCGCGACGCTGAAACTGGATGCGGCAGTCGCCGCGGCGAAAGATCCGTCGAAGCTGGCCATCGTTACCGATCTGGATGAAACCGTCATCGATAACAGCGCCCTGCTGGCGCGGGACCTGGCCAACTGTCACACCTATGATGCCTGGGACACCTGGCTGCCCTGGGAGCGTGACGGGACTCCGGCGCTGATCCCCGGTGCCAAGCAGTTCCTGCAGCACGCCGACAGCCTCGGCGTGACCATTCGCTATATCTCGGACCGTGCCGACGAGCAGAAGAAGTACACCCTGGCCACCCTGAGCAAGCTGGGCCTGCCTCAGGTGTCGGCGGACAGTGTGCTGCTGCTGGGGCCGGCCAAAGTCGAGCGGCGCGCCACTGTCAGCGCCGATCATCAGATCGTGCTGTTGCTGGGGGACACGCTGCATGACTTCGACGCGCGTTTCCGCAAGACGCCGCTGGCCGATCAGCGCGCCACCGTGGCTGCTGAGGCGGGCAAATGGGGTGCCGAGTGGATCGTCTTCCCCAATGCCAGTTACGGCACCTGGTCCAAAGCGCCTTTGCAAGGTTGGGACGCCAAGACTGTTATCGAACCCTGGTAAGCGCGGTTTGCTTAGGCAGCAGCGGCTCTGTGCAGGAGCGCTGCATGCCTGTGGTGCTGTGAGCCCGCTTGCGTGGCAGGCGCGTCGGCAGTGATTGCGCTGGAAAAAAAAGCCTCAAGCCGTTCTAATGCCGATCCATTTCGTCACCTGTCCGAATGCAATGACCACTCTCCTGGCCCTGGATACCGCCACTGAAGCCTGCTCCGTTGCCCTGCTGCATAACGGCCAGGTGCTCAGCCATTACGAAGTGATTCCGCGCCTGCATGCGCAGCGCCTGCTGCCGATGATCCAGCAACTGCTCGGCGAAGCCGGGGTGTCGCTGTCGGCGCTCGACGCAATCGCCTTTGGCCGTGGCCCGGGTGCGTTTACTGGGGTGCGGATCGCCATCGGCGTGGTTCAGGGCTTGGCGTTTGCGCTCGATCGTCCGGTGCTGCCGGTGTCCAACCTGGCCGTGCTGGCCCAGCGCAGCCTGCGCGAGCATGGCGCGCAGCAGGTGGCAGCGGCCATCGATGCGCGTATGGATGAGGTGTACTGGGGCTGCTATCGCGCCGAACAGGGCGAAATGCGCCTGGCCGGCATCGAGGCGGTGTTGCCGCCGGAGCAGGCCTGCCTGCCGCGCGATGCCAGTGGCGACTGGTTCGGTGCGGGCACCGGCTGGGGCACCTTTGCCGCGCGCCTGCCGGTTGCCGTAACGGGGCAGGCAGCCGCCATGTTGCCGCATGCCGAAGACCTACTCAGCCTGGCGACTTTCGCCTGGGCGCGAGGAGAGGGCTTGCCCGCCGACCAGGCGCAGCCGGTGTATTTGCGTGACCAGGTGGCGACGCCTAAAGCCCCGACCTAAGCACCTTCTGTCGCCCGCCCAGGCCAGCCGGCAACGCCTGATTGCCAAGCCGGATGGCGGGAGCTAAATTGCCATCACCTGTGTCCATCGTTGGCTAAGCAAGCCGAGCAGTAACTGATGCGTATCGACGGTTTTACCTCCTCTTTCTCGCCAGACCGCAGTGCCCGCCCAGGCTCTGCGGTTACGCCATTTCGCGAAGCCCAGCGCGAGATTGAGGAACGTCGTGAGCAGCCGGCCGCGCCCGCCAGCAGCCAAGGTTTCGAGCAGGTCGCGCAACCGCGCAAGGTCGAAGCCAGCAATGCCAGCAGCGACAGCCTGCCGGCGCGCTACCAGGACCAGCTCTACCAAGCTCCGCTGAATAATCGCGCCGCCCAGGCGCTTGCCAGTTACAGCTCAACCGCGAGCTTTGTCAGCGATGGTGATGCCCAGCAAGTGCTGGGTCTCGATCTCTACGCCTAGTTAATGCTGCCTTATTACCTCGGCTGCCCGTCATGGAGCGAGCCAGCCTGGCGCGGCGCATTGTACCCGCCAAACAGCCAATCCCGCGACTTTCTGCCCCTGTATGCGCAGGTATTCAACGCGGTTGAGGGCAACACCACCTTCTATGCCCAGCCTTCTGCGGACACCGTCGCCCGTTGGGCGGAGCGCATGCCGGCGCACTTTCGCTTCTGCGCCAAGCTGCCGCGCGAGATTAGCCATGGCGGTGACCTGCGTGAGCAGCTGAGCGCCACCGAGAGTTTTCGTCGTCTGCTGGCGCCATTGGGTGCGCGGGTCGCACCGTTCTGGCTGCAACTGCCGGCCAGTTTCGGCCCGCAGCGGCTGGCAGAACTGTGCGGCTTTGTCGAACTCTGGAGTGCCGGCGAGTTGGCGGTTGAAGTGCGCCATCCGGCGTTCTTTGCCAAGGGTGAAGAGGAGCGGGCGTTGAACCGCTTGCTGCATGAGCGCGGGATCGAGCGCATCTGCCTGGATTCGCGGGCCTTGTTCAGTTGCACTTCCAGCGCGCCGGCGGTGCTGCATGCGCAGGCGAAGAAGCCGCGCCTGCCGACCCGGCCGACGTCCTTCAGCCAGGCCCCGCAGCTGCGCTTTATCGGCCATCCCGAATTGCAGGCCAATGACCCGTTTATGCTGCCCTGGCTGGAAAAGGTGGCCGCCTGGATCGAGGAGGGTCGTACGCCTTATGTGTTTCTGCACACCGCCGACAATCGCCTGGCTGCGCCGCTCGCCCAGCGTTTTCATCAGCAGTTGATGCAGCGCCTACCGGGGCTGGCAGCATTGCCGCAGATACACCATGAGCCTGAGACCGAACAGCTGGGTTTGCTTTAACGCTGCGCTAGTAGCAGGTCGGCAGCCTGACCACTGCGGCCGTCGGCGAAGTCAAAGCGGCCGAGCTGGGCGATTTCGTCGTAGGCACCCAGGGCGATCTGCACGTCGCGGGCTTGCAGGTGGATGGCGCTGACGCCGGCCTGGCTGAGCGACTGGCTGGATTGGCGGCCTTGGGCGTCGAAGCGCAGCAGGCTCAGGCGTTCGAACACGGCATCCTGGGCGTCGATGCGACCGTCGCCGTTGTCATCGAAGTTGCGCAGCTCGGCAAAGCCGTTGGCCGCACCGTGTTGGTCGCCGAACAGCTCGCGGCCATTGTCGATACGGCCGTTGCCGTTGCGGTCGAGTGCCAGCAGGCCATCGTCGCCGGTGGGCACGCTGATTTGCTCGCGCTGGCCGTCGGCATCCAGGTCGAAACGCACCGAGCGGTTCAGGCCGCTGGTGCTGAAGCCATTGCTGGCGATATCCAGCACCAGTGGGTCGGTTTTCTGCGGTTCGGCGTTGATACTGACGTTCAGCTCCAGTTCGCGCTGAGCGGCCATTTCCTCAAAATCACTGGCCTGGACCGTGACGGCGGGTGGTTCGCTGGGCGTTTCGGCTGGGCTGGGCGGCGCTTCGGCCTCAATTTCATCGGGCATCAGGGTGCGCCGCAGGATCTGATAATCCAGCGAGGAGCGCATGCCTTCATCGAGGGTTTGCCCAATCGAGCCGTGGCTGTTGGGCGAGGGTGCGCTGCGGGGCGCGGAAATTACATCGAACATGGCGAACTCGGTGCGGCTGGAAGCTGCCGGGTCTGGCAAAATGCCGCTCAGGCAGGTTATCGGCCGCACAGGCGGTCAATTGAGTGGTTTTTGAGCATATTTCCTGATGAGTGATGAGCAGCATATAGCCAGAATTCGTATGCAGGCCCTGGCCCCCCATCTGCAAGCGGTCGCAGAGGTCTGGGCGCAGCGCCTGGGTTTGCCGCTGGAGGGCGACAGCGAGTTTGCCCTGCAGCTGGGTGAGGGTGGCTTGCAACTGGTGGAGCTGGGGCCGCAGGCACCGGGACCGGTCAAGGTAGACTTTGTCGAAGGCGCAGTGGCGCATCGTCGGCTGTTCGGTGGTGGTAGCGGGCAGATGATTGCCAAGGCAGTTGGGGTGCAGGCCGGGGTGCGCCCGAGCGTGCTGGACGCCACGGCTGGCCTGGGTCGCGATGCCTTTGTGCTGGCCAGCCTGGGCTGTGCGATGACCCTGATCGAGCGCCAGCCGCTGATCGCCGCGCTGCTGGAGGATGGCCTGGCGCGTGCCGCGCTGGACCGCGACGTCGCGCCGATTGCCGCGCAAATGCAATTACTTAACGGCAATGCCATTGAGCTGATGCGCGCCTGGCAGGGGGAATCTCCGCAGGTGATCTACCTCGACCCGATGTACCCGCACCGCGACAAGAGCGCTCTGGTGAAGAAAGAGATGCGCCTGTTCCGTCCGTTTGTCGGGGACGATCTGGATGCTCCGGCCTTGCTGGAGGCGGCGCTGAACCTGGCCAGCCATCGGGTGGTGGTCAAGCGCCCGCGCAAGGCCCCGCTGATCGAGGGGGCGAAGCCCGGTTATGCCCTGGAAGGTAAATCCAGCCGCTACGACATCTACCCGAAGAAGAAGCTGCAGGCCGCCAGCGAGTAGCGCTGGCGACGCAATGCGCTATTCGGCGCGGAAGGCGCGCAGGAAGACTCCCACTGCATCGCGCACATGGGCTTCGGCTTCGGCACCCTGCAGGGCTTCGCCGCAGCCGATCAGCAGGCGGAAGTTGGCCCCGCCCTTGATCAGGCAGAAGAACTGATCCGCTGCGCTCAGCGGGTCGGCAACGCGCAGCTTGCCGCTCTGGTCGGCCCGGCGCAGCAGCTCTTCCATGCCGTGCAGCACGCGCTGCGGGCCGGCCTCATAGAACATCTTCGAGAGCGTGGAGTCCTGCGCCGCCAGGCTCACCATCACCCGGTGCAGCTCCACCGACTCACGGCTGCTGATCAGCTCATTGAAGCCGCGGCCGATGCTCATCAGCACCTGCGCCACCGGCACCTCGTCGCTCAACTCGAACAGCAGTTCCGGCAGTTGCTCCTCGCATTTGGACTGCACCGCGGCGGCAAACAGCTTTTCCTTGTCGGTGAAGTGGCTGTACACCGTGAGCTTGGAAACCCCGGCTTCGGCGGCAATCGCATCCATACTGCTACCGTCATAACCATTGCTGAGGAATAGGGTCTTCGCCGCTTCCAGGATGGCTTTGCGCTTGGCCGGATCTTTCGGGCGACCGGGGCCGCTGGTTGGCAACACTTTGTTAGGCATTGGTCGTTTTTAATACTGGACTAGTGAGTTTGCTATTTTTACTATACTCGCCAGTATAAATATTCCAAAGCCTCCTGAAAGGTTAGTCATCATGTTTCGTCATGCCCTGTCTGTTGCTGTGCCTGCCGGTCTTGTCCTGCTCCTCGCTGCCTGTGGCAATGGTGAGCCTGCTGCGGTTGCCGTGCGTCCGGCGATGGTGGTGCAGCCACAGCTGGCGGGTGACCTGATGGATGCCTACCCCGGCGAGGTGCGCGCGCGCCTGGAGCCTGAGCTGGCCTTCCGCATTGGCGGAAAGGTGGCCAAGCGGCTGGTCGAGGTCGGCGAGCGGGTGAAGAAGGATCAGCCGCTGGCTGAACTGGACCCGCAAGACGTGCGTTTGCAGCTGGAGGCCATCCGCGCCCAGGTGTCGTCGGCCGAGGCCAACCTGCAGCTGGTGCGCGCCGAACGTGACCGTTACAAGACCCTGCAGGAACGCAACCTGGTCAGCCGTTCGCAGTACGACAACGCCGAGAACCTCTACCGTTCCGGCGAAGCGCGGGTGAAGCAGATCAAGGCCGAATTCAATGTGGCCAATAACCAGGCCGGTTATGCCGTGCTGCGCGCCTCGCAAGATGGTGTGGTGGCGCGGCGCATGGTTGAGGTCGGGCAGGTGGTTGCTGCCGGGCAGACCGTGTTTACCCTGGCCGCCGACGGCGAGCGTGAAGTGTTGATCAGCTTGCCGGAGCAGGCCTTCGAGCGCTTCAAGGTCGGCCAGGAGGTGGCTGTCGAGCTGTGGTCGCAGCCGGACCAGCGTTTCTCTGGGCGCATTCGTGAAATGTCGCCATCGGCCGATCCGCAATCGCGCACCTTTGCTGCCCGTGTGGCCTTCACCGAGGGCAAGGTGCCGGCCGAACTCGGCCAGAGCGCGCGGGTGTTTATCGCCCATGACGGCGTCGTGCCGCTGGCAGTACCGCTGTCGGCCGTAACGGCCGAGAAGGATCAGCCCTATGTCTGGGTAGTCGATCCCAAGGATTCCACGCTCAAGCGCACCTATGTACGCATCGGTGCTTATGGCGAAAAGACCGTGCCGGTGCTTGACGGCCTGAAGGCCACTGACTGGGTGGTGGCGGCCGGCGTGCAGGTACTGCGCGAGGGCCAGCAGGTGCGTCCAGTTGACCGCGATAATCGCCCCGTCCCACTCACGGCCAAGGCCAATCTGACGGTCGAGGAGTGAGCCTGATGGATTTCAACCTGTCCGCCTGGGCGCTGCGCAACCGTCAGATCGTCCTCTACATCATGTTGTTGCTCGGTATCGCCGGGGCCATTTCCTACACCAAACTGGGCCAGAGTGAGGATCCGCCTTTCTCATGGAAGGCCATGGTGGTACGCACCAACTGGCCAGGCGCGAGCGCCGAGGAGATGTCGCGGCAGGTCACCGAACGCATCGAAAAGAAGCTGATGGAGACCGGTGAGTACGACAAGATCATCTCCTTCTCCCGGCCCGGTGAGTCGCAGGTGACCTTTGTCGCCCGTGACTCCATGCGCTCCGGTGAGATTCCCGAGCTCTGGTACCAGATCCGCAAGAAGGTCAACGACATTCGCCACACCCTGCCGCAGGGCGTTCAGGGGCCGTTCTTCAACGACGAATTCGGTACCACCTTCGGCAATATCTACGCGCTGACCGGCGAAGGTTTCGACTACGCCGTGCTCAAGGACTACGCCGACCGCATCCAGCTGCAGCTGCAGCGCGTCAAGGACGTGGGCAAGGTCGACCTGCTCGGTCTGCAGGACGAAAAGGTCTGGATCGAGCTGTCCAACACCAAGCTGGCCACCCTTGGCCTGCCGCTTGAGGCCGTGCAGCACGCCCTGGAAGAACAGAATGCGGTGGCGTCCTCGGGCTTCTTCGAAACCACCAGCGACCGCGTGCAACTGCGCGTCACCGGGCGTTTCGAGACGGTCGAGGAAATCCGCAACTTCCCCATTCGGGTGGGCGATCGCACCTTCCGCATCGGCGATGTAGCCGTGGTCAAGCGCGGCTTCAATGATCCACCCGCGCCGCGCATGCGCTTTATGGCGGAAGACGCCATCGGCCTGGCTGTGTCGATGAAAGGCGGCGGCGACATCCTGGTGCTGGGCGAGGCGCTGGAAGGCGAGTTTGCCCGCCTGCAGGAAACCCTGCCGGCCGGCATGCAGCTGCGCAAGGTCTCTGATCAGCCGGCGGCGGTGAAAACCGGGGTTGGCGAGTTCGTGCGGGTGCTCACCGAGGCAGTGATCATCGTGCTGCTGGTGAGCTTCTTCTCCCTCGGCCTGCGCACCGGCTTGGTGGTGGCCCTGTCGATCCCGCTGGTACTGGCGATGACCTTCGCCGCCATGTACTACCTCGGCATCGGCCTGCACAAGATTTCCCTCGGCGCGCTGGTGCTGGCGCTGGGCTTGATGGTCGACGACGCGATCATTGCCGTGGAGATGATGGCGATCAAGATGGAGCAGGGCTACGACCGTATCAAGGCGGCCAGTTATGCCTGGACCAGCACGGCGTTCCCTATGCTGACCGG
This sequence comes from Pseudomonas sp., assembly GCF_049653025.1. Lineage (GTDB taxonomy): Bacteria > Pseudomonadota > Gammaproteobacteria > Pseudomonadales > Pseudomonadaceae > Aquipseudomonas. Next base: position 607,034 of record NZ_JBASFM010000006.1, on the reverse strand, counting down.
CACCCTGATTACCGCCGCCGGCTTCCTGCCGATTGCCACCGCGCAATCGGGCACCGGCGAATACACTCGCTCGATTTTCCAGGTGGTGGCGATTGCCCTGCTGGTGTCGTGGATCGCCGCCGTGGTGTTTGTGCCGTACCTCGGTGCCAAGCTGCTGCCCGATCTGGCCAAGCTGCACGCCGCCAAACATGGTGGCAGCGCAGCCGGACATGACCCGTACAGCACGCCGTTCTACCAGCGTGTGCGGCGTGCGGTGGAGTGGTGCGTGCGCCGGCGCAAGACGGTGATCCTGCTGACTATCGGCCTGTTTGTCGCCTCGATTCTGCTGTTCCGTTTCGTGCCGCAGCAGTTCTTCCCGGCCTCCGGGCGCCTGGAACTGATGGTCGACATCAAACTCAACGAAGGCGCGTCTCTGGCCGCTACCGAAGAGCAGACCAAACGCCTGGAGAAACTGCTCAGCGGCCACCCTGGCATCGACAACTACGTGGCCTATGTCGGTACCGGTTCGCCGCGTTTCTACCTGCCGCTGGACCAGCAACTGCCGGCGGCCAGCTTCGCTCAGTTCGTGGTGCTGGCGAAGAGCATCGAGGAACGCGAGAAGATCCGCACCTGGCTGATCGAGGTGCTGCACGACGAGTTCCCGAGCATGCGCACACGTATCTCGCGCCTGGAAAACGGCCCGCCCGTGGGTTACCCGGTGCAGTTCCGCGTCTCCGGCGAGCATATCGACGAGGTGCGTCAGCTGGCCCGCCAGGTCGCCGACAAGGTGCGCGAGAACCCGCACGTGGTTAACGTGCACCTGGACTGGGAAGAGCCGAGCAAGGTGGTGCGCCTGAACATCGACCAGGAACGCGCCCGCGCCTTGGGCGTGAGCACCGCCGACCTGTCGCGCTTCCTGCAAAGTTCGCTGACCGGTGCGCCGGTGAGCCAGTACCGCGAAGGTAACGAGCTGATCGAAATCCTCCTGCGCGGCACCTTGAGTGAGCGTCAGGAGCTCGGTCTGCTGCCAAGCCTGGCGGTGCCGACCGACAATGGCCGCAGCGTGCCGCTGTCGCAGGTCGCTACCCTGGAGTACGGCTTCGAGGAAGGCATCATCTGGCACCGTAACCGCCTGCCGACCGTCACCGTGCGTGCCGACGTGTATGGCAAGGAACAGCCGGCCAGCCTGATCAAACAGATCCTGCCGACCCTCGATCCGGTGCGTGCACAACTGCCGGACGGCTATCAGCTGGATGTCGGCGGCACTGTGGAGGACTCCAGTCGTGGCCAGGCCTCGGTCAATGCCGGGGTGCCGCTGTTTATCGTGGTGGTGCTGACCCTGCTGATGCTGCAGCTCAAGAGCTTCTCGCGCTCGGCCATGGTGTTCCTCACCGCGCCGCTGGGGCTGATCGGCGTGACTCTGTTCCTGCTGATCTTCCGTCAGCCGTTCGGCTTTGTGGCCATGCTCGGCACCATCGCCCTGTCGGGGATGATCATGCGTAACTCGGTGATTCTGGTCGACCAGATCGAGCAGGACATCAGCTCGGGCATGGACCGCTGGCACGCGATCATCGAAGCCACCGTGCGGCGCTTCCGCCCCATCGTGCTGACCGCCCTGGCGGCCGTACTGGCGATGATCCCGTTGTCGCGTAGCGTGTTCTTCGGGCCGATGGCCGTGGCGATCATGGGCGGCCTGATCGTCGCCACCGCGCTGACCCTGTTGTTCCTGCCGGCGCTGTATGCGGCCTGGTTCCGGGTCAAGGAAGTGGAAGCACAGCCGGGCTGAATCAGCGGCTGATGAGCTAAAAAGCCAGACCCCAGGGTCTGGCTTTTTTATGCCCGCGGTTTGCCAGAGGAGCCGCTCGGTGCGTGAATGGCTGTCAAATATATGCAACTACCCCGCTGTGACGGGTGGCTGCAAACGCAGCAATTACAGTCTGTTACACAGGTTGTGAGTGCATGTTTCGGATGAATGTGCAGACATTTCGTCGTTTTTGTTTGACATATTTTACGTATTTGCCAGACTGCGCGACCTTGAACGGGCGCGTGCGGTTACCCGTCATGAATGGTCATAACAAAAACCTGTAGTCCGCCGTTCCGTCCTGCGCCCTTGCGTAGGTGATGCATGCGGCGGGCTGACGTCTGTGGAACGGGAAAACATGCTGATCTGGTTCGTTGCGCTCTACCTGCTGGTCACCGTAGGCATCGGCTTCTACGCCGCCACCCGGGTGAAAAACTCCCGCGACTTCGCCGCCGGCGGTCGCAGCATGGGCTTCCCTATCGTCGCCGCCATGGTCTTCGCCACCTGGTTCGGCTCCGAAGCGGTGCTGGGGATTCCCGCCACCTTTATCGAAGAAGGCTTCGCCGGGATCATCGAAGACCCGTTCGGCTCCTTCGGCTGCCTGATGCTGGTCGGCCTGATCATCGCCCGCCCGCTGTACCGGATGAACCTGCTGACCATTGGCGACTACTTCCGCAAGCGTTTCGGGCCGAATGTCGAGCTGATCATCAGCCTGGTCATCGTGGCCTCCTACCTGGGCTGGATCGCCGCGCAGCTGACCGCTCTCGGCGTAGTGTTCAACGTGATCTCCGACGGCTCCATCAGCACCACCCAGGGCATGTTCCTCGGCACCTTTATCGTGCTGCTGTACACCTTGTTCGGCGGCATGTGGTCGGTGGCCCTGACCGACTTCTTCCAGATGATCATCATCGTCGTCGGCCTGGTCTACCTGACCTGGCTGATCGGTGACATGGCCGGCGGGGCCGACAAGGTGATCGCCCACGCGGCCAGCGAAGGCAAGTTCACCTTTATCCACGGCTTCGAGGCCAAGGACATCGTCGCCTTTATCGGCGCGGCGCTGACCATGATGCTCGGCTCGATCCCGCAGCAGGACGTGTACGCCCGGGTGATGTCGGCCAAGACCGAGAACATCGCCGCGCGCGCCTCGATGTTCGGTGCCGGCTTCTACCTGTGCTTCTGCATGCTGCCGATCTTCCTGGCCTACGCCGCCTCGATGATCGACCCGGCGATGGTGCAGCGCTGGCTGGCCGAAGACGCGCAGATGATCCTGCCGCACCTGATCCTGGAGAAGACCCCGCTGTTCGCCCAGATCATGTTCTTCGGCGCGCTGCTCTCGGCGATCATGTCCACCGCATCCGGCACCCTGCTGGCACCGTCGGTGACCTTCACCGAGAACGTGCTCAAGCGCTTCGTGCCGGTGATGAGCGACCAGCAGTTCCTGTTGGCCATGCGTATCACCATCGTGGTCTGCGCCATTGCCACCTTGAGCTTCGCGCTGTATTCGGATGCGAGCATCTACGAGATGGTCGGCAACGCTTACAAGGTGACTCTGGTCGCCGCCGTGGTGCCGTTGTTCGCCGGGCTGTTCTGGAAGCGCGCGACCACCCAGGGCGCGCTGTTTGCGATCTTCTTTGGTCTGACGTCGTGGATTTATCTGGAATACAGCCTGACCGACGCGGCCTTCTGGCCGCCGCAGCTGGCAGGTCTGCTGTTCAGCCTGGCCGGTATGCTGATTGGTACGCTGCTGCCGCAGTGGAGCAGCAATCGCAGCAACACCCTGGTGACTCAGCCGGAGTAAGGTTGGGCGCTGACTAACAAAACCCCGCCAACAGGCGGGGTTTTGTTTTTCGGGCCTGACGAGGGTTGCCAGCCCTGTGGGAGGGGCTTTAGCCGCGAGCTTTATTGTTTCTCGGCTGGGTCTTTGTTTGCGCCGCTTATGTGTTGGCCGGGGTAATGGTTCCGCCCTTACGGCGGCTCACTTTTGGCAGACGCCCCAAAAGTAAGCAAAAAGTCTTGCCCCTTGCATACGGCCCGACTTCGTCGGGTTCCCTCGTTCCATCATTGCTCCAGGGGCCGGCGTAAAGGGCCGTCCCTGGCCCTTTACGCCTCTCGCCGCATCCATGCGGCTCGCTCCCTTGACTCGCTTCGCTCGCCCTTCGGGCCAGCCTGCGGCTGTTACGTCGCTGCGCTCCGTTTCACAACGATTCCACTCGGCCTTCTGATGGGGCGTTTGTCCTGGCCCAGGCGGATTGGTTCGGCGGGGCCGCGAGTTGGCTTTTGATTTGTAGGATGGGTGGAGCAGAGCGATACCCATGCGGTTGTTTGAATACCTGTTTGATGGGTATCGCTGCGCTCAACCCATCCTACGAATGTTCACTGATCCTGTAGGAGCGGGCTTGCCTGCGATGCTTCCGCTGTTGCTCTGCTTTTGCCTTTCGCTCTGCCATCCACACATCACCCAAACAACGCGGTCCTCGAATCCCGTCAGGAGGCCGAGTGGAGGTGCTGTGGAGAGGGGCGTTTGGCATGGATGCCAAACGAGGAACGATGGGCCAGGGATGGCCCACCGTGACGACCCTCGGAACAGCACCGGAGCGAGGGAAGTCTGGCGCAGCCAGACCCGTATGCCGGGCGCGCTTTCTCTTTGGTTACTTTCTCTTTGCGCGCGCAAAGAGAAAGTAACTCGGCGTAAGGCCGAAACCGTTACTCACAGTCGATGCAGGTGCGACGGGTATCAGAGGTTTGATGGGTATCGCTGTGCTCAACCCATCCATGAGCTGCTATGGGCTAGCGCGCAAGCTCAGTGTTTGTTACGCCTTTTTTCCCTTCAGCCTCGGTGACTTCCTGAAGTTTTGCACCGCCAACAAAGACGCCGATTTTGATGGACTGACGCACGAAGTGGTTTTTACCGGCTTCGGCGTTCAGGTTGATGGCGTTGTCACTGAACTCCGATTCGGTGGCCAGAACGTGTTGGCCGGGGCTAACGACGCGATAGAAGTAGGTGTTCATGGCTGTTTCGCCGACAACTTCGTTGTCGATCTTGATTGTCTTTTTCAGGATTGGGCCCATTGCCGAATCGCGGAAAATATACAGTCCGGCTTGGTTCTCGGGTGGAGCCGGGAAAGCCTTGAACGCTTGGTCCTTTTCGGCCGATTCCATCGGTACGGATGCACAACCGGACAGCAGCGCAACACCCAGCGCAGCTGCACACATCATCAATTTTTTAGACATAAGGTACTCGTTCCTGAGTAGTGAGTTGAACTGGCGCAGTAGCAATCTGCCAGCAGGCGACACCTTATCGGGAACTTTTTATAAATCAAGCGATTGGCACAAGAAAGCCGCTTGTGGCGTATTAGCTTGGTTTGGCGAGATGTGTTGCACTAGTAGGGTGCCGCACTGTTCTTTGCTTGTAAAAAAGCCAGACCCTGGGGTCTGGCTTTTTCATATCGATCTAACCCTTCTTACAACGCCCCAAACACCTTCTTGGCCAAGCTGGTCGCTGCGCCAGCCGGGTTCTCACGGATGCTGGCTTCCTGCTCGGCGATCATGACGAACAGGCCGTCCAGCGCCTGCTCGGTTACATAGTTCTCGATATTCGCGCTTTTCGCGTCGATCACGCCGAAGCTCGCGGCTTGGCCGGCGAAGCTGTTGTATTGCTTGGCCAGGCCAACCTGGTCGGTGGCTTGTTTGACGATGGGCAGGAACTTGGCGCGGATCTGCTCGCGGCTGGTCTTGTTCAGGTACTGGGTGGCCGAATCTTCGGGACCTGCGAGGATGCTCTTGGCGTCCTGCACGGTCATCTTCTTCACCGAGTCCACCAGCAGCGCCTGGGCTTGCGGTACGGCGGCTTCGGCGGCTTTGTTCATGCTCGCTTCGAGCTGATCGACCTGCGCGCCCATGCCCATCATCTTCATGGTTTTTGCGGCTTTGCCGAGGTTGCCCGGCAGTTCGATACGCACGTCCGGGTTGTTGCTGAAACCACCGGGTTTGCCCAGTTGCTGCACGGCCACTTTCGCGCCTTGGGTGAGGGCGTCCTTGAGGCCGCCGCTGGCGTCGCTTTGCGAGAGGTCGGCGAGGGATAGGGCGAAGACGCTGCTGGACAGGGCGAGGCCAGCGGCCAGGGTTATGCTACGAAGCATCGGGGGCATCCTTGTGTGTGAGATGGGCACGAGCTTAACCAAGTCTGCGCGGCTGGCAAATGCGCGCGAGCACTTTCCCTGGCTGGCGAACCCGCCAAGGCTGAGCCAGTCTGTACCGGCGTGCCGGGCGATAACGCCGCAGGGGCGTACGGAGGAGGCGTTTATGAATCTGTGCAAGGTTTTGGCGCAGGTGTTTTTGCCAGCACTGTTGTTGGCCGCGCTGGCGGGGGCTGCACAGGCAGGCCTGTTCGAGTCGGTGAGTGTGGATTTGACGGCGGCGGAAGAGGCTGAGGTCGACAACCTGGTGTTGCCGGTACCGGCGGATTGGGTCGGCGATTTCGACGGTATGCGCGAACGGCACCTGGTGCGGGTGCTGGTGCCGTACAGCAAGACCTTCTATCTGGTTGAACGCGGTCATCAGCAAGGCATTAGCTACGAGCTGGGCAAGGCGCTGGAGGCGTGGCTCAACAGCAAGCACCCGTATAAGCAGAAGTCGTTGCGCTGGCAGGTGATGTTTATTCCGGTGGCGCGTGACGAGTTGATGCCCAAGCTGCTCAGTGGCGTTGGCGATATCGCCGCCGGTGGCCTGACCATTACCGAAGGCCGCCTGCAGACCGTGGATTTTGCCGCGCCCTTTGTCGACAAGATCAGCGAGGCGGTGATTACCGGGCTCAGCAGCGCGCCGCTGAGCAAGCTGGAGGATCTGGCGGGTCAGGAGGTGACGGTGCGTGCCTCCAGCAGCTATTTCGAGCACCTGATCAAGGTCAATCAGGACTTCAAGACGCGCGGCCTCGAACCGATCAAGGTGATGCCGGCGGATGAGAACCTGGAATCGGAAGACCTGCTGGAAATGCTCAACGCCGGGCTGCTCAACGCCGTGGTGGTGGACCGCTATATCGCCAAGGCCTGGAGCCCGCTCTATACCGAGCTGAAAATCCATGACGAGTTCTATATCCATGAGAACGCGCAGTTCGCCTGGGCCATTCGCAAGAGCAGCCCGCTGCTAAAACAGGAGCTGGCGGGTTTTGTGGCCAAACACAAGGCCGGCACCATGTTTGGCAACAGCCTGCGCAACAAGTACGTGAACAACAGCAAGCGCGTGCTGAATGTGGTGTCCGAGGCCGAGTTGAAGAAGTTCAACGAGCTGGTCGGCTTGTTTGAGAAGCATGCCGGCACCTACGACTTCGATCACCTGATGTTGATGGCCCAGGGCTTTCAGGAGTCGCAGCTGGACCAGGGCGCGCGCAGCCCGCGTGGCGCGGTGGGCGTGATGCAGTTGCTGCCGACCACGGCGGCGGACCCCGCGGTGGGGATCAAGGGCATCGACAAGAGTGCCGACAAGAACATCGAGGCCGGCAGCAAATACATGCGCGTGCTGGCGGACAAGTACCTGAATGATCCCGAACTGACCCCGCGGAACAAAACCCTGATGAGCTTTGCCGCCTACAACGCCGGCCCGGGCAACTTGCGCAAGTTTCGTCGGCTGGCGGAGAAGTCCGGGTTGGACAAGAACGTCTGGTTTGGCAACGTCGAACACTCCGCCGCGCGCATCGTTGGCCGCGAAACAGTCGATTATGTCGGCAATATCTACAAGTACTACGTGGCCTACAAACTGGCCGAGGCGAAGAACCGCAAGCGCGCCGAGCTGAGCAAGCCGGCCAGCAATTAACTACGCACCCAGGCGGCATCATCTATAACTCAAACCAGGCACCCGCGTAATGGTGGGTTGCTTGCTGCAGTACCTGACCTTGCTGGTGGAACTAGGAGTGGTTCGTAGGCAGTTCTGGTAGTCCCATCCTTTCTACGCAAGCAGGAGTAATCGGCATGGCTTTGGTCCCCGTTCGGCTGTCGCAGCGTTTGACCCTGGGTAGCATCCTTCTTCTGATTCTCACCGCCCTGGCGGTCTTTGCCGTGATGGCGCTGCGCGGTCAGCCTCGGGTAATCGCTGCCAGTGGCGAGCTGATCGAGCAGACCGGCAGCGCCATCGTGCGCCAGCTGGCGCTGCAACTGGCGGGTATCGAGGGGGTGACTGCCAGTCTGGCGCACCTGGCCGAAGTGCTGCCGCTGGATGAAACGCTGTACCTCAATAGCCTGCCCAATGTGATCGACAACCAAGGCGACAAAGCTATTGCCGGTGGTGGTGTGTGGCCGGAGCCGAATGCCTTTGCCGCGGGCGTGGAGCGCCGCAGCTTCTTCTGGGCGCGTGGTGGCGATGGCCGGTTGGCCTATTCCGATGACTACAACGCCGCCAGTGGGCCGGGTTACCACAACGATGCCTGGTACACCGGCGCGCGCAGCAGCAAGGCTGGCCAGTGCCTGTGGTCGGAGGCCTATCAGGATGCGGTGACCGGCGTGCCGATGGTCACATGCAGCGTGCCTTATCAGCTGGCTGGGCGCTTCGCCGGTGTGGCTACCCTGGACCTGCTGCTGGATGACCTGGCGCGCTTTCTCACCGAGCAGGGCAAGGTCACCGATGGCTACGCCTTCGCCCTCGATCAGGCCGGCAACGTCCTGCATTTTCCCGGCGTGACCGGTAGCAAGGGCGGTGCGATGTTGAAGTTTGCCGACCTGGTGCAACAGAACAACTGGCTGCGCCCGGTGCAGGAGTTGCTTGCCAGTTCCAGTTCGGGCGAAATTCGTAACCTTGATCTGGAAAACGACGAGCAGCTCAAGCAGGCCAGTCGCGTCAGCCTGTTCGTGATGCCCGATACCGGTTGGGTGATCGGCCTGGTTACGCCGCATGACCGCGTCACCGGCCTGGCCCGGGCGCTGACCTGGGACATTCTGCTGTTTCTCCTGCCGCTGCTGGCGGTGCTGCTGGCGCTGGCCTGGTTGGCCGGGCGCAAGCTGATCGGCCAGTTGGAGGAAACCACCGCGCAGATCGACTCCCTGGGGCGCGGTTCAACCAGCCGTGACGTGGCCTTGAGCGTGGAGCGTGAAGATGAAATCGGCGCGCTGCGGCATGCGGTCAATCGCTACGCCGGGCAGCTGCGCACCATGCTCCAGCGGATTGCCGAGGAAGCCGACCACCTGCAGGCCGAAGCCGCTCAGTTGGGTGGCCTGAGCAGCACCCTGGCCGGTCGCGCCGAGCAGCAGCGTCTGGAGAACACCCAACTGGCCGCGGCGATTACCGAGATGTCGTCGAGCGCCCAGGAAGTGGCGCAGAACACCAATGACTGCGCCACCACTGCGCAGAACTCGCTGGCGGTGGTGCAACAAGGCCAGCAGAAAGTTGCCTCCAACAGCTCGGCGATTCAGGCGCTGTCGGCGGAAATGGCCGGCGCGGCCATGGTGATTACCCGTCTGGAGAAGGACAGCCAGCAGGTCGGCGCGGTGCTGGATGTGATCAAGGCGATTTCCGAGCAGACCAACCTGCTCGCTCTCAACGCCGCCATCGAGGCCGCACGCGCCGGCGAACAGGGCCGCGGCTTTGCCGTGGTGGCGGATGAGGTGCGTACCCTGGCGGGCAAAACTCAGGCCTCGGCCAATGAGATCAGCACCATGATCAGTGCCCTGCAGCAGGCTTCACGCCAGGCGGTGCAGGCCATGCAGGCCGGTGAGGCACGTACCGAGCACGCGGTGGAAGAGGCCGAAGGCGCGGCGTCGGCGCTGTCGAGCACGGTGCAGAGCTTCGATGATATTTCCCAGCGCGCCCAGCAGATCGCCGTGGCGGCGCAGCAACAGAGCCATGTCACCCAGGAGATCAACGAGCTGGCGGTGCGCATTCACAGCATCAGCGAAGAAAACGCCCGTGATGCCCAGGCGCTGGATCAGGTCAGCAGCGCCATGCAGGCGTTGTCCTCACGGTTGACCGGGTTGAGTCGCGGCTAGCCGTCGTTGAGCCGCTGCAACTCGCGGCGCACCATCTGCGCGTAGGCGGCGGGTTTGAGGGCGTACAGCTCTGCCGCCACCCAGCTGAGCCAGCGCCCGCCGAGTTCGGCTTTGGCCGCCAGCAGGCGCTGGGCTTCAGCTTCGGCGCTGGCCTGGTTAGCCTGGTGAAACTCCGCACGGGAGGGCCCTGCGGGTTTGTCCTGGTCTGTCGACATGGCGGTGGGGCGGGCCGGTTTACACCGGCTCGGCCACATCCTCGTTGCGATCCATGGCCACTTGGCGAATCGACAGGCGCAGTTCTGCCGGCAATACGCGCTTGGCCGCGCCCTCAGCCAGTTCACTGAGCAGCGGGTGATGGCTGAGCTTGCCGGCTTCGTCCTGACGCAGCACGCCATGCTCCAGCAGGCTCTGGATAAAGTGGCGGAACAGGCTCTTGTCGAAGAACTCCGGGGCGTTGAGGCCATGCAGGATCGACAGGCGCTGGGCCATCACGGTGCAGAGGTCTTCCAGTTCTTCGGCGCTGATGGCGTTCTGTCCGGCATTCAGCAGCAGGGCAGTGGCCATATAGAAGCGCTGCAGGGTTTGCACGATGGCGCGGGCCAGCAGGGTCAGCAGCACGAACTCGCGCGAACTCGGCGCTGGGCGTACGTACATCTCGCCATCCAGCTTGAGCAGGCCCTGTTCGACGAAGGCCGCCAGCCACTGATCGACCACGCCGTCCAGCTCGTCCAGGCTCCAGCGGATAAACAGCTCGGATTGCAGGTAGGGGTAGAGCGCGCGGGTGTAGCGCAGGATCTGCTCGCGGCTCATCCGCGAGCTGCTCTGGAAGAAGCTCGCCAGCAGCGCCGGCAGGGCGAAGATATGCAGCACGTTGTTGCGGTAGTAGGTCATCAGAACGGCGTTGTGCTCGTCCAGATAGAGGATCTTGCCGAGGGCGTCCTTCTGTTCGGCGAGCAGGTCCATCTTCTGCACGTATTCGATCAACGCCTGGCCGTTGCCGTCCGGCAAGGTGGTGTGCGGCGAGTAGGGCACGCTGCGCAGCAGGGCCAGATAGAGGTCGAGCACTCGCGCCAGGGCACGGTCATCCAGAGCCAGCTTGCTGGTGGAGAGTAGCGCCAGGGCCACCAGGTTGACCGGGTTGATCGCCGCCGCCTCGTTGAGGTGCTGCGCCACGCGCTCGCCCAGGTTGTTGGTGGCTTCATTCAGCCAGCTCGGCCGGTAATGCGTGCCGTAATCCTGCTCGCGCCAGTCCGGTTGCTCACTGTCGAGGAATTCCGCCAGCTTGATCGGCTCGCCGAAGTTGACCCAGACATGGCCGAAGCGCTGCTTGAGTGCGCCGATGACCTTGAATATGTCGAAGATCGACTCTTTCTTCTTGCTCGCGCCGCGCAACTCGCCCAGGTAGGTGCGGCCTTCCAGCACGCGCTCGTAGCCGATGTACACCGGCACGAACACCACTGGCAGACGGTTGCTGCGCAGGAAGCTGCGCATGGTGATGGCCAGCATGCCGGTTTTCGGTTGCAGCATGCGCCCGGTGCGCGAGCGGCCGCCTTCGACGAAGTACTCGACCGGGAAGCCTTTGCTGAACAAGGTGTGCAGGTATTCGTTGAACACCGCGGTGTACAGCGGGTTGCCCTTGAAGGTGCGGCGCATAAAGAATGCGCCACCTCGCCGCAGCAGGCCGCCGATCACCGGCATATTCAGGTTGATGCCGGCGGCGATGTGCGGCGGCGTCAGGCCGTTGCGGAACAGCAGGTAGGACAGCAGCAGGTAGTCGATATGGCTGCGGTGGCAGGGCACATAGATCACCTCATGGCCCTGGGCGACTTCCTGCACACCCTCGATATGGTTGACCTTGATGCCGTCGTAGATCTTGTTCCAGAACCAGCTCAGCACCAGTTCGAGGAAGCGAATGGCGGTGTAGGTGTAGTCCGAGGCGATCTCGTTGCCATAGCGCAGGGCCTGGCTTTCGGCCTTCTCCAGGCTGATGTTCTCGCGCTCGGCTTCTTCGATGATCGCCTGACGCACCTGCGGGCCGTGCACCAGGCCTTTGACCAGGTTGCGCCGGTGCGAGACGTCCGGGCCGATTACGGCGGCCTTCTGGTTGCGGAAGTGCACGCGCAGGATGCGCTGGACCATGCGCAGGGTGCGCTCGTGGCCTTTGTCCTGCTCGATCAGCTCGCGCATATGGATGGGCGTGGAGAACTGCACGCGGGTCTTGCGCCCCAGAATCAGGATGCTCACCAACCGGCGCAAGCGCCCGGTAACCGCCCAGCTGTCGGCGAACAGCAGCTTCCACGGGCTGGTTTCGCGGTCCGGCGACTGGCCCCAGAACACGCTGACCGGAATGATCTGCGCATCGTCCACCGCATGCTGGCTCAGCGCGCTGACTAGGCGTTGCAGGGTTGGCGAGATGCCGCGTTTGTCCTGCCGGCCGAGCCAGTCGGGCTCCGGGGTCAGGTAGAAGAAGGCAGCAGGCTCCTGCAGTTCACCCACGGCCACCGGCAGAATTGGCCGTGGCAGACCGGCCTTGCGGCACTCGGTATCGACCACCGCCAGGTCGCTCAGCGACGGCTGTTGCAGCACGTAGAACACTGGCTTGCTGCGGTCGAGCTTGAGGGTAAAGGCGGACTGGTTGATGGTTTCCGAGCGCACCCAGAGGTACAGCACGCGGCGCAGGGTGCCAAAAACGAGACGGCGAAGCGGGGATCGGGTCATACGGAGTCTGCAGGCTTTGGAAAACGAGCATTTGCTCGGGGCGCGTAGTGTGACGGATCGGCCGCCTGCCGGCAAAAATCTTCTAGGGTGTAGGCGGCTGGGATTATTTTTCTCGGCGTTTGTAACGGCCGCTTGCCGGCTGCGTCTATTGGGCCGAGGTAGCCAATCGGTTGCCATGTCGAAATGCCATTTGGAGAGTTGCCATGAAACATCTGAACACTGTCGTTGCGTCCCTGGGTGCGGCCTTGCTGACCAGCGCTGCATTTAACGTGCAAGCAGCCAGCAACCCTTTTGCCGCACAGGAATTGAGCAGTGGCTACAGCCTGGCTGCCGGTGAGAAATCCGCCGAGGGCAGCTGTGGCGAAGGCAAATGCGGCGGCGAGATGAAGAAAGCCGAAGGCGAAGGCAAATGCGGTGAAGGCAAGTGTGGTGCCGAGGGCAAAACTGACGCCAAGGCCGCCGCTGAAGGTAAATGTGGCGAAGGTAAATGCGGCGCGGATAAAACAGAGAAAGCCGAGTAATAGATGAGCCAGCGAGGGCAGGGCATGCAGGAACATTTCGTCAGCGGCGCGGGCTTGGGCTTACGTCGTGGTCTGCTCGGGGCGTTGCAGGAATGCAGCAGCCGTGAGCTGGACTTTCTCGAAGTGGCCCCGGAGAACTGGATCGGCGTCGGCGGCAGATTGGGCAAGCAGTTGCGTGCCTTGAGCGAACGCCTGCCGCTGCTCTGCCATGGCCTGTCCCTCAACCTCGGCGGCTTCGCGCCGCTGGATATCGAGTTGCTCAAGGCGATCAAGGGCTTTCTCGATCTGCACGGTGTACGCGGTTACAGCGAACACCTGTCGGCCTGTGCCGACCATGGCCAGCTGTATGACCTGATGCCGCTACCGTTTTCCGAGGAATCGGTGCAGCGCATCGCCGAGCGCGTACGCATCGTTCAGGACGTGCTGGAACGGCCGCTGATTATCGAGAACGTCTCGGCTTACGCGCAGTTGCCGGGCGAGCTGGATGAGGCGGCGTTTGTCAGCGCGGTGCTGGAGCAGGCCGATTGCCAGCTGTTGCTCGATGTGAACAACGTCTTCGTCAATAGCATCAATTTTAACTTCGATGCGGCGGCTTATATCGCGGCCATGCCCAGTGCGCGCATCGCCTATCTGCATGTGGCCGGGCATTACGACCAGGCCAGTGATCTGAAAATCGACACCCACGGCGCGCCGGTGATTGACCCCGTCTGGGCGCTGCTGGAGCAGGCCTACGCCGTGCATGGCCTGCGCCCCACCTTGCTGGAGCGTGATTTCAACTTCCCGCCAATTGCCGAGCTGTACGCCGAGGTGGCGCAGATTCGTCAGCTGCAAGCGGCAGCGGTTCCGCTGAGAGGCTACGGCACATGAGCGCTATCGAGCGGCAACAGCAGTTTGCCGCGCGTATTCGCCAACCGGCAGAGCAGCCGCTGCTGGACGGCATCACGGCCGAGCGGATGGCGGTGTACGAAGCGCTGTTCTTCAACAATATCGAAGGTTTTATCAGCGGTGCGTTTCCGGTACTGCACCGGCTGATCGAGGCAAGTCGCTGGCAGCGCCTGGTGCGTAGTTTTATCGCCGAGCATCAGGCGCGCACGCCGTATTTTCTTGAGATCAGCCAGGAGTTTCTCGCCTGGTTGCAGCAGGGCTATGTTGCCGAGGCTGGCGATCCGCCGTTTATCCTCGAACTGGCGCATTACGAGTGGGTCGAGCTGGCGCTGGATGTCAGCGAGGCCGAGCTGCCTGCGCTGGGCTGGTCGCCACTGGCCTGGCCGCTGGCGTATCAGTGGCCGGTGCAGCGTATTGGCGTGGATTATCAGCCGGCCACGCCGCCCGCTGAACCGACTTGCCTGCTGGTCTGGCGGGATGGGCAGGACAAGGTGCGCTTTCTGCAACTCAGCCCGTTCGCCTACCAATTGGCGGCGCGCCTGCAAGCAGGAGCGGAGGCCAATTCAGCCTTATACGACCTGGCTCAGAGCCACGGTTTGCCGGCTGACAAACACTACTTCAGCAACGCCAAAATGCTGCTGGATGACTGGCAGTGCCAGGGCATCTGGTGCCCCTAATCCCTCGCAATACTTGATCCTCGGCGCTAAGCGCCGACCTGTGGAGATGTCCCATGCTGAGCCTGTTCCATCGCCTCCAGGATGCCCTGGACGCTTCCCGTCGCCTGGATTTTCTCGGGCCCTTGTTGCTGCGCCTGTATCTGGTGCCGATTTTCTGGATGGCTGGCAGCCACAAGCTGGCCGATATCGGCGCAACCTCCGCCTGGTTCGGCAACCCGGATTGGGGCCTGGGCTTGCCCTTTGCCGAGCAGTTGGCCTGGGCCGCGGCTCTGACTGAAATGGGCGGCGCGCTGTTGTTGCTATTGGGCCTGGGCGTACGCTGGATCAGCCTGCCGTTGATCGTGACCATGCTGGTGGCGATTTTCGCCGTGCACCTGCCGTTTGGCTGGCAGGCGATTGCCGATGCCTCGGCCCCGTTTGCCAATGAACGGGTGCTGGGCTCGGTGGAGAAGCTCGAGCAAGCCCGCGCACTGCTTAAGGAACACGGTGATTACGACTGGTTGAGCAGCAGCGGCAAGCTGGTGGTGCTGAACAACGGTGTCGAGTTCGCGGCCACCTACCTGGTGATGCTGGTGGTGCTGTTCTTCAGCGGGGCCGGGCGCTGGCTCAGTCTGGATTACTGGCTGGCCAGGGTATTGCGCCGCAGCGGTTGAGAGTTTTTTCGGCCACGCCCCATCGGCTTAAGAGGCGTGGCCGAGCCGCCTGCCCGCATGCGGGCTAGAGCGGTTTTCCTGTTTATAGACAATCGGAGTAAAAAGTTCCGCTGTAATCAAATATTTATATATCAGCAACCGCGCTGAAATATCCCGCCGCCAAGATTCCCTCCCAGCACGAACGAGCCCAGACGCTCGGGTGTTTTCAACACTAAAGACCAATAGGGGAATCTTCGATGATCCGTAAGCACTTCGCCGGTTTCGCAGCCAGCGCCCTGGCTCTGGCCGTTTCCGCCCAGGCTTTCGCAGGTACCGTGACCACTGACGGCACCGATATCGTTATCAAGACCAAGGGCGGTCTGGAAGTCGCCACCACCGACAAGCAATACAGCTTCAAGCTGGGCGGTCGTATCCAGGCTGACTTCGATTCGTTCGACGGTTTCTATACCACCAACAACGAGCAAGGCAACGAAGCTTACTTCCGCCGCGCGCAGATGGAATTCGGTGGTAACTACAAAGACTGGCGCTATCAGATCAACTACGACTTCAGCGACAACCGCGGTAACGAGAACAAGTTCGACGAAGCTACCATCACCTACACTGGCTTCGCCCCGATCAATATCAAGGTTGGTCGCTTCGACCCCGACTACAGCCTGGAAAAAGCCACCAGCTCCAAGTGGGTGACCACTAAAGAGCGTTCGGCGATCCTCGACCTGGCGTCTTGGACTACTGGCCATGAAAACGGCATGGGTATCCAGGTCAACGGCACCACCGCCGGCATGTTCTACGGTTCCGCCAGCATCCAGCAGCAAGACTCCAGCGCCAGCCTGGAAGACGAAGACGGCAAGGACGTTAACAGCTACTTCATGCGCGGCGTGTTCGCCCCGATCGTCAGCGAAACCCAGGTTCTGCACTTCGGTGTGGACTACGCCACCCGCAGCTACGGCAACGAGCGTGACGGCACCAAGTTCGGCGGCGCGATCACCTCCAACCTGGGCGTGCGCGGTGTTAACGAGAACAACGGTCTCAACACCGCGGCAATGACTCTGGCTCCGAACGACGCCAGTACCACTGCCGGCAATACCACCACCGGCTTCGAGGATGACGAAGTTGTAGGTCTGGAATTCGCCTATATGCAAGGCCCGTTCTCCGTGCAGAGCGAGTACCTCAAGCGTGATCTGAGCGGCTACGGTAGCAACGGTGATCGCGAAGCCACTGGCTACAACGCATTGCTGACCTATACCCTCACCGGCGAATCGCGCATCTACAAGCTGGACGGTGCCAAGTTCGATGCCATCAAGCCAATGGACAAGCAGTACGGTGCCTGGGAAGTGTTCTACCGCTACGACAACCTGAGTGTGGAAGACGATAACCTCATGGTTAACGGCACTACTGCGCAACTGCTTGCCCTCGGTGTTGATGAAACCGAGGCCAAGGTGCACACCCTGGGTGTGAACTGGTATGCCAACGAAGCTGTCAAGCTGTCGCTCAGCTACCTGATGACCAAGACCGACGAGAACACCGTCAAGATGCAGCATGCCGCTAGCCCAGCAACTGCAGGCAACAGCCGTTACCTGAACGGCTTCGACGATGACGACGGCCAGGCCATCTCCCTGCGTGCCCAGTACGTCTTCTAATAAGTTGTAACTTCGTTCTAGCTGCTCCCTTGATAGCCCCGCCTTGTGCGGGGCTTTTTTATGGCTCGGTTTTAGCCCTGTGCTGCAGAGGCTTTGGCGCAAGTGCTGGCTACGGATTTGGCTCGCGCTGGCCATCTGTTCGGATACACGCGAGTGGGTTGGCGCTGAGCGCAGCGAAGGTCAACAGTGGGTTGGCATGACTCCTTGGGCGTTGCCGTGCTGATCCTCAAGCCAATCTACGTCAGCTCCTAAGGCAGATGACTGGGGCTGAGGCATAAGAACTGTTGCCGGACTCAATCACTTCGCAGGAGCGGTCTTGGCCGCGAAGCATCTGGCCAGTTCGCCGCGATTCGCGGGCAAGCCCGCTCCTACAAGAGCAGGCACCTCTCGCAACAGGTTATTGATGCAAGGCTTCTGCTAGACCCGCCACCGAGCTCAACCCCGGGGTTCTCCACAAGCCGATCAATTACTGGCCGCGCTCGGTTTGGCTGAGTAAGGCGTACCAGGGCGCAAATCAGCCAGGCTGGCAGTGGGGTCGCGGCATTTCGTAAGCCTGTGTGCGCAGAGTCAGGCAGCGGTCTGCCGGTATAAAGGGCGAGCTGCAACAGGGCCGTGGTTCTGTGCGGGGGATGCTATCGGCTGTTCGCCTGCGGCAATCGTGCAGCCGTTGGCATGTATAAGACGTGTTGGCGGGGAGTCAGGCGGGGGATTGTGCTGTAGAGAGAGGGCCGCGAAGACCTGGCAGCGGGTTGCCCGCTGCCAAGTCAGCCAGCTTCAGCTGGCGGGGGTGATGCCGTAGTTCTGTTGGAACTGCTTGATCAGGGCTACTGGCTTCTTCTCTTCCTTTTGCATCAGGTAGATCACGCGCTCACCCTTCGGGCCGCTGGCGATCTCGGTGTGGCGGAAGATCGGCTCGCCGATATTGTTCAGGTCGATCATGTCGCCGTAGCGCTGGCCGACGAAAATCATGCCTTCCTGGCGGATTTCGCCATAGAACTTGCCGGCCGGCGGCTGGTTCTGACGCAGGAAGCGGTAGGCGGAAACGTCTTCCAGCTTGGTGTTGGCATCTTCAGCACGCAGGGCCAGGATGATGCTCTGGCCGTACTTGTCCTTCTCGCCCAGGTCTTTGATGACCGGTGCATTGCCGCTGACCAGGAAGTCGCGGTAGACCTTGTAGTCGTCGAACAGGAACAGCTTCTCTTCGGTACGCACCTGGTACCAGTCTTCGTTGTTCAGGCTGGCTTCGGCCTTGGCGACGGGTGCTGCCGAATAGCTGCTGCATGCGCTGATGCAGGCAGCCAGCAAGGCAATGGATAACGGTTTGATGGTGGTTTTGGCGGACATCGAATTCCCTCCCTAGGAAGTTGGCAAGAGAGTTTCGCCGTGCTTGGTGACAACCTGATGACGATTTGGTGTCGATTGGCTCCTCCCGGCAGGGCGCTGGCGGCTGTCTGGTACCCGGGCTTGCGGCTATAGTGCAGCCTTGCCTGATGCCCCGAGCTGCCGATGTTGTTGAGCCGCCTGACTGCCTTGAATGAAATCGCCGCTGCCGAGTGGGATGCCTTGCTCAGCCAGGCGCAACCGTTCTTGTGCCATGCCTTTCTGGCCACTCTGGAAGACAGCGCCAGCGTCGGCGGGCGCAGCGGTTGGCAGCCGGCCCATCAGCTGTTGCGCGATGCTCAAGGCCAGGTGCTGGCCGCCATGCCGGCCTACGTGAAAAGCCATTCCTATGGCGAATATGTGTTCGACCATGGCTGGGCCGATGCCTGCCACCGCGCCGGTATCGACTATTACCCCAAGCTGCTCGGGGCCATTCCGTTTTCACCGGTCAGCGGTCAACGCCTGCTCGGCGAGCCACAGGCCTGTGCGCAGTTGCTTGAGCAGTTGACGGCCGGGCTGGAGCAGCAGGGGCTGTCCAGCCTGCATGTGAACTTCACCCAGGCGGCGGATGATCAGCTATTGCAAGGCCGCGAGGGCTGGCTGCAACGGCTGGGCTGCCAGTACCACTGGCGCAACCGCGAGTATCGCGACTTCCAGGATTTCCTCGACGCGCTGAGTTCACGCAAGCGCAAACAGATGCGCAAGGAGCGCGAGCAGGTGGCGGCGCAGGGCATCGAGTTCGAGTGGCGCGAAGGCCATCAGCTGCGCGAGGTCGAATGGGATTTCGTCTACCTGTGCTACGCCAACACCTACCGCGTGCGCGGCCAGTCACCGTACCTGACGCGGCAGTTTTTCAGCCTGCTGGCCGAGCGCATGCCCGAGATGATCCGCGTGGTATTGGCCCACCAGGCTGGCAGGCCGGTGGCCATGGCCTTCAGCCTGGTCGGCGGCGACAGCCTGTACGGGCGTTACTGGGGTTGTCTGGCGGAGTTCGACCGCTTGCACTTCGAGACCTGTTTCTACCAGGGCATGGACTACGCCATCGCCAGTGGCCTGCAACGTTTCGACGCCGGCGCCCAGGGTGAGCACAAGCTGATTCGCGGCTTCGAACCGGTCATCACCCACTCCTGGCACTACCTCTGCCATCCCGGCCTGCGCGCCGCCGTGGCGAACTTCCTCGAACAGGAACGGCAAGACGTATTGGCCTATGCCGAGCAGGCCCGCGAGCTGTTGCCGTACCGCCAGTAGGCGCGCGCAGGTTGCCCCGCCGGCCACTATGCTGAGGGGCATGTCCGCTGCTGCGCGAGGTGTGTTGTGAGTGTATTTGCCCTGCTCGACGAGCTCTGGCTACTGCCGGGGGTGGCGGTCAACCTGACCCTGTTTATGAATATGCTCGGCGCGTTATTGCTTGGGCTGTTGGTGGGCTACGAGCGCTCCTACCATGGCCGCGCGGCGGGCATGCGCACCTATGGCATGGTCTGCATGGCGTCCTGCGCCTTGACCGTGTTGTGCCTCTATCCGCAGCACTGGCTGGGCGACCATTCGTTCGGCAATGTCGACCCCAGCCGGGTGATCCAAGGCGTTGTTACTGGCGTCGGCTTTCTCGGGGCCGGCTTGATCATGAAGGACGGCATGAACATCAGCGGCCTGACCACGGCGGCGTCGATCTGGGCCTCGTCGGCCATCGGTGTGCTGGTCGGTGTGGGTTTCTACGGCGCGGCGCTGCTGCTCAGTTTGGTGTCCGCCGTACTGATGATGTGGGGTGCCAAGCTGGAAGCGCGCCTGCCGTCTCGCCCGGCCATCGCCATTGTGCTGCGCTTCGCTCCGGGCTTTGTGCGCCCACATGAGGAGCGCCTGCGACAGATCGCCCGCGAACGTGGCTATGTTATTGCCGGAGGCTCGTTTGCCGTGAGCTTCGATCAGAACCAGCTGGAATGGCGTTTCGTCGCCGTGGCGGTGGACGGGCAGAAGAGTGCACGGATCAGCGATATGGCCGATGAGTTGGCGCAGTTGGAGGGCGTGGCGAAGTTTCAGATGGCCCATGCGCGCAACTGAACTTCGCCAGATCTGCCTTTAATCGACGCCGACAAAACCACCTGTCTGATGCTGCCAAAGCCGCGCATAGAGGCCGCCCTGGGCGATCAGCTGGCTGTGGCTGCCGGTTTCGACGATACGGCCCTGGTCGATCACCACCAGGCGGTCCATGCGCGCGATGGTCGACAGGCGGTGGGCGATGGCGATCACTGTTTTGCCCTGCATCAGGCTGTCCAGGCTTTCTTGGATGGCCGCTTCGATTTCCGAGTCGAGTGCCGAGGTGGCTTCGTCCAGTACCAGTATCGGCGCGTCCTTGAGCAATACGCGGGCGATGGCGATGCGCTGGCGCTGGCCACCGGAGAGTTTTACTCCGCGTTCGCCGACCTGGGCAGCGAAACCACGGCCACCCATGCCGTCATCCAGCAACGGAATAAAGCTGTCGGCGCGGGCCTTGCGCACCGCTTCGAGCAGCTCGTCTTCGCTGGCCTCGGGTCTGCCGTAGAGCAGGTTGTCGCGAATCGAACGGTGCAGCAGCGAGGTGTCCTGGGTGACCATGCCGATCTGCGCGCGCAGGCTTTCCTGGGCGACGTCGGCGATGTTCTGGCCGTCGATGAGGATGCGTCCGCTCTCCAGGTCGTAGAGGCGCAGCAGCAGGTTGACCAGGGTCGACTTGCCCGCACCGGAAGGGCCGACCAGGCCGATTTTCTCGCCCGCGGCCACCGTCAGGCTCAGGCCGTCGAGCACCCCGTTACGTTTGCCGTAGTGAAAGTGAATGGCGTCGAAGTGCACGGCCCCTTGGCTGACCTGCAGCGGCTTGGCCTGCTCCTGGTCGAGTACCTGGCGCGGCTGGACGATGGTTTGCATGCCGTCCTGCACGGTACCGACGTTCTCGAAGATGCCGTTGACCACCCACATGATCCATTCGGCCATGCCGTTGATGCGAATCACCAGGCCCAGCGCCAGGGCGATGGCCCCGGTGCTGATCAGCGCCTGGCTCCACAGCCACAGGGCCAGCGCGCCGGTGCCGACAATCAGCATGCCGTTGAGGCAGGTGATGAGGAAATCCAGGGTGGTGATGAGGCGCGATTGCAGGCGCACCTTGCCGAGCAGCTCCTGGATGGCTTCGCGGGCGTACTGTTCTTCAACCTGGGTGTGGGCGAACAGCTTGAGGGTGGTGACGTTGCTGTAGCCGTCGACCACTCGACCCATGACTTTCGAGCGTGCGGCCGAAGCGGCGGCGGAGCGTGCCTTGATGCGCGGCACGAAGTGCCAGAGCGCGGCGCAGTAACCGATTATCCACAGCAGCAGCGGCGCAATCAGGCGCAGGTCGGCGGCGGCGAACAGGTACAGCGCGCTGCCGGCGTACACCAGCACATGCCAGAGGGCGTCGACCACCTGCATCGCCGAGTCGCGCAACGAGGGGCCGGTCTGCATGATGCGTTGGGCGATGCGCCCGGCGAAATCGTTCTGGAAGAAGCCCAGGCTCTGCTTGAGCACATAACGGTGGTTCTGCCAGCGGATCAGGTTGGTCAGGCCGGGGTTGATGGTCTGGTGCGTGAGCAGGTTGTGCAGGCCGAACACCAGCGGGCGGATGATCAGCGCCACCAGCAGCATCCACAACAGGGTGCCCTGGTGTTGCTCGAAGAACTCGCCACTCGGGGTGGTCTGGGCCATGTCAATCAGCTGGCCGAGGAAGCTGAACAGCGCCACTTCGATCAGGGCGGCGACGAAGCCGACCACCAGCACGGCGATCATCAGCGGCCAGACCTGGCGCAGGTAGTGGGCGTAGAACGCCAGCATGCCGGCCGGCGGCTCGACGTCCGGGCTGGCTTTGAATACGTCGATAAGGTGTTCGAAACGGCGAAACAACATGTCAGGCATCCTGCCTAGATCAGGGAATAGCGCCCGATTCTAACAGGCCATTGCAAAACTACCTGCGTTGCCATCGCGGCGTTAAAAACAGGCTCAAAATGCTCATTTACAGCACGTAAACTCCGCTTTTTCGCCTGTTTTTTCCTTGCGCTGACTGCCTCGCCAACGTTTTTCAATAGCCTGCTAGCGCGTTTGCTGGGGTGGGTGTTGCGCAGGAAAGCAGGCGGGGCGTAAGGCGGGATTCAACGCGCGGGGTGAGCAGGCCCACCCCGCGTGGTGCAATCAGAGGCGCTTGGCGTCGGTGATTAGTACCGGCTGGCGCGGTACGTTTTGGTGGCCACCACGGGTGCTGGTCGGCACCTGGGCGATCTTGTCGACCACGTCCATGCCGCGGGTCACCTTGCCGAACACCGCGTAACCGAAATCACGCGAGCCGTGGTCGAGGAAGGCGTTGTCCTTGTGGTTGATAAAGAACTGGCTGGTGGCCGAGTCACGTACCTGGGTCCGGGCCATGGCCAGGGTGCCGCGCACGTTGTGCAGGCCGTTGTCGGCTTCGTTCTTGATCGCAGGCTGGGTGTCTTTCTGCTGCATCTGCGCATCGAAA
This sequence comes from Pseudomonas sp., assembly GCF_049653025.1. Lineage (GTDB taxonomy): Bacteria > Pseudomonadota > Gammaproteobacteria > Pseudomonadales > Pseudomonadaceae > Aquipseudomonas. The sequence goes on along the minus strand of NZ_JBASFM010000006.1, from coordinate 584,303 downwards.
CCGCCGCCCTGCACCATAAAGCCCGGGATCACCCGGTGAAACTGGGTGCCGGCGTAGTAGCCGCTGTCGACGTAGGCGAGGAAGTTGGCGGTGCTGATCGGCGCTTTCTCGGCATCCAGTTCGATTTCTACTTCGCCGAGGCTGGTGGTCAGCAGCACTTTCGGGTTTTCGGCGGCCATCAGGCTGCTGGCAAACAGGATGGAGCAGGCGGCGAGGGTCAGGGTCTTCAGCATGCGTGGGCGTCCTTATTGTTGAGTGACAGTGCGGGCAGTCTGTTCGACTTCAGCCAGGAAGGCCAACAGGCTGCGGTTGAATTGTGCGGGTTGGTCCAGCGGCGTGGCGTGACGCGAGTCTTCGATTACCAACAGGCGGGCATTCGGCAGCTCATCGACATACGCCTGCTTCTGCGCCACCGGGGTGTAATCGCGGTCGGCCGTGACCACCAGGGTCGGACAGCTGATTCGCGCCAGACGTTCCCGCACGCCCCAGCCGATGATCGCATCCAGGCTGGCAAGGTAAGCCCGCTTGTCGTTCTGCGGCCAGCGCGTCAGGATTTTCTGCCGCAGCTCCTCCTGCTCCGGCTTGGGAAACAGCAAGCGGCCGAGGCCCTTGGCGATGCTATCGAGGCTGAGCAGGCGCGACAGGCTCCAGCGTTTGCCGATCTCTATATAGTCGCGCAGGCTTTTCGCCTTCACTTCCGGGCCGCTGTTGACGATGCACAGGCTCTTCAGCAGTTCGGGGCGATCCACGCCGAGCTGAAAACCGATCATGCCGCCCATGGAAATGCCCACCAGATGCACCTGGGGAAGGTTCAGGTGCTCAATCAGGGCAATCGCATCCTCGGCAAAACCCTGGATGCTGTAGCGCTCGCGCGGTTTGTCCGAGCGGCCGTGGCCGCGTATGTCGAGGGCGATCACCCGGTAATGGGCGGCCAGTTCGGGAATCTGGTATTCCCAGTCGCGGGTGCTCGAGCCCAGACCATGCACCAGCAGCACGGGCGCGCCATGGCCATATTCCTCGTAGTGCAGCTGACAGCCATCGTTGTCGAAATAAGACATTTACAGGTTCCTCTCAGGCGCTGGGCAGGGGTGCGGCAAAGGCTGCATTCAACGGCGCGGCATCGAAGCGCTGGATCAGTTCGACGAGAATCTGCGTGGCGGGGCCCAGGGGTTTGTCCTTGCTCGAGTAAAGATAGAAGAGCGGGTTGCGGCTGCCACCCTGCTCCAGCGGCAGGGGCTTGAGCAGGCCGTCCTTGAGTTCGCGTTCGATCAGGTGGCGTGGTAACCAGGCAAAGCCCAGGCCGTTGCTGACAAAGGTGGCCGCGGTGGCCAGGCTGCCGACCGTCCAGCGCTGTTCCGCGCCGAGCCAGCCAACATCGCGCGGTTGTTGCCGACCGGAATCGCGGATCACCACCTGCATCTGGGTTTCCAGGTCATGGAAGGTCACCACGCGCTGCAAGCGATGCAGCGCGTGGTCGGCGTGCGCCACGGCGACGAATTCCACGGTACTCATCTCGGCACCGAGGAAACCGGGAATGTTCAATGCGCTGATGGCCAGGTCGGCGCTGCCGTCCTTGATCACCTCTTCCACGCCAGACAGTACTTCCTCACGCAGGCGCACGCGGCAGCCACGGCTTTGCGGCATAAAGGCAGTCAGCGCGCGCACCAGCCGCGCATTCGGGTAGGCGGCGTCGACCACCAGGCGCACTTCGGCTTCCCAGCCCTGTTCCATATGATGGGCCAGGTCTTCCAGCTGGCTGGCCTGTTTGACCAGTTGCCGCGAGCGGCGCAGCAGCACGTCGCCGGCCTCGGTGAGCACCGCCTTGCGCCCGTCGATGCGCAGCAGCGGCACGCCGAGCTGCTCCTGCATGCGCGCCACGGTGTAACTGACCGATGATTGTGAACGGTGCAGCACCTCGGCGGCCTGGGCAAAGCCACCGTGGTCGACCACGGCTTGCAGGGTGCGCCACTGATCCAGGGTTACGCGGGGGGCTTTCATAGTGTTTTCCCGTCTACAGGTTCTAGGGTGCAAATGCCGACGCAATCAACCTAAACTGGCAGTCTTTTGTCGGAGACTGCCTTGATGAAGAAGCTTTGTTGCGCGCTGCTGGCCTGCTTGCCGTTGACGGCTATGGCCTACCCGATCGAGTTGGAAAAACAGCTCAACGGGGCCGAGGTGTCGGCCACTTCCCAGGAAATCGACCACAACATGGGCGCGGTGCAGCTGTACAACTATGGCCGCAGCGACGCCAAGTGCACGGCCGTGTTTCGCAACGGCCCGGAAGCGCCACGTACCCGTCAGGTCAGCCTGGCTGCCGGCGAAAGCAGCAACCTGGCAGTGAAGTTCAGCCGCAGCATTATCAAGCTGCGCGTCAAGCTGACCTGCGGGCTCAAGTAACCGGCAAGCACTGCCCAGAGCCTAAGCCGGGCAGTGCTATAAATCAAATTATTCGATAATTATAGGCGATTTTTTGCGCTTTTTTATCGATCGCTACGCTTCTACTCTTTGCCCATCGACGTTCAACAACCCTTCGATGGAGCAAACAACATGGCAAACGTCCTGGTAATCGAAAGCAGCGCCCGCCAACAAGGCTCGGTTTCGCGTCAGCTCACCGCGCAATTTATCGCCAACTGGACGGCCGCTAACCCGGCCGACTCGATCCAGGTGCGCGACCTTGCGGTCGACCAGGTGCCACACCTGGACGCCAACCTGCTGGGCGGCTGGATGACCCCGGCCGGACAGCAGAGTGAAGCCGAGCAAGCCGCTCTGGCGCTGTCCAACACCTTGACCGACGAACTGCTGGCCGCCGATGTGCTGGTGCTGGCTGCGCCGATGTACAACTTCGCCATTCCCAGCACCCTGAAAGCCTGGCTGGACCATGTGCTGCGTGCCGGCGTGACCTTCAAGTACACCGAAACCGGCCCGCAAGGTCTGCTCAGTGGCAAGCGCGCCTTTGTGCTGACGGCTCGCGGCGGTATCTACGCCGGCAGCGCTCAGGATCACCAGGAACCTTATCTGCGCCAGGCCCTGGCCTTTGTCGGCATCCACGATGTCAGCTTTATCCATGCCGAAGGTCTTAACCTGGGCGGCGAGTTTATGGAAAAAGGTCTGAACCAGGCCAAGGCGCAACTGGCCCAGGCCATCTGATACCTCCCGCTGCATCCTGTTCTCCTGGCGTTCGGTGCTCCTGGACGTCTCTGCCCGCGCTGCTGATGCAGTGCGGGCTTTTTTATGGCCTGTGTTTTTGCGCTGTACGGCTGTTTAAGTGCCCAGCTGTGCCGCTTGGTGGCTGTGGTCTTAACTACAAGCCAGGCAAGATGCTGGCTCTTATTGAGCAGGGTGGTGTGATGCAGCTGTCTGGGCGTGGTGTGGCGCTGTCGATTATTGCCTCGGGGTTGTTTGCCCTGGTGCCGGGCTATGTACAGCTGCTGGCCCCACTGGACGGTGGCCAGGTGTTTGCCCAGCGCGTGCTCTGGTCGATTCCGGCGGTGCTGCTGTTGGTCACGCTGGCGCGGCAATGGCCGGTGCTGGGCTTGGCCTTCGCGCGTTTGCGCCGCGAGCCGTGGTTGCTGGCGAGTTTGCCGTTGGCGGCGTTCTTGATGGGGATTCAGTGGGCGCTGTTTGTCTGGGCACCACTGGCCGGGCGCATGCTGGAGGTGTCGCTGGGCTACTTTCTTCTGCCGCTGGCCATGGTGCTGGTTGGACGGGTGTTCTATGGCGAGCGTTTGCGCGCACTGCAACGCCTGGCGGTGTTCTGTGCATTGCTCGGCGTGGCGCATGAGTTGTGGCGCACCCAGGCGTTTTCCTGGGTGGTGCTGGTGACCGCGCTGGGCTATCCGCCGTATTTCATGCTGCGCCGCTGGATGCGCATGGATGCCTTGTCCGGGTTTGTGCTGGAAATGCTGTTTATGGCCCCGGTGGCGATCTACATGATTGTGCAGTGGGGGCCGCCGCAGCTGTTCACCCATGCCCCGCAACTGTGGTGGTTGCTACCTGGCCTGGGCCTGCTCAGCGCGCTGGCGTTTGCCGCGATGATGGCGTCCAGCCGACTGTTGCCGATGGGGCTGTTTGGCATTCTCAGTTATGTCGAACCGGTGCTGCTGTTTCTAGTGGCGCTGCTATTTCTCGGTGAACAGTTCAATGCCGCGCAGTGGCTGACCTTTCTGCCCATCTGGCTGGCGGTGCTGCTGGTCGGCTGGGACAGCGCACGGCTGCTGCTGAAGCAGCAGCGACAGGGTTCATAGCGCTGTATTCGCAGGGTTTTCCGGCAGTACCTGATAGTGCAGTTGCACCACGCCACTGCTGAAGCTGCGTTGTTCGTGCAGTCTCAGGCTGCGTTCCAGGCCGCTGGAGAACATCGGAATGCCGGCGCCCAGCAGGTAGGGCACTAGGCTGACCACCAGCTCGTCGAGCAGGCCGGCGGCGAAGCAGTTGCCCGCAAGCGAGCCGCCACCGACCAACCAGATACGTTGATGGCCCTGTTCGGCCAGCTCAGTCAGGGCTTCGCTTGGCGTGCAGTGGCGCATGCTCACGCCCTGCGGCAATCGCTCATGCGGATAGCGGGTCAGTACCATGCAAGGCTTGCTGGGGTAGGGCCAGGCTTCCGCGGAATCCATCAGCGCATCGAAGGTCATGCGGCCCATTAGCAGGGCGTCGATGCCGTCATAAAAGGCGTGGTATCCGTGGTCGTCGCCAGACGCCTGGATGGCTTCCAGCCAATCGACCCGGCCATCCGGGCGAGCGATATAGCCGTCCAGGCTGGCGGCGACGTAGTAGATCAGGGTGGGTTTCATGCTGATGCCCCCAGTCACAGACGCAGGGCTCGGTTGATGCCCCTGCTCAGTGGAGTGGCAACAGAGGGCAAAGTTTCCTGGCGGGCTTAGTCCAGTACGTTCTGCAGCACCTCGTAGATCAGCCCTGTGGCCAGCGTGATCAGGACTACGTCGGTGCCAACCTGCTGCCATTCGTAACCGTCGTAGTGCGGCAACTGGCCCAGCAAACGATTGTCGAAACGTTTGGCGATACCCGGTGGCAGCGGCTTGCCGCGCGCCAAATTCTTGCGGATACCCGGCGGCAGCGACTGGGCCGGGCCGATCAGCGCGCGGTTGTCGCCAAGAACGATGCGCACTTGGCCGATATCGATGCTCGGGCCGCGTACATCAACCTGTATATCGCCATCGCCACCGTGTTTGTCGTGCTTGTCGTGTTTAGGCGCGGCGCTGGCACTGTTCAAGGCAACTGCCAGGGCCAGACTGGTGGCGGTTAGCAACAAGGAGCGGTACATGGCGGTACTCCGCGGGTGGCTGGGTTAATAGTCAGTGTAGGCCTTTCAGTGTGGCCGAGAACTCTCCGACGTGGCGGGCGAGCGCCCGGCCAGCATGCGCAGGATGGCATTGAGCAGCATGCCGTAGAGCGGCACGAACAGCAGCAGGCTGATGACTAGCTTGACCCCGTAGTCCACGGTGGCGATCTCCACCCAGTGCTCGGCCATAAACGGGTTGCTGCTATTCCAGAACGCCACCGAGAAGAACGCGAAGGTGTCCAGCAGGTTGCCGAAGATGGTCGATACGGTCGGCGCTACCCACCACAGCGACAGTTGGCGCAGGCGGTCGAAGACCTGGATGTCGAGAATCTGCCCCAGCACGTAGGCGAGGAAGCTGGCGATGGAGATGCGCAGGACGAACTCGTTGAACTCCAGCAGTGCGCCAAAGCCGCGAAAGCTGGCTTCCTGAAACAAGACCGAGACGATGTAGGAAATCAGTAGCGCCGGCAGCATGACCCGGGCGATCACCCTGCGCGCCGCCTGTTTGCCGAGCAGGCGCACTGTCAGGTCGGTGGCCAGGAAGATAAACGGGAAGCTGAATGCGCCCCAGGTGGTGTGCCAGCCGAACAGAGTGATCGGCAGCTGAACCAGGTAGTTGCTGGCGATAATGATCAGTATGTGGAACAACACCAGGGCCATAAGCGCATTGCGCAGGCGCTGTGGAGAGGTAAGCAGCATGACGGAACCTTTTTACGGGATGGGGTTAGGGAACCCATGCCGTGCGGAATTGAACGGCGGCGCGCATTCTACCGGCGCGACGCGGTGCTTGCGTAGTGGCCTGACGGGAGGCCTCGATCTGCGTCGTTTTGGCGTCCTGCTGCACGGTTGCGAACTAAGCTACAGACGCCGTTGGCCAGGCCGTTCGGGCTTTTAGCCAGCAGAACCGGTAATCTATGCCGCTGTATTGCTGATTTTTTGTCGAGGTATACCCGTGTTTTCCCAATTCGCCCTGCATGAACGCCTGCTCAAAGCCGTGGCCGAGCTTAACTTTGTCGAGCCCACCCCGGTGCAGTTGGCGGCCATTCCGCTGGCGCTGCAAGGAAAAGACTTGCGGGTTACCGCGCAAACCGGCAGTGGCAAGACCGCGGCCTTTGTGCTGCCAATGCTCAATCGCCTGCTCGGCGATGGCGCTTCTCAGCCACGCATGAGCGTGCGCGCGATGATCCTGCTGCCAACCCGCGAGCTGGCGCAGCAGACCCTCAAAGAAGTCGAGCGCTTTGCTCAGTTCACCTTCCTCAAGGGCGGGTTGATCACCGGTGGTGAAGACTTCAAGGTGCAGGCCGCCATGCTGCGCAAGGTCGACATCCTGATCGGTACGCCAGGCCGTCTGATCGAACATGCCAACGCTGGCAACCTGCTGCTCGATGAAGTCGAAGTGCTGGTACTCGATGAGGCCGACCGCATGCTCGACATGGGCTTTGCCGAGGACGTGCAGCGTTTGTCCGAGCTGTGCAACGCCGACCGTCAGACCCTGCTGTTCTCCGCCACCAGTGGCGGCGCCGTGCTGCGTGAAGTGGTAGGCAAGGTGTTGAAAGAGCCTGAGCACCTGCAGCTCAACCGCGTCAGCCAGCTCAACGAAGGCACCCGTCAGCAGATCATCACCGCTGACCACAACCATCACAAAGAGCGCTTGGTCGAGTGGTTGCTGAAAAACGAGACCTACGACAAGGCAATCATTTTCACCAATACCCGCGTCCAGGCTGACCGCCTGTATGGCAAGTTGGTTGCCCACGATTTCAAAACCTTTGTGTTGCACGGCGAGAAGGACCAGAAGGATCGCAAGCTGGCCATCGACCGCCTCAAGCAGGGCGCGGTGAAGATTCTGGTGGCCACCGATGTGGCGGCGCGCGGCCTGGATGTTGACGGCCTGGACCTGGTTATCAACTTCGATATGCCGCGCTCCGGCGACGAATACGTGCACCGCATCGGCCGTACTGGCCGTGCCGGCGCTGAAGGTCTGGCGATCTCGCTGATCTGCCACAACGACTGGGCGCTGATGTCGAGCATCGAACGCTACCTCAAGCAGCGTTTCGAGCGCCGCAATATCAAGGACCTCAAGGGCATCTACCAGGGCCCGAAAAACCTCAAGGCGTCCGGCAAAGCGGTTGGCCCGAAGAAGAAAAAGATCGACCCGAAAACCGGCAAGAAGCTTGCCACGAAAAAGCCGGCCGCCAAGGCACCGAAGCGCAACACCATCAACCGGCCGAAACCCGATGCGCCGGTGCTAGTCAGCCAGGACGGCCTGGCCCCGCTGAAGCGTCGCGCTCCAGCCGCCGAGTAAGCCAATGGCTTGGCGGATGTGCCTGTTTGCCGCGCTGGCTGTGGCCGCGCAGGCGCAGGGTGCGGTGCACAAATGCGTGCAGCCTGATGGCGTGCTGCTCTACAGCGATCAGCCGTGCAGCATCGCGCACAGCAACCTGGCCTTGAGTGTCAGCAATTACGCCAGCTATCCGCCGCTGCTGCAGGGTGTGGCGCAGCTGTGGCACGAGCGGGTTCAACCGCTGCTGGTCGGGGTCGATGTGCTGGCCCTGCTGGCGCTGGTGTATGGGCTGATGAGCCTGATCTGCTTTATCGCCTACTACCGCGACAAGCAGTTCGCTATCAACGGTCAGCAGCGCACGCCGGAAGCGCGTCTGCATCTCTATGAGTTGTTGGGCGGCTGGCCTGGAGGCTTGCTGGCACAGCGCTTGATTCGCCACAAGAATCGCAAGCTCGGTTATCAGCTGACGTTCTGGCTGATCGTCTTGTTGCATCTAAGTGTGGCTGGGTTGGTGCTGTGGTTGGCGAACGCACCTAGCGTAGGCTGAACGACGGCGGGATCTCCACCGTCGTTCTACTCAGGCTTACTTCGGTACGATCAGGATCTTGCCATCGCGTTCGCCACTGGCGGCTGCGGCCACTGCTTCCTTGATCTGGCTGACGTCGTAGGTCGCGGCGATACGGGTGTGCAGCTTGCCACTGGCGATCAACTGCACCAGTTCGCCAAACACCTTCATCTGCTCGGCCTGGCTGGCGTTCTGGAACCATTTGGCCAGCCAGAAGCCACGCAGGCTGACGTCGCGGAAGACAAACGACGCCGGCGAAACCTGGCACGGTTGGCGGCTCATCATGCCGTAATTGACCAGCACACCACCGTCGCTAAGGCTGGCCGCCAGGTGATCGGTGGCTTCGCCGCCCACTGCATCGATACCCAGACGTACCGCTGCGCCATCGGTGGCAGCGCGTACGCGCTTGGCCAGATCGGGGCCGTCGACCAGCACCACATCGCCGCCTTCGGCTTGCACGCCAGCCACCGCCGACTCACGGCGCACCACGTTGATGGTCTTGAAGCCGCGCAGCTTGGCCAGTTGCATCAGGTAGCTGCCTACCCCTGAGTTAGCGGCGTTCTGGATTACCCAATCGCCGGGCTTGAGGTCGACGAATTCACTGAGCATCAAGGACGCGGTCGGCGGGTTGACCGTGAGCATCGCCAGTTGCTGTGGATCGGCTTCGGGCAGCGGAATCAGCTTGTTCGCCGGTGCATTCAGGTGGCTGACCCAGGTGCCGCAGCCAACCGGCAGCAACACCATCTGGCCGACTTTCAGGTTGCTGACCTCGGCACCCAGCGCCTCTACCCGGCCGACGCCTTCGTTACCGCCAATCGCCGGCAGCGGCGGCAGCATGCCGTATTCACCGGTCAGGGTCAGGACATCGGAGGGGTTGATGGGGGCGGCCAGCACCTTGATACGTACTTGGCCAGCGGCAGGCTCTGCCAGTTGCAGTGCAACTGCGGCGATCACCTCATGAGGTTGCGGGCCGCGGTGTTGGTATTCGGCTTTAAGCATGAGCATTCTCCAGTGGCAGGTCGGCTAAGTCCGGTGGCAAGAGTCTAGACTGCGACGCGGCCTTGGCGACTAATGGCGCGCAATCGATTTGCCTGATGGCTGTGCCATGAAGTTGGCGCACGCTTTGTGCTGCGAGCAACGGGCATAGCCGGCTATGCTCAGTACTGGTTCAACTCAGGTATCGCCATGAAGTTGTTGTGGGCTCTTTGCTTGTTGTCATTCAGCCTGATGGGGGCGGCACAGGATCTGCGCCTGGGGTTTGGCACGCATAAGCCACCCTATGTCTTCGAGGGCGAGGCTCGCGGTCTGGAGTACGACATTGTGGTCGCTGCCGCGCAGCGCGGTGGCCTGCAAGTGGCGGTGCAGCACGCGCCGCAGGAACGTCTGCACCTGATGTTGAGTCGCGGCCAGATCGATGCGATCGCCACCACCAATGAGCGCAGCGGCGTCAGTGCGTTTTACTCGGATGTATATATCGAGTACCAGAATGTCGCCGTGGCCCTGCGTTCCAGGGAGCTGAAAATCGAGCGCATAAGCGATCTACGCAAGTACTCGGTCAATGCCTTTCAGCGTGCGCGTAATCTGCTGGGGCCGGAGTTCCAGAAAATGGCCGAGGCCAATCCGCAGTACCGCGAGGAGGCGTTCCAGATCGCCCGCAATCGTATGCTCTACAGCGGGCGGGTGGATGTGGTGGTGACCAATATGCGCATCCTGCGTTACTTCAACCGTGAGGTGTACACCCAGGTTGATGTGTCTCAGCCGCTGACGCTTTACCCGATTTTCCCTCCCACCGGTTATCGCCTGGGTTGTCGCCGACAAGCCGACTGCGAGCGTTTCAGTCAGGGCTTGGCGGCTATCCGCGCCGACGGCGAATACGCCGCCATCGAGCGCCGCTATGCGATGCACTGACGGCGGCCGCTAGCGGGCTCTATGGGCTGGGCAGCTCTTCCGGGTTTTCCTGGGTGGCCAGCAGCTTGGCTTCCAGTGGTTTGCTGGTGACGCTGAAATCGAGGATCTCGATCGCGCCTTGGCCCTGACCCAATAGGTGGAAGGAGAACGCCTTGCGCGCCTCCAGGTTGTCGAAGGCAAAGCTCAGTTCCATTGGTTTAGCGCGGGTCAGCAGCGGCAGCTCGGGAATCGGCAGCGCCACGTCGCGGTCGTATTCCTTGGTTTTCAGCTGCAGGCGCGCGCCTTGTTTGTCCAGGCGCAGCGCACGGATCTTCAGCGTTACCGTGGTCTGGGTGTCCTTGGCCAGCGTCAGGTACTGCGCGCCGACCAAGTTGTCTGCCCAGTCATCGCTGACGGTGGACTTGAGCTTGATCCGCTGGCTGTTGGCGAACTGGTAGTGCTGTTCGGCCTGGTTGCCGGTCAGCGATTGGTCGAGCAGGGCGGCACGCTGGCTGATCAGGCGCGCCGGCTTGCCGCTGAAACGGCCGAGGTAGCGCGCGCTGTCAGCAATAAAACCTGGGCTGGCGTAGCGCCGGCAGACCTGCTGGAAGTCGCATTCGGTGAGGGTGCCGTTGCCATCGTGCTGGCGCAGCAAACCGTTGGTGTACGACATTATTTCTCGACCGCCGGGGTAGTCGCGCAGCAGCGAGCGGCCGGCGATATTGGCCGGTACCGGGAAGGCGAAGTAGTCGAGTACCGAGGCGGTCAGGTCGACGTGGCCATACACCCCATGCTTGAGCACCGGCAGTTGTGCCTGCTCGGGAGCCAGCAGCAGGTTGAAGCCCCAGGCCGAGGCCAGGCGCACATTCTCCAGGCCGTGGGATTCATCCGAGGTGACGATCACCAGGGTGTCCTTGAGTACGCCCTGCTTTTCCAAACCGTTGAGGAAGTCGGCGACGGCGTCGTCGAGGTAGGCGATGGCCGCCAGCTTGGCATTGGCATGTCGATCCAGATAGTCCTGAGGGGCCGAGTAGGGCTGGTGGGTGCCTACGGTCAGCAGCGTGAGCATCCAGGGTTGCTGTTGCTTGCGCAGTTGCTGCACGTAACTCAAGGCCCCTTCGAAGTAGGCCTTGTCGTCCATGCCCCAAGGGAACTCGAGGTACGGTTTGTTCTTGAACCAGTCGCGGCCGTGGGTCTTGTCGAACCCCATCTGCGGCATGATCTGGTCCTTGGCCATAAAGCGCAGCCCAGCGCCTTGCAGGAAGTGGGTGCTGAGGCCACGCTCGCGCAGTTGGGCGGGCAGGCATTGTTCGCTGCGCGCCTTGTTGTTGAGCAGCTCAAGGCCTTTCGGGGTGCCGGAATCGAGCTTGCTGTAGTCGCCACAGAGCATGGCGTAGAGGCCGCGAATGGTCTGGTGGCTGTGCAGCACGTAATCGTAGGTGAGCATGCCGCGCTCGGCCCATTGGCTCAGGCGTGGCATCGGGTCTTGCATATAGCTGCTACCGATCGCTTGGCGGCTGGCTTGCAGATAAGCCCCGGTGACGCCTTCGAGGGTAATGATCAGTACGTTGCGCGCGCTGCCTGCTTGCTTGAGCAGCGGATTGCCGTTGAGGTCGAGCTGGCTCAGGCCACGGATATCCGGTGGGCTGCTCGGCTCATCGCCGTCCAGCCAGTCAGCCAGCTGTTGTTGCGCGCTATTGCTGCTTTCGGCCAGCAGCTTGTGCGGCAGGTTGAATTGCAGCCATTGGTCGGCTTCGCTCGGCTTGAGCTGTTGGCAAACCACATGCACGGCAAACAGCGACAGCGGCAATAGCAGCCAGGTGCGTTTAAAGGTTGCAGCCCGGCGTACCGCAGGCCAACTGCGCAGGGCCAGATAGGCCGCTAAATTCAATGCCAGCGCCAGCGCCAGCCACGGCTGGCTAAGCCCGCTGCCTTGGGTCGAATGGCTAACGAATTGTGCATCGCCGAGGTATTGCAGGTCGGCGGGTCCCGGCATGCGGCCGACCGCATTGACCAGCTCGGCGGTGCTCAGGTTAAAGATGCACCAGACCAGCAGCAGAGGAATGCTCAGCAGCCAGGAGCGTTGATGCAGGGTAACCAGTAGCAGGCTGCCAATTGCCAGGTCCGATAAGTAGCCATAGGGGTGCGACCAGCCCAGCGCGTAACGGCTGAGCAGCGGCAAGGCAATCACTAACAAACCGAGGGTGAGCAGGGTGCTGGAAGGGTGTCGCAGCCAATTGCAGGTAACGCGCACGGGTACTCCTGGGGCGACTGCCATCACTAGGCAACGGCAATGCCTGATCAGCCGCAAAATGCGGGCTGACATGATTCTGAAACAAGGTTGTGCTAAGCGCCAGAGGGTGGCGCAGAAATGCTTGAAACAACTGCGGGGGAGGCGACGGGGTGTAACGATTTATGCACTGGCCAGCGCCTTGTCGTTGCGAGCAAAACGCTGCATGGCCAGAGGAGGAATGCGCTTACTTTTTGCCGATGGTGATCTGCTTGGTGGTGCCGTACACCTGACCGCTCACGCCTTTGGCGATTTGCTGGATTTCCCCGCCGGATTTGAGGAAGGCTTCGATCTGTGCGTCGATCGAGGCGCTAGTTTCCACGGCTGGAGCCGGCTTGGGTTTGCTGTTGGATGCTTTTACGCGCATGACGGCCATTAACCTACTCAAAAATTAATTTGGCCGCGCATCATACTCGAAACGCTTGACAATTGCTTGATAAATAAATCTCGGATGCGAGGTTGTTGCGGGTAATTATTCTGATAAACATCCAGATAATTACCTGAAAGGCCAATAAGTGATTGTTTTAGCAGGTATCAAGTCGGCCTCTGAGTTTTCGCGGCAAGGCTGGCGTGCGCCTCGTTCCGCTGGTCGGATTGCGTCGCTGGGAGTCCAGCTAGCGCAAGGGTGATGCCCGGTTGTCGAGAAAAGTGGGGGCGACTCGGCTAGAATGCCGGCCTGGTAAAGAGGGTAAGGCACCATGGCAGTAATTGGACGGATGAACAGTTTGCAGGTCGTCAAGCACACCGACTTCGGCCTGTACCTGGATGGCGGCGCGGATGGTGAAATATTATTGCCCAAGCGCTATATCCCGAGTGACACGCCGAGTGAAGTAGAAGACTGGCTGAATGTATTCATTTATTTAGACAGCGAAGACAAGTTAATCGCCACCACGGAAAAGCCAAAAGTTCAGGTTGGCGAGTTTGCCAGTTTGAAAGTTGTGGATATCAACCGTGTCGGTTTATTCCTTAATTGGGGTTTGCCGAAAGATTTGTTATTACCGCATTCCGAAGAAAAGCGACCCTTGCAGATCGGCGACTATTGCGTCGTGCATGTGTTTCTCGATAAACGCAGCAAGCGGATTACTGCTACAGCCCGACTGGATCGCTACCTGGACAACCTGCCGGCGAACTACACGGCGGGTGAGGAAGTCGACCTGCTGGTGGCCGAATCCACTGACATGGGCTTCAAGGCGATCATCAATGGCAAGCATTGGGGCTTGATCCACAAGAACGAACTGTTCAAGTTCGTGCGCAGTGGCATGCAGGAAAAAGGTTTTATCAAGGAAGTGCGCGCCGACGGCAAGATCAGCCTGAGCCTGCAGCCAGTTGGTCAGGAAGCGGCCAGCAGCCTTGGCGAACAGATTCTGGCCAAGTTGCGCGAGCACGACGGTGTACTCAATCTGAACGACAAGAGTTCGCCCGAAGCCATCTCCGCTCTGTTTCGCGTCAGTAAAGGCAACTTCAAGAAGGCGATTGGCGGTTTGTATAAACAGGGCCGCATCGTTATTCACGAAGACCGTATCGAGTTGCCCGACAAGTAAGCCTTGGTCTTCGCGGGTGTCTGTCGGCTGAGGTAACCCCTCCGTACAGATCACCCTTGAGGCCCTGGCAACTCCGTTGAATAATGGCCGAGCCGCCGACGCACTGCCGCTTATGCAGGCGCGGCGCGGTTCAGGCAGGTTTGGATGTTTGCCGGTGTAGCTCAGTCGGTAGAGCAGCGCACTCGTAACGCGAAGGTCGCAGGTTCGATTCCTGTCTCCGGCACCAGTTTTATTGTTCAGTCGCTTGTCAGGACGAGTGGCTGGAACCGTTCGGGCCAGCTGTTGCCCAACCTGTAGGTTCGTTTCGCGCGTGGATAACGCAGAGGTCGCCATGACTGGGTTCAGGTGTATTGCAGGTTTGCTGGGCGTGCTGACGGTAACGCCGCTTTACGCCGAGCAGCAGGCTCCGCAGACCATTCGGGTGATTCCCAAGACCTATATCAGCCCCGGCGCCAGCGGCAGCATTGGCAGCTCCCAGCAGTTTGAGAGCCATAACCTGTATGGCGGTCAGCGTTTGCCGGGCGATGGCATCCGCCAGCAGCAGAACCATTACGGCAGCCAGTCGGTGGAAAGCCGTGGCGGTATTCAGCAAAGCATCGAGTACCCCAACGGCTACCGCGTACAGCAGACTCCAGGGCAGAGCACTGAATACTACGAGCGCAGCCGTTAAGCGGGTGTTGTCTTAGACGGCTATGGCCAGGCCGTAGCGCAAGGCCAGAAACGCCAGTAAACCCAGCGGGCCGAACATCAGCGTCAGCACATAGCAGGGCAGCAGCGCCCAGTGGCTGATACCGGCGATGGCCCCTTCGCTGCGGATATACAACCCCACCATCAGATCGAACGCCAGGATATGCACCCAGGCGGCCAGCGCGGCCGTGGGTTGGCGCAGCAGCGAGAGCACTCCGCCGAGGCTGAAGAAGCCGGGCCTGCCACTGCCAGGCTCGGGGCGCTGGCGCATGGCGACAAACAGCAGCCAGCTGTAAACGATGGCCAGCAGCACCACGCTAAATCCCAGCACCACTTCATCGGTGTAAGGCCAGAAGGGCAGGCAGACCAGCATCAGCCAACCGCCCAAGGCGATCAGCGAGGTCAGTTTGAACAAGGGTTTCAACGGGGCCATGGGCTGCTCGCGACAAAGTGTGAGTGCCCTACGATAGCGAATGCCGCTTGAGTCGAGGCGGCAAACCAGCGGCTGAATATAGAGCCATCAGCTGACGCAACCGCCAGCTGATGGAGGCCCTTCAATCCTGCTTGCCCCAGAGTTGCTCCAGGCGATCATCACGGCCACAGCCGTTGCGGTAGTAGTTGTAGCGCAGCGGGTTGCGCTGGGAGTAATCCTGGTGATAGTCCTCGGCCGGGAAGAAGGTAGTGGCCGGGAGGATTTCCGTGACCACCGGCGAAGGCAGGCGTCCCGAGTCTTGCAGGGCGGCCTTGGACGCCTCAGCCAGGCGTTGCTCCTCGGCGTTGCTGTAGAAAATCGCGCTGCGGTACTGCGGGCCACGGTCGCAGAACTGGGCGTTGGCGGTCACCGGGTCGATGGTTGGCCAGAAGGCCTCCAGCAGTTGCGCGTAGCTGGTTTTGCTCGGGTCGAAACGCACCTGTACCGCTTCGATATGCCCGCTGCTGCCGGCGGAAACCTGCTCGTAGCTGGGGTTGTCGACATGCCCGCCGATATAGCCGGAGGTGGTGGCGATAACGCCTGGCATCTTGTCGAAGTCCGATTCGGTGCACCAGAAGCAGCCACCGGCAAACACCGCCACGCCTGCATTGGCGACGTCTGCCGCCGCGCTCGCAGGTTTGGTCTCTTGCGGTGCCTGCGCTGCAGTGGGTTCACAGGCCGCAAGCAGTGCGGCGATGATCAGGCTGGTGCTGACCAGGGCGCGTTTGCGCCACGTCGATGAGAGGGTCGTCATAGTCAGCTCCGCAGCTCAGGCAGGGTTTCGCCTTCGGCAATAAAGCGCAGGGCTACGCCGTTGTTGCACCAGCGTTCGCTCCGCGGTTTCGGGCCGTCATCGAAGACATGGCCCTGGTGCCCGCCACAGCGCGCGCAATGGTATTCGGTGCGCAGGAAGAACAGCCTGGCATCGCGCTTGGTGCCGATGTGGCCGGCGATCGGCTGGGTAAAGCTGGGCCAGCCGGTACCACTTTCGTATTTGTGCTGGCTGGCGAACAGCGGCAGGTAGCAGGCGGCACAGATATAGGTGCCGCTGCGCTTTTCCTGATTCAGCGGGCTGCTGCCGGGGGCTTCGGTGTCTTCTTCGAACAATACGGCGTAGGCCTCGGCCGAGAGTTGTTCGCGCCAGGCACTGTGGGGTTTATCCAGCGCCACCACACTGGGTGCGTTGGCGATTGCTTCGGCCAGGCTCAGCGAGCTGTGGCCGGCCAGGGGCAGGGCTGGCAGCAGGGCCAGTCCTTTGAGCAAGGAGCGTCTGTTCATGGCGGTGCTCTGCATTGGGTGTGGCCAATAGACACTGCCGAGCCTGCGTTGTTACAGCACGCCATCAGCGGCCGAAATTATATGGCTCCGACCGCTCGGGCCGGAGCCTCAGGGGCTAGATGCTCTTCTTGAACTGATGCCATTTCTGCTGCCAGAGCAGCAGCCAGTAAGGCGTGGCGACGCCGGTACCGGCCATCTGCAGCATCGGGTGTTGTCTGACGACCTGCTCCAGCACGGCCTCTTGATTGTCGGCGACATCAACGAAGAACACATGCTTGCCCATATGCAGGCTAGGCTCGAAGCGCTCGAAGTAGCTGTTGGGGCGCTGGATGCCGAGAAAGCCACCTTCCCAGGCACCGAAGCCGAGCAGCACCACGGCGAGAAAGGCGAAGGGTGTCCAGCCCGCCGGGCTGTTGCTCCAGCCGGTGAAGTGCGCCAGCGCGACCACTGCTGCGGCCAGGCCCGCGCCAATCAGCACGCCTTTGCTGCCTGAGTTGACCAGGTCCTTTTTCAGCAGGGGCGAGACTTCATGCAGGTGGTGCTGTTCGAGTTCGCTGGCGTTTTCGCTCAACACATGGATCTGCTCGGTACTGATGCCACTGGCTTCCAGTTCGCTTTCCAGGCGTTCGAGGTCGTCCAGGTTGTCGCTGATGTAAAAATGCCTGTTCATGCTGCACCTCATTTCGCTGACGGTCGCAGAGCCCCCGGAGTCTGCCTGTGCTGAAGTAGGTCATTGTGTTTATGGGTTCAGTGTAGTTCCTCGCCGGCTGAGCTGCGGCCAGCCGGATATGCGGGCGTTGCGTGTGGGCGGGGCTTACGGGCAGCTGAGCGGGGCGGTGCTGGATTCATCGATGATGATGCAATTGCGCCCGGCGCTTTTGGCGCGGTACAGGCGTTTGTCGGCACGCTGCAGCATCTCGTCCCAGTGCTCGCCGCGGCGCAGGATGGCTCCGCCGATCGACATGGTCACTGCGCCACCGGGGCTTTGCAGGTGTTGCGCGATTTGCGCCTGGAGATGCTGCGCGGCGGCCAGCAGCCCGGTTTTCTCGGTGTTGGGCAGCAACAGCAGGAATTCCTCGCCACCGAAGCGGAACAGGCGATCCTCCTTGCGCGATGAGTTCTTGATCAGCTCGACGAAATCCACCAGCACCTGGTCGCCGGCCTGATGACCAAAGCTGTCGTTGATCCTCTTGAAGTGGTCCAGGTCCATCACCAGCACACCGTAGCTGTTGCCGTGGCGGCGCTGGAGGGAGGCGGCGATTTTCAGTTCTTCATTCATTGCCCGGCGATTGCGTGCGCCGGTCAGCGGGTCATGGATGGCCAGCTGCTGCAGTTGGTCGCGCTGGCTGTGGGTGCGGTAGGCGAACACAAAGCTGAGGATGCTGGCCATCATGCTGGTCACCAGAAACGAGATCATCTGGTAATCGCTTTCGAACACGCTGCCTGGCACCACTTGCGCGTAGCCGACCAACGACAGCAGCACCAGGATGGTGGCAACCAGCGCCTTGCCCGGCGAGACCATAAAGAAGTTGAAGAGAATCAGCGGATAAATCCAGAACAGACCGTTAACGCCGAGGTTGATGGCAATCAGGGTCGAGCCGACGGAGAAGATAATGGCCAGGTAAATACCCGGTTTGACGGTGTCGCCGGTGCGCCAGGCATAGAGTATGGCGAGCACGGTGGAGACGACAATGATGGTGTCGGCGGTGCCGACCAGGTAGTTGCCGGTCGTCAGCCGGTAGACGGCGTAGGGGGTAATACCAATGACGCCGAACAGCCCCATCAGGGTGATGATGGACAGCTGAAAATTGTTACGCAGGCGCCTGAGCAACCGCGATATACGCATATTGGTAGGCCATTGTTTTCATTGTTATGGGGCAAGCATGCAGAGCTTTGCCTGGGGATGGCAAGCGTCAAATTGAGCAAAGTGCCAGTATCTGCGGCGATCTGCCGAGCGGCGCGCCGACCGCCAGCGGATTCAATACTTAAGACGCTGCCAGCGTCAGGGCTGGCGGACCAATGCCAGCAGGTCTTTGCTGCGCTGGTAGCGTTGCAGGCGCTCGGCCAGAACCCCGGGCAGCGTGGCGCTGGGGGCAAAACCCAGGCGCAGGTAGAAGCCGTTGAGTTCGGGGCGGCAGAACAGCCAGACGGGTGCCGTGCAGTCGCTCAGTGCCTGTTCGACCAGTTGCCGGGCCAGGCCTTGTCGGCGCAGTGGTGGTGCGACCAGCAGGCTGGTCAGCCAGTGGCCACCCTCGACGGCGCGTAAACACAGGGCGGCGACAATTTCCGTGTGTTCGGCCACCCAGACCTGCTCGACCGTGCTGACGCGCATGGCAGAACGTTGGCTGCGGTAGAACTTGTCGGCCAAGGGTTTGAGTGGGGCGGGCAGGGCGCGGTAGTGCATGTATGGCAATCGGCGGCAGGGGGCGTAATGGTTGCAGCTCGCAGGCCTGACCACAAGCGTGTGCCTGTGTCAGGCCATGGGGGGCTTCAGGCGCTGGCAGTCGGGCTGCCAAGCAGGGTTTTCGCGCCGTGTTTGTCTTTTTTCGCCATGCGTTTTTCGCTGGCGGTTTTAAGCGGTTTCTTCTTCGCTTGTTTCTTCGCATCCATACCTTTGCTCATGATCTTCACCTCTGACGCAGTCGCGTTCGCATGTGCTGGGACCTGTTGCGGCAATGCCATCTCCCGTTGTGTTCGCGGGGCTGGTCATTTGAGTTTAGGCCCATAGCGGCTGTGCGGTAGCGTTATTTGCGGCCGCTAAATCGGCCCGTTTGGGGTTCGACTGGTTAACAGTTCATGGGCAAAGTCATGTGCTGGCGGTGACAGCCTCGGCTTGCCACCGCATCATGGGCGCAACTCCCGGATGTACAGATGTGCAGGGCACTGAAGTCACTATGTCGATCGCATTAATAGAACCACCGCTGATCTACGCCGGCCACAGCGTGCCCGGCCGGGTGCGTGGGCATAACGAGGATGCGCTGTTGTGCTGCCCGCAACTGGGCCTGTGGGCGATAGCCGATGGCATGGGCGGGCATCAGTGCGGCGAAGTGGCCAGTGCCCAGGCCTTGCAGAGTCTGCAGCAGGCCTGCAGTGAAGGCGCCGAACTGGTCGAGGCGGTGCAGGCGGCCAATCGCGAGATTCTTGCCGTGGCGCGTGCGCAAGGCAGTGGCGGCATGGGCACCACCCTGGTGGCGGTGCGTTTCGACGGTGCCGAGTTTGCCATCGCCTGGGTCGGTGACAGCCGAGCCTATCGGGTCAGTGCCGAGCATATCGAGCGCCTGACCCGCGATCACAGCTGGGTGCAGACGATGATCGATGCCGGGCAGATGAGCCCCGAGGCGGCGCGCAGTCACCCGCAGCGCAATGTCATCCTGCAGTGTCTGGGGCGCGATGAGCAGGCGCTCGAAGTGGGCCTGCTGCACGGCCGATTGGGTGAGCATGAGCTGCTGTTGCTGTGCAGTGATGGCCTCACCGGCGAGCTGGACGACCCGCAGATCCAGCAGTTATGCAGCAACGCCCAGACCCTCGATGAACTGGTGATACAGCTGATCGACCAGGCCAACGAAATGGGCGGCAAGGATAATATCTCCTGTATCGTGCTCGGCCGTGATGCACCTGCGCCCAGCGCCCCGGCCAAGCCACGTGGCTTTATCAGCCGTCTATTTACTCCCCGCAAGCCCTAATCAGCCGATGTGCACTGACTTCCATGACTGAACAATTGATCGAAATTCCCGGTTATCAGGTGCATGGCCGCCTGGGCAAGGGCGGTATGGCCGAGGTGTACCTGGCCACCCAGCAATCGCTGCACCGCAAGGTGGCGATCAAGGTGCTGCTGAGCAGCGATGATGAAGCCTACAGCCAGCGCTTTATCAAGGAAGGCCACATCGTGGCGTCCTTGCATCACCCCTCGATCATCACCATCTATGACATCGACCAGTTGGCCGATGGCCGCTATTACCTGGCCATGGAGTTCGTTGCCGGTGGCGACCTGGCGCAGCACAAGGGTGAGGTATTCGAGGTGCAGCGCGCCTTGCGCATCGTCCGCCAGGTCGCCAGCGGTTTGGCGGTGGTGCATGACAAAGGCCTGGTACACCGCGACATCAAACCGGCCAATATCCTCTTCCGTGGCGACGGCACGGCGGTGATCACCGACTTCGGCGTGGCCAAGGAAGTCGAGCTGGATACCGACCTGACCCAATTCGGCATTGCCGTCGGCAGCCCCTCCTACAGCAGCCCCGAGCAGGCGCAGTGCCAGGCCCTGGACGCGCGCAGCGATATCTACAGCCTGGGCGTGATCCTGCTGGAGATGCTCACCGGCAGTAATCCGTACCGCGCGGACAACTACCCGCAGACGGTGATGAACCACCTGCAGATGGACCTGCCCGCGCTGCCGGCGCAGTTGCAGGGCTACCAGTGGCTGCTTGAGCGCATGCTGGCCAAGGACCCGGATGAGCGTTTCGCCGACTGCCAGGTATTGCTGGCGAGCCTGGATGAACTCACCGACGCCGACCCGGACAGCACCCGTATCGCCCCGGCGCTTAATCTACCCAAGGCCGCGGCGGCCAAGCCAGGCGCAGCAAAGCGTTCGCTCTGGCTGTGGTTGTTGCTGGCGGCGCTGCTGTTAAGCGGCGTGGCGGCGGGCGGTTTCTATGCCTATCAGCAGAAGCAGATTGCCGATTACCTGGCTCTCGGCGAGCAACGCCTGCAAGAGGGCAAGCTGCTGGAACCGGCGCAAGACAATGCCGATTACCTGTTCCGCCAGGTGCTGAGCCTCGATGCCGACAACGCGCAGGCGCAGGATGGCCTGGCGCGCGTGCTGCAAGTGCGCATCAGCGGCTACCTGCAACTGGCTGAACAGCGCCTGCTGGATGAGCAGCTGCTGCTGCCGGAAGACGACAGCGCGACCTTCTACTTCCGCCAGGTGCTGGCCTGGGAGCCGAACAACGCGCAGGCCTTGGATGGGCTCAAACGGGTGGCGCAGCGCTTTATCGAGCTCAGTGAGAATGCCTACAAGCGCCGCGAGTTTGCCCTGGCGCTGGAAGCTATTCAGCAGGGGCTGGAAGTAGAGCCCGCCAACGAGGCGCTGCTGCAGCGCCTCGACGCCCATGAGCGCCGCGTGCGTGTGGCGCAAACCCCGCGGCGCAGGCCGGCGACCGAACAGGGCAGCGCCAATCCGATCAAGCGCTTGTGGAACAATATTTTTGATTGAGTAGCCATGCTGGCGTATTGCTAGCCTGACGATTGGCAGGCAGCATGCGCGCCACGGCCTGTTAGGGTGTTGGGTAGACTTTGGGGTAGCGGCGCATATGCTCAGAATTCACTTCAGTGACAATCGTCAGGCCCCGGTCTGGCTGGTCGACGAGCGCTTCACCATCGGCCAGGACAGCCGCAACAGCCTGGTGCTGAGCGATGCCGGGATCGGCCCGTTCCATGCGGAAATCCGCCAGGACCATGGTTTCTATTACCTGACCGATGTCGGCAGTCCGACCGGTTCCTTCGTCAATGACGAACGCATCAGCACGCGCTTCCAGTTGCGTGCCGATGACCGCGTGCGTTTGGGCTCGGTGGAGCTGCTGTTGGTCGACCCGGCGCGCAGCAAGGCCAAGGCCGAGCAGGCCGCGCGCTGGTACTTGCAGGTGATCCAGGGCGAGCACGAAGGCAAGAAGTTCCACGTCAACGGCTCGATGACCTTTGGCCGCTCGGTGAAGTGTGAGCTGTGTTTCAGCGACCAGGAGTTGTCGCGCCGGCACTGCGAGTTCTACCTCAAGGATGACGTGCTGGAGGTCAAGGACCTGGGGTCGGCCAACGGCATGCTGGTCAACCAGCAGAAGGTCGTGACGGCGGTGCTGCAGCCTGGCGATCAGCTGAAAATGGGCTCGGTCAGCCTGTTGGTGATCGGCCCGAAAAGCGCCGTGGCGCAAGCCGTGGACGAAGATGCCACGGTGTTTATGCGCGCCGTCGACCTGCCCAAGGCGCTGCCGCAGGCGGCGTTGTCCAGCCCACCACGCAACAGCGCCAACCCGCTGCGCAGTGCCGCCCAGAGCAAACCGGCAGCGCCCGCCGAGCCGGCCCGCAGTGGTCTGAACAAGCCGCTGCTGGGCGTGTTGCTGGTCCTGCTGGTCGCCGCCGGGGTGGCGTTGGCCACCTTGCTGCCTGCGTGATCGGTGCTGCCTGATTGGTGAATGGGGCTGACGTGATACGTCCGTGCCAGCTTGCACCTTTGCGGTTAGGCTGAAGGCCTTGCCTGATTGCCTGCTGCTGGAGTGCCTGTGAAGCCCCTGGTCCTGTTGTTATCCGCTTGCTGCTTGGCCTGTCAGCCCCTGGCTGCACTGGCCTGGTCCAATCATTCGCTGGGCAGCCAGCTGGCGTTGCAGGCGCTGCCCGAGTTGCAACGCAGGCTGAACTACGAGCCGCTGGAAGCTTTTCTAAGTGATCAGGCCCCGGCCATCGAGCAGCTGCTGGATGAGCAGGAAGGCTTTGCCCGCGCGCATTTCCCCGACTACCCACAACGCCCGGACGCCTTGCGTTTCAATGCCGCGGCGCAGGGTGATGCGCGCACGGCGTTCCTGCATGCGCTGCGGGTCAACCCAGAGGTGCGTCTGGCCGGCTTTGTTCAGCAATTGCCTGGGCAGGGCGACGAGGGCCGGGCGCGCCTGGCCGCCGAGCAGGTGCTGGTGTTCCGCAAGATCGGCCCGTGGAACCACTGGCGCTACCTGGCCCTGCAACCGGGGGATACGGTGCAAGCCTTGCAGGTGCTGAGCAGCGCCGCCGATGAGCCGGACTATGGCCACGACATCAACCTGTTCAGCGACAACCCCGGCGAGGCGGGCGCGCAGTACAACTTCGGTGCGCAGCCGTTTGGTGATGCGCGCTTCGAGTATTCCTCCCAGGCACCCTTTCATATCGGCTATTACCACGAGCCGGAACTGGTATTTCAGGCTGCGCCCTATCTGCGCCGCACTCTGCCGCACTGGCGCATCTACCAGTACACCGGCTTGGCGCGCCTGGCCCTGGCCAGCGGGCATGACTACTGGGGCTACCGTTTTCTCGGTTGGGCGCTGCACTATCTGCAGGACCTGACCCAGCCGTACCACGCCAAGACCGTGCCGGGTGTGGCCACGGCGGAGTTGATGCTGGTGGCCCTCAAGGCGGCGGCCGGCTATCCGGAAGACCGTTTGGCGACCATTGCCCGCGTGGCGGATCGGCACACGGCCATCGAGGAATACCAACTGCAGCGCATGCAGCAGCTGATGGTCGGCGAGCAGGCGGCGCAGCCGTTGTTGCAGGCTTATGCGCAGAACCCGGCGGACGCCTACCCGGCATTTTCGGCGGATTATCCGGTGCAGGTGGTGGCGGCCGAATCCTATGCCAGTGCCGATGCCTTCGATGAGCTGATTGGCCAATGGCTGGCGCGCCAACCGGCGGTTGCCCCAGGTTTCAGCGCCGGCAACCAGTTGGCCGCCAGTCAGCCTGATCCAGTGCTTGAGCAGTTGCTGATGGAGTTGTTCAGCCGTTTTGGGGCGCACAGCCGCAATGCGGTGCAGGCGACGCTGGCCGCGCCGCCAGCTAGCGCGCCGGCGGCGGAGTAAACCACAGCTCGCGCCGCTGCAGCGGCGTGGCGCTGGGTAGCAGGGGATTGTTCAGTTCGATTACCCGGCGCTGCGCCAGGTTGGCGCGCTGCAGGCTGGCGGCGAAATGCGTCTGGAACAGCTGCTCGAACGAGCCATCGGCCAGCGCCAGCTCCAGCCCCTGGCGCACGGTTTCCGCCAGCTCCGGGCGCTGCGGCGAGAAGAAGAAATACATCGCCGCCGGGTAGTGCAGCAACACATAGGGATCGGCGACCAGAGGCCGCCCGCGTGGGTGGTCCAGCTCGTCCCAGATCTCGATCACCGAGCGTGGAAAGTAATCGAAGCGCTGCGCCTGCAACATGCGGAACAGGCTGCCGTAGCTGGCCGAAACCTTGACCGGCAAACCCTGCCTGCGCAGGATTTCACTGTCCGGCCAGTCGTGGCCCTGGCCCGCGGTGAACTGGCGCAGATCGGCCAGGCCCTGCACGTCCTTGAAACGCTGCGGCGCATCGCTCGGCAGCAGGGCGATGCGCCAGCCGAACAGGCCCTTGTCCAGCGGAATACGTACCGGCAGCAGGCGCTGTTCACGCTCGCGGCTGGTCATGCTCCAGACCACGTCGAGGCGTTCGTTGCGTTCCAGGTTAATCAGCGCGCGTTCCTGCTCCATGCTGTAGTGCGTGGGTTGCAGGCGCAGGGGGCTGTGCGCTTTCTCCAGCGCCAGTTGCAGTTGCGCGAGCATATAGCGCGAGCGGAATTCGTCGCCTTCGGCACGGCGCGGGTAGCGGATCACGCCGCTGTCATCGGCGTACAGCGGCGTCAGCAGGCTGAGCAGTAGCAGGCCGAGGAGCCAGCGCCAGGCAGGTGGCGAAAGCATGCGGGGCATTTCGGTTCGAGTCCTTTCAATCCCGGCCCGGGAGTTCCTCACCAGGCTGTGCGGTGCGCATTATGCCAGCCTGGTGCCGCACCGGTGCGCCGTAGGTCGCCTGCCCAGCCGGGTTACAAATTGCTGCGCAGAAACTGCCCGTAGCCGCGGGCCTGGCCCAGATCCGCGGCGAACTTATCGTGCTGGAAGGCAATGCGCCCGTTGATCAGCACGGCCTCCACCGCTGCGCCACGATTGACCATGCGTTGTAGGCCGCCGAAGGCCTCCATCGGGGCTTCCTGGTAGCTGGCCAGGGACTCATCCAGCGCAGCCGGATCGATGATCACCAGGTCGGCCCGCGCGCCCTGGTACAGTCGGCCGGCGTCGATGTTGAACCATTCGCCCAGCTCGCCGGTCAGCCGCCAGATCGCGGTTTCTATCGGCATCACCGCTTGCCCGCGCAGTTCGGCGTCGCGCACCAGCTTGAGCAGGCGCACGCCGAAGTTGTAGAAGGCCATATTGCGGATATGCGCACCGGAGTCGGCAAAGCCGATCAGCGTGCTCGGTTCGCACACCAGCTTTTCCACCACCTCGGGACGGTGGTTGGCGATCAGGGTGCGCCAGCGCAGGCGCGGGCCGTGGGCCACCAGCAGGTCGAGAAACAGGTCGGCAGGGTGTGCGTCGCGGCTCTTGGCCAGTTCGCCGACGCTTTTGCCGACCACGCTGGCGTCCGGGCAGTCGACGATCCAGGCGTCGTCAAAATCGCGGTGCCAGACCCGCGGGCCGAATTTCTTCTCCACGTCCTGGCGAAAGCGCAGGCGGTAGGCCGGATCCTGAAACAGCTGACTGCGCAGGTCATGGTTGGCCAGGTGCAGCGCGGCCTGGCCGGCGGGGAATTCCTCGAAAACCACGAACTCCATGCCATCGGCATAGGTTTCGAACGGCACTGGTAGGGTCTGCCAGCGGAAGTCGGCGCGGGTCAGGCGGTTGATCCAGCGCGTCAGCGGGCCGAGGATCGGTGCCAGCCAGGGGTCGGCCTTGACGTCCATCAGGGTGATCAGGGTGGTCTTCAGCGGCTTGCGCCACCAACCGCCGATGCTGTCCCAGAGGAAGGCCAGCACATTCAGCTTGGTCACCAGGTTGGGCGCGCCCTGATGGATGCGTCCGCGTCGTCGGAGGATCTTGTTCAGCCGCGTGTATTCGGCCCAGGGCGCATACACCGAGGGCAGGGATTTCGAGCGCTGGCGCTCGCCATCGAGCTTGTCCCAGGGGTTGGTCATGCTCGACAGGCCGAGCAGGCCGGCGTCCAGCGCCTCGTCCAGCAGGCGCTCCATCTGCTGCAGCTCGCTTTCGCTGGGGCGCACGCTGGCGTCCACCGCGCGTTCCAGGCCGAGCACGGCGACGCGCAGGTCGGAGTGGCCGAGAAAGGCGCAGATATTCGGCCCCAGCGGGTGCTGGTCGAGGTAGGTGGCGAATTCGGCTGAGCTGTGCCAGCTCTTGCGCGCCTGCAGCAGCGGCAGCACATGCTCGCGCGGCACCGATTCGACGCGGGTGAACAGGTCGGAGCAGTCCTCGGGGCCGGACAGCACCATGCTGATTGAGCAACTGCCGATCATCACCGTGGTCACGCCATGCCGTACCGACTCCTTGAGTGCCGGCGCGGCCAGTAGTTCGGCGTCGTAGTGGGTGTGCATGTCGATAAAGCCGGGCGTCACCCAGCGGTTCTGCGCATCGATGACCTGGTCACAGCCTGTTTCATCCAGGGCACTGGTGCTGATGCAGGCCAGCTTGCCGTCGGCGATGCCCAGGTGGCGCACAACCCCCGGTGCGCCGCTGCCATCGAAAAACAGCGAATTTTTGATCAGCACATCGAACATCGGCAGGCTCCTGGGCGAATGCAATTGGCCAGTCGAGCTTAGTCTGCCGCGGGCTGCAGCTGTGAGGGCGAATGTGCACAAGCCTGGGTCGATTCGGCCATGCTCAGGCGTTCAGGCGACGCCGTTCGGCACTGATTTCCGGCATGTCGGTACGGCGCACATAGACCCGCAGCGGTTCGCTGATCGCCAGGCGCTCGTCGATGTTCTGTTCCAGCAGCAATTGCAGACGCGCGCGGTCGAGGTTCATCAGCTCGCCGTCAAAGGCGCGCCAGACGAATTCGCAGGTCGGCGTGATGCTGTTTTCGAGCACGTCGAGGCCGAAGGAGTCTTCGGAGAACCGCACGATGTAGTGGCCGCTCTTGCGGTTGAAACCGACAAAACCCTGCAATTGGTCGGCGGCCGCGCAAATGCTGGCAGAGGTGATGCTCATGGAAGCCTCGTCGATGACAGTGAGTAGTGTCATAGGCTAAGGCGCTGGGCGTTGGCCACCTTGCTGCGGATCAATAAGTGTGCGGATAACGCGGCCGTTGCTCAGTCGGTCAGAAAGGCCTGACGCAGGCGCTGCACGCTTTGTATATGCACCTGTAATGCCTGCAGCTGATCCGGCGCAGGCTGAGCTGCCGGCTGGCCGTTGTTCGCCTGGCAGTGTGTCGTTTGACTCAGCGCGAAGGCATCCCAGCTGTTGCTCGGGGCCTGCCCCTGGGTGCTGGACAGCTGCGCCAGGCTGCCGTCATTCAACCAGCTGGCCGCCAGCCACTGGCTGGCGCTGCTGTCATCGGCGCAACCGGAGTGGTAGCCGCTGTACTGCATTTCCACCAGTTGGCCGTCGGCAAACAGCGCCTCATAGCTGCGGCTGTGCTGGCACTGCGCCGAGGCTTCGCGGGTGGCCAGCAGCGACAGGCGCTCGACCAGCACGTTGTCTATCGGCAACTGCACCAGCTGTTGGCGCTCTATTACCCAGCCTTGTAGTTCGCTGGGCAAGGGTTCGGCCAGCTGCAGGTTGCGTTGGCCGCTGTGCGTTTGCGCAGCCAGGTGGCGGAACAGACCGGCGTGGCTATGCCTGGGGCGAAAGCGGTAGTGATCGTGGTCGATGATCTGCGCGTTGTCGCTGCAGCGCGGGCTGGGTTGCGTCATTACGGCCTGGGCATCGCTCCAGCGGTAGCGCAGGCGCATGCCCAGCTCGATGCTGCCGGCCTGCGTCAGCAGCGCATGTTGCTGCGCCTGAGCGCTGGGCGGCAGTTCCGGCAGGATGATTTCCAGGCTCGGCTGCGGCCGGCCTGGTCCATCGGCCATGGGCAGAAACAGTTGCAGATTGGCCAGCGTATAACCGCGGTGCTCGGCGTTTTTCTCGCTGACGCTAAAACTCAGGGTGCGGCCGCGGCGGGCAATCTGCTGGGGCGACAATTCGCTGCGCTGGAGGATCGGCAACAGTTTGCTGCCGAGCGGCAGGGTGCTTTCGCGTCTGGCGGTGATGCCGGGGATCAGCCAGCGCGGCTTATAGATGGCGCTAACCTGCACCGTGGGCGAGGCGAGCATGCTGTCCAGCTCGGCCGCCGGCAGCAGGCCGCCGATATGCTGGATATCCAGTTCGACGTCGAGGGTGCGTGCAAAGGCCGGCGCGGCCTGCAGGCCAATCATCAAACCGAGGGTAGTCAGCCAGCGAAGAGGCATGCGCAGGGCTCCGATTGCGTGCGGCCGTGTTCATACCATAGGTCGTTATAACGCCTTGGCAATAGACGGGCAGAGGGTGCTGTGGGAGAGGGGCGCTGGTGCAGGCGAGCCATTGCGACTCGCCGAGGTTGCGTATGTCAGTCGATGCGAGGTGTAGAGAACGCGCTGATCTTGCCGAAGGGCGAGCTTTGCATGGGCACCTTGACTGCCATCAGTGGCGAGTTATTGACCCATACATCGTCAATCACGATGGTTTGCCCGGGGCTGTCGTTATCGGCAGCGACGAGCAGGTAGTAGGTGCCGTCTTCACTGGCTTCACCATCCCAGCTCAGGTTGAGCTGGCCGACCGCGGCCGAGGCGCGCGAGGGTTTGTCGGCGATCACGGTGCCGTAGGCATCCAGCAGCAGGGCGCGCGGTTTCAGGGCGAACTTGCTGAAACCGAGGCAGGCGTCATTGCACAGCGAGTGCACGTTGAGGGTGTAGCGCTCGCCTTTTTTCAACGCCAGGGAGAACACCCGGTAGTTGGAAATCGAGCTGCCGAAATCCAGGCGCGGTTCGTCGGCGCTGATCGGCCACTGTGGAGCCAGCAGGCCCGGGTCGAGCGGCAGCGGGATGGCCTGGGTGTTGTGAATGGCCTCAAGGGCGCTCTTGGCCATGGGGCTGGTGCCGGCCTTGACCGACTGCTCGTAGACCGTCTGCTGGTTGCTGGCGCAGGCGGCGAGCAATAAACACCCCGCCAGGGTAAGAAGCTTGTGCACGGTAAAACTCCTGTGTGACAACGTCCCTGTGTACACGCCGGGCACTGGTGGCGCGGCGGGCGGCGATTTTACCCGCTTTGCAAAGGGCGGGGTGTGATCAATCTGCCTATTCGATGAATTGCGTCCATCGGTCGCACGTCTGAGATGTACCCCGGTTACCGTCCTGGCAACCGCTATCTTGCACCTCGACAGGCTCTGCACCTGTCGAGGGTGGCACCGGCTGGTTAGCCGGAGAGCCCGACATAGACGTTTTGCACGTCATCGTGGGCATCGAGCGCTTCGAGGAAGGCTTCGACTTCTTCCAGTTGCTCGGCCGTCAGGCTGCTCACCGGGTTTTTCGGGATAAACCCAATTTTCGCCGAGTTGACGCTGAAACCCTGCTCCGGCAATGCGCGGCACACGGCGTCGAGGTCGGTCGGCTCGGTGATAAACAGGGTGTTGCCGTCTTCGGCAGGCTCGAAATCCTGAGCGCCGGCTTCGATGGCGGCCATTTCCGGGTCAGCGCCGTTCTCGCTGTTGGCTTCGATCATGCCCACATGGTCGAAGTCCCAGGTTACCGAACCGGAAGCGCCCATCTGGCCCTTGCGGAACAACACGCGGACTTCGGCCACGGTGCGGTTGATGTTGTCGGTCAGGCACTCGATGATCACGGGCACCTGATGCGGGGCGAAACCCTCATAGGTGGCGGAGTGGAAGGTCACGGTGTCGCCCAGCAGGCCGGCGCCTTTCTTGATCGCCCGGTCGAGGGTTTCCTTGGGCATCGAGGCTTTTTTCGCCTGATGGATCGCCAGGCGCAGCTTGGGATTCAGGTCCGGATCGGCACCGTTACGGGCGCAGATCATGATTTCCTTGACCAGCCGGCCGAAGATCTTGCCTCTGGCGTTGGCGGCGGCTTCTTTAGGTTTGGCTTTCCACTGGGCGCCCATGGTTTATCTCGTCGTTACGGGTTGATGGGTAAAGGCTGCGATTCTAGCCCTTCACGCCGTTTGCGGCACCTGTAGCAGTGCAATCCGCCGGGCGGTGCGGGTCTGGCGCGCTGTATGGCTGATTTTTCGAGGTGCTGTATAGGAAGGGCATTGAGCCTGGCGGTTTTAATAAGAGCTTGCCAGTTAGCGAGGAGCGCCTATGCAACCCAAGGATTTACTGCTGGCCCTGGTGGTGATCATCGTCTGGGGCATGAATTTTGTGGTGATCAAGATCGGCCTGCACGAGATGCCGCCGATGCTGCTGGGCGCGTTGCGTTTTCTTCTGGCGGCCTTTCCTGCGGTGCTGTTTATCAAGCGCCCACAGATTCCGCTGCGCTGGCTGCTGGCCTATGGCTTGACCATCTCGCTCGGGCAGTTCGCCTTTCTGTTCTCTGCCATGTCCGTCGGCATGCCGGCCGGCCTGGCGTCGCTGGTGCTGCAGTCGCAGGCGATGTTTACCCTGCTATTTGCCGTGCTGTTGCTGGGCGAGCGCTTTCGCTTGGGCAACCTGTTTGGGCTACTGGTGGCGGCCGGAGGTTTGCTGCTGATCGGCTCGCAGGGCAATGGCCTGATGACTCAGGCCGGTTTTCTTCTAACGCTCTGCGCTGCCGCCATGTGGGCGCTGGGCAATATCGTCACGCGCAAGCTGGGCAAGGTGAATCTGGTGGGGTTGGTGGTGTGGGGCAGCCTGGTGCCGCCGCTGCCGCTTTTTGCGCTGTCCTGGCTACTGGAAGGCCCTGAGGTGATCGAGTCGGCGCTGCGCGGTTTTAGCCTGGATACCCTGCTGGTGCTGGTCTACCTGGCGTTCGGCGCGACCATTCTCGGCTATGGCCTGTGGAGTCGCTTGCTGTCGCGTTACCCGGCCAGCCAGGTGGCACCGTTCTCGCTGCTGGTGCCGGTGGTCGGGCTGAGCTCTTCGGCGCTGTTGCTCGATGAACGCTTGAGCAGCCTGCAGCTAGTGGGGGCGCTGCTGGTGCTGCTCGGGTTGCTGCTGAATGTCGGCGGTGGCTGGCTGCATGGCTGGCTGCGCGCGCGACTGGCCTAGCGCTTGCCCATGGAACGGCGGGTGCCGCTTGGGGCTGGGCCGATCTTCTTCTCATGGGCAGATTTATTGCCCTTCTGGTGCCACGGCTGGCCGTCTTGCTTGCCAGCGGCGGCCTTGGCTGCGCCGAACAGCGAGGCAAAGCCGGTGGCCGCGGGCTTGCTGGCGGTGTCGACGCTGCTCGGTTGCGCGCTGGCGTCGGTAGCCTGAGCAGCGGATTCGTGGTCAGGTGCTGGTGTCTGAGTCATGGCAAGGTCCGCGGGTGCGAGAAGAAAAGGCCGGCGAGTATACCTGGCTATTGGCCTGGCCCCGCGGCCATTGATCACGCCGCGCGCCCCTGGCTGGCGTCATGGACTATTTGCAGCCACGCTTAGACACCACTCTCTAGGCAGGATGTGCTCGTATGGGTGTCGCAGCGGCTCGGCATTGCAGGCTACTCAGGTCATGCTGCGCCTGGCTGCTGGCGTTGCTGCTGAATGTGGCCAATGCCGCTGAGCTGCCAGTCATCACCCTGAGTACCGTTGATACCGATGATCGCAGCACGCAGGTGATGAGCCGCGTGATGACGGCGGTGTACCGGCATATCGGTTATTCGTTGCAGATCGTGCCGCTGCCCTCGCGGCGCGGTTTGGCCAAGGCCAATGCCGGCGATTATGACGGCGAGTTGTTCCGGGTGAAGAGCATCAGCGAAGACTTCCCCAACCTTGTGGCGGTGCCAACACCAGTGGGGGTTATGGCGTTCCGGGCCTTTGCCATGCGTCCGTTGCCGCTCGATGGCTGGGCATCCCTGGCCGCGTACCGTTTGGGTTCCGAGATGGGCGTCAAGTATGTCGAGTACAACACGGCAGGCATGCAGGTCAGCTATGCGCCTAAACCGGAGCAGTTGTTTCTGATGCTCAAGGCCGGGCGTATCGATGTGGTGGTGATGGAGATCGCTTCGGCGCGGATGGCGCTGGATGAGTTGCGCGCGAGTGGCGAAGCGCTGGCGGGTATGCAGGTGCTCGGAGTGGTCGACGAGGTCGAGTTGCACACCTTTCTGCATCGCAAGCATGCGGCATTGTTGCCGAAGGTCGATCAGGCCCTGCGTGAGTTTGCTGCACAGGGGTTGTTGCAGCGTGCCAGGCAGCTAACGGTCGAGGGTGAGGCGCAGCCCTGACGGGCTGAGGTGTGGCGGGGGCTGAGTTCGCTGGGCCTGAGCGGCCCAGCGGAGCGTCAGGATCAGTCCTGGCGGCTGGTCACTTCCAGCAGGTGATAGCCGAACTGGGTCTTCACCGGGCCTTGCACGACGTTGATCGGGGCGCTGAACACCACGGTGTCGAACTCCTTGACCATCTGGCCTGGGCCGAACGAGCCGAGGTCACCGCCGCTGCGGCTGGACGGGCAGCTGGAGTTGTCTTTGGCGACTTGAGCGAAGTCGGCACCGCCTTCGATAGCGGCTTTCAGTTCGTTGCACTTGTCTTCGCTGGCAACCAAGATGTGACGGGCAGTGGCGCGGGCCATGGGGATTACTCCATTTAAAGAATGGGTGATTAAAGAGGGGCAAAGCCTACCGGAATCAGGCGGCTATTCAACCGCCAGGCGACTAACGTGCAGCACCTGGCGGGGTTTGCAGGCTTGCCACATGGCCGGCCTGCGGGGGGCTAAAGCTTAGTTGCGTGACTCTTCGGCGATACAGGCCGCGGCGGTAAACAGCACGTCGGTGGAAGAGTTCAGCGCGGTTTCCGCCGAGTCCTGGACGATGCCGATGATAAAGCCGACCGCCACCACCTGCATGGCCACTTCGTTGGGAATGCCGAACAGGCTGCACGCCAGCGGGATCAACAGCAGCGAACCACCGGCAACCCCCGAAGCGCCACAGGCGCAGATCGACGCCAGCACGCTGAGCAGCAGCGCGGTGGGCAGGTCGACGGCAATCCCCAGGGTGTGCACGGCGGCCAGGGTCAGCACGCTGATGGTGATGGCGGCACCGGCCATGTTGATGGTCGCGCCCAGCGGAATCGATACCGAGTAGGTTTCTTCATGCAGGCCCAGGCGTTCGCAGAGCTGCAGGTTGACCGGGATATTGGCGGCCGAGCTGCGGGTAAAGAACGCGGTCAGGCCGCTTTCACGCAGGCAGGTCAGCACCAGCGGGTAGGGGTTACGGCGAATCTTGAAGAACACGATGGCCGGGTTGACCACCAGGGCGATAAACAGCATGCAACCGACCAGCACCAACAGCAGGTGCAGGTAGCCGAGCAGCGCCCCCATGCCAGATTCGGCCAGGGTGGCCGCGACCAGGCCGAAGACGCCCAGCGGTGCCAGGCGAATCACCAGTTTGACGATGCTGGTCACGCCATTAGAGAGGTCGGCGAGCATCTGCTTGCTGCTCGGGCTGGCATGGCGAAAGGCAAAGCCCAGGGCGATGGCCCAGGCCAGGATGCCGATAAAATTACCCTTCAACAGGGCATTGACCGGGTTGTCGACCACATTCAGCAGCAGAGTGTGCAGCACTTCGCTGATGCCACCCGGAGGCGACAGTTCGGCGCTGTTGCTGACCAGGATCAGGCTCGACGGAAAGGCAAAGCTGGCGACTACGGCAATCAGGGCGGCGCTAAAGGTGCCGAGCAGATACAGCAACAGGATCGGCTTGATATGAGTCTGCTGGCCTTGCTGATGGTTGGCGATCGACGCTGCCACCAATACGAACACCAGCACTGGCGCTACGGCTTTCAGCGCCGAGACGAAGAGTGTGCCGAGGAGGTTGACGCTGGCAGCGGCCTGAGGCACGAACAGCGCCAGGGCGATACCGGCCAGCAGGCCGATGAAAATCTGTAGCACCAGGCTGGTGCGGTTGAGTATCTGCAATAGCGGGTGTTGGGCAGCGGTCATGGCATGCGTCTCGAATGATGGGCGGTGAGCCTGCGATCTCTTATTAGGGCCGGTCAGGCGCTGTAAGGCGTATCTGGGGCGGCTGGATGCAGTGGCTACGTGCAGCGTTGTGAGGATTTTCGCGCGGCCCGGAACAGGCCCGGCGGAAAAATAGCGCGCGACTTTAGCACAGTGCGCTCAGC
Source organism: Pseudomonas sp. (assembly GCF_049653025.1). Classification (GTDB taxonomy): domain Bacteria; phylum Pseudomonadota; class Gammaproteobacteria; order Pseudomonadales; family Pseudomonadaceae; genus Aquipseudomonas. The sequence goes on along the minus strand of NZ_JBASFM010000006.1, from coordinate 550,207 downwards.
TCTCGCTGCGTGGTGCGGTTGCACCCGTCGAGTGGTGGTCATATCAACCGCCGGTCAGGCGGGCTAGGCTAGGCAACTGTCTGATAGCTGAGGTCGTTATGTCCAACGAAGGCGTGAGTGAAGCGGTTGTTGAGCCCCTGACGGTCGTCGAGGCGCGGGTGCTGGGCTGCTTGATCGAAAAGCAGGTGACGACACCGGAAGCCTACCCCCTGACCCTCAACGCCCTGGTGCTGGCGTGCAACCAGAAAACCAGCCGTGAGCCGGTGTTGAACCTGACCGCTGGCCAGGTTGGGCAAGCCCTGCGCAGCCTGGAAGGGCGCGGGTTGGCCCGGCTGGTGATGGGCAGTCGCGCGGACCGTTGGGAGCACCGCGCCGACAAGGGCCTGGAGCTGGTAGCGGCGCAGGTTGTGCTGCTCGGTTTGTTGTTGTTGCGCGGCCCGCAGACGGTCAATGAGTTGCTTACACGTAGCAACCGCATGCATGAGTTCGAGGATGCCGAACAGCTGCAGCACAACCTCGAACGTCTGATCGGTCGTGAGCTGGCGTGCCTGCTGCCGCGTCAGGCGGGGCAGCGCGAGGATCGCTATATGCACGTGCTGGGCGATCCTGCCGATTTGCAGGCGGCGCTGGAAGCCAGGGCCAGTGAGCTGGTAAGACCGTCGAATAGCGCGCAGCAGGACTGCCGAGTCGAAGCGCTGGAGGCGCGGGTGGCGGAACTGGAGCAGCGGCTGGCGCAGCTGGAGGCAGCCTTAAACGCATAAAGCACCCATTTGGGTGCCTTATGCGAGAGGTGTAGCGGGGTGGTGTTAGCTGATGCGCATGCCTGGCGTGCGCTCAGCGCCATTTTCGGCGACACGGTTCAAACCAGTGCGGTCGGTACCGTCTGCGGCCACACGCATGCCTGGGGTGCGTTCAGCTCCGCCTTCAGCGACACGGTTCAAGCCAGCGCGATCGGCACCGTCTGCGGCTACACGCATGCCCGGGGTGCGTTCAGCTCCACCTTCAGCGACGCGGTTCAAGTCGGTGCGGTCGGCACCATCAGCAGCGACACGCAGGCGTTCTTGCAGGCGATCAGCGCCACCTTCAGTCTGCAGGTTGCCACCCAGGCTCAGCTGGGTTTTCACGCTGCTGTCCTGCATTTCACCCAACAATGGTTGCGGGTTGTTCTGCGGCAAGGCGAAAGCGCTGGCGGATAGGCTGGTCAGGATCAGGGCGGTGAGAATTTGCTTTTTCATGTTCAGGCTCCTCGTAAGGGCGGGTCGTAAGTGAGTACGGGGCCCATGTTACTTACGAAAAACTGATGAAGAAGTGGATGCTGGGCATGGTAAACATCGATGCTGTCGATAGTTGATTTTTAACTATATAAATCAATATATTAGCCTTTAATTTTGAGTGGATTAGGTCGCCGAGCTGATGGTTTTAGTCTGCATGTATATATCTAGTTAGTGGATGTATTTGTCGGTGTGTTACCGATCTGATTGATCAGTCAGGTTGCTGTGCTTGATATCTCGAACGGCTGATGCGTATTTTGTACGCTTCGGCCGTTCGACTACGGCTTCTTGCGCATATAAGGACAACAGCAAATGAACACCCTCAACCGCACCGCCCTGGCTGAATTGCTGCGTGGTGTTGATGAAATCGAATGCGTGACCCCGGATCTGAACGGTGTGCCACGTGGCAAGGTGATGACAGCTGAGGGGTTTCTCGAGGGGCGGCGGCTGCAGTTGGCGCGTGGTGTGCTGCTGCAATGCATGATGGGTGGCTATCCGGCCCCGCAGTTTTACGGCAGTGATGACGGTGACCTGGCGCTGAATGCCGAGCCGACGCAGATTCACCGTTTGCCCTGGAGCGATACGCCGCGTGCGCTGGCGATTTGCGATGCCGATGAGCTGGATGGTCGCAGCTCGGGCCTGTCGACCCGCGGTTTGCTCAAGCAAGTGATTGCCCGCTACGCCGCGCACGGTTGGCAGCCGGTGGTCGCGACCGAGCTGGAGTTCTTTGTGTTTGCCCCCAATAGCGACCCCCTACAGCCATTCCAGCCACCGCTGGGGCTTGATGGGCGTCGTGAAGATGGCTGTTCGGCGTTCAGCGTCAGTTCCAACAACGGCTTGCGGCCGTTCTTCAACGAGGTCTATCAGTGCATGGCAGCTCTGGGGCTGCCGCGCGATACCTTTATGCACGAGATGGGCGTTAGCCAGTTCGAGATCAATCTGCTGCACGGCGACCCGTTGCTGCTGGCCGATCAGACCTTTCTGTTCAAGCACCTGCTCAAGGAAGTCGCGCTCAAGCATGGCCTCAGTGTGGTGTGCATGGCCAAGCCGCTGGCGCATACGCCGGGCAGCTCCATGCACATTCACCAGAGTGTGGTGGCGCAGGGCAGTGGGCAGAATATCTTCAGCGCGGCCGATGGCCAGGCGACGCCGGCGTTCTATCACTTCATTGCCGGCCAGCAAGCGGCCATGGCCGATTTCACCTTGCTGTTCGCGCCGCATGTGAACTCCTACCAGCGTTTGTGTCACCCTTACGCGTCGCCGAACAATGCCTGCTGGTCGGAGGATAATCGCGCCGCTGGCCTGCGTATCCCGGCCAGTGCGCCAGTGGCCAGGCGGGTCGAGAACCGCCTGCCGGGTGCCGACGCCAACCCTTACCTGGCGCTGGCGGCCAGCCTCGCGGCGGGGTTGCATGGGCTTGAGCAACAGTTGCAACCCAGTGCGCCGATTCAGGGCGAGTTCGAGGTGCCGGATGAATTGGCGCTGCCTTGCACCATGCATGCGGCCATCGCGCGATTGGCGCGCAGTGAGCTGGCGCTGGAACTGTTCGGCAAAGAGTTTATCGAAGGCTACATTGCCACCAAGACGCTGGAGCTCACCAGCTTCTTCGATGAAATCACCCCGTGGGAGCGCCGTGTGTTGGCGGCCCACGCGTAGCATCTGACCGCCGGGCATGGGTTCGGCGGCCCTTAATGGAGGCCGGTGTACCCATGTCCGTGGTGCTCAAATCTTTCAGTTCGCTGTATTTCGCCACCCTGTTGATGCTGGTGGGCTCGGGTTTGTTGAGTACTTACCTGGCGTTGCGCCTGGCGCAAACGGTCGATGGCTTGTGGGTCGGTGCTCTGATGGCGGCCAACTACCTGGGCTTGGTGCTGGGCGGCAAGCTGGGGCATCGGTTGATCGCTCGGGTCGGCCATATCCGCGCCTATGTGGCCTGCGCCGGTGTGGTAACTGCCGCGGTGCTTGGGCATGGCCTCAGCGACTGGCTGCCCAGTTGGTTGCTGCTGCGGATGCTGGTGGGCCTGGGCATGATGTGCCAGTACATGGTGATCGAGAGCTGGCTCAATGAGCAGGCGGAAACCAGCCAGCGTGGCCAGGTGTTTGCCGGCTATATGGGGGCTTCCTACCTGGGCTTGATCCTCGGTCAACTGGTGCTGGTGGTACACCCGACGCTGGGCCTTGAGCTGCTGATGCTGGTGGCGCTGTGCTTTGCCCTGTGCTTGGTGCCGGTGGCCTTGACCCATAAACTGCACCCCGCGCCGTTGCATCCGGCTCCGCTGGAAATGCGCTTCTTTATCGATCGGGTGCCGATGTCGCTGACCACCATCGTAGTGGCGGGTTTGCTGGTCGGTTCGTTCTACGGTTTGGCACCGTTGTATGGCACGCGTATGGGGTTGCCCACCGAGCAGGTCGGTCTGTTTATGGGCTGCTGCATCATTGCGGGCTTGCTGGCGCAGTGGCCGTTGGGCTGGCTGTCCGACCGGCATGATCGCGTGCGCCTGATTCGCGGCTGTGCGGCGTTGTTGGCGCTGGCTGCACTGCCCTTGGCGATTCTGCCGCAGGTCAGCTTGCCGCTGCTGTTCGCCGGCGGCTTTCTGGTGTGTGCCTTGCAGTTCAGTCTGTACCCGTTGGCCGTGGCGCTGGCCAATGACCATGTCGAAGCCGAGCGGCGGGTATCGCTGACGGCCATGCTGCTGGTGACCTTCGGCGTGGGGGCCTGTATCGGGCCATTGCTGGCGGGCGTGCTGATGCGCGTGTTCGGCGCGAACATGCTGTATGCCTTTGTCTGCGGCTGCGCCTTGATTCTGGTGTTGCGTATACGGCCGCAGCGCGTCACCCACCTGCATCAGGTCGACGACGCGCCGCTGCACCACATTCCCATGCCGGACAGCACCGCTAGTTCGCCGTTGGCCGCCGCACTCGATCCGCGTGTTGATGAGCAAGCGGTGCAGGAGCAGATGCACGACAATAGCGCCACGTCTGCCGCTGAGTCGCCCTTGCCGCCGGAGGTGCGCGGATGACGCGACGGCTTAGCGTGATTATCCCTGCGCGCAATGAGGCGCAGGCGTTGCCGTGGCTGTTGGCGGATCTGGCTGCGCTGCGTGCGGATGGAGCCGAACTGATCCTGGTCGATGGCGGCAGCAGTGATGCGACCTGTGCACTGGCTGCCAGTCGGGTCGATCAGCTGTTGAGCGGTAGCGCTGGCCGCGCCGTGCAGATGAACCAGGGCGCGGCGGCGGCGAGCGGCGAGTACCTGTGGTTTGTGCATGCCGATACGCGGGTCAGCGCGGAGTCACTCAGGAGTCTGCTTGATGTCCTGAACGAGCGTCCCGTGTGGGGGCGTTTCGATGTGCGCTTGGCGGGCGCGGGGCTGGCGCTGCGCGTGATTGGCGCGATGATCAACCTGCGTTCACGCTTGACCGGAATCGCCTCGGGTGATCAGGGGATTTTCGTCCGTCGCGAGTGTTTCGAGGCTCTGGGTGGGTATGCAGCGATACCACTGATGGAGGATTTGCAGCTGTGCCGGCGGCTCAAGCGGCAGGTCCGTCCGCGCTGCCTGCGGCCGCCCTTGTCGACCTCCAGCCGGCGTTGGGAACAACAGGGGGTCATTCGCACCGTGCTGTTGATGTGGCGTTTGCGTCTGGCATATTACTGGGGTGTCAGTCCCGAACGACTGGCATCCCAATACCGCCGAGGATCACAGCCATGAGCCTGTCGATCTCCTTGCATCTGTTGGCGCGCGCACCGGTAGCGGGGCGGGTGAAAACCCGCTTGATTCCAGCGCTGGGTGCTCAGGGTGCTTGCGATTTGCAGCAGCTGCTGCTGGAAAGGGCATTGCATCTGCCTGCAGGTGATTTTCACGAGCGCTTCCTCTGGTTGGATGATCTGCCTGCGGTTGGCCTTCAGGCTTTGGCCGAGGCGCAGGGCTGGACGCTGGTCGAGCAACCAATTGGCGATCTGGGCGAGCGAATGCGGCGTATCGCGACCCTGGGCTTGGCCGAAAGTGATGCGGTGGTGTTGATTGGCAATGACTGCCCGGCGCTGGATGGTGCCTATCTGCAGGCGGCTTGCGCGGCATTGCAGGAGCAGTCAGTGGTGATTGGTCCAGCCGAGGATGGCGGCTATGTCCTGCTGGGGTTGCGCAGCATCGATGTGGCGTTATTCAACGATATGCCGTGGGGGACGGAGCGGGTATTGGGCATGACGCTGCAGCGTTTGCAGCAACTGGACTGGCGTCCAGCGCTGCTGCCTGAGCTATGGGATGTTGATCGGCCGGAAGATCTCGCGCGTCTGGCGGCGCTGAATATTCGCCTTTAATCGGCCGTTATGCCGGCTTAGAACAGGCCGTCGCTATCCACACGTCGTGCTTCACGTTGCAGCTGGTAGACGAAACGCTCAACCAGGCGCTGCTCTTGCCCGTTGATGCGATGAAAGCGTGCGCCGATAAAGGTGATGTCGAGCTTTTCCTCGTATTGCACATGGCGCACTTCAATGGCTGTGGTCATGGCCCCGAAAGGGAATTTTGCCGTAAAGCGCTCGTACACTTGGCCAGCCTGCAGGCTGTTGCTGATATTGCCCGGTATGCGCAGCTTGCAACCGGTTGCGGAGATGTCCAGCAACTGCCCCGGTATGGCGGTACGCAATTTATCGCCGGCCAGTTCTATCTTGATCAGCTCTGCCAGCTTGAGCGGTGCGCGGTAGGCGCTGCGGCGCTGGTGGTAGGTCACCTCGGTCGGCATCGGGCTGAAATAGCAGCGAGCGCCCTCATGTTCGGTGATGCGTACAGCCTGCTCGCACTTCCACGCCACGCGAACGCCTTCGTGAAAGGCCTCAACGTTAAAGGCTTCGCCATTGAGCAGGTAGCGTTCGCCGTCGCTCGGCATCAGTTCATCGAGGATCAGCAGATTCTTGTCGCGATCTACGTCGATGACATAGCTCTGAAAGCGCTGGTTACGTTCGTGGAAGGTGATGATCAGTGGGTCATGGCTTTGTTGCAGTTGGCGCAGGTTGGCCATTATTTCCACAGGTGCTTTGAGTACCTTGGGTGGCTGCGGGCCATCTTCCTGGCTAAAGGGGCTGGACACGGTCCATAACTCTCCGGGCAAAAATGCTACGGCACTAGCATACTGGCATTGTGACAGTATGTCCCCTGTGCCTTGTTATAGGTTTCAGGCCTGGCTGAGCGGGCGCTGCTGGCCGATTCTAGCCGCACCGCCGCGGCTGTCATAGAGGCTCGGGGTCTCATTGCCGCGAAGAATATTGAGCATGCTGTTGGCCGAGGCTTGGCTGGAACGGATCAGTCGACCATTGCGCAGATTGGCGGTTTGGCAGCGCTCCAGCAGGGCGTTGAGCTGGTCACCACGTTCAAGCAACAGTTCGGCCTGGCTGGATTGTGCGGCCAGTGCCTGCAGGCCGGCGCGATCGGGGCTTAGACCCAGGCTGGTGAGGAGCTGGCTGCGTTCTTTGCCGTGCTGCTGGAGCAGGCCGAGCAGGGGCAGCTTTTCCGTGAGAATACTTTGCAGGCGGGGGAGGTCGCGATCGCCAAGAACTTGGAACTCGCTATCGATCAATTCAAGCAATTGCTCGGCGGTGCCGATATCACGGGTGAACAGGTCGAGCAGGCTGGTGTCGTGCATTGCGGGCTCTTCGGGGGTAACAGATGCTTTCAGCAGTTATCGCGTGAAAGGTCTGTGGGCGACCAATACCCCCAGCGCAGCCCTTGGACTAGCGCTGGGATTCGAAATTAAGCAGCTTGCTGGCAACGCGTTGACTGTCGACCTGGTAGCTGCCGTCTTCAATCGCTTGCTTCAACTGGGCGACGCGCTCTTTGTTGACGGCCGGCTGATCGCGCAGTTTTTCGCTGACTTTTTGCAGCTGCTGGGCATCGCGGCTGAGCTGTACCGACTCACCACTTTTGCCAGCTTGTTGCGCCTGTTCGGTGGGGTTCGGCACGTTGCCAGGCTGTTTGCTGCCAACGGCTTCGCTCTGACCACCCGCCTGGGCACTGCCGGTACGCCCCGAATTGGCTGGCGTTGCGGCATTGTTGAGCCGGTTGATGTCAATGACCATGATGCAAAACCTCGAACAGTGTTTGGACGCTTGCCTAGCTTGTCGGCCTTGCCCAAGAAAACTTTAGGGCAAAAAGTGTGCGTCAAGTAACAGTCTAAACACAGTGTGGGAAATCGTCAGCTCACTTACGCAGCAAAGTTAAAACAAGAATCATGCCTACATGACCACTTCAACCTGGCCTGGACCTACCACTCGGGCCTTGATCACGCGATTGGAGCGTTGGTTGCGTACGCTGATCTGCTTGCCGATGGCCCCGTCCGTCAAGGCTTCACCGGGCATGCGCACGTTAATCCCACCGCTACGAGCGCTGATCACCACCTGATCACCTTTGCGAATGGCTTCGGCTAGCTGGACATGCACAGGTGTCAGCACCTGATCTACCAGTAGTGCTCGCGTCAATTTTTTGCCGATGGCCTGTGGCAGTGCCGTCAGATAGCCCTGATTGAGCAGGCCGACATCACGCTCTGCCAGTACTACATCCATTTCCGTCACTAAGTTGTCACGTTTGAGCGGGCGGCTGGCGATGACCACCTCGCGGAATAGGCGTACCTGGCCCGGCACGAAGACGGTCCAGGGGGCGTTGCCTTCGCAGCGCACACGTAGGGTTACCCGGCCAATTGGCTCGGCAGGGCTTTCCAGGGTGGTGGTCAGCGGAAGCTCACAGAGTGGCAGGCGCAGGCGTGGGTCGAGCCGGTTGATTTGAATCTGATGGCGGCCAGCGATGTTGCTACGCTGTAAATAATCACTTACCGCTTGCTCAAGAAACCCTTCGCCAGCGCCGATAAGTTGTTCAGGCCGTGTGGCATCCGCCGTTACCAGCGCGCTATAGCCGAGTGCCAGCAAAGCAGGTACAACTGCCAGCCAATAGCGGCATTTTGCCAGCGAGCGTCGATTAGTTGTCGTTTCAGTCTTCATATAGGTTGGATAGCAAGGCGCGTGCCGCCTGCTACGCTGACAGCAAGTGTGTTACTCAAATAAGGAGTTTGGGTATGGCCGGTGTGATGGATTCGGTTAACCAGCGAACTCAGTTGGTTGGGCAGAATCGTTTGGAGTTGCTGCTGTTCCGTCTGAACAGTAACCAGCTCTATGGGATCAACGTATTCAAGGTGAAGGAGGTGCTGCAATGCCCGAAACTCACCATCATGCCCAAGTCCAGTCCGGTTGTTCGTGGTGTGGCCAATATTCGCGGCGGCACCATTCCGATTCTTGATTTATCGATGGCCACGGGCAATGCGCCGTTGACCAATATCGACAGCAGCTTCGTGATCATCACCGAATACAACACCAAGGTTCAGGGCTTTCTGGTGCACTCGGTCGAGCGCATCGTCAACATGAACTGGGAGTCGATTCACCCGCCACCCAAGGGCACTGGGCGCGATCACTACCTGACGGCGGTGACGCACCTGGACGACAAGATGGTCGAGATCATCGATGTCGAGAAAATCCTTGCCGAGGTGGCACCGACATCGGAAGTTATTTCCGAAGGGATTTTAAGTGCCGAGACCCAAGCTCGAGCTATAAGCAAACGGGTGCTCACCTGCGACGACTCTTCGGTCGCGCGCAAGCAGGTCACCCGTTGCCTGGAAACCGTGGGCGTGGAGGTGGTGGCACTCAATGATGGGCGTCAGGCTCTGGATTATCTGAAGGCCATGGTCGAGGAGGGCAAGAACCCCGCCGAGGAGTTCTTGATGCTGATTTCCGACATCGAGATGCCGGAGATGGACGGCTACACCCTGACCGCGGAGATACGCGCCGATCCGCGTATGCAAAAGCTGCACATCATCCTGCATACTTCCCTTTCTGGCGTGTTCAACCAAGCCATGGTGAAGAAGGTGGGGGCAGATGATTTTCTCGCCAAATTCCGCCCGGATGACCTGGCTGCACGGGTCGCTGAACGCATCAATGTTGCGGCAGGGGACTAAGGGCTTGGCCCTTAGTGAATCATATGTTCGTCGAGGCCTCGCGAGTGTCTACAGGTAATTTGGATTTCGAGCAGTTCCGGACTTTCCTGGAAAAAGCCTGCGGCATCCTGCTTGGCACTAACAAGCAGTACCTGGTTTCCAGTCGGCTCAACAAGTTGATGGAGCAGAACAGCATCAAAACCCTGGGCGAACTGGTGCAGCGCATGCAGAGCCAGCCGCGCAGTGGTCTGCGTGAGCAAGTGGTCGATGCCATGACCACCAACGAAACCTTGTGGTTTCGCGACACTTATCCGTTTGAAGTGCTGAAGAACCGTGTGCTGCCCGAGATGATCAAGGCCAGCCCAGGGCAGCGTTTGCGCATCTGGTCTGCGGCCTGTTCTTCCGGACAGGAGCCGTATTCGCTGTCTATGACCATCGACGAGTTCGAGAAGACCAATATTGGTCAGCTCAAGGGCGGTTTGCAGATCGTTGCCACCGACCTTTCACCGACCATGCTGATCAACTGCAAGTCCGGCGAGTACGACAGCCTGGCGATGGGCCGTGGCCTGTCGCAGGAGCGCTTGCAGCGCTACTTCGACCCTAAGGGGCCGGGGCGCTGGTCGGTCAAGCCGGCGATCAAGAGTCGTATCGAGTTTCGTCCGCTGAACCTGCTGGACAGTTACTCCAGCCTGGGCAAGTTTGATGTGATTTTCTGCCGTAACGTGCTGATCTACTTTTCTGCGGATGTGAAGAAGGACATCCTTACGCGCATGCATGCGATGCTCAAACCTGGGGGGTATCTGTTCCTCGGCGCATCCGAGGCCCTCAACGGCTTGCCCACTCACTATCAGATGGTGCAATGCAGCCCTGGGATTATCTACAAGGCCAAATAGGCGGCAGTTGCGCTTAACAAAACGGGAGGCCATGAGCCTCCTGTTTTTATTTCGCCTGGCGGTAATTCCCCAGGGGCTTTGTGCTGCTGGGTTTAGAGGCTACTGGTCAGCGTATTCGGCTGAGGCGGCGGGCATTGGCTCTGACTGCCGGGCTCCAGATAGGGCATGAGGATCGGTGCCATGCCTTTGAGCACCTGCACCGGTAGCGCCGAGGTAAAGCGGAAGCTTTCGGCGGCGCGGCCAGGCACGAAGGCGGTGAGGGTGCCGTAGTGGTGTTCGCCCAGGTAGAACACGAAGGTCGCAGTGCGGTTCATGGCGCGCGAGCTGAGCACTCGGCCACCGGCCCCGACTGTTTCGATACGGTTATCACCGGTCCCCGTTTTCCCGCCAACCTTGAGGGGCTGGCCGTCCGCTTGAGTAAAGCTACCGAGCAGGCGGCGCGCGGTACCGGCTTCGACCACGTCGGCGAGTGCGCTGCGCAGCGCGGCGGCCACTTCGGGTGCCATTACCCGCTTGCCGGCCAGCTGATCGCGCACCACCAGGGTGTCGTAGGGCGTGTCGGCGGCGAAATGCAGGCTGTCGATACGCGCGGTGGCTTGGCGAATGCCATCGTTCTGGATGATTCCGACCAGCTCGGCCAGGGCTGCCGGCCGGTCGCCGGAGCTGCCGATGGCGGTGGCCAGTGACGGCACTAAGTGGGCGAAGGGATAGCCGAGGTTTTGCCAGCGGCGGTGAATATCGAGAAAGGCCTCGACCTCCAGCATGATGCGGATACGGCTGTCGCGCGCGCTTTTGTGCCGACTGCGAAACAACCAGCCATAGACCTCCTGGCGCTCGTCCTGACTGGCTGTCACCGCATCGCTGAATTTGGCTTGTGGTTGCTCGATCAGGTAGCCCAGTAACCAAAGCTCAAGCGGGTGGACGCGAGCGATATAACCCTGATCCGGCAAGTTGTAGGCACCTGGGCCGTAGCTTTTATACAGCTCTGTTATGCGTTTATCGCTGAGTTTTTCCTGAGGCAAATATTTGCGCAGAAACGCCGAGAAGCTGGCTGCGTCAGCATGCGGCATCAGGTAACGGTGCACGGCGGCGAGGCGCACCGAGGTATGACGCAGGCCGTTGAGAAAGGTGTCCAGACGCTGTTGTTCTGGCTGGCCCTGGTACTTGCGCCAGAAGCGCAGCAGGAAGGTGGTGCCTTCGCGGTCGGCGAAATCATGCAGGTAGGCCTGGCGGCGCGGGTCCTTGTCGTCCTTGAGTAGCTCGGCGCTGTTGTTCGGGCCTTGATAGGTGCTGTAGCGCACCAGGTCGCGCATCAGGCGGATAAATGGCAGGTTCAGCGACTCGCGCAGGGCTTCGCGCATGCTGGCGATGCGCTGATTATCTTCACGGCGGAAGTTGGCAAAGGTGTGCACGCCACCGCCGGTGAAGAAGCGCTCGCCTGGGCTGGCGGAGTATTTGCGCTCCAGCGCCGCATCCAGCATTTCCGGCAGTGTGGCGGCCGGATTGCTGAGTAGGTAGTCGACGGCCCAGCGGGTCAGGTTGTCCTGCGCATTGACTGCGCGCAGTTCGCTGGGGGCTTGGCCCGCGTGGCGTTGGTGCAGTTCGGCGATGATTTCCAGGTAGGTGGACAGCACCCGCAGTTTGGCGGTGGAGCCCAGCTCCAGCTTGCTGCCTTCATTGATGTCGAAGGGCTGGTCGGTGCTGTCGGTCTGCACGCGCACCACACTGCCGTTATCGGTGCGCTCGAACAGGGTGAAGCTGTAGCGCACGTCGGCGGTTTTTTCCGGCGACAGCAGGCGCTCGCCAAACAGGCCGATCTGCCCGGCAAATTCCGGGTCGGCCAGTTGCTGCAGGTACTGGCTGGCGGCTTGTTGCAGGTTGTTGTTCAGAGTGCTGCTGGCGCTGAGATCGAGGCGATCGAGGTCGTACAGCGGCATATTGAGCATCGCGGACAGGCGCGCCCGTGACACGCTGATGCCTTTGTTGCCCTCCACCGGTTGCAGGTTGGGTTCCAGGGCCCAGTCGCGGTAGGTCAGTGGCTGGTTCAGCGCCGCATCGCGCAGCGGAGCGTCAATTAGACCGCCGCTGGCCAACAGGCGGATATGGCTGTCAGTCAGCTTGGCCAGCTCATTGCGGCCCTGTGCCAGGTAATAGGAGGGGCGGCGCTGGGCGATCATCAAAGCCAGCACCTGGCGCAGCGCCAGTCCGCGCTCCTGGGTGGTCGCCTCGGGCGAGCGGGCCGGGTCGAGTAGCAGGTTGACCCGAGCAAAGTCCGCACCGAACCAGATGCGCAAGCCATCGGCCAGACCGTGCACTTCACCATGCCCTGGCGCGGCGGAGAGCGGCACGCTGTTGAGGTAGTCGCGCACGATGTTTTCCCGGGCGGCGAGGGTTTGCGGTCCGCTCTGGTAGGCGCGCACGCTGGCCGAGAGCATTTGCCGCAGCTTCTCGGTGGCGGACAAGGTCAGGCCGTCCGGCGAGTGACGGTATTTCTCCAGCTGGGTGGCCAGGGTGCTGCCGCCGGCGGATTGATCCTGCATATCCAGCAGTTTGCCGACCTGGGAGATGGCCGCCATGACAAAGCGTGGCCAGTCTACTGCGGGGTTGGCCAGCGCTTGCTCGGGGTCGAGCAGCTTGCGGTTCTCGATAAACAGCAGGCTGCCGGCCACCAGCGGCGGGATGCTGGTGAAGCTCGGGTAGCGCTGCTGCGGGTAGCGAAACTCATAGAAGGGCGTGCCGCTGCAGTCGCTGATGCGCAGGCCGCTCTGGATCTTCTCCGGGTAGGGTACAAACAGGCCGCGCTGGGCATAGTCGAGCAGGGCCGGGGAAAACTGCGCCTGTTGCTGCACGATATAGCCGCGCAGGCCCAGGCGTTCGAGCATCAGGGGCAGGTGGGTGTAGCCCTGGCGCTTATCGAAGGGGCCTTCCTTGGGGTAGATGATCGACGCGCTAGGCCCCGGTTTTACCCGGTAGCTGAGGGTTTGCGCGTAGCGGCTGAGCTGCTCGGCCTGAAAGCGCGAGGTGCGCATTTCATCGGCGGTAAACAGTCCGGCGGCGATAAGCAGCGCAAGTACCAGCAACCAGCAGGTGATTTTCAGCGCGCTGCTGCGTTTACGCGGACTCGGCTGCTGGCCAGGTTGCTCGCCGGCAGGCAGTGGAGTGATGTGGAGTTGCCATGACGCGCCCATATGTATTCAACCTGCTGCACTTATCCATAGGTTTGACAGGGCGCTGAGTCACTTCGGTCGGGCTAGATCCCTGAGCCCTGTTCAGCCGGCCACTGCTGCTTCAAGTCTAGCCGCTGGCCTGTCGGCTGGCAGGGATGTACTTGGCAGACAGGAAAATATTTACCGGGTTTTACAGCGTTTGAGTGAGCTTGCAGTGGTGTGGCGCTACGTTACGGCTGCTCAAGAATGGGCTGCCTCGCTGGATTGCGCGCGGCTGCTAGAATCGAGCGGGCGACTGAAGCGACGGCGAGTGGCGTATGCAGCGTGATCACAGGGAGCAACTCAACCTCAGCTGGCAGGCCAATGCCGATGCCTGGACGGCGGCCGTGCGCGAGCAGCGCATCGAGAGCCGGCGGCTGGTGACCGACGCGGCCATTGTTCAGGCCATTCTGGCGCTGGCCCCCAAGCGGGTGCTCGACCTGGGCTGCGGTGAAGGCTGGCTGTGCCGTGGCCTGGCCGAGCATGGCATCGAGGCAGTGGGGGTGGACGCCTCGGCCCCGCTGATTGCGGTTGCCCAGCAGGCGGCGGGCCAGCGCGCGCAGTACCGCGTGTGCGGCTATGCCGAACTGGAAAGCCAGGCCGCGCAACTTGGCCGGTTCGATGTGCTGGTGTGCAACTTTGCCTTGTTCGAAGAGCCGCTGACGCCAACCCTCGATGCCCTGCATCGGCTATTGGCCAAGGAGGGTCGCCTGCTGATCCAGACCCTACACCCCTGGCGCGCTTGCAATGATGCGAGTTACCGCGATGGCTGGCGGGTGGAAACTTTTGCCGGTTTTGGCGAGGGTTTTGCCCAGCCGATGCCCTGGTTCTTCCGTACCCTGGAGTCCTGGCTGGGGTTGTTCAATGAAACCGGCTGGCGTTTGCAGTGGCTGCAGGAGCCGCTGCATCCGGAGAGCGAGCAGCCGGTGTCGCTGCTGTTATTACTGAGTTCTGAACGCTGAGGCTCTATCAGGCGCGGCGCTGACGATCCTCGGCATAGCGGCGTATGACCCATTGGCCAGCCGGATGGGCGTGCAGTTCATCGAGAAAGGCTTGGGTTTTGCCATCGTGCCCGGTGATGTCTGCCCACGGCGTACCCGCCGGGGTGAACAACGGGGCGAACAGTGCGGCGGCACTGATATCGGCCAGGGTCAGTTGTTCTCCGACCAGATAGCGCGAGGGGTCGCCGTGGATGCGTGATTCGATCAGCGCCAGGCCTTCGAGCAATTCGGCCTGGGATTTCGCCACGCGCGGTGGGGTGACGCCATACAGGCGCTGCACGCCATTGATCAGCACCGGCTTCATCAGGTCGCGCAGGCCCAGTAGCGGGCGGTAGACCTTGAGCATGGCGTGCATCACCGAGTCCCACTGCTTGATCTGGCCATACAGCCAGCGCCGCACATGCACGCCGAGGCGGTCGAACTGTTCTTCCAGCTCCAGCACCTCGGCCCGTTGCGCGGCATCGGTCGGCAGCAGCGGGTTATCGGGGTAGCGTTGTTCCAGGTACAGGGCGATCTGCGTGGAATCGCCGATCACGCTGTCGCCATCCTTGAGGATCGGCAGGGTGACGATGCCGGCCAGAAACGTGCTCTTCAGTCGGTGCAGGCCGGGGAACAGGTTGTCCACTTGAAAATCGAGGCCCTTGTGGTCCAGATGCCAGCGGGTCTTTTCGCAATAGTGGGAAATTGGAAACTGGTAAAGCGTGCGCATGGGGAGCCCTCGGCAATGGTCGGCCGAGTCTACGGGCTGTGCGTCCGACTACCCAGTCGTAACCTGCAGTCCAGGCTTTCGTTAGGGGCCAGGGCTCAGGCGGCTAACCAGCCTGAGCCCTGGAGCTTATGGCGTACGCTGCAGTTCGGCCTTGCCCGTTGCGCTGGCCAGCAGGTGCTCCGGCAGATCCAGCAGGTCGTCGTCGAAGGTTTCCAGCGGCGCGGGCCGTCGTTCGAAACGCGAACCCAGTACCAGCATGCACGGCGTCAGCAGCAGGGTCAGTACGGTGGCGAAACTCAGGCCGCCGGCAATTGCGCTGGACAGCTGGGTCCACCATTGGGTCGACGGTGCGCCAAAACCCAGGCTCGGGCTGAGCAGGTCGACGTTGACCCCTATCACCATCGGCACCAGGCCCAGCACCGTGGTCACTGCCGTGAGCAGCACCGGGCGCAGGCGCAGGCTGCCAGTTTCCAGCGCGGCTTCACGCGGTGCCAGGCCCTGGCGGCGCAACTGGTTGTAGGTGTCGATCAGAATGATGTTGTTGTTCACCACGATGCCGGCCAGGGCAATCAGGCCCATGCCGACCATCACTATGCCGAACGACTGGCCGTTAACCAGCAAGCCCATCAGCACCCCGGCGGTGGACAAAACGATGGCCGAGAGCACCAGCAGCGCCTGGTAGATGCTGTTGAACTGGGTCACCAGGATGATAAACATCAGGAAGATCGCCACCGCAAAGGCCGTGCCGAGGAAGGTCGCGGCTTCGCGCTGATCGGCATCCTCGCCGGCGAACTTCACCTGCACATCGCTGGGCACCTCGCCTATGGCTTCACGCAGGGCCAGCAGGCGGTCATCCAGGCGTGCGCCTTCGGCAATATCGGCCTGCAGGGTGATGGTGCGGTTGCCGTCGACCCGGCGCAGGGTGCCAACCTTGGGGGCCTGTTGCAGCGAAACGAAGTTACCCAGCGGGATCTGCCCGGCTGGAGTGCTCAGGGTCAGGCGGCCAAGCTGGTCGAGGGAGCGCCAGTTGCCGGGCAGGCGCACGCGGATATCCACTTCATCGGTGGCATCTTCCGGACGATAGGTGGCCAGCTTCAGGCCATTGGTGACCATCTGCACGGCATTGCCCACGCTCAGTACGTCCGCGCCGAAGCGTGCGGCGGCCTCGCGGTCGACCTTGACCCGCCATTCGATGCCCGGCAGGGCGCGGTCATCCTCGATGTCCTTGAAGCCGCCCAGGCGCTGCATGCTGGCGCGAACCTGTTCGACCAGCTGATCGGCCTTGGCCGGGTCCAGCGAGCTGATCTGCAGTTTCACCGGCTTGCCGCTGCTCGGGCCTTCTTCCTGCTTACGGAATTCCAGGACGATGCCAGGGATATCGGCGGTACGCCGGCTCATGTCGGCGAGGATATGGCTGGCCGAACGGCGCTGGTGCCATTCGACGAACTGGAACTGCAGGGTGCCGATCACATCCGCGCCGAGCTGACCATCCGGTTGTGCCAGGGAGCGGGCGTACAGCGCCTTGACTTCGCTCATGCCCAGCAGACGTTTCTCCACCTGTTGCAGCAGGGCATCCTTCTCCTGCACCGACAGGTCGCCACGGGCGCGCGCCCAGATCTGCGCGCTTTCCGGCTCGACCTCGGGGAAGAATTCCACGCCGTGGTTGAAGCGGCCATAGGCGGTATAGATCAGCGCAATCACCGCGAGCATGCCCAGCAGGGTCAGGCCGGGGCGTCTCAGCAGCGCCGCCAGCAGGCGGCGGTAAGCCACTGCGCTACGGCCTGGCTGAGTCGGTTGCGGCTGCGGTTGGCCGCCGGTGACCGCACCCAGCACCGGGAGGAACACCAAGGCCATGGCCAGCGAGGCGAGCAGGCAGAGAATCACTGTGGCCGGCAGGTACTTCATAAACTGGCCGACCACCCCGGGCCAGAACAGCAGCGGCAGAAACACCACCAGGGTGGTGGCGGTGGAGGCGATCACCGGCCAGGCCATCCGCGTCGCGGCATTGGCCCAGGCCTGACGCGGGCTTTGCCCTTGGTGCAAATAGCGGTCGGCCAGCTCGGAGACCACGATAGCGCCGTCCACCAGCATGCCGGCGACCAGAATCAAGCTGAACAGCACGACGATATTGAGGGTGAAGCCGAGCATCCAGATCAGCAGGATGCCCGTGAGAAATGCCCCCGGAATGGTCAGTCCGACTAATAGCGCCGAGCGCATGCCCATGCTCGCCACCACCAGGATCAGCACCAGTACGATGGCCGCCAGCACGTTGTTGAGCAGGTCGCTGAGCATGCTCTGCACCTGCTGCGACTGATCCATGATGTAGCTGACCTTGAGACCGGCGGGCAGCAGCGGCTGGGCCTTGGCCATCAGCGCCTTGACCTGCTCGATGGTGTCGATGATGTTCGCGCCGCTGCGCTTGGACACCTCCAGCACCACCGCCGGCTGGCCATTGATCCGCGCGAAGCCGGTGGGGTCCTTGAAGGTGCGGTGAATGGTGGCGACATCACCGAAGGTCACCACGCTGTTGCCCACCACCTTGATCGGCATGGACAGCACGTCCTCGAGGTTTTCGATCACCCCGGGGACTTTCATGCTCATGCGCCCGGAGCCGGTGTCCAGGCTGCCGGCGGCGACCAGGCGGTTGTTGCGGCTGACCAGGTTGAACAGCTCGTTGTAATCGATGCCGTAACTGTCGAGCACCTGCGGGTCGACGACGATTTCCAGCAGGTCTTCGCGGTCACCACCGATTTCCACCGAGAGCACCTCGGCGATGCCTTCGACGTTTTCCTTCAGGCGGCGGGCGATATACACCAGCTCCTGTTCGGCAATCGGTCCGGACAGGCCAATCGACAGCACCGGAAACAGTGCCACGTTGACTTCATTGACCGTCGGCTCCTCGGCTTCCTCCGGCAGTTTGCTGCGGGCGGTGTCGACCTTCTCGCGGACATCGGCCAGCGCCAGTTTGGCGTTGAAGCCGGCATCGAACTCCAGGGTCACCGAGGCATGGCCTTCGCTGGCCATGGAGCGCATTTCCTTGACCCCTTCGAGGCTGCGCAGCTCCTGCTCCAGCGGGCGCACCAGCAGGCGTTCGGCGTCCTCCGGGCTGATGCCCTCCAGGGTCACCGAGACATAGATGATCGGGATGCTGACATCCGGGTTGGCTTCCTTGGGAATGGCGAAATACGCCGCCAAACCACCCAGCATCAGGAAGGCCAGCACCAGCAGGGTAGTGCGGCTGCGATCCAGCGCTGCAGCAATCAGCTCGTGCATATCAGCTGCCTCCCTTGGCCAGCTGGCTGACCACCTGCTGACCCGGCTCGACAAAGCCCTGGCCGAGGGTGATCAGCGCCACCTTGTGCGGCAGGCCGCTGACCCAGGCACCCTGGTTGTCGACGCTGATCAGCTGCACCGGGGTGAACTGCACCTGTTGCTGTTCATTGACCCACTTGACGCCATGCCGGCCGGCTTTATCCAGGCTCAGCAGGGCAGGCGACAGGCGATGGGCCAGGGCTTCGCCGGTCTGGATATGCAGGGTGGCACTGGCACCGGCCAGGCGCAGGGCCTGCGGGTTATCGACCTTGACCTCGATGCGGAAGCTGCGCGAGCCAGGGTCGGCGGCGGCGGCGATAAAATGCAGCTCGCCCGCCAGTGTGCGGCCATCGAGCAACTCGACCCGCACGCTCTGGCCGAGGGTCAATTGGGTGACTTCCTGTTGAGCGATCTGCGCGCTGACCTTGAGCTGGCTGATGTCCACCAGGGTCAGCAGGCTTTGCCCCGGTTGCACGTAGTCACCCAACTCGACCATGCGCTGGTCATACATCCCGGCAAAGGGCGCGCTGATCTGCGTGTTGGCCAGCTGGATGCGCGCCAGGTCGAGTTCGGCGCGAGCCTTGGCCAGCTCACTTTGCAGGCGAATCAGCTCATTGGCGGAGATCATCTTGCGTTCGTGCAAGCGCGTGGCGGCACTGACATCGGTTTCGCGCTGGCGCACATCGGCTTCACCCTTGGCCACCTGGGCCGGGCGGTTGTCGGCGGAGAGGCTGAGCAGGCGCTGGCCCTGAGTCACTGGGCTGCCCTTGTCCTGATCCAGGCGAATCACGCTGCCGCTGATCTGTGCCCGCAGCTCGACCCGTCGCCAGGCTTCAACCTGGCCCTGCACCACATGCTGGCGCTGCATCGGGCTGGCTTCCAGCCACTGCACTTCAACCTTGGCCAGGCCCTGTTCTGCCGCAGGCGCATCGGCGCTGGCGGTGTCCTGGGTTTGCAGCAGCGAACCGCTGAGCAGCCAGAACAGAAGCAGCAGGCTGATGGCAACGGCGATCAACCAGGGGCGTTTGGACAGCTGACTGAACATGGCGGTTACTCGACGCGAGTGGATTGAGCAAGCAGTTCGGCGGCCTGGGTGCGCAGGCCTGCAATGATGAAATCGGTCACGTGGGCGAAGTAGTCATCCAGGGCAATGGGCTCGGCCCAATGGGCGAAGCCCCCGGAGGCGATGCGCGCCATCACGCCATTGACGCAGGCCTCCACGCCCCACAGCAGGTTCTGGCAGTCCCTCTGGCTGAGCGCCTGGTTGTTCAGGGCGACGCCGAGCATGTCGCTGAAGAACAACTGGAATTCGCGCTCTATATCAAGGAACTGCTGGCGGTACGGGCTTTCCAGGCGCTCCTGAAACTCCGGGCGGTCGCAGTGCAGGCACAGTTGCGCCTGAATCGGATTGGCCAGCATCTGCTCGAAGGCGCGGTGGATCACCCGGCGCATGGCCTCCTGCGGCGGACTGGCAGCATGCAGGGTGCGCAGCTCCAACAGGTTGTCGCGGCTGAGGTCGAGCACCAGGCGCGCATACAGCGCTTCCTTGCTGGGGAAGTGCTTGTACACCGTGCCTTTGCCGATACCGGCGGCAAGCGCTACCTCGGCAATGGTCACGCGGTCCCAGGGCTGCTCGGCAAACAACTGGCGGGCGGCGTCGAGGAGGGCGTTTTCACGTTGTTCGAACAGTTGATCTTGGTAGCGCATGGGGATATATCGGTAGTTGTGACCGGTGGTCATGCTATGACTGCTGGTCACAGTCATGCAAGCCTGCAGTTGTAACAGGCTTTGCCGGCTGACCTGAGGGGCGCTGAGGCTTAGGGGAGGGGCGCAGCAGGCTGGTTGAAGGCTTGCCAGATCTGCGCGTGACGGCCGTTGTTGTGCAGTTGCTGCAGGCCGAGGTGGAACAGCTGCAGCAGGCGCTCGCTTTCCGGCAGCTGCCGCGACAGGATCAGGTGGTAGTCCCAGGTCTGGTAGCTGGGCGTGGTGGTGATCTGGTCGCGTTCGCGGGCGCTCAGCTGCTGGTTCAGCACGTGGCTGCCCGAGCCCTTGACGATGTCCACCGCATCAATGCGCCCGGCGGCCAGCTTGCGCAGGTTGATCAGCTCGTCGCCGCTGGCTTCATACTGCACCCAGCCGCGCTGTTCGGCCTGCTCCAGCACCGGCATTTTCGCCGAACCCAGTGGAATGCCGATGCGTAGGCCCTTTAACCGCTCGGCAGCGGCCAGGCTGCCGTCCCAGCTGATGGGTTTGCCACGGTTGTAGAACAGCACCACGTCGTCGCGGTAGACCACCTCGGAAAACAGGCAGTCGGCCTCGCGCTCAGGCGTGCGGCCCCAGACCGCCGAGGCTTGCCAGCGGCCCTGCTTGACCTCCTCGTAGGCGCGTTTCCAGGGGAAGAAGCCGTATTCCACGGTCACGCCCTGAGTGGCGAAGGCCTCGCTGATCAGCTGCGGAATCACCCCGTAATGCGGCAACTGCGCGCTGATAAAGGGCGGCCATTCGCCAATCGCGATGCGGATATGCTCCTGGCCCTGGGCGCTCTGGAGGAGGCCGGCGCAGATCAGCAAAGCGGTGAGCAGTCGGCGCATGCTGGGCTCGTTATTCAGGCGGTGGGTGACTCAGGTTACAAGCTAAGCACATTCGACTCAGGCGCGCGCCACGCTGACGCCTTCCAGGTTGGCAAAGGAGGTGTCCTTGGCGGTCAGCAGGAAGTCGCGCATAAACGGCGCATCGAGCATATCGGTGCGGATGCCGGCGTACAGGGTGGCGAACAGGCCCTTGTCGCCCAGGCGCTTGGCGGTCACGTAGCCGCGTGAGCTGTACTCGTGCAGCGCCCAGTTGGGCAGGCCGCATACGCCGCGGCCGCTGGCCACCAGTTGCATCATCATCACCGTCAGTTCAGAGGTACGCACCTGGGCCGGCTCGACATCGGCGGGCTCCAGAAAGCGGGTGAAGATATCGAGGCGGTCGCGCTCCACCGGGTAGGTGATCAGGGTTTCCGTGGCCAGGTCCTCGGGCTTGATGCAGGGCTTGCTCGCCAGCGGGTGCTGGTTGGCCACCGCCAGCATGGCCTCGTAGGTAAACAGCGGCACATAGGTGATGCCGGCCAGCTCGACGGGATCTGAGGTCACCACCAGGTCCAGATCGCCACGGGCCAGCGCCGGCAGTGGGGCGAAGGAGAAACCCGAAGCCAGGTCCAGCTCCACTTCCGGCCAGGCATCGCGGAACTGGTCGATGGTCGGCATCAGCCACTGGAAGCAGCTGTGGCATTCGATGGCCATATGCAGCCTGCCCGCCGTGCCACCGGCCAGGCGCGCCAGATCGCGCTCGGCACCGCGCAGCAGCGGCAATACCGTGTCGGACAGCTGCAGCAGGCGCAGACCGGCGCTGGTAAAGCGCACCGGCTTGGTCTTGCGCACGAACAGCGGCATGCCTAGGCGTTCCTCAAGCTCCTTGAACTGGTGCGACAGCGCCGACTGGGTCAGGTGCAAGCGCTCGGCGGCGTCCACCAGGCTTTCGCTCTCGCGCAGGGCATGCAGGGTTTTCAGGTGGCGTAATTCGAGCATGGAGGGCCTCGGTGGGGGCGGGTCTGCTTTCTGGTGGGTAGCAGAACATGAGGAAAACTATAGATCAATAAGAAAATCTTGAGTTTGTCTCACTCAGGTTGGGTGCCGAGAATAGCCGTCATCTTATTGATCTACTGGAGCGTTCTGACATGGCCCTGTCCCATTCCCTTGGTTTTCCCCGTATCGGTCGCGACCGTGAACTGAAAAAAGCCCTGGAGGCCTACTGGAAGGGCGAACTGGACGAAACCGGCTTGCAGGCGGTTGGTCGTGAATTGCGCGCCGCCCATTGGCAGTTGCAGAAAGACGCCGGCATCGAGCTGCTGCCGGCGGGCGATTTCGCCTGGTACGACCAGGTGCTGAGTCACTCGCTGGCCTTCGGCGTAATCCCCGAGCGTTTCCGCCCGGCAGACGGCAAGCCGACCCTCGACACCTTGTTTGCCATGGCGCGTGGCGTCACCCATGGCTGCTGCGGCGGGGCGCATGCCCAAGAGATGACCAAGTGGTTCGATACCAACTACCACTATCTGGTGCCGGAGTTCACGGCCGATCAGCAGTTCCAGCTGAGCTGGGAGCAGCTGTTCGACGAGGTCGAGGAAGCCCATGTCCTGGGTCACCGCGTCAAACCGGTGCTAATCGGCCCGCTGACCTATCTGTGGTTGGGCAAAGCCAAGGGCAGCGATTTCGACAAGCTCGATTTGCTGGAGCGCCTGCTGCCGGTCTACGGTGAGATCCTCCAGCGTCTGGCTGCGCAGGGCGTGGAATGGGTGCAGATCGACGAGCCGATTCTGGTGCTGGACCTGCCGCAAGACTGGAAGAATGCCTTCGAACGCGCCTACAACCTGCTGCAGCGCGAGCCGGGCAAGAAACTGATCGCCACTTATTTTGCTGGCCTTGAGGACAACCTCGATCTGGCCGCCAGCCTGCCGGTGGATGGCCTGCACATTGATCTGGTGCGTGCGCCGGAGCAGTTCCCGACCATCCTCGATCGCCTACCGGCTTATAAGGTGTTGTCGCTGGGGGTGGTCAACGGTCGCAATGTCTGGCGCACTGACTTGCAGCAGGTTCTGGGCATTCTGCTGCAGGCCCAGGAGCGCCTGGGCGAGCGCCTGTGGGTGGCGCCGAGCTGCTCGCTGTTGCACAGCCCGGTCGACCTGGGCCGTGAAGACCAGCTGGATGGCGAGCTGAAAAGCTGGCTGGCTTTCGCCGTGCAGAAGTGCGCGGAAGTTGCCTTGCTGACCCGCGCCCTGAATGATCCGCAGGACACCCAGGTGCAAGCCGCACTGGCGGCCAGCAATGCCGTACAGGCCAGCCGCGCGCAATCACCGCGCATCCACAAACCCGCGGTGCAGGCGCGATTGGCGGCTATTAGCGCCGCCGACAGCCAGCGCCAGTCACCGTTCGCCGCCCGTATCGAGCAGCAGCGCGCACGCCTGCAGTTGCCGGCATTTCCCACCACCACCATCGGCTCGTTCCCGCAGACCGCTTCGATCCGTCTGGCGCGCCAGTCGTTCAAGGCCGGCAAGCTGTCGGCAGCGGATTACACCGAGGCCATGTACAGCGAGATTCGCCACGCCGTCGAGGTGCAGGAAAACCTCGGTCTGGACGTGCTGGTACACGGTGAGGCCGAGCGTAATGACATGGTCGAATACTTTGCCGAGCAGCTCGACGGCTACGCTTTCAGCCGTTTTGGCTGGGTGCAGAGCTACGGCTCGCGCTGCGTCAAACCGGCGGTGATCTATGGTGATCTGAGTCGCCCGAAAGCCATGACAGTTTCGTGGATTGGTTATGCGCAGACCCTCACCAAGAAGGTGATGAAGGGCATGCTGACAGGGCCGGTGACCATGCTGATGTGGTCCTTCCCGCGTGACGATATTTCCCGCGAGCAGCAGGCGCGCCAGCTGGCCCTGGCGATCCGTGACGAGGTGGTCGACCTGGAGACGGCCGGCATCAAGGTCATCCAGATTGACGAAGCGGCATTTCGCGAGGGCCTGCCGCTGCGTCAGGCGCAGTGGCAGGGCTACCTGAGTTGGGCCACCGAGGCGTTCCGCCTGTGCGCCTCGGGCGTGCGCGATGAAACCCAGATCCACACGCACATGTGTTACAGCGAGTTCAACGATGTGATCGAGTCCATCGCCGCCATGGATGCCGACGTGATCACCATCGAAACCTCGCGCTCGGACATGGAACTGCTGGAGGCCTTCGAACGCTTCGACTACCCCAACGATATCGGCCCGGGCGTCTACGACATCCATTCGCCACGGGTGCCGGACAGCGCCGAGATGGTCAAGCTGCTGCGCAAGGCGGCGCAGCGCATTCCCGCCGAGCGGCTGTGGGTCAACCCGGACTGCGGCCTGAAGACCCGTGCCTGGCCCGAGGCCGAAGCGGCGCTGGTCAATATGGTCTCAGCCGCTCGTCAGCTGCGCACCGAACTGGCCTGAGACGCAAGCAAGACGAACGGCATGCTGCCGTTCGTCTTGCTTCATCAAACTGTCACGCTTGTGTGGCAGCGCGCTCGTACAAATGTCCGCAGACTCGCCGCTCAATGGGGTTCTGCGTTCTGGTGTTTTTATGCGTGCGTTAATTTTCCTTGCTGCGCTGTGGTGCGGCCTGCAGGTTGTTGCGGCCGAGCGCTGCGACCTGCAGGTGCCGACCGCGCGGGTCGAACTGGCTGAGGTGCAGCTGGCTTACCAGAGCATTGGCCGCGACAGCGATCCGGCGCTGCTGCTGGTCATGGGTCTGGGTGGGCAACTGATCCACTGGCCGGATGAGGTGCTGGTGCGCCTGTGTCAGCAGGGCTTTCGGGTGATTCGGTTCGACAACCGTGACGTCGGCCTGAGCCGCTGGAACCACACCGCGCCGACGATCAACCTGACTTACGAGGCCTTGCGTTATCGCCTTGGCCTGTCGGTTGCTGCACCGTACGGGCTGCGTGATATGGCGGGCGACGCGTTGGGGCTGCTGGATGCCCTGGGCGTGCAGCAGTTTCATGTGCTGGGCGCGAGCATGGGCGGGATGATTGCCCAGCACCTGGCGGATTTGGCCCCGCAGCGTGTGCAAAGTCTGACGTTGTTGATGACCAGCTCCAGCGCCCAGGGACTGCCGGCTCCCAGCCCGGCGTTGCTGGCCTTGCTGGCCAACCGCGAGGCGGCCAATCGGGCGCTGGCGCTGGAGCAGCAGGCCGACTTGCTGGCGGCATTGGGCAGCCCGACGGTGACCGATGATCGCCAGTTGCTGTTGCAACAGGCGCAGATTGCCTACGACCGGGCGTTCAATCCGGAGGGTGTACAGCGGCAGTTACTGGCGATTCTGGCCGAGCCGAGCCGGGTCGAGCTGCTCAATCGTTTGCGCGTGCCGACCCTGGTGGTGCATGGCACGGCCGATCCGTTGCTGCCGGTGATGCATGGCGTGCATGTGGCGGCGCATATCAAGAACAGCGAGCTGAAACTGATTCCGGGTCTGGCCCATCGTTTTCAGGAGGCTTTCAAGGAACCGCTGCTGGCCGCGGTATTGCCGCACCTACGGGCTCATCGGGGGGATGGGCAGTTGGCGCGGCTTTAAGGCTGCTGGCTCTTAAAATCTGTTTTACGATCTCGCGAGCTAGAGACCTGCAAGGCAAAAACAGGCGAGGAAGCGGAGTTTACTGGCTGTAAATGAGCATTCCGAGCCTGTTTTTAACGCGGCAGGGCCGACGCGCAGCAGATCGTAAATCGATTTTTAGCGAGTGCCGAGGAAATCGCGCTTGCCGATGTTTACACCGTTGTGGCGGAGGATGGCGTAGGCGGTGGTGAGGTGGAAGTAGAGGTTCGGCAGCACGTGCTCAAGCAGGAACGCCTGGCCCTGGAAGTGGGTTTCTTTGTCGCGGCGCTTGAGGGTCACGGTGCGATCTTCGCTGCCGTCGATCTGGGCGGCGTTCAGGCTGGCGAGGAAGGTCAGGGTCTTGGCGACCCGCGCTTGCAGTTCGGCGAAGCTGGTTTCGTCGTCGGCATGGCTCGGCGCATCGACGCCGGCCAGCAGTGCGGCACCGCCTTTGGCCGTGTCGCAGGCGATCTGCACCTGACGGCTCAGCGGGAACATGTCGGGGGCCAGGCGCGCATTGAGGAACACGCTGGCGTCGATCTTCTTCTCTTCGGCGTGGGCTGCGGCGATGCCGAGAATGACCGAGAGGTTGTTCAGCTGGCGGTTAAACACCGCGATGGAGGCTTGGGACATAGACAGGGACATGGAAATCTCCAGAGGCGCCGAAACGGATTGTTCCGCGCGCGATTGCATAGAAGGGCAGTGCACCGCCGCAGTGGCAGCGGTGACCTGAGGCAGCAAGCTTAGCCGATGGTGATGGGCGGCAGCTTAGTCAGTTCAACGGTCTGTGCCTTACGCGGGGCGAGGATTTCTGCTTCGCCATCGACCACCAGTTCGTCGTTCTGGTTGAACACCCGAGTGGCCATGCGCACGCGGAATTTCGGCAGTTTTTCCAGCACTTCCAGGCGCACGGTCAGGGTGTCGCCGAGTTTCACCGGCGCAGTGAAGCTCATGCGCTGGCCGATATAGATGGTGCCCGGGCCAGGCAGTTCGCAGGCCACTGCGGCGCTGATCAGTGCGCCGCTGAACATGCCGTGGGCGATGCGTTCCTTGAACATGGTGGTGGCGGCGTATTCGGCATCCAGGTGCACCGGGTTGTGGTCACCGGAGACTTCGGCAAACAGCTGGATATCGCGTTCGCTGACGGTCTTGCTGTAGCTGGCGGTCTGGCCGACTTCGAGGGCCTCGTAGGGCGTGTTGCTGCTCTGGCTCATGGATTACTCTCTTGGCTCTGTGGGGTGGGCTGGCGCTGCTGGCCGAGGGCCTGCTGCAACCAGTCGATAAGGTAGGCGGTGACCTCGTCACGGTTGCTCTCGTTGAGCAGCTCATGACGCGCATCCGAGTAAAGTTTGACCTGCACATGACGGTTGCCGGCGGCGCTCAGGGCGTTGCCCAGGTCTTGCTGGCGCGTGCCGTCGCTGACCGGGTCACAGGCTCCGCCAATCACCAGCAAGGGCAGGTTGCTGTCGATCTGCGCGAGGTTCTTCAGCGGGGTGATGTGTTGCAGCCCGCCGAGCAGGTCGACCCACAGCTGATTGCTGCAACGAAAGCCGCACAGCGGGTCGTTGACGTACTTGTCGACCTCGGCCGGGTCGCGGCTCAGCCAGTCGAAGGCAGTGCGGTTGGGCTTGAAGGCTTTATTGAAGGAGCCGAACGAGGCGAACTCAAGCAGCGCACTGCAGCCTTTGGGGCCTTGGCGCCAGCGCTCGAAGCGCGCCAGCAGCTGGCCGACGCGGTACAGGGCGGCGGGCTGGTAGTTGGAGCCAGAGAGAATCGCGCCTTGCAGGCTGCTGCTGTGCTGCATCAGGTAGGCCTGGCCGATGTAGCTGCCCATGCTGTGGCCGAGCAGGAAGATCGGCGCGTGCGGGTGCTGCTGGCGCATATGGTGATTGAGGCTGGCGAGGTCATTGACCACCAGGCTCCAGCCATTGGCGTCGGCGTAGTGGCCGAGGCTGCCGTGCTCGGCCGTCTTGCCGTGGCCGCGCTGGTCGTGGGCGTACAGTTCAAAACCTTGCGCCACCAACGCTTCGGCCAGGCGTGCATAGCGCCCGCTGTGTTCGGCCATGCCATGAGCCACCATCAGCAGCGCCTTGGGCGGCTGTTCGCTGTACCAGCGGTTGACAAAGAGCGGCGCTGCATCGGTGCTGTTGAGCCAGAACGCTTGGTGGAGCATGGCGAATCCCTTAAGCCTGCAGAAGCTGCGCATTGTGCACCCCGCGCGGCGCGGCGCAAAGTCCAGGGTGGCTAGCGATTATGCGCGCGCAGGATCTGCATATATTCGCCGCTGCTGTGCAGGTCGCGCAGGCCCTGCTCAAACACCTTGCTCCAGTCGGGTTCGCCAGTTTTGACCGGGGTAAAGCCCACCAGCAGGGGGATGCGCTCCAGTACGTTGCCGTGCCAGCGCAGTTTGCCGCGCAGCTGCTCGTCGTTGGCGATCAGGTGGTTACCGACGATGCGCTCCAGCAGCACCATGTCGAAGCGCCGGGCATTGAGCTTGCGCAGGTTGCTGATGTCGTCCACGGCGTCTTCCAGGGTCAACCCGGCGTCGAGGATGTGCTGCGGGTAGCCGTAACCGCGCACGATACCCAGGGTTTGTCCGTGCAGTTCCTGCAGTCGGCTGAACTGCAGCGGGTAGTCGTTGCGGATAAACAGGCCCAGTTCGCTGTAGAACAGCGGGCGCGAGGCTTGCAGTCCTTCCTCTTTAACCTCTTTGGGCCACAGCGCCAGCGCACCTTGGTAGTGGCCGTTGCGCAACTCGACGCGCACCCGCGCCCAGGGCAGAAAATCGATCTGCACCGGATAGCCGCGTACGGCAAAGGCACGCCGGGTCAGGGCGACGATGCTGCCGCCATCGGGGCGGTGTTCGGTGCTGTAGGGCGGGTATTCCAGGGTGGCCATGCGTAGTTGCGGTTCTGCCCTGGCGGGTTGGCCTAACGCGAGCAGAAGTACCACGGTGAGCAAAAGGGTTGGCATGGCGGATCGCAATCTATGTGTGCTGTGTGGTTATAGGTGGCGCAGCAGGATAGTTCCACAAAGAGCGGCAAGATTCAGTCCGTCAATGACGCTACCTGCGCTATTTGCCTGCCCTGCGTTAGCTGTTACTTTCCAGGCAACTCCGCTAGAGGGTGCTTACAAATTACTGCGCTCGCCCATGCTGTGTTGAGCCCAGCCTCAAAATGCTCATGTACAACTCGTACATTGCGCTTTTTCGGCTGATCTCGCCTTGCCTGGCCATCGCTCGCTACTTTTGTAAGCACCCTCTTTGGCGGATTAGGATCATTTCAGGGCAAGGGGATAAAAATAATGCAGCCTGATTTCTGGAGCGACAAACGCCCGGCCGGCGTACCCGCTGACATCGACCTGGGGGCTTACAAGTCGGTGATCGAGGTGTTCGAGCGCTCGTGCAAGAAATTCGCCGATCGACCGGCGTTCAGCAATCTGGGCGTGACCCTGACCTACGCCGAGCTGGACCGGCTCTCGGCGGCCTTTGCCGCCTACCTGCAAAAGCACACTGACCTGCAGCCAGGTGAGCGCATCGCCGTGCAGATGCCCAACGTGCTGCAGTACCCGATTGCCGTGTTCGGCGCGATGCGCGCCGGGCTGATTGTGGTCAACACCAACCCGCTGTACACCGCCCGTGAGATGCGCCACCAGTTCAAGGATGCCGGCGTACGCGCGCTGGTGTACCTGAATATGTTTGGCAAGCTGGTGCAGGATGTGCTGCCGGATACCGAGATCGATTACCTGATCGAAGCCAAGATGGGTGACCTGCTGCCGAGCCTGAAGGGCTGGCTGGTCAACACCGTGGTGAAGAAGGTCAAGAAGATGGTCCCGGATTACCACCTACCGCAGGCGGTGGGGTTTAAGGATGCGCTCAAACAGGGCCAGGGTCATGCGCTCAAACCGGTCAAGGTTGGTCATGCCGATGTCGCCGTGTTGCAGTACACCGGAGGCACCACCGGGGTGGCCAAGGGTGCGATGCTGACCCACGGCAACCTGGTGGCCAACATGCTGCAGGTCGATGCCTGCCTGTCGCAGCTGGGCAGCGATGGTACCCCGCTGATGAAGCAGGGCCAGGAAATCATGATCGCGCCGCTGCCGCTTTACCATATCTATGCCTTCACCGCGAACTGCATGTGCATGATGGTCAACGGCAACCACAACGTGCTGATCACCAACCCGCGTGACATTCCAGGCTTCGTCAAGGAACTGGGCAAGTGGCAGTTCTCCGCGCTGTTGGGTCTCAACACGCTGTTCGTGGCGTTGATGGATAACCCCGAGTTCCAGAAACTGGATTTCTCCAAGCTCAAGGTCACCAACTCAGGCGGCACCGCGCTGGTCAAGGCCACGGCCGAACGCTGGCAGGCGATGACCGGCTGCACCGTGGTCGAAGGCTATGGCCTGACCGAAACCTCGCCGGTGGCCAGCAGCAATCCCTATGGCGACAAAGCGCGTCTGGGCACGGTGGGTATTCCGTTGCCGGGCACTGCGTTCAAGGTCATCGATGATGACGGCGTCGAGCAGCCGCTGGGCGAGCGTGGCGAGCTGTGCATCAAGGGCCCGCAAGTAATGAAGGGCTACTGGAACCGCGAGGAGGCCACCGCCGAGGTGCTGGACGCCGAAGGTTGGTTCAAGAGCGGTGACGTGGCGGTGATCGATCCAGACGGTTTTGTGCGCATCGTCGATCGCAAGAAGGACATGATCATCGTCTCGGGTTTCAACGTGTATCCCAACGAGATCGAAGATGTGGTCATGGCTCACCCGAAAGTCGCCAGTTGCGCGGCTATCGGTGTGCCGGACGAGAAGTCCGGGGAAGCAGTCAAGTTGTTCGTCGTGGCCCGCGACAGCAGCCTCAGCAGCGAAGAGCTGAAGGCGTACTGCAAGGAAAACTTCACCGGCTACAAAGTGCCCAAGCAGATCGTCTTCCGTGACGCGCTGCCGATGACGCCCGTTGGCAAGATCCTCCGCCGCGAGTTGCGCGATATCGCCTAACCCTGCGTAAACGGGTCAAACCCGCCGCTCTCGGCGGATTTATGAAGGTGACCAGATAGCATGATCTGGTCGCTTTCGTGACCGCTGCGGCGCTTATTGGTGCTAGTCGCTGTATGGCAAAGCTGCTACTCTCGGGCGGCTTTTTTGTGATCCGCCATCCATGGCGACCACCCTTTTGGGGCCGTCGCTGTGCGACGTCAAAAATTGCTCCCGGCAATTTTTTTGCCGTTCAAGTCGCAGAAAACACGCAAATCTACAATAAACAACCGTCTACGCGCGGTGAAGATCAAGCTGTTGCTGAGGAGTGGGCTTCCATGAACGAAAACTTTTGGAAGGATAAGTATCCCGTTGGGATTGCTGCCGAAATCAATCCTGACCAGTACCCGAATATCCAGGCGGTACTGAAAGAGTCCTGCCAACGCTTCGCCAACAAGCCCGCTTTCAGCAATATGGGTAAAACCATTAGCTATGCCGAGCTGTATGAGCTTTCCGGTATTTTTGCCGCCTACCTGCAGCAACACACCGACCTGCAACCCGGTGACCGCATCGCGGTACAACTGCCCAACGTCCTGCAATACCCGGTCGTGGTATTCGGCGCACTGCGTGCTGGCCTGGTCGTAGTCAACACCAACCCGCTGTACACCGCGCGGGAAATGGAACACCAATTCAACGATTCCGGTGCCAAGGCCCTGGTCAGCCTGGCCAACATGGCCCACCTGGCTGAGCAAGTGCTGCCCAAGACCGGCATCAAGACCGTGATCATCACCGAAGTCGGTGACATGCTCTCGCCGCTCAAGCGCCTGCTGGTCAACACCGTGGTCAAGCACGTGAAGAAGATGGTGCCGGCCTACAACCTGCCGCAGTCTGTCTCGCTGTGCACCGCGATGGCCAAGGGTCGTGGTCATGCCGTCAAGGACGCTGCACCGAGCAATGCCGAAATCGCCGTGCTGCAATACACCGGCGGCACCACCGGCGTGGCCAAGGGCGCGATGCTGACTCACCGCAACCTGATCGCCAACATGCTGCAGGTCAAGGCGCTGATGGGCTCGGAAATGAGCGAAGGCAACGAAGTGCTGATCGCACCGCTGCCGCTGTATCACATCTACGCGTTCACCTTCCATTGCATGGCGATGATGCTGATTGGTGGGCACAACGTGCTGATCACCAACCCGCGTGATCTGCCTGCCATGACCAAGGACCTGGCCAAGTACAAGTTCACCGGTTTTGTCGGCCTCAACACCCTGTTCGTGGCCCTCTGCAACAACGAGGAATTCCGCAAGCTGGACTTCTCCACCCTGAAAGCCACCTTCTCCGGCGGCATGGCCCTGCAACTGGCCACGGCCGAGCGCTGGAAACAGGTGACCGGCTGCCCGATCTGCGAAGGTTTCGGCATGACCGAGACCAGCCCGGTCGCGTCGGTCAACCCGTTCAGCAATATCCAGATCGGCACCATCGGCATTCCGCTGCCGTCGACCCTGTGCAAGGTAATCGACGACGAAGGCGTCGAGCAGCCGCTGGGTTCGATTGGCGAGCTGTGCGTCAAGGGGCCGCAGGTGATGAAGGGCTACTGGCAGCGCCAGGAAGCCACTGACGAAATCCTCGACGCAGAGGGCTGGTTGAAGACTGGCGACATCGCGGTGATCCAGGAAGACGGCTTTATGCGCATCGTCGACCGCAAGAAGGACATGATTCTGGTGTCCGGCTTCAACGTCTACCCGAACGAGCTGGAAGACGTGCTGGCCACCCTGCCGGGCGTGCTGCAGTGCGCGGCCATCGGTGTGCCGGACGAGAAGTCCGGTGAAGCGATCAAGATCTTCGTGGTGGTCAAGCCGGGTGAAACCCTGACCAAAGAGCAAGTCATGGAGCACATGCGCGCCAATGTTACCGGCTACAAGGTGCCCAAGGCCGTGGAGTTCCGCGATGTACTGCCGACCACCAACGTCGGCAAGATCCTGCGCCGCGAACTGCGTGACGAAGAGCTGAAGAAACTGGGCAAGAAGTAAGCGCCCGGTTAAACAAAACCCCGCCTAGGCGGGGTTTTTTGTGCTCGTCAAACCGGTCGTTGAAAACGTAGCGAGCGATGGCTAGGCAAGGCGGAAGTAGCCGAAAAAGCGGAGTGTACGTCTGTACATGAGCATTTGATTCGCTGCGCTCACCCCTTTGGGGTCGTGCTAAAGCACGTTCAGCCTTCGGCTGTGAGGCTGCTGCCAACGCTGAATAGCCGAGAGCAGTAGTTTTCAGCGGTCGGTTAAGCGGTGCGCCAGGTGATTTCTTCTACCCCGTCGGCGCTGATGCGCATCCAGCGGTCGGCCTGCTCATCGCTTTCCTCTTCCTGCCAGCCGCCGGGGGCGCAGCGTACTTCGACATTCAGGGCGGCGAAGGCCGCCTGGGCGCAGGCCAGGTCGTCGTCCCAGGGCGTGGCGGCGCTTTCCAGAAACAGGCTATTCCATTTGCCGACAGCCTTGGGCAGCCAGGTCACCGGCACGTTGCCGGCCGTGCATTTGTAGGTCTGGCCCTTTTGCTGCCAGGGCGTGCAGCTGCCCAGTGCCGTGTTCAGCCACTCGCCGATGGCGGTGTGGTCGGCGTCTTTCAGGTAAATCTCGATATCCGGTTGGCGCATGGTCATATTCTCTCGATCCAGTCGTAGCGGATGGCAACAGTCACTTCACAGGGTTCGGCGATGACCGCAGCGCGGCGTTCGGCGCTGGCACGCCAGCCGTGTGGGGTCATGGCCAGCAGGTCGGCGCGCGCCTGGCTGCTGTCCAGTTGCAAATTGAACGTCAGGGTTTCGCTGTGCACCAGGCGCATGCCCTCGGGGATCAGCTCCAGATGCTTCTGCTCATCATAGTCGCGCACCTCGTCATACAGCTTCTGCCGCAGTTCCATCAGGTGGTCGTTGGTCGGCCCCATGCGCAGCAAGCCGCCGCCGGGGGCGAGCAGGCGCTTGGCCTCCTGCCAGTCCAACGGGCTGAATACGCTGGCCAGCAGCTGGCAGCTGGCGTCACTCAGCGGCACGCGCGCCATGCTCGCCACCAACCAGGTCAGCTGCGGTGAGCGTTTGCAGGCGCGCTTGACCGCCTCGCGGGAGATATCCAGGGCATAACCATCGGCTTGCGGCAGCCGATCGGCGATCTGCGCGGTGTAATAACCCTCGCCACAGCCGATATCCAGCCAGCACTGCGGGGCGCGCTCGGCGGCCAGTTCGGCCAGACGGCGCGCCAGTGGTGCGTAGTGGCCACCATCGAGAAAGCGCCGGCGGGCTTCGACCATGGCGACGTTATCGCCGGGGTCGCGGCTGTTCTTGTGCTGCACTGGCAGCAGATTCAGATAGCCCTGGCGTGCGCGGTCGAAACGGTGGTTGGCCGGACAGGCCACGCCATTGTCGACCAGGCTCAGCGCCTGCTGGCAGATCGGGCAGGTCAGCATGCGAAAAATCCATTAACAGGCCGTCGCGAGCGCCCCGAGAGCAAGGCGGACGGAACGCAGCGACGAGACATATCGAATAGATAGGCGAGGAGCGAGTACCGCCCAACGCAGCTATCGGGGTGCATAGCAGGCATGTTCATGGATTTTCATGCGAGTAGATTGACCAGGGTTCGATAATAGATTTCGGTCAGCACATCGAGGTCCGCAGCCAGCACGCGCTCGTCGATCTGGTGGATGGTGGCGTTGACCGGACCGAGCTCGACCACCTGAGTGCCGAGGGTGGCGATAAAGCGCCCGTCCGAGGTGCCGCCGGAGGTCGATAGCTGGGTGGCGCGGCCGGTGACGCTGTTGATGCTGCTGGCCACGGCATCCAGTAATGCGCCGGGTTCGGTGAGGAAGGGCAGGCCGGACAGCGCCCAGTCCAGGTGGTAGTCCAGGCCATGCTTGTCGAGGATGGTACGCACGCGCTGCTGCAGGCCTTCGACAGTGGATTCGGTGGAGAAGCGGAAGTTGAATACCGCCTTCAGTTCGCCGGGGATCACGTTGGTCGCGCCGGTGCCGGAGTTGAGGTTGGACACCTGGAAACTGGTCGGCGGGAAGAAGGCGTTGCCGTCATCCCAGTGCTCGGCGGTCAGTTCAGCCAGGGCCAGGGCGGCCAGGTGGATGGGGTTCTTGGCCAGGTGCGGGTAGGCCACGTGGCCTTGCTTGCCGTACACCGTGAGGGTGCAGCCGAGTGAGCCGCGGCGACCATTCTTGACCACGTCACCGACCAGGGTGGTGCTCGACGGTTCGCCGACGATGCACCAGTCCATCCGCTCGCCGCGCTCGCGCAGGCGCTCGACCACGGCCTTGGTGCCGTGGTGGGCCGGGCCTTCCTCGTCGCTGGTGATCAGAAAGGCGATACGCCCCTGGTGATCCGGGTAGTCGGCGACAAAGCGCTCCACCGCGATGATCATCGACGCCAGGCTGCCCTTCATATCCGCTGCCCCCCGCCCGCAGAGCATGCCCGTCTCGTCGATCAGCGCATCGAACGGCTGGTGCTGCCAGGATTGCAGCGGCCCGGTCGGCACCACATCGGTATGCCCGGCGAAGCACAGCACTGGGCCATCGCCCTGGCCATGACTGGCCCAGAAGTTGTCGACTTCCTCGATCCGCATCGGCTCCAGAGCGAAGCCGGCGGCAGCCAGACGGCGCATCATCAGCTCCTGACAGCCTTCGTCGAGTGGCGTGACGGACGGGCGGCGGATCAGCTCGCAGGCCAGCTCTAGGGTAGGCGTGAGGGTAGGGGTGAGGGCGGGCATGGGTCGACTCCGGAAAACACTCAGGGCGCGGAAAAGGCGCACATCTTAAAGCAAAACGGCGGCCCGAGGCCGCCGTTTCGACAGGCAGATGCTCACTCAGGCCGTGGCTTCAGCCTCGTTCTCGGTGGTTTGCGCTGGCTTGGGCAGCGACGACAGCAGGGCCATGATCAGCGCCGCCAGGTACGGCAGCGACTGCACCAGCAGCATGGCCACCCAGAACTTCACGTCGGCACTGGGGAAGCCCTGAACGACGCCGATACCCACCGCCGAACCCCACAGCAGCAGCATGATAAACACCTCTTCGCGGGCCTCGGCCAATGCGACCATAAAGCCGTGGTTGGAGGCCATCTTCGGCGTGCGGAAGAACGGGATGGTCTCGGTGAAGGCACCGTAGAGCACCGCCTTGGCAATCGTGTGCGACAGCGCCAGGCCCGCCACTGCGGCCTGGAACGAGCGCACCAGGTCGACGCCTACGGCCTTGCGGTAGAGGAACATGATCTTGCCGAACTTGAAGAAGAACAGTGCCAGCGGCGGGATGGCGAAGATCAGCAGCGGTGGGTCGACCCGGGTCGGCACGATGATCATCGCCGCCGACCAGAGCAGGGCACCGGCGGTGAAGAAGATGTTCAGGCCGTCGGCGATCCACGGCAGCCAGCCGGCAATAAAGTGATAGCGCTGGCCGTGCTTGAGTGCGGAATCCTTGCCGAGGAACAGGCTGCGCGCATGGCCCTTCATGATCTG
This sequence comes from Pseudomonas sp., assembly GCF_049653025.1. Classification (GTDB taxonomy): domain Bacteria; phylum Pseudomonadota; class Gammaproteobacteria; order Pseudomonadales; family Pseudomonadaceae; genus Aquipseudomonas. The sequence goes on along the minus strand of NZ_JBASFM010000006.1, from coordinate 514,240 downwards.
GATCGCGCCGTAGGCCCAGCGGAAACGCTGCTTCTTGTAGTCGATAAAGGTGTCCGGCATCAGCCCCTGGCCGAAGCTCTGGTGCGCGTAGGCGGCCGCATAGCCCTGCTTGAACACACGCAGGCCCAACTCGGCGTCTTCGCAGATGGTCCAGTCGGCCCATTTCAGCTCGTCCATCACGGTGCGGCGGATCATGGTCATGGTGCCGTGCTGGATGATCGCGTTGCGGTCGTTACGGGTGACCATGCCGATATGGAAGAAACCCTTGTACTCGGCATAGCAGAGCTTCTTGAAGATGTTTTCGTTGCCGTCGCGGTAGTCCTGTGGCGACTGCACCACGGCGATCTGCGGATCACTGAAGTGCGGCACCATGTGCTTGAGCCAGTTCTTGTCGACGCAGTAGTCGGCGTCGATGACGGCCACCACTTCGGCGTCTGGTGCGGTGTGCGGCAGGATGTAGTTCAGCGCGCCGCCCTTGAAGCCGGCAATCGGTGATACGTGGAAGAAGCGGAAGCGCGGCCCCAGCACCTTGCAGTAGGCCTCTACCGGTTCCCACACCGCCGGGTCCTTGGTGTTGTTGTCGATGATCAGGACTTCGTAATCCGGGTAATCCAGCGCGGCCAGGGCGTCGAGGGTCTGTTTGACCATCTCCGGCGGCTCGTTGTAGCAGGGCACATGGATCGACACCTTGGGCCGGTAGGCGCTGTCGGTCAGCACCGGCAGGAACGGTCGGCGGCGGGTGCGGGTCCAGGCGGTTTCGGCCAGTTCATGGGCCTCGGTGAGCAGCACGATAAATACGCCGAATGCGCCGATACCGAGTAGCAGGCCGACCAGGGTGCTGAACCAGGTGCTGTATTGCTGGCTGTAGTCGTAACCGATCCACACCAGGGCGGAGCCGCCGGCGAAGGCGACCACGGTGAGGAAGGTGCGCCCGCGCTGGCGCAGGGCGCTGCCGTCGATCAGCATCAGTGCCAGGCTGAGCAGGGCCAGCACCACCGAACCGATGGCCAGCAAGCGCCACTGCGGAATGGCCACCACCGGGCCTTCGAAGGCGAACTTGGCTTGGCGGTCGAGGTTGTACACGCCCCAGTACGCGCCCACCGAGCCTTCATCGCTGGCCTTCCACGGCTGGTCGAAGGCTTCGATGACGAAGTAGTTGTAGCCCTTGGCATTCAGCGCATTGACCAGGGTGCGCAAGTAGATGGCCTGGTCCGCCTGCGACGCGTCGGCGCCGCCACGCATGCGGCCGTTGCTCGGCCAGCCGACTTCCGAGAGCAGCAGCGGTTTTTTCGGGAAGAGTTTCTTCAGGTCCTTGGCGCGCTCCAGGACGAACTCGGTGGAGTCCTCCATCGGCACGAATTCCCAGTACGGCAGCACGTGGGCGGCGACCAGGTCGGTGTGTTTGGCCAGCTCCGGGTATTCCTGCCAGATGTGCCACTGCTCGGACGTGGTCACCGGCACTTTTACTGCTGCACGCACGCGGTCGATATAGGCAATCAGGTTCTCGGGCGTCACTTCGCTGCGGAACAAGGCTTCGTTACCGACTGCGACCCGTACCACGCTGCGCGAGCTGTTGGCGATTTCGATGGCCTTGGCGATCTCGCGCTCGTTGCGCTCCAGATCCAGGCTGATCCAGATGCCCAGGGTCACGCGCAGGCCGAATTCTTCGGCGATACGCGGGATATTGGCCAGGGCACCGTCCACCGAATAGGTGCGGATGCTGTCGGTTTGCTTGCTCAGCAGCTCGAGGTCGGCGCGCATTTGCGCATCGCTCGGGTAGATATTCTGCTGCGGGTTCTGCCCGGCGCGGAATGGCGAGTAGGAGAAACCGGAAATCTGTTCCGGCCACTCCGGCGCACTTACCGGGCGGTTGTACAGCGCCCAGATACCGGTAAACAGGGCGGCAATCGCCAGGAATATGACCAGGTTCAGTCCAAACTTACGCGAAGGCATAGTGAGCAGGTCCAGCAATAGGGCAAAGAAGAGCGACGAGCGTCGGGTGGCGCATGCTACGCCGCCGCCACAGGGCTGTATAGCCTGGCCAGGGGCTGGTAGATGTGATGCTGCGAGGGCTTCGAGGTTCCGCCTGGCGGGTCGTGCGGCTGCTGTTCATCGGTTGCTGCACCATGGCGGCAAGACAGGGCTTGGGTCGGGGGGCGGGGCTTCCTATAATGCGCGCCGCCCGCGTTACCGGGCCGCAAGGAGACGAAATGCCTGTCGATGAACAACGCTTTGCCGGAATCGCCCGTTTATATGGCCGCGTCGGGGCCGAACGGCTGGCGGCTGCGCATGTGGCGGTGGTCGGCCTCGGCGGCGTCGGCTCCTGGGCGGCCGAGGCGCTAGCGCGTTCCGGGGTGGGCGAAATCTCCCTGTTCGACCTCGATGATATCTGCGTCAGCAACAGCAACCGCCAGCTGCATGCGCTGGACAGCACGGTCGGCCAGCCCAAGGTTGAGGTGATGGCGGCGCGCATTCGCGGCATCAACCCGGCTTGCGTGGTGCATGCGGTGACCGATTTTGTCACCCGCGAGACCATGGCGGAGTACATCACCGAGCAGTTCGACGCGGTAATTGACTGCATCGACAGCGTCAACGCCAAGGCCGCACTGATTTCCTGGTGCAAACGCCGCAAGATTCAGGTGATCACCACCGGCGGCGCGGGCGGGCAGATCGACCCGACGCAGATCCAGGTTGGCGACCTCAACAAAGCCTGGAACGATCCGCTGGCGTCCAAGGTGCGCTCGACCTTGCGTCGCGACTATGGCTTCTCGCGCACGCCGGGGCGTAACTACAGCGTGCCCTGCGTGTTTTCTACCGAGCAGCTGCGCTATCCCAAGCCGGACGGCACGATTTGTCAGTACAAGGGTTTTGTCGGCGAAGGGGTCAAGCTCGACTGCGCCGGCGGTTTCGGCGCGGTGATGATGGTAACCGCGACCTTTGGCATGGTGGCTGCGGCCCGGATCGTCGACAAACTGGTGGCTGGCACCCGTCGGCCTGCCGAGCGCGGCAGCGATGCAGCGCCGTCAACTTTGGCTAATCTCTAGAAATGACCGTTCCGGTCGCTGTGCAGCAGGGATGTGCTGGTTGAGTGTGATTGAGGTGTGTTGTGCTGTCCCTGCTGCGTCCCGTGTTGAAAACCCTGTTACGCCCCCTGTTGCCGCTTGCGGTGCTATTGACCTGTTTGCAGGTGGTCGCTGAGCCGGTAGTGCGCATCGGCACCGGTGACTGGGTGCCTTATGTCGACCAGCAACGTGCGGATGGCGGTGCCTTGTCGCGGTTGGTGAAGTCGATCTTCAACGCCGCTGGCTATCAGGTCGAGTTCGTTTACTACCCCTGGGATCGCAACCTGCTGATGCTCGAACAGGGCAGTCTGGATGCTGTAATGCCCTATACCTGCACGACTGCGCGACAGCGCGTGGGGGTGTGCAGCGAGCCGGTGGTCAAGGGTGAGATCGTGCTGTTCCAGCGCAGTGATCAGAAGCTGGATTGGGCGCGCATCGAGGACCTCAAGTCATTCAGCATCGCCACCACCCTGGGCTACTCCTACGGCCCAGAGTTCGATGCGGCGCAGCAATCTGGCGTGTTGAGTGTGCAGAAGAGTGGCAAGGAAGACACCGGTTTCCGTCTACTTGAGCTGGGCCGGGTGGATTTTCATCCGCAGGACCGGGCGGTGGGCTACGCCATGCTACGGCGGACGTTCTCCCCCGAGGCGCGAGCGGTAATCACCCATCATCCGCGTGTATTGAATACCGAACCGCTGCACCTGTTGTTTCGCAAGGACGACGCGCGAGCCACTCAGTTACGCGCGGTGTTCAACGCGGGTTTGCAGCGCTTTGCCGCCGATGGCGAGCTGGAACGCTTGCAGCAGGCGCTGTATTCCGGCAATCCGGATCAGTGGTTGAGCGCGCCCTGACGCAATTGCTGCATACGGCTCAACACCGCCTGCAAGCCATTGCTGCGTGATGGCGACAGTTGCCGGCCGAGGCCGAGCTGAGTAAACCAGCCCGGCAAATCGAGTTGCGCCAACTCATCTACCGACAGGTCGTTGACCCGCGCCAACAGCACAGCCAGCAGGCCACGCAGCAGGCGCGCCTCGCTACTGGCGCGAAACTGCCAGTGCTGGCCGTCGTGCTCTGCCACCAGCCACACCTGACTCTCGCAACCGTCTACGCGGTTGGCGTCACAGCGCTCGGCGTCGCTCAAGGGTGCAAGTTGTTCGCCCCATTGCAACAGCAGGCGGGCGCGCTGCTCCCAGCTGGCGCACTGGCTGAATGCAGCCAAGGCGTGCTCGGCGCTGGCGGGCAGGCTCATCGCAGCAGCTCCAGGGCTTGGTCGAGGGCGGTGAAGAAGCGTTCAAGGTCGCTCGAGTCGTTATACAGCCCCAGTGATACCCGAATCGCCCCGCTCAGGCCGAGGCTTTGCAGCAGCGGCATGGCGCAGTGATGGCCGGCGCGTACGGCAATGCCTTGCTCGGTCAGCAGGTGGGCGAGGTCGGCGTTATGCACACCGTCCACGACAAAACTGGCCAGCGCCACCTGCGGCGCGCCGAGCAGGCGTACGCCCTGGCGCTGCTGCAGGCCGCTGAGCAGTTGTGCGTGCAGGCGGGCTTCGTGGGTGGCGACGGCGTCGGCATCGAGTCCGGCCAGGTAAGCCAGGCTCGCGCCCAAGGCAATCACCGAGGCAATCGGCGGGGTGCCGGCTTCGAAGCCCAGCGGCGCATCGCGAAAACGAGCGCTGTGGTAGCTGGTCTGCAGCAGCATTTCGCCGCCAAATTGCCAATGCGCAAGCTGCTGCAAGGCCGCCGTGCGGCCGTACAGCAGGCCGACGCCATCCGGGCCGTAGAGCTTGTGGCTGGAACCGATATAGAAGTCGCAGCCCAACGTCTGCACGTCATGCCGGCCGTGCACCACACCTTGTGCGCCATCGACCACAGTCAGCGCACCCTGCGCCTTGGCCAGGGCGAGCAGCGGCGACAAGGGTTGCCAGCCGCCCAGCACGTTCGACAGTTGGCTCAGTGTCAGCAACTTGCAGCGCGGGCCGATCAGTTGTGCGGCATGCTCCAGGTCGATCAGCCCGCTGTTGTCCAGCGGCAGCACCACCAGCTTGAGTTGGCGGCGCAGCGCCAGTTGCTGCCAGGGCAGCAGGTTGGCGTGGTGTTCCAGGGCGCTGATAACAATCTCGTCGCCAGCCTGGAAGCAGTGTTCCAGGCCATAGGCGAGCAGATTGAAGGCCTCGGTGGCCCCGCGGGTAAAGATGATCTGGCTGGGTTCGGCGGCATTCAGCCAGGCCGCGAGGCTGGCCCGGGTGGCTTCGAACGCGCGGGTGGCACGCTCGCCCGGCAGGTGCTGCGCGCGGTGCACATTGGCTGCGCCGCCGGCGTAATAGCCGAGCAGGGCATCGAGCATGGCCTGGGGTTTCTGCGCGGTGGCGGCGCTGTCCAGGTAGGTCTGGCCTTCGGCCGCGAGGGCCAGAATGCCAGGGAAGTCAGCGCGCCAGGGGGAATGGATAGGCATGGGCAGGCAATCGAGACCGTAGGATGGGTTGAGCGCAGCGATACCCATAATGAGCGTGATGGGTATCGCGATGCTCAACCCATCCTACAAAACTGCAAGCGGTCGGCTTGCAGTTTGTCGCCAGGGTCAATTGTGCGCGTGCAGGGCTTCGTTGAGTTCAATCGCCGACTTGTGGGTTTTGCACTCCACGGCACCGGTTTGCGAGTTGCGGCGGAACAACAGATCTGGCTGGCCAGCCAGATCACGGGCCTTGAGCACCTTGACCAGCTTGTTGTCGGCATCCAGCAGTGCCACCTTGGTGCCGGCGGTGATGTACAGGCCGGATTCCACTGTGTTGCGGTCGCCCAACGGAATGCCGATACCGGCGTTGGCACCGATCAGGCAGCCTTCGCCGACCGAGATCACGATATTGCCGCCACCGGACAGGGTGCCCATGGTCGAGCAACCGCCGCCCAGGTCCGAGCCCTTGCCGACGAATACGCCAGCGGAGACGCGGCCTTCGATCATGCCAGGGCCGGCGGTACCGGCGTTGAAGTTGACGAAGCCTTCGTGCATCACGGTGGTGCCTTCGCCCACGTAGGCACCCAGGCGGATCCGCGCGCTGTCGGCGATACGCACGCCGGCGGGGACCACGTAGTCAGTCATTTTCGGGAACTTGTCGACCGAGAACACTTCCAGCAGGTCGCCTTTCAGGCGCGCTTCCAGCTGACGTGCAGCCAGTTCGCTGAGGTCGACTGCGCCCTGGCTGGTCCAGGCCACGTTCGGCAGCAGCGGGAAGATGCCAGTGAGGTTCAGGCCATGTGGCTTGACCAGGCGATGCGACAGCAGGTGCAGCTTGAGGTAGGCCTCAGGAGTGCTGGTCAGCGCGGTGTCTTCAGCGAGCAGGGTCGCCACCAGCGGCTTCTGGCTTTCGGCCAGGCGAGTCAGCAGGGCAGATTGGGTGGCATCGATATTTTTCAGCGCTTCGGCCAGATCGCCGGCCTGGCTGTTGCTGATGGCAATGGCCTGGTTGCCGCCCTGATAGCCGAGGGTTTCCACGACTTTGGCAACCAGCTCGCTGGCCGGGTTGAGCATGGGCTGGGCGTAGAAGACTTCCAACCAGGTGTTCTGGCGGTTCTGGGTGCCGACGCCGAAGGCCAGGCTGAAAAGGGTAGTGGTCATCTTGCTTTCCTTAACACGAATTCAATGGATACGGATGGTTCAGGCCAGTTCAGCGGCATAGCGCTCGGGCTTGAAGCCAACCAGGGTCTTGTTGCCGAGATCCAGCACCGGGCGTTTGATCATCGACGGTTGGGCGAGCATCAGTTCGATCGCCTTGTGCTGATCGAGGTCGCTTTTCTGCGCCTCGTCCAGCTTGCGGAAGGTGGTGCCTGCGCGGTTCAGGATTGTTTCCCAACCATGCTCGTTGCACCACTTTTCCAGGTTGCCACGGTCTATGCCGCAGGCTTTGTAATCATGAAAGTCGTAGCTTACCCCGTGCTCGTCGAGCCAGGTGCGGGCTTTTTTCATCGTGTCGCAGGCTTTTATGCCAAATAATTTCGTGTTCATGCGGGTTGGCTCTGCACAAAGGCGCGAATCCGCTCGGCCGCAGCAACGCATTCGGCCAGTGGCGCAACCAGGGCCATGCGGATACGCCCGGCACCTGGGTTGTTGCCGTCCACTTCGCGCGACAGGTACGAGCCAGGCACTACGGTCACGTGTTCGCGGGCGAACAGTTCGCGGGTAAAGCGTTCATCATCAATCGGCGTTCGGGCCCACAGGTAGAAGCCGCCGTCCGGGCGCTGCACATCCAGCACACCCTCGAGAACCCGCAGCACTGCGTCGAACTTCTCGCGGTACAGGTCGCGGTTGGCTTTGACGTGGGCTTCGTCGCTCCAGGCGGCCACGCTGGCCAGCTGGGTTTGCACCGGCATGGCGCAGCCGTGGTAGGTACGGTACAGCAGGAATGATTTCATTATGTCGGCGTCGCCGGCCACGAAGCCCGAACGCAGGCCTGGCAGGTTGGAGCGCTTGGACAGGCTGTGGAACACCACGCAGCGTTTGAAATCATCTCGGCCCAGTTCGGCGCAGGCGGTCAGCAGTCCGGCTGGCGGGTGGCCTTCATCGAAATACAGCTCGCTGTAGCACTCGTCGGCGGCGATCACGAAGTCGAATTTATCGGCCAGGGCGATCAGCTTCTTCAGCGTCGGCAGCGGTATCAGCGCGCCGGTCGGGTTGCCTGGCGAGCAGAGAAACAGAACCTGACAGCGCTGCCAGACGGCATCGCTGACCGCATCGAAGTCCGGGTTGAAACCATGCTCTTCTAGGCACGGCAAATAGTGCGGCTGCGCGCCGGCGAGCAGGGCCGCGCCTTCGTAGATCTGATAGAACGGATTGGGGCTGACCACCAGACCAGGTTCCTGCCCGGGCGCGCTGCGCTGCACCACCGCCTGAGTAAAAGCGAACAGCGCCTCGCGCGTGCCGTTGACCGGCAGTACATGGCGCGCCGGATCAAGCACACCGGCCGGCAGGTTGAAACGACGGCTGCACCAGTTGGCAATCGCCTCGCGCAGCGCCGGGATGCCCAGGGTGGTCGGGTAGACCGCCAGTTGTTCCAGGTTGGTGCTCAAGGCTTCGGCGACAAAAGCCGGCGAGCGGTGCTTGGGCTCGCCAATCGACAGGGCAATCGGGGCCTTGTCTGTTGGAGCCTGCACGCTGCCCAGCAGGGCGCGGAGCTTTTCAAAGGGGTAGGGCTGCAACTGGTTTAACGCGTCGTTCATTGTTCATTCCTGATGACTACTTAGCGGCCGCACCTCGGTGCCGGGCCGCTTAAGGCGGAGCGAGTGGTTTAAATCGTGATGCGGCTTGGCTCGATGGTCTGGCCATTGGCGTCGGAGAGTTGCGCGACCATGGTTTCCTGCAGGCGCGTGCACAGTTCGGGGTCAGACAGCGGCTGGTTGTGCGCGTCGGTGACGAAGAACACGTCTTCGACCCGCTCGCCCAGGGTGGCGATCTTGGCGTTCTGCAGCGACAGGTCGAAGTCGAGGAATATCCGCCCGATCCGCGCCAGTAGGCCCGGACGGTCGGGCGCGGTGACTTCGAGGATGGTCACCGGCCGATGCGCATCGTTGTGGATGGTCACCTGCGGCGCGAAGGCGAAGTGCTTGAGCTGGCGCGGTACGCGGCGTTGGATGATATTCGGGTAATCGTCCGGGTTCTTCAGTGCGTCGATCAGGCCCTGGCGAATCTGCTTGATCCGCGCCGGGTTATCGCCGATCGAGCCGCCTTCACCTTCGAGCACGATGTAGGTGTCGAGGGTGAACTGGCTGGTGGAGGTGAGAATCCGCGCGTCATGGATGTTCAGGTTGAGCTGGGCCATGGCCGCCACGGTCACGGCGAAGAAGTCGTGCTGATCCTGGGCGTAGATAAAGATCTGCGTGCCGCCCTCGAATTCGCGTTGGGTGGTTTCCTTGATCAGCACCAGCGGGTCGCCGTTGTGCGGGTGCTGCAGGATCGCCTCGCTGTGCCAGGCCACATCGCCGGCGCTGTGGCGCAGGAAGTAGTCGTCACCCAGTTGCGACCAGAGCTGTTCGGCGTCGTCCGGGTCGGTGCCGCCGCGCACCAGGATGTCCAGGGCGGAGATCTGCGTCAGGCGAATCTGCTCTTCACGGTCCAGCGGGTTTTCCAGGCCGCGGCGCAGGGCGCGCTTGGTCTCGGTGTAGAGCTGGCGCAGCAGGCTGGCGCGCCAGGAGTTCCACAGGCTCGGGTTGGTGGCGTTGATGTCGGCCACGGTCAGCACGTAGAGGTAGTCCAGGCGCGTCTGGTCGCCGACTAGGCGGGCGAAGTCGAAGATCACCTGGGGGTCGGACAAGTCCTTGCGCTGCGCAGTGGTGGACATCACCAGGTGATGCTGCACCAGCCAGACAATCAGCTTGGAGTCCCAGTTGGGCAGCTGATGGCGCACGCAGAAGGCTTCGGCATCCACCGCGCCGAGCTCCGAATGGTCGCCGCCACGGCCCTTGCCGATGTCGTGGTAGAGCCCGGCCATATAGATCAGCTCGGGCTTGGGCAGCTTGTCGATCAGCTTGCTGGCCAGCGGGAATTTTTCCGCCAGCTCGGTCCACTTGAACTTACGCAGGTGCTTGATCAGGTTTAGGGTGTGCGCGTCGACCGTGTAAATGTGGAACAGGTCGTGCTGCATCTGCCCAACGATATGGCCGAACTCGGGCAGGTACAGGCCGAGAATGCCGTAGCGGTTCATCCGCCGCAGGTTACGGTGGATGCCTTGCGGGCTCTTGAACAGCTCGATAAACAGGCTGGTGTTGCGGATATCGCGGCGGAATTCGTCGTCGATCAGATGGCGGTGCTCGCGCAGCAGGCGAATGCTGTTGGCGCACACGCCTTTGATCTCCGGGTGCTGGGCCATCAGCACGAAGATTTCCATGATGGCAAACGGGGTGCGCTTGAACACGTTGGGGTGCGCGACTTCGATATAGCCGTCACGCAGCAGGAAACGGCTGTTCAGCGGGCTGGCCTGGCCGATTTCGCCGGCACGCAGGATCTGCTCCTCGAAGTGCTGGACGATCAGGTCGCTAAGTTCGGCAATCGCCATCACCACGCGGTAGTACTTCTGCATAAAACGTTCTATGCCGCGCTTGCTGTCGCTGTCCTCGAAGCCAAGCAGGGTGGCGACATTGCTCTGATGGTCGAACAGCAGACGGTCTTCGGCGCGACCAGCGAGCATGTGCAGGGCGTAGCGCACCTTCCAGAGGAATTCCTGGCTGGAGGCGAGCAGGGCGTATTCGCTTTCCAGCAAAAAGCCCTGGCCGACCATGGCGTGCAGGTTCAACGTGCCGAAATGCCGGCGCGCGACCCAGAGGATGGTCTGGATATCGCGCAGGCCGCCGGGCGAGCCTTTGACGTTGGGCTCCAGGTTGTACTCGGTGTCGTTGTACTTGGCGTGCCGCGCCCGTTGTTCTTCGTGCTTGGCCAGGAAGAAGTGCTTGCTCGGCCACATCTGCGCGCTGCTGGTGACGTCCTGCATGCGTATGCGCAGGCGCTCGGGGCCAGCGATGGTGCGGCTTTCCATCAGGTTGGTGACCACAGTGAGGTCGGCGCGGGCTTCTTCGGCGCATTCATCCACCGAGCGCACGCTCTGCCCGACTTCCAGGCCGATGTCCCACAGCAGGGTGAGGAAGCGTTCGATCGGTTCGCGGAAGGTCTCGTGGTCGGCGTTGTCCAGCAGGATCAGCAGGTCGATATCCGAGAAGGGGTGCAGTTCGCCGCGGCCGTAACCGCCGACCGCCAGCAGGGCAATATCCGCATCTTCACTCCAGGACAGGCGTTCCCAGGCTTCACGCAGGATCTGGTCGACAAACCAGGCGCGATCCTCGACCAGGCGGCGTACATCGCGGCCGCTCTTGAAGCGCCCGTCGAGCACCTCACGGGCGTGGCGGATGGCCTTCTTGAAGGCAGCGATAGGGCTGGCCTTGAGGGCCAGTTCCGCCTGGAACTGGCCGCGGTCGAACAGCTCGGGATCTACCTGCGGCATGGCGGACTTCCTTCTATCTATAAAGCAGACGCGGCGTGCAGGTTAGGCCGACGTACGGGCAATGGTGTCGTCATTGCGCAGGGTGAAGATCTCGTAGCCGTCAGCGGTCACCAGAATGGTGTGTTCCCACTGGGCCGAGAGCTTGCGGTCCTTGGTGATTGCGGTCCAGCCGTCACCCAGGGTGCGGGTTTCCGGGCGGCCCTGGTTGATCATCGGCTCGATGGTGAAGGTCATGCCTTCTTTCAGCTCCATGCCGGTGCCGGCACGGCCGTAGTGCAGCACTTGCGGCTCTTCATGGAACACTGCACCAATGCCGTGGCCGCAGTATTCGCGGACTACGGAAAAGCCGTTCTTCTCGGCATGCTTCTGGATCACTTCGCCGATATCGCCCAGGCGCGTGCCCGGCTTGACCAGCTCGATGCCTTTATACATGCACTCCTGGGTGATCTTGGCCAGGCGCTCGGCCCATTCCGGGACCTTGCCGACCATAAACATCTTGCTGGTATCGCCGTGGTAGCCGTCTTTGATCACGGTGATGTCGATGTTGATCACGTCACCTTCTTTCAGCGGCTTGTCATTCGGGATGCCGTGGCAGACCACGTGATTGACCGAGGTGCAGATCGACTTGGGGAAGCCTTTATAGTTGAGCGGCGCAGGGATGGCCTGCTGCACGTTGACAATATAGTCATGGCAGATGCGGTCGAGTTCTTCGGTGGTGACACCAGGCTTGACGTGCTCGCCAATCATTTCCAGAACTTCGGCGGCCAGGCGACCGGCTACGCGCATTTTCTCGATTTCATCGGGCGTTTTGATGGTGACGGTCATGTGCGGCTCTCGAACGCGAACAGAAAGGGCGTCATCTTAACAGCTACACGCCGCATGCCATAAGCGTGACGTTAAAACGCGCTGCTATCTGGGCTTTGTTTACTGTGGATGCGTGTAGCCTGTGTCCATCTTTTATGGTATAAAACGCGCCGCTTTACGGGCTGTGTGCCCGAAAGCTTAAACCCACACACGTATCGACACGGTTTCCTGGGTGCCTTGCGGCAAGTTCGCGGGGTTGGAGATCGGGATACGTGGAGGCCTAACCCGACTTATCAAGGAACTATCATGTCCCAAGTCAATATGCGCGATATGCTGAAGGCCGGTGTGCACTTCGGCCACCAGACCCGTTACTGGAACCCGAAAATGGGCAAGTACATTTTCGGCGCGCGCAACAAGATCCACATCATCAACCTTGAAAAAACCCTGCCAATGTTCAACGAAGCGCTGTCCTTCGTTGAGAAACTGGCTTCGGGCAAAAACAAGATTCTGTTCGTAGGCACCAAGCGTTCCGCTGGCAAGATCGTTGCTGAAGAAGCAGCACGTTGCGGTTCGCCGTACGTCGATCATCGCTGGTTGGGCGGCATGCTGACCAACTACAAAACCATCCGCGCCTCGATCAAGCGTCTGCGTGATCTGGAAGTTCAGTCCCAGGACGGCACTTTCACCAAGCTGACCAAGAAAGAAGCCCTGATGCGCACCCGTGATCTGGAAAAACTGGATCGCAGCCTGGGTGGTATCAAGGACATGGGCGGTCTGCCAGACGCTCTGTTCGTGATCGACGTTGACCACGAGCGCATTGCTATCACCGAAGCCAACAAGCTGGGCATCCCAGTTATCGGCATCGTCGATACCAACAGCAGCCCGGAAGGCGTTGACTACATCATCCCAGGTAACGATGACGCCATCCGCGCCATCCAGCTGTACATGGGTGCAATGGCTGACTCGGTAATCCGTGGTCGCACCAACGCTAACGGCGGCACCGACGAATTCGTCGAGCAAGCCCCGGCTGCAGAAGCTGCTGAAGGCTAAGTAAAACGCGCATAGCGTTTGCTTAGTTCGCAAAAAGGGGGCTTGGCCCCCTTTTTGCCACCTTGAAAACCATCGCCGACGTGCAGTTGCAATTGTTTCTGGTCATTGTCGGCAATGCGTTACGAATTGAGCGCCCGTTTTTGGCGGGTGGAATGGTTAACAACCTATCCAGAGGATTTTGAAATGGCAGAAATTACTGCAGCGTTGGTTAAAGAACTGCGTGAGCGTACTGGCGAAGGCATGATGGATTGCAAGAAAGCCTTGACCAAGGCTGGCGGCGACATCGAAAAAGCCATCGACGACATGCGTGCTTCCGGCGCGATCAAAGCTGCCAAGAAAGCTGGCAACGTGGCTGCCGAAGGCGCCATCAGCATCAAGGAAGATGGCAAGACTGCCGTTATTCTCGAAGTTAACTCGCAGACCGACTTCCTGGCTCTGCAGGACGATTTCAAGAACTTCGTGGCTGCCAGTGTCGAGAAAGCCTTTGCTGACAAACTGTCTGCAGTTGAGCCGCTGATCGCTGCTCAAGAAGAAGCCCGTCTGGCTCTGGTTGCCAAGTGCGGCGAGAACGTCAATATCCGTCGTCTGGCGCGTATTGAAGGTGACGTTCTGGGTGCTTACCTGCACGGCAACAAGATTGGTGTTGTGGTTGTGCTCAAGGGCGGCACCGTCGACCTGGCCAAAGACATCGCCATGCACGTAGCGGCAAGCAACCCTGAGTTCCTGCTGCCTTCGGAAGTTTCCGCTGAAGCCATCGAGCGCGAGAAAGCCGTGTTCATCAGCCTCAACGAAGACAAAATCAAGGGCAAGCCGGCTGAAATCGTCGAGAAGATGGTTGCTGGTCGTATCCAGAAGTTCCTCGCTGAAGCCAGTCTGGTTGAGCAAGCCTTCGTTAAGGATCCGGAAATCAAGGTCGGTGCTCTGGCCAAGAAAGCCGGTGCTGAAATCGTTTCCTTCACCTACTTCAAGGTTGGCGAAGGCATCGAGAAGCCGGTCGACAACTTTGCTGAAGAAGTTGCTGCGCAAGTAGCTGCTGCCAGCAAGCAGTAAGACGGCTAACCGCTGTTGCCCCGAAGAGGCTGCCCGCTAACGCGCGCGGCCTCTTTGTCAAATTGAGGGGGCAGCTAAGCTGTGGAGTGATTGGCGCTTTGGCACCAATGACTCGGGGCGCTGTCAAAGCGCTCGATAAAAGCGAACCGAAGGTTTGCACAGAATTCAAACGCCGCAGGAGAGACTCGCAATGGCTCAGCAGATGAGTGGTCGTCAACCGCGCTACAAGCGCATTCTGCTCAAACTTAGCGGCGAGGCCCTGATGGGGTCGGAAGATTTCGGCATCGACCCCAAGGTGCTCGATCGCATGGCGCTGGAAGTCGGCCAATTGGTCGGTATCGGCGTACAGGTTGGTTTGGTTATCGGTGGTGGCAACCTGTTCCGTGGCGCGGCGCTGAGCGCGGCGGGTATGGATCGGGTAACCGGCGACCATATGGGCATGCTGGCGACCGTGATGAACGCCTTGGCCATGCGCGACGCGCTGGAGCGTTCGAATATCCCGGCGATCGTCATGTCGGCGATTTCCATGGTCGGCGTGACTGACCACTACGACCGGCGCAAGGCGCTGCGTCATCTGAAAACCGGTGAGGTGGTGATTTTCGCTGCTGGCACTGGCAATCCGTTCTTTACCACCGACTCGGCTGCTTGCCTGCGCGCCATCGAAATCGATGCCGACGTGGTGTTGAAAGCGACCAAGGTCGATGGTGTGTACACTGCCGATCCTTTCAAGGACCCGCATGCCGAGAAGTTCGATCGCCTGACGTACGATGAGGTGCTCGACCGCAAGCTGGGCGTAATGGATCTGACGGCCATCTGCCTGTGCCGCGACCATAATATGCCGCTGCGGGTTTTCAATATGAACAAGCCCGGTGCCCTGCTGAATATTGTAGTGGGTGGCGCTGAAGGCACTCTGATCGAGGAAGACAAGCAATGATCAATGAGATCAAGAAAGACGCCCAAGAGCGCATGCAGAAAAGCCTGGAATCGCTGCTCAACGCGTTCAGCCGGATCCGTACCGGCCAGGCTCACCCGAGCATTCTGGGTGGTGTGATGGTGCCTTACTACGGCTCGGATACCCCGCTGAATCAGGTCGCCAACGTGACCGTCAAGGATTCGCGCACCCTGCAGGTTGTGGCCTTCGAGCGCAACATGCTGGGCGCTGTCGACAAGGCGATTCAGAGCTCCGGCCTAGGCTTCAACCCGACCAACCTGGGTGAGTTGCTGCTGATCTCCATGCCGGCGCTGACCGAGGAAACCCGCAAGGGCTTCACCAAGCAGGCGCGTGATGCCGCCGAAGATGGCCGTGTGGCGGTGCGCAATATTCGTCGCGATGCCTTGAGCCAGCTGAAAGACCTGGTCAAGGAAAAGGAAATCAGCGAAGACGAAGAGCGCCGTGCTGCCGATGACGTGCAGAAGCTCACCGACAAGTTCGTGGCTGAAATCGAAGTGGCGGTGAAGCAGAAAGAAGCGGATCTGATGGCCGTTTAACGGCTGGATATCGTCATGGAAAAGACCAAAGACGGTAGTCCGTCCGCCGTGCCACGGCATGTGGCGATCATCATGGACGGTAATAATCGCTGGGCGAAGAAGCGTCTGCTGCCTGGCGTTGCCGGGCATAAAGCCGGTGTCGATGCGGTGCGCGCGGTGATCGAAGTGTGCGCTGAGGCCGGCGTTGAGGTGCTGACGCTGTTCGCCTTCTCCAGTGAAAACTGGCAGCGACCGGCCGAGGAGGTCAGTGCACTGATGGAGCTGTTTCTCGGTGCGCTGCGCCGCGAAGCGAAGAAGCTCGACGCCAATGACATCAGCCTGCGTATTATCGGTGACCGCTCGCGCTTTCACCCTGAGTTGCAGGCGGCGATGCGTGAGGCTGAAGCGCAAACTGCCGGCGATAAGCGTTTTGTTCTGCAGGTGGCGGCCAACTATGGCGGTCAGTGGGACATCGCCCAGGCTGCGCAGCGCTTGGCGCGCGAAGTTCAGGGCGGTCACTTGCGGGCCGAAGATATAACCCCTGAATTGCTGCAAAGCTGCCTGGTTACCGGTGATTTGCCGTTGCCTGACTTGTGCATCCGCACCGGTGGCGAGCATCGCATCAGCAACTTCCTGCTCTGGCAGCTGGCCTACACCGAGCTGTATTTCTCCGACCTGTTTTGGCCGGATTTCAAACACGACGCCATGCGCAAAGCCTTGGCCGATTTTGCTAGCCGCCAGCGTCGCTTTGGGAAAACCAGCGACCAGGTGACTGCTGAGGCCCGCAGCTGATGCTGAAACAACGGATTATCACGGCGCTGGTGCTGTTGCCGTTCGCCCTGGGTGGTTTCTTTCTCCTCAATGGTGGTTGGTTCGCGCTGTTTATTGGCGCGGTAGTCAGTCTGGGTGCCTGGGAGTGGGCGCGCTTGGCCGGTTTCGGCGCGCAAGTCCAGCGTGTGGCCTATGCCGCGTCAGTCGCTGCGCTGCTGCTCGGCCTCTACCTGCTGCCGGCACTGGCTCCTTGGGTGCTGTTGTGCGGCGTTATCTGGTGGGCTGTGGCCACCTTTCTGGTGTTGGGTTATCCCGCCAGCAGCCGCTATTGGGTGCAGGCTCCCGTTAGGTTGCTAATTGGTTTGCTGATTCTGCTGCCCGCCTGGCAGGGATTGGTGCTGTTCAAGCAGTGGCCTGAGGCCAATTGGCTGATCCTCGCGGTGATGGTGCTGGTGTGGGGCGCGGATATCGGCGCTTATTTCGCCGGTCGGCGCTTCGGCAAACGCAAACTGGCCCCGCAAGTCAGTCCAGGCAAGAGCTGGGAAGGTGTGTTCGGCGGTTTGCTGGCAACGCTGCTGATCTGCATGGGCGTGGCGATTTACCGCGAATGGTCGTTCGCCAGCGCGCTGCTGGCCTTGCTCGGCACAGCAGTGGTGGTGCTGATTTCGGTGGTCGGTGATCTGACTGAGAGCATGTTCAAGCGCCAGTCCGGAATCAAGGACAGCAGCAACCTGTTGCCGGGTCATGGCGGCGTGCTGGATCGTATCGACAGCCTGACGGCCGCTATTCCGGTGTTCGCCGCGTTGCTCTGGCTGGCGGGCTGGGGCGCATTGTGAGCCAGCTGCAACAGATTACAGTGCTGGGTGCCACTGGCTCGATTGGCCTGAGCACCCTCGATGTAATTGCTCGGCATCCTGAGCGTTATCAGGTGTTTGCCCTTTCTGGCTTCAGTCGTCTGACTGAGCTGGAAGCCCTGTGCATGATCTACCGTCCGCGCTTTGCGGTGGTGCCGGATGCGGCGGCTGCGCAGCATCTGCAAAGCGGCTTGCGCGCTGCTGGGCTGTCGACCCAGGTGCTGCATGGTCAGGATGGGTTGTGCCAGGTGGCGGCGCATCCCGAGGTGGATGCGGTGATGGCGGCGATTGTCGGTGCGGCTGGTTTGCCACCAACCCTGGCGGCGGTGGAGGCGGGTAAGAAGGTCCTGCTGGCCAATAAAGAAGCCCTGGTGATGTCGGGCGCACTGTTTATGCAGGCGGTGCGCAAAAGCGGCGCTGTGCTGCTGCCGATCGACAGCGAACACAATGCGATTTTTCAATGCCTGCCCGGCGACTATGCACGCGGCCTGCAGCAGGTCGGGGTGCGGCGCATTCTGCTGACCGCTTCCGGTGGTCCCTTCCGCGAAATGCCGTTGGATCAGCTGCGGGCAGTCACTCCCGAGCAGGCGTGCGCCCATCCCAACTGGTCGATGGGGCGCAAGATCTCGGTGGATTCGGCCAGCATGATGAATAAGGGCCTGGAGCTGATCGAGGCCTGCTGGCTGTTCGATGCCAAGCCTGCGCAGGTCGAAGTGGTGGTGCACCCGCAGAGCGTGATTCATTCGCTGGTCGACTATGTCGATGGCTCGGTGCTCGCTCAGCTGGGTAATCCGGATATGCGAACGCCGATCAGCCATGCCCTGGCCTGGCCTGAGCGTATCGATTCCGGGGTTGCGCCGCTGGATCTGTTTGCAATTGCCCGCCTGGATTTTCAGGCCCCCGACGAGCAGCGCTTCCCGTGCTTACGCTTGGCGCGACAGGCCGCAGAGGCGGGCGGTACCGCGCCAACGATGCTCAATGCGGCCAATGAGGTGGCGGTGGCCGCCTTCCTGGATCGACGCATCCGCTTTCCGCAGATCGCGGGTATTATCGAAGACGTTCTGCAGGCTGAGTCCGCTCAGCCTGTGGCAAGCCTGGACACGGTGCTGGCGGCGGATAGTCGGGCGCGTGGCCTGGCTGAGCAATGGCTAAGCCGCCGCGGAGAAGTGTGATGAGTGGTCTGTATATGCTGCTGGGCACCCTGATTGCGCTGGGAGTGCTGGTGACGTTCCATGAGCTCGGGCATTTCTGGGTCGCGCGTCGCTGCGGGGTCAAGGTGCTGCGCTTTTCCGTCGGCTTCGGCAGTCCGCTGCTGCGCTGGCATGATCGCCAGGGTACCGAGTTCGTGATTGCCGCTATCCCGTTGGGTGGCTACGTGAAAATGCTCGATGAGCGTGAGGGCGATGTGCCGCCGGAGCTGCTCGATCAGTCATTCAATCGCAAGACGGTAAGGCAGCGCATTGCCATCGTGGCGGCGGGCCCGGTGGCCAACTTTCTGCTCGCGCTAGTGTTTTTCTGGGTGGTTGCCATGCTGGGTAGCCAGCAGGTGCGTCCGGTTATCGGTGCGGTCGAGGCGGGTAGCCTGGCGGCGCAGGCCGGTTTGCAGGTTGGCCAGGAGATCGTTGCGGTTAATGGCGAGCCGACTAGCGGCTGGGCTGCGGTCAATCTGCAGTTGGTACGGCGTCTGGGTGAAAGCGGCACTCTGGACTTGAGTGTGCGCGAACAAGGCGCGACGGCGGATAGTGCGCGGCAGATTGCCCTGGATAACTGGCTGCGTGGCGTCGATGAGCCGGACCCTATCGCTTCGTTGGGTATTCGCCCTTGGCGTCCGGCTATTGAGCCGGTTCTGGCGCAACTTGATCCTGAGGGGCCTGCTTTTACGGCAGGCCTGCAACTTGGTGATCGTCTGCTTGCGCTTGATGGGCGGCCCCTTGCCGACTGGCAGCAACTGGTTGATCGGGTTCGCAGCTTGCCAGGCAAAAGCATCAGCTTGTTGGTTGAGCGCCAGGGCCAGCAGCGGGATGTGGCGCTGACACTGGCGGCGCGTGGTGACGACAAGGCGCAGAGTGGTTATCTGGGGGCCGGTGTAGCGGGTGGTGAGTGGCCGGCAGAAATGTTGCGCGAAGTCAGGTTTGGCCCTGTGGATGCCGTCGTCGAAGGAGCCAGAAATACCTGGACGATGAGCGTTCTGACCCTTAGTTCATTGAAGAAAATGCTGTTTGGCGAGCTCTCGGTAAAAAACTTGAGCGGGCCGATAACCATTGCTAAAGTGGCGGGCGCTTCTGCTGAGTCGGGTTTGAGTGATTTCCTGAAATTTCTCGCCTACCTGAGCATTAGCCTGGGGGTTCTTAATCTGTTGCCCATTCCAGTGCTGGATGGGGGGCATCTGCTTTTTTATCTGGTCGAGTGGGTGCGTGGTCGTCCGCTGTCGGAACGGATACAGGGTTGGGGGATGCAGATCGGTATCAGTTTGGTGATCGGGGTGATGCTGTTAGCCCTGGTGAACGACTTGAGTCGACTGTAACCGCTGCTGAATTACAAATCTGTCGCCTTAAGCGGCAGATTTTTTATTGTCAGTTGAAATAAGAAAGGACTTCATGAAACGTCTGCTGCTACCTGCGGTGCTTGCCGCACTGATGATCACCGAAGTTCACGCCGAGTCCTTCACCATCTCCGATATCCGGGTTACCGGCCTGCAGCGGGTATCCGCCGGCAGCGTATTCGGTGCTTTGCCCCTTAACGTGGGCGCAGAGGCCGATGACCGTGCGTTGGTAGAGGCTACCCGCGAGCTGTTCAAGACCGGTTTCTTTCAGGATATCCAGCTGGGCCGTGACGGCGATGTGCTGGTTATCAGCGTGGTCGAGCGCCCGTCGATTTCCAGCATCGAAATCGAAGGCAACAAGGCCATCAGCAGTGAAGACTTGCTTAAAGGCTTGAATCAGTCAGGCCTGTCCGAAGGTGAAATCTTCCAGCGCGCAACATTGGAAGGTGTGCGTAACGAGTTGCAGCGTCAGTATGTGGCCCAAGGCCGCTACTCGGCAGAGATCGAAGCGGAAGTGATTCCGCAGCCGCGCAACCGCGTCGCGCTGAAGATCAATATCAACGAAGGTTCGGTCGCCGCGATCCAGCACATCAACGTGGTGGGTAACACGGTTTTCACCGACGAAGACCTGATCGACCTGTTTGAGCTGAAGACCACCAACTGGTTGTCTTTCTTCAAGAACGACGACAAATATGCTCGCGAAAAACTCTCCGGTGACTTGGAACGCCTGCGCTCCTATTACCTCGATCGCGGCTATATCAATATGGATATCTCCTCCACTCAGGTATCCATTACCCCGGACAAGAAACACGTCTACGTCACTGTTAACGTCAACGAAGGCGAAAAATACAGTGTTCGTGAGGTCAAACTCAGCGGTGAGCTGAAAGTCCCGGAAGAAGAAATCAAGGCGCTGCTGCTGGTTCAGGAAGGGCAGGTGTTCTCGCGTAAAGTGATGACCACCACCTCCGAATTGATCACCCGCCGTCTGGGTAACGAGGGTTATACCTTCGCTAACGTCAACGGCGTGCCGGAAGCCCATGACGATGGCACCGTGTCCATTACCTTTGTGGTCGATCCGGGCAAGCGTGCATACGTTAACCGCATCAACTTCCGCGGCAATACCAAGTCGGAAGACGAAGTGCTGCGCCGCGAAATGCGCCAGATGGAAGGTGGCTGG
Source organism: Pseudomonas sp. (assembly GCF_049653025.1). GTDB lineage: Bacteria > Pseudomonadota > Gammaproteobacteria > Pseudomonadales > Pseudomonadaceae > Aquipseudomonas. The sequence goes on along the minus strand of NZ_JBASFM010000006.1, from coordinate 493,482 downwards.
GCTTCGACTTACCTGATCGACCAGTCCAAGACCCGACTGGAGCGTCTTGGTTACTTCAAGGAAGTCAACGTCGAGACTCCACAGGTGCCAGGCACCGACGATCAGGTTGACGTTAACTACAGCGTTGAAGAGCAGGCGTCCGGTTCGATCACCGCCAGCGTCGGCTTCGCCCAGAATGCGGGCTTGATCCTCGGTGGCTCGATCACTCAGAACAACTTCCTGGGCACCGGTAACAAGGTCAGTGTCGGCCTGACCCGCAGTGAATACCAGAGTAACTACAATTTTGGCTTCGTTGACCCCTACTGGACGCCAGACGGCGTCAGCCTGGGCTACAACGCCTTCTTCCGTGAGACCGATTACGACGAGCTGAACACCGATGTGTCCAGCTATTCGGTGGACAGCTACGGTGCGGGTGTCAGCATCGGTTATCCGATCAGCGATACGTCACGCCTGACCTATGGCTTGACTATCCAGAATGACAGTATCGGTACCGGTAGTTACACCGTCGATGAGATTTTCGACTTTATCGAGGCTGAAGGTGATAGCTACCTGAACCTCAAAGCGTCGATTGGCTGGTCCGAGTCGACCCTGAACCGCGGCGTGCTGGCTAACCGCGGTCATTCGCAGAGCCTGGTGCTGGAAACCACCGTGCCGGGCAGCGACCTGTCGTTCTTCAAGGTCGATTACCGTGGCCAGGTTTTCAAGCCGCTCAGCGATACCTACACCTTGCGTCTGCACAGCCAGTTGGGTTTCGGCGAAAGCTACGGTTCGACCGATAGCCTGCCGTTCTACGAGAACTATTACGCAGGTGGTTTCAACTCGGTTCGCGGTTTCAAAGACAGCAGCCTCGGTCCGCGCAGTACGCCTAGTCTGGGCGAGGCGGTGACGGGTAATGAGGGCACTTACCGCGATCCGGATCAAGACCCGCTGCCGTTCGGTGGTAACGTCCTGATTCAAGGTGGTGCTGAGCTGCTGTTCCCCATGCCGTTCGTCAAGGACCAGCGTTCGCTGCGTACCGCCCTGTTCTGGGATGTGGGTAATGTGTTCGACACCAACTGCGGCAAGACCCAGGAGAACTGCGGCAGTATCGATCCCGGTGAGCTGGCCAGCTCGATTGGTGTCGGTTTGACCTGGATCACCGCGCTTGGTCCGTTGAGCTTCAGCCTGGCCATGCCTATCGTCGAGCCGGATGACGCCGATACGCAGATATTCCAGTTCTCTCTCGGTCAGACGTTCTAAGCGTCGGATTATTGAATACCAACAGTTTTGCAGGAGTTGCACCGTGCGTAAGTTGACTCAACTGGTTTTGTTAAGTGTTGCCCTGCTGGCAACTCCGGCCTTCGCTGAGATGAAAGTGGCGGTATTGAACTATCAGATGGCCTTGCTGGAGTCGGACGCCGCCAAGCGTTATGCCGTGGATGCCGAGAAGAAGTTCGGTCCGCAGCTGAACAAGCTGAAGACCCTGGAAAGCGATGCCAAGCGCATTCAGGATCGTCTTGTCAAAGACGGCGAGAAGATGCAAACCGCCGAGCGTGAGCGCCTGGAGCTTGAATTCAAACAGAAAGCCCGTGATTTCCAGTTCCAGTCCAAGGAACTGAACGAGTCCAAGGCCGTGGCTGATCGTGAAATGCTGAAAAAGCTCAAGCCGAATCTGGATAAAGCCGTCGAAGAAGTGATCAAGGGCGGTAACTTTGATCTGGTTCTCGAGCGCGGCGCGGTGATTGATGTCAAACCGCAGTTCGACATCACCCGCCAAGTTATCGAGCGTATGAACAAGCTGCGCTGATCATGAGTGCAATGGTTTATACCCTCGGCCAGTTGGCCGAGCGTCTGGGAGCCACTTTGTGTGGCTCCGCAGACAAGGCGATCAGCGGTTTGGCCACTTTGCAGGAGGCCAGCGCTGATCAGCTGAGCTTTCTGGCTAACCCGCAATACCGCAAGTTTCTGCCGACCTGTCAGGCCGGTGCTGTGCTACTGACGGCGGCTGATGCCGAAGGTTTTGCCGGTAATGCGTTGGTCGTCAGCAATCCCTATCTGGCCTACGCCCAGCTTTCCCATCTGTTTGATCGCAAGCCCCAGGCGTTGCCAGGCGTGCATCCTACTGCTGTGGTCGCAGCTGACGCGCAGATCGATGCCAGTGCCAGTATTGGTGCCTATGCGGTGATCGAGAGCAGCGCGCAGATTGCCGCCGGCGTAAGCGTTGGTGCGCAATGCGTTGTCGGCGCACGCTCGATGATCGGTGAGGGCGGTTGGCTCGCTCCGCGAGTGACGCTGTATCACGACGTGCGGATCGGCAAGCGCGTGGTGATCCAGTCCGGTGCGGTGATCGGTGGCGAGGGCTTCGGCTTTGCCAGCGAGAAGGGTGTCTGGCAGAAGATCGCTCAGATCGGTGGCGTGACCATCGGTGATGACGTCGAGATCGGTGCCAACACCACCGTCGATCGTGGCGCGCTGTCCGATACGCTGATCGGCAATGGGGTCAAGCTGGATAACCAGATCATGATCGCGCACAACGTGCAGATCGGCGACAACACCGCTATGGCCGGCTGCGCCGGTATTTCCGGCAGTACCAAGATCGGCAAGAACTGCATGATCGCGGGTGGCGTTGGCATGGTTGGGCATATCGAGGTGTGCGACAACGTGTTCGTCACCGGTATGACCATGGTCACCCGTTCGATCACCGAGCCGGGTTCGTATTCCTCGGGCACTGCCATGCAGCCTGCCGCCGAGTGGCGCAAAAGTGCGGCGCGGATTCGTCAGTTAGATGACATGGCGCGTCGCCTGCAACAGTTGGAAAAGCAGCTGGCCGCAGTGACCTCGGCCGCCGACACTTCATCTGATGCCTGAGTCGGTGTTTGCCGGCTTCTCTTTTTTCTTTTACAGGCTTCTTTGCACATGATGGACATTAACCAGATTCGCGAATACTTGCCGCACCGCTACCCGTTCCTGCTGGTGGATCGGGTTGCCGAGCTGGACCTTGAAGGCAAGCGCATTCGTGCTTACAAGAATGTCAGCATCAATGAGCCATTCTTCAACGGGCATTTCCCCGAACATCCGATCATGCCAGGCGTGCTGATCATTGAGGCAATGGCCCAGGCGGCCGGTATTCTCGGCTTCAAGATGATGGATCTGAAGCCCTCCGATGGCACCCTGTATTACTTTGTCGGCTCCGACAAGCTACGCTTTCGCCAGCCAGTGGTGCCGGGTGATCAGCTGATCCTCGAAGCCCGCTACCTGAGCAGCAAGCGCAGCATCTGGAAGTTCGAGTGCAAGGCCAGCGTCGACGGCAAGGAAGTCTGCTCGGCAGAAATTATCTGTGCGGAACGCAAACTATGAGTTTGATTGACCCTCGCGCCATCATCGATCCCAGCGCCAAGTTGGCTGACGACGTAGTCGTCGGCCCTTGGTCGATAGTCGGGCCCGATGTCGAAATTGGTGAGGGTTCAGTGATCGGCCCCCATGTGATCCTCAAGGGGCCGACCAAGATCGGTAAACACAACCGCATCTATCAGTTTTCCTCGGTGGGCGAAGACACCCCCGATCTCAAGTACCAGGGCGAGCCTACTCGCCTGGTGATCGGCGATCACAACGTGATCCGCGAGGGTGTCACTATTCACCGCGGCACCGTCCAGGACCGCAGTGAAACTACCATCGGTGATCACAACCTGATCATGGCCTATGCCCACATCGGCCATGACAGCGTAATCGGCAACCACTGCATCCTGGTTAATAACACCGCGCTGGCCGGGCACGTCTGGGTTGATGATTGGGCGATTCTGTCTGGTTACACCTTGGTGCATCAGTTCTGCCATATCGGCGCGCACAGCTTTTCCGGCATGGGCACGGCGATTGGCAAGGACGTACCGGCGTTTGTCACCGTGTTTGGCAACCCGGCCGAAGCGCGCAGCATGAACTTCGAAGGCATGCGTCGTCGTGGTTTTAGCAGCGATGCTATTGCTGCCTTGCGCCGTGCCTACAAGATTGTCTACCGCCAGGGGTTGACCGTGGACCAGGCGATGGCCGAGCTGGCTGAGTCGTCCGCAGAATTTCCCGAAGTCGCGATCTTCCGCGATTCCATTCAGGCTTCAAGCCGCGGCATTACCCGATAATTTATGACTGACCTGATGCGTGTCGCGCTGGTCGCTGGCGAGGCGTCTGGCGATATTCTCGGTGCGGGCCTGATGCAGGCCCTCAAAGTCCAATACCCGCAGATCGAATTTATCGGTGTCGGTGGCCCGCTGATGCAGGCTCAGGGGCTGAACTCCTATTTTCCTATGGAGCGTCTGTCGGTGATGGGCCTGGTCGAGGTATTGGGTCGCCTTCCCGAATTGCTGTCGCGGCGCAAACGTCTGATCAACACCCTGATTGCCGAAAAGCCGGATGTGTTTATCGGCATCGATGCGCCGGATTTCAACCTGACCCTTGAGCTCAAGCTGCGTCAGGCCGGAATCAAGACCGTGCATTACGTCAGTCCGTCCGTATGGGCCTGGCGGCAAAAGCGGGTGCTGAAGATCCGCGATGCCTGCGACTTGATGCTGACCCTGTTTCCCTTCGAAGCGCAGTTCTATCAGGATCATCAGGTGCCGGTGCGTTTCGTCGGCCACCCGCTGGCCGATACAATTCCGCAACAGGCTGACCGTGTGGCCGCGCGTGAAGCCCTCGGCCTAGCCCAGGACCTCCCCGTGGTGGCCTTGTTGCCGGGTAGCCGTGGCGGCGAAGTGTCGCGCTTGGGCAGTCTGTTTCTTGATGCCGCCGTGCGGTTGCGTACCTTGCGCCCCGGTATCCAGTTTGTATTGCCGTGCTCCAGCCCTGAGCGCCGCGCCCAGCTTGAGCAGATGCTGGTGGGCCGCGACCTACCGCTGACCTTGCTCAACGGTCGCTCCCATGAGGTGCTGGCAGCTTGTGATGCGGTGCTGATCGCTTCCGGCACCGCGACCCTTGAGGCCCTGCTGTACAAGCGGCCGATGGTGGTGGCCTACAAGGTTGCGCCGTTGACTTACCGCATCCTCAAGCGCCTGGTTACCAGTGCTTATATCTCGCTGCCAAACCTGCTGGCCGAGCGTTTGCTGGTACCTGAGATGATTCAGGACGCCGCTACGCCCGAAGCATTGGCCCAGTTGCTGGCGCCGCTGCTGGATGGTGGTGAGATACAGACCGAAGGCTTTGATGTGATTCACCGGGCGCTGCGCCGTGACGCTTCGGTGCAGGCCGCCCAGGCTGTACTGCAACTGACAGGTCGCGGCTGATGCAACTTGGTTTGGATTTCACCCTGGTGCAGGAACTGGTGGCCGGCGTCGATGAAGTCGGCCGTGGCCCGCTCTGTGGCGCAGTGGTGACGGCGGCGGTGATCCTCGATCCGGCGCGGCCGATTCTCGGTCTGAATGACTCGAAGAAACTCAGCGAAGCGCGCCGCGACAAGCTCTTCGACGAGATTCGCGAAAAGGCCCTGGCCTGGTGCATCGCTCGCGCCGAAGTGGAGGAGATCGATCAGCTGAATATTCTGCAGGCCACCATGCTGGCCATGCAGCGTGCGGTCGAAGGCTTGAGTGTCACGCCCAAGCTGGCGCTGATCGATGGCAACCGTTGTCCGAAATTGCAGGTGCCCAGCGCCGCCGTGATCAAGGGCGATAGCCAGGTGCCGGCGATTGCTGCTGCCTCGATTCTGGCCAAGGTCAGCCGCGACCGCGAGATGCAGCTACTGGATGCGCAATACCCCGGCTACGGGATTGCCGGGCACAAGGGCTATCCCACCGCCGTGCATCTGGAAGCCTTGCGCCGCCTGGGTCCGACGCCGATTCATCGACGTTCATTTGCACCGGTTCGGGCGTTGCTCGACGAGTAAGCTCGATCCGCTGATCCGCATGCTGTTGTTTGCACCTTGGCCCGGTACAATCCGGGCCTTATCGTTTTTGTGTTTTGTATAGGACTGCCATGACCGCCTCGTTCGTCCACCTGCGTTTGCACACCGAGTTCTCCCTGGTCGACGGTCTGGTGCGGGTCAAGCCGCTGATCAAGTCAGTGGCGGCTGCGGGTATGCCGGCGGTGGCGGTCACCGATATGAGCAATATGTGCTCGTTGGTGAAGTTCTATAAGGCCGCCATGGGTGGCGGCATCAAGCCGATTTGCGGGGCCGACATCTGGCTGGCCAGCGCCGAGGAAGATGGCCCGCTCAGCCGTATGACTCTGCTGGCGATGAATGCCAAGGGCTATCGCAACCTCACCGAACTGGTCTCGCGCGGCTGGAGCGAAGGGCAGAGCAATGACCTGGTGATCATCCAGCGCGACTGGGTCAAGGAAGCGGCCGAGGGCTTGATTGCTCTGTCTGGCGCGAAGGAGGGTGAGGTCGGTCATGCCTTGCTCGATGGCGAGCCGGCGGCGGCCGAAGCGGTGCTGCGCGAGTGGATGGTGGTATTCCCCGAGCGTTTCTACCTGGAAGTGCAACGCACCAACCGGGTCAATGATGAAGAGCATCTGCACGCCGCCGTTGCTTTGGCTGATAGGGTCGGTGCGCCATTGGTGGCGACCAACGATGTGCGCTTTATCAAGCAAGACGATTTCGCCGCCCACGAAACCCGCGTGTGCATCGGCGAAGGCCGCAGCCTGGATGACCCGCGCCGCCTGCGCACCTATTCCGATCAGCAGTACCTGAAAACGCCTCAGGAGATGGCCGAGCTGTTCAGTGACCTGCCGGAAGCCCTGGAAAACACCGTCGAGATCGCCAAGCGCTGCAATATCGAAGTGCAGCTGGGTAAATACTTCCTGCCGGACTTCCCGGTGCCGGCCGGCATGACCATGGACGAATACTTCCGCCAGGTCTCGTTCGAGGGTCTGGAAGAGCGCCTGGCGGTGCTCTGGCCGAAGGACACCACGCCGAATTACGAAGAGAAGCGCCAGGTCTATATCGACCGGCTGAATTTCGAGCTGGATATCATCATCCAGATGGGCTTCCCCGGTTACTTCCTGATCGTTATGGACTTTATTAAGTGGGCGAAGAACAACGGCGTGCCGGTCGGCCCGGGCCGTGGGTCGGGTGCCGGTTCGCTGGTGGCCTATGTACAGAAGATCACCGACCTCGACCCGCTGGCCTATGACCTGCTGTTCGAACGCTTCCTCAACCCGGAGCGGGTCTCCATGCCCGACTTCGACGTCGACTTCTGCATGGATGGCCGTGACCGGGTGATCGATTACGTGGCCGAGAAATACGGCCGTAACGCGGTGAGCCAGATCATCACTTTCGGCACCATGGCAGCCAAGGCGGTGGTGCGCGACGTGGCGCGGGCCCAGGGCAAGTCCTACGGCCTGGCCGACCGTCTGTCGAAGATGATTCCCTTCGAAGTCGGTATGACCCTGGAAAAAGCCTACGAGATGGAAGAGCCGCTGCGCGACTTCCTCAAGGTCGACGAAGACGCCCGGGAAATCTGGGAAATGTCGCTCAAGCTCGAAGGCATCTGTCGCGGTACCGGTAAACACGCCGGTGGCGTGGTGATCGCGCCGACCAAGCTTACCGACTTCTCGCCGATTGCCTGCGATGACGAGGGCGGCGGCCTGGTGACCCAGTTCGACAAGGACGATGTGGAATCCGCCGGCCTGGTGAAGTTCGACTTCCTCGGCCTGCGTACCCTGACCATCATCAAGTGGGCGATGGAAACCATCAACCGCGAGCAGGCCAAGAAGGGCCTGCCGGATCTGAACATCGACTTTATCCCGCTGGATGACAAACCGACGTTCAGCATGCTGCAGAAAGCCGAGACCACTGCGGTGTTCCAGCTTGAATCGCGCGGCATGAAGGAGCTGATCAAGAAGCTCAAGCCGGACTGCCTGGAAGACATGATCGCTCTAGTGGCCCTGTTCCGTCCGGGGCCGCTGCAGTCGGGCATGGTGGACGACTTTATCAACCGTAAACACGGTCGCGAGCCGATTTCCTACCCGCATCAGGACTATCAGTACGCAGGCCTGGAGCCGGTACTCAAACCGACCTACGGCATCATTCTGTACCAGGAGCAGGTGATGCAGATCGCCCAGGTCATGGCCGGCTACACCCTGGGTGGTGCGGACATGCTGCGCCGCGCCATGGGTAAGAAAAAGCCCGAGGAGATGGCCAAGCAGCGTGGCGGTTTTATCGAAGGCTGCGCCAGTAACGGCATTGATGGCAACCTGGCGGGTAACATCTTCGATCTGGTGGAGAAATTCGCCGGCTACGGCTTTAACAAATCTCACTCCGCTGCCTATGGCTTGCTCTCGTATCAGACGGCCTGGCTCAAGGCGCACCACTCGGCGGCCTTTATGGCGGCGGTGCTGTCGGCGGATATGCACAACACCGACAAGGTGGTCACTCTGATCGAGGAATGCCGCAGCATGAAGCTGCGCCTCGATGCGCCGGATGTGAACATCTCCGAGTTCAAGTTCACGGTTAACAACGAAGGCTGGATCGTCTACGGCCTGGGCGCGATCAAGGGTGTCGGCGAGGGGCCGGTAGAGGCCATCGTCGAGGCGCGTCAAGACGGGCCGTTCAAAGACCTGTTCGATTTCTGTTCGCGGGTCGACCTCAAACGCATCAACAAGCGCACCCTCGAAGCGCTGATTCGCAGCGGTGCGCTGGATCGCCTGGGCCCGCACTTCCATGAAGAGCTGAAAGCCTACAAAGCCGATATCGACCGTAACCGCGCGGTCTTGCTGGGCGCGATGGAAGAGGCCGTGCAGGCCGCCGAACAGACCGCGCGCAGCGCTGAGAGCGGGCACATGGACCTGTTTGGTGGGGTATTTGCCGATACCGAGGCGGATGTCTATCGCAATCACCTGCGCGCCCGCGAGCTGACGCTGAAAGAGCGCCTCAAGGGTGAAAAAGACACCCTGGGCCTGTACCTGACTGGCCATCCGATCGATGAATACGAAGGCGAAGTGCGGCGTTTTGCTCGTCAGCGCATCGTTGACCTGAAAGCCGCGCGCGGCGATCAGACGATTGCCGGCCTGGTGGTCAATCTGCGGGTGATGAAGAACAAGAAGGGCGACAAGATGGGCTTTATCACCCTGGACGATCGTTCCGGGCGGATCGAAGCCTCCTTGTTTGCCGAAGCGTTCAACAGTGCGCAGGCCTTGCTGCAGACCGACGCCCTGGTGGTGGTCGAGGGCGAGGTGAGCAACGATGACTTCTCCGGCGGCTTGCGCCTGCGCGCCAAACGGGTGATGAGCCTGGAGGAGGCGCGGACCGGTCTGGCCGACAGCCTGCGCCTGAAGGTCACCAGCGGTGCTTTGCAGGGTGATCGCCTGCGCTGGCTGGGCGAACTGTGTGGTCGTCATCGCGGCGCGTGCCCGATCACCGTTGATTACAGTGGTGTCGATGCCAAGGCGCAGTTGCAGTTCGGCGAAGGCTGGCGAATTGAGCCGGCGGACAGTCTGATTCAGGCATTGCGTGACCAGTTCGGCAAAGACAACGTCTTTTTGCACTACCGCTGATTTGCGAGGCTCAGGCTTCGCCGGTTGGTCGTGATGCCCAGTGGGTTCTGTTTCGAAGGCTTTCGTGCAGATCCGGGTGTCGACCTGAATGCGCCTGCTGCTATAAGGTAAGGCGCGAAAACGGATACAGCTCCCGGCCACTTGGCCGTCGACGCAAGACGGATGACTATGAACCCGAATTTTCTCGATTTCGAACAGCCGATCGCCGACCTGCAAGCCAAGATCGAAGAGCTTCGCCTGGTCGGTAACGACAACTCGCTGAACATCAGCGATGAAATCGCGCGCCTGCAGGACAAGAGCAGCTCGCTGACCGAAACTATTTTCGGCAACCTGAGCAGCTGGCAGATCGCCCAGCTGGCGCGCCACCCGCGCCGTCCTTATACCCTGGATTACCTGCAGCACATCTTTACCGAGTTCGATGAGCTGCATGGCGATCGGCATTTCTCCGACGACGCCGCCCTGGTCGGTGGTGTGGCGCGTCTGGACGATCAACCGGTAATGGTGATCGGTCACCAGAAAGGCCGTGAGATTCGCGAAAAGGTGCGCCGCAATTTCGGCATGCCGCGCCCAGAGGGCTACCGTAAGGCCTGCCGTCTGATGGAGATGGCCGAACGCTTCAAGATGCCGATCCTGACCTTTATCGATACTCCGGGTGCTTACCCAGGCATCGACGCCGAAGAGCGTAACCAGAGCGAGGCCATCGCCTGGAACCTGCGCGTGATGGCGCGCCTGAAGACCCCGATCATCGCCACCGTAATCGGTGAAGGTGGTTCCGGCGGTGCCTTGGCGATTGGCGTGTGCGATCAGCTGAATATGCTGCAGTACTCGACCTATTCGGTGATCTCGCCGGAAGGCTGCGCCTCGATTCTGTGGAAAACCGCGGAAAAAGCGCCGGATGCCGCCGAAGCCATGGGCATTACGGCCGAGCGCCTGAAAGGCCTGGGCATTGTTGACCAGGTCATCGGTGAGCCACTCGGTGGTGCGCACAGTGATCCGGCTGCTGCCGCAGAGTCAGTACGCCAGGCATTGTTGACGCAGCTGGCAATGCTCAAGACCTTCGATACCGACGCGCTGCTCAAGCGTCGTTATGAGCGTCTGATGAGCTACGGGATTGCCTGATTGCTTGGCAGTTGCGCATACAACGGGCCTGCGGGCCCGTTGTTGTTTTAAGCTTGGCCGATGACTCCTGTGCATATTCGTTTGCGTAATGCCCTGCAGCCCTGGCGTAGTGCCCCAGGCTGGTGTGTTGCCCTGTCCGGCGGGCTGGACTCCACGGTGCTGCTGCACCTGCTGGCCAGCCTCGCGCAACGCGAGGCATTGCCGCCACTTTCCGCTATTCATATTCATCACGGTCTGCAGGCTGCGGCTGATGCCTGGCCGGCGCATTGTCGTGAGCTGTGCGCGGCCTTGTCTGTGTCGTTGCAAGTTGAATATGTGCAGGTGGCTCCCGGTGCGAGTCTTGAGCGTGCGGCACGCGAGGCCCGTTACGCGGCTTTTGCTGCGCGTTTGGGGGCTGGTGAGGTACTGCTTACTGCGCAGCATCGTGATGATCAGGCCGAAACCCTGTTGTTCCGCCTATTGCGCGGTGCCGGAGTGCAAGGCTTGTCGGCCATGCCGGTGAGTCGAGCGCTGGGCGTGGGGCAGCTGGTTCGGCCGCTCCTCAACTGTTCGCGTGAGGAGCTGTTGGCTTATGCCCGTGAGCACAAGCTGACTTGGATCGAAGATCCGTCAAATGCCGATGAGCGCTTCTCGCGCAATTACCTGCGCCGTCAGGTGTTGCCTGCGTTGCTCAGTCGCTGGCCGCAGGCCGCCACCAATATGGCCCGCAGCGCCGCGCACTTGAGTGAGGCCGCGCAGTTGCTCGATGAGTTGGCGCAGCAGGATATGGCTGCCGCTGAAGATGCAACCGAGTTTGCCTGGCTGTCGTTACCAAATCTGGCCCTACCTGCACTGCGCGCTCTGAGTGAGCCACGCCAGCGCAATGCCCTGCGCTACTGGCTGCGGCCGCTGACGACGATGCCCGATAGCGAACACTGGGCCGGTTGGCAGACGTTGCGCGATGCGGCCGTGGATGCCGCGCCAATCTGGCGATTGGCCGGTGGTGAGTTGCGCCGCAGTGATGAATGTTTGTGGTGGCTGAGCGGAGATTGGTTGTGCACGCCGCCACCTTTGGCCCAGCCGATACAGAGTAATCAGAGCGTGTCATTGCCCGGCAATGGACATGTGCAGGTTGTCGGTGCGCTGTCCGCGGGTGATTGGCGCTTGGCCTATCGCCAGGGCGGTGAGCAGATGTTGCTGGCGGGGCGCGGTCGGCGTGATTTGAAACGTCTGCTCAATGAGCGAAGGCTGCCGAGCTTTGTGCGTGATCGCTTGCCGCTGCTGCTGCTGGATGGCCAGGTTATGGCGTTGGCCAATCTGCCAGGTTTGCACGGTCCTGCCGATGGCAGCTGGCAATTGCATTGGCAGCCACCGACGAATGATCAAGGTTTGAGCTGATAAGCCCTTTCCGGTAGACTACGCTCCCGTCTTACTACAGCTTTTGTTGACTCCCCCTGGGAATCGACAGGGCTAGCTCATTGCAGTGCATCGCAGAGAGCCGCTTCGGTATTCCTTCGCTTTCCCCGGCGGCATTGACCGCTTAAACGCAGACTTCTAGGGTTTTTCATGACGCGCTACATATTCGTCACGGGTGGTGTTGTTTCTTCATTGGGGAAAGGCATCGCCTCGGCTTCATTGGCGGCTATCCTGGAGGCGCGGGGCCTGAAGGTCACCATGCTCAAGCTGGATCCCTATATCAACGTCGATCCGGGCACCATGAGCCCGTTCCAGCACGGTGAGGTGTTCGTCACCCACGACGGCGCTGAGACCGACCTCGACCTGGGCCACTATGAGCGGTTTATCCGCACCACCATGACCCAGAACAACAACTTCACCACCGGCCGCGTCTACGAAGACGTGCTGCGCCGCGAGCGCCGTGGTGATTATCTGGGCGCGACCATTCAGGTCATCCCGCATATCACCGACGAGATCAAGCGCCGCATTATCAAGGGTGCTGGCGACGCTGACGTGGCCATGGTTGAAATCGGTGGCACGGTCGGCGACATCGAGTCGCAGCCGTTCCTCGAAGCCATTCGCCAGCTGCGTGTTGAAGTAGGTGCCAAGCGCGCCATGCTGATGCACCTGACTTTGGTGCCGTATATCGCCACCGCAGGCGAAACCAAGACCAAGCCGACCCAGCACTCGGTGAAAGAGCTGCGCTCCATCGGCCTGCAGCCGGACGTGCTGATCTGCCGCTCCGATCACCCGATCGATATCTCCTCGCGCCGCAAGATCGCGCTGTTCACCAACGTCGAAGAGCGTGCGGTGATTTCCCTGGAAGACGTCGACACCATCTACAAGATCCCAGGTGTGCTGCATGCCCAGGGCCTGGATGACTTCGTCGTCGAGCGCTTCGGCCTGGAATGCAACGGTGCCGACCTGTCCGAGTGGGACCGTGTCGTCGATGCCAAGCTGAATCCGGAGCACGAAGTCACCATCGCCATGGTCGGCAAGTACATGGAACTGCTGGACGCCTACAAATCGCTGATCGAAGCGATGAGCCATGCCGGCATCCAGAACCGCACCAAGGTCAACCTGCGCTATATCGACTCCGAAGACATCGAGAACAAAGGCACCGACCTGCTCGAAGGTGTCGATGCCATCCTGGTGCCTGGCGGCTTCGGTCTGCGCGGCGTGGAAGGCAAGATCAAGACCGTGCAGTACGCCCGTGAGAACAAGATTCCCTACCTCGGTATCTGCCTCGGCATGCAGGTCGCGGTGATCGAGTTCGCCCGCAATGTGCTGGGCTGGACCGATGCCAACTCCACCGAATTCGACACCAGCAGCCAGCACCCAGTAGTCGGTCTGATCACCGAATGGCAGGACGCCACCGGCGTGACCGAGCAGCGTACTGACGCCTCCGATCTGGGCGGCACCATGCGCCTGGGTGCCCAGGATTGCCAGCTGATGGCCGGCTCCAATGTGCGTGACTGCTACGGCCAGGATGTGATCGTCGAGCGTCATCGTCATCGCTATGAAGTGAACAACAACCTGTTGCCGCAGCTGATCGCCGCCGGCCTCAAGGTCACCGGTCGCTCCGGTGACGGCGCGTTGGTTGAAGTGGTGGAGGCTCCTGAACACCCATGGTTCGTCGCCTGCCAGTTCCACCCGGAGTTCACCTCCACTCCGCGTGACGGCCATCCGTTGTTCAGCGGTTTCGTGACTGCCGCGCTGACGCAGAAAGCTAAGAAGGCATAGGGATATGACGCAGAAAATCATCAAGGTTGGCGGCATCGAAATCGCCAACGACAAGCCATTCGTGCTGTTCGGCGGGATCAACGTCATCGAATCCCGCGATCTGGCCATGCGCGCCTGTGAAGAATACGTGCGGGTTACCGACAAGCTCGGTATTCCCTACGTGTTCAAAGCCAGCTTCGACAAGGCCAACCGCTCGTCCGTGACCTCATTCCGTGGCCCAGGCCTGGAAGAGGGCATGAAGGTCTTCGAGGAAATCAAAAAGACCTTCGGCGTGCCGGTGATTACCGACGTGCACGAGCCTGAGCAAGCGGCTCCAGTGGCGGCGGTTTGCGACATTATCCAGCTGCCGGCGTTTCTCTCGCGGCAGACCGACCTGGTAGTGGCCATGGCCAAGACCGGCGCGGTGATCAATATCAAGAAAGCCCAGTTCCTCGCGCCCCAGGAGATGAAGCACATCCTGGCCAAGTGCGAAGAAGCAGGTAATGACCAGCTGATTCTCTGCGAGCGTGGTTCCAGCTTCGGTTACAACAACCTGGTGGTGGACATGCTCGGCTTCGGCATCATGAAGCAGATGAACTACCCGGTGTTCTTCGACGTAACCCACGCCCTGCAGATGCCGGGTGGTCGCGCTGATTCCGCCGGTGGTCGCCGTGCTCAGGTCACTGATCTGGCCAAGGCAGGCATGAGCCAGGGCCTGGCCGGTCTGTTCCTCGAAGCCCATCCGGATCCGGACAATGCCAAATGCGACGGCCCTTGCGCCCTGCGTCTGGACAAGCTGGAGCCGTTCCTCACCCAGCTCAAGCAGCTGGATGATTTGATCAAGAGTTTTGCGCCGATTGAGACTGCCTGAAACGGCAAATCTCCGGTAAAGTGCCTTTTGTATACAATCTGACTAAATAGTCAGTACATATTGCGCGCTGGACTAATCTCTGGCGCGCAATGAGTGTGCAACTCGGTACTACCCTTTTCGTCAATTTTTTGGAGTGCTACACGCAATGGCAAAGATCGTCGACATCAAAGGCCGTGAGGTTCTCGATTCCCGTGGTAACCCGACTGTAGAAGCCGATGTAATTCTCGACGGCGGCATCATGGGCAGCGCCTGCGCGCCGTCCGGTGCCTCCACCGGTTCGCGTGAAGCGCTGGAATTGCGTGATGGCGACAAGAGCCGTTACCTGGGCAAGGGCGTGCTGAAAGCCGTGGCCAACATCAATGGCCCGATCCGCGACCTGCTGCTGGGCAAAGATGCCACTGACCAGAAAGCCCTCGACCTGGCGATGATTGCCCTCGACGGCACCGAAAACAAAGCCACCCTAGGCGCCAACGCCATCCTCGCCGTGTCCCTGGCTGCCGCCAAGGCTGCCGCTCAGGCCAAGGGCGTGCCGCTGTACGCGCATATCGCCGACCTGAACGGCACTCCGGGCGTTTACTCGATGCCGGTGCCGATGATGAACATCATCAACGGCGGCGAGCATGCCGATAACAACGTCGATATCCAGGAGTTCATGGTCCAGCCGGTGGGCGCGAAGACCTTCGCCGACGCGCTGCGCATGGGTACCGAGATTTTCCATCACCTCAAAGCCGTGCTCAAAGCCCGTGGCCTGAGCACCTCAGTCGGTGACGAAGGTGGCTTCGCGCCGAACCTGGCCTCCAACGAAGACGCCCTGGCTGCTATCGCCGAAGCCGTAGCCAATGCCGGTTACACCCTGGGCGACGACGTCACCCTGGCGCT
Source organism: Pseudomonas sp. (assembly GCF_049653025.1). Classification (GTDB taxonomy): domain Bacteria; phylum Pseudomonadota; class Gammaproteobacteria; order Pseudomonadales; family Pseudomonadaceae; genus Aquipseudomonas. The sequence goes on along the minus strand of NZ_JBASFM010000006.1, from coordinate 478,004 downwards.
GGACTGCGCTTCCAGCGAGTTCTTCGAAGACGGCAAGTACGACCTGGCTGGCGAAGGCAAAGTGTTCAACGCCGAAGGCTTCGCCGACTACCTGGCCGGTCTGTCTGAGCGTTACCCGATCATCTCCATCGAAGACGGCATGGACGAGTCCGACTGGGCTGGCTGGAAAGTTTTGACCGATAAAATCGGTCAAAAAGTTCAGCTGGTCGGCGACGACTTGTTTGTAACGAATACAAAAATCCTCAAGCGCGGCATCGACGAGTCGATCGGCAACTCGATCCTGATCAAGTTCAACCAGATCGGCACCCTGACCGAGACCCTGGAAGCCATCCAGATGGCCAAGGCCGCTGGCTACACCGCGGTGATCTCGCACCGCTCCGGTGAAACCGAAGACAGCACCATCGCCGACCTGGCTGTGGGTACTGCTGCCGGCCAGATCAAGACCGGTTCGCTGTGCCGTTCGGACCGCGTGTCCAAGTACAACCAACTGCTGCGTATCGAAGAGCAGCTGGCTGGTAAAGCACCATACAAAGGCCGCGCCGAGTTCCGTGGCTGAAAACCGCTGCGCTCGACTATGCGGCGTTAAAATCAGGCTCGGCATGCTCATTTACTGCAGTAAACTCCGCTGCCTCGCCTGATTTTGCCTTGCCTAGTCATCGCTCGCGATGTTTTCAGTGACCACTCAATGCGTGGTAAAAGAGGGGCGGCGCGAGTCGCCCCTTTTTCATCCGGAATCTTTTGCCGTTATGCGTAGTCGTTCTTACTGGGTGTTTTTCGTGCTGATTGCCTTGCTGGCAGGTTTGCAATATCGCCTGTGGGTGGGCGATGGCAGCTTGGCGCAGGTGGCCCAGTTGCAGCAGCAGATCGCCGATCAGCAGGGCGAAAATCAGCAGCTGCAAGAGCGCAACCGGATTCTCGAAGCGGAAGTGCTGGAGCTGAAAAGCGGTATGGAAACCGTCGAAGAGCGTGCGCGGCACGAGCTGGGCATGCTTAAAGAGGGCGAAACCCTCTATCAGTTGGCTGAATGAATAACCGCGAGTTACCCCCTTTCTGGGCGTTAATCCCGGCCGCCGGTGTTGGCAGCCGGATGCACGCCGATCGGCCCAAGCAGTACCTGCAGCTGGCCGGTAAAAGCATTATCGAACACACCCTGGCCTGCTTTCTTGAGCACCCGCAGCTGTGCGCTGTGGTGGTCAGCCTGGCACTGGATGATCCCTACTGGCCGACCCTGAGCTGTGCCAATGATCCGCGTGTTCAGCGCGCTGCGGGTGGTGCCGAGCGCGCCGATTCGGTGTTGAGCGGCCTGCTGCGCCTGACGGAGCTGGGTGCACAGGAGCAGGATTGGGTGCTGGTGCACGACGCGGCGCGACCCAATCTGGCGCGTAGCGATCTCGACCTGCTGCTCGGCGAGCTGGCCGATGACCCGGTGGGCGGCCTGCTCGCCGTGCCGGCGCGCGACACCCTCAAGCGTGCCAGCGCGGATGGCCGGGTGCAGGCCACCGTGGACCGCACGCCGATCTGGCAGGCTTTTACCCCGCAAATGTTCCGCCTGGGCGAATTGCAACGGGCGCTGGCCGATGCCTTGATTGCCGGTATGGCGATTACCGACGAAGCCTCGGCGATCGAATGGGCTGGGCAAGCGCCGCGCCTGATCGAGGGGCGTGCGGATAACCTGAAAGTTACCCGCCCAGAAGACTTGCGCAGTTTGGCCAGCCTCTGGCACCTCAAGCAATAGCGACCCGTGTGAGTCGATAAGCGGCGTGCAGGATGGTCGCTCGGGAAAAGTGGGTTACCTGTCTGAGGTGCTGCTCTACACTCTGCGCCACCGTTGAAGCCGCTGGAGAGCGACCATGATCAAGTCCCGTGCTGCCGTAGCCTTTGCCCCCAATCAGCCGCTGCAAATCGTCGAAGTCGACGTTGCGCCGCCCAAGGCCGGTGAAGTGCTGGTGCGCATAGTTGCCACCGGTGTGTGTCACACCGATGCCTACACCCTGTCCGGCGCGGATTCCGAAGGCGTGTTCCCGGCGATTCTCGGCCACGAGGGCGGCGGTATTGTTGAGGCCATCGGCGAGGGTGTGACCTCGGTGAAGATCGGCGACCACGTGATTCCGCTGTACACCGCCGAATGCCGCGAGTGCAAATTCTGCAAGTCCGGCAAGACCAACCTGTGCAGCTCGGTACGCGCCACCCAGGGCAAGGGCCTGATGCCCGACGGCACTTCACGCTTCAGCTACAAGGGTCAGCCGATCTACCACTACATGGGCTGCTCGACCTTCTCCGAATACACCGTGTTGCCAGAAGTCTCCCTGGCGGTGATCCCCAAGGACGCGCCGCTGGAAAAGGTCTGCCTGCTCGGCTGTGGCGTGACCACCGGCATCGGTGCGGTGCTGAACACTGCAAAAGTGGAAGAGGGCGCGACCGTAGCGATCTTCGGTCTGGGTGGCATCGGCCTGGCGGCAATCATCGGCGCGAAAATGGCCAAGGCTTCGCGCATCATCGCTATCGACATCAACCCGGCCAAGTTCGACGTGGCCCGTGAGCTGGGCGCGACTGATTTCGTTAATCCAAAGGATTTCACCAAGCCGATTCAGGACGTGGTCATCGAGATGACCGACGGCGGCGTGGACTACTCCTTCGAGTGCGTCGGCAATGTGCAACTGATGCGCGCGGCGCTGGAGTGCGCGCACAAGGGCTGGGGCGAGTCGGTGATTATCGGTGTGGCCGGTGCCGGCCAGGAAATCAGCACCCGGCCGTTCCAGCTGGTGACCGGGCGCGTGTGGCGCGGTTCGGCCTTCGGTGGGGTCAAGGGCCGCACCGAGCTGCCGAGCTATGTGGACAAGGCGCAGAAGGGCGAGATCCCGCTGGACACCTTTATCACCCACACCATGGGCCTGGAGCAGATCAACGAGGCCTTCGACTTGATGCACGAAGGCAAGAGCATCCGCACCGTTATCCACTATTGATCTGTAGGGTGGGCATCTCCATGACCCTGGAAATCGTTTCCAGCAACAAGAGTTGCGGTGGCTGGCACAAACGCTACCGGCATCGTTCGACTGCACTCAACTGCGATATGCAGTTCGCCGTCTACCTGCCGCCGCAGGCCGAGCAGGGTGTCAGGCTGCCGGTGCTGTACTGGCTGAGCGGGCTGACCTGCACCGACGAAAACTTTATGCAGAAGGCTGGGGCACACAAGCTGGCTGCCGAACTGGGGTTGATCCTCGTCGCGCCGGACACGAGCCCGCGCGGTGCGGAGGTGCCGGATGATCCGGACAAAGCCTGGGATTTTGGTCTGGGCGCGGGTTTCTACGTCAACGCCACCCAGGAGCCCTGGGCGCGGCATTACCGCATGCACGACTATGTGGTGCAGGAGCTACCGGTGCTGATCGAAGCGAACTTTCCGGTATCCGCCAAACGCGGCATCAGCGGCCACTCCATGGGTGGGCACGGTGCGCTGGTCTGCGCGCTGCGCAATCCGGGGCGTTATCAGTCGCTGTCGGCGTTTGCGCCGATCAGTAACCCGAGCCATTGCCCCTGGGGCGAGAAGGCGTTCTCGCGCTACCTGGGCGATGAGCGTTCGCGCTGGCGCGAATGGGATGCCTGTGCGCTGCTGGCCGAGGCGACGGAAAAGCTGCCGATCCTGGTCGATCAAGGCGACCGTGATGATTTTCTGGAAAGCCAGCTCAAGCCGGATGCGCTCAAGGCCGCGGCGCAGGCCGCCGGCCATCCGCTGATCCTGCGCCTGCAACCGGGCTACGACCACAGCTACTACTTTATCGCCAGCTTTATCGATGACCACCTGCGTCATCACGCCAAGGCGTTATTGAGCTGAACTGCTGCTGACAGAAGGCGTTTTGCTTGGCCAGCTAGCCGGGTTGATCGTGCAGCTTTCAGTTAGAATCACGCCCTGACTTTTTCAGGGCGTTGTCTTTTATGCGTATCGGCCACGGCTACGATGTACACCGCTTCGGCGAGGGCGATTTGATTACCCTGGGCGGCGTGCAGATTCCCCATAAGTTTGGCCTGCTGGCCCATTCCGACGGCGACGTGCTGCTGCATGCCTTGAGCGACGCCTTGCTCGGTGCGGCGGCGCTGGGCGATATCGGCAAGCACTTTCCCGATACCGACCCGACCTTCAAGGGCGCAGACAGCCGCGTGCTGCTGCGGCATGTACTCGGTCTGGTTCACGCCAAGGGCTGGCAGGTCGGCAATGTCGACGCCACCATCGTCGCCCAGGCCCCGAAGATGGCCCCGCATATCGACAGCATGCGCGTGCGGATTGCCGAAGACCTGCAGGTGAGCCTGGATCAGGTCAACGTCAAGGCCACCACCACCGAGAAGCTTGGCTTTACCGGGCGTGAAGAAGGTATTGCCGTGCACGCCGTCGCACTGTTGGTGAACCGATGAACGAGCTCGAACTGCTCGGCCCGCGTGCCTATGGCGAACCCTGTGGCACCGCGTTGCTCAAGGCGGTGGCGGAAGACTTTCAGGTCGATGAGGTGCTGGATATTCCCCTGGCCGGCGAGGGTGAACACCTTTGGCTATGGGTGGAAAAGCGCGAGCTGAACACCGAGGAAGCCGCCAAGCGCATCGCCCGCGCTGCCGGTGTGCCGTTGCGGCTGATCAGCTACGCCGGGCTCAAGGATCGTCAGGCCCTGACTCGTCAGTGGTTCAGCCTGCACCTGCCGGGCAAGGCCAATCCCGATCTGAGCGCCGCCGAAGATGCCAGCCTGAGCATCCTCAAGCAGGTGCGGCATACCCGTAAACTGCAGCGCGGCGCGCATGCGGCCAACGGCTTTACCCTGCGCCTGACCCAGCTTGTCGCTGATCGCGAGGCACTGGACAAGCGCCTGACGCAGATCGCGGCGCAGGGCATCCCCAACTATTACGGCTTGCAGCGCTTTGGCTTCGAGGGCGGCAATGTCGCCCATGCCCGCCACTTTGCGGCGAACAAGAGCCTGCCGGAGAAGCGCAATGTGCGTTCGCGGGTGCTCTCGGCGGCGCGTAGTTACCTGTTCAATCAGGTACTGGCCGAACGGGTAGCCGCCGGCACCTGGAGCCAGGCGCTGCTGGGTGATCTGCTGGCCTTTACCGACAGCCGCAGTTTTTTTGCTGCCGGTGAAGCCGAGTGCAGCGATCCGCGTCTGGCCATTCTCGATCTGCACCCGACGGGCCCGTTGTGGGGCGCAGGCGTGTCCACCGCTGGCGGTGTGGCACAGGCGCTGGAACAGCAGATTGGTGCGCGTGAAAGCGTCTTGGTCGACTGGTTGGCAGAAGCGGACATGACGCACGAACGGCGTATTCTGCGCCTCCCCATTGGCGGTTTGACGTGGCATTATCCTGAGCCTGACATTCTGCAACTGGAATTCGTCCTGCCGGCTGGATGCTTCGCCACGGTGTTGGTGCGCGAGCTCGTCGATCTGTTGCCGGCAGGGCAGACGGACAACCCATGCGTATTCTGATTTCTAATGATGACGGTGTCGCCGCGCCAGGCCTTGCCGCGCTGCATGCCGCGCTGGCCGACTATGCCGAGTGCACGGTGATTGCACCCGATCAGGACAAGAGCGGGGCGAGCAGCTCGCTGACCCTCGACCGGCCGCTGCATCCCAATACCTTGCCCAATGGCTTTATCAGCCTGAACGGCACACCGACCGACTGCGTACACCTGGGCCTCAACGGCTTGTTGCCGCATGTGGCGGACCTGGTGGTGTCGGGCATCAACCTGGGAGCCAACCTGGGCGATGACGTGCTGTATTCCGGCACCGTCGCCGCTGCCTTGGAAGGGCGCTTTTTGAGCCGCCCGGCGTTCGCCTTCTCGTTGCTCTCGCGCTTGCCGGATAACCTGGCGACCGCCGCCTATTTCGCCCGCAAGCTGGTCGAGGCGCACGAGCAGCTCGACCTGCCGCCGCGCACCGTACTCAACGTGAATATCCCCAACCTGCCGCTGGAGAATATCCGCGGCATCCAGCTGACCCGCCTGGGCCACCGTGCCCGCGCTGCCGCGCCGGTCAAGGTGGTCAACCCGCGTGGCAAAGAGGGGTATTGGATCTCGGTGGCCGGTGATGCCGAAGATGGCGGCCCGGGTACGGATTTTCATGCGGTGATGCAGGGCTACGTCTCGGTCACGCCGTTGCAGCTTGACCGCACCTTCCAAGAGGGTTTCAACAGCCTGCAACCCTGGTTGGAGGGGCTGCTGTGATCCGCCGCGAGCAGGACCCGTTGCAGCACCGTGGCATTGGCATGACCTCGCAACGCACCCGTGAGCGCCTGATTCAGCGGCTGTACGAAGAGGGCCTGTCCAACGCCCATGTGCTGGAGACCATCCGCCGCACGCCGCGTCACCTGTTTGTCGATGAAGCCCTGGCGCACCGCGCCTATGAAGACACCGCGCTGCCGATCGGCAACAACCAGACCATCTCGCAGCCTTATATGGTCGCGCGCATGAGTGAGTTGCTGCTGGCGGCAGGTCCCTTGGACAAGGTGTTGGAGATCGGCACCGGCTCGGGTTACCAGACGGCGATCCTGGCCCAGCTGGTGGAGCGGGTGTTCACCGTCGAGCGTATCCAGTGCTTGCAGGAAAAGGCCAAGGAACGCCTGGCACAGTTGAATCTGCGCAACGTGGTGTTCCGCTGGGGGGATGGCTGGGAAGGCTGGAATGCCCTGGGTCCTTACAACGCCATTATCGTGACCGCCGCGGCCGCTCAAGTGCCGCAGGCACTGCTCGATCAGCTGGCTCCAGGCGGGCGTCTGGTGATTCCGGTCGGGGCGGGGGATGTGCAGGAGTTGCTGCTGATCGTCCGCGAAGAGGATGGCTTCTCCCGTCACGTGCTCGATGCTGTGCGCTTTGTGCCCTTGCTCAATGGGCCGTTGGCCTGACTCATCGATTGTCTGCGGATGGCTTCATGAAGAACTACTTGCTGCTCTATGCCAAAGGCATCGCCATGGGCGCGGCCGACGTGGTGCCGGGCGTATCTGGCGGTACCGTGGCCTTTATCGGCGGTATCTATGATGAGCTGCTGCGTTCCATCGCCAGCGTACCGGCCGGGCTGGCGCTGCTGTTGCGCGGGCGCATTGTCGCGGCCTGGCAGGCGGCCAACGCCACCTTTCTGTTGGTGTTGCTGCTGGGCATTCTGACCAGCGTGCTGAGCCTGGCCCAGTTGATTACCTACCTGTTGGCCGAACATCCCATCCCGGTGTGGTCGTTTTTCTTTGGCCTGATTCTGGTCTCCAGCCATCTGGTCGTGCGGGAAATTCAGCGTTGGAATTGGACGCGGCTGGTGAGCTTTGGCTTTGGCGTGGGCTTCGCCTACTGGATTACCGTCGCGTCGCCGCTGCAGTGGGGCAATGACCCGCTGAGTCTGTTTCTGGCAGGGGCGATTGCCATCTGCGCGATGATTCTGCCGGGGATTTCCGGGAGCTTTCTGTTGGTGCTGATGGGGTTGTATAGCTTCATCCTGAGCGCCGTAAAGGCATTGGATTTGCTGGTGCTGGGCGTTTTTGCCAGCGGCTGCCTGGTGGGTATTGTCAGCTTCGCCGGCGTTCTACGCTGGTTGTTGGCACGCTGGCGTGACCTGAGCCTGGCGTTCTTGACCGGCCTGATGCTCGGTTCGCTGAACAAGGTCTGGCCCTGGAAAGAAACCCTCAGCTGGCAGGTCGATAGCGCCGGGCAGTCGGTGCCGTTGTTGCAGGCTAATCTGTGGCCTGCGCGCTTTGCTGAAGTCAGTGGGCAAGATCCGCAGTTGCTCATGGCACTTGGCCTGGCGCTCGCAGGCGTCATCCTGGTGCTGGGCCTGGAGTGGCTGGCCGGGCGTAGCCCGCAAAGCGCTGGTGATAACCCATAATTGCGGCACAATACACGCCAGCCAGAAGTCGTCAGTTTTACCTAAGGGAGATGCGGGTGAGTTTCACAGCCATTCAATTGCCGATGCGTTCCAGCAGTGCACGATGCCTGTTGAGTGGCCTTGTCCTCAGTGCGCTTCTCAGTGCTTGCTCGAGCACGCCGCCAGCCGGTGGGGTCAACGTGGTTGACCGCAATAATGCTGGTGCCGCCCCAGTGCCGCAACGTCAGCCGGTTAGCCGCGGCCAGTATCAGGTGCAGCGTGGCGATACCCTGTATTCGATCGCCTTCCGCTTCGGCTGGGACTGGAAGGCCTTGGCCGCGCGCAATGGCATCGCGCCGCCTTATCTGATCCGGGTTGGCCAGATGATTCGCTTCGATGGGCAGCCGTCCAGCCGTCCGCCGGTGGCTGTGGCCCCTGTGGTTGCGCCTACGCGTCCCGGTGCACCTGTCGCAGCGAAACCGCCGCAAGCTCAGCCGCCTGTGCCGATCAAAACCCCACCGAGCGTGACGGCGGTGCCACCCTCGCAGCGCTCTGCATCGGGCTGGATATGGCCTTCCAGCGGCACCGTTATCGGGCGTTTTTCCTCAAACGGCAGTTTGAATAAAGGAATTGATATCGCCGGAGAATTGGGCCAGCCTGTTTTAGCTGCGTCTGATGGTTCAGTGGTCTACGCCGGGAGTGGTTTACGGGGCTACGGCGAGTTGATAATCATCAAGCATAGCGATACCTACGTAAGCGCCTACGGACACAACCGCAGGCTGTTGGTGCAGGAGGGGCAACAGGTCAAAGCCGGGCAGAAAATTGCCGAGATGGGTTCCACAGGAGCCGACCGGGTGAAACTTCACTTTGAAGTGCGCCGCCAAGGTAAACCTGTAGATCCATTGCAATACCTGCCACGTCGTTGATCTTGCGCTAGCCTGTCTCCACCACGTGGGAGGGACGGGCTCGGGTGTAACCAGGGATTTGGTCGCGCTAGGGCTTGCTGTCGAACTCAGCAAGGAATAACAAAAATGGCTCTCAATAAAAAAGAAGCGCCGGAGTTTGACGTCGATGATGAAGTGCTCCTGATGGAGCCTGCTATTGTCCTTGACGATGATTCAGACGAAGAAGCGCAACCGCCAGTCTCCCGCAGCAAAGCAAAAGGCTCCACGGCCAGCAAACAGCATAAGTACATCGATTACACCCGCGCGCTCGACGCCACTCAGCTGTACCTCAACGAAATCGGTTTTTCCCCCCTGCTGACCCCGGAAGAGGAAGTGTTCTTCGCGCGCCTGGCGCAGAAGGGTGACCCTGCCGGTCGCAAGCGCATGATCGAAAGCAACCTGCGCCTGGTGGTGAAAATTGCGCGGCGTTATGTCAATCGCGGCTTGTCCCTGCTGGACCTGATCGAAGAAGGCAATCTCGGCTTGATTCGCGCCGTGGAAAAATTCGATCCCGAGCGCGGCTTCCGTTTCTCAACCTATGCCACCTGGTGGATCCGCCAGACCATCGAACGGGCGATCATGAATCAGACCCGTACAATTCGTTTACCCATCCATGTGGTTAAAGAGCTCAACGTGTACCTGCGTGCTGCTCGCGAATTGACCCAGAAGCTCGACCATGAGCCTTCTGCAGAAGAAATTGCCAACCTGCTGGAAAAACCGGTGGGTGAGGTCAAGCGCATGCTGGGCCTGAATGAGCGTGTCTCCTCGGTGGATGTATCACTGGGCCAGGACTCGGATAAAACCCTGTTGGACACCCTGACCGATGAGCGTCCTACCGACCCTTGTGAGTTGCTGCAGGATGACGACCTTTCGCAAAGCATCGATCAGTGGCTGTCCGAACTGACCGATAAGCAGCGTGAGGTGGTGATTCGCCGCTTCGGCCTGCGTGGCCATGAGAGCTGCACGCTGGAGGAGGTCGGACAGGAAATCGGCTTGACCCGTGAGCGTGTAAGGCAGATCCAGGTTGAAGCGCTCAAGCGCTTGCGCGAAATCCTGGAGAAAAATGGTCTGTCGAGTGACTCGTTGTTCCAGTAGCTCCTTGCTTTAACACTCAACCCGGCTCAGGCCGGGTTTTTTGTGTTCAGCACATTCATGCGCGTCACCCCTTTTGGCTTCGCGCAAAAACGCTCCCCGCGTCTTGGTGGTCTGCTGTCCAGGGTGGGTGCCCTTGCGCTTCGCGCGCAGCGCAAGGTCAATAATCGTTCCTGGCGATTATTTGCGAGTGCTCATGTAAGCCATTGCTTACAACTTGTGTAAGCAATCGGTGCGGTGAGTGGCCTTATAATCGCTCGTTAATTACTTAAGCTGTTGTTTTTATTGATTTTTTATAAATAAATGAACTGCGTAACCACAGCTTTTAGGCGATTTTCCTGGCTTGTGGTGGGGCCGTAAATCGCTAATATCACACCTGTGCTAACGGATAAGCACGGGTTGTCAGGAAGACAATCAGGACATCGCAAGACGCGATTCATCAGGATGATGGGCTGGGAAATAAAGGGACTAGGGACAAAAGAGTGGGCGGCGCGAGCCGCCCCTTTTTTTGTGCTCGCGATTCCTGGCGACCACCCTTCGGGCCGTCGCTACGCGACGTCAAAAATTGTTCCCGACAATTTTTTGCCTGCAGAAAAGTAAAAACCCGCGCAAGGCGGGTTTTTAGTGTGCAGCTCGGTGAACCAGGTACTAGCGCTCCAGGTGTTGCAGCTTGTCCTTCACGCCATCCCATTCTTCTGCATCCGGCAGGGATTCTTTCTTCTCGGTGATGTTTGGCCAGATTTCGGCCAGATCAGCGTTCAGTGCAATGTATTCCTGTTGCTCTTCCGGGACTTCATCTTCGGAGAAGATGGCCTGGGCCGGGCATTCTGGCTCGCAGAGTGCGCAGTCGATGCACTCGTCCGGGTGGATCACCAGGAAGTTCGGGCCTTCGTAGAAGCAGTCCACCGGGCAGACTTCAACACAATCGGTGTATTTGCATTTGACGCAGTTGTCGGTAACGACGAAGGTCATTTCTGATTCTCTCCTCGGGCGCCAGCCTGCCCCGTTCTATGCGGGCTTTAGCAGGCTAGGGGTAATGGCCACGGCTCAGGCTTTAAGTCGGGCAGTCATAAAAATGCGCGCGATTCTAACAGTTATGCGCGCGCAAGCGTTAGAAGCGTGTCTTCCATGTATATAGCAGCTCTAGCGCCTTGCGCGGAGTCAGATCATCCGGGTTGATCTTCTGCAATTCTTCCAGCAGTGGGTGCGGCAGGCTGGCGAACATGTCGCTCTGCATCGGTGCGGCGGTCTGGCCTGGCTGAGTAGCTGGTAGTTCATGGGGCAGGCTGGTGGTTTCCAGTCGCGCCAGATGCTCGCGGGCGCGCAGGATCACCTCATTCGGCACGCCTGCCAGTTGTGCCACCGCCAGGCCGTAGCTCTGGCTGGCGGGGCCAGGCAGTACATGGTGAAGGAACACGATGCGTTCGTTGTGCTCGGTGGCGTTGAGGTGCACGTTGGCGACGATCGGCTGGCTTTCCGGCAGTACGGTCAGTTCGAAATAGTGGGTGGCGAACAGCGTGTAGGCGCGTAGCTTGGCCAGCTGCTCGGCTGCTGCCCAGGCCAGCGACAGGCCGTCGAAGGTGCTGGTGCCGCGGCCCACCTCGTCCATCAACACCAGGCTGCGTTCGCTGGCGTTGTGCAGGATGTTGGCGGTCTCGCTCATTTCCACCATAAAGGTCGAACGTCCGCCGGCCAGGTCGTCGCTTGAACCGATGCGGGTGAAGATGCGGTCGACCAGCGACAGCTCGCAGCTTTTCGCCGGCACAAAGCTGCCGATATGCGCCAGCAGCACGATCAAGGCGGTTTGGCGCATATAGGTGGATTTACCACCCATGTTCGGGCCGGTGATGATCAGCATGCGCGTGTCATCGTCGAGGTTCAGGTCGTTGGCCACAAACGGCGTGGTCAGCACCTGCTCGACCACCGGATGGCGGCCCTGGTCGATGCGCATGCACGGCTCATCGACGAAGCGCGGGCAGTTGAGGTCGAGGTTCAGCGCGCGCTCACCGAGGTTGCTCAGCACGTCCAGCTCGGCCAGGGCCGCAGCGCTGTCCTGCAGTGGGCCGAGGTGGCTGATCAGGCGTTCCAGCAATTCGTCATAGAGCATCTTCTCGCGCGCCAGTGCACGGCTCTTGGCTGAGAGTGCTTTGTCCTCGAACTCCTTGAGTTCGGGGGTGATAAAGCGCTCGGCCCCTTTCAGGGTCTGGCGTCGGATATAGTCGGCCGGGGCGGACTCGGCCTGCTTGCTCGGCAGCTCGATAAAGTAGCCGTGTACGCGGTTGTAGCCGACCTTGAGGTTGGCCAGGCCGGTACGGGCCTTTTCACGCACTTCCAGGTCCATCAGGTACTGGCCGGCGTTCTCGCTGAGCGATTGCAGTTCGTCCAGTTCGGCGTCGTAGCCGGTTTTCAGCACGCCGCCATCGCGGATTACCGCTGGCGGGTTGTCATTGACGGCGCGAGCCAGCAGTTCAGCCAGCTCCGGGTAGGTGCTGACGGTGCCAGCCAGGCTGGCCAGGTGTGGCGCTTCCAGATTGGCCATGGCCATTTGCAGCGTGGGCAATGCGGCGAGAGCGTCGCGCAGGCGTGCCAGATCGCGCGGGCGCGCATTGCGCAGGCCGATCCGCGCAAGAATACGCTCCAGGTCGCCGATTTCCTTGAGCTGTGGCTGTAGGGTTTCGAAGCGGTAGCGCTCCAGCAGACAGGCAATCGATTCCTGGCGCGCTTCCAGTACGGCGCGATCGCGTAGCGGACGGTTCAGCCAGCGGCTGAGCAAGCGGCTGCCCATGGCGGTCTGGCAGCGGTCGACCACCGATTGCAGGGTGTTGTCACGCCCGCCCGCCAGGTTAACGTCCAGCTCCAGGTTGCGTCGGCTGGCCCCGTCGAGAATCACCGTATCGTCGAGGCGCTCGTGGCGCAGGCCGCGCAGGTGCGGCAGGGCGGTGCGCTGGGTTTCCTTGGCGTAGGCCAGCAGGCAGCCGGCGGCACCAATGGCCAGGGTCAGGTTTTCGCAGCCGAAGCCCTTGAGGTCCTGGGTGCCGAATTGCTGGCACAGGCTCTTGTTCGCGGTGTCGCGCTCGAAGTCCCAAGGCGCACGGCGGCGCACGCCACGGCGTTTTTCCGCCGGCAAGCCCTGCGGCCAATCATCGGGAATCAGCAGCTCGACCGGGTTCAGGCGTTCCAGCTCGGCCAGCAGGTTTTCCCAGCCTTTTATTTCCAGCACGCTGAAGCGGCCGCTGGTGATATCCAGCACGGCCAGACCGAACAGCCGCTCATCACCGAGCACGGCAGCCAGCAAGTTGTCGCGGCGCTCATCGAGCAGCGCTTCGTCGCTGACGGTGCCGGGGGTGATGATGCGTACCACCTGGCGTTCCACCGGGCCTTTGCTGGTAGCCGGGTCGCCGATCTGCTCGCAGATAACCACCGATTCGCCCAGCTTGACCAGCTTGGCCAGGTAGCCTTCCAGCGAGTGGTAGGGGATTCCGCACATGGGAATGGCCTGGCCGGCAGATTGGCCGCGCGCGGTCAGGGTGATATCCAGTAGTTTGGCGGCCTTTTTCGCGTCCTCGTAGAAGATCTCGTAGAAGTCGCCCATGCGGTAGAACATCAGCTGATCCGGGTGCTGATTTTTCAGCCGCCAGTACTGCTGCATCATCGGCGTGTGAGAACTGAGGTCGCTTTGGCTCATCGTTTTAGCTGTCCGGCTGAATCGCAAAAGCGCCTAGTGTAGGGTATCCCCTACAACTGTTTCATCCCGGAGCGCATATGGATTCCTTAACTGCACTGGCTGCCCGCCTGGGACAGGGCCTGCAAGCCGCGCAGGCGCAGGTCAGTACGGCCGAATCCTGTACCGGCGGCGGCATTGCCGAGGCGATTACCCGGATTGCTGGCAGCTCGGCCTGGTTCGAGGCCGGGTATGTCACCTACTCCAATACGCAGAAGACTAAACAGCTCAATGTGCCTGAGGCGTTGTTCGGCTCTGTCGGGGCGGTGAGCCAAGAAGTGGTCGAAGCCATGGTGCGAGGTGCCCAGGTGCACAGCGGTGCGCGTTATGCGGTGGCGGTGAGTGGGGTGGCGGGGCCCGATGGCGGTTCAGTCGAGAAGCCGGTAGGCACGGTGTGGTTGGCCTGGGGCGACGGCGCGCAGCTATTCAGTGCGCGTCGCCGGTTTTCCGGGGATCGCACTGAGGTTCGCCGACAAACGGTTGAGGCCGCACTGGCTGGGCTGTTGCGGCTGCTTGCGCAAGAAAATCCAAACGCGGGGTAGGCGGGCGACTTGCCCTGTGGAATAATACTGTCTACTTATACAGTTGTTGGTGGCCGCTAGCTGGCCCTTCTTGATTACGTGAGGACTTAAATGGACGAGAATAAGAAGCGCGCCTTGGCGGCAGCCCTAGGCCAGATTGAAAAGCAATTCGGCAAAGGTGCAGTGATGCGCATGGGCGATCACGATCGCCAGGCCATTCCGGCCATCTCCACCGGTTCGCTGGGTCTGGATATCGCGCTGGGCATTGGCGGCCTGCCGAAAGGCCGCATCGTTGAAATCTACGGTCCTGAGTCTTCCGGTAAAACCACCCTGACCCTGTCGGTCATTGCCGAAGCGCAAAAGCTCGGCGCGACCTGCGCCTTCGTCGATGCCGAGCATGCGCTCGATCCTGAATACGCCGGCAAGCTGGGTGTGAATGTTGATGACCTGCTGGTGTCGCAGCCGGATACCGGCGAACAGGCCCTGGAAATCACCGACATGCTGGTGCGCTCTAATGCCATCGACGTGATCGTGATCGACTCCGTGGCGGCGCTAGTGCCAAAGGCGGAAATCGAAGGCGAAATGGGCGACATGCACGTTGGTCTGCAAGCCCGTCTGATGTCCCAGGCGCTGCGCAAGATCACCGGCAACATTAAGAACGCCAACTGCCTGGTGATCTTCATCAACCAGATCCGCATGAAGATCGGCGTGATGTTCGGCAGCCCGGAAACCACCACCGGTGGTAACGCGTTGAAGTTCTACGCCTCGGTGCGTCTGGATATCCGCCGTACCGGCGCGGTGAAGGAAGGCGACGAAGTGGTGGGTAGCGAAACCCGCGTCAAAGTGGTGAAGAACAAGGTGGCACCGCCTTTCCGTCAGGCCGAGTTCCAGATTCTTTACGGCAAGGGTATCTACCGCAACGGCGAGATCATCGATCTGGGTGTGCAGCTTGGCCTGCTGGAGAAATCCGGTGCCTGGTACAGCTACCAGGGCAACAAGATCGGTCAGGGCAAGGCCAACTCGGCCAAGTACCTGGAAGACAACCCGGAAGTGGCGCGCACTATTGAAGGCCTGATCCGCGAGAAACTGCTGGTCAGCAGCGCGCCGGTCAAAGCCAATGCCGTCGTTGACGAGTTGGCTGACGCCGAAGTCGACGCCTGATCCACGCGCCTATGTCCATCGTTCTGGATAACCCCGTCGCAGTGCGACGGGCGGCCATGGACCTGTTGGCGCGGCGTGAGCATGGTCGGGTCGAGTTGACTCGCAAACTGCGCAGTCGTGGGGCAGCCGATGATTTGATCGAAGCCGCCCTCGATCGTCTGGCAGAAGAAGGCTTGTTGTCTGAGGCGCGTTACCTCGAGGCCTTTGTCAGCTACCGCGCGCGCGCGGGCTATGGGCCGCTACGTATTCGTGAAGAGCTGGCACAGCGCGGCCTGGCCCGCGGCGATGTCGAACAGGCGTTGCGTGACAGTGGTATCGACTGGCGTGAACATCTGCAGGAGACCTGGCAACGCAAGTTTGCCGGTGAGTTGCCCCGCGATGCACGCGAGCGTGCGCAACAAGGGCGCTTTCTCAGTTATCGAGGCTATCCGCGGGAGCTGATTGGCAGACTCTTGCGTGGCGCTCTCGACGATTAAGCCTGGCCTGCCTGCTCAATAGGCCGTGCAGCCGCTGGCTCCTTTCTTGACCAACAGCCGATAACTGGCGGCGCGGATTATCGGCATGGTCCCATGGCTTAGGCGTTTTCTGCCCAGGTCTGTGGCTGATTGACCAGATCCAGCAGTTCGCGCAGGCGGCCGTGATCGCGACCGTTGAAGGTGAAGAGCAAGCGAGTCAGGTGGCAGTGTTCAGGCTCATCCTGCGCGGAATCGCAGTGCGGCTGTTGCAGAAAGTCGCCTTGCTTGCACAGGCCAATGAACTCGCTGTTCAGTTGCTGCATGGCTTTGTCGCTGAGCGCATGGTTGAGGCGGATAACGTAGCGTTCCTTGAGCCAGCGGCTGGAGTGATAGTTACGGTAGAACTGGTCTATCTCCTCGGCGGCGGCCTCGGCGCTGTATACCAGGCGCATCAGTTGCAAATCGCTGGGCAGGATATAGCGATTGTCTTGCAGCTGTTCGCGGATAAAACTCAGGGCAGTCGTCCAGAACGTGCCGCCTGGCTGGTCGAGTAGCACTACGGGCACCAGCGGGCTTTTACCAGTCTGGATCAGGGTAAGCACTTCCAGGGCTTCGTCCAGGGTGCCGAAGCCGCCGGGGCAGAGCACCAGAGCGTCAGCTTCCTTGACGAAGAACAGCTTGCGCAGAAAGAAGAAGTGGAACGACAGCAGGTTGCCGCTGCCTTGCACCGTGGCATTTGCGCCTTGCTCGAAAGGCAGGGTGATGTTGAACCCCAGGCTGTTTTCCAACCCGGCACCTTCATGGGCGGCGGCCATGATGCCGCCACCGGCCCCGGTCACGACCATAAGATCATGTTTGGCCAGGGTTGCGCCGAGCTCACGGGCTTGGGCGTAGAGCGGGTGGTCGGCAGGGGTGCGGGCCGAGCCAAATACCGTGACCTTGCGGCGGTGTTTGAATTGCTCCAGGGCGCTGAAGGCATGCTCCATTTCGCGTAGGGTCTGCAGCATGATTTTCGCGTGCCAGCGGTTGCGGTCGGCCTGGGCCATGCGGGTGACAGTGCCGAGCATTTCCCGGTAAAGCTTCAGGTTCGGGCTGTCTGCCGGGGTCGCAAGGGTGCTCAGTTCCTCCACTTTGCTGTCCAGCTCGATGCCACTGATTTGAACATGCCGGGGTAGGGCATCATCCGATTCATCGGGCATAGCATTTCTCCTTCTAATTCCAGACCGGGTCCTGGCATTCCCTGCATGCCCCGTCCTTGAGCTAAGTATGGCCGGCTACCGACAGTCTGCGAGGCAAAATAGTCCCGCCTGCACTCGATCTAAACTGCGCTTGGCTGAATACCTTGGCCGTTCGTCTGCGGTCCAGCACGTGCGTGTGAGCTCTGGTTTACTTGCAAGAGTCGACGCGTTGCAGGTGCGGCGCTCGGCTATTGCCGTGTTGGGCCTGCGAGTCGCCCGGTTGGCAATCGGCAATGCGCTAGGGTGTTGATCGTCCGCTGATACGCCGGCGGGCGTGGATAGGGAGGGGCAGGTATGCCTAAGCTGACCTTGGATCTTGAGTTGGATGTGTACCGCTTGCTGCAACAGGCTGCGCGCTCCAACCAACTGAGCCTTGAAGAGGAGTGTTTGCGGCGCTTGGATGGTGGTGCGCGTCGCTCACATTACATGGATGCCTTGCTGGCGGATTTGCGCGCCGATGATGAGCAGCGGCGCGCGCAGCAGGATGGCAGTTGACGGCTATTATAGGCCACAGTCCGATTTGGCAAAGCGTTCGGTGGTTACCGGGCGGTTGCTTTTGTATTCGCTGAATTCGTAGCGCAGCACAGCCCCGCGGGCCAGCAGCTGGCGATAGCCCTGGTTGCGACACACGCTGTTGGCCAATTGCACGCGTACCGAATCGGGGTTGCCGCGCATCTTGCCAGCGTGCTCGGCGCGTACGCTGAGGTGGTTGACCAGCTCATTACCTTCGACGGTATAGCCCTGATCGAGAATGTCCTCGTTGATTGCCCGGGGGGTGCCGACGCTGCTCTCACGGGCGACGTTTTCCAGAGCCTTGTTCAGTTCGAAATCTTTCAGGGTGGCGGCCTGGGCCAGTAGCGGCAGGCTCAGGGCCAGGGTCAGGCTGGTCAAACGCAGCATGGTGTTCTCCAAAGTCGATTTGCACCTCTGACCGGTTACTCCAGGCAGAGGTTCAGTGCCGGCTATATTACTCGCCCGTCCATCGTTGCGGCAGGCTCAGTTGCACGCTGTACGTTCGGCGGGCTGGCGCATAAGCATGGCGCAGCTTTGTTAGACTGCCGCGCTTTGCGTTTCAGGGATCACCGATGCTGCTTTTTATTTCTGTTCCGGCGAGTAGAGCATGAGCCATGCCGTCTCCCGTTTACGTGCCGCGCGGCTTGCCCGCTGCGTGAAGCCCTTTCACGCCCGCGGCAGCCGCTCGCTACGTTGCGCGGGCTGCCGTCTAGTGCCCAGTCACTGCCTGTGCGCCTGGCGTCCGCGTATCGCCGCGCAGTCGGCAGTGTGCTTGCTGATGCACGATGTCGAGGCGCTCAAGCCGAGTAACACCGGTTGGTTGATTGCCGATGTATTGGCCGAGACCTCGGCGTTTGGCTGGTCGCGTGTCGAGGTCGATGCCGCGCTGCCGGAGCTGTTGAGCGATCCGCAGTGGCAGCCTTATCTGGTGTTTCCGGGAGAGTTCGTCGCCCCGGAACGAGTGGTCAGCGAGGTGCTGCCGGTGGCGGGTAAACGTCCGCTGTTCGTCTTGCTCGACGCCACCTGGAGTGAGGCGCGCAAGATGTTTCGCAAGAGTCCGTATCTCGACAGCCTGCCGGTGCTCAGCCTGCAGCCCGAGCAGCTATCGCGCTACCGCTTGCGTCGTTCCAAACGCGACGATCATCTGTGCACCGCCGAGGTGGCGGCGCTGTGTTTGGAATTGGCGGGGGATCAGCGCGCCGCTGACGCGCTGAATGTTTACCTGGATGTCTTCAGCCAGCATTATCTGACCGCCAAGGCTCCGCGCGCCGTGGATCTGGATGACGCGCTGCATGAACGCCTGCGCGAGTTTCTCTAGCAGGTCGTTGAAAACAGATACAGCGTTGAAAATAGGCTCGGCTGCCTCGCTTAGGTGTTCAAACGACCCGATGTTAGGCCAGTTTCTTTGGCCACAACTGCGCCAGCAGCATGCCGGCGAACATCAGCGCGCAACCGATATAGCCACGCAGCTCCAGTGACTCGCCAAGCATCCAGGCCCCGGCGATGGCGGCGAATACCGCCTCCAGGGAGAGGATGATGGCGGCGTGGGACGCGATGGCATCTTTCTGCGCCACCACCTGCAAGGTGAAGCCGACGGCTACGCCAAAAATGCCGCCGTAGAGAATCGCCGGTGCCGCGCTGATGATGGCTTGCAGCTGGATTTCCTCGAAGAGTATCGCCAGTACCAGGCTGATTACCGCACAGGTGACAAATTGCACCAGCGCCAGGCGCAGCGGGTCATGTCGGCCGGCAAAGAACCCCACCAGCAATACATGCACGCCCCAGACGAAGGCCCCGGCCAGTTGCAGCCAATCGCCGGAGGCTACGGTAAAGCCATCGCCGACGCTGAGCAGGAACATGCCGAGCACCGCCATGCAGGCTCCCAGCCAGATACCCAGGCCGGTCTTGTGACCAATAAACAGCCCCAGCAGCGGCACGATTATCACGTACAAACCGGTGATAAAGCCGGAGTTGGTCACGCTGGTAAACAGCAGGCCGACCTGTTGCAGGTTGATGCCCAGTGCCAGCGCCAGGCCCATCAACACACCGCCACGCAGCAGTTGGCGGTTCAGCGGAGCCACTGCTGCACTGCTGCGGCCTTCCAGCAGGCGCAGTACCGGCAGCAGAATCAGCGCCGCCAGGGCAAAGCGCAGGCCGCTATAAAGGAAGGGGCCGATCGAGTCCATGCCCAGACGCTGCGCTACAAAGGACGCGCCCCAGATCATGGCAGTCAGCAGCATCAATAAATCGGCGCGCAGGGCGTGGCTTCGCATTTCAGGCTCTCACTCACAAAAGCTACCGACTGTGCCGCAAAGCGCGATGCTTGACCACCCCGTCAGTGCTCGGCATGCTGGGGCGCTTTTATGCGTAAGAACCTGTTTAGGATCTGCTGCGCGTCGGTCATTCGGCGTTAAAAACAGCCTCGGAATGCTCATTTACAGCTCGTAAACTGCGCTTCCTCGGCTGTTTTTGCCTTGTCTGACTCTAGCTCGCGAGATCCTAAACAGCTTCTAAGGAGCCGGATTGCATTGCAATCATGGTCGCGCAGGCCGTATTGACCGTGCCCTGGAAATACCCTTCGTGGGTATCCACATAACAAGAACAGGATCCGCCATGGCCGCTTTTGACATCCTGATTGCCGACGATCATCCGTTGTTCCGCAGTGCCTTGCAGCAGGCGCTGACCCTGGGGTTGGGCCCCGATGTGCGGCTGGTGGAGGCTGCCAGCATCGCCGAGCTGGAAGCCTGCCTGGCGCAGAAAACCGACTGGGATCTGGTGCTGCTCGACCTCAATATGCCCGGTGCCTATGGCTTCTCCGGCCTGGTGCTGTTGCGGGGGCAGTACCCGCATATCCCCGTGGTGATGATTTCTGCCCAGGAAGATCCGGCCATCGTCGCGCGCTCGCGCGAATTCGGGGCCAGCGGTTTTATCCCTAAATCCAGTCCGCTGGAAACCATTCAGCAGGCCGTGCGCCAGGTGCTCGATGGTGAGGTCTGGTGGCCGCAGCAGAGTCAGGCCGCGATCGCCCTGTCGGCTGAGGCCAAGGCGGCCAGCGCCGGCCTGGCGAGCCTGACGCCGCAGCAGTTCCGGGTGTTGACCATGGTCTGCGACGGTTTGCTGAACAAGCAGATCGCTTATGAATTGAGCGTATCCGAGGCCACGGTGAAGGCCCACGTGACGGCGATTTTCCGCAAGCTCGGGGTGCGCACGCGGACCCAGGCGGCCTTGCTGCTGCAGCAGCTGGAATCGATTCCGGCGGATTAGTGCTTTTCTCCGAGTCTTGGCGTAGCCTGCCGGGCTTTATCGCATGTGGTAGTAGTCATGATGTCGCCATTCAAGGGCCAGACCGGCCTTAAACGTGTGCTCAATGCCACCGGCTATTCGCTGGCCGGCTTACGTGCAGCCTTTACCGGAGAGGCCGCGTTCCGCCAGTTGCTGTTGATCAACCTGATCTTGGTGCCCCTGGCGTTCTACCTGGATGTCAGCCGCGTTGAGCGGGCACTGATGGTGGCGGTGTGCTTGCTGGCGTTGATCGTCGAGTTGCTCAACTCGGCGGTCGAGGCGGCCATCGATCGTATCTCCCTCGACCTGCACCCCTTGTCGAAGAATGCCAAGGACATGGGCAGCGCCGCCCAGTTCACCGCGCTGAGCCTGATTGCCCTGGTCTGGGCGATTATCCTGCTCGGCTAGGCCGCCTACTCAGGCAATAGTCGGCAGGACAATCTGGTCGCTGCGCTTGACCCCGGCGGTCAGCGCGCGGCATAGCTCGATAAATTCGCGCATGGCGGCGGTCTGGTACTTCTGTTTGTGCCAGATAAAGTAGAACTGCCTGCGCAAATCCAGTTCCGGCGTTTCCACCGCCACCAGGCTGCCGCGACGAAAGGCATCACGCAGCGCCAGGCGCGAGATGCAGCCGATGCCCAGGCCAGATTCAACTGCGCGTTTGATCGCCTCGGTGTGCTCCAGCTCCAGGCGTACATTCAGCGCGCTGGGGTGATGACGCATGGCCTGGTCGAAGGTCAGGCGGGTGCCAGAACCCTGTTCGCGAAGAATCCAGGCCTCGCGGCTGAGCTCCTCGAGGCTGGCTTCGCCATGGTGCGCCAGGGGGTGCTGCGGCGCGCAGAACACCACCAGTTCATCCTCGACCCAGGGTTGCACCTCGATGTCCGGGTGCTGGCAGTCGCCTTCGATCAGACCCATGTCCAGCTCATAATGGGCGATCTGCTGCACCACATGGGCAGTATTGTGCACCTGCAGCTTCACCCGGCATTCGGGGTGGCGCTGCATAAAGCTGCCGATCAGCAGGGTGGCTAGGTAGTTGCCGACCGTCAGGGTGGCACCGACATTTAGCGAGCCGTAACCGCTTTTACCGCCCAGCAGGCGCTCGATCTCCTTGGCCTGCTCGAGCAGGGCTACGGCTTGCGGCAGCAGTTGCAGGCCGAGGGCGTTCAGGCTCAAGCGTTTGCCGGCGCGGTCGAACAGCAGGCAGTCGGTCTGCCGTTCCAGTTCGCTGAGCGAGGTGCTGGTGGCCGACTGGGACAGCGCCAGTGAGTCAGCCGCGCGCGAGACGCTTTCCTGCTGGGCCACAGCGACGAAGACTTGCAGTTGCCTGAGTGTAAATTTCATATCGATATAACCGATAACCCATATCTTGATAATCAACTTAACAGATATTGTGCGCGCCGCTAGAATGCGCGGCAACCGTAACTGTGTCAGCGATTCTTGAGGAACCAGCATGAGCAACCTGAACGTCGAGCGTGTACTCAGCGTCCATCACTGGAACGACACCCTGTTCAGCTTCAAAACCACCCGCAATGCCGGGCTGCGTTTCGAGAATGGTCAGTTCGTGATGATCGGCCTGCAGCAGGAAAATGGCCGCCCGCTGATGCGTGCCTATTCCATTGCCAGCCCGAACTATGAAGAGCATCTGGAGTTCTTCAGCATCAAGGTGCAGGACGGTCCGCTGACCTCGCAGTTGCAGCACCTGAAACCAGGTGACGAGCTGATGGTCAGCCGTAAACCGACCGGCACCCTGGTACTCGACGACCTGCTGCCGGGCAAGCACCTGTACCTGCTCAGCACTGGTACCGGCCTGGCACCCTTTATGAGCGTGATTCAGGACCCGGAAACCTACGAGCGTTTCGAGAAGGTCATCCTTATTCACGGCGTGCGTTACGTCAACGAAGTGGCGTACCGCGAGTTCATCACCGAACACTTGCCGCAGAACGAGTTCTTCGGTGATGCGCTGAAAGAGAAGCTGATCTACTACCCGACCGTGACCCGTGAAGAGTTCGAAAACATGGGCCGCCTGACCGACCTGATGCGCAGCGGCAAGCTGTTCACCGACATCGGTCTGCCACCGATCAACCCGCAGGACGACCGCGCGATGATCTGCGGCAGCCCGAGCATGCTCGACGAGACCAGCGAAGTGCTGAACAGCTTCGGTCTGAAAATCTCGGCGCGCATGGGCGAGCCGGGTGATTACCTGATCGAGCGCGCCTTCGTCGAGAAGTAAGCGCCACAGGCTAAAAAAGCCCGCCACTCGGCGGGCTTTTTTGTGCGCGTGCAATGCTGCCGAGGGTTGGGTCAGGCCAGCGGGCTTTGCAGTTCGTGGGCGACATGGATGCAGTTGCCACCCTTGTTTTTGGCCTGGTACATGGCGCTGTCGGCATGGTTGAGCAGCTGTTGCGCATCCTGTGCGTGCTGCGGATAGAGGGCGATACCGATGCTGGGGAATACCGTGCGGCTGTGGCCTTGCAGCTCGAAGGGGGTGTTAAGTGCCAGGCGGATCTTCTCGGCGACCTGGCTGGCATGCTCGGCGCTGTGGAAGTCCTCGAGCAGCACCACGAACTCATCGCCGGCGAAGCGCGCCACCGTATCGACCTCGCGCAGGCAATGCTGGATGCGCTGGGCGACCTGTTGCAACAGCAGGTCGCCGCTGGCGTGGCCGAGGCTGTCGTTGACCTGCTTGAACTTGTCCAGATCGAGAAACAGCAGGGCCAGCGGCATCTGCTCGCGACGGGCCCTGGCCAGGGCGGTGTGCAGGCGGTCATGCAGCAGTTCGCGGTTGGGCAAGTGGGTGAGCGGGTCGTACTGCGCCATAAATTGCAGGTGGCTGATCATCTGCTGGCGCTCGGCGGCCGTTGCCAGCTGGGTCGAGACGAACTGCAGCAGTTCTTGATCGCGTTCGGTGTAACCCTGGCTCAGGGCATCGCTTTGTACGATCAGGGCCCCGATGGTGCCGTTGTGCGATTTCAGGGGCACGCCCAACCAGTGGCTGTCCTGCAGGTCGAGCTGGTACAGGTGTTCGGGCAGTGGGCTGCGGCTGCCGGTCGAGAGCAGCAGGGTTTTCCCGCTGTGCAGCACTTCTGCGGCCAGATCGGCCGCAATTGGTTGCGGCGCTGCGAGCTGTTGTGAGCAGGGGTAGGTGATGTTCAGCGTGCTCCCGGGGGCATCACGCAAGGCGACGAAGAAATTCAGGGCCGGCAGCAGTTCACCGATGATCAGGTGCGCCTGCTTGAACAGGCCGCGCAGGTCTTTGGCGGCGTGGGCGGCTTCGGAGATCGCGTAGAGCGCGGCCTGTAACGACTCGCTGCGCTTGCGCTCGGTGATGTCGTGGGCGACGGCGATGCGCACCTGATCATCTTCCGACCAGCGTGCCGACCAGAGGATATGCACGATCTGGCCGTCCTTGCGCACATAGCGATTCTCGAAGTCGGTTTTGCTGATGCCGGCCATGATTTCACTGGCGGCCTGCAGGGTTTTGCCACGGTCTTCGGGGAAGACCATCTCGATCATGGCGCGGCCGATCATTTCATCGGCGCGGTAACCGAAAATCCGCTCACAGGCCGCGCTGACAAAAACAAACCGACCCTGCTTGTCGACCACGCAGATCGCGTCGAGCAGGAGGTTTACAAGGTTCTCGGCTGGGGCGTAGGTGCTGGCTTTCATACGTTCACATAGGTCACTGAAAAGGGCTGAGTGCTGCGTGTGAACGCCACGGCTGCAGGCAGGCGGGGCTTATGCTCCACCATACCTGCAAGCTTTGTAACAGTGAAAAGATCTTTGCGGCGGGCGCTTGAGCCTGAGTTTAGCCGGTTTGGCTAAAACGTTGCCCGGAAACGGCAGGATGGTAGATGGGCTGCACCTTGTTGCCGGCCGGGTCGAGCAGGTGAAAGCTGTGCGCGCCGTCGCCATGGGCAAAGGGGCGATCGAGCAAGGTCACGCCCTGGGCCTTGAAATAGGCATACCAGGCGTGCAGTTCATCGATGCTGTCGACGATAAAGCCGTAGTGGTCGACCGCCTGCTCGCCGCTGCTGGGCACAAAGGCGCGACCCAGCGAGAGGTTGTCATTGCCGCAGGTCAGGTAGACCAGGTCCTCGTTGGCACGGTGCAGCACCTGCATGCCGAGAATATCCACGTAGAAGCGCTCGCAGGCTTCCAGATTGGGGACCAGCAGGGCGATATGGCGCAAGCCGTTGAGGCGACCGGGGCGTTCGAGCATGGCTGTGCTTCCTGTTTTGTATACATTTGTTGTGCAAATATAAGACAAAATAGCCTCGCAGGGTATTGCTCCGGACAGCAGGTGGTGCTGCGCCTGCTGCCCGGTCTGGCTGGCGGACGCATGGTCAGCCAGCTGCGACCACATCCAGCACGCAGATGGTCCCGGCTTGCGGGTAATGCCAGTGCACATCGACATCCCAGAAGCGTGCGCCGTAGCGTCGTTCCGGCGTCGGCTGTTGATAGGCAGGGCGCGGGTCCTGGGCCAGGCATTGCTCGATCAGCTCGACCAGCGGTTCGCTCAGGCGCTGCCCGTGGGTGTGGGCTTGGCTAAGGGCGCTGTCCTGCCAACTGACCTCGATCAGCGCCGGTGCGCTGTCGGCGATGCGGTTATAGGCGTCGGCGATGCTGTCGGCGTAGGGCACATAGGGTTTGATATCCAGCACCGGGGTGCCGTCGAGCAGGTCGATACCGGACAGCCACAGCTTGCCGGCCTCTACCTTGTCCAGCTTGACCACCGATTGGCCGATGCCATTGGGCCGGTGGGTGGCGCGGGTGCTGAATACACCAACCGATTGATTGCCGCCGAGGCGGGGCGGGCGCACCTTGAGGCGCGGTTTGTCTTCCAACGCCTGGTGAAACAGAAACAGCAGCCAGACATGGCTGACCTGCTCCAGCCCCTGCACGGCATCGCCGTTATCGAAGGGCGCAACCAGCTCCAGTACGCCACGCGCCGCCGGTGCCAGTTGCGGCTGGCGGGGAATGGCGAACTTCTCCTTGAAGCAGGAGTGGACAAAACCTATAGGGGAAACGGAGTAGGGCATGGCGGCGTGATCGGCTGGGAAACGCCGCCATGGTACCTGACTAATGGAGCCCGACTAGAGGCTAAAGCCGCCGTCGATGGGCACAATCACCCCGGTCATGTAAGCCCCGGCGGTGCTGGCCAGGCTGATCGCCAGGGCGGCCATTTCCTCTTCGCGGCCCCAGCGCTGCATCGGGATCAGCGTAGTGTCTTCGGCCATGGCGGCTTCATCGGTGGCGATGTGCTGGGTCATCTTGCTCGGGAAGCGCCCCGGGGCGATCACATTGACGTTGATGTGCTGGCCGACCAGTTCGCTGGCCAGCATGCGTGACAGCTGGTGCAGCGCCGCCTTGCTCGGGCCGTAGGCGTAGGCGTCTTCGCCGTGCGAAGTAATCCCGGCGACCGAGCCGATATTGATTACCCGCGCCGGGTTGGCAGCACTGCCGGCCTTGCGCAGCAGCGGCAGCAACTGCTGGATGCAGCTGAACACCGAGGTCACGTTGAGTTGCATGACCTTTTCCCAGCCCTTGACCGGGTAGCTTTCCAGCGGCGCGCCCCAGGTGGTGCCGGCGTTGTTGACCAGGATGTCCAGTTGGCCGATGCGGCTACTCAACTCGGCCGCCAATACCTGCACGCCTTCTTCGCTGGCCAGGTTGGCGGCCAGGCCATGGCAGGTGCCGAAGGCCGACAGTTCACTGGCGGTTTGCGCGCAGGCTTCGCCATCACGGGCGCAGACGTAAACCGTGGCGCCAGCTTCGACAAAGGCTTTGGCGATCATCTTGCCGATACCGCGCGTGCCGCCGGTGACCAGGGCAGTGCGGCCTTGCAGGGAGAAGTAGGGGTGCATGGCGAATCCTTGAGGGAGGGATGCCATTACCCTAATCGCGCGCCTGCCAGATGGCAGGCACTATTGCGCTTGCAAATGCAGCGCTATGCGCCGCGCGAGGTTGCGTTCAGCCGCGTACGCGCAGGGTCAGGCCCTTAAGGAAGTTGCGCAGGAACTGGTCGCCGCAGGTGCGGTAGTTGCTGTGGCCGAATTTGCGGAACAGCGCGCTCATTTCCGGCTTGGACACCGGGCAGTCGACGCTCTGCATGATCGCGTGCATGTCGTCTTCCTTCAGTTCGAAGGCCACGCGCAGCTTTTTCAGCACCATGTTGTTGGTGATTGGCAGCTCGAAGGGCAGGGCCGGACGGCTGTCGTCCTTGCCGCGCTTGAAGTACACCAGGCCGTCGAGGAAGTGCGCCATCAGCTCGTCATCGCAGGGAGCGAAGCCTTCTTCATCGTCTTTCTTCAGCAGTGGGCTCAGCTCGTCGAGGCTGACCTGTTTGCCGCTGAGCTGGATAATTTTGGCCAGCTGCGCATCAGTGATGTCGAGGGTGTAGCGCAGGCTGCGCAGTACATCGTTATTAAGCATGGAAGTGTCCTGAAAAGGGCAGGCGCAGCAACTGCACCTGCTTGAAAAAGGTTTAGAAGCGTTCTTTGCCCGCAAGGTAGCGCCATTGGCCTGCGGGGACCTTGGCCATGGACACGCCGCCGATGCGGATGCGCTTCATGCCCAGTACC
Source organism: Pseudomonas sp. (assembly GCF_049653025.1). Classification (GTDB taxonomy): domain Bacteria; phylum Pseudomonadota; class Gammaproteobacteria; order Pseudomonadales; family Pseudomonadaceae; genus Aquipseudomonas. The sequence continues at coordinate 450,676 of NZ_JBASFM010000006.1, read as the reverse complement.
TTGAGGTCGACGCTGTTGCACATGAATACGATCTGCCCGGGCAGGGGGTTCTTCAAGGCAAAGCGCAGGCGGGTTTCGTTCTGCCAGCTGACCTTGCACGGCGGCAATGCCACGCCGTTGAAAGTCAGGCCGTGAGCCAGGCGCTTAAGCTGGCTATCGCTGAGGGTGCCGAGTACTTCGACCACATATTCCTGCTCCAGCTTGCTCAGGTCTTCCTTGAGCTTGCGCTCGATGCGCCAGTCCTGGGTCAGCACATGCAGGCCATCGGCCCCGGCTTGCAGTGGCGCGCAGCTGACCAAACGGGCGAAATGGCTTTTCAGCGGGCGGATGCCGGCAGCGTCCTCGGCCCAGTGCCCGGCCGCGCCGATGCTCTCGATGGCGCGATCCGGGTAGTGCCCGGCGGGTATGTGCAGCAGCAGGGTGACCGGCTCCTGCGGCGTCAGCACTGCATCCGGCAGCAACTCGACCCGTTGCTCGGCGACCTTGAACTGCGGCTCTTCGACCACCACGCCATCGACCGTGACCCAGCCGCCCTCGATATACAGTTCGGCCTCGCGACGCGAGCAGCCGATCACTTCGATCAGGCGTTTGGACAGGCGGATGGGGTCGGTCATAAAAGCAGTCATCGGCAAAAAAAGGGCGACCATTGTAACTGGCCGGGGCTCCCGTGCGCGGAACATCGGGCGAGCGGTGCAGATAAAAATAGCCGGGCCGGCGTGGGAGGGGCGAGCTTTGGGAGGGTTCTGTATGCCTTGAATGAAAAAACCGCTCCGAAGAGCGGTTTTTTATTGAGCTTAGAACCTGTTTCGGATCTCGCGAGCGAGAGCGAGACAAGGCAGAAATGGCCGAGGGTGCGGAGTTTACTGGCTGTAAATGAGCAGCCCGAGGCCATTTCTAACGCCGTATCGCCGACGCGCAGCAGATCCGGGGTATTTAGCCGCCGAGGTAGGCGTCACGTACCTTCGGATCATTCAGCAGGTCGTGCCCACTGCCCTGCATGACGATCCGTCCGTTCTCCAGTACATAACCGCGATCCGCCAGCTTGAGCGCCTGATTGGCGTTCTGCTCGACCAGGAATACGGTCACGCCGTCCTTGCGCAGCTGTTCGATGATATCGAAGATCTGCTGGATGATGATCGGTGCCAGGCCCAGCGACGGCTCATCGAGCAGTAGCAGGGTGGGCTTGCTCATCAAGGCGCGGCCGATGGCGAGCATCTGCTGCTCGCCGCCGGACATGGTGCCGGCGCGCTGGGCGAAGCGTTCCTTCAAGCGCGGGAACAGTTGCAGGACCTTGTCCATCTGCTCCTGATTGTCTGCCTTGCTGCCGAAGAAACCGCCCATCACCAGGTTTTCTTCCACGGTCAGGCGGGAGAACACCCGGCGACCTTCCGGTACCACGGCAATGCTCTTGCGCATGATCTGCGGGGTGTCCAGGCCGATCAACTCATCACCCTGATAGCGGATGCTGCCGCTGGCCGCCTGTGGATTACCGCAGAGGGTCATCAGCAGGGTCGACTTGCCGGCACCGTTGGCGCCGATCAGGGTGACGATCTCACCCTGGCGGACTTCGACGTTGACGTTATGCAGCGCCTGGATCTTGCCGTAGAAGGTGGAAACGTTCTCGAAATACAGCATCACGCTTCCCCCAGGTAGGCTTTGATCACGTCCGGGTTATCGCGGATCTGCTCCGGCGTACCGTCGGCCAGGGGCGTGCCCTGGTTGATCACATAGATGTGGTCGGAAATGCTCATGACCAGCTTCATGTCGTGCTCGATCAGCAGCACGGTGACGTTGTGCTGGTCGCGCAATACGCCAATCAGCGCCTTGAGGTCGTCGGTTTCGCGCGGGTTGAGGCCCGCGGCGGGTTCGTCGAGCATCAGGATGCGCGGGCGGGTCATCATGCAGCGGGCGATTTCCAGGCGACGCTGCTGGCCGTAAGCCAGGGTGCCGGCCGGGCGGTTGGCGAATTCGGTCAGGTTGACCTGCTCCAGCCAATGCGCGGCGTAGTCCATGGCCTCGCGTTCACTCTTGCGGAAGGCCGGGGTCTTCAGCAGACCTGAGATGAAGTTGGTGTTGAGGTGGCGATGCTGGGCGACCAGCAGGTTCTCCACCGCGGTCATTTCCTTGAACAGGCGAACGTTCTGGAAGGTCCGCACCACACCCTTGCGCGCAATCTTGTGGCCGGGCAGGCCTTCGATGCGCTCGCCATCCAGGCTGATGCTGCCGGAGGTCGGCTGATAGAAACCGGTCAGGCAGTTGAACACCGTGGTCTTGCCGGCACCGTTGGGGCCGATCATCGATACCACTTGTTTCTCGTTCACCGTCAGCCCGACCCCGTTGACGGCCAGCAGGCCGCCGAAGCGCATGGACAGGCCGCTCACTTCTAGAATCGGGCGGCTCATTGTTTCAGCTCCAGGTGCGGACGCTGCATGGGCAACAGGCCCTGCGGACGCCAGATCATCATCAGAACCATCAGGGCACCGAACATCAACATGCGGTACTCGCTGAATTCGCGCATCAGCTCAGGCAGCAGGATCATCACCACGGCAGCGAGGATGATACCCAGCTGCGAGCCCATGCCGCCCAGCACGACGATGGCGAGGATGATCGCCGACTCGATAAAGGTGAACGACTCCGGTGTTACCAGACCCTGGCGCGCGGCGAAGAAGCTGCCGGCGAAACCGGCGAACGCGGCACCCAGGGTGAAGGCCGAAAGCTTGATCACGGTGGGGTTCATGCCCAGTGCGCGGCAGGCGATCTCGTCTTCACGCAGGGCTTCCCAGGCGCGGCCGATCGGCATGCGCAGCAGGCGGTTGATCACGAACAGGGTCAGCAGCACCAGCAGCAGGGCGATCAGGTAGAGGAAGATCACCTTGTTGATCGAGTTGTAGGCGACGCCGAAGAACTCGTGGAAGGTCTGCATGCCTTCAGCCGCACGGCGCTCGAAGGACAGGCCGAACAGCGTCGGTTTGTCGATGTTGCTGATGCCGTTCGGGCCGCCGGTCAGTTCGGTCATGTTGCGCAGCAGGATGCGGATGATCTCGCCGAAACCGAGGGTGACGATCGCCAGGTAGTCGCCGCGCAAACGCAGTACCGGGAAACCCAGGATAAAGCCGAAGAACGCCGCCATCAGGCCGGCGATCGGCAGGCAGATCCAGAAGCCCAGGCCGTAGTAGTGCGACAACAGCGCGTAGCTGTAGGCACCGACGGCGTAGAAGCCGACGTAACCCAGGTCGAGCAGACCTGCCAGGCCGACCACGATGTTCAGGCCGAGGCCGAGCATCACGTAGATCAGGATCAGCGTGGCGATGTCCACCGCGCCGCGGCTGCCGAAGAACGGCCAGGCCAGGGCAACCATGATCAGGCCGAGGAGAATCCAGCGCTGAGTCGAGGGCAGAGTGAGGAAGTTGCTGGCTTTGCTCGGTACGCTCGGCAGCTTGGGGGCATGCTCCCAGGCGGCGCTCAACTGGCTGCGGAACAGCTGCCAGAAGAACATGGCGATGGCACAACCGGCGATGGTCCACAGGATGGCCGGGCTGGCACCGTGCACTTCGAGCTGGATACCGACGGTGGTGAGCTTCAGGCCCAACACCGGGTAAGCCACGGCCAGCACCAACAGGGCACTGAAGAACGCGGTCTTGAGGTTTTTCGTGATGGCAGTACTCATACTTTTTCAACCTCCGGACGGCCAAGGATGCCGGTCGGACGGAACAACAGCACCAGAACCAACAGGCTGAACGCCACCACGTCCTTGTACTGGTCGCCGAAGATATCGGCACCAAAAGCTTCAGCCAGACCCAGCAGCAAGCCGCCGAGTACCGCACCAGGAATGCTGCCGATGCCGCCGAGTACCGCCGCGGTAAAGGCCTTGATCCCGGCTAGGAAGCCCAGATGCGGGTTGATCACGCCGTATTGCATGCCCAGCAGTACCGCCGCGATACCCGCCAGGGCGGCACCGATGACGAAGGTCAGGGCAATGATGTTGTTGGTGTTGATACCCAGCAGGTTGGCCATCTTGATGTCTTCGGCGCAGGCGCGGCAGGCGCGGCCCAGGCGTGAGCGGGAGATGAACGCGGTCAGTGCCAGCATCACCAGGAAGGTGACGACGAAGATCAGCACCTGCATATAGGAGATGGTCACGCTGTGCATGGTGCTTTCACCAAACACGAAGTTGCCGGGAAGCAGGTTGGGGATGGCTTTGTCTTTCGAGTCCTGCGACAGCAGGATTTCGTTTTGTAGAAAGATCGACATGCCGATCGCCGAAATCAGCGGGATCAGACGGTTGCCACCGCGCAGAGGGCGGTAGGCGACTCGTTCGATACTGTAGCCATAGGCGCTGGCGATAATGATGCTGCCGGCAAAGGCGGCGATCATCACCAGTGGCAGGCTGTCGATGCCCATCAAGGTCAGGCCAGCGATCACGATAAAGGCTACGTACGAGCCAATCATGTACACCTCGCCGTGGGCGAAGTTGATCATGCCGATGATGCCGTAGACCATGGTGTAGCCGATGGCTATCAGGGCATAGGTACTGCCAACGGTCAGACCGTTGATCAGCTGTTGTAGGTAGTGATAAAGATCAGGCATTGCCTAACTCCTGGGTCGTCACGCAAGGCAGCGCTTGTGGCGCAGCATGAAACCGGAATTCTTCTAATAAACAAAACCCACTGCCAAAGCAGTGGGTTTTGGGTTCAGGCGGGAAGCTTACTTGGCTTCGGTCTTGGTACCGTCCTGGTGCCATTCGTAAACCACGAAGCTGAAGTCCTTCAGGTCACCCTTGGCGTCGAACGCCAGGTTGCCAGTCGGGGTATCGAAGCTGTTGGCGCGCAGGGCGGCAGCTACTTTGGCGGTGTCGGTGTCGCCGGCTTTCTTGATGCCTTCGGCAATGACTTGCACGGCAGCGTAGGCTGGGAATACGAACGGGCCGCTTGGGTCTTCGTTCTTGGCTTTGAACGCATCAACCAGCGCCTTGTTGCGTGGGTCCTGGTCGAACGATTTCGGCAGGGTCACCAGCAGGCCTTCGGAAGCCGGGCCAGCGATGGCCGAGATTTCCTTGTTGCCTACGCCTTCAGGACCCATGAACTTGACCTTCACGCCTTTCTCGGACGCTTGGCGCAGCAGCAGGCCCAGTTCTGGGTGGTAGCCGCCGTAGTAGACGAAGTCGACACCGGCTTGCTTGAGCTTGGCGATCATCGCGGAGAAGTCCTTGTCGCCGGCGTTGATGCCTTCGAACAGAACAACCTTGGTGCCTTTGCTTTCCAGGGTCTGCTTGACCGCGGTGGCAATGCCTTCGCCGTATTGCTGCTTGTCGTGGATCACGGCAACGGCTTTCGGCTTGACGTGGTCAGCGATGAAGTTACCGGCGGTTGGGCCTTGCAGGCTGTCCAGACCGATGGTGCGGAACACCAGCTCGTAGCCACGGGCGGTGATGTCCGGGCTGGTGGAAGCGGCGGTGACCATCAGGATGCCTTCATCTTCGTAGATGTCGGATGCTGGCTGAGTGGAGCTGGAGCAGAGGTGGCCAACCACGAATTTGACTTCGTCGTTGACGATCTTGTTGGCTACGGCCACGGCTTGTTTCGGATCGCAGGCGTCGTCATAAACCACGCCTTCGAGCTGAGCACCGTTTACCCCACCGGCCTTGTTGATTTGATCGATAGCCATCTTGGCACCGATGAACTGCATTTCACCGTATTGCGCGACTGCGCCGGTCACTGGGCCTGCCAGGCCAATCTTGATGGTGTCAGCCGCTACCGAGTAGCTGGCAACGCCAGCCATGGCCATGGCGGCAAACAGTTTGGAAATCTGCTTAGTAGCCTTGTTCATAGTGCTCCACTCTTATTGGTTTTGATTGTTGTAGTTCTGGCGGCCAAAGCTGCAGAACCGGGTTGTTCCCCCGGTCATCCCCCCGGCAACTGTACCGGTGCAGTGTAGAGCGCTGCTTCGCGGCTTGAAAAGCGGCTTGCTAGGGGCAAAACATGGGGGTGTCGCTTTAACGCAATAAACGTATAGAAAAACGGCGTGTCTTGGTTGCGGTTGCCAGCGTCGCGAATTTGCCGACTGGCTGGCTGCCGTTATCATGGCCGCTGATCCCTAATCGGCCATCCATATAGGACAATCCATGTCTGAATTACCCACGACTGAACCTAGCACCCTCTATGCCAAGCTGCTTGGGGAAACCGCGCCTATTTCCTGGCAAGAGCTGCAGCCTACCTTCGCCCGCGGTGCCTTGCTGCTGGTAGACGGCAGCCAGGATCTGATCGAGGTGGCGCAGGCCGTAGCCCAGAACGATCAGGCGAAGGTCGCCGCCTGGCTGGCCGGCGGGCAACTGAGCCGGGTTGATGATGCGCGTGCCGAGGACCTGTTTACCCGCGATCCGCAGCTGTGGGCGGTGGTGGTTGCGCCCTGGGTGCTGGCGCAGGAGCGGACTGAGGCCGTCACCGCGCACTGATCTGGCGCGCCGCAGCGCACCTTCGCAAACAGAGCAACTATGCTGGCAGCACCAACGATTGATTACAGGAGCTGCCAGCATGTTCGAACCCGGTCATCTGCATCGCGCCAATACCCTGGCTACGGCTGAACTGCCGACGTTCAGCGTCGACCTCTACTATGAAGTGCGCCAGGATGCGGCCCAAGGGCCGATGCTGCACATGCGCCTACAGGGGCAGGTGGCGGACAAGGCCTTCGAAGAAGTGTTCGAGTTGCACCGCGATACCGCCTTCAACTTTGCCAGCGTGATCAGCCGCGTGGCGCACAAGCATGGCTTGCCGACCAATCAGGGCCTGATCATGCGCAGCCATGCTGAGTACGACCTGATGTTCGAAGACATTCGCAGCAAGCTCGGCGCGCGCAGCGGCGAGCCGGTCAATCTCGATCATCTGGAAAAGGACGGCTTGTAGGCCGGCTGACAACCTTGTGGGTTAGCGCTGGGTCAGGCGCTAACCCAGCGCTGGCGCGCCCAGCCGCTCAAGGCATCGACCAGCAGCACCAGCAGCAACATCGCCAGAATCACCGTGGCCGCTTGCGCTTCCCGGAACAGGCTGAGATTGAAATACAACATCTGCCCCAGCCCGCCGGCACCGACGAAACCCAGCACGCTGGCCATGCGGATATTGTTTTCCCAACGGTACAGCGTATAGGCGATCAGCTGTGGCCAGACCGCCGGCAGGGTGCCGTAACAGAAGGCCGCGACCTGGCCGCCACCGCTCAGACGAATCGCCTCAGCCGGTTGTTTCGGGGTGTTTTCCAGTGCCTCGGCAAACAAGCGACCGAGCACGCCACTGGTGTGCAGCGCCAGGGCCAGGGTGCCGGCATTCGGTCCCAGACCTGCGGCTAGCACCACCAGCGCCGCCCACACCAATTCCGGGATCGCGCGCAGGGCATTCAACAGCAAGCGGGAACCGCTCAAGGCCAGCCAGCCAAAGCGTCCGGCGGCCGGTAACGCCAGCGCCAGGCCGAGCAGCGCCGCCAGCAGGGTGCCGATGGCCGACATCGCCAGGGTTTCCAGTGCGCCACGGGCAATGCCGCTCAGGTGTGCGGTGGAGAAGTCCGGGCGCAGGAAATTGCTGGCATAGCGCGCCATCTGACTAGGGCTGTCGCCACGCAGCAGCGCAGTGAGATCAATCCCTAAATAGATAAAAGAGCCGCCAACCGCCGCCAGCAGGCCCAGCAGCAGGGCGTAATTGAGCAGTCGCGAGGGGCGTGATGGCGTCATAGCAGCCTCGTGCGCAGCAGGCGGCTGAGTTGGTCGGCGAGCAGCACCAGGGCCAGGAATGTCAGCAGCATGCTGGCCACTTCGCCGCCGGCGAACATGCGCATCGACAGGTCGATTTGCTGGCCCAGGCCGCCCGCACCGACGAAGCCCATCACCACCGAGGCGCGGATCGCGCATTCCCAGCGGTATACCGTGTAGGAGAGCATTTCGGCGGCTGAATTCGGCAGCACGCCATAGGCGAATGCCGCCAGGCGCGGGCTGCCGGCCAGCAGCAGGGCGCGGCTGGGGCGTGGGTCGACCGATTCGAAGATTTCCGCATAGACCTTGCCGAGCATGCCGCTGTAGGTGATGGCGATGGCCAGCACCCCGGCGGTCGGGCCCAGACCCACGGCGCGCACGAACAGCAGCGCCCAGACGATCTCCGGCACGCTGCGCAACACGATCAGCAAACCGCGCACCGGCCAGCGTAACGCCTGCGCCCACCAGGCTGGACGGCCATGGCGGTGCAGCGCAGACAGCGACAGCGCGCGACTGGCGAGCAGGGCGGCCGGCACGGCCAGTAGCAGCGCCAGGGCCATGCCGGCGGTGGCAATCGCCAGGGTTTCCAGGGTGGCGCGGCCCAGTAGTTGGAGGAACTCGGCGTCATGGGCCAGCGGCCAGAAGTCGGCTAGAAAGCGCCCCATATTGGCGGCATTGTCGCGCTCGGCCAGCACTGCAAGATTCAGCTCGCTCAGGTGCAGGCCCGGCCATAACAGCAGTAGCGCCAGGATGGTTAGCGTCAGGCGTGGTAATGCAGCGGGGTCACGCAGCGCAGGTTTCAGCATCGCGGAATCTGTACGCTCGCCTGCGTTGTTGATTCAGGGGCTGGCAACACCTGCAATTGTTCGTTGGCATACAGCGCATCGAGCTGCGCGGGGCTGATCGTGGCGGGCGGCTGATCGAAGACGATGCGCCCTTCGCGTACGCCAATCACCCGGGGGAAATGCGTCAGGGCCAGGTCAACCGCATGCAGGCTGGCCAGCAGGGTCATGCCGCGGCGGCTGGCTTCTTCATTGAGTACGCTGAGGGTGTGTCCGGCCAGTACTGGGTCCATGGCCGAGACCGGCTCATCGGCAAGGATCAGCTCAGGCGCCTGGTACAGCACCCGGGCGATGCCGACGCGTTGCAGCTGGCCGCCGGACAACTGGTCGCAGCGCTCGAACAGTTTGTCCGCCAGGTCCAGCCGCGCCAGCGCCGCTGCGGCGCCGGACATGTCCACCGGATGCAGCAGGTTGAGCAGGCTTTTTACCAGCGACCATTGCCCCAGTTTGCCGGCCAGCACCGCCGTCACCACACGCTGGCGCGGTGGCAGCGGTGGTGCCTGATGAATCAGGCCGATGCGCGCACGCAGGTGCTGGCGTTGCCGCGCACTGAGTTGCCAGGGCTGTTGCTCAAGCAGGCTGACCTGGCCCGCAGTGGGGCGCAGGTTGCTGGCGAGCAGGCGCAGCAAACTGGTTTTACCCGCGCCCGAGGGGCCGATGATGGCCACGCGTTCGCCGCTGCTGACCTGTAGATCGATGCCGCTGAGCGCAACCTGACCGTTGGCGTGGGTCAGACCCACGCCATTAAGGCTGACACTCACTGCAACAGGCCGGCCGCGTTGGCTGCTTCCTCGATGCCTTTATAGTTCTCGGCCTTGGTGGGGATAAAGCGGCTGGCGGCCTGCAGGTCGAGAATCGCCTTGTGCTCAGGTTTGGCCGGGTCGAGGGCGAGGAACGCCGCCTGGATCTTGTCGCGCAGAGCCGCATCGAGACTGCCGCGCACGGTCCAGTTGTAGTCGAAGTAGGGCGGGGTGGTGGCGATGACCTTGACCTTGCTGGTGTCGACCTTGCCGGCGGCGACCAGTTTTTCCCAAACCGAGGCGTTGAGTACGCCGCCATCGGCCTTGCCGGCCTGGACCCAGGCGGCGGTGGCGTCATGCGCGCCGGAATAGGCGATACGGCTGAAGAAGTCTTCCGGCTTGATGCCATCTTGCAGCATGAAATAGCGCGGCATCAGGCTGCCGGAAGTGGACGACACCGAGCCGAAGGCGAAGGTCTTGCCCTTGAGGTCTTGCAGCGATTTCACTGCCGGGTCGGCGCTGATGAACTTGCTGGTGAACTTTTCATCTTCGGCGCGCTGTACCAGCGGAATGGCATTGCCGGTTTTCAGGCGGGTCTGCACGAAGGTGAAACCGCCCAGCCAGGCCATGTCGATCCGGTCGGCGGCAATTGCCTCGACCACGGCGGCGTAGTCGGCCACCGGGACGAACTCCACCTGCATGCCCAGTTGCTGTTCCAGGTAGGCCCCTAGCGGCTTGAACTTGCGCAGCAGTTCGGTAGGCGCTTCATCAGGAATGGCCGAGACCCGTAGGGTGTCGGCGGCGTTGGCGAGCACGGCGGTAAGGCTCAGGGCAACGCCAAAGGCGGCGGCCAGGGTACGTTTCAACATGGGGGTTCTCCGGTTCAATAGCGGGGAAAGCCGGCGGAGTATAGAGCCATTGCCTGGCGCGGGCATGTACAAGCTGGCTTTGGCCTGTGTCGCCGTGGCCCAGCGCGTGCGTCAACCTGCTGCGCTGCGCGCAGGCGTGCCTACGTTAAGATAGCGACCATCACTGCATCGGAGTCTGTTTTATGTCCACACCGCTTCCCGCCCTGGCGTTTGCCGGCATTGGCCTGATGGGGCTGCCCATGACCCAGAGGCTGCTGGCCGCAGGGTATCCGCTGACTGTCTGGAATCGCTCGCCAGATAAATGTGCACTGCTACAGGCGCAAGGGGCGGCGCGGGTCGACAACCCGGCCGAGCTCTGTGCTGCCGCCGATATGCTGATGCTGTGCCTGGCTAATACCGAGGTGGTGCGCGAGGTGGTGTTTGGCCCTGGTGGGATTGTTGAAACGGCCAAGCCTGGGCAGTTGCTGGTGGATTTTTCCAGCCTGGAGCCGGCGGCCACCCGCGAGATGGCCGCTGAGCTGGAAGCGCGCACGGGCATGCGCTGGATGGACGCACCAGTCTCCGGCGGTACCCCGGGTGCGCTCAATGGCACGCTGGCGATCATGGCCGGTGGCCGGGTTGAGGATGTCGAGCGCGCGCGGCCGGTGCTCGCTCACCTGGGCCAGCGCCTGACGCGCATGGGCGAGGTTGGCGCGGGCCAGGTGACCAAGGTATGCAACCAGATGATCGTTGCCTGCAACGCCCTGGTGATCGCCGAAGTGGTGGCCCTGGCGGAGCAGGCGGGGGTCGATGCCAGCCTGATCGCGCCGGCGCTGGCCGGTGGTTTTGCCGACTCCAAGCCGTTGCAGATTCTCGCGCCGCAAATGGCCGAGAGCCAGTTCGAGCCGGTCAAGTGGCATGTGCGCACCCTGCTCAAGGACCTGGATACCGCGGTCAAGTTATCCCGCGAGATCGGCAGCGCCACGCCGCTCAGTGGCCTGGCTGCGCAGTTGATGCGCCTGCATGGCAGCCAGGGCAACCTGGAATGCGATCCGGCGACCCTGGTGCAGCTGTACCGCGAGCCGCAGCAGCAATATCCACAACATCAAGAACCACGGCCATGAAGATCGCCGCCAACCTGTCGCTGCTGTTTACCGAATTACCGCTGCGCGAACGGGTGGTGGCTGCGGCCGCTGCCGGCTTCGATGGTGTGGAAATCCAGTTTCCCTATGAGTTGCCGGCGATTGCCCTGAAAGAGGCGCTGGATGCTGCCGGTATGCCGCTGCGGCTTATCAATCTGCCTGCCGGTGATTTGATGAGCGGCGGGGCTGGTTTGGCCGCGGTGCCGGCGCGTCAGGCCGAGTTCGATACGGCGCTGCAGGAGGCGCTGAGCTACGCCGCCATGGTCCGACCGGCCAAGGTCAATGTGCTAGCGGGGCGTTTGGCCAAGGGGCTGAGCCGCGAGCAGGCACTGGCCTGCCTGGTCGAAAATCTGCGCAAGACCGCCGAGGCATTCCAGCTGTTGGGCATTGGCGTGCTGGTGGAGGCGATCAATCCGCTGGATATGCCGGGTTTTCTGATCAACACCCCGGCGCAGCTGGATGCACTGCTCAAGGTCGTAGCCCACCCCAATCTGGCTGTGCAGTACGACCTTTACCATATGGCGCGTCAGGGCCTGGATATACCGGCCGGTATCGCCTTGCTGGCAGGAAGTATCGGCCACGTGCAGTTTGCCGATTGTCCCGGGCGTGGTGCGCCGGGCACTGGTGAAGTGCAATTCGCGCCGTTACTGACGGCTCTGCGTGACAGTGGTTATCAGGGCTGGCTGGCGGCCGAGTATCGACCGGGAGAGGCGGGTACCCAAGCCAGCCTTGGCTGGCTTGGGGAGTGGCGCAGGATGTTTGCTTAACGCTATGCCTCTTGCCCGCAGCAGGCTGCTGCGGGCAACAAACGCTGCGGCTTAGTCCTGCGGGTCTTCGTGGTACTTGTTGAGCGAGATAACACGGGTTTTGCCGATGCGGTGACGGTAGATTTCGCGCAGGTACTTGATGGCTTTCTTCACGCTGTCGCGTGACAGGCGGATGTCGTTGATCGAGACGAACTTGTCCTGATCGTGGATCAGCTCGCGGTACTTCTTCTCGTACATCGGCTTGATCGCGTACCAGTTGGTGTCGAGGATCTTCGCCGGATTCTCGTACTCGTTGAGCATGGCATCGACGCGCACCTCGTCGAACTCATCGCTCATGATGAAATCGAGAATGGCGTTGTCCAGGCTCTCATCGAAGCGGTGCGGGTCGCGGGCGAAGCAGCGCTTGATAAAGGCCACGATCAGGGTCAGGAAGTCGTCCGACAGGCACGGGCTCTTGGCGATCAGGGTGGTCAGCGACAGGTTAGCCGAGGCGCCGATTACCAGCGCATAGCGCTTCAGCGTGGTGTTGGGGAACAGGCTGTTGAGGTGGGTCTTGAGCCGGTTCAGGTCCATATAGGACAGTTTGTAGTCTTTCGGCAGCGAGACGATCGACACCACCGAGGAGCAGTTCTTGAAGAAGTGCAGGTCGCTGAGTTTGGCGGCGTTGTAGTCGGACTTCTTGTACTCATCCAGCGCTTCGCGGTAACGCTTGGACTCGATCGGCAGCAGGCTGATGCCCTCAATGGCCTGGGTCACTTTGTTGAAGTGCGGCAGGTCGATGGAGCGGAAGAACAGGTCGTCGATATTCAGGCGCGGCGGCTCTTTATCCAGCACGCGGAATTTATCCAGCGCAGCGGCGCTCTGCTCCGGCACCACCGATTCGGCGTAGGCCACCGCAACCGGGCCGGCCAGGCTCATAAACAGGTCGTTAGCATCCAGGCGGATGGTTTCGCCGATGTCGATGCCGGCGCGGCGGAAGTAGTTCTGGTCGTAGTCGGTGGTCACCGCCTGGGCGGTGAGGATGTTGAAGATCTGCTGCGAGATGTACTGGTTGGCGTGACGCTCCATGGCGTTGACGTCGATGTTCTGGATGTTGCCGTCATCGCTTTCTTCGGCGTAACGCATGATGTCGTTGGAGATCAGCATCATCGCGTTCCACGGGCGGATGCGGCGCATCACGCTGGCTTCGCTGTTCTCTTCGTTGTCGAAGTTGTAGGAAAAGTCCCACTCCTCGGCGAGGTACTTGCACAGCAGGCGACCGGCGTTGATATGCAGGGCCTCGGACATCTCGCTGCGCTGGTCGGAGATGTTCGGCAGGATGCAGATGCCGCTGGTGAAGATCGGCTCGAAGACGAAGCTGTGGTCGCGGTTCTCCGGGGTTTCATCGAAGTTCTTGGTGTCGAAGGTCTTGCTCATGTAGGCGAACTGCTGGGCCAGGCCGAATTCCGAAGCCATGCCCGAGCCGGTGCCGCCGCCGGCGCTGAAGATGTAGAAGTACAGGCGCGACTGGTTGGCCTTGATCCCGCAGGAGTCGATCAAATAGCTGTGAATAAACTTCCAGTCTTCGTTGGTGAAGCGCTGGGTGTCCTTGTTGAGGATGATCTTGGCCAGGTACTGACCGAGGATCGGCGCGTTACCGGCGCCGCCCGCATGCACCTCGGAGAGGTCCATGATTTTCATCTTGCTGTAGTCGCTGAGGAAGCCGCTGGTTTCGCCTTTGCGTGAGAAGCGGATGCGCCCCTCGATGTCCTTGTCCAGGTCGCCGAGCATCACCAGCGGCTCGATCAGGAACACCGGCTTGCTGTCTTTGCTCGGCGCGCGCAGCAGGTTGCTGCGAATCCAGCGCGTGGGGCGGAAATCCTGCTCGGTAACGGCTTTTTCTTCGTTGTTGAATTCGCTGAGGTAGAACTGCCGCGCGTTGTAGACCAGCGAGGCGACATCCAGGGCGATGTTCGAGCCGCAGCGGCCGAGGCCGATCAGGCACACCGAGGGGAAGTGCTGAACCCGGCGTTCGCTGTCGTCATCCTGCGGCGCGGGTGGAAATACCAGGCTGCGCAGGCCGTCGAGGTTATCGAGGATGCGGTCGATATCGCGCTCGGTGAAATACATGTACTGCTCGCCGCTGCTATCGAGCCGCGCGGGCGCTAGCAGGGGGGCATGCGGTACAAGGGGCAGTGCTTCAAGTGGGGCGAGCAGGGTGTCGGCCAGATCAGCCAGGGTGGCTTCGGTCACGGATGGGGTCACAGCGTCTTTTTTTGTTTTCATTGGGAGACAGTCCGACGGCTAACGAGGTTGGAGAGGCAAATGGCCACGATTCGCTCAACAGGCTTGTTTGTAGCATGAAAAATAGAAAATCTCGCGGTCTGGCACGGTTTTACTGAGGCACATCCGGAGTTTTTCTTAGAGGCTTTGTGACGTGCGTGCTTGCCGCGGCACCGATTACCCGGCATACACGCTACAAATAGTCACAGACAGTCTAGATGCGAGGCTCTAGATTGCACCTTGCAAGTGCCTGGCAGGATGCCTTCACCTGCGGTATCCCGTGTCGATAACAACAATTAAGAGATGGATTCCATGCAGCAGTCCCAGCAAGCGGAGAATGCCTGGCGCATTCTGTTTCTGCTTTTTCTTGCCAACCTGTTCAACTTCTTCGACCGCACCATTCCGGCCATCATCATCGAGCCGATCCGCCTGGAATGGGACCTCAGCGACTTGCAGCTGGGCCTGGTCGGCACCGCCTTCACCCTCGTCTATGCCATCGCCGGCGTACCGCTGGGGCGTATGGCCGATACCGGCGCACGGCGCAAGATCATGGGATGGGGCCTGGCGGCCTGGAGCGGGCTGACCGCGGTTAACGGTATGGCCTGGAACTTCTGGAGTTTCCTGCTGATTCGTATGGGCGTTGGCATCGGTGAGGCGAGTTACGCGCCGGCGGCCAACTCGCTGATTGGCGACCTGTTCCCGGCACACAAGCGTGCGCGCGCCATGGGCATCTTTATGCTGGGGCTGCCGATTGGCCTGCTGCTGGCGTTCTTCACCATCGGTGCGATGGTCAAGGCCTTCGACAGCTGGCGCGCGCCGTTCTTTATCGCGGCGGTTCCGGGCTTGTTGTTGGCGTTGTTTATGTTCTTTATCAAGGAGCCTGCGCGCGGCGCGGCCGAGGCCGTCAAGGCGCAGACCACGCCGGTGGAAAAACCACTGCGCAAGGTCCTCGCGGTGCGTACCTTCTGGTGGCTGGTACTAGCAGGCCTGTCCTTCAACTTCGCCACTTACGCCTGCAACTCGTTCATGGTGCCGATGCTGCAGCGCTACTTCCTCTTGCCGCTAGAGCAGGCCGCCATGGCCACCGGGGTGATGGTCGGCTTGACCGGCCTGGTCGGCCTGACCCTGGGCGGCTGGCTGGCGGACAAGATCCACCAGCGCTGGCAGACCGGGCGCCTGCTGTTTGCCGCCCTGAGCATGCTGATCGCCTCGCTTGCCACGGGCTACGCCTTGCTTGCCGGGCGCATCGAAATCGCGGTGTTTGTGGCGCTGTTCAGCCTCGGCTGGTTGTTTGCCTACAACTTCTACACCTGCGTTTACACCGCTATTCAGGATGTGATCGAGCCGCGCCTGCGCGCCACCGCCATGGCGCTGTTCTTCGCCGGGCTGTACCTGCTCGGCGGCGGCCTTGGCCCATTGGCGGTGGGCATGCTGTCGGATCACTACTCGCAGGCGGCGATGCTCGCGGCCGGGGCCAGTGAAATGAATGAAACCTTCAAGGCCGTGGGCCTGCACAACGCCATGTACCTGATCCCAGTGGCCTTGATGCTGACCATGCTGGCGCTGCTGCAAGCCTCGCGCTGCTTTGTTACCGATGCTGTCACCATGCAGCAGGGCATGCAGCTACAGCCCGCCAGCTGAGCCGTTGCCGCGGGCCGTCGGGCATGCGCCGGACGGCCGGGTAGGGCTGCAAAGCTTGTGCAATACTCAGTCGCATCCCGTCTACGCAACAGCGACTGAGGACAGCCACCATGGGCACTTCCCGCCTTGTGTTGGGCCACAGCAATACGCTTGGCGAACATCCCCTGTGCCAGGTCCTAGGGCAGTGCCCGGTGAGCCTGCAGGTTGTCGACGACCCGCAGGCCCTGCCGGCAGAGCTGGCGCTGTTGCTGCTGGATGAAACCCTGCTGGCGCTCAGGCCGCTGGAATACTGGTTGGAGAGCGGGGCGATCCTGCTCGGTTGCCTGGACCAGTCCGGCGTATTGCCGCTGCCGGCGCGCGCCAGTGTCGAGGAGTTGTCTGCCCTGCTGCGCTTTGCCGGCGAGCAGCACAGCCTGCGGCACAAGACGGCGCAGCTGACCGCCGCCCTGGCGGGCAAGCATGATGACCTGAGCAAGCTGGTGGATGTCGGCCTGGCGCTGTCGGCTGAGCGCGACCTCGATCGCCTGCTGGAAAAAATCCTGATCGAAGGCCGGCGGCTGTCCAACAGCGACGCCGCTTCGTTGTTTCTGATTGGCCGGCGGCCGGACGCGCCACCGCAGCTGATCTTCAAGCTGACGCAGAATGGCACCCTCAGCCAGAACAGCTTTCAGGACCAGCGCATGCCGCTGAGCAAGGCCTCGATTGCCGGTTATGTGGCGCTGACCAGCACCGAGCTGAATCTTGAAGACGTGTATGCGATTGCCGCCGATGCGCCCTATCGCTTCAACCGCTCCTTCGACCTGCAGATGGGCTACCGCACCCTGTCGATCCTGGCGATCCCGATGCTCAACCACCGCCATGAAGTGGTCGGCGTGCTGGAATTTATCAATCGCCAACGCAAGGGCTGCGATGCCTTTAATCCCGAGCTAATCGCCTTCGACGAAGAGATTGCGGTGTCGTTGCGCGCGCTGGCCAGCCAGGCGGCGGTGGCGATCGAGAATCGTCAGTTGCTGGATGACATCAGCCGGCTGTTCGACGGCTTCGTCAAGGCCTCGGTGTTCGCCATCGAGCGGCGTGATCCGACCACCAGCGGTCATTCCTTCCGGGTGGCCGAATTGTGCCTGGCCCTGGCCAACCAGCTGCCGCAGGCCCCGAGTGACAAGCTACGCGCCCAGGCGCTGAGCAGCGACGGGCTGCGCGAGCTGCGCTACGCCGCCTTGCTGCACGATTTCGGCAAGGTCGGGGTGCGTGAGCACGTGCTGGTCAAGGCCAAGAAGCTGGCCGAACCGGTGCTGGAAAACCTGCGCTACCGGGTTGCCCTGGCCCAGGAAAACCTGCGCAACCAGACCCTGCGCAAGATGCTCCACGCCTACCGTCATCAGGCTGGGCTAAGCGAAGAGCGGCGGCTGCAACTGGAGGCGGAGTTGGCCTATGAGTGCGAACGGCTGGAGCGCTACCTGAACAACATCGTCCAGGCCAACGAGCCGAGCATGCTCAGTGAAGGGGATTTCCAGCACCTGCAGGAAGTCCAGGGCGAGCTGGTCAAGGCCCCCGGCAATTGCCTGATCAGCCTGCTCAGCGAAGGCGAGTTCGGTGCCCTGGCGATCCGCAAAGGCAGCCTGACCACCGCCGAGCGTGAAGAAATCGAGCGCCATGTGGTGCACACCCAGGAGTTTCTCAGCCTGATTCCCTGGACCCCGGACCTGCAGGGCGTGCCGCATATCGCCGGGGCGCACCATGAAAAGCTCGATGGCAGTGGTTACCCCAAGGGCCTGGTCGGCGATGCGATTCCCTGCGCGTCGCGGATCATGACTGTCTGCGACATCTACGATGCCCTGACCGCGGCGGATCGTCCCTACAAGCCGGCCATGCCACTGGACCGCGCGCTGGATATCCTCAAGAGCGAGGCACAAAGCGGTTTGCTCGATGCCGAGCTGGTGCAGTTGTTTATCGCCAGTCGCTGCTTCCAGGTCACCGGTGCGCCGGGCTCGCACGGTGCTTCGCCGTTCAGCCACCACGTCTGCGATTACGAACCGTCCTGTACTCGCGAACAGCCGCATACGCATTAAGAAGCTGCTTACGATCTGCTGCGCGTTGGCCAGCCGGCGTTAGAAACAGCCTCGGAAAGCCGCCTGTGGCTAACGCGCTTCAGCGCGGCCCGAGGGGCGAGTGAAACGAGTAGTGCTCATTTACAGCCAGTAAACTGCGCCTCCTCGGCTGTTTCTGCCTTGTCTGGCTCTAGCTCGCGAGATCGTAAACAGCTTCTGAAAGCCCTAGCGGTTGGCCCCGAGGGCCTGGCGATAGCGGGCGTCGAGGCTTTGCGTCGGGCCGCTGGCCTGCTTATCGATATACAGATAAACCGGTTCCAGGCGTTGCAGGCGGTCATCGATACCCGGATGCATCTTGAGGAAGCTGCTTAGCGCCGTGTCCTGACGAGTGGTGCCCAGGGTCTGTAGCACCCCGGCCAGGCCATAGGGGTCGTAGCCGGCGCGGGTGGCGATCACCGCGCCCATAGCGTCGGCTTCGTACTCATCGCCACGGTCCAGGCCGCGGCTGTAGAGGTCGCTGACGCTGCGGGTGAAGCGGTCGGTCAACTCGCCGGCCTGGCTGCCGCCCTTGTCGGCCGCGCCGGCCTGTACCGCCAGGGTGGCGAGGTCGCTCAGCAGTCCGGTTTGCGCCTGCTGCTGGATCGCCTTGAGGTGATGTTGCTGCACCACATGGGCCACTTCATGGGCCAATACGCCAGCCAGTTCAGCCTCGCTGTTCATCCGCGTGAGCATCCCGCTGGTGATAAAGATGTAGCCCGCCGGTGCGGCATACGCGGCCACCTGATGGCTGTCGAGCACGACAAAGCGCCATTGCAGATCAGGCCGTTCGCTGTGCTGGGCGACCCACAGGCCGACACGGTTGACGTAAGTCTGCAGCGCCGGGTTGTTCAGTACGGCGGCTTTGCTCAGCAGGATAGTGGCGGTGTTCTGCCCGATTACCTGCTCTTCATCGGCGCTTTTCTGGCCCATCTCGGTCAGGTGCTGGCCGGCGCTGGCCAGCTTGCCCAGGTCCACGCCTTGAATCTGCATGCCTTCCAGGCCTTGGCAGGCGCTGAGGCTGAGCAGCAGGCCGAGTAGGCTGGCGTGCTTGAGCGATACGGCGACTTTTCGCATGGCAATATCCTCCCGGTGGTGGATTAGCGGGCGTAGGGCAGGGACTGGCTGCGCAAGCCGCCCTGTTGGGCAAAGCTGCGGGCCTGGCTCGGGCTGGCGGCGAAGGCGTCCAGGCTCTGCACGGTGGCCGAGGTGTTGGCGCTGCCGCTGCGCAACTCTTCGTCGCTGATGCCGCGGATACCGGTGGCCACGCCGCTGGCGGGGGAGGACTGGCTGCCAAGCTTGAGCAGGCTGCCGAGGTCACTGCGGCCGGCCTGGGCATCCTTGGCGAAGCGCAGGCTGAGCAGTGGCACCCAGCCGCGCTGGCCACTTGCGGTTTGCACCTGATACCAGCCGCCCTGGCGTTCGAGCACCTGCACCTGCGCTTGCTTGCTGACCTGGCCGACGCTGGCGGCGCTGGCGCTGGGTTCGGCGTGCAGAACGCTGTCCTGCAGGGTGTGCGCCTGACGCAGCTCGGCCAGGCTGCTGACGCTGTACAGACCGAACAGCAGCACGGCAATGGCGCTGCAAAGGCTTCTATTCATCACGTCTCCTTCTGGGTTCGAACAGGCTGACCGCTTCGGCGCGGCCTTTGACCTGGTGATCGCCCTGGGGCACGAAGTCCAGTGGCAGGCTGCAGGCATCGCGTGTGGCGGCGGAAACCAGCAGGTGGGCGCGGCCCTTGGTCAGCCCCTCGATGCGGCTGGCCAGGTTCACCGTGTCGCCAATTGCAGTGTAGTCATAGCGCTGTTTCGCGCCGACCAGGCCGACGACCGCTGGTCCCGTGTGCAGGCCGATGCCGATATCGAAGTCTGGGCAGTTGTAGTCGCGGCGAAAGGCCTCGAGGTTATCCAGCATTTCCAGGGCCGCGAGAATGGCCTGGTCGGCCTGCTGTGGGTTGTCCAGCGGTGCGCCCCAGAAGGCCATGATGGCGTCGCCGATAAACTTGTCGAGGGTCGCCTGGTGCTTGAACAGCACCTCCACCTGGCTGCTGAAATAGCCTTCGAGCAGGCGCACGATTTCCGTCGGGGTGTGTTGCTCGGACAAGGTGGTGAAGTTGCGGATATCGGAGAACAACACCGTCAGCTGGCATTCCTTGCTCGCCAGCAGGGCCTCGGGGTCGTCGCGCGACACCAGCTGGTTGACCACTACCGGGTCCATAAAGCGGCTGAACAGGCGAATGGTGTCCTGCAACTGCTGGCGCCGACGCAGGTAGAACAGTGCCAGCGCGGCGGCGAGCAGCAGCCATAGGCTGATCAGCCCCGGCAATACACCGAGCAGCAGGCCGTGCAGGGCCAGGGCGTAGCTGCCGGCGAGCAGCGCCAGGCTGCCAAACAGGCTGAGGGCGAACGCGGCGGGCAGTTGCTCGCGCAGCAGCAGGGCAATCAGCCCCAGCAACAGCAGCAAGGGGCCGAGCAGTTCGATCCAGACATTGGCCTCGCGCAGCTGGCTGCTGTTGAGCAGGTTGTCGATCGCGGTCATCAGGATAAAAGGGGCCGGATACAGCGTATCCAGCGGTGTCGGACGCAGGTCGTGGAGGCCGGAAGCGGTGGTGCCGATAACGATGATCTTGTCCTTGAACAGCTCGGCTGCCAGCGGCTCGCCTTGATTGCGCGCCGCCGCCAGTACGGCGGCGTAGGGCAGGCGCGGGTAGGGCAGGCGACTGCTGCTGGGCCAGTCGAGCAGCAAGTTGGCTTGTTGCGGCAGCGTACCGGTGAGGTCATGAACGATGCGCGCCGGCAGGCTGGGCAGCCGCCAGTCGGCAAAGCTGCGGTACAGCTCGTAGCGCCGGCCGATGCCATCCGGGTCGGGGCGAAAGTTGATGCTGCCCAAGCGCCATAGTTCGCTGGCAAACGCCTTGGGTAACAGCAGCAAGCCGCGTTGCTCAGCCGCGCCGCGTTGCCCTGGTGCATCCCAGGTTTGTGGCGGGTAGTCGCGCAACAAGGGTGGCTGGCTGCCTTCTTCCGGTTGCTGGGCCAGGGCGGCCAGGTAAACGTTAGGACTGCGTTGCAGCACCTCGGCAAAGTAGCTGTCGGCGTCCGGGTTGAACTGGTCCGGCTCGCTGAACAGGATGTCGAAGGCCACCGCCTTGGGTTGTTGGCTGAGCAGGTACTCCAGCAGCTCGGCATGCAGCGAGCGTGGCCACGGCCATTTGCCGGCCTCGGTAGCCAGCACTTGCAGGCTTAGGTCGTCGATATCGATCAGCAGCAGGCGTGGATCGGGTGTCTGTTCCGCCGCGCGTTGGCGGATCAGCCAGTCCAGATGGGCATTGTTCAGCCCGTTGAGCGCGGGCCACAGGTGCAGCAGCGGCAGTGCCAGCAGGGCGGCCAGGCAGAGTGCCCAGAGCCCTTGGCGAAACAGGCGCGATGCGGGACGTGCAGGCACAGGGTGGGCCCCTCGATGGCAGCAGAGTCGGCGGTTATGCCACTGACTCTAGCAGCTCGGCGAGGGGCTCAAGGCCTGCGCGTAATTGGCGGTTAGCCGGCGACCAGTACCCGTATCGCTTCCAGGCGCAGAGCCGCTTTGTTGAGCATCTCCAGGCCTTGTTCGCGCTGCTGGCGCAGGGCGTTGAGTTCGCTGTCACGCACGCTTGGGTTGACCGCTTGCAGGGCGATCAGGCGCGCCAGCTCCTCGTCGGTGTCGGCGGCCAGGCGGCGTTTGGCTTCATCGACGCGGGTGCTGTGGCGCTCGGCGACCTTGCCTTCGCCGGCGTTGATCAGTGGGTTGAGGCTGTCACGTTGGGCCTGGACGAACTTGTTGGCGCTGGCGCGCGGCACGGTTTCCAGCTGCTCGTTGAGTTTCTCGAACGAGACCTTGCTGGCCAGGTCGTTGCCGTTGGCATCGAGCAGGCAGCGCAGGGCGATCGGCGGCAGGTAACGGCCCAGTTGCAGGGCGCGCGGCGCTACCACTTCACTGACGTAGAGCAGTTCAAGCAGCACGGTGCCGGGTTTCAGCGCCTTGTTCTTGATCAGCGCGACGCCGGTGTTGCCCATCGAACCGGAGCGCACCAGGTCCATGCCGCCTTGCACCATGGGGTGTTCCCAGGTGAGGAACTGCATGTCCTCGCGGGCCAGGGCCTGGTTGCGGTCATAGGTGATGGTCACACCTTCGTCGTCTCCGAGCGGGAAGCTGGCGTCCAGCATCTTCTCGCTGGGGCGCAGGATCAGAGCGTTTTCCGAATGGTCTTCGCTGTCGATGCCGAACGCGTCGAACAGCTGCTCCATATAAATCGGCAGGGCGAACTGGTCGTCCTGCTCATGGATCGCCTCGACCAGCGCTTCGCCTTCACCAGCACCGCCGGAATTGAGCTCCAGCAGGCGGTCACGGCCGGCATGCAGCTCGCTTTCCAGGCGCAGGCGTTCGGTTTTGGCTTCGTCGACCAGAGCCTGCCATTCGCCATCGTCACCGCTTTCCAGCAGGGGCAACAGGCGGCTGCCGAACTGGTGCTGCAAGGCGTTGCCGGTTGGGCAGGTGGCGAGGAAGGAATTCAGCGCCTGGTGATACCACTGGAACAGCCGTTCCTGCGGGCTGTTTTCCAGGTACGGCACGTGCAGCTGGATACGGTGCTTCTGGCCGATACGGTCGAGGCGGCCGATACGTTGCTCGAGCAGGTCCGGGTGGGCCGGCAGGTCGAACAAGACCAGATGATGGGAGAACTGGAAGTTGCGACCTTCCGAGCCGATTTCCGAACAGATCAGCACCTGGGCACCGAACTCTTCGTCGGCGAAATAGGCCGCCGCGCGGTCGCGCTCAAGGATGCTCATGCCTTCGTGGAACACGGTGGCCGGGATGCCCTTGCGCACGCGCAGGGCGTCTTCCAGGTCCATGGCAGTTTCGGCGTGGGCGCAGATCACCAGGACCTTGAACTTCTTGAGCATCTTCAGGGTGTCGATCAGCCACTCGACGCGCGGGTCGAATTTCCACCAGCGCTGCTCGTCATCGACATCCGCCTGCGCCTGGTAGCTGACCTCCGGGTAGAGGTCGGCGTGCTCGCCGAGCGGCAGCTCCATATATTCATCGGGGCTGGCCAGCGGGTAGGGGTGCAGCTCGCGATCCGGGAAACCCTGCACGGCGGCGCGGGTGTTACGGAACAGCAGGCGACCGGTGCCATGGCGATCGAGCAGCTCGCGCACCAGGCGCGCCGAGGCTTCGCTGTCGCCGTCGTTGACTGCGGCCAGCAGGGCTTCACCGCCGGCACCGAGGAAATCGTGGATGGTCTTGTGCGCGGCAGCGGACAGGCGGCCCTGCTCGAGCAGTTCCTGCACGGCCTCGGCGATGGGCTTGTAGTTGGCACTTTCGGCGCGGAAGGCTTGCAGGTCGTGGAAACGTGCCGGATCGAGCAGGCGCAGGCGGGCGAAGTGGCTGTCCTGGCCAAGTTGTTCCGGGGTGGCGGTCAGCAGCAGCACACCGGGGATCACCCGGGCCAGCTGTTCGACTAGCGCATATTCCGGGCTGGCGTGTTCCGGGTGCCAGACCAGGTGATGCGCCTCATCGACCACCAGCAGGTCCCAGCCTGCTGCAAACAGTGCGTCCTGGGCTTTTTCGTCGTCGCATAGCCATTCCAGGGCAACCAGGGCCAGCTGGCAGTCTTCGAAGGGGTTGCTGGCGTCGCTTTCGATAAAGCGCTCTTCATCGAACAGCGCGACATCCAGGTTGAAGCGCCGACGCATTTCCACCAGCCACTGGTGCTGGAGGTTTTCCGGCACCAGGATCAGCACACGGTTGGCGCGCCCGCAGAGCAGTTGGCGATGGATCACCAAGCCGGCTTCGATGGTTTTGCCCAAGCCTACTTCGTCGGCCAGCAATACGCGCGGGGCGATGCGGTCAGCGACTTCGCGGGCGATATGCAGCTGGTGCGCAATCGGTTGCGCCCGCACGCCGCCCAGGCCCCAGAGCGTGGATTGCAACTGGCGGCTGGTGTAGTCGAGGGTTTGGTAGCGCAGGGCGAACCAGGGCAGCGGGTCGATCTGCCCGGCAAACAGGCGGTCGCTGGCCAGGCGGAACTGGATAAAGTTCGACAGCTGGGTTTCCGGCAAGGTGACGCTTTCATGCTGGGCATTGAGGCCGTGATAGACCAGTAGGCCGTCGACGTCGTCGACTTCCTGTACGGTCAGCTTCCAGCCTTCGAAATGGGTGATTTCATCGCCTGGAGAGAAGCGTACGCGGGTCAACGGCGCATTGCGCAGGGCGTACTGGCGAGTTTCGCCGGTGGCCGGGTAGAGCACGGTGAGCATGCGGCCGTCTTGTATCAGAACGGTTCCCAAGCCCAGCTCTGCTTCGCTGTCACTGATCCAGCGTTGCCCCGGTTCATACTGCGCCATGCTTGTCTCCCGCGTGAAAAAGCCGACTATGGTAACGGAACCCTGGGTTCAGGCCCAAGGCGAATCCTGGGTATTGGGCACTTTGTGTGGTTAGGTAGATCAAAAGTGTAGCGAGGCGACGCTCAAGTCGCGGCTTGGCTGGCCGACAGTCTGACCAAAGGAGGGCCAATAGATGCTGCCGCCGATTCCCCACAGCCTGGTTCCCGTCACCGTCCAGCAGGACGTGATAAAA
The DNA here is from genome assembly GCF_049653025.1 of Pseudomonas sp. Lineage (GTDB taxonomy): Bacteria > Pseudomonadota > Gammaproteobacteria > Pseudomonadales > Pseudomonadaceae > Aquipseudomonas. The sequence goes on along the minus strand of NZ_JBASFM010000006.1, from coordinate 426,009 downwards.
CCGCGCCCGGAAATCCCGCCGGTGAGCGCCACGGCTGAAAGCGCCAAGGAAAGTGGCGTGAGCCTGGACAAGCGCCACCCGCAGGAAGCCGAGGCGCTGCTGCGTGAAGAGCAGCGCCGGCGTCAGCGGCGGCGCGGTTATACCGCCGAGGAGCTGGCCGAAGGCGAAGTGGCCGCGGCCGATGCGGCGGTGATCGAGGAGTTGCCGCGCCAGGGCTTGTGGGTGGATGTGGAAGTTTGAGCCTGTTACCCGTGGGTCTATTTGCTGATAGCCCCTTGCAGTTGCCCAACGCCGACTTGCAGCTGCATGCGCAGTGGCTGGATGTGGCAACCGCTGATCGCTGGTTGGCCGAACTGAGCGCGCAGACGCCCTGGCAGCAGCCGCAGGTGCAGATTTACGGCAGGCAATTGCCGGTGCCGCGCCTTGTGGCCTGGTATGGCGATGCCGAGGCCAGTTACCGTTATTCAGGCTTAACTCATCAACCGCTGCCCTGGACGCCGCTGCTGGCCGAGATTCGTGCGCAGGTGGAGCAGGCGGTGGGGCGGCCGCTGAATGGTGTATTGCTTAACTATTACCGTGATGGTCAGGATTCCATGGGCTGGCACAGCGACGATGAGGCCGAGCTGGGCGCTAATCCGCTGATCGCCTCGCTGAACCTGGGCGGCACTCGACGCTTCGACTTGCGGCGCAAGGGGCAGAGCCGTATCGAACACTCGCTGGAGCTCAATCATGGTTCGCTGCTGGTCATGCGCGGGTCAACCCAGCATTATTGGCAACACCAAGTGGCGAAGACGCGCAGCCCCTGTGCGCCTCGTTTGAACCTGACCTTTCGGTTGATTAAGCCAAGCCCATGAGCAATGACGACAAGCTGATTGATTTCACCGCCGAGCGCGACAAGCGCATTCATGACCTGCGCGACAAGAAACTCAATGAGCTGCGCGACGCCTTCGAGCAGGCGCTGCCGTTGGCCAAGAGCAAGAAAAAGCCCAAGGGCAAACCGAAAAAACCGTGAAGTTACAGCGCGCCAGGCTGATTGATTGATCTGGATCAGCTAAGCGCCGCCTCAGCTGGCCAGCGCCTGCCAGGTGTTGATCTGGATCAATAGCGCCCCTGCCGCCCTTGTTACCTTGAAGCCATACCCACACAGGCTTCAAGCAGGAGGCAACCATGTTTATCGATGTCGTAGTTCTCGCCGGTATCGGCACCGTCGGTTTGATGGTCGCCTTCTTCGTCGGTGTCGGTTATTTCATCTGGCAGGATTCGCACAAGCGTAAGCAGAGCTGATTCTGTTCGAAGGGGCACGCAAGGCAACTTGGGCGACTTAGGTCGCCCTTTTTTATGGCCTGCCATCCATGGCGGCCACCCTCCGGGCCGTCGCTACGCGACGTTAAAAATGATTCCCGATCATTTTTTATGTCTGCGATTCATATGTTTACGCCGCGTGAGCATCTTCCGGGCTGCGTGGCGATTCGATGCGCAGGTAGCTGTCGAGTTTGGCCTGTTGCGAGGGCGTCATAAACAGCCCGAGCTTGCTGCGCCGCCAGAGGATGTCTTCGGCCTGTACGGCCCATTCTTCCTGGCACAGGTAATCCACTTCGCGGGTGTACAGCCCGCCACCCAGGTGCTCACCCATGTCGCTGAGGTTGCTCACACCCTTGAGCATCACCCAGCTGCGGCTGCCATAACTACTGGCCCAGCGCCGCGCGAGTGAAGTGGGTAGCCAACCAAAGCGCGCGCACAGCGCCTCGATCAAGGCACTCTGGCTTTCAAGCTGTTCGGCCCCTGGCAGCAGGCTGCTGGCGGTCCAGCTCGGGCCCATCTTGGGAAAGAAGGGCGCCAGTTGCGCCAGCGCGGCTTCGGCCAGCTTGCGGTAGGTGGTCAGCTTGCCGCCGAACACTGACAGCAGTGGCGCTTCGCCAGGATGGCCAGACAGCGACAAGGTGTAGTCGCGGGTTACGGCCGAGGGGTCGTCCGACTCGTCGTCACACAGTGGCCGTACCCCGGCGTAGGTGTGCAGGATGTCGCTACGGCTCACTTGCTGTTTGAAATGGGCGTTGACCACATTCAGCAAGTAGTCGGTTTCTTCTTCGCTGATCGTCACCTTGGCCGGGTCGCCCTGGTATTCGCGGTCGGTGGTGCCGATCAGGGTGAAGCGCTCCTGATAGGGGATGGCGAAAACGATACGGCGATCTTCGTTTTGCAGGATATAGGCCTGTTCACCTTCGAACAGGCGCGGCACGACGATATGGCTGCCCTGGATCAGGCGGATGCCGTAGGGCGACTCCTGCTTCAGGTCCTCGCGAATAAAGCGCGCCACCCAGGGGCCGGCGGCATTCACCAGGGCGCGGGCGCGAATCGAGAACAGGCTGCCATCGGCGCGCTCCAGATGGATATGCCACAGGCCTTTGCTGCGCCGCGCGCTGACGCAACGGGTGCGGCTGTGGATATGCGCGCCTTGTTCGCGGGCGGCCATGGCGTTGAGCACCACCAGGCGGGCGTCATCGACCCAGCAGTCGGAGTATTCGAAACCGCGGCTGATCTCGCTTTGCAGCGGGCTGCCAGCACCGAAACGCAGGCTGCGTGAGCCGCCGAGTTGCTCGCGTTTGCCCAGATGGTCATAGAGGAACAGCCCCGCGCGGATCATCCAGGCCGGGCGCAGGTGTGGGCGGTGCGGCAGGATAAAGCGCAGCGGCCGGACTATATGCGGGGCCTTGCGCAGCAGCACTTCGCGCTCCGCCAGCGCCTCGCGTACCAGGCGAAACTCGTAGTGCTCCAGGTAGCGCAGGCCGCCGTGGATCAGCTTGCTGCTGGCGGAGGAGGTGTGTTGCGCCAGGTCGTCCTTTTCGCAAAGGAACACGCCCAGGCCACGCCCGGCGGCATCGGCGGCAATCCCCACGCCATTGATGCCGCCGCCGATTACGGCCAGGTCATACACTTCGGCGAGTGGAGTGTTGTTGGTAGGGCGAGTAGGCATAAAGGCACCAGAAAGTCGGTATTGAACGTTTCAATGTTCACTTTCGAAAATATGCTAGTCGAAGATGTAGCGCTTCGCCACCCCGCAATGCGCTTTCACGCCCAGTGGTTATCGGCTTAAGAATCTGTTTTGGATCTCGCGAGCGAGAACGAGGCCATCTCTAATGCCGCATTACCGACATGCAGCCGATACGGAGGCAGGCTATGGGCGGGTTACACCAGGTCGAGCTGCACCTTATGCTCGGCCAGCAGACGGCTGATCGCCGCGGAGGGCGCGGCGTCGGTAAATACCCGGTCGACCAGGGCGATCGAACCCAGGCGTACCACGGCATTGCGGCCGAACTTGCTGGAGTCGACGGCCAGAAAGACCTTGCGCGCATTGTCGATAATGGCTTGCGAGACCCGTACTTCCTGGTAATCGAAGTCGAGCAGGCTGCCGTCTTCATCGATGCCGCTGATGCCGACCAAGGCGAAGTCGACCTTGAACTGCTGGATAAAATCCACCGCCGCCTGGCCCACCACGCCGCCGTCGCTGCGTACGGTGCCGCCGGCGAGCAACACCTCGAAATCGGCCTTGGCGCTCAGTTGAGTGGCCACGTGCAGGTTGTTGGTGATGATCTTCAAACCCTTGTGGCCCAGCAGTTCACGGGCAATCGCCTCGGTGGTGGTGCCGATGTTGATAAACAGCGAAGCATGGTCAGGAATTTGTGCGGCGATGGCGGCGGCGATGCGCTGTTTCTCATCGCGCATCTGCCCGGCGCGCATGCTGTAGGCAGTGTTCTGCGTGCTTGAGCTTTCACTGGCTGCGCCGCCGTGGGTACGCCGTAGCAGGCCCAGTTCGGCCAGCTGGTTGATGTCGCGGCGAATGGTCTGCGGAGTCACCGCAAACGCCTGGGCCAACTCGTCGATGCTGACGTAGCCGCGTTCGCGGGCAAGTTCGAGAATGTCGTGTTGGCGGGGCGGCAGGGTCATGAAAGCTCCTCGGAAGTGCGCGGCATTATAGACAGCTGGCGCGGATTTTATGGCCGACCATCCCTGGCGGCCACCCTGCGGGCCGTCGCTGCGCGACGTTAAAAATGACTCCCGGTCATTTTTTATGGCCTGCTATCCGTATCGGCCCCTGGGGCAGTTGTTCTGTGACGTTAAAAACTGCTCTTGGCAGTTTTTTCGGCTAAGGTACGCCAACTTTGTCAGATTTTTTTCACATTCGAACATGACCCCAGCCATCGATCTGTTGAAAAAGGCCAAGGCGGTGCATCAGGTGCACAGCTATAGCCACGATCCCAAGGCAGCTTCCTATGGTCTGGAGGCGGCGGAAAAGCTCAATCTTGAGCCGGCTCAGGTGTTTAAGACCCTGCTGGCGGCCAGTGAGAAGGGCGAGCTGTTGGTGGCGGTGGTGCCGGTAGCCGGTACGCTTGATCTGAAAGCCTTGGCCCACGCTGCCGGGGTAAAGAAAGCCGATATGGCCGATCCTAATGCAGCGCAACGGGCCACCGGCTATCTGCTGGGCGGTATCAGCCCGCTGGGGCAGAAGAAACGTTTACGCACCTTTATCGATGAATCGGCGCAGCAGTTCCCCAGCATTTACGTCAGCGCCGGGCGGCGCGGGTTGGAAGTGCAGTTGGACGCCGCCGTGCTGGCGCAGCTGACCCAAGCTGTATTTGCGCCCATCGGCCGCAACTGAACTACACGCTCTATCCACATAAGAACAAGGAAATCTGCATGTCTCATTACCTGCTTGCCATCGACCAGGGCACCACCAGCAGCCGGGCGATTGTCTTTAGTGCCCAGGGTTTACCGGTGGCGCGCGCGCAGCAGGAGTTCAAGCAGTATTTCCCCCAGGACGGCTGGGTCGAGCATGACGGCGAAGAGCTCTGGCTGAGCACCCTCAAGGTTTGCCGCGAAGCGCTGCAACAGGGCGGTTTGCAGGCCAGCGATATCGCCGCCATCGGCATTACCAACCAGCGTGAAACCACCTTGGTGTGGGACGCCATCAGCGGCACGCCGATTCACCCGGCCATCGTCTGGCAGGACCGCCGCACCGCCGATTACTGCGCCGAGATGAAAAGCGCCGGGCATGAGGCAGCGGTGGCAGCCAAGACCGGGCTGTTGATTGATCCATACTTTTCCGCGACCAAGCTGCGCTGGATTCTTGAGCACGTGCCGGGTGCTCGTGAGCGCGCCGAGCGCGGCGAGCTGCGTTTCGGCACCGTGGATTGCTTCCTGCTGTGGCGCCTGACCGGCGGCAAGTCGCACAAGACCGACGCCAGCAACGCCTCGCGCACCCTGTTGTTCAATATCCACAGCCAGCAGTGGGATGCCGAGCTGCTCAAACTGTTCGAGATTCCCGCCAGCCTGTTGCCCGAGGTGCTCGATTGCGCCGCCGATTTCGGCACGACCGAGGCCAGCCTGCTCGGTGCGGCGATTCCGGTACTGGGCATGGCCGGTGATCAACAGGCCGCGCTGATCGGTCAGGCCTGTTTTGCCCCAGGCATGGTGAAAAGTACTTACGGCACCGGCTGCTTTATGATCCAGAACACTGGCAGCACGCCGGTAACCTCGAAAAACCGCTTACTGACCACCGTCGGTTATCGCCTGAATGGCAAGGTCACCTATGCGGTCGAGGGCAGCATCTTTGTCGCGGGTGCGGCGGTGCAGTGGCTGCGCGACGGTATCAAGCTGATCAGCCATGCCCGCGACACCGAGGCGATGGCCGAGCAGACTGGTGATGCCTGCGGCGTGTACCTGGTGCCGGCCTTTACCGGCCTCGGCGCGCCGTACTGGGACCCGAAAGCCCGTGGCGCGATCTTCGGCCTGACCCGCGACACCGGGATCAAGGAAATCGTCACCGCCGGCCTGCAGTCGGTGTGCTACCAGACCCGCGACCTGCTTGAGGCCATGCGTCAGGACGGCGCGGCCGAACCCAGCGCGCTGCGGGTGGACGGCGGCATGGTGGAAAACAACTGGGTCATGCAGTTTCTCGCCGACATCCTCGGCGTGCCGGTGGAACGGCCCGAAGTCACGGAAACCACCGCGCTCGGCGTGGCCTACCTGGCCGGGTTGCAGGCCGGGTTGTATCCGGATCTGCAAAGCATCGCCAGCCATTGGCATCGCCAGCAGCGCTTCGACCCGCGCATGGCCGACAGCCATCGCAGCAAGTTGTATGACGGCTGGCTGGATGCGGTGCAACGGGTACGCAGCGACGGCTGAGAGTGGTAAAACTGCGTTCAGCTTTATTCCTGATCATGGAACCCTGCATGCCGTTGCGTCGTCTGCTTGCCGTTCATGGATTGTTGTTGCTGCTCGGTGTTGCCAGCGCGGCGCGTGCCGAGACCCTGGTGATCGCCGGGGATGTCTGGTGCCCGATCAACTGCCAGCCAGGTTCCGAACGCCCCGGCATCTTTGTCGAACTGGCGCAGGAGATCTTCGCCGAGTCTGGTATCCAGGTGCAGTACCAGGCGCTGAATTGGGCGCGCACCCTGCATCGGGTACGCCGCGGTGAACTGAATGCGGCGATTGGTGCGGGCGTCGAGGATGCCCCGGACTTTATCTTTACCCCCACGCCCGTAGCATTGGCGCGCAACTGTTTCTTTACCCGCCAGGATTTGACTTGGGTTTATAGCGGTGTTGCGTCGTTGCCGACGGTGCGCCTGGGGGTGATTAACGATTACAGCTACGGGGAGAAGATCAACGCCTATGTGGCCGCTCACCGTGGCATGAATGACCGGGTGCTGGTGGCTTCCGGCGACCAGGCACTCGACCTGAACCTAAGCAAGCTGGCCCATGGCCGTCTGGATGCGTTGTTAGAAAACAGCTGGGTTATCCAGAATCGGCTCGCGGCGTTGGGGCGACGCGGTGAGCTGCGTGATGCGGGGTGTCGTGAGTCCGATGCGCCGATCTATCTGGCGTTCTCGCCGGCCCTGAAATCCAGTGCACGCTACGTCGCCCTGTTTGAGCAAGGCTTGCAGCGTTATTGGGCCAATGGCCGTTTGCAGGAGTTGCTCCAGGCCTATGGCGTGGATGCTCCCTGATTCGTGGTGTTGAGAGGGGCCCCGTTGCCGGGGCCGCAAACATCAGTAGCTGTATTGCACTTGCAGCCAGGCCTTGTCGGTGTCGACGGCAAAGTCGTCGGCATCGTAGCTGGCGTATTTGACCAATCCCACCAGGCCTTTCACGCCCGGAATCGGGTGGGCGTAGGACAGGTTGATCTCCTCGCCATACTGGCTGCTGCCTTCTTCGGCGCGAAAATCGTGGTACCAGGCCTGCAGGCTGCCGCCCAGCAACGGCGCGGTGACGCCGGCGTAGGCATCCTTGACGCCGCCAGCGGGCGTCATCAGGAAGATATCGGCCCAGCCCTGGAAGGCATGCTTGGTCGCCAGCGGGGTCTGGAAGGCGCGGTTGCCCGGGCCCTCGTCGCCGCCCAGTACTTCATAGCCGGCCTTCAGTGCCACGCCCTTGATCGTGTAACCCAGCTCAGCGAGGCGATAGTCGCTATCCAGATCCAGCGGGTTGTCGGCGTATTCGCTCTGCTGCGCATATTCCAGCACGTAGCTGAGGCCTTGGATGGCACCGTTAAGGCGCAGGCCGGTGGTCTTGCTCGACTGGCTGCCGGCGCTCAGGTTGTCCAGGCCCAGGCGGTATTGGTAGGCGGTGGCAGTCAGCTCCGGCATCAGGATGTACTGGGCGTTGAGCAGGTGGCTGTGGCCTTCGATATTAGCCGGGTTGGCCGCGGTGTCGTACTGGCCGTTGCCGGGGCCGAAGATGCTGTTGATGTTATCGATATAGGCGTAGGTCAGGGTCAGCCCGGCCAGCGGTTTGAGCTGGGCCAGGGCACCGTCGTAGGTCTGCTCGTTCTGCCGCCAGGCCACGCCGCCAACGAAGCGCTGGTTGTCCAGGTTGATCCGTTGGCGGCCGAGCACGGCCGCACCGTATTTGTGGTCATAGCGCAGCAGGGCCTGGTTGACTTCGCTGCCATCCGGGTCGGCGACCACCGAGTACTCGCTCTGGCCATTGCGGGTTTCGTTGTAACTGGCATCGCCCAGGCGGCTGACGTTGTCGGCCTCGATCAGCGCAGAGAGGCCGTACCACTTGCCGCTCTGTACGCCAACGCGGGTGCGCAGGGTCTGGGCGTTAGCGTGCTTGAGGGCGTTGTCCTGGTCGACATGCTCATAGCGGTAGCGCGCGTCGACAATCGGCTTGGCCTCACTGAACAGTTTGCTGAAGTCTTCTTCGGCGAGGGCGGCGTGACTGAGGGTGGTGCCGGCAATGGCCAGCGACAGTAGGGACAGGTTCATCATGCGCATAGCGGTTTTCCTGTAAGCCAAAAAACGCAAAAAAAAACGCCACAGCGCCCATGTCTCGAAAGGAGAGGGTGCTATGACGTCGTTGTCGGTTGAGTGGCAGACACGCCGTTGTGCTGACCGGGGTGAGTCATAGCAGGCGGCGTGCCAGGATTTCTAAGTGGCTGATTTGTTACGATTTAGTGAATTTTTAAGAACCTTTGGCGATTAATCACCGCACCGTAGCTGCACGTAGCGCATTCAGACAGTGCAGCTGTACCGGCGCAATCGTCGACCGCTGTAGCGGGTACGCGTGGTCGTGCTGCGGCATGCTTTGCACCATCACAGATAAGGAGAGTCGCCCCATGCAGCTTGAATTTCACCAGGTTGATGCCTTTGCCACACGGCCGTTTACCGGTAATCCGGCGATGGTTTATCGCCTGGACAGCTGGCTCGACGAGGCGCTGATGCAGCAGATTGCCGCCGAACATAACCTGGCGGAAACCGCCTTTGTGGTGAAGGAAGGCGCGGTCTGGCATATCCGCTGGTTTACCCCGACGGCCGAAGTGCCGCTGTGCGGCCACGCCACCCTGGCCAGCGCCCATGTGCTGTTCGAGGTCTACGGCGAGCCGGGTGCGGTGCTTGATTTCACCTGCCTGTCTGGCGCGCTGCGGGTCAGCCGTGCAGGCGACAAACTGGTGCTGGATTTCCCCGTGCGGCGGGCGCAGCCCTGTGAGCTGCGCGCAGAAGTCAGCCAGGCGCTGGGCGTGCCGGTGGACAGCGTGCTGGCGCTGCATGAAGGGCAGGGCATTCAGGAGCTGCTGGCGATTGTGGCTTCGGAAGCGGCGGTGCGCGCCTGCAAGCCCGACTTGGCAGCAGTGGCCCGGTTACCGGGGCTTGGCCTGCTGATCAGTGCGCCCGGCGAGCAGCATGATTTTGTCTCGCGCTACTTCGCCCCGGCCATTGGCATCGATGAAGACCCAGTTACCGGCTCGACTCACTGCATCCTTACGCCGTACTGGGCGCAACGCTTGGACAAGTGCGGGTTGAGCGCTTTCCAGTGTTCGGCACGCGGCGGCGAGTTGCACTGCGAACTGGCGGGCGAGCGGGTGATGATCGCCGGCCAGGCGCTGTTGATTGCCAGTGGCCGGCTGTTGCTGCCCTGAGTTGATCAGCTGTTGCTGCTGTAGCGGCGTACGCCCGACTCACCCAGATTGATCTGGGCGGCAATGCTGCCTGGGGCGGGGAATACCACCAGATGGTCGGCGGCGACGCGGATGCCGACCTGCTGGCCGGGTAGGTGGTCGGCATGGCTGGGGAAGATTGATTCCAGCTGGCTGCCGGTGGGCAACTGTAGGCGGTACAGAGTTGCGGCACCGAGGAAGGTCTTGCCGACGATCAGCGCCTTTTGCGTGCTGTCCGGGTCGTAGACGATATCGTCCGGACGCAGCAGCACGTCCACCGCGCTACCGGTTGGCCAGGTGTAGGCGCGGTTGCCGCGAATCAGGCCCAGTTCAGTTTGCACCGAGTCCGGGCTGAGCAGCTGGCCGCGGATAAAGTAGCCCTGGCCGATAAAGCTCGCGACAAACGGCGTTAGCGGCTCGTGGTAGAGGTTGAATGGGGTGTCCCACTGCTGCAGCTTGCCCTCGTGAAAGACGCCGACGTGATCGCTGACCGCAAAGGCTTCTTCCTGGTCGTGGGTCACCAGAATCGCGCTGGTGCCGCGCGCCTTGAGGATGTCGCGTACCTCATGGCTCAAACGTCGGCGTAGCTCGCCATCGAGGTTGGAAAACGGCTCGTCGAGCAGCAGCAGTTGCGGCTCAGGCGCCAGCGCCCGGGCCAGGGCCACACGTTGCTGTTGGCCGCCTGACAGCTCGTGCGGGTAACGCTTACCCAGGTGGCCGAGTTTGACCAACTCCATCAGCTCCTGGGTGACGCGCTCGCAGTTGGGCTGCTTGCGGATACCAAAGCCGATGTTCTCCGCCACGCTCAGGTGTGGGAACAGTGCGTAATCCTGGAACACCATGCCGATTCGGCGTTTCTCCGGGGCCAGGGTAAAGCCGGCCTTGGAGATAACCTGCTCGGCCAGTTGGATCTCGCCTTCCAGCACCGGCTCGAAACCGGCGATGGCCCGCAGCGTGGTGGTCTTGCCGCAGCCCGACGGGCCGAGCAGGCAACCGATATCGCCGGCATTCAGGTGCAGATTGAGGTTCTGCACCACCTTGTGTTCGTGATAGCCGCAGCTCAGATCACGCAGGTTCAGCAGTGACTGGCTCATGCGTGGTGGTACGCCGGTTCAACCAGAAATTCGAGCAGCGCCTTCTGCGCGTGCAGGCGGTTTTCGGCTTGGTCCCAGGCGGCCGAGCGTGGGTCGTCGAGTAGATCGAAACTGATCTCCTCGCCACGGTGGGCCGGCAGGCAATGCAGGAACAGCACGTCTTCTGCGGCGGCGTCGAGCAGGACGCGATTGACATGATAGGGAGCGAATAGCTTGAGGCGCTCGGCGGCTTCCTCTTCCTGGCCCATCGAGGTCCACACGTCGGTGCTGACCAGATGGGCACCTGCTACGGCGGCGCGTGGGTCACGCAGAATCTGCACGCGCTCGCCGGCGGCGGCGAGGAACTTGGCGTTTGGCTCATAGCCCTCGGGACAGGCTACGCGCAGCTGAAAGTCGAACTGTATGGCCGCTTCTATATAGGAGTTGCACATATTGTTGCCGTCGCCGATCCAGGCCACGGTCTTGCCCTTGATGCTGCCGCGCAGCTCCTGGTAGGTCTGCATATCGGCCAGCAACTGGCAGGGGTGCAGGTCATCGGACAGACCGTTGATCACCGGCACCCGCGAGTTGGCGGCGAATTCGGTGAGGGTGCTGTGGGCGAAGGTGCGGATCATCACCGCGTCGAGCATGCGCGACATAACGATGGCGGCGTCGCCAATCGGCTCGCCACGGCCCAGCTGGGTGTCGCGCGGCGAGAGGAAGATGGCCTGGCCGCCGAGCTGGATCATGCCAGCTTCGAACGACAGGCGGGTACGGGTCGAGGCCTTCTCGAAGATCATGCCCAGTACGCGATTCTTCAGCGGCTCGAACAGCACGCCGCGGTTACGCAAGTCCTTCAGCTCCATGCCGCGGCGGATCAGGCTCACCAGTTCATCCGGTGTGCAATCCATCAGCGAGAGAAAGTGTCTTGCGCTCATCGTTAACTACCTTTTGACAGCAGGGCGCAGGTTCAATGGCCTAGTTAAATAGAAGAAACGGCAGAACCTACGGCTGGGGGGCCGCACTATGCGACGAAACGGGGAAGTCGCGATCTTATAAGGAAACGGCGAGCCGGCGCAAATTGCCTGCTTGGCCGGCGCGGGCAGAGGGGTTGGCGCAGCACCGTATATCGGTGCACCTGATGCTGCGCGATTCACGCAGCGAACCCTGCTGGCGCAGGTAACCACCAGCCGCCATAGTCATGCTTTTGCGATGCAGTGCGTCGAATCAAAACAAGAGGCAAGGCCATGACCAAGACCCTCCACCACCGTGCATGCCATCTCTGCGAAGCCATCTGTGGCCTGACCATCGAAACCGAAGTGCAGGACGGCGGCTCGACGCAGATCCGCTCGATCAAGGGTGATGCCCAGGACAGCTTTAGCCGTGGCCATATCTGCCCCAAGGCTGTGGCCCTGCAGGATATCCAGAGCGACCCTGACCGTCTGCGTCAACCCATGCGCCGTGTTGGCAACGAGTGGCAGGCCATCGACTGGGATGACGCCTTCGCGCTGGTGGCCGAGCGTTTGAGCGCGATCCAGGAACGGCACGGGCAGAATGCCGTGGCGGTGTATCAGGGCAACCCGAGTGTGCACAACTACGGGCTGATGACCCACAGCAACTACTTCCTCGGCCAGCTGAAGACCCGTAACCGCTATTCCGCCACCTCGGTCGATCAGCTGCCGCACCACCTGACCAGTCACCTGATGTACGGCCACGGCCTGCTGATTCCGATTCCGGATATCGACCACACCGACTTTATGTTGATTCTCGGCGGCAACCCGCTGGCTTCCAACGGCAGCATCATGACCGTGCCAGATGTGGAAAAGCGTCTGAAGGCCATTCAGAATCGCGGCGGCAAGCTGGTGGTGGTCGACCCGCGCCGTAGTGAGACGGCGGCGATTGCCGACCAGCATGTGTTCGTGCGGCCAGGGCAGGACGCCGCGCTACTGTTCGGCCTGCTCAATACCCTGTTTGAAGAAAATCTTGGCCGCGCCAGCCACCTGGCAATAGACGGGCTGGATGAAGTGCGTCAGGCGATTGCCGGCTTTACTGCGGAGGCCATGAGCGTGCGCTGCGGCGTGCCGGCGCAGGTGATTCGCCAGTTGGCGCGTGACTTTGCCGCTGCCGAGTCGGCGGTCTGCTACGGGCGCATGGGCGTCTCCACCCAGGCCTTCGGCACGTTGTGCCAATGGCTGGTGCAGTTGATCAACCTGGTCACCGGCAACCTCGATCGGGTGGGCGGCGTGCTCTGCACCGAGCCGGCGGTGGACCTGGTGGCCTCAACCTCGGGTGGGCATTTCAATCGCTGGCAGAGCCGGGTGTCCGGTTTGCCGGAGTACGGCGGCGAATTGCCGGTGTCGGCCCTGGCCGAGGAAATGCTCAGTGAGGGCGAAGGGCAGGTGCGTGCACTGGTTACGGTGGCGGGCAATCCGGTGCTGTCCACACCCAATGGCCGGCAGCTGGAGCAGGCGCTGGATGGCCTGGAATTCATGCTCAGCATTGATTTCTATATCAACGAAACCACCCGTTATGCCGACCTGATCCTGCCGCCAACCGGGCCGCTGGAGCACGATCACTACGACACCACCTTTAATATGTTCGCTGTGCGCAATGTCACCCGTTTCAATGAGGCGGTGCTGGCCAAACCAGCGGGCGCGCTGCATGACTGGGAAATCTTCGTCGGCCTGGCCAAGGCCTTTGCCGCCAAGACCGGTAGCGAACTCAAACCGACCATGGCACCTGAGCAGATGATCGACATGGGTCTGCGCTTTGGTACTTACGGCGACAAGTCGGAACATAAGCTGTCGTTGGCTGCGCTGCGTGAGCACCCGCATGGGCTCGACCTGGGCGCGCTCAAGCCCAACCTGATCGGTCGTCTTAAAACCGCCAATAAGCAGATTCAGGCGGCACCGGCGGTGATCATGGCTGGCCTGCAGCGCTTTGCCGCGCAGCCCACCGCCAAGGCCGGCGAGTTGCTGCTGATCGGCCGGCGCCATGTACGCAGCAATAACTCCTGGATGCACAACTATCACCGCCTGGTTAAAGGCAAACCGCGCCATCAGCTGCTGATGCACCCGGCGGATCTGGAACAGCGCGGGCTGAGCGATGGCCAACGGGTGCGCGTGCGTTCGCGGGTTGGGGTCATCGAGGTGGAAGTCGCCGCCAGTGAAGACATGATGACCGGCGTGGTCAGCCTGCCGCATGGCTGGGGGCACGCGCGCCCAGGGGTGCAAATGAGCATCGCCAGCGAACAGCCCGGCGCTAGCGCCAATGACCTGACCGATGAGCGGCAACTCGACAGCTTGTCCGGTAATGCTGCCCTTAACGGTGTGCCCGTGCAGGTGGAAGCCGCCTAATAAGCTGTTTACGATCTGCTGCGCGTCGGCCCTGCTGCGTTAAAAACAGGCTCGGAATGCTCATTTACAGCTCGTAAACTCCGCTTCCTCGCCTGCTTTGACCAGCCGAAGGCTGTTACTACGTAGCGCCTTGCATGGCTCTAGCTCGCGAGATCGTAAACAGCTTCTGCGGGGCGATGTTCGGCACAAGGAAAGTGGTGGGGAAGGCCGAGCATCGCGCTCGGCTTTTCGTTACAATGCCGCCACCGTGCCGACCCGTGAGTCGGGAAGTTAAGTCCTGAGGTGCCCAATGGATATCATCGAAACTATCAAAGAACAGATCGGCAGTAACACCGTTCTGCTGTACATGAAAGGCTCGCCGAACGCTCCGCAGTGCGGCTTTTCCTCCAAGGCTGCGCAGGTTGTGATGGCCTGTGGCGAGAAATTCGCCTACGTCGACATCCTGCAAAACCCGGAAATCCGCGCCAACCTGCCGAAGTACGCCAACTGGCCGACCTTCCCGCAGCTGTGGGTCGGTGGTGAGCTGGTCGGCGGTAGCGACATCATGGCGGAAATGTTCGACAAGGGTGAGCTGCAGACCCTGATCAAGGACGCCGTACAGAAAGCCAGCGCTTAATCCGCTTTCTGTATCAACAAAAAACCCGCCTAGTGCGGGTTTTTTGTTGAGGGGCTGAGGCTATTGCTGCGCCTTATTCTTCCATCTGCGACTGCAGGTAGTTCTGCAGGCCGACCGCTTCAAGCAGGCTGAGCTGGGTTTCCAGCCAGTCGATATGATCCTCTTCCGAGCAGAGGATTTCTTCCAGCAGCTCGCGGCTGGCGTAGTCGCCGATGCTTTCGCAGTAGGCAATCGCCGCTTTCAGATCAATGTGAGCCTTGTGCTCGATCTTCAGGTCGCATTCGAGCATTTCCTTGGTGTTTTCACCGATCAGGATCTTGCCGAGGTCTTGCAGGTTGGGCAGGCCTTCGAGGAAGAGGATGCGCTTGATCAGCTTGTCCGCATGCTTCATCTCGTCGATCGATTCGTGGTACTCGTGCTCGCCGAGCTTCTTCAGGCCCCAGTCTTCATACATGCGCGCGTGCAGGAAGTACTGGTTGATCGCGACCAGCTCGTTACCGAGGATCTTGTTCAGATGCTGGATGACTTTCTTGTCGCCTTTCATGTCTGCGTCTGCCTTGCAGGGGAGTTGACTTCAAATTCTGGGCCGATGATTTTCGCCTGTCAAACCTAAGTGCTTGAATTTAAAGTTAAAATTAATATGAATACGAATGTTTAAGTTCTGCATCTTGGCGCTAAGGTGTTGAATTTCAGACATAAAAAATGGCCGGGAGCCGTTTTTAACGTCGCGCGGCTTGGGCTTTGAAGAGGGGCACTTGTATAGCGAGGCATAAAAACTGCCTGGAGCAGTTTTTAACGTCGCGCAGCGACGGCCCACAGGGTGGCCGCCATGGATCGCGGGCATAAAAAACCGGACACTAGGTCCGGTTTTTTTGAATGAGCTAAATCAGGCGGCAACAAAATTTGCAGGGAAGGCCATTGCCGCCTGACTGTTGTGCACTTCGCTCAAGGTTTCGCGTACCACTTGCTTGGCCAGGCAGGCGCATTTGCCACATTGGCTGGCCACACCGAGGGTTTCCCGGACATCACGGTAGCTGCAGCAGCCTTCATAGATGGCTTCGCGGATCTGACCGTCAGTAACACCTTCGCAGAGGCAGACGTACATGATGAGAGCTCGTGGCAGGGCAGGGGTAAGTTGCGAAGGATACTAATGCTAATGAGAATGCTTGTCAAAGATGAATTGTAAGCAACCCGCTTCAAACGTCTGGCTCGCGGCTTTGCGCGGAGCGATAAATAGAGCCGGCGTGCTCGCGGGTTCTGTTCAGTCTTTATCTGCCCGTTGCCGAGCGGGGCGGCAAGCTGGCGAAGGGGTTGCCGCTTTGTTTGCCTGCAGGCGGAAAGGGCTTGCCGCTTTATGGCCTGTGAAGCCTGTAAAATTATTCAAACCATTGAAATATAAGTAAAAAATAATATGGCACACGCCTTGCTTATGGTCTTGCACGGAAAACAGCAACGCCAACTGGCAAAGGTTTCTGACCATGAGCATCAGTTTCGATCGGGCACTCGGCATACATGAACAGGCACTGGGCTTTCGCGCTCAGCGCGCCGAGGTGCTGGCCAACAACATCGCCAACGCCGATACGCCGCACTACAAGGCGCGTGATCTGCAATTCGCCAGCGTGCTGGCCGAGCAGAGTGCCAAGACCCAGCGTGGTCCGGTCAGCCTGAATCGTACTGATAGCCAGCATATTCCTGCCGATGGCGTGATTGTCGGTGATGCCAACCTGGCGTACCGCACCCCGTTCCATCCCTCGATCGACCAGAACACCGTTGACCTGCAGATCGAGCAGTCCAATTACGCGGAAAACTCGGTGCAGTTCCAAGCCAGCTTCACCCTGCTCAACAGCAAGTTCAAAGGGCTGGTCAGCGCCCTGCGCGGCGATTAATAGGAGCCTGATGCCATGTCACTAGCCAGTGTTTTCAACATCGCCGGAACCGGTATGAGCGCCCAGAGCACTCGCCTGAATACCATCTCCAGCAACATTGCCAACGCCGAAACCGTCTCTTCGAGCATCGACCAGACCTACCGCGCCCGCCATCCGGTGTTCGCCACCATGTTCCAGTCGGCGCAGAACGGTGACCGTGGCTCGCTGTTTGCCGAGCAGGATGAGGCTGGTGTCGGCGTGCAGGTGCTGGGTGTGGTCGAGGATCAGAGCAGCCTGATGCCGCGCTACGAGCCGAACCATCCGGCCGCCGATGGCCAGGGCTATGTGTATTACCCCAACGTCAATGTGGTTGAGGAAATGGCCGACATGATTTCCGCCAGCCGGGCCTTCCAGACCAACACTGAAATGATGAATACCGCCAAACAGATGATGCAGCGCGTATTGACCCTCGGTCAGTAAGCCAACGGAAAAGGAGCGCAGACCTATGAGTACTGTTGGCGATGTGGCCGGATCGGCACTGGATCAATACCAGATCAAGAACGAAACCAAGACGAACAAGGAGCTGGGCAAGAATGAGTTCCTCAACTTGCTGGTGGCGCAATTGAACAATCAGAACCCGTTGGAGCCGCAAGGCAATGGCGAGTTTATCGCCCAGCTGGCGCAGTTCAGCCAGGTCGAGGGGATCGAGAAGTTGAACACCAGCATGGGTTCGCTGCTCACCGGCTATCAGTCTTCGCAGGCCTTGCAGGCCTCCTCGCTGGTCGGGCGCAAGGTGATCATCCCCAGCGACAAGGCGGTGGTCGATACCAGCGAGAGCTTCAAGGCCAGCCTGGTCTTGCCGACCAGCAGCAGCAACGTCTACGTCAACATCTATGACAAGGCCGGCTCGGTGGTCAGCCGGGTCAACCTGGGTGAGCAGGCGGCCGGCAATGTCAGCTTTATCTGGGACGGCAAGGACTCCAGCGGCAATCTGTTGCCGCCCGGCACGTACAAGTTCGAGGCGCAGGCAACCTACGCCGACGGCACCAAGGGGCTCTACACCATGCTGCCGGCTAACGTCGACAGTGTGACCCTGGGTGGCAAAGAGTTGATGTTGAACCTGGCAGGGCTCGGCAGTGTGCCGATGTCGCAAGTGCAGGTCATCGGTCAGTAACTAACAGCTGTGTGTGCCGGTTGTTCCGGCAGAGGAGTCTTCCATGGGTTTCAATATCGGTCTTAGCGGTCTGCGTGCGGCAACCAGTGACCTCAACGTGACCGGCAACAACATTGCCAACGCCGGTACGGCCGGGTTCAAGCAGTCGCGCGCCGAATTTGCCGATGTGTATGCGGCATCCGTGCTGGGTTCCGGCTCGAACCCGCAGGGCAGCGGCGTGCTGCTGGGCGACGTGTCGCAGCTGTTCAACCAGGGCAATATCAATTACACGCAAAACTCCCTGGATCTGGCCATCAACGGCAACGGTTTCTTCGTCACCAGCAACAATGGTGAGGTCAGCTATACCCGTGCCGGCTACTTCGGTACTGACCGTGACGGCTTTATGGTCAACAACTTCGGCTACAAGCTGCAGGGCTATGCGGTCGACGCCAATGGCAACCTGCAGAACGGTGTGGTCGATGACCTGCAGATCCAGACCGCCAGCCAGGAGCCGCGTGCGACCGAGAGCATCCTGCAGACGTTCAACGTCAACTCGACCAATGTGCGGCCAACCAATGCCGGCACCATGGTCGCCCCGACCTTCGACCCCAGCGATCCGCTGTCCTACAACTCTTCGACCTCGCTGAATATCTATGACACCCAGGGTAACGCCCATGTCATGACCCAGTATTTCGTCAAGGATGCGGCACCGGCCAACAACAGCTGGACCATGCATCTACTGATTGATGGGGTTAACCCGCGTGATCCAACCAGTACCCGGCCGTTTAGTTACGACCTGAACTATGACGCCGCGGGCCAGCTGGCTACGCCGGCCTTTACCCCGTTGGCGGGCATTCCGCCCAACGCCGCCCTGGATGCTCCGGCAATCCCGGGAGGCACGGTGAATGGCGTGATTCCATTCGTTCAGGCTGACTGGATCCCGGCCGAGCGTGATCCGCTCACCGGCAACCTGGTGCCCAATGGTGCCGACAGCGCCGCCGCCGGCTTTACCTTCGATGTGCGCGGCTCCACGCAGTTTGCCAGCTCCTTTGCCGTCAGCAGCGTCAGCCAGGATGGTTACACCACCGGCCAGTTGTCGGGGCTTGAGATCGACGACACCGGGGTGATCTTCGCGCGCTACACCAACGGCCAATCGCGGGTGCAGGGCCAGGTGGTGCTGGCTAACTTCGCCAACGTGCAGGGGCTGACGCCAGTGGGCAAGACCGCCTGGGTGCAATCCTTTGCTTCCGGTGAGCCGGTGGTCGGGACGCCGCGCAGCGGCACTCTGGGTGCCCTGCAGTCGGGGGCGTTGGAGGATTCCAACGTCGAGCTGTCGGACCAGTTGGTCAACCTGATCGTGGCGCAGCGCAACTACCAGGCCAACGCCAAGACCATCGAGACTGAGAGTGCGGTGACCCAGACCATTATCAACCTGCGTTGATAAGAACCTATTTACGATCTGCTGCGCGTCGGCCCTGCTGCGTTAGAAACAGGCTCGGCAAGCCACTTGTGGCTAACGCGCTTCAGGGCGATCCGAAGGACGAGTGAAGCGAGTAATGCTTATTTACAGCTCGTAAACTCCGCTTCCTCGCCTGTTTCTGCCTTGCATGGCTCTAGCTCGCGAGATCAGAAACAGGTTCTAGGTAGTTTGCCTGCGGCAGGCAATGCGCCTGCCGCAGGCGGCAAGACTACGCCGTTCAGGCTGTGCAGAGGCTCCCTTGGGAGCCTTTTCTATTTTTAAAGTTTATATAAATCATGTGTTTATAGTTATTTTCTGGGTGTGGCATAGCTATTGCTTTATAGCCTGTATAGAGCAGCGGGCGGCAAGCCCAACTCGGAGAATAACCATGGACAAGATGCTGTACGTCTCCATGACTGGGGCCCACCAGAACACCCTGGCCCAGCGTGCCCACGCCAACAACCTGGCGAATATCTCGACCAGCGGCTTCCGTCGCGATTACGAGCAGGCGCGCTCCATGCCGATCTTTGGTGACAGTTATCCGTCGCGGGTCTACGCCATGAGCGAACGCCCGGGCACCGACTTCACTCCGGGCTCGTTGCAGGAAACCGGGCGCGATCTCGATGTGGCCATTGGCGGTCAGGGTTTCCTGGCCGTGCAGGCACCGGACGGCAGCGAGGCTTATGTGCGCACCGCCAGCCTGAATGTCGACGCCCTGGGTGTGCTGCGTACCGGCAACGGCTTGCCGGTGATGGGCAATGGCGGACCGATTGCCGTGCCGCAAGAGCAGAAGATCGAGATCGGCAGCGACGGCACCATCAGCATCCGCGCCCTCGGCGAGGCCCCGAACGTGCTGGCCGAGGTCGACCGCTTGAAGCTGGTCAACCCGGACCTCAAGCAGATGGAGAAAGGCCCTGACGGCATGCTGCGCTTCAAGGGCGATGGCCCACTGCTGGCCGATGCCAACGTGCAGGTCACCTCGGGCTTTCTCGAGTCGAGCAACGTCAATGCCGTGGAAGAGATGACTGCGATTCTCTCCCTGTCCCGCCAATTTGAACTGCAAGTGAAGATGATGCGCACCGCCGAGGACAACTCGGCGGCGATGGCTCGCGTCTTGCAGATGTCCTAATTATCAGCACGCGGCGTCGTTAAAACGACGCCCGAGGAGAATCGCTATGCTTCCGGCACTGTGGGTCAGTAAGACGGGTTTGTCCGCTCAGGACATGAACCTGACCACCATTTCCAACAACCTGGCCAACGTCTCGACCACCGGCTTCAAGCGTGACCGTGCCGAGTTCGAGGACTTGCTCTACCAGATCCGTCGTCAACCGGGTGGCCAATCCAGTCAGGACAGCGAACTGCCGTCCGGCTTGCAGCTGGGTACCGGTGTGCGCGTCGTCGGCACGCAGAAGATCTTCACCGCCGGCAGCCTGCAAACCACCGAGCAGCCGCTGGACCTGGCAATCAACGGCCGTGGCTTCTTCCAGGTGCTGCTGCCTGATGGCACCGTGTCCTACAGTCGCGACGGTAGTTTCCACCTGGACGCCGACGGCCAGATCGTCACCTCCAGTGGTTATGCCCTGGAGCCGGCCATCGTCCTGCCGAACGAAGTGCGCACCTTTACCGTGGGCGAAGACGGCACCGTGTCGGTGACCACTACCGGTAACCCGCAGCCGCAGGTCATCGGCAACCTGCAAACCGCCGACTTCATCAACCCGGCGGGTCTGGAAGCGATCGGCAACAACCTGTTCCTGGAAACCGCTGCCAGCGGCGCGCCCCAGGCCGGTACGCCGGGTCTGAACGGGCTGGGCACCACGCTGCAGAACACCCTGGAAAACTCCAACGTCAGCGTGGTCGAGGAGCTGGTGAACATGATCACCACCCAGCGCGCCTATGAAATGAACTCGAAAGTCATTTCCACCGCTGACCAGATGCTCGGCTTTATTTCGCAGAATCTTTGATAGGTAAGGCTGGCTAGTCGCGCTGCGGCTGGCTCGGTCATGGTTACAGCAAGGAATCGCTCGGACTGGCACTGGTGGAGTCGGATTGCTCGATCCACCCCAGGCAACACATGAGGTAGTAGATATGAACCGGCTAATAATCATTAGTGCACTGCTTGGCCCCCTGGCCCTGAGCGGCTGCATGGCACCTCCGCCTAAGCCGGATGATCCCTATTACGCGCCGGTGATGCCGCGTACGCCGCTGCCCGCTGCACTGAACAATGGTTCGATCTACCAGGCGGGCTTCGACAATGGCCTGTTCGATGACCGCAAGGCCTATCGGGTCGGCGACATCATCACCATCACCCTCAATGAGCGCACCCAGGCGAGCAAGAACAACAACAGCCAGATCGAGAAGGACAGCTCGGCCAACATCGGCGTGCCTAACCTGTTCGGGATGACCCCGTCGCCAGATAACCCGCTGCGCTCCTTGAGTGCCCTCGGGATGACCAATAACAACCTCAGTTTGGAAGCCAGCTTCAACGCCACGCGTGAGAGCGAAGGTTCCGGCCAGGCGGGGCAGAGCAACAGCCTGACCGGCTCGATTACCGTATCGGTGGCCGAAGTGATGCCCAACGGCATTCTGCTGGTGCGCGGCGAAAAGTGGATGACCCTCAATACCGGTGATGAGCTGGTGCGGATTGCCGGCCTGGTGCGTTCCGACGACATCGCCACCGATAACACCGTGTCCTCGACCCGGATTGCCGATGCGCGCATCACCTACTCGGGTACCGGTGCGTTTGCCGATGCGAGCCAGCCAGGCTGGATGAGCCGTTTCTTTCTTAGCCCAATGTGGCCGTTCTGAGGATGGCCAACATGACGCTTCCTAAATATCTTGCGACAGCGCTGCTGCTGCTACTGGCGAACCTGGCCCAGGCCGAGCGGCTCAAGGACCTGGCCAGCATCCAGGGTGTACGGACCAACCAGTTGATCGGCTACGGCCTGGTGGTCGGCCTCAATGGTAGCGGCGACCAGACCACCCAGACGCCGTTTACCGTGCAGACCTTCAACAACATGATGGCGCAGTTCGGTATCAAGGTACCGGCGGGCGGCAACGTGCAGCTGAAGAACGTCGCCGCGGTGTCGATTCATGCCGACTTGCCGGCGTTCGCCAGGCCGGGGCAGACCATCGACATCACCGTGTCGTCCATCGGTAACGCCAAGAGCCTGCGTGGCGGCAGCCTGTTGATGGCACCGCTGAAAGGTATCGACGGCAACGTCTATGCCGTCGCCCAGGGCAACCTGGTGGTGGGTGGTTTCGATGCCGAAGGCAGCGACGGTTCGAGCATCACCGTCAACGTGCCGTCAGCCGGGCGCATCCCGGGTGGCGCGACGGTGGAGCGGCCGGTGCCGAGCGGTTTTGATCAGGGCAGCCATTTGACCCTCAACCTCAATCGTCCGGATTTCACCACCGCGAAGAACATCGTCGACCATATCAACGAGCTGCTCGGCCCGGGTGTGGCGCAGGCGCTGGATGGCGGTTCGATCCGCGTCAGTGCGCCGCTGGACCCCAACCAGCGGGTGGACTACCTGTCGGTGCTGGAAAACCTCGAGGTCGAGATCGGCCAGGCGGTGGCCAAGGTCATCATCAACTCGCGTACCGGCACCATCGTGATTGGCCAGAACGTGCGCGTGCAGCCGGCGGCGGTGACCCACGGCAGCCTGACCGTGACCATTACCGAAGACCCAATCGTCAGCCAGCCGGAGGCCTTGTCTGGCGGCCAGACGGCCGTGGTGCCGCGTTCCCAAGTGAGCGCCGACGAAGAAGCCAAGCCGATGTTCAAGTTCGGCCCGGGGACCACGCTGGATGAAATCGTCCGCGCGGTGAATCAGGTGGGCGCTTCGCCTTCCGACCTTATGGCCATCCTGGAGGCGCTCAAGCAAGCCGGCGCTCTGCAGGCTGACTTGATCGTTATATAAGAGGGCTGCGCCATGGACTCTCGACTTTCAGCCGGTTTGCTCGGCGGCACCTCGGCCCCCGACAGCGGTGCGTATAACGACCTGAATCGCCTCAACCAGTTCAAGGTTGGTGGCGACAGCGAAAAGAACATCAAGAAGGTGGCTCAGGAGTTCGAGTCGCTGTTTCTCAATGAGATGCTCAAGGCCATGCGCTCGGCCAACGAAGTGTTCGCTGAAGGGAACTTCATGAACAGCAACGAGAGCAAGACCTACCAGGACATGCACGACCAGCAGCTGGCGGTGACCCTGTCCAATCACCAGAATGGCATCGGCCTGGCCGACGTGCTGGTGCGGCAGATGTCGAAGATCAAGGATGCCGGCAGCCGTCCGAACCCCTTCGCCCAGGTCGATGAGCCCGTGCCGAGTGCGCCGAGCAAGCCCCTGGCCAAGGTCGACAGCGCGCGCGACGACACCTCGTTGATCAACCAGCGGCGCCTGTCGCTGCCAAGCAAGCTCACCGACCGCCTGCTCGCCGGCATCGTGCCATCGGCCAGCGCGGCGGATGGCCAGCCGCTGGCACAGAACGACTGGATTCCGGCCAAGGCCTTCGCCGCCCCCGATGAGCAGGGCCTGAGCCTGACCGGCGCGGATGCCATTACCGGCCGGCGTCTGGCGCAGCCGCCGCTGGCACCGGGCAAGGCGGCCTTCGCCTCGAAGGATGAGTTTATTGCCGCCATGCTGCCGATGGCCGAGCAGGCTGCCGAGAAGATTGGCGTCGATCCCCGTTACCTGGTGGCCCAGGCCGCGCTGGAAACTGGCTGGGGCAAATCGATCATCCGTCAGCAGGACGGCAGCAGCAGCCACAACCTGTTCGGCATCAAGAGCCACAGCACCTGGGAAGGTGATTCGGCGCGGGTGCTGACCACCGAGTTCAAGGGCGGCAAGGCGGTCAAGGAAGCCTCTTCCTTCCGCGCCTATGACTCCTTTGCCCATAGCTTCGAAGACTATGTGAGCTTCCTGCAGGGCAATGACCGTTACCAGAAGGCCCTGGCCAGCACCGACAAACCCGAGCAGTTCGCCCGGGAGCTGCAGAAAGCCGGTTACGCCACCGATCCGCAGTACGCCCGCAAGATTGCCCAGATAGCGCGGCAGATGCAGACCTATCAGACGGTCGCGGCCGTCAGTACGCCGTCCACCAACGGATGATGACGCATGGCTGACTTACTCAATATTGGCCTGTCCGGGCTGTCGGCGAACAAGACGTCGCTGGCGGTCACCGGCCATAACATCACCAACGTCAACACGCCGGGCTACTCGCGGCAAGAGACGGTGCAGGCCACGCGGATTCCGCAATTCAGCGGTGCCGGCTATATCGGCTCAGGCACTACTCTGGTCGATGTGCGGCGCATCTATAACGAATTTCTCAATAGCCAGGTGCGCAGCAGTACGGCGCTCAACAGCGATACCCAGAGCTACCTGGGGCAGATCAATCAGCTCGATTCACTGCTGGCCGGCAGTACCACCGGGATCAACCCGGGCCTGCAGAAGGTCTTCGCCGCGCTGCAAACTGCCGCCGAAGACCCTGCCAATATACCGGCACGGCAGTTGGCGCTGTCCGAGGCCGAGGGCTTGGCCAAGCGCTTCAACACCGTATATGACCGCCTGTACGAGCAGAACTCGTTTATCAACAAGCAGCTGTCGGCGGTGACCGATCAGGTCAATGAACTGGCCACCTCGATTGCCGGCTACAACGAAGCGATCGCGATTGCCGCGTCCAATGGTCAGCAACCCAATGACCTGCTCGATGCCCGCGAGGAAGCGGTGCGCAAGCTGTCGACCTTTATTGGCGTGACGGTGGTGGCGCAGGATGACAGCAGCTACAACCTGTTTATCGGCTCCGGCCAACCGCTGGTCGTGGGCAGCACTGCGGCGCGGCTGGAAGTGACCCCGGGCCTGGCTGACCCACTGCGCAGTGAAGTGCAGTTTGTCAGCGGCGGCTCGCGTCAGGGCATTACCTCGCTGATTACCGGCGGCGAGATGGGCGGGCTGATTCGCTACCGCGAAGATGTGCTGGACACCACGATGAACTCGGTCGGGCGCCTGGCCCTGTCGGTCACCGATCAGGTCAACCGCCAGCTGGGCCAGGGCCTGGACCTCAATGGCCAGTTCGGCAATGGCCTGTTTCGTGACCTCAATGACCCCATCCTGATCGGTCAGCGCAGCCTGGCACGGGTCGGTAACAGCGATCCGTTGGCCAACCTCAATGTGCTGATCGAGGACACCACGCAGCTGACCACCAGTGACTACGAAGTGGAGTTCACCACCGCCGTCGACTACACCGTGCGGCGCATCAGCGATGGCACCAGCTTCGGGCCGTTCGACATTACCGTACTGCCTGCGGCCGTAGTCGATGGGTTCTCGGTCAACGTGGCCAGCGGCACCTTTGCCGCCGGTGACAGCTTTCGCATCATGCCGACCCGCACTGCCGGTGAATCCATCCGTGCCGATATGAAACGGCCAGAAGAGTTGGCGTTTGCCGCGCCGCTGAAATCGCAGACCAGCCCGGGGAATATCGGTACCGGGGTGATCAGCCAGCCGACCCTGACCACCACCATCGACATCTATGACCCCATCGCCCAGGCGGATCTGGAAACCAGCCTGCGCAATGCGCCGCCACTGCGCATCGTGATGGGCGCGGCCGGTGGTGCCACCCAGGGCTATGACGTGGTCGATATCAATGGCAACGTGATCGATACCGGGGTGATAGTGCCAGGGCAGAACAACACCCTGACCATTACCGTGCCGGCATCGGTCGGGCCACCGCCGGTGCCGGTGCCCTTTGACTATGAAGTGAGCATCAGCGGCCGCCCGCAAGGGGGGGATAATTTCTCGGTTTCCTTTAACACCAATGGGGTGTCTGATAACCGTAACGCCTTGAAGCTGATCGACCTGCAGAACCGCGCGACGATTGGCATCAACCCGCTGGCCCCGACGACCACCGGTTCGAGCTTTACCGATGCCTATGGTGATCTGGTGGAGCGGGTGGGTACGTTAACCAGCCAGGCACGCGTCGATGGCGAGGCAACCGGGGCGATTCTCAAGCAGGCCACCGATAACCGGGATTCGATTTCAGCGGTCAACCTCGATGAAGAGGCGGCCAAATTGATTCAGTTCGAGCAGTACTACCAGGCGTCGGCGCAGATCATTCAAGTTGCGCGTAGCCTGTTCGATACACTGATTAACACGTTCTGACGCGCCGGTTTGCGGGCTGTCTAGAACCTCGAGGTTAGTTTTATGGTCATGCGCATCTCTTCGATCCAGGCGTTCAACAACGGTGTCAGTGGCCTTGGGCGTAATTATTCCAATGTGATCCGTACCCAGGAGCAGATCAGCAGCGGCAACCGCATCCTCACCCCGGCCGATGACCCGGTGGCCTCGGTGCGCCTGCTGCAACTCGAGCAGCAGCAGGCGGTGTTGGGCCAGTACAAGGAAAACCTCACGGCGGCGAAGAACAGCCTGACCCAGGAAGAAACCACCATTACCTCGGTGGTCAACGTGTTGCAGCGTATTCGCGAATTGGCCGTGCAGGCCGGTGGCGGGGCGCTATCCGGTGAAGACCGCAAGTCGATCGCCAAGGAGCTGAGTGAGCGCGAGGGCGAGTTGCTCAACCTGATGAACAGCCGCAACGCTCGCGGCGAATACCTGTTCAGCGGTTTTCTCGGCAAGACCGAGCCCTTCTTGCGTAACCCCGATGGCAGCTATTCCTATCAGGGCGACGAAGGCCAGCGCAGCCTGCAGGTGGCCGGTTCCAGTAACGTGGCGATCAACGACAATGGCAAGCGCCTGTTCGAAGAGGTGAGCAACGCCAATCGGGTTGTCGATACCGAAGGGGTGAACAACCCCGCGCTGCCGACACCGCCGTTGCCGGCGACCGTCATTCCGGCATTGCCTGCGGCCAACCAGCGGGTTTTTATGTCGCCCGGCTTGGTGCAGGACAACCAGACCTTCAACACCAACTTCCGCGGCGGCGAGCCTTATTCGCTGGCCTTTGTCAGCGGCAAGGAGTTCCGCATTTACGACAGCACGGGTGCCGACGTGACGTCCGAGGTACCCGGTGGCGGCCTGATCGACCCGCTGGCCAGCGGCGGCAATACCATCAACTTCCGCGGCATGCGTTTCCAGCTGGATGTGGTGCTGAAGCCTGGGGACAATGAACTGGATCTGGACAACCTGCTGGCCAATACCGCGACCCCCGGCACGCCCGGCATCAACACCCACAGCTTCACGCTGCAATCGGCCTCCACCGGTTTTGCCGTGAACCGCGCATCGACCAACAACTCGGCAGCCATTGTTGCCCCGGTTGGCATCAGCAACCAGGCGACATTCGACAGCCAGTTCCCGACCTCGGGCGTTGTCCTGCGCTTTACCGACGACACCAACTATGAGGTCTATGCGCAGCCCGTAGGCCCAGGCAGCCCGGTACTCGCCACGGGTACCGTGGTGGGTCCGTATCCGGCCACGTTCAGCGTATTCGGTGCCGAC
This sequence comes from Pseudomonas sp., assembly GCF_049653025.1. Classification (GTDB taxonomy): domain Bacteria; phylum Pseudomonadota; class Gammaproteobacteria; order Pseudomonadales; family Pseudomonadaceae; genus Aquipseudomonas. The sequence goes on along the minus strand of NZ_JBASFM010000006.1, from coordinate 398,610 downwards.
TTCAGCCTGTCCGCACCCGCCGCAGTGGCGGGCGGCGATGAGTTTGGCGTGCAGCCGCAGTTCCAGGAACAACGCAGCATCCTCAACACCATCAGCCGTTTGCGTCAGTCGCTGGAATCGTCGCCGGTATCGGCGGCGGGCAACCTGGGGGTGCGTGACGAGGTGGCAATTGCCTTGACCAATCTCGACAACGGCATCGGTCAGGTGCTGGAGGTGCAAACCGAAATTGGTGCGCGCCTGAACCTGATCGACACCACCGAGACCGACAACGAAGATGTCACCCTGGTCAACAAGGCGGTGCAGGCTGACCTGCGTGAACTGGATTACGCCGAAGCCCTGTCGCGCTTGTCATTTCAGACCATCATTCTTGAAGCCGCACAGCAGAGTTATGTGAAGATCGCCGGGCTGAACCTGTTCAATCAGCTGCGCTGACCTTTCTCTATGGTGGTCTGGTTTATAAATGGCATGCTGTTCTGCGGTGTACAGAACGTCCCTAAATAAATAGCGAGAAATTATGACGGTTGACTCTGTGTGGCTCATTGAGTTCTTTCGGCGGCAGGCTCGTTTGGGCTTCGAGGAGGGTGACTACACCCGTACGCGCAATAGCTGTCAGGGAGTCCTTAAGGAGTTGCCGGATGACCCGGAGGCGTTGTCGTTGCTCGGCGATGCCGCACTCGCCAGTCATGACAGCGCTGTGGCCTGCAAGACCTTTGACCGATTGCTTGAGCTAGATCCAAGTAATGCCATGCATGCCTTGAAACTAGGCAAGGCCTATTTGCAGATTCAGGATTGGGCAGCTGCCGCGGCCGCATTCAAGCAGGTGCTTGAGCTGGAGCCCGAGCATGGCGAAGCAGCCCAGTCGCTTATGCTGATCGAGCAACTGCAAGAGCGTCTGCATGTCCTTGGGCAAGTCGCCGTCTATCAACCGGGGCGCAATGATCCTTGCTCGTGTGGCAGTGGCTTGAAATATAAAAAGTGCTGCCTGCAAAGCAATACCCAGCAAATTCTCAAACAATGCCTTGAGCAAGCGACGCAGGCGCAAGATTGGGAGCGGGTGATTTCGTTGGCGGGTGAAATTCTGATGCCGACTGCGCAGGATCAGCGTGCTGAAGCGTTGGCGCGTTATCACCTGGAGCAGCGCGCGGATGCGTATCCGTTGGTTACGTCGGCCAGGCGTAATTTCCCCAAAGACCCGGAAGTGCTGGCGGCACTGGCTGATCTTGAGCTGGATCACAATGTGACTGAGGCCGAGGCACTGGCCCGTTTGGCGTTGGCGTTTGACCCTGGCCAGTGGTTGGCTCACCTGGTGTTATCGGCCTGTTGTTCCAGAACCAATCGGCTGGAAAAGGCCGAGTCGATTCTGCGAGAGCTGGTTCGAGACAACCCACAGTGCGATTTGGCCTGGCAGCGCCTGAGTACCCACTTGCGTAAGAATCACCGTTTGCCTGATGACTTGGTCGCCATGCGCGAATGGACGCAAGCGTGCCCCGAGAATCCAGACGCCTGGTGTCACCTGGGCATGTCGGCGGTGACCGCAGAGGCCAATCTGGATGATGCCAGGGCTTATCTGGAGCAGGCCTTGAGCCTAAAGCCGGAGCATCACGAGGCGCTCTGCTGGCTGGGCTTGTCGTATCAGCATCAACAGAATCCACAAGCCGCCCTGGGCTATTTGTTGAAGGGGTTGCAGCTTAAGCCGGATTACCAGCTGGGCTGGAATATGCTCGGTGCGGTCTACCACTCAGTTGGACGCCAGCATGAGGCAGAAGGTTGCTTTATGCGGGCAATCGCGATTTCGCCAAAGCAGTCGCTGTCGTGGAATAACTTGGCCAATACCTATTTGGATGCCTCATTGCTGGATGAGGCTGAGAAAGTTATGCGCGTTGCCTTGGATATCAACCAGAACGAGGCCGTTCTCTGGAATAATTTTGGCAATATCCTGGGTGCGCGTAAACGCTTGCGTGATGCCTATAAGGCCTATATGAAGGCGCTGGAAATTGCACCCGAGTTCAAGCAGGTGTTTGTCAATCTTGCCGGGATCGAGTCGCAGTTCGGTGACTTTAATACGGCCGTCGAGCAACTGCGTCAGGTATTGGATAACCCCTTGGCGCGTACCAACATATTGTTTACGGTTAATTATCATCCGGACTGGACTGGCCCGGAGGTGTTTGCTGTTTATCGCGAAGTGGTGGATGGGTATTTCCCGAAGCGCAAATATTTCGCCTATGAGAACCAGCGTGCAGCCGGGCGGAAGTTGCGTATCGGTTATGTGTCGCCTGATTTTTGCCATCACGTCTGCTCGTATTTTATCGAGCCGTTGATGCGCAATCATGATCACGAAAATTTCGAGATCTTTGCCTACTCGCTGGTCAAGCGCGAGGATCATGTGACTGAGCGCTTTGTTCAATACGCCGATCATTGGCGGCTTTGTACCGGGCTTACGTCTGAGGCGATTGCCGAACAAATCTATGCGGACCAGATCGATATTCTGGTCGACCTGGCTGGGCATACTGGGAATAACCGCCTGGAAGCCTTTGCCATCAAGCCGGCTCCGGTTCAGGTGAGTTGGTGGGTAGGCTTCGCTTTTGGTTCCGGTCTTAAGCAAATGGATTACTTTCTGGCCGATGAACAGATGTTGCCGCCCGGTTGTGAATCTTCATTTTCTGAGAGTTTATGGCGTATGCCGGCACCGGCCATTGTCTATGAGCCGAGCGTGGCCATGCCGGAGTTGTCCGATCTGCCCGCTTTGAAGAATGGCTATATAACCTTCGGTAGTCTTACTCGACCGATTCGAGTTAATTATAAGGTTATCAAGGCGTGGTCCGAGTTATTGAATCGGGTTCCTAACTCGAAGTTGATTCTCGACAGCCACTCTTTTCAAGACATGAGTCTGTGTGATTACTATCGAAGCGAATTTGCCAAGCATGGTATTCCCGCCCATCGATTGGTGATCGGCTTTACCTCGCCTGTTGCTGCAGTACTGAAAAAAATAGACATTGCCCTGGATTGCTTTCCGCATAACTCCGGTACTACGTTATTTGAAAGCCTCTGGATGGGCTTGCCGTTTGTTTCCTTGCGCGATCGACCGTCGATGGGGCGCGTAGGCGCGACCATTCTGCATGGGGTGGGGCGAGATGAATGGATTGCCGACAACGAAACGGAGTACGTGGATAAATTGGTGGCTCTGGCCAGTGATGTGGATGAGTTGGCCAAGATTCGTGCAGGTTTGCGTGAGGAAATGCAGGCCTCCCCACTCTGTAATGGCCCTGACTTCACTCGTCGCATGGAACTGACGTACCGACAAATGTGGCAGCGCTATTGCGAAGAAGGAGAGCAGCAATGAAGGCGGTGATTCTGGCGGGTGGCCTGGGCACGCGTATTAGCGAGGAATCGCACCTCAAACCCAAGCCTATGATCGAGATCGGCGGCAAGCCGATTCTCTGGCACATCATGAAGCAGTACTCGGCCCATGGTATCCACGACTTCGTTATCTGCCTGGGCTACAAGGGCTATGCGATCAAGGATTTCTTCGCCAACTACTTCCTGCACACCTCCGATGTCACCTTTGACATGCGCAACAACAAGATGGAAGTGCACCAGAACTACAGCGAGCCCTGGCGTGTGACCCTGGTCGACACTGGCGAAGACACCATGACCGGCGGCCGCTTGAAGAGTGCCGGGCGCTATCTGGATGCCGAGGAGGCGTTCTGTTTCACCTATGGTGACGGTGTCTCCGACCTGGATATCAGCGCCTTGGTGGCTTTCCACAAGGCCCATGGCAAATATGCGACTGTAACTGCGGTACAGCCGCCGGGCCGCTACGGTGCGCTCGAGCGCGAGGGTGACCAGGTCAAAGGCTTTATCGAGAAGCCCCGTGGCGACGGTGGCTGGATCAACGGTGGTTTCTTTGTGCTGTCGCCCAAAGTGCTGCCCTATATCGCCGAGGATGCCACGGCCTGGGAAGCCGAGCCGTTGACCCAGTTGGCCACTGAAGGTCAGTTGATGGCCTTCCAGCATCAGGGTTTCTGGCATCCCATGGATACCCTGCGCGACAAGAATTACCTCGAGCAACTGTGGTTGAGCGGGGAGGCCCCTTGGAAGCAGTGGAGCTGAGCCCCGCATTCTGGCGCGGCAAGCGGGTACTGCTCAGCGGGCATACCGGCTTCAAGGGTGGCTGGTTGACGCTGTGGCTGCAGAGCTGGGGCGCTCAGGTCAGCGGTTTTGCGTTGCAGCCCTCGACTTCACCCAGCCTGTTCGAGTTGGCGCGAGTCGGGGAGGGCATCGACAGCCATATCGGCGACTTGCGCGATCTGGCTGCCGTGCAGAAGGTGATGGCCGAGGTCAAGCCAGAAATCGTGCTGCACCTGGCCGCCCAGCCGCTGGTTCGTGAAGGGTATCGGGATCCGCTGGGAACCTATGCCAGCAATGTCATGGGCACGCTGCACCTGCTTGAGGCCATGCGCCAGACAGGCGGGGTAAAGGCCTGCGTGGTGGTCACCACCGACAAGGTCTACGCCAACAATGAATGGGCGTGGCCATATCGCGAGAACGAAGCGCTCGGTGGCCATGACCCTTACAGCAGCAGCAAAGCCTGTTGCGAGTTGGTGGCGCAGTCATTCGCCGCCTCTTATTTCCCCGCTGCGCGCTATGCCGAGCACGGCTTGGCCATGGCCACGGCCCGTGCCGGCAATGTACTGGGCGGCGGCGACTTTGCCCCCGACCGTCTGGTACCCGACATCCTGGCGGCCTGGACCCGTGGTGAGCCGGTGACGCTGCGCTACCCGCAGGCCGTGCGGCCCTGGCAGCATGCCTTGGAGCCGCTGGCGGGCTATCTGCAGTTGGCCCAGGGCTTGTACGAGCAGGGCTGTGCGTTTGCCGGTGCCTGGAATTTCGGCCCGAGCGACAGCGACATGTGTACGGTCGGCGAGGTGGTTGAACGCCTGGCGCAGCGTTGGCCGCAAGCGCCTGGCCTGCTGATCGAACCCAGTGAATTGCATGAGGCGGGCTTGTTGCGCCTGGACAGCAGCCGCGCCCGCCAGCTGCTGGGCTGGACGCCGCGCTGGTCGCTGGATGGCTGCCTGCAGCAGACCCTGGATTGGCATCAGGCCTGGCAACGTGGCGAGGATATGCGCGCGCTGACCTTGGCGCAGCTGGCCGCCTACTGGGGGCCGCATGAGTGAGCTGAGTCTGCAGGCATTACCACTGGCGGGATTGTTCAGCCTGCAGCACAAGGTGCACGAGGATGAGCGCGGTCGTTTTGCCCGACTGTTCTGTCAGGGCAGTCTGGTCGCATTCGGCCAGCCATTGCAGATTCGCCAGATCAACCATTCTCGTATCGCACAGCGTGGCAGCGTGCGTGGGCTGCACTTTCAGTACCCGCCGCATGCCGAAACCAAGCTGATTACCTGCCTGCGTGGCGCAGTCTGGGATGTTGCGGTGGATTTACGGCGCGGCTCTGCGACCTTCTTGCACTGGCATGCCGAGCGCCTGGAAGCCGGCGATGGTCGTAGCTTGTTATTGCCGCCAGGCTTTGCCCATGGTTTTCAGGCACTGAGTGACGATGCCGAATTGCTCTACCTGCACAGCGCGGATTACAGCCCCGAACATGAAGGCGGTTTGTCACCTACTGATGCGCGTTTGGCGATTGCTTGGCCGTTGCCTGTCAGTCATCTTTCGGCACGGGACGCCGCACATCCGTTGTTGGCCGCTAATTTCCAGGGAGTCGCGTTATGAAGTGCCGAGGCTGTGGTGCTGGTTTGCATGTGCCGTTGATTGATCTGGGTACTGCGCCGCCTTCCAATGCCTACCTGAGTGCCGACCAGCTCGATCAGGCCGAGCAATGGGTGCCGCTGCGGGTGCAGGTGTGCGACAGCTGCTGGCTGGTGCAGACCGAGGATTACCGTTCGGCCGCTAGCCTGTTCGATGCCGACTACGCCTACTTCAGCTCCTACTCCAGCAGTTGGCTGGAGCACGCTCAGCGCTATGTCGCACAAATGGTCGAGCGCTTTGGCCTGAATGCCCAGAGCCGGGTGGTGGAAATCGCCGCCAATGACGGCTACCTGCTGCAGTACGTGGCGCAGCGTGGCATTCCCTGCCTGGGCGTCGAGCCTACCGCCAGCACCGCGCGTGCGGCGCGGGAGAAGGGTTTGCAGATTCGCGAGCTGTTCTTTGGCGAGGCTACGGCTGCGGCCCTGGCAGCTGAGGGTTGGAGTGCCGACCTGATGGCGGCCAACAACGTGCTGGCCCATGTGCCGGACATCAATGATTTTCTCAAGGGCTTTGCCACGCTATTGAAACCGACCGGTGTGGCCACCTTCGAGTTCCCCCATCTGCTTCAGCTGATGGCCGAGCAGCAGTTCGACACCCTCTACCACGAGCATTACTCCTACCTGTCGCTGACAGCCGTGCAGAGCCTGTGCGCGCGCAATGGCCTGCATATCTTCGATGTTGAAGAGCTGCCGACCCATGGCGGTTCGTTGCGGGTCTATACGCAGCGCGCCGACGGGGGGCGTGAAGCCTCATCCGCAGTGGCCGAGTTGCTGGTGCGAGAGGAACACGCAGGCATCAAAACCTCCGCCTTCTATTCGACCCTGGCACCTGCCGCCGAGCGCATCAAGCATGAGCTGCTGCGCTTCCTGCTGCAGGCCAAAGCCGAGGGCAAGACGGTCGCGGCGTATGGTGCGGCAGCCAAGGGCAATACCTTGCTCAACTATGCCGGCGTACGCAGTGATCTGCTGGCCTGGGTGGCCGATGCCAATCCGCACAAACAGGGCAAGTTTCTCCCAGGTAGCCGCATCCCGATCGTCGCTCCCGAACGCATCCGTATAGACAAGCCGGACTATGTGTTGGTATTGCCCTGGAACCTGCGTGATGAGGTAATTCAGCAGCAGGCTGGAATCTATGAGTGGGGCGGACGTTTCGTGGTGGCAGTGCCGGAGCTGCAAGTGCTATGAGCAAAATTCACTACACCAAGCCGAGTATCGGCGAACGCGAAGTCGAGTATGTGCTGGATGCAGCCCGCAATGGTTGGGGCGAGCATTGCTATGACTACATCAACCGTTTCGAACGGGAGTTCGCCGCCTATTTGGGTGTGCCCTATGCGCACGCCACCTCGAGTTGTACCGGTGCCTTGCACCTGGGGCTGCGTGCGCTGGACATCGGCCCGGGCGATGAGGTGATTCTCGCCGACATCAACTGGATCGCCTCTGCAGCCCCGGTGTTCTATGTCGGGGCCACACCGGTGCTGGTCGATGTACTGGAGGACTCCTGGTGCCTGGACCCTGCGGCGGTCGAGCGCGCCATCACGCCGCGTACCCGGGCGATCATCTCTGTGCATCTGTACGGCAATCTGGCGGCGTTGGATCAACTGCAGGCGCTGGCCTCACACCACGGTCTGGCACTGATCGAGGACGCTGCCGAGGCATTGGGTTCGGAGTGGCACGGGCAGAAAGCCGGCAGTTGCTCGACTTTCTCGGTGTTCTCCTTCCACGGTACCAAGGTCATGACCACCGGTGAGGGCGGCATGCTGGCGACCCGTGATGAGGCCTTGCTCAAGCGTGTTCAGCAGCTCAACAATCACGGCCGTGCCGCTGGCGACATGCGTCAGTTCTGGCCTTCGGAGTTGGGCCACAAGTACAAGATCTCCAACTTGCAGGCGGCTCTAGGCTGTGCGCAGCTGGAGCGCATCGAGGAGCTGGTGGTGCGCAAACGCGAAATATTCGCCTTCTACTTCGCGCAGTTGCAAACGGCGATTCCGGGGGCGCGGATGAACCCCGAGCCGACGAACTGCCGCAACAGCTACTGGATGCCGACGCTGGTATTGCCAACAGAGCTGGCCGGGCAGCGCGATCGCGTCCTGGCGCAAATGGGGCAGGCCGGCATCGATGCGCGCATTTTCTTCCAGCCGCTCAGTGATACCCCGGTGTTCGCCAATCTGCCGCCGGTCAGCACGCCGCGGGCGCATGCCCTGGCACAGCGAGCCTTCAACCTGCCGAGCTATCACGACCTGGTTGCTGTCGACCAGCAGCGGGTGATCGATGCCATCTTGCAGGGTTTGCAGCGATGAAACCGCTGCTTCTGCTCGGTGCCAACAACCCTGAGTTGGTGCGCCAGGCTCGCGCCGTTAGCGCTGCCGGCCAACCGGTAGCAGGGTTGCTGGACAATGATCCGGCGAAGCGCGGCATGGATTTTTACGGCCTGCCGGTGCTCGGCGGTTTCGAGCGGTTGGCGGAACTGATCGGTGAGCACCTGCTGGTCAATTTGATCACCCGTGATACCCGCACCCGTCACCAGACCACCCGCGCGTTGCTGGCCGCCGGCGCGGAGCTGGGGCAATTTATCCATCCAGAGCTTGAGCTGGAGATGGTCGAGCTGGGGCTGGGCAGTTACCTGCAGCAATACACTGTGCTCCAGGCCGATGTACGCCTGGGGCGCAATTGCAGTGTCAGTGCCGGCAGCATCATCAACCACGAGTGCCGCCTGGGCGACTCGGTGTTTATCGCTCCCGGGGCCAATCTATGCGGCAAGGTGGAGGTCGGTGATGGTGTGTTCGTCGGTGCCAGCGCGGTAGTCTTGCCGCGTCTGCGCATCGGCGCGTGGGCGACTATCGGTGCTGGCGCCGTGGTTACCCGTGATGTGCCGGCAGGCGCGGTGGTGGTGGGCAATCCCGCCCGCATTCTTCGTTATGAACCGATTGAAAAGGAGTCACTGGATGGCTAAGCAGGACTATGCGGCGCAACATCAAGCCTTTCGCGATGAGTGCGCAGAGAATGCCAAGGGTGCCGGCGCGGATACCGAGTTGCAGGCCAAGTCGAACGATTGGCTGGTGCACAGCTGCCAGCACAAGTACTCCTACAACTTTACCTGGCTCGGTCGGCCGATCATCCAGTACCCGCAGGACATAGTCGCCCTGCAGGAACTGGTGTGGACGGTTAAGCCGGATCTGATCATCGAGACCGGTATCGCCCACGGCGGCTCGCTGATCCTCAATGCTTCGCTATTGGCCCTGCTCGATCTGTGTGAGGGCCGCACCGCTGCGCCGCGGCGGGTGGTCGGGGTGGACATCGAGATTCGTCCGCACAACCGCGCCGCAATCGAGGAGCACCCGCTGTTCTCGCGCATCAGCCTGATCGAAGGCTCCTCAATCGGCGAAGAGGTGATGGCCCAGGTGCGTCGCGAGGCGGCCGGTGCCGAACGCGTGCTGGTGATCCTCGACTCCAACCATACCCATGCGCACGTATTGCGCGAGCTTGAGCTGTACAGTCCGCTGGTCAGCCCTGGCAGCTATTGCGTGGTCTTCGATACCGTGGTCGAAGACATGCCGGCCGACTTCTTCCCTGACCGCCCCTGGGGACCAGGTGACAACCCGAAAACCGCCGTGCATGCCTTTCTCAAGACAGAGGCTGGCCAGGCATTCGCCATCGACCAGGCGCTGCAGGACAAGTTGTTGATTACTGTGGCACCGGATGGGTTTCTTAAGCGTTTGGCTTGAGCCTTAATAGGGGCAGGGTGCAGGCGTGAGTGTGGCTGTAGGCGTCAAGTTTCCTATCAAAGTACCGGGTTAGCTTCTTTTTAGCGCTGTAACTGACTGATCAGCAAGTAGAAAAAAAGTAAGAATTTTCTTGCTAAAGCTACCTAAAGTTGCTGCCAGTAGCGCCGATATAAAGATCGAATGCGAACTTTATGGGGCGTCTGAGCAAAGCAGGCCCAAAGCTCGCAGGCTCAGACAATCTCGGTAACACGGTCCTTTGGAGGCAAACACCATGGCCCTTACAGTCAACACAAACGTCGCCTCGCTGAATACTCAGCGTAACCTTAATACTTCTTCCAAAGGCCTGGACACCTCTTTGCAGCGCCTGTCCACTGGCTTCCGCATCAACAGCGCCAAAGACGACGCTGCTGGTCTGCAAATTTCCAACCGTCTGACCAGTCAGATCAATGGTCTGAACGTGGCAACCCGTAACGCCAACGACGGTATCTCCCTGTCGCAGACCGCTGAAGGTGCTCTGCAGCAGTCCACCGGCATTCTGCAGCGTATGCGTGACCTGGCCCTGCAATCGGCCAACGGCTCCAACGGCGCAACTGAACGCGCAGCCCTCCAGGGTGAAGTGTCCCAGCTGCAGCAAGAGCTGAACCGTATCGCTGAAACCACCAGTTTCGGTGCCCGCAAGATCCTTGACGGTACTTTCGGTTCGCAGAGCTTCCAGGTCGGTGCCAACGCCTTTGAAACCATCAGCGTTTCCATTGGTGCTGCAGGGGCGGCCCGTATCGGTGCCAACCGTTTCAGCAGTGCTGAGGCTGGTGCAGCCAACGCTACTCAAGGTGGTAAAGGTGCCGTCGCGGGCAGTAGTTTCGCTCTCTTGACCACCACTACTATTGGCTACTCCTCCTCGCCCGCCACTACCGCTGGCTTGACCCTGGCCGGTAAGCTGGGTACTGCCTCGGTAGCGCTTGCGGTGAATAGTTCGGCGCGTGATGTAGCCAATGGCGTGAACGGTGTATCCGATGCGACAGGCATTACCGGTCAAGCTCGTACCGTAGCGAAACTTGACATCACTGGCGGCACCACTACTGACGCTGAAACCCTCAGCTTCAACCTGTATGGTTCCAACGACGCCAATGTCGACGACAAGGTCGCGATCTCGGCGAATATCACCGACTGGAACGATCTGCAGGCTGTGGCCGATGCGGTCAACAAAGAGGCTGGCAAGACCGGTATTACTGCCAAGGCCAACAGCGATGGCACCTTGGAGCTGACCAGCGAGCGTGGCGACAATATTGTCATCACTGACTTTACTGGTGGCCAGAGCGGCACTGAGGTAGCAGGCAACATCCAGACCCTTGGTTTCGAGGGCGATAACCAGTCTGCTTCGGATAACTCCGACAACATCGGTGCTACCGTCGCCATCGGTGGTGCTGCCGCAGCTGCAGTGGGTGCTGCTGTTGTAGGTCAACTGCGCTTCGAGTCGCCGGATGCCTTCGAAGTGAAGAACTTCAGCACCATCGACGGTGGCGTACAGCCAGCCAGCGTGTTCAGTAACCTGGATTCGGTCGCTGAAATTGATGTGAGTACTGCGGTCGGTGCACAGAACGCTCTGGGTATCGTCAGCGGTGCAATCTCCAACATCGACAGCCAGCGAGCCCAGCTCGGTGCGGTGCAGAACCGTTTCGAGAACACCATCTCGAACCTGCAGAACATCGGTGAGAACGCCTCCGCTGCCCGTAGCCGGATTCGCGACACTGACTATGCTGCTGAAACCTCGGAACTGACCAAGAATCAGATCCTGCAGCAAGCCGGTACCGCAATCCTGGCCCAGGCTAACCAGCTGCCACAGGCTGTGCTCAGCCTGCTCGGCTAAGGTTAAAAGGGCTAGACTACGGGGGGAAGGGCTTGGCTCTTCTCCCCGTTCCCTCATTCTGAGGAGAAAGTTATGGACATTGGTTCTATTCAAAGTTCGCTGGTTGCTACCGCTGGGGCTAAGGCGGAGCGTGTGCAGAGTTCGTCCGCAACTGTTGTTGAGGTGGATGGACGCAAATCATCTGAAAACGCTCTCAATAGCGCTACACCGGCAGGCAGTGACTCCCCGGCTTCCCGTGAGGAGGTTGAGGCTGCTGTTGCGACGATTCAGGACTTTGTCCAATCGGTTCGTCGTAGCCTGAATTTTTCCCTCGAAGAGGGCAGTGGGCGTGTTGTTGTCAAAGTGACGGATGCGGGTTCGGGTGATGTGATTCGACAAATACCTTCTGAAGAGGCGCTGCAGTTGGCAGAAAATCTTTCGGAGGTTCGCAGTCTGTTATTCAAAGCCGAAGCCTGACCGCAAGGTTGGCGTGGCTTTTGCCTATGAACACTTGTTTAGTGTTCATGGTCATTATTTTGGCGAGGTGAAGCATGGCTGGGGTTACGGGCATTGGCTCAGGAATCAATATCGACGAGATCGTCGCAGCGATGGTCAATGCCGAAAAGGCACCGAAGACCAACCAGCTTGATCGTCTCGAGAAGACCACCACCACGCGCATCTCGGCAATCGGTTCTCTAACCGGAGCGCTGAATACCTTCAAGACGGCCGTCGACTCGTTGAACAAGACTTCGTTGTTCGAATCGCGCACGGCAAGCTCGTCTAATTCCAGTGTGTTCAAGGTCACTGCTGCCACCACGGCACCTGCAGGCTCTTACAATATTCAGGTTCAGCAGCTGGCGACTAGCAGTAAAGTCGCTTTGCAATCGGTGGCGGGCGGCAACACTGCCACGTTCAATAGCGGCACGCTGGCCATTTCGGCAGGAAGCTCGAGCTTCAACGTCAACATTACCGCGAGCAATAACACTCTTGCCGGTATGCGTGATGCAATCAATACGGCCGGTCAGAGTAGCGGCGTCAGTGCCACTATCATTTCCGATGCCTCTGGTTCGCGTCTGGTGCTCAGCTCTACCAAGAGTGGTGCTGGCAACGATGTCCAGGTTGTTGCGAGTGAGGATGGCGTAACCAGCGGTGCTAATGCGCTGACCTCCCAAAATTTTGCTCCAGTCGTCGATCCGGGCAATGCCGATGCCTTCCTGCCTCCCAGTTCCACCACCGGCGCCGGCGGGGTTATCACCAAGGCTCAGTCGGCCAAGTTGACCATTGATGGCCTGCAGTTGGTGCGCGATACCAATCGCATTGACGATGCTCTTGAGGGTGTGACTATTGATCTGGTCGCTGCTCAGACTCCTGCCGATCTGGCTGCTGGTAAAACCGTTACGCTCACCGTCGGTGTTGATAAGGCGGGTGTGAAAGCCAATCTGCAAAAATTCGTTGATGCATACAACGCCCTTATCGCTACAACGTCTCAGCTGACAGCGGTCGTTCCAGTCGAAGGTGGAGCCCCGGTTACCGGCCCCTTGTTGGGCGACTCTTCTATACGCAATGTGTTGTCGGGTGTGCGTAACGAGCTGGTGAAGATGACCGGCGAAGGGGGCGTTCGCGCACTGGCAGGTTTGGGTATTGCGTCTGATTGGAAAACCGGTCAACTCAAGATTGATGATGCCAAGTTGACCAAGGCCCTGGAGAGCAATTTTGATCAGGTCGGAGATTACCTTGCGGGGGACGATGGCCTGATGGGGCGCCTGTCCAAGTCGGTCGAAGCTTATGTGTCGACCAACGGCGTGCTTAAACAGCGCAGTGAGGCGTTGCAGGCCACCAAGAAGGGGGTCGATGAGCAGCGCAAGGCGTTGGATAAACGCGTTGAAAGTCTTCAGACACGCCTTTATGCCCAATACAACGCGATGGATTCCCTGGTCGGTCGTTTGAAGAAAACCAGTGAGAGTCTGGCCGGCCAGCTTGCCAGTCTGCCAGGCTTCGTGAAAAAGGATTCGTAATGAGCAAGAAACCGATTGATACCTACAAGCAGGTTAATACCAGCCACGAGGTCTCGCCTTATCGCACAGTCCAGTTGTTGCTTGAGGGGGCGGTACAGCGGGTGATGCTGGCCAAGCACGCGTTGACTGAGGGTGATGCTGAAATTCGTGGCATGGCCGTCGGCAGCACCATCACTATTTTGGGTGTACTGCAGGCCAGTCTGGATAAGCAGCAGGGCGGTGAGATTGCCGAGAATCTGGACTCGCTCTACGACTATATGACCCGTCGCCTGGCGGGTGTGGCGCTCGACAGCACGCCACGTACCCTGGATGAAGTGCAGGCACTGCTTGAACAGATCAAGAGTGCCTGGGATGCCATCGGCCCAGAGGTCGAGCCGGCCGTAGGAAACTGATTTCGTTGCTAAAGCTTTGCTCTGTAGCGCCGATACCCAAGGTATCCAGCAAGCAGAACAGCGAGAACAACGATGAACGCGATGGCGGCTCTCAAGCAGTATCAAACCGTCAATACGCAGGTCCAGGCAGTTGAAGCCAGCCCGCATCGATTGATCCAGATGTTGATGGAAGGCGGGCTGACTCGCTTGGCCCAGGCTCGTGGGGCAATGGAGCGTAACCAGGTTGCTCTCAAAGGCGAGTTAATCAGTAAAGCCATTGGCATTATCGGTGGTTTGCGCGAAGGCCTGAATCTGGAGTTGGGCGGCGAAGTGGCTGCCAATCTAGATGGCTTGTATGAGTACATGACGTCGCGTTTGATTGCCGCCAATGTGCAGAACGAAGTAGCGCCATTGGATGAAGTTGCAGACCTGCTGCGTAATGTAAAAGCTGGCTGGGATGCCATCGCCGAGTGATGCGGTTTCCCGCCTGAGGAATTGTTTATGAGCTCATCCGTGCAGCGTCTAGAAGAAACCGGCAGCGCTTTGCGTACCGCCTTGGCTACCCAGGACTGGGCCGCGATTGGTGAGTTGGATCTGCAGTGCCGCCAGGCCGTTGACGAGGCCATGGTCGAGTCGATTCACGATGAAGATGTTCTGCGCGCGCGTATGCAGGAGTTGCTGGATCTTTATCGTGAGCTGGTCAGTGTCTGTCAGGCAGAGCAACAACGCTTGGCGCATGAGCTGGTGCAGCTGAACCAGTCCCAGCAAGGGGCCAAGGTTTATCAGCTGTTTGGCTGAGTCAGTCGCCCTTTTGCCGGGGCTCGCCGGCCTCGCCTATCGCGTTTCCCCAAGTCGTTTTTACGTAGCAGGTGGTCAATTCTGACCGCCTTGTCGCCATTTCAGCCTTCTTTATAAACAGCCGCTTAGCCCTGCTCTGAGTCTAAGCAAAAAAAGCACGCCATAAAATTGACTGCGAACAAAAAATTGACTTTACTAGTGGCCAATTGCCGGCGCTTGCTTGAGTGCGATTTGGGCGGCGGGCGCGTTTTTCACTCCAGGATCAATAAAGAAAATTATGTGGCGTGAAACCAAAATCCTCCTAATTGACGATAACAGCGAGCGCCGCCGCGATTTGACGGTAATCCTGAATTTTCTCGGTGAAGATCATCTTGCCTGTGACAGCCAGGGCTGGCGTGAAACCGTAGCGCAGCTGGAGTCCAGTCGTGCGGTTTTGAGTGTGTTGCTGGGCGAAGTGAAAGCCAAAGGTGGTGCTCTGGAGCTGCTCAAGCAGTTGGCTGCTTGGGATGAGTTTCTGCCGGCTTTGTTGCTTGACGAACAAGTGGCAGGCGAATGGCCCGAAGAGCAACGGCGTAGCGTGCTGGCCTGTCTGGAAATGCCGCTGAGCTACAACAAGCTGCTGGATTCCCTGCACCGCGCCCAGGTTTACCGCGAGATGTACGACCAGGCCCGTGAGCGTGGACGGCAGCGTGAGACCAACCTGTTCCGTAGCCTGGTCGGTACCAGTCGGGCGATTCAGCAAGTTCGGCAGATGATGCAGCAGGTGGCTGATACCGAGGCCAGTGTGTTGATTCTCGGTGAGTCAGGCACGGGCAAGGAAGTGGTCGCCCGCAACCTGCACTATCACTCCAAGCGCCGTGATGCGCCGTTTGTACCGGTCAACTGCGGCGCAATTCCCGCTGAACTGCTGGAAAGCGAGTTGTTCGGTCATGAGAAGGGTGCTTTTACCGGGGCTATTACCAGCCGCGCGGGGCGCTTCGAACTGGCCAATGGCGGCACCTTGTTCCTTGATGAAATTGGCGACATGCCGCTGCCGATGCAGGTGAAACTGCTGCGCGTGCTGCAGGAGCGCACATTCGAGCGGGTTGGCAGCAACAAGACCCAGAGCGCCGATGTGCGCATCATTGCCGCCACGCACAAGAATCTCGAAAAAATGATCGAGGACGGCAGTTTCCGTGAGGATCTGTATTACCGGTTGAATGTCTTCCCGATCGAAATGGCCCCGCTGCGCGAGCGCATCGAAGACATTCCGTTGCTGATGAATGAGCTGATCTCGCGCATGGAGTTCGAGAAGCGCGGCTCGATCCGTTTCAATTCCGCGGCCATCATGTCGCTCTGCCGCCACGATTGGGCGGGTAACGTGCGTGAACTGGCCAACCTGGTCGAGCGCATGGCGATCATGCATCCCTATGGCGTGATCGGTGTCGGCGAGTTGCCGAAGAAGTTTCGCCATGTTGATGATGAAGACGAAAGTCTGGTGGCCAGCCTGCGTGACGAGCTGGACGAGCGTGCAACCCTTATGGCCGGCTTGCCGGGGGTGGAATCGCTGGCCATGCTGCCGCCGGAAGGCCTGGATCTCAAGGACTACCTGGGCAACCTGGAGCAGGGCTTGATTCAGCAGGCGCTGGATGACGCCAGTGGCGTAGTGGCGCGCGCCGCCGAGCGTTTGCGCATTCGGCGCACGACGCTGGTCGAGAAAATGCGCAAATACGGCATGAGCCGGCGTGACGATGAGGCCGTGGACGACTAAGTCCTGAGCACTTGGGTAATCGTCAGTGACTTGGCGCTTACCCCCTGAATAAAGCCTAAGGTTTGACACAGCCTTCGGCTTTGTTTTTTAAGGCGTTGATATCTAAGGATAAATTTTCAGGCACGGGTATTGCTATCTCTCAGTTAACTGACTGTCTTATGACGGCTCGCTGCGCGAGAGAGAACCATGAATAGCAACGCTCAACGCCCTGAAAACCTGCCAGAAACGCCTGCACCTGTTGAGCAGGCCAGCCGTGCCGGTCTCGAACAAGCCTTTGCCTTGTTCAATCAGATGTCGACCCAGCTCAGCACCTCCTACAGCATGCTCGAAGCCCGGGTGACTGAACTCAAGGGTCAGTTGGCGTTGGTCAGCGCCCAGCGCATGCAGGAGCTGGCGGAGAAGGAACGTCTGGCCCATCGCCTGCAAAGTCTGCTCGATCTGCTGCCGGGCGGGGTCATCGTGATCGATGGCCAGGGTGTGGTGCGTGAAGCCAATCCGGTGGCGCGCAACCTGCTCGGCCAGCCCCTGGTCGGCATGCTCTGGCGTCAGGTGATCGCACGCAACTTCGCGCCGCGCGAGGATGACGGTCACGAAATTTCCTTGAAAGATGGCCGGCGTCTGTCGATTGCGACCCGCTCGCTACACGCCGAGCCGGGCCAACTGGTGCTGTTGACCGACCTGACAGAAACCCGGCGCTTGCAGGATCAACTGTCTCGCCACGAGCGCTTGTCCGCCCTGGGGCGCATGGTGGCGTCGCTGGCGCATCAGATTCGTACGCCACTTTCGGCCGCCTTGTTATACGCCAGCCATCTGACTGAGCAAGTGTTGCCGGTGGAGCAGCAGCAGCGTTTTGCCGGGCGCTTGAAGGAGCGTCTGCATGAGCTGGAGCACCAGGTGCGCGACATGCTGATCTTCGCCCGGGGCGAGCTGCCATTGCCCGACCGTCTTGCACCGAAGGCCTTGTTTGATGCGCTGCGCGCCGCCGCCGAACCGCATGTGCTGGATATGCAGGTGCGCTGGCAGTGCGACAGCCGTGCGGGCGAGTTGCTGTGCAACCGCGACACCTTGGTCGGTAGTGTGCTGAACCTGATCGAGAACGCGATCCAGGCGGGAGGGCGTGAGGCGCGGTTGAAGATTCACCTGTATAGCCGTGGCGATTCGCTGCGCCTGTGCATCAGCGATAACGGTCCAGGTATCGACAGCGTCACCCTGGCGCGCCTTGGCGAACCTTTTTTCACCACCAAGACCACGGGCACCGGGCTTGGCCTGGCCGTGGTCAAGGCTGTGGCGCGGGCGCATCAGGGCGACGTGCAATTGCGCTCGCGCCCGGGGCGCGGCACCTGCGCCGTGTTGACCTTGCCACTGCTGGGTGCCACGCACCCCTTGATTCAGGAGTAACCCCAATGGCTGCCAAAGTTCTGTTGGTCGAAGACGACCGCGCCCTGCGCGAAGCCCTGGCCGATACCCTGGCGCTCGGCGGGCATGCTTTCCGTGCGGTGGATTGCGCCGAGGCGGCCTTGCTGGCCATCGCCGAGGAGCCCTTCAGCCTGGTCGTCAGCGACGTGAACATGCCGGGTATGGATGGGCATCAGTTGCTGGCGCAGATTCGTCAGCGCCAACCACAACTGCCGGTGCTGTTGATGACCGCCTACGGCGCGGTGGAGCGCGCGGTGGATGCGATGCGCCAGGGCGCGGCGGATTACCTGGTCAAACCCTTCGAGCCGAAAGCCTTGCTGACGCTGGTTGACCGGCATGCGCTGGGGCGGGTTACCGCGAGTGAACAGGATGGTCCGGTGGCGCAGGAGCCTGCCAGCGTGCAGCTGCTGGCCCTGGCGACGCGGGTGGCGCAAAGCGATTCGACGGTACTGATTACCGGCGAGTCGGGTACCGGTAAGGAAGTGCTGGCGCGCTTTATTCACCAGCAGTCACCACGCGGCAGCAAACCCTTTATTGCGATCAACTGCGCCGCGATTCCGGACAATATGCTCGAAGCCACGCTGTTCGGCCACGAGAAGGGCGCATTTACCGGGGCGATTGCCAGTGCGCCGGGCAAGTTCGAATTGGCCGAGGGCGGTACCATTCTGCTCGATGAGATTTCCGAGATGCCCCTGGGCCTGCAGGCCAAGCTGCTCCGGGTATTGCAGGAACGCGAGGTCGAGCGGGTTGGCGCGCGCAAGCCGATCAACCTAGATATTCGCGTGCTCGCCACCAGTAACCGTGACCTGGCCGGTGAAGTGGCGGCGGGGCGCTTCCGTGAAGACCTTTACTATCGCTTGTCGGTATTCCCGCTGGCCTGGCGACCGCTGCGCGAGCGTCCGGCGGACATCGTGCCGTTGGCTGAGCGGCTGTTGGCCAAGTACGTGAAGAAAATGAATCATCCGCCGATTCGCCTGTCACCACAGGCGCAGCTGAGCCTGATGAGCCACAGCTGGCCGGGCAATGTGCGTGAACTGGACAATGCCATTCAGCGTGCGCTGATCCTGCAACAGGGTGGTTTGATTCAGCCGCAGGACTTGTGTCTGCTCGCGCCGATCGGCTCTGCCGTGTCGGTACCGCAGCAACCACTATTAGCCGTGGTGCCGAGCTCTGCACCCGTCGCCGCAGAAATGCCGACAGTCGAGGCCGGAGCCCTGGGTGATGACCTGCGCCGGCATGAGTTCCAGATGATTATCGACACCCTGCGCGCCGAGCGCGGCCGCCGCAAGGAAGCCGCCGAACGCTTGGGTATCAGCCCGCGTACCTTGCGCTACAAGCTGGCGCAGATGCGCGATGCCGGTATGGATGTGGAAGGCTACCTGTTCGCCAGCTAAACCTAGGCGTGTATGCAATGGCGAGTTCGCCCTTTGCATACACGCCGCTGTGTCACCGCGCGCTTAGTCCTTCCACGGCTCCGGTGCGCCGAGCAGGCGTCCCATCGCGCCATACAGGCCCAGTTCCTTGAGCACCGCCAATTCGCCTTCGGTCTCCACCATCTCGGCAATCAACGGTAGGTCGATGCTGTTGGTGGCGCGGAATACCGCCTCGATAAACATGCGCTTGTCGCTTTCCTGATCGATGGCGCGGATATAGGTGCCGTCGAGTTTTAGGTACGCCAGACCCAGGTGAGTCAGGTTGCCGATCAGGCTGAAGCGCCCGCCGAAATGTTGCAGCCCCAGGCTGAAGCCCGTATCGCGGATGCCCTGGCTCAGGCTTTCCAGCTCGGCGGCCGGCGGTAGATGGCGCTCATCCACTTCGAGGGTCAGCAAGCTGGCCTGTTGTGGATGCTGCTTGAGAATGTCCAGCATGCGCTTGATGGTTTCCGCATCGCGCAGGGTCGCTGCGGACAGGCTCAGGGCGAGCGGCGCGGCATGTTGGGTCAGGTGCGCGAGGCTGTGTTCCAGCATCGCCAGGTCGAAGCGTGCGGTCCAGCCTAGGCGTTCGATCCAGGGCAGGAAGCGGCCGGCGGCAATGGCCTCGCCTTGCGGGTCGAGCAGGCGCGCGAGGACTTTATGGTGCAGCAGTTGGCTGCGATCCGCGCATTGCGTCACCGGCTGGAAATACAGCTGCAGGTTGCGTTTGTTCAGGGCGTCATCGATCCAGGCTCGCCAGTCATGCAGACCCTGGCTCGGCTGGGCGTTGTAGTCATCCAGGCGCACCCAATGACGGCTCGGGTCGCTTTGCGCCTGGGCCAGGGCCTGGTCGGCGCGGCCGATGACCTGGCTGGGTTCTTCGCCAGGCCGAAAGGCCGCGATGCCCAGGTGCGCCACTGGCGTGCAGTCGCTGGCACCAGTCTGGCGCAGGCTTTCCAGGCCGGTGTGCAATTCCCCGGCGAGCAGGTCGGCTTCCTCACTGCCGAGCCCCGGCGCGAGCAGGCTGAACTCGCCGCCGCGGCTACGCGAGGCCAGCCAGTCGGCACGATTGGCCTGACCGAGCAGGCGCTTGAGCAGTTCGCCGATCGCGCTGATCAGCGCATCGGTACGTTGCCCGCCCAGGCGCTTGTTGAGGCCGCCGAGGTCATTGACCCGCAACAGAATCAGGTAGCCATCGGCGTTCTGCTCGGACACCACCAGTTGGTTGGCCAGGCTGATATCGAACAGGCGGCGGTTGGCCAGCCCGGTGATGCTGTCCTGGTAAGCCTCTTCGCGTAGCTTCTCACTGCGCGCGGCTTCCTCGGCAAACAGGGTCTTGAGCTTCTCGACCATCTGGTTCATGGCCATCACCACGCGCTTGAGTTCCGGTGTGCGCGGTACCTTGGGCAGCGTGAGGAATTCACGGCGGGTGATGGCTTGGGCCTGTTGCACCATATTGTCCAGTGGGCGCAACTGGGTGCGCAGTAGCCAACCACCGAGGATAGCGCTGACCACCCCGCACAGCAGTAGCCAGAGCAGGCTGCCGATGGCGCTGTCCCAGAGCTTGGACAGGGCAAATTGCGGATGGCTGAGCACCTCGACCCGTGCCGCCTGGTCCCAGCCGCGCATGATCAGCGCATCGCCACCCTGGGGTTGCAGGTTGACCAGGGTGACGAACCAGGCCGGGACGTTTTCCGGGCTGGAGGTGGTGCGCCGTTCAACAATCACTTCTTCGCTGGGAATGCGCACCACGCGGATGCTGGTGAAGTAGCCGCTGTCGAAGATCGAGCTGACCATCAGCTCGATCATGGCGGGGTCGTCCACATGCGGGGTCATCGACAGGCCGAGCGCCGTGGCGGCGTCCTGGGCATGCGAGCGCAGTTGACTGAGCAGTTGTTCCCGCGAGCTTTCCACCCCGGCAATAAAACTGCCAGTGAACGCCACCACCAGAAACAGGCAGATGGCGAGAAATAGCTGCTTGAGTAGAGACATAGGTTCCTCCTAGCCTTCGCCGATGGCGAAGCCCTCCGTGCGCATTTTTTTCAACAAATCCTGCCAGCGTGAGAGCTTCTTGGTGTCGCTCTTCTTGCTGTTCGATCCGGCCAGGTACAGGCCTTCGGCGTTGAAGGCATAGACCGGCAGCAGGTCTCGGCGCTTCGAGGCAGGGCGGATGTCATTGATCAGGTTGTCCAGCACCAAGGGCTCTGCGCCGGGGCTGGCGTAGTAGGTCAGGACCATGTGCGCCTGGTTGTAATTGAGTGCCTTGACGTACGTGATACGCAGCTTGTCGCTGGGGATGCCGAGGCGGCGCAGGGTGAAATACTTGGCGATGGAGTAGTCCTCGCAATCGCCGGCCCCCTTGACCAGAGCCTCGATGGGCGTGGCCCAGTAATCGTTCTGTTTCCAGGTGCGGATGTCGTCGGAGAAGCGAATCTGCCGATTGAAGAAACGGTTGACCTCGGTGAGCTTGTCTTTTTCCGCGCTGCTTTCGTTGGCTTTTATCAAGGCGTCCCAGGCCTGAATGCGCTGCTTGGCCGCACCGAGGGTGCCATAGCGGCTTTCGGCCTTTTGCAGAATGATGCCGAAGTCCCAGTTGGCGACAGCGCTGGCGAGGCCAATCAGCAAGGCGCAGGCGGCCAGCAACGCTGTATTGAGGCGCTTGAACCATCCTTGAGTGAGCTGACGTGGTGGCATGTACCGCGCCTCGGCTAAAGATTGGGAAAGTCTAGGTGCTAGTTGTGATTTTTGCCGAGGCAAACATACCGCATGTCGGTCGGGTTAGCGCGGGGCCTGAACCTTGGGTCTGACCAGGGTTTTCTGCCGGAGGATGTACAGACTGACCACGATCGCGCTGGTGAGCATAAAGGCTCTGGCCCAGAACAGCGGCACCAGGTAGCAGGACAGGCTGATGCTCAACCACATCAGGCCGATCGCGTAGACCTTGCCCTTGAGTGGAATGCCCTGGTCTTCGAGGTAGTCGACGATCCAGGGGCCGAGTTGCGGGTGGTTGACCAGCCACAGGTAGAAGCGCTTGGAACTGCGCATAAAACAGGCGGCAGCCAGTAGTAGGAATGGCGTGGTGGGCAGCACCGGCAGGAAAATCCCGATCACGCCCAGCGTCACACTCAACCAGCCGATGGCCAGCAGGGTGTAGCGCAAGGCCGGGTTACGCTGTTCCTCTATCGCGCGCGCCATGGCTATGGCGTGGGTTTAGTGGTGGCGTGGCTTGAGCAGGGCCGGCTTTTCTTCCGGTGCATGGCACAGCAGGAACAGCGCGGTCAGCAGCTCGGGGATCTGATCGATCATGCTGTCGACCAGGTCGCGGTCACGGGCAATTTCAGCGAACTCGGGTTGCTCGTCGAACAGCCCGGAACCGACCATGATCGGCAGCAGCAGCTCGCTGACTTCATCCTCGGCGTCGTCGAACCACACCGCTTCACGCAGGAACACTCCTTCCATAAAGCCGATGCACCAGCCGCGCAGGTCGGAATCGTCCGGCTCTTCGCTCAGGTCGAGTTCGCACGGTACGTCGGGCTCGTCGTCGCTGGCCAGTTGGCGGGCGATATGGCTTTGCAGCTGGATCAGGGTGGCTTCGATCTCTTCGCGCTCGGCGTCGCTGCGGTAATGCGGTGGCTCGGAGAACAGCGCATCGATCCATTCGCGCTCCGGCACTTGCTCCGGGCAGATCGACAGCGCAGTCAGATAGCCGTGGGCGGCGATATAGTCCAATGCCTCTTCATGCAGCTCATCGGCATCGAGGAAGGCTTGCAGGCGGGAGAGTTGCTCGGCGAAGGACATCGGGTAGCTACCTTGAAGGAGTAAACGAGGCTGGATTCTAGTCTAGAGCGGCCTGAGCGGCCATAGCCGCAGGCCAATGCGCGATGTAAAAGCGCGCACCGTCGAGCGACCTGCCTGTGCCGACTGGCACCTGCGTATAATGCGCGGCTTGTTTCGGAGACCCTTCATGCTCGACCACGCGCAACGCATCCTTAAAGACGTTTTCGGCTACGACAGCTTTCGCGGCCGTCAGGGTGCGATCATCGAGCGCGTGGCCGGCGGCGGCGATGCCCTGGTGCTGATGCCCACGGGGGGCGGCAAGTCCTTGTGTTTCCAGGTCCCGGCCTTGCTGCGCGAGGGCTTGGCGGTGGTGGTATCGCCACTGATTGCGCTGATGGACGACCAAGTCGCGACCCTGGACGAGCTGGGCGTGGCCGCGGTGGCGCTGAATTCGACCCTGAGCAACGATGAGCAGCGTGAGATCGCCGAGCGGATCAAGCGCGGCGAAATCAAGATGCTCTACCTGGCCCCCGAGCGCCTGGTGCAGCCGCGCATGCTGAGTTTCCTGCAGAACCTGCAGATTGCCCTGTTCGCCATCGATGAGGCGCATTGTGTGTCGCAGTGGGGCCATGATTTCCGCCCCGAATACCTGCAACTGGGCCAGCTCGCCGAGCTGTTCCCCAATGTGCCGCGCATTGCCCTGACCGCCACGGCGGACATGCGCACCCGCGAGGAGATCGTCCAGCGCCTGCATCTGCAGAATGCCGAGCGTTTTCTGTCGAGCTTCGACCGGCCGAATATCTTCTACCGCATCGTGCCCAAGGAACAGCCGCGCAAGCAGCTGCTGAGCTTCCTGACGGCGCGCAAGGGCGATGCCGGCATCGTCTACTGCCTGTCGCGCAAGAAGGTCGAGGAAGTCGCGGCGTTTCTGTCCGAACAGGGTTTTCCGGCCTTGCCGTATCACGCCGGCCTAGCCAACGAGCTGCGCGCTTATCACCAGAAGCGCTTTCTCAACGAGGAAGGCCTGATCATGGTGGCGACCATTGCCTTCGGCATGGGCATCGACAAACCCAACGTGCGCTTTGTCGCGCACCTCGATCTGCCGAAATCCCTGGAAGCCTATTACCAGGAAACCGGCCGCGCCGGCCGCGATGGCCTGCCGGCCGATGCCTGGATGGCCTACGGCCTGCAGGATGTGATCTTCCTTAAGCAGATGCTCAACAACTCCGAGGGCGATGAGCGGCACAAGCGCGTCGAACAGCACAAGCTCGACGCCATGCTCGCCCTGTGCGAGGAGACCCGCTGCCGCCGCCAGGCGCTGCTGGCCTACTTCGATGAAGAGCTGCCGCAGCCGTGCGGGCATTGCGATAACTGTATCGACGGCGTACAGACCTGGGACGCCACCGAGCCGGCGCGTCAGGCGCTCTCGGCGATCTACCGCACCGGCCAGCGTTATGGCGTCGGTCACTTGGTCGATGTGCTGCTGGGCCGCGACAACGACAAGATGCGCAGCCTCGGCCATCAGCACCTGACGGTGTTTGGCGTGGGCAAGGCGCTGGCCGAGGGCGAGTGGCGCTCGCTGTTCCGTCAACTGGTGGCGCGTGGCCTGGCCGATGTTGACCTCGATGGCTACGGCGGCCTGCGTCTGTCCGACAGTTGCCGACCATTGCTCAAGGGTGAAGTCAGCCTGCAGCTGCGTCGTGACCTCAAGCCGCAACAGAGCGCCAAGGCCTCCAGCAGTGCCGCCAGCCAGCTGGTGCGTGGCGAGGAGCGCGGTCAGTGGGAAGCCCTGCGCACCTTGCGGCGCAAACTGGCGGAAGAGCACAGCGTGCCGCCTTATGTGATCTTTCCGGACGCCACCCTGCTGGAAATGCTGCGCAGCAAGCCCAGCACCCTGGCCGAAATGGCCCGGGTCAGCGGCGTCGGTGCGCGCAAGCTGGAGCGCTATGGCGAGGCGTTTCTCGAGGTGTTGGCGGGGGAGGCCGAAGCGCCGCGTGCGGTGGTCGATCTGCGGCATGAATTGGTCAGCCTGGCCCGCGCGGGCATGACCCCGGCACAGATCGCCCAGCAGCTCAGTTGCAGCGAGAAGAGTGTGTATGGCCTGCTGGCAGAGGCCATCGCGCGCCAGCAGCTGTCGCTGGAGCAGGCGCTGGATGTGCCGGAGCAATTACTTGGCGAAATTCAGGATGCCTTTCTCGACGGCGAGGGCGAGTTACCGGCGGTAACGGCCATCAGCGAGCAGTTTGCCGGACGCGTTGAAATCGGCATTTTGCAGTGTGTACGCGCGGCCTTGCAGGCGGAATTCGAGGGCTGAGCAGGGTGTGCGCGGCGTCGTCGCCGCTAGTTGGTTCAGCTTGTGGCACTGATGGCGAGCGGCTAAGGTGGTTTCAGCCATCCCGCTGTAGAGGTCACGGTGCCGCTTTCCCATGCCTGGCTAGACGATGTTCGCCCCAGCCCCTATGCCGACCAGCTCGCGCTGGGCTTTCGCCTGTTGCGTTTCGCCCGGCCGCTGGAGCAGGAATACCGCGACTACCTGCGTGACGACACCTTCGAGCTGAAACGCATCGCCCTGAGCGTTGGCATCCTGGTTTGGCTGGCATTTGCCGCCTTCGATTTTGTGCTGATCAAGGCCCCTGAAGTCTGGTGGATGTTCGCCATTCGCCTGGTGGTGTTGCTGCTGCTGTGCCTGTTCGGTTGGCTGCTGATTCAGCGCAAACACACCCACCTGTTGCAGCCATTGAGCCTGGTCAGCCTGATTGCATTGGGCGCTGCGGCGTCCTTTGTGGTGGGTATTGCCCATCGTGTCGACCCCAGCTACCCCTATGAAGGCTTGTTGCTGATCTGCATGGCGGCCTACTTCCTGGTCGGCCTGCGCCTGAGCGAGGCGCTCAGCTGCTCCTTGCTGGTGCTGCTGGTGTACGTCTGCGTGGAGTGGACGATGGCCGAGATGCCGCTTGCGCGGCTGATCAACAACACCCTGTTCCTGCTGTTCGGCAACCTGATGGGCGCAGTCGGTTGCTACCTGCTGGAGTTCAAGTCGCGTGAGCATTTTCTGATCAGCCGGCTGATGCGTGTGCTGGCCGATCACGACAGCCTGACCGGGCTGCATAACCGCCGCAGCTTCAATCGCCAGTTCGAGCGCCTCTGGCGTCAGGCCCAGCGCGAGCAGCGCAGCCTGGCGCTGCTGCTGTGCGATATCGATCACTTCAAGGCGTACAACGATCATTACGGCCACCAGGCCGGCGATAACGTGTTGCAGCGTATTGGCAGCCTGCTGCAAGACGCCGCGCGACGTCCGCTGGACATGGCCGTGCGCCTGGGCGGCGAAGAGTTTGCCGTGCTTCTGTACGACATTGGCGAAGCCGAGGCGCGGCTGCACGCCGAGGCGCTGCGACAAACCCTGCAAACCCTGAATATCGAGCATGCCGGCTCCGATACGGCGCGGATGCTGACCATGTCGATTGGTATTGCCTGCATCCAGCCCGCCGAGGGCGGCGCGTTGGCGCAGCTTTATGAGCATGCGGATCGTGCGCTTTATGAAGCCAAGGCCTTTGGCCGCAATCAGGTCGTCGCCTGAGAATCTATTTACGATCAGCTGCGCGTCGGCCCTGCTGCGTTAAAAACAGGTTCGGCAAGCCGCTTGCGGCTAACGCGCTTTAGCGCGGCCCGTAGGGCGAGCAAAGCGAGTAGTGCTCATTCACAGCTCGCGAACTCCGCTTCCTCGCCGTTTTGACCAGCCGGAGGCTGTTACTAACGTAGCGCCTTGCAGGACTCTAGCTCGCAAGATCCTAAACAGATTCTTAGGGGAGGGAAGTGGCCGATTTTGCCGCTGCGCTTGGCGCTTGTGGTGAGTGCTGGGGCCGAAGCCGCGGTGCTAGCATCGCTGAGGTTTTCTCCTTGAGTGATTGCTCCGATGGATCGACTGATTCAGGCCAACGGCCAGCCGCATTACGGCATCTTTCCCGCTGCGCCCGGGGAGATCAATTACCGCGACTTTGACTTCCGCTCGCCCATGGGGCGACGCCTGGGAGCGTTGGCCAAGTGGCGGCGCTTTCACCAGTTCCAATACTTCGGGGTGATCAGCGACGAGCTGATCGGCGGCTGTGCGCTGGCCAACCTGAGCCTGGCCGGCATCGGCTTCGTCTACCTGTTTCATCCAGCCAGCGGACGCATGATCGAGCGTCAGTTCAAGCTGCCGCTTGGCTTTGGCAGTCAGTTCTCGCAGACGCCGGATGACGGTGTGTGCGAGTTGCGCAGTGGCCGTAACCTGCTGCGCCTGGAGAATTCGGGGGCGACGCGGGAAAAACGCCTGCTGGTGGAGCTGGATGACGGCACTCGCATCGATGCGCACTTCAGCGAGGCTGTGCCGGCGTTTCAACCCATGTGCATCAACACGCCAACGGCGACCAACGGCTGGGTTTATGCGCAGAAGGTGGCCGGCGTGCGGTGCGTGGGTCAGGTCAGCAGCGCGCTGGGTAACTTCGACCTGGCGCAGATCGGTGCGTTTGCCCACCACGACTGGTCGGCCGGCTATATGCGCCCCGAAACGCACTGGAACTGGGCTTGCCTGTCGGGCCAGGCCGGCGCGCAGAGGATGGGGCTGAACCTGTCGTGCGGGGTCAACGAAACCAGCTTCACCGAGAACTGCTTCTGGCTCGACGGCGAGCTGCACAAGGTCGATACGGTGCGCTTTGCCTTCGACCGCGAGCAGCCGCTGCAACCGTGGCAGATCAATTCGTTCGATGGCCAGGTGGAGCTGCACTTCGAAGGGCGTGGCTTGCACAAGGAACGCCTCAACCTGGGATTTATCGCGAGTAACTTCAAACAAATATTCGGCCAGTTCAATGGCGTGCTGCGTCCCACTGGCCGTCCCGAGGTGCGCATCGAAAACCTCTGGGGCTTTGTCGAAGACCAGTATGTAAAGTGGTGAAACCTTTTGCAGGCTTGCCTCGTTAAAAGGGTTATGGTTAGCTGGCTAATAATTAGTTTTTGATAGTTAAGAGCCGTTGTCCATGTCGCATACCGATCAACACCGTTTCGCCATGCAAGTTGCCCAACTCTCCCGCGCCTGGCGCGCCGAACTGGATCGCCGCCTGGTCGGCCTTGGCCTTTCCCAGGCCCGCTGGCTGGTGCTGCTGCACCTTGGGCGGTTTGCCGAACTGCCCACCCAGCGTGAACTGGCCCAGAGCGTGGGTGTCGAGGGTCCGACCCTGGCGCGCTTGCTCGACAGTCTCGAAGCGCAAGGCCTGGTCAGCCGTCAGGCAGTGCCTGAGGATCGTCGCGCAAAGAAGATCGCCCTCAGTCCACAAGCCCGTCCATTGATTGAAAAGATCGAAGCGATCTCCGCGCAACTGCGCCAAGAGGTGTTCGCCGGCATCGACGAAGACGAACTGCGGCGCTGCCAGAAGGTCCACGCGCAAGTGTTGAGTAACCTGGAAAAGCGCTGATGCAGGACGATCTGCCGGCTCTGCAGCAGCGCTTCGGCAAGCACTATCCACAGTGGTTGCTGGCGTTGCTGATGGTCGGCAGCATGGCCATGGTGCTGGCTTCGACCAGCATCAATGTCGCCTTGCCGGCGATCATGGCAGACTTTTCCATCGGCCGGCCGCTGGCGCAGTGGCTGTCCACCGGTTTTCTCGCGGCCATGACCGCCGGCCTGTTGCTGGCCGCCTGGGCCCATGCGCGCTTTGGGGCGCGGCGCACGGCGCAAGCCGGTCTGTTGCTGTTTATCCTCAGCTCGCTGTTGGCGTTGATCGTCGAGGCGGCCTGGCAGTTGATCGCCCTGCGCATCGTTCAAGGCTTGTGCGCCGGTATCGTCCAGCCGCTGGCGATGGTGCTGATCTTTCGCGTGTTCGCCGATGGTGGCCGGGGCATGGCGCTGGGACTTTACGGCCTCGGAGTGATGCTGGCTCCCACTCTGGGGCCGGGCATCGGCGGTTATCTGGTCGATCACTTCGGTTGGGTGGCGGTGTTCTGGATGCCCTTGCCGATGTGCCTGCTGGCGCTGCTGGCCGGGCAATGGTTGCTGCCTAATCAGGGCGATCGCAGCACGCCGTTGCTGGATTTTCGGGCATTCGCTTGGTTGTGCCTGGGCCTGTTTGCGGCGCTGGGCTTTCTGGCCGAAGCGCAACGCTTTGCCTGGTGGCAACCGCGGGTATGGGGCCTGGGGCTGCTGGCGGTCGTGGCGTTGGCCGCGTTTGTCTGGCGCAGTCGCCGCAGCGGCAAACCCTTGTTGCCGCTGAGCCTGTGGCGGCACGCCGGTTTTCGCAGCGCCAGTTGGGTGGCGTTGACCCTGGGGCTGGGCCTGTATGGTTCGACCTATCTGATTCCCCTGTACCTGCAAACTGTCGAGGGTTATAGCGCCGGCCAGGCTGGCATGCTGTTGCTGCCGGCGGGGCTGCTGATGGGCATGGCTTCGTTTGTTGCAGGCTGGCTGAGCGATCGCCTATCTGCGGCGCTGCTGCTGATCAGCGGCTTGTTGATCTTCACGCTGTCGGCTGCCGGCCTGGCCTGGGTTGGGCAGGGCGCGTCGTTCGCGCTGCTGTGCTTCTGGGCCTGCGTTGGTCGGGTCGGCCTGGGGGTGAGCTGCCGGCCTTGAGCACGGGCTCGCTGGATATCCTCAGCGTCGAAGAGCTGGCTCTGGGGGCCGGTGCTATCACCTTTGTGCGCCAGCTCGGCGGCGCGTTCGGGGTCAACCTGCTGACTTTCTTTCTCGAATGGCGGCATGCAGCCGAAGGCGGCCATCCGTTGGCTGAAGTGCTGGCCTTTGAGCAAAGCTTCTGGCTGGTCGCGGCGGTGTTCTTCGTCACGATTCTGGCCGCCTGGGGCGTCAGGCCGACAAGACGCTGACGGTCGATTGAAAGTGTGATCGACTTGTCATTTTATTGACTGCAAGCCTATGCTCCCACCTGTGATGGCTCTTTGCCAAACGGCGCTTGCCTGCTTATGGCGATGCGCGTCGTGATTATGGCCATGCACCAGCCGGGTTCGACATGGAACGTAATTCCCGAGTTTTTAGTTGCCGTCTTCTATGCTGTCCCAATGCGGGATGCGCGCGCCTCTCTGGCGTGTTGTGGGAAGTGCATAGCGAGCGGATTCACCGGGAGCGTCTTTTATGGCAAGGGTTCGTCAGTTACTGATTGGCCTGGCTTCAAGCTCGGCCCTCTACTCGAGTCTGGTTCCGGCCTTGGGGCTGGGCGAGATCACCCTGCATTCGGCGCTGAGCCAGCCGCTGGATGCCGAAATCGAATTGTTTGATGTCGGCGACCTGACCGCTGAAGACATGCGTGTACGTCTGGCACCTGCCGATGTGTTCAGCCGTTCCGGCGTCGATCGCCTGTACTTCTTCAGTGACCTGCGTTTCACCCCGTTGCTGCGCGGCGGCAAGAGCGTGATTCGCGTGGTTTCGAGCCAGCCGGTGCGCGAGCCTTACCTGAACTTTATCGTCGAAGTGGTGCGTCCCAACGGTCAGCTGTACCGCGAATACACCGTGCTACTCGATCCGCCTGGCTCTTCGGCTTATCGCAGCCTGGCCGCAGCGCCAGAACCGTTGCCTGCCGCCGTGCGCCCCATCAATAGGGGCGCACCTGCTACAGCGCAGCCGGTCAGTGCGCCGCGAGCAATGCCGACAGCTGAGCAAGGCCAACGCTACAGCGTGGTCAGCGGCGACAGCCTGTGGAAGATCGCCGCACGCCTGCGCGAGGTCGGTAGCACGGTCTCCCAGCAGGATTTGATGAACGATATCCATGCGCTTAACCCTCAGGCGTTTATCAATGGCGATATCAATCGGATGCGTGCCGGCGGCGAGTTGTTGTTGCCCGACAGCGTCGCACGCACACCTGCTGTTGCAGATATTGATTCGTCGGTGGCCGCTGATGCCGCAGTCGTGTCTGCGCCCGCTGAGGCGGTCGTTGTTGAGCTCTTGGTTGGCGAATCGCCAGATGCAGTGGCGGATCAGCAGGCATTGCTTAAAGAGCAGAGTCGCGTTGATCAGGAACTGGCCAATCAGATTGCCGAAACCTCGCAGTTGCAGCAGAGCCTGGCTCAGCTGGGCGTACAGGTAGAAGCGCTGCAGGAACAGATGGCCGCGCGTGATCGGCAGATTGCCGGATTGCAGGCTGAGCTGGCAGCGCGCACGGCGGCGGCAGCGGTTGTCCCGACCGCTCCGGTTACAGCTGCAGCCCCTGACACGTCGGATAACAACTGGCTGACAGCCGGCCTGGCTTTGCTGGCGCTACTGTTTGCCGGCGTTGTCGGTGTGTTGTGGCGTTCGCGAAACCGTTCGCCGGAGCCGCAAGCACCGGTTGAGCAAGTGTCTGTCGCAGTCAGGCCGACTGCCGCCGTGGCTCCGCGCGCGGCTGCCGCGGTATCGGTCAGCGCGCACACCGCGCCTAGCACCGGCCCCATCTGGCCGGAGGCCGATAAAACCGATGCCCTGCAGAGTGCCAATGTGTACATCGCCTATGGCCGTTTTGCCGATGCCGCGACGACCTTGCGCCAGGCGCTGCGGGTGCAACCGCAACGCAGTGACATCGGTTTCCGCCTGCTCGAGGTGCTGGCCAAGCTGGGCGATATACAGGCCTTTAGCGAGCTGGAGAGCAACTTGCGTGCTGCAGGCTTCAACGCGGTGCGTATCGATGAGTTGAAGGCGCGGCATGCCGAGCTGTTCAGCACACCGCCGACTGAGTTGCTGGACGATGCGGAGCTGCACCTCGATGACGTGTCGCTGGAAGTGTCGGAAAGCAGCGTGCCCGACGACAGCAATCTCAATCTGGACGATCTGTCACTGGATGCCGACTGGGACCTAGTCAGTCCGTTCTCGCCTGCTGCGCCGAACAAGACACAAAGTGCCCCCAGCCCGGTCAGCGCGAAAGCCTCGGACAGTTTTGAAATGGGCGCTGGTCGCGATGCGCGCAGCCCATTTGCCGAGTCGATGCTGGTGGAGGAAACCACGCAGGACGGTTGGGCGGATGAGGAACTCAGCGATGCCTTTGCCGATCAGCCCAAGGCCGCGCCGCTCACCGTTATCAGTGAACTGGACGATCTGGCGGGCAGTCGCGACAACCTGGCCAAGCTCAATATGGCCCTGGCCTATATCGAGCAGGGCAGTCTGGACAGCGCCTGCAGTATCCTCAATGAAATCATCAGCAGCGGTGACGAGAAGCAGAAACAGAGGGCGCGGCAGTTACTGGCAAGAATCGCCTAGTTAGCTTTCTCCCCCCAGCGCCCGCTCAGCAGAGCGGGCGTTTTCGTTTTAGCGGCCTGCGCGTAGCACGCTATCATCGCGCTTCGATCGTCAGGGAGTCCGCCATGTCCAGCGCCAAAGCCGAAGTTGTCATCACCTACTGCACTCAGTGCCAATGGCTGCTGCGTGCCGCCTGGCTGGCCCAGGAGCTGCTCTCGACTTTTGCCGATGACCTGGGCAAGGTCAGCCTGGAGCCGGGTACTGGTGGGGTGTTTCGCATCACCTGCGACATGGTGCAGATCTGGGAGCGCAAGGCCGATGGCGGCTTCCCCGAGGCCAAGGTGCTCAAGCAGCGTGTGCGTGACCAGATCGACCCGGCCCGCGATCTGGGCCACAACGACCGACCGGCTGGTTAAGCGCCTGAATTACTTGGCCAGACGCGCCGAAAGAAAGATCGCGCTGATGATCAGCAGGCCGCCGGCGAGCATGCGCAGGGTCGGTACTTCGCTGAACAGCAGCCAGGCAAAGGCAATCCCGTAGATCGGCTCCAGGGCGAAAATCACCGCCGTGGTGCGGGCCTTGAGCACGCGCAGGCTGGCAACGAACAGGCTGTGTGCCAGGCCCGTGCAGAAGATGCCGAGCATGGCCATCCACAACCAGTCCTGCGCCTGCACGCTGGGCAGCACCGGCCAGGCCAGCGGCATAAATACCAGCAGTACCGCCAGGTTCTGGTACAGCGCAGCCTGTACCGGGTCGATGCCACGGGTGCTGGCGCGGTTGAGCAGCGACAGCAGGGCAAACAGCAGACCCGACAGCACTGCCCAGAGCAGGCCGCTGGTGGCCTGGCTGGCCAGGTCGAAATTCGGGGTGACTAGTACCAACCCGAGGCACACCAGGGCAACCATGGCGTACTCGGCCGGCTGGGTGCGTTCGCGAAACAACAGGCCTTCGAGCAGTACGGTAAACGCTGGAAAGCTGGCAAAACCGAGGGTGGCGATGGCCACGCCGGAGATATGTACTGATTCGAAAAAGCTCCACCAGTGGCCGCCGAGCAACAGACCGCCAAGGGTCAGCAGGCCCAGTTGGCGCAAGCTGAGGCGTTGCAGTTCGGCCTTGCTCAGCAGTTTGGCGAACAGCAGCAGGGCCAGTACGGCAAACACCGAACGGCCGGCGGTGATCATTTGCGGTGCGGTGTTCGCCAGTTTGCCGAAGATCCCGGACAAGCCGAACAGCAGGGCGCCCAGGTGAATGGCCCAAAGGGCCTTACGTTGATTCATGCCAGGCGCGCGCCATTGGGCAGCGGTTTGTCGAAGCTGGCCAGCACCACCTTGTTGTCGGCGTCATACACGCCAGTCACCAGCACCTCGGAGCGCACGCCAGCGATGCGCTTGGCGGCGAAGTTGCACACGCAGAGCACTTGGCGGCCGAGCAACTGTGCGCAGTCGTAGTGGGCGGTGAGTTGTGCGCTGGACTGCTTGATGCCCAGCTCGCCGAGGTCGACCTGCAGAACGTAGGCCGGCTTCAGGGCTTTTTCATTGACCTGCGCGGACAGCACGGTGCCGACGCGCAGTTCCACCCGTTGAAAGTCGTCCCATTCGATCTGTTGCATAGCGCCGCCCCCTGATTGCAGCTTGCAGTCTAGGGGGCGCTCGTACGCTTGTCTGTCGCCAGGCTTGCGGTGTTTGTCGCGTTACTCGCGCTGCAAACGCAGGGCGCGTGCCGAGCGGCCGAACTGGCGCGAGAGGGCAGCGGTAAACGCGCTTTGCGAGCTGTAGCCAACCTGCGCGGCGATTTCGCCGATTGCCAGAGTGCTGTGCTGCAACAGCTGGCGGGCCAGTTGCAAGCGTCGGCTGCGCACGTAATCCATGGGTGTTTGCCCGGTGGCGCTGAGAAAGCGCACATGAAAGCGCGCCGCCGAGAGCCCGGCCAGCCGCGCCAGATCGGCGACTTGCAGCGGGTGGGCGGCATGCTGGTCGATATGCGCGTCGATCGCCGCCAGCGGCAGACTGCTGGGCTCAGGAGGGCTGGTCGCATCATTGGCCAGGCTGGCCAGAAGCAGAGCCGCACCTTGCTGAGCGATCACCGGGTCATTGATCGGGCTGGCCGCCAGCCAGCTGACCAGCTGCCCCTGCGCCGGGTTGAGGCTGACCGCTGCCGGCGTGTCGAGCAGCCTGCGAGTGGCATTGGCATGCCGGCCCAGTTGCTGCTGCAACCACTGCTCGGACGGCACGTCGAGCACCAGGCATTGGCTGCCGGCTTTGCTGCCGCAGGCATGTTGGGCGTCACAAGGCACCACGGCCAAGGTCTGCCGGGTGATCAAACTGCCGCGGCCGGCCACTTCAAAGTCGAGCAGACCGCTCAGGCCGAATACCAGCTGGGCATGCGCATGGCTGTGGCTGAGCAGTTCATGGCTGTAGTGACGCAACGACAGCAGCGAGGGCATGGTGGGCTCCTAGTTCAAGCGGCTAAGTCTACCCGCAGACCAGGCGCGTGCGCTGTCATCGAATCGCCACGCCGCTGTCATGGTGGTTTCACTGGCGCTGCGCAGACTCGAGCAAACCCAGCCGGAGGTCGTCTATGACCAGCGCCCAGCTCGCCAAACCGAGTCGTAAGCAACGTGTCCGCACCCTGTGGATTTCCGATGTGCACCTGGGCACCCGCGATTGCCAGGCGGAACATCTGGCGGCGTTTCTCAAACGCTACCAGACCGACAAGGTCTACCTGGTCGGCGACATCATCGACGGCTGGAAACTGCGTAGCGGCGTGTACTGGCCGCAGGCGCACAGCAACGTGATCCGCCGCTTGCTGACCATGAGCAAGCGCGGCACCGAGGTGATCTATGTCACCGGTAACCATGATGAGTTTCTGCGCCGCTATTCCAGCCTGATCCTGGGCAATATCCAGCTGGTCGACGAGGCCGAGCACATCACCGCCGATGGTCGTCGCCTGCTGGTGATTCACGGCGACCAGTTCGACGTGATCACCCGTTACCACCGTTGGCTGGCCTTTCTCGGCGACTCGGCCTACGGCTTTACCCTGACCCTCAACCGCTGGCTGAATTTCTGGCGCAGCCGTTATGGCTACGGCTACTGGTCGCTGTCGGCGTACCTCAAGCACAAGGTCAAGAGTGCGGTGAGCTTTATCAGTGACTTTGAAGAGGCAATCGTCCACGAGTGCGTCAAGCGTGGCTTCAATGGTGTGGTCTGCGGGCATATCCACCATGCCGAGATCCGCCCGATGGGCGATGTCGAGTACATGAATTGCGGCGACTGGGTGGAGTCCTGCACGGCGCTGATCGAGCATCTGGATGGCAGTATCGAGCTGTATCGGCTGGCCGATGACCAGGCCCGTCAGGCTCAGGCCGTGGCGCAGCCGGTGGCCGCCGCCGAGCCCGTGTTGTGAGGGTGCTGATTGTTTCGGATGCCTGGACGCCGCAGGTCAATGGCGTGGTCACCAGCTTGCAGGCGCTGGTTGCTGAGCTGCGCGGCCTGGGCCATCAGGTCAAGCTGCTGTCGCCGGCGGATTTTCGCACGCTGCCGTGCCCCAGCTACCCGGAAATTCCGCTGGTGTGGAATGTCTGGAAAGTCGGCGCGGCGATTCGTGATTTTCAGCCCGACTGCGTGCACCTGGCCACCGAAGGCCCGCTCGGCTGGGCGGCCCGGCGCTGGTTGGTTAAGCGTGGCTTGGCCTTTTCCAGCGCCATCCACACGCGTTTTCCCGAATACATCAACACCCGCTGGCCCTGGATTCCGCTGAGTTGGGGTTATGCCTTCCTGCGCGCGTTTCATCGGCCGAGCCAGGCCGTTTTGGTGACGACCGAGCGCATGCGCGACGAGTTTACTGGCTGGGGTTTTCGGCACCTGGCGTTATGGCGCAAGGGCGTCGATACCCGGCTGTTTCAGCCCTCAAACACGCCGTTGAACCGGGTTGCGCCGGCGTTTCTGTATGTCGGGCGGATTGCCGCGGAGAAGAATATCGAGGCGTTTCTGCGCCTCGATCTGCCGGGGGAGAAGCAGGTGGTCGGCGATGGCCCGCAGCGTGAAGCCCTGCAAGCGGCTTATCCGCAGGTACAGTTTCTCGGTTATCGGCACGGCGCGGCATTGGCCCAGGCCTATCAACAGGCCAGCGTGCTGGTATTTCCGTCGCGTACCGATACCTATGGCCTGGTGATGCTTGAAGCCTTGGCGTGCGGCACACCGGTGGCGGCTTTTCCCGTAGCCGGGCCGCTGGATATTGTGCAAGCGGGTGTCAGCGGAGTGCTGGACGAGGATTTGCGCGCGGCCTGCCTGGCGGCGTTGGCGCTGGATCGTGAGCAGTGCGCCGCGCTGGCGGCGCGGCAATCCTGGGCAGCGTCGGCGCTGGAGTTTCTTGCGCAGCAACCGCTGATCGGCACCGGCGCAGACGTACAGGCCCAGGTGGGGCTTACATGATCACCTTGTCACGCAGCTTATCAGCGGCATGACTGAGGGCCTGGATGACCTTTTCCTTGTCGAAGTTCTGGATGCCGTTGGTGTCCAGGTACATCGAGAACCCTGGCAGTTCGTGTTCGACATAGCTGGAGGTGGCACCCAGGTCGCGGCGGAAATCCACCACCTGGTAGATCTGCACCGGACGGGTAAAGCCTTTGACTGTGATCTGGCCCTTATCGCGGCACATGATCACGTCCTTGATCAGTGAGTAGGTCTCGTGGGAGATCAGGATTTCGCCGGATTCGGCGGCGCTTTCCAGGCGGCTGGCGAGGTTCACGTCGCGGCCGATGATGGTGTAGTCCATGCGCGTGTCGGCGCCGAAGTTGCCCACCGTGCAGTAGCCGGTGTTTAGACCCATGCGGATTTCCAGCGGCTTGGTGATGCCCTGGGCGCGCCACTGCTGGCGTAGCACCTTCATATGCTTGCGCATGGCGATGGCCATGGACACCGCGTTTACCGCGTCCTTCTTCGCGCCTTTGCTGGCTGGGTCGCCAAAGAACACCATCACGCAGTCGCCGACGAACTTGT
Organism: Pseudomonas sp.; assembly: GCF_049653025.1. Taxonomy (GTDB): domain Bacteria; phylum Pseudomonadota; class Gammaproteobacteria; order Pseudomonadales; family Pseudomonadaceae; genus Aquipseudomonas. The sequence continues at coordinate 361,557 of NZ_JBASFM010000006.1, read as the reverse complement.
CGATGGTGCCGCCGTATTTCAGGCATATCTTCGACATTTCGTTGAGGTAGGTGTTGAGCAGGTCGGTCAGGGCTTCGGCTTCCAGTTCCTCGGACAGCTCGGTAAAGCCCTTGATGTCGGAGAAGAACACCGTGAGCTTCTTGCGCTGGGTTTCCAGGCGCACGCTCTTCTTGCCGCTGAAGATCGACTCCCACACCTGCGGCGACAGGTACTTGGCCAGGTTGCGCGCCAGCCGCGCGGCTTTTTCCTGCTCGCGGGTGATTTCGCTGCGCACATGGGCCAGGCGCAGGCCCTGCTGGTGCACGAAGTAGGCGGTGATGCAGATATACAGGGTGGTAAAGAAGATGCTGACCAGTGCCACCAGCGCCGGGGTATGGATGTTCGGCTTGATGCCAAGCAGCGCTGCGCTGAGTACTGCGCTGCTCAGGGCGATCAGTCCCGCCAGGCCCAGGTAGCGCAGGCCACCGATCACCAGCGAGCTGAACAGCAGAATCAGCAGCGACATCAGGCTGGGCACCACCGAGAACCCGAGCAGGGCCACTACACCACCCGAATGCAGCGCATCAACAAACAGCAGGCCGAGGGTGGTGCGCTGCGGGTGGTCGCGCTTGAAGCGTAGGCTCAGGTGGTGCGCCAAGTGCGGGTAGAGCAGGGCGTAAGGCACCATCCAGAGGATGTCGTAGGAAAAATGCTGGGTGAAGGTTCCGGCGGCGATGCTGGCGGCGATGGCGATATAGGCCAGGACGCGCGAGTAGTATTCGCGCAACGGCGGTGCCGGCAGTTCTGAGAGTCGGGGGGCGGTCTTGACATTCATCCTTTGGAACAATCCCTGCTGCTTGGCTGGCACCTCTGCTGGGTGCCTGGGCGGCACGCCATGGCTGGCGTGCAAAATAGCCAGGGATCATAACCAAGCCCATGACAACCGCCAAGCGCGGCAGCCGAACGGCTGTAAGGCCTTGGTTAGCGGTCAGTCTAGAATTTAATCCGCCCGGTAAAGGCATCCTTGAGCATCACCCAGTCGCCCATCAGCGAGTAGAAGGGGTAATCGAAGGTGGCCGGGCGATTCTTTTCAAACACGAAGTGGCCCACCCAGGCAAAGCCATAACCGACCAGCGGGATGGCCAGCAGCCATAGCCATTGCTGTGTAAGCAGGGCATAGCCCAGCACACTGAGCACCAACAGACTGCCAACATAGTGCAGGCGGCGGCAGGTGGCGTTGCTGTGTTCCTGCAGGTAATAGGGGTAGAACTCGGCAAAGCTGGCGTAGCGCTGCTGGGTTTCAGTGGTCATGGCAGGCCTCCGGTTTATTCTTCTGTGGGCGGCAGTGATTGCAGCCATCACGGGTTACTTGCAGTCTAGGTCGACTGACTCGTTAGGCCACTGACATTCGGTGCCAGTTTAGTATCCTTCGGTCGCCCTTTTTGCTGACTCACAATAAGAAAACGCCATGAGCGAACGCACCACTTCCTCCAGTTGGGCCTCCGGTATCGTGCAAGCGTTGGAGCTTGGCGGTGTCGATTGCCGCAGCCTGTTTACCCAGTTGGGCCTCGACTACGCGGCCCTCGGCGATGCCGATGCGCGCTTCCCCCAGGATGGCATGACGCGCCTTTGGCACATGGCCGTAGAAGCATCCGGCAATCCGGCGATTGGCCTGAACATGGCGAAAACCTTGCGGCCATCCTCGTTCAACGTGGTGGGTTATGCGGTGATGTCCAGCCGCAACCTGCAGGAAGGTTTTGCTCGCCTGGTGCGCTATCAGCGGATCATTGGCGAGGGGGCCGACCTGAGCTTCCACCCGACGCCCGAAGGCTACGAGATGGTCCTGGCGATCCATGGTGACCGCCTGCCGTCGGCCCGACAGAGCGCCGAGGCTTCGCTGGCGCATTCCCTGGCGTTCTGCCGTTGGCTCACCGGCAAACCGCTACGGCCGCGCCTGGTCAGCTTTATGGGGCCGCCGCCGGAAGACCTGGAACCCTACCGTGAGGTGTTTCAGTGCCCGCTGAAGTTCAATGCCGAGCACTATGCGTTGCTGTTCGAACGTGCCGACCTGGATGCGCCGCTGCCGTCGGCCAACGAGGCCCTGGCGCAGTTGCACGATCGCTTTGCCGGGGATTATCTGGCGCGCTTCTCCGGCAGCCGGGTGACCCATCAGGCGCGTCAGGTGCTGTGTCGCCTGTTGCCCCAGGGTGAGCCCAAGCGCGAGACGGTGGCGCAGGCCTTGTTGTTGTCCGAGCGCACCTTGCAGCGCCGTTTGCAGGATGAAGGCACCAGCTACCAGCACCTGCTCGACGACACACGGCGCGAGCTGGCCGCGCAGTACCTCGGCCAGCCCAACCTGACGTTGCTGGAAATCTCCTACCTGTTGGGCTTTGCCGACCCGAGTAACTTCTTCCGCGCGTTCCGCCGCTGGTTCGAGGTCACCCCAGGCGAGTACCGCGCACGGTTGTAGCGGCATGCGCGGGCTCTTAGAACCTGTTTCGGACCTCGCGAGCTAGAGCGAGACAAGGCAAAAAGGGCCGAGGAAGCGGAGTTTACGAGTTGTAAAAGCATTACTCGTTGCACTCGCCCTTCGGGTCGCGCTAAAGCGCGTTAGCCGCAGCGGCTTGCCGAGCCTGTTTTTAACGCAGTATCGCCGACGCGCAGCAGATCCGAGACAGGTTCTCAATGACGCCAGAAGGTCGGCATCAACAGCACCAGCACGGTGAGGATTTCCAAGCGCCCCAGCAGCATGCCGAGGGTCAGCAGCCATTTGGCCGTATCCGGTAGGGTGGCGAAGTTGCCTGCCGGGCCGATGATCGGGCCCATGCCCGGGCCGACGCCGGATACCGTGCTGGCTGCACCGCTGAGCGCGGTGATCCAGTCCAGGCCGCAGAGCGTCAGGCCGAGGGCGAGTGCGGCGATGGTGATGGTGAAAAAGAACGAGAAGGTCAGGATCGAACGAACGATGTCCTCATCCAGGTGATGGCGGTTGTACTGCTGCTTGATCACCGCGCGCGGGTGCACCAGCTGCATCAGGTTGGCCTTGAGCAGGATATAGGCGACCTGGAAGCGGAACACCTTTAAACCGCCAGCGGTTGAGCCCGAGCAGCCACCGATAAAGCCCAGGTAGAAGAACAGCATGCCGGCAAAGCCGCCCCACAGGCTGTAGTCGCCGAGGGCAAAGCCGGTGGTGGTCATCACCGAGGTGGTGTTGACGGCCACGTGGCGCACGGCTTCGAGCCAGTGCAGTTCGGTGGTCAGGCAATACCAGGTGCCCATCACCACCCAGGTGCTCAGCAAGATGGTCAGAAAGCCTCGCACCTGCTGATCCTTGATCAGTGCCTTGTAGTTACCGCGCAGCATCGAGGCAAACAGTACGAACGGCACGCTGCCGAGAATCATCAGCAACACCAGCACCCAGTGCACGCCCGGCTCGCTCCATTTGCCAACCGACTGGTCCGAAGTGGAAAAGCCACCGGTGGAGATCGCCGACATGGTGTGGTTGATCGCGTCGAACAGGCCCATGCCGGCGATCCACAGGGCCAGGCAGCCGAACAGGCTGATGCCCAGGTAGGCGGCCACCATGTATTTGGCCACCATGTGTGAGCGCGGCATGATCTTCTCGGAACGGTCCGAGGATTCGGTCTGGAACAGGCGCATGCCGCCGATACGCAGCATCGGCAGAATCGCCACGGCCATGGCGATAAAACCGATACCGCCCAGCCAGTGCAGCAGCGAGCGCCAGATCAGGATGCCCGGCGACATGCTGTCGAGTCCGATCAGCACGGTGGCCCCGGTGGCGGTGATGCCGGACATGCTCTCGAAGATCGCGTCGGTAAGGCCCAGGTGCTGCGAGAACATAAAGGGCAGGGCGGCGAAGATGCCCACCAGCACCCAGCTGGATACGGTCAGCAGGTACATGTCGCGCGGGCGCAGCTGCACATCCTTGGGCCGGCCCTGGATGATCATCGCCATGCCGGCGACGAAGGTGATCAGGCTCGACCAGAGAAAGGCGTTGAGCTCGTTGGGGCGCGAGAAAATCATCAGGGTCAGCATGGGCACGGCCATGCTGATCGCCAGGGTCAGCAGAAAGATGCCGTTGATAAAGGTGATGATGCGTAAGGTTGGCCAGGCCATCTAAGCGCGTTCCGTGTCCGTTGATAACAGAGAGTAGTGCCTGAGCGCCTGCGTCAGTGACGCCAGAACGCGCGGGTAAACAGCACCAGCACGGTGAGAATTTCCAGGCGGCCGAGCAGCATGCCGATGGTCAGCAGCCATTTGGCCGCGTCCGGCAGGGTCGAGAAGTTGCCCGCCGGACCGATGATCGGGCCCAGGCCCGGGCCGACGTTGCACACGGCGGTGGCGGCACCGGTCAGCGCGGTGACCCAGTCGAGGCCGACCAGGGTCAGGCCGAGGGCGATCACGCCGATGGTGACGCTGAAAAAGAACGAGAAGGTGATCATCGAGCGAACGATGTCTTCATCCAGGCTGTGGCCGTTGTACTGCTGCTTGATCACCGCGCGGGGGTGCACCAGCTGCTGCAGGTTGGCCTTGAGCAGAACGTAGGCGACCTGGAAGCGGAAAATCTTCAAACCGCCGGAAGTGGAGCCCGAGCAGCCACCGATAAAGGTCAGGTAGAAGAACAGCAGCACCGCAAAACCGCCCCAGGTGGTGTAGTCACCGAGGGCAAAGCCGGTGGTGGTCACTACCGAGGTGACATTCACCGCGACGATGCGAAAGGCGTCGAGCCAGCTGTGCTCCGAGTTCTGCCAGAGCCAGGTGCCAAAAACCAGCCAGGTGAGAACTAGAAAACCAATAAAGCCGCGTACCTGATGGTCCCTCAACAGGACTTTACGATTGCCGCGCAGGGTCGCGACATACAAGGTAAAGGGCAGTCCACCAATAATCATCAGCACGACGGCGACCCAATGCACCGCCGGTTGCGGCCAGTTGGCCAGGGAGGAATCCGAGGTGGAAAAACCGCCGGTGGAGATCGATGCCATGGAGTGGTTGATGGCGTCGAAGGGCGTCATTCCCGCCGCCCAGAAGGCCAGGAAACCCAGCAGGGTAAAGCCCAGATAAACCAGCAGGATGTATTTGGCCGCCATATGCGAGCGCGGCATGACCTTCTCGCCCCAATCCGAGGATTCGGTCTGGAACAGGCGCATGCCACCGACCCGCAGCAATGGCAGGATCGCCACGGCCATGCCGATAAAACCGATGCCGCCGAGCCAGTGCAGCATCGAGCGCCAGATCAGCAGGCCGGGCGAGGCGCTGTCGAGGCCGGTCAATATGGTCGAACCGGTGGTGGTAACGCCGGACATGGTCTCGAAAAACGCGTCGGTGTAGCTGATGTGATGGATCAGCACCATCGGCAGCGCGGCGAAAATGCACACAATGACCCAGCTGGCGGTGGTCAGCAGGTACATGTCGCGTGGGCGCAGGTGCGCTTCCTTGGGCCTGCCCGGAGCGATCATGACGATGCCGGCGATGGCGGTGATCAGGCTGGACCAGAGAAAGGCGTTGAGGTCGTCGGTGCGTGAATAGATCAGCAGCGTCAGCAATGGCAGCAACATGCTGATGGCCAGGGTGATCAGGAAGATGCCGAGAATAAAAGCGATGATGCGCAGTGTCGGCAATGACATGAATTCGGGCTCGGCTTTGGAGTGGCAAAGGGGCGTCATTCTACGCGCGCCATGGGCGCTGTACAGCCACCTGCGAGCGCACTTTACAAGTCACAGGCGCGGCATAGAATAGCCGCCCGCTCAGGCCATGTAGGCCGGACTGTGGGAAAACCACTGCGCGTACGTTTACGCCAGCTGAGGTGCCGGCCCTTGCCGGTTTCTGAGTCGTCTAAATCATGTCTGATAGCAACCCTTGTCTTAGCTGTGGCGCGTGCTGCGCGCATTTTCGGGTGTCGTTCTTCTGGGGCGAGTGCCAATCGGCCGGTGGTGTGGTGCCAGATGACCGCGTGGTGCTGATCACCCCGCACCGCGTCGCCATGCTCGGCACCGAAAGCAAACCGGTGCGTTGCACGGCCTTGCTCGGCGAGGTCGGTGAAGGGGTGCGCTGCACCTTGTATGAGCAGCGTTCGAGCACCTGTCGCGAGTTCGAGGCCTCCTGGGTCAATGGCGAACACAACGCGCATTGCGACGATGCGCGCCGCGCCTATGGCTTGCCGCCACTGACGCCGCCGGTACTGCCGAGCGTCGAGCCGGAGCGCGTGGCCTGACGCCGTGGCTATCGGGTGGCTGCACCCAGGCACTAGAATGGTCGACTGATCCAATCTCTGAGGTGGCTGATGGACGCTCTTGATGCGCTGCTAAACCGTGTTTCCGCGCCCCGCCTGGTGGCCCCCGCACCCGATGCGGCGCAGCGCGAGCTGCTGTTTCGTGCGGCCCTGCGCGCGCCGGATCACGGCCAGTTGCGGCCCTGGCGCTTTCTCACCATCGAAGGCGCGGCGCTGACCCAGCTGGGCGAACTGTTTGCCAGCGCGCTGCCCGCCGATGCCAGCCCCGAGGCAGTGGCCAAGGCGCATGCCATGCCGCTGCGTGCGCCGTTGCTGGTGGTCGTGGTGGCGCGTCTGCAGGCGCATTTCAAGGTGCCGCAGCAGGAGCAGCTGCTGGCGGCGGGGTGCGCGGCGCATGGCATTCTGCTCGCCGCGCATGCTCAGGGCATCGGCGCGGTCTGGCGCACCGGTGAACTGGCGTATAACCCGCAGGTCGCCGCCGGGCTTGGCCTGGGCGCGGGCGAGCAGATTGTCGGCTTCCTCTACCTGGGCACCCCGGAGCGTGAGTTGCGCGCCGTGCCGCAGCTGGAACTGGCCGACTTCGTCAGTGCCTGGGCGGCCCCTCAGTCACCGGTTTGAGCGGCAGCAGTAAGCTGGCGCAGAAACCGCCGTCGGGGTGATTGCTCAGTTCCAGGCTACCGCCGTGGCGTTCGGCGGCGCGACGGGCAATCGCCAATCCCAGGCCGTGGCCGCTACTGGTTTGCCCCGGCGCGCGGAAGAACGGCTCACCCAGGCGCGCCAGGTGTTCAGCGGCTACGCCCGGACCATGGTCACGCACGCTCAGGCATAGCTGATCGGCGTCTTTCACCACGCTCAGTTCGATTGCCTGCCCCACCGGGTTGAAGCGCAGCGCATTGCGCAGCAGGTTTTCCACCGCACGCTGGAGCATGTCCGGCCAGCCATTGAGGTTGAGGCCAGGCTCTGCCTGCACCTCGATCTGCTGCTCGGGGGCATCCAGGCGTGCGTCGTCTTGCAGCTTGTGCAGCAAGGCGCTCAGGTCAATCGGTTGCGTCGCGCCGGGGTCGGCGTCGAGGCGGGCGAGGGCGAGAATCTCGCTGATCAGGGCTTCCAGGCGGTCGCATTCCTGATTCAGGCGTGGCCAGTACTTCTCGCGTTCGGCCGTATCGGCCCGCTCGGTCAGGGCCAGGGCGATGCGCAGGCGCGCCAGGGGGGAGCGCAATTCATGGGACACGTCGCGCAGCAGCTGGCGCTGGCTGCCGATCAACCCTTGCAAACGCGCGCCCATGCGGTTGAAGTCGCCGGCCAGCACGCCGAGTTCATCGCGGCGTTCGGCCAGCTGCGCCAGGCTGTTCTGCTGGTAGGCGGTCTGGCCGAGGTCATGCACCGCACCGCGCAGTCGATCCAGCGGGCGGGTGATCGATAGGGTCAGCCAGAGGCTGAACAGGGTCAGCACCAGCATGGCAATGCCCAGCGCGCTGAGTGGCCAGAGCAGGCTGTCGCGCTGCCAGGCGGCGACTTCGGGAATCGGGATGCGGTAGATAAACAGGTAGGTTTCGCCGCTGTGCGGGCTGGTGTAGTCGACACTCAAACGCCGCCAGGGCAGGCGCTTTTCATTCATGTGGCGGGCTTCAAAGGCTGCCGCGCGGGGCGGGAAGGTGCCCTTGATCACCGGCTGGCCGCTGTCGTCGAGCACCTGCACGTCGATTCTGAACTTGCGTTTGCGTTGTTCGAGCAGCGCTTGGGCGGCGCGCGGGCCCTGCTTTTCGTAGCGCTGCGTCCACTTCTCGGCGAGGTCATCCATGCCCGGATGCTGGTTGAGCAGCCAGGCGTCCTGATTGAGCATGCGCCCAAGCAGCATGGACAGCCCGGCAACCAGGGCGATAGCCAGCCAGAAGCTGGCAAAGATGCGCCAGAACAGTGAACGCACGGTAACTCCTTAACTAACAGAAACGCCCATCAAGCCTTGCGGCTGGATGGGCGTAGGCCTACAGGGGTGTCGGCTTAGTTTTTCTTCGCCTGTTCAGCTTGCCAGGCTTTGAATGCAGCATGTTCGGCGCGACGCTCTTCCATCTTCTTCTGGTGCTCGTCGAAGGCCTTTTGTTGCTCGGGCTTGAGCAGGGCGCGGATGGCGCTGTGCTGTTTGTCCTTGGCAGCCTTCAATTCGTCCTGCATGGCTTTCTGCTCGGCGGCCGGCAGTTTGTCCAGGTAGCGCTGGGTGATTTCGTGGCGGCCCTTCATCTGCTCGCCCATCAGTTTGCGGATATCGCGGTGCTGCTCTTTGCTCAGGTCGAGCTCTTTGAACATGCGGGAACCGTGCTCGCCGCCGCCATGGCGTGGGCCGCCTTCGGGCATGGCCATAGCCAGGGTTGGCAGGGTCATGGCGAGCAGTACTGCGGTAAGGGTCTTGCGCATGGTGTGTCTCCTTGTCTGAAACCGGTAAACACCGGATGAGCCCAGTCTAGGGCGGTCAAGGTCAAGGGCAGTCAGGCCAAGGTAAAGCTTAGGTAAAGAGCGCGGCTGAGCAGATTTACTCAGACGCTGTAGTAGTAGCCGCGGCTACGCAGGGCCAGGATGCGCTGGCGGCCATCGGCGTGTGGGCCGAGCTTTTTGCGCAGGTTGCTGACGTGCATATCCAGGCTGCGGTCGTACAGGGTCAACTTGCGGCCCAGCGCCAGTTGCGCCAGCTCCTGCTTATCGACAGGCTCGCCAGGGTGGCGCAGCAAGGCTTCGAGAATGCGGCTTTCCGAGAGGGTGAGGAGCACTTCCAGCTCGCCCAAGGTGACAATGCCACGGGCCTGGCTGTAGTGCAGGTCGCCCAGGTCGAGCTGGCTGGACGTTGCAACTGGCAGGCTGCGGCGCAATACGGCGCGCAGGCGGGCGGTCAGCTCGCGGGGGTCGCAGGGCTTGGCCAGGTAGTCGTCGGCACCCAGTTCCAGGCCGAGAATGCGGTCCAGCGGTTCGCCGCGGGCCGATAGCATCAGCACTGGCAGTTCCGGGTGATCGCTGCGCAGCTGTTTGAGCAGTTCCAGGCCGCTGCCATCGGGCAGCATCACATCCAGCACTACTGCGTCCGGGGTGTGGCTGGCAAGGGCGCGGCGGGCGCTGCCGCCGTCATGGCAGGCGCTGACTTGGAAACCTTCCTGGGTCAGCCAGCTGGTCAGCAATTCGCACAGTTCGATATCGTCGTCGATTAGCAGCAAGGCACTCATGGGTCAGTTGAGCCACTCGCTGCGTGAGCGTCGGCCGCGGCGCAGTAGGGCTCCGATAATCACCCCGAGCAGCCCGGCACCTGCGCCGATGGCGAACCAGGTTTGTTGTTCGCTGACCAGTGGTTGCGGGGCGCTGGCCTGGGTTTTCTTCAGTTGCAGTTTGAGGCGCTGGTTGTCCTGGCGCAGGCGCTGCAATTGCACGGTTTCACGCTCGCCTACGCTGTTTTGCAGCTCGGAACTCAAGGCTTCGCGCTGCGCTTCGCTGAATGCCAGGCGCTCTTCCAATTCGTCGATCTGGGTCTGCGCCGAGGTGGCTTCTGCCAGCGGCGGGGTGGGGCTTTCTTCGGCCTGAACGGCCGCCGGCAAGCACAGGGTCAAGAGTAGAAACAGCGGGCCTGGGCGCATCGGAACTCCTATTTTTGTAATTGTTGTTATGGCGTGTGCAGCGGGGGCTTATGGGGTCAAGGCAAGACCAGTTTGAACGGTTTTACCAGTACCGAGGCATACACCCCGGCGGCGCGGTAAGGATCGGCATCGGCCCATTGTTTGGCGGCTTGCAGGGATTCGAACTCGGCGACGATCAGGCTGCCAGAAAAACCAGCAGGACCTGGATCATTGCTGTCGATGGCCGGGTGCGGGCCGGCGAGGATCAGGCGGCCTTCGCTTTTCAGTTGTTCCAGGCGTGCGAGGTGCGCCGGGCGGGCGTTCAGGCGGTTTTCCAGGGAGTTTTCCACATCGGTGGCAATGATCGCGTAGAGCATCTCTATCCTTAATAAGGTCGGTGGCATGGGCCGCGGCCAGGGGAGAAAAGCAGTCTGGTCAGGCAAAGTCGAGGAAATACTGGCGTAAGCCAGCAAGAATCCATATCTGCCGGCATAATAACAAACATAAATGACTCGGAAAGTGCCCCTATGGACGTTGATTTGCATTGCCACAGCACTGCCTCAGATGGTGCGCTCGCGCCCGCTTTGGTGGTGGCGCGAGCGCACGAACGGGGCGTGCGGATGCTGGCGCTGACCGATCACGACACCCTTGAGGGGCTGGATGAGGCGCACGCCGCAGCCGCGGCCCTGGGCATGCAACTGGTCAATGGCATTGAGCTGTCCTGCACCTGGGGTGGGGCGACCATCCATGTGCTGGGTTATGCCTTCAATCGTGACGCCCCGGCCTTGCAGCAGGCAATTAGCGAGCTGCATGACGGCCGCTGGCTGCGAGCGGCGGAAATTTCCAAACGCTTGGAAAGCAAAGGCATGCCGGGCGCTCTGGAAGGCGCGCGCGCGATACAGCAGGAGCTGGGCGACAGCGGCAATGCGCCTGCGCGCCCGCACTTCGCCGATTTTATGGTGCGCAGCGGTTATGTGAAGGACCGCGCCGAGGCGTTTCGCAAGTGGCTGGGCTCGGGCAAGTTGGGCGATGTGAAGCAGCATTGGCCGGAGCTGGCCCAGGCGGTGGATACCCTGCGCCGGGCTGGGGCCTGGGTTAGCCTGGCGCATCCTTGGCAGTACGACTTTACTCGGAGTAAACGACGCAAGTTGATCGCCGATTTCGTCGGTGCCGGTGGGCACTCGCTGGAGGTGGTCAACGGCATGCAGCCGGCCGATCAGGTCGGCAGTCTGGCGATTCTGGCGAGGGAGTTCGGCATGTTCGTCACTGCGGGCAGTGATTTCCATGCGCCGGGCCAGTGGTCTGAGCTGGGCGTCTATCGCCCGGTTCCCGAGGATCTACCGCCCTTGTGGGCACGGTTTCAACATGTCCAACAGCCTACTGCAAGTTGACCAGGGCCTCAGCGTGAGCCAATTCTTCCAGATTCATCCGGAAAACCCACAGGCGCGCCTGATCAAACAGGCCGTGGAGATCATCCGCAGCGGTGGGGTGGTGATCTATCCGACCGACTCCTCCTACGCAATCGGCTGCCATATTGGCGACAAGGGCGCGGTGGAGCGCATTCGCCGTCTGCGTCAGCTGGACGACAAACACAACTTCACCCTGGTTTGCCGCGACCTGTCGCAGCTCAGCACCTTTGCCAAGGTCGATACAGCGGCGTTTCGTCTGCTCAAGAGTCATACCCCTGGGCCGTACACCTTTATTCTCAGCGCCACCCGCGAAGTGCCGCGCATGTTGCTGCACCCCAAGCGCCGCACCATCGGCCTGCGCGTGCCCAGCCATCCGATTGCCATGGCCCTGCTCGAAGAACTCGGTGAGCCGCTGATGAGCGTCAGCCTGATCATGCCCGGTGAAGCCTTGCCGATGAGCGACCCTTACGAGATGCGGCAGATCCTCGAGCATCAGGTCGACCTGATCATCGACGGCGGCTTTGGCGGCCTGGAGGCTTCCACCGTGGTCAGCCTGGTCGACGATGAGCCGGAGGTGTTCCGGGTCGGCTGCGGTGATCCGTCGCCTTTTACGGATGCCTCCTGATCCTGGCTATAATCGGCCCCCTCGATTTTTCAGCTGAAACGCTACCAGCCGTGTCGCTGCGCCTCGTCGGCTGCGCGCCTTTGGCCTGAATCATCGCTGAACCCCTTGTGAGAGCGAACATGTCCGGCGTGCCCCAGGAAACCTCCGATACCCATCCCCAGGATCAGGCCCACGCCCAGCAGGAGTTGCCGTTTGCCTTGGTATACGGCCAGGCGGTGACCGAAATGCCGTTGGACCTGTATATCCCGCCGGATGCCCTGGAAGTGTTTCTCGAAGCCTTCGAAGGCCCGCTGGACCTGCTGCTGTACCTGATTCGCAAGCAGAACATCGACGTGCTGGATATCCCCGTGGCGGAAATCACCAAACAGTACATGGGCTATGTCGAGTTGATGCAGTCTGTGCGCTTGGAGTTGGCCGCCGAGTACCTGGTGATGGCCGCCATGCTCGCCGAGATCAAGTCGCGCATGCTGCTGCCGCGTTCCAGCGAAGCCGAGGTCGAGGAAGACGACCCGCGCGCCGAACTGATTCGCCGCCTGCAAGAGTACGAACGCTACAAGGCCGCCGCCGAGGGCATCGATGGTTTGACCCGGGTCGGCCGTGATCTAACTGTGCCGCGCCTGGATGCCCCCGAGGCGCGGGCGCGCAAGCTGCTGCCGGATGTCAGCCTGGAAGAGCTGCTGCTGTCGATGGCCGAGGTGCTGCGCCGCGCCGACATGTTCGAAAGCCACCAGGTGACCCGCGAAGCGCTGTCGACCCGCGAGCGCATGAGCGAGGTGCTGGAGCGGCTCAAGGGTGGCGCTTTTGTGCCCTTTGCTGCGCTGTTCAGGGCGGACGAAGGCAAGCTGGGCGTGGTGGTGACCTTTATGGCGGTACTCGAGTTGATCAAGGAATCCTTGGTCGAACTGGTACAGAACGAGGCCTTCGGGCCAATCCATGTGCGTGCGCGAGCTGAATAAGCATGAATCTGAACGAACCGCGTGAACTGGCCAGCCTGCTTGAGGCGTTTCTCCTGGCCTCTGGCAAGCCGCAATCGTTGGAGCGGCTGTTTGAGCTGTTCGAGGAGGCCGAGCGGCCGGAACCTACGGTGTTCAAAAAGGCCTTGGCCCATCTAGGCAAATCCTGCGAGGGACGTGCTTTCGAACTCAAGGAGGTGGCCTCAGGTTATCGTCTGCAGGTGCGCGAGCGTTACGCGCCCTGGGTCGGCCGGCTGTGGGAAGAACGCCCGCAGCGCTACTCGCGCGCCATGCTGGAAACCCTGGCGCTGATCGCCTACCGCCAGCCGATCACCCGCGGCGAGATTGAGGATGTGCGCGGCGTGGCGGTCAACAGCCATATCGTCAAAACGCTGCTGGAGCGCGAGTGGATTCGTGTGGTCGGTTACCGCGATGTGCCGGGCAAACCGGCGATGTTCGCCACCACACGGCTGTTCCTCGATCACTTCAACCTGAAAAACCTCGACGAGCTGCCAACCCTGGCCGCGCTGCGCGAGCTGGAGCCGGAACCGGTGCTGGCCTTCGAGGACGATCTGGAGGCCCCGGCCAGCCTGCAGGCGCGTGCCGATATGGCGTTGGCCGATGAGCCTGCGCCGGAGGTTGGTGAAGAAACCAGCTTCAGCAGCCTGCTGGCGGAGCTCGATACCATGGAGCAGGGCTTGAAGACCGACTTCGATGATCTGCCAGAGCTGGTTGATGAGCGCGCTGAGGACGATGCGCAGGGCGAGCAGTTGCCCGAGGCGGACGAGGAAGAGTGGCACCGCGATTGAGCTGGCCAGGCGTGCCCCGAGGTGCCGGTTGTCGTAAAGGCTGACGGTCGCTCGTCTGCCGGCTAGCCTCAATCCGTGCTAATAGGCTGCGTTTCGCGTATGCTCCGCGGCCCTTCGACGACCCTGAGTCGTCCATCACCAGAGAAAACACCGGGAGGTGCCCAGATGAGTGAATCCGAAGAATACACCCCAGCAGGTGAGAAACTGCAGAAAGTCATGGCGCGCATGGGCCTGGCTTCGCGCCGTGAAATCGAAGCCTGGATCACCGCTGGCCGGGTCAAGGTCAATGGCGCAGTCGCCAGCCTCGGCGTGCGTGTCGACCTGCACGATGCGATTGCCGTCGATGGCAAGGTGATCCGCCGCGAAGAAGCCGCCGAAAGCGTGCGTCGCGTGATCATCTACAACAAACCCGAAGGCGAGATCTGCACCCGTGATGACCCGGAAGGCCGCCCGACCGTGTTCGATCGCCTGCCACGGCCGAAAGATGGCCGCTGGATCAATATCGGTCGACTCGACATCAACACCACCGGTCTGCTGATGTTCACCACCGACGGTGAGCTGGCCAACCGCCTGATGCACCCGTCCTACCAGATGGACCGCGAGTACGCGGTACGTGTGCGTGGCGAAGTCGACGAAGAGATGATCGAGCGCCTGAAAGCCGGCGTGATGCTCGAAGACGGCCCGGCCAAGTTCACCGACATCAAAGAAGCACCGGGCGGCGAAGGCTTCAACCATTGGTACCACTGCGTGGTGATGGAAGGCCGCAACCGTGAAGTGCGCCGCCTGTGGGAGTCCCAGGGCCTGGTGGTCAGCCGTCTGAAGCGTGTGCGTTTCGGTCCGGTATTTATCACCTCCGACCTGACCATGGGCCGCTGGCGCGAAATGAGTCAGCGCGAAGTGGACATCCTTAGCGAAGAAGTCGGCCTCAAGCCGGTGGCCTTGCCGGATATGAAGGAAAAAGCCCGCGACAAGATCGACCGTCTGCAGCGCAAATCGGCCAAGCCGGTGGGGCGCGCCGCGCGTCCTGAGCGGACCCTGCGTCCGGCCCACGGTGGCAGCCCAGCAGCGGCTGGCGATCAGGGCCGTTCGCGCCCTGCGCGTGGCGAAGGTGATGAGCGTGGCGAGCGTCCAGTGCGCACCCCACGTGCGCCGCGCGCCGATCAGAGCAAGGGCACACCGGTTGCCGAGCGTCCGCGTGACGTCAACAAGAAGCGTCCGGCCAAGCCGGGTGCGCAGCGTCCTGGCGTCGAGCTGAGCGAGCGCCCGTCGCGCAAGCCGGCCGGTGCGCCGGTCAAACGTCGCAGCCAGCCGAGCCGTGAAGGTCAGCGCCCAGGCTTCGGTCGTGGTCCTAAGCCGGAGTAAGCCATTTCGCTGGACGTAAAAAAGGCGACCCTCGGGTCGCCTTTTTTGTGCGTGCTGGTTTTACCCGGCCATTGACAACCGATTGCGGCCATCACGCTTGGATACGTATAGCGCGCTGTCGGCGCGGCGCAGCAGGCTGTCCATGGATTCACCCGGCAGCAGGCTGGCGCAGCCGAGGCTGATCGACAGCTCGATGGCGCGATTCTCCACTAGGTACTGGACGCCGAGTACCGCCATGCGCAGGCGCTCGCCGACCATCGAGGCAGCTTCGCGGCTGGTGCTGGAGAGCAGCACCACGAATTCTTCGCCGCCGTAGCGAAACACCATGTCGACGTTGCGCAGGCTGTCTTTCAGCGCAGTGGCAACGGCCTTGAGCGCCTGATCGCCGACCAGGTGGCCGTGGCTGTCGTTGATGCGCTTGAAGTGGTCGATATCCACCATCAGCACCGACAGCGGCTGCAGGTTGCGCCGGGCGATGTCCACTTCGCGCTTGAGGGTCTGTTCCATGGCGATGCGGTTGCCGGTTTCGGTCAGCGGGTCGCGCAGTGCTGTCTGCAGCGCCGCGCGGTAGAGCAGGGCGTTACGCAGTGGGAAGAGCAGGCTGGCAAGCAGCGACTCAAGCTGGCCAAGCTCGTCTTCGCTGAAGCGCTGGTTGCGGCGGAAGGTCAGTTCACCGAGGTATTCGCCATCGTGGCTGAGGCGGTAGCCGGCCGAGTGATTGGCGCGCTCGCCGAGATCCAGACGCAGATCGCAAGACGCCAGTTGGTAGCTCAAGGCATTCAGTGGCACCAGGCGCTGCACTTCGCCGAAGAACAACTCGAGGATGCGCTCGGCTTCCAGCGAGGTTTGCAGGCGCAGGCTCAGCTGTTGACGCAATTGCGCCAGGCTGACCGGCTTCAGGGTTTTCTGCAGGCGGCCGGCATAGCCGAGACGCTGCAATTTTGCAGCGTCGAAATCGATGGTGTTGGACTGGTTGTGCGGGGCCATGAAGCTCTACCTCTAGCGCGATACGCGACGACAACAGGTGTAGAGCGAATTTCGTGCCAATCTCTGATTAGCACTAAAATTGCTTTTATTTCATGTGCTTAGATGGTTGTGCTGCGGCGGGGCGGCAAATATTTGCCGGTTAACTGGCGTGACTGCTGGCAATCTGATGCCAGTTAAAACACTGGCCGCCGGAAAACCGGCGGCCATGTGCAGTGCTTACTGCGCGTCAAATGCCTGACCATTGACGCCCGTGCTGTCCGGGCCCATCAGGTACAGGTAGACCGGCATGATCGCCTCGGGCAGCGGGTTGTTCGCCGGGTTTTCGCCGGGGTAGGCCTGGGCGCGCATATCGGTGCGGGTGGCACCCGGGTTGACGCTGTTGGCGCGCACGTTGCTGATGCCGTCGACTTCATCCGCGAGTACCTGCATCAGGCCCTCGGTGGCGAACTTCGACACCGCATAGGCACCCCAGTAGGCGCGGCCCTTGCGCCCGACGCTGCTGGAGGTGAACACCACCGAGGCGTCGTCCGACAGTTTGAGCAGCGGCAGTAGGGTGCTGGTGAGCATAAACATGGCGTTGACGTTGATCTGCATGACGCGCATGAAGTTGTCGCCGGATAGCTGCTCCAGCGGCGTGCGCGGGCCGATGATCGAGGCGTTGTGCAGCACGCCGTCGAGCTTGCCGAATTCGGCTTCGATCATCGCCGCCAGTTCGTCGTACTGGTGCGGCAGGGCGGTTTCCAGGTTGAACGGGATCACAGCGGCCTGCGGGTGGCCGGCGGCTTCGATGGCGTCATACACCTGGCTGAGGTTGGCTTCGGTCTTGCCCAGCAGCAGCACCGTTGCGCCATGGGCGGCGAAGGTCTTGGCGGCGGTTGCGCCAATGCCGCGCCCGGCACCGGTCACCAGGATCACGCGGCCCTTGAGCAGGTCGGGGCGGGCGGAATAGTCATGCATGGGTAAACCTCATTAATTCAAAAGCGGGCGGCGGCGGTGCGCGCCCGGCAAGCAGTCTTCAGCAGCCGCACAGGGCGCGTTCGAGCACGTCGCGCAGTTCCAGCGGGTGATCGACCACCACGTCGGCACCCCAGTTGCGCGGGTTGTCTTGTGGGTGGATATAGCCGTAGGTGACGGCTGCGGTCTTGCAGCCGGCGGCGCGGCCGGCTTCGATATCGCGCTCGTCATCGCCAACAAACAGGGTGGCAGCCGGCTCCACGCCGATTTTCGCGCAGGCCAGCAGGATCATCTCCGGGTCGGGCTTGCTGCGGCTGACGTGGTCTGGGCAGACCAGCACTGCCGAGCGGCTCGCGAGGCCGAGTTGCTGCATGATTGGCTCGGCATAGCGCACCGGCTTGTTGGTCGCCACGCCCCAGGTCAACTTGGCCTGTTCGATCTCATCCAGCAGCTCATTTATGCCGTCGAAGGGCTTGGTGAGTACCGCACAGTGATCCTGATAGCGCTCGAGAAATTCCAGGCGCAGGGCTTCGAAGCCTTCAGTATCGGGGCTCATGGCGAAGTTGGCGGCGACCATGGCGCGCGCGCCGCCGGACACCTGATCGCGGATCAGCTTGTCGGCAATCGGCGGCAGGCCGCGCTCGGCACGCATGGCCTGGCAGATGGCGATAAAGTCCGGCGCGCTGTCGAGCAGGGTGCCGTCCATATCGAATAGAACCGCGCGCAAGCGCATCACGCCTCCTTGAGAGTCTGGATCATGTAGTTGACGTCGACATCGGCTTCCAGCTTGTAGCGTTTGCTCAGTGGGTTGTAGGTCAGGCCGATGATGTCCTTGACCTGCAGGCCCGCCTCGCGGCTCCAGGCACCCAGTTCCGATGGGCGAATGAACTTCTTGAAGTCATGGGTGCCGCGTGGCAGCAGGCGCATCAGGTACTCGGCCCCGATGATGGCGAACATATAGGCCTTGGGGTTGCGGTTGATGGTGGAGAAGAACACCTGACCGCCAGGCTTGACCATGCGGTAGCAGGCGCGGATCACCGACGCCGGGTCGGGCACGTGCTCGAGCATTTCCAGGCAGGTGACCACATCGAACTGCTCAGGCATCTCCTCGGCCAGGGCTTCGGCGGTGATCTGCCGGTACTCGACGCTGACGCCGGATTCCAGCTGGTGCAGCTGGGCTACGGCTAACGGCGCTTCGCCCATGTCGATGCCGGTGACGTTAGCGCCACGCTGAGCCATGGATTCGCTGAGGATGCCGCCGCCGCAGCCGACGTCCAGTACCTTCTTGCCGGCCAGGCCTACGCGCTCGTCGATCCAGTTGACTCGTAATGGGTTGATGTCGTGCAGCGGCTTGAATTCGCTTTCGCGGTCCCACCAGCGATGGGCGAGGGCTTCGAATTTGGCGATTTCGGCGTGGTCGACGTTGCTCATATAAATCCCTGATTCAGGCTGCGGCGAGAGTGGGCGCAAGGCGCTTATGTTGCCAGTTTCGCCGGGTGGATTGGACGCCTGTTGTGCGTCCAATGTATGTCAGTTTGTCGCAGTTCCCGCATTCTCTGGGCTTGCGGTTATTTAGCGGCGATTTTCGCCCCCCAGGCGCGGGCGTTGGCGATGATCCGTTGTTCGTCCATGCGCGTCAGGTGGCCGCCGTCGAGCAATTGTTTGCCGCCAACCCACAGGTGTTCGACGCAAGCGCGGCCGCCG
The DNA here is from genome assembly GCF_049653025.1 of Pseudomonas sp. Taxonomy (GTDB): domain Bacteria; phylum Pseudomonadota; class Gammaproteobacteria; order Pseudomonadales; family Pseudomonadaceae; genus Aquipseudomonas. The sequence goes on along the minus strand of NZ_JBASFM010000006.1, from coordinate 342,932 downwards.
GCGTAGATCAGCTGCGAGACCGGGTCGTAGACCGGTTGCTGGGCCAGGCCGTTGAGGTTGAACACTGCCATATCCGCAGCCTTGCCCAGTTCCAGCGAGCCGATCTGCTCATCCAGGCCGAGCGCGCGGGCGCCATTGAGCGTGGCCATGCGCAGTGCGCGGTGAGCGTCCAGGGCGGTGGCAGAACCGGCAACCGCCTTGGCCAGCAGGGCAGCGGTGCGGGTTTCGCCGAGCAGGTCGAGATCGTTATTGCTCGCCGCGCCATCGGTGCCGATGGCGACGTTAACGCCGGCTTGCCAGAGCTTTTCCACTGGGCAGAAGCCGCTGGCCAGCTTGAGGTTGGACTCCGGGCAATGGATCACGCTGCTGTTGCTTTCCACCAGCAGGGCCAGGTCTTCGTCATTTATCTGGGTCATGTGCACGGCCTGGAAGCGCGGGCCGAGCAGGTCGAGGCGCGCCAGTCGAGCCAGTGGCCGCTCGCCACGTTGCTCCAGGCTCTGCTGCACTTCGAAGGCGGTTTCGTGCACGTGCATATGAATGCCTGCGTCCAGCTCTTCGGCGAGCATGCGGATGGTTTCCAGCTTGTCGTCGCTCACCGTATAGGGCGCGTGCGGGCCGAAGGCCACGCTCAGGCGTGGATGGTGCTTGAGGTCGTCGAATAGGTTCAGGCCCTTGCGCAGCGCTTCGTCAGCGTCGCGGGCGCCGGGAATCGGGAAATCCAGCACCGGAATGGTGATCTGCGCGCGGATACCGCTGCTGTGTACCAGCTGGCTGGCCATTTCCGGAAAGAAGTACATGTCGGAGAAGCAGGTGATGCCGCCCTTGAGCTGTTCGGCGATGGCCAGCTCGGTGCCGTCCTGCACGAACTGCTCGTTGACCCATTTGGCCTCGGCCGGCCAGATGTGCTTTTCCAGCCAGGTCATCAGTGGCAGATCATCGGCTAGGCCGCGAAACAGGGTCATCGCCGCGTGGCCGTGGGCGTTGACCAGGCCCGGTGTGAGCAGGCGGCCGGGCAGCTCCAATACCTGTAAGGCTGTGTGCTTGAGCGCTTCGTTGCGCGGGGCGATCAGTACGATACGCCCGTCACGGATGCCCAGGCCATGCTCCAGCAGCACCACGCCAGCGGGTTCGACCGGCACCAGCCAAGTGGGCAGCAGTAGCAGGTCGAGTGGGGCTTGGGGCATGGTGGTACTTCCGCAGGTGGTAATTAGGTGGCGAGTTTATAGGGGAACGCCCTAGGCTTGAAGCTGCACACGCCTTAAGTGGCGGGCTGCTGGCGCGATGCGCGGGGCTGTGTGCGTATAATGGCCGGCTTTTTCCGGTGGAGGTGTGTGATGCGCGAGCAATTGCTAGCGGCAGAGAAGGTCAAGGCCATTGAATGGCGTGATGGCGCTCTGCACCTGCTTGATCAGCGCGCGCTGCCTTTCGAGGAAACCTGGCTGAGCTACCACTCGGCGGCGGATGTGGCCGAGGCGATTCGCAGCATGGTGGTGCGTGGCGCGCCGGCCATCGGCATCAGCGCGGCCTATGCGATTGTCCTGGCTGTAAGGGCTCGTCTGCAGGAAGGCGGCGACTGGCGAGCGGCACTGCAGACGGATTTCGACCTGCTGGCTGCCTCGCGGCCGACGGCGGTCAATCTGTTCTGGGCGCTCAACCGCATGCGTGAGCGGCTTGATCGGCTCAAGAGTCACGACAATCCGCTGGCGCTGCTGGAGGCCGAAGCCGTCGGCATTCATCAGAGCGATCGCGAAGCCAACCTGACCATGGCTCAGCTCGGTCTCGACTTGATCCGCAAACACCAGGGCAACCAGCAGAATCTGCTCACTCACTGCAATGCCGGGGCGCTCGCCACGGGTGGCTTCGGCACAGCGCTGGGAGTGATTCGTGCGGCGTACCTGGATGGCTTGGTCGAACGGGTGTATGCCGATGAAACCCGGCCCTGGCTGCAAGGCTCGCGTTTGACCGCTTGGGAGCTGGCTGCGGACGGTATTCCAGTCACGGTCAATGCCGATTCGGCGGCTGCCCATCTGATGAAAACCCGTGGCATCACCTGGGTCATAGTCGGGGCCGACCGCATCGCCGCCAATGGCGATGTGGCCAACAAGATCGGCACCTACCAACTGGCGGTGAATGCCATGCACCACGGTGTGCGCTTTATGGTGGTGGCGCCCAGTTCGACCATCGACATGGTCATGGAGCATGGCGATGACATCGTGTTGGAGGAGCGTGACGCCAGCGAGCTGCTCGAATTGGGCGGCAAGCGTATGGCTGACGGAATCGAGGCGCTAAATCCGGTGTTCGATGTGACGCCGGCGGACCTGATCGATTTTCTCGTTACCGAAAAGGGCGTGATCGATCGTCCGGATGCCGAGAAGATGGCGAAATTGATGTGCCGCAAGCGTCTGCACTGAGTTTGTCTATTTCGCGCACGGCAGGCCGTTGAAAACGTAGCGAGCGAAGGCTAGGCAAGGCGAAAACAGCCGAGGAAGCGCAGTGTACGAGTTGTACATGAGCATTCCGAGGCTGCTTTCAACGCGGCATAGCCGAGCGCAGTAGTTTTCGACGGTCTGCTAGTCGGTAGGCTGGTGCTGGGGATAGGTGCGCGGCGGTGATTGTGGTAAGCTCCGGCGGTTTTCGGAGGTGCCTGTTGCGGGCCTCTCAACTGCGCAGATACATGGCATAACTCATTGATTTGTCGTGAGTCGTTGCTGGCCATCAGGGCCGCAGCGGCAAGCTTCGCGTCGTTCAGGACGAATGGCGCGGAGTTTCACCAGAAAAAGGAACCAGGCTACTCATGGGCGAACTGGCCAAAGAAATCCTCCCGGTCAATATTGAAGACGAACTCAAGCAGTCCTACCTCGATTACGCGATGAGCGTAATTGTCGGGCGAGCGCTGCCGGATGCACGTGACGGCTTGAAGCCCGTGCACCGTCGCGTGCTATTTGCCATGAGTGAGTTGGGCAACGACTGGAACAAGGCATACAAGAAGTCCGCCCGTGTGGTCGGTGACGTAATCGGTAAGTACCACCCCCACGGTGATACGGCGGTATACGACACCATCGTGCGGATGGCTCAGCCATTCTCCCTGCGTTACCTGTTGGTTGACGGTCAAGGCAACTTCGGTTCGGTGGACGGCGATAACGCGGCCGCCATGCGTTACACCGAAGTGCGCATGACCAAGCTGGCTCACGAGCTGCTGGCCGACCTGCACAAAGAAACCGTGGATTGGGTGCCGAACTACGACGGCACCGAAATGATCCCGGCGGTGATGCCGACCAAGATCCCCAACCTGCTGGTTAACGGTTCCAGCGGTATCGCTGTGGGCATGGCGACCAATATTCCGCCGCACAACCTCACGGAAGTGATCAATGGCTGCCTGGCCCTGATCGATAACGGCGAGCTGACGGTCGATGAGCTGATGCAGCACATCCCGGGCCCGGACTTCCCGACGGCGGCGATCATCAACGGTCGCGCCGGCATCATCGAGGCCTATCGCACCGGCCGCGGGCGCATCTATATGCGTGCCCGCGCGATTATTGAAGACATCGACAAGGTTGGCGGCCGTCAGCAGATCATCGTCAGCGAGCTGCCGTACCAGCTGAACAAGGCGCGTCTGATCGAGAAGATCGCCGAGCTGGTTAAAGAGAAGAAACTCGAAGGCATCACCGAGTTGCGCGATGAGTCCGACAAGGACGGCATGCGCATCGTGATCGAGCTGCGCCGCGGCGAAGTGCCGGAAGTGGTGCTGAACAACCTCTACGCCCAGACCCAGATGCAGTGCGTGTTCGGCATCAACGTGGTGGCGCTGATCGACGGCCAGCCGAAGATCCTTAACCTCAAGGACATGCTCGAAGCCTTTATTCTGCACCGCCGTGAAGTGGTTACCCGCCGCACGGTGTTCGAGCTGCGAAAAGCCCGCGAACGTGGTCATATCCTTGAAGGCCAGGCCGTTGCCCTGTCCAACATCGACCCGGTCATCGCCCTGATCAAGGCCTCGCCGACTCCGGCCGAAGCCAAACTGGCGCTGATTGCCACGCCCTGGGAATCCAGTGCGGTGGAAACCATGGTCGAGCGTGCCGGTGCCGACGCCTGCCGCCCGGATGACCTCGATCCGCAGTACGGTCTGCGCGACGGCAAGTATTTCCTTTCGCCGGACCAGGCCCAGGCCATCCTCGAACTGCGTCTGCACCGCCTGACCGGTCTTGAGCATGAAAAACTGCTGGCCGAATACCAGGAAATCCTCACCCAGATCGGCGAACTGATCCGCATCCTCAACAGCGCCGTGCGCCTGATGGAAGTGATCCGCGAAGAGCTGGAAGCGATCAAGGCCGAGTTCGGCGATGCCCGCCGCACCGAGATCCTCGACAACCGTCTGGACCTGAGCCTGGCTGACCTGATCACCGAAGAAGAGCGCGTGGTCACCATCTCTCACAGTGGCTATGCAAAGAGCCAGCCGTTGCATGCCTACCAGGCGCAGCGCCGTGGCGGTAAGGGCAAGTCAGCGACTGGGGTTAAAGATGAGGACTACATCGAGCATCTGCTGGTCGCCAACAGCCACGCCACCCTGTTGCTGTTCTCCAGCAAGGGCAAGGTGTACTGGCTGAAGACCTACGAAATTCCGGAAGCCTCGCGTGCGGCCCGTGGTCGTCCGCTGGTCAACCTGCTGCCATTGGGTGAGGGCGAGCGCATCACCGCTATGCTCCAGGTTGATCTGGAAGCCCTGCGTCAGCAGGCACCGGAAGGCGACGAGCAGGACGATATCGAAGGTGTGGTGGTCGAGGTTGAAGAGGTCGAGGACCTGTCTGAGGGCGAAGAGTCCGAAGACGACGACAGCGCAGATGAACCGACCGGTGCCTACATCTTTATGGCAACTGCCAAAGGCACTGTGAAGAAGACCCCGCTGGTGCAGTTCAGCCGGCCGCGCAGCTCCGGCCTGATTGCCCTCAAGCTGGACGAAGACGACACCCTGATCGCCGCGGCCGTGACCGACGGTGCCCGCGAAGTGATGATGTTCTCCGACGGCGGCAAGGTAATTCGCTTCAAAGAAAGCAAAGTGCGCACCATGGGTCGTACGGCTCGCGGTGTACGCGGCATGCGTCTGACCGAGGGTCAGCAGATCATCTCCATGCTGATCCCTGAGTCCGCAGCGCAGATTCTCACCGCCTCCGAGCGTGGCTACGGCAAGCGCACTGAGATGGCCGAGTTCCCGCGTCGCGGTCGTGGCGGCCAGGGCGTGATCGCCATGGTCAGCAACGAGCGTAACGGCAAGCTGGTCGGTGCGGTGCAGGTGCTTGAAGGCGAGGAAATCATGCTGATTTCCGACCAGGGCACTCTGGTACGTACCCGCGTTAGCGAAGTCTCCAGCCTGGGTCGTAACACCCAGGGCGTGACCCTGATCAAGCTGGCCAAGGATGAAACCCTGGTAGGCCTGGAGCGGGTGCAGGAGCCTTCGGCGGAAGATGACGACGAGCTGCTGGAAGGCGAAGAAGGCTTTGAAGAGGCCGCTGAAGATGCCGTAGAGGCATCTGATACTGCAGCTGACGAAAGCCCGATCAGCGAAGAGTGATCTGTCGGGGCGAGTGCGCTCGCCCCTGACGGCGTAGGATTTGGCGGCTGCTGGTGATGCCAGCCCGCCCACCATTTTTGAGCGAGAGTGGATGTGAGCAAGCGAGCCTTTAACTTCTGCGCCGGCCCGGCCGCGCTTCCTGAAGCTGTTCTGCAACGCGCCCAGGCGGAGCTCCTCGATTGGCAGGGTAAAGGCCTGTCGGTGATGGAGATGAGCCACCGCAGCGAGGAGTACACCTCGATCGCGGAAAAGGCCGAGCAGGACCTGCGCGACCTGATGGAAATTCCGTCCGACTATAAAGTGCTGTTCCTGCAGGGCGGCGCGAGCCAGCAGTTCGCCGAAATTCCGCTAAACCTGCTGCCGGAAGACGGCGTGGCCGACTATATCGACACCGGTATCTGGTCGAAGAAAAGCATCGAGGAAGCCAGCCGCTACGGTAATGTCAATGTCGCCGCCAGCGCCAAACCGTACGACTACTTTGCGATTCCTGGGCAGAACGAGTGGCAACTGTCGAAAGACGCCGCCTACCTGCACTACGCCAGCAACGAAACCATCGGTGGCCTGCAATTCGACTGGATTCCCGAAGTGGGCGACGTGCCATTGGTCGCGGATATGTCTTCCGACATCCTTTCGCGCCCTATTGATGTGTCGAAGTTCGGCCTGATCTACGCCGGCGCGCAGAAGAACATCGGCCCCAGCGGCCTGGTGGTGACCATCGTTCGTGAAGACCTGCTCGGCCGTGCCCGCAGCGTCTGTCCGACCATGCTCAACTACAAGATCGCTGCCGATAACGGCTCGATGTACAACACCCCGGCGACCTTCTCCTGGTATCTGTCCGGCCTGGTGTTCGAATGGCTGAAGGAGCAGGGCGGTGTCGCCGCGATGGAGCGGATCAACCGCGCCAAGAAAGACCTGCTGTACAAGGCCATCGATACCAGCGATTTCTACAGCAACCCGATTGCCGTGAATGCCCGCTCCTGGATGAACGTGCCGTTCCGCCTGGCCGACGAGAAGCTGGACAAGCCGTTTCTCGCCGGTGCCGACGCGCGCGGTCTGCTCAATCTCAAGGGGCACCGTTCGGTCGGCGGCATGCGCGCTTCGATCTACAACGCCGTTGGCCTGGACGCTGTTGAAGCGCTGGTCGCCTATATGGCCGAGTTCGAGAAGGAGCACGGCTGATGTCCGAACAGGAACTGCAAGCCCTGCGCGTGCGCATCGATAACCTCGATGAGAAAATTCTCGAGCTGATCAGCGACCGTGCACGCTGCGCCGAAGAAGTCGCCAAGGTCAAGATGAAGGCCTTGCCGGTCGGCGAGAAACCGGTGTTCTACCGCCCCGAGCGCGAAGCCCAGGTGCTCAAGCGCGTGATGGAACGCAACAGCGGTCCGTTGGGTAATGAGGAAATGGCGCGGCTGTTCCGCGAAATCATGTCCTCCTGCCTGGCTTTGGAGAACCCGCTTAAGGTCGCTTACCTCGGTCCGGAAGGCACGTTCTCCCAAGCGGCGGCGATGAAGCACTTTGGTCATGCAGTGATCAGTGTGCCGATGGCGGCGATCGACGAAGTGTTTCGCGAAGTGGCTGCCGGTGCGGTGAACTTTGGCGTGGTGCCGGTGGAGAACTCCACCGAAGGCGCGATCAACCACACGCTCGACAGCTTCCTCGAACACGACATGGTCATCTGTGGCGAAGTCGAGCTGCGCATTCACCACCACCTGCTGGTCGGTGAAACCACCAAGACCGACAAAATCACCCGCATCTATTCCCATGCCCAGTCCTTGGCGCAGTGCCGCAAATGGCTGGACGCGCATTACCCGAACGTCGAGCGCGTGGCGGTATCGAGCAACGCCGATGCAGCCAAGCGGGTGAAAAGCGAGTGGAACAGCGCGGCGATTGCCGGCGATATGGCGGCCAGCCTGTATGGGCTGACCAAGCTGGCGGAGAAGATCGAAGACCGTCCGGACAACTCCACGCGCTTCCTGATCATTGGTAGCCAGGAAGTGCCGCCGACCGGCGACGACAAGACCTCGGTGATCGTCTCCATGCGCAACAAGCCGGGTGCGCTGCACGAGTTGCTGGTGCCGTTCCACAGCAACGGCATTGACCTGACGCGCATCGAAACCCGCCCGTCGCGCAGCGGCAAGTGGACCTACGTGTTCTTTATCGACTTCGTCGGCCACCACCGCGATCCGCTGATCAAGGACGTGCTGGAGCGCATCAATCAGGAAGCCGTGGCCCTCAAGGTGCTGGGTTCCTACCCCAAAGCGGTACTTTAAACCTGCAGTGGCAAGCGCCAAGTCTCAAGCTACAAGCGGATCGACGCCTGGCTGAGCTTGGAGTTTGCGGCGTTAAGCGTGAGGCTTTGCTATGACCGATTTCCTCGCCCTGGCCCAGCCAGGCGTACAGCAGTTGTCGCCATACGTGCCTGGCAAGCCGGTGGATGAGCTGGCCCGTGAGCTGGATCTGGACCCGGCCAGCATCGTCAAGCTGGCCAGCAACGAGAATCCGCTGGGTCCAAGCCCTAAGGCGCTGGAAGCGATTCGCGGCGAGTTGACCGAGCTGACCCGTTACCCCGATGGCAATGGCTTCGAGCTGAAAAGCCGCCTGGCTGCGCGCTGCGGCGTGCAGATCAATCAGGTCACGCTGGGCAATGGTTCCAATGACATTCTCGATCTGGTCGCCCGCGCCTATCTGGCCCCAGGCCTTAATGCGGTGTTCAGCCAGTACGCTTTTGCCGTTTACCCCATCTCGACCCAGGCCGTAGGTGCTCAGGGCAAAGTGGTGCCGGCGCAGGACTACGGCCACGACCTGGAAGCCATGCTGGCGGCCATCGATGAAAACACCCGCGTGGTGTTTATCGCCAACCCGAACAACCCGACCGGCACCTGGTTCGGTCCCGACGCGCTGGCGCGTTTTCTCGCGCGTGTGCCGCAGAACGTGCTGGTGGTGCTGGATGAGGCCTATATCGAATACGCCGAAGGCGATGAGTTGCCGGACGGTCTGAAATATTTGGCCCAGCATGAGAATCTGCTGGTTTCGCGCACCTTCTCCAAGGCTTATGGCCTGGCGGCGCTGCGCGTTGGTTATGCAATCAGCTCGGCGCAGATCGCCGATGTACTTAATCGCGTACGCCAGCCATTCAACGTCAACAGCCTGGCCTTGAGCGCCGCCAGTGCGGCGCTGGAAGATGCCGACTATCTGTTGCAGAGCCGCCAGGTCAACGATGCCGGCATGGCGCAACTGGAAGCGGGCTTGCGCGAGTTGGGCCTGAGCTGGATTCCCTCCAAGGGCAACTTTATCTGTGTTGATTTCGCCCGCGATACGGCGGCCATCAACCAGGCGCTGCTGCGCGCCGGGGTGATCGTGCGGCCGGTGGCTGGTTATGGCATGCCCAATTTTCTGCGCATTTCCATCGGTCTGCCGGTAGAGAACGCGCGCTTCCTTGAGGCCTTGGCCACGGTGTTGCGCGCGTGAGTGAGTCGACTGCGGTTGTCACGCTGGTGCAATCCGCCGCCCCTATGATCGGCCGCCTGGTGGTGATTGGCCTGGGTCTGATTGGCGGCTCTTTCGCCAAGGGCTTGCGTGAGCGTGGCTTGTGCCGCGAGGTGGTCGGCGTCGATCTGGACCCCGAATCGCGCCGCCTGGCGGTAGAGCTGGGCGTGGTGGATCGCTGTGAGGCTGACTTGGCTGTCGCCTGTCAGGGTGCCGCAGTGATTCAGCTGGCGGTGCCTATCCTGGCCATGGAGAAGCTGCTGGGCGAACTGGCCAAGCTGGATCTGGGCGATGCGGTGCTGACCGATGTAGGCAGTGCCAAAGGCAGTGTGGTGCGCGCCGCGCGTTTGGCGTTTGCCGACAAAATCGTGCGCTTCGTGCCGGGCCACCCGATTGCCGGCTCCGAGCAGAGCGGCGTCGAGGCGGCCAATGCCGAGCTGTTCCGTCGGCATAAGGTGATTCTCACGCCGTTTGAGCAGAGTGACGAGGCGGCGCTGACGCTGGTCGATGCGCTGTGGCGTGCCCTGGGTGCGGATGTCGAGCATATGCAGGTCGAGCATCACGACCAGGTGCTCGCCGCTACCAGCCATCTGCCGCACCTGCTGGCCTTTACCCTGGTCGACTCACTGGCCAAGCGCAGCGAGAACCTGGAAATTTTCCGTTACGCCGCCGGTGGCTTTCGCGACTTTACGCGGATTGCCGGCAGCGACCCGGTGATGTGGCACGACATCTTCCTCGCCAATCGCGAGGCGGTGCTGCGCACCTTGGATGTATTTCGCGACGACCTCAACGCTCTGCGTGATGCGGTCGACGCTGGGGATGGGCATCAACTGCTGGGCGTCTTTACCCGCGCCCGGGTGGCCCGTGAGCATTTCGGCAAAATTTTGGCCCGCAGGGCCTATGTGGACGCTATGCACTCGAATGATCTGATTTTTCTGGCTAATCCTGGTGGCAAACTGTCTGGGCAGATTCGTGTGCCAGGCGATAAATCCATCTCCCATCGCTCAATCATGCTCGGCGCGCTGGCGGAAGGCACCACCGAAGTTGAAGGCTTCCTCGAAGGCGAAGATGCCCTGGCGACGCTGCAAGCGTTCCGCGATATGGGCGTGGTCATTGAAGGTCCGCATCATGGTCGCGTAACCATTCATGGCGTAGGTCTGCACGGTCTGCAGCCGCCGCCGGGACCGATCTACCTGGGTAACTCGGGTACGTCCATGCGCTTGCTGTCTGGTCTACTGGCTGGCCAGCCGTTCGATAGCGTACTCACCGGCGATGCTTCGCTGACTAAGCGCCCGATGAACCGTGTTGCCAAGCCGTTGCGTGAAATGGGCGCGGTAGTCGAAACCGCTGCAGAAGGCCGGCCGCCGCTGACCATTCGTGGTGGTCAGCGCCTGTCTGGTATGCGCTACGAAATGCCGATGGCCAGCGCTCAGGTTAAATCCTGCCTGCTGTTGGCTGGCCTCTATGCCGCAGGTTCTACCTCGGTCACCGAGCCAGCGCCGACCCGCGACCACACCGAGCGCATGTTGCGTGGCTTTGGCTGCCCGGTCCGCGTGGATGGCAGCACTGCCAGTGTTGAGTCGGGTCATAAGCTCACCGCTACACATATCGAAGTGCCTGCGGATATTTCCTCGGCAGCGTTCTTCCTGGTTGCCGGCAGTATTGCCGAAGACTCCGAGCTGCTGCTTGAGCACGTCGGTATCAACCCGACCCGCACCGGGGTGATCGATATCCTCAAACTGATGGGCGGCGACATTACCCTGGAAAATCAGCGTGAAGTTGGTGGCGAGCCGGTGGCGGACATTCGTGTGCGCAGTGCCAAGCTCAAGGGTATTGATATCCCGGAAGACCTGGTGCCGTTGGCCATCGATGAATTCCCGGTGCTGTTCGTCGCCGCCGCCGTGGCCGAAGGGCGCACAGTACTGCGCGGTGCCGAGGAACTGCGGGTCAAAGAGTCGGACCGCATTCAGGTCATGGCTGATGGTCTCAGCGCCCTGGGCGTGAAGGTTGAGCCGACTCCGGACGGCATTATTATCGACGGTGGCAGTAGTATCGGCGGTGGCGAGGTGTGGAGCCATGGCGACCACCGTATCGCCATGTCCTTCAGCGTGGCGTCGCTACGCGCCACTGCGCCGATCCGTATCCATGATTGCGCCAACGTGGCGACTTCATTCCCCAACTTCCTGGCGCTGTCGGCTCAGGTAGGCATCCGCGTGGCCGAGGAGGGCAAGGCATGATCGTCGCACCTGTTATCACCATCGACGGGCCAAGTGGCTCGGGTAAGGGCACGATTGCCGGTTTACTGGCCAAGCAACTGGGCTGGAAACTGCTGGATTCTGGTGCGCTTTATCGCCTGCTGGCCTTCGCCGCGGGCAATCATGGCGTCGACCTGACCAATGAAGAGGCGATGAAGGTTCTGGCGGCGCATCTCGATGTGCAGTTTGTCGCCGCCGGTGACGGCCATGGCCAGCGCATCATTCTGGAAGGTGAGGAAGTCACCGATGTGATCCGTAATGAACAGGTTGGTGCTGGAGCCTCGCAAGTGGCGTCCTTGCCGGCTGTGCGTGAGGCCTTGCTGCAGCGTCAGCAGGCGTTTCAGGAGATGCCGGGTCTAGTCGCCGATGGTCGCGACATGGGCACGGTGGTATTTCCCGATGCGCTGTTGAAGGTATTTCTGACCGCCAGCGCCGAGGAGCGTGCCCGCCGCCGCTACTTACAGTTGAAGGCTAAGGGCGATGATGTTAACCTCGCGAGTCTTCTTGATGAGATTCAGGCGCGCGATGAGCGCGATACCCAGCGTGCAGTGGCTCCGCTCAAGCCGGCAGCCGATGCGATCCAGCTGGATTCAACCGAACTCTCGATCGAGCAAGTGCTTGAAAGAATTCTGAGTGAAGTCGCCAATCGCGATCTCGCCGGATAAGAGCCACAGCTGCTTAAGCTGACCGGCTCGCAAGGAGGCGTGTGGGAGACCAGTCCTAGTCCCGCGTGCCTCTTTTTATATGAACGTACCCACATTGTCTGGAATGTGGTTTGGGCGGATTTCCTGCCCTGAATCAACAGGAATTAAAATGAGCGAAAGCTTTGCTGAACTGTTTGAAGAAAGCCTAAAAACCCTGAACCTTCAGGCTGGCTCGATCATCACCGCTATCATCGTCGACATCGATTACCAAGCTGGTTGGGTAACCGTTCACGCTGGTTTGAAGTCTGAAGGCCTCATCCCGCTGGAACAGTTCCACAACGACGCTGGCGAGCTGACCATCAAGGTCGGTGACGAAGTTCACGTTGCGCTGGACGCGGTTGAAGATGGCTTTGGTGAAACCAAGCTGTCCCGCGAAAAAGCCAAGCGTGCCGAGTGCTGGATCGTTCTGGAAGCAGCTTTCGCCGCTGAGGAAGTGGTTACGGGCGTTATCAACGGTAAGGTTAAGGGCGGCTTCACTGTCGACGTTAACGGCATCCGTGCGTTCCTCCCAGGTTCCTTGGTCGATGTCCGTCCGGTGCGTGATACCACCCACCTGGAAGGCAAAGAGCTCGAATTCAAAGTCATCAAGCTGGACCAGAAGCGCAACAACGTTGTCGTTTCCCGTCGCAGCGTCCTCGAAGCCGAGAACTCTGCAGAGCGTGAAGCGCTGCTGGAATCCCTGCAGGAAGGCCAGCAGGTCAAAGGTATCGTCAAAAACCTCACCGACTACGGCGCGTTCGTGGATCTGGGTGGCGTCGACGGCCTGCTGCATATCACCGACATGGCTTGGAAGCGCATCAAGCATCCGTCGGAAATCGTCAACGTTGGCGATGAAATCGACGTCAAGATCCTCAAGTACGATCGCGAGCGCAACCGTGTTTCCCTCGGCCTCAAGCAGCTGGGCGAAGATCCATGGGTTGCCATCAAGGCGCGTTACCCGCAGGACACTCGCGTTACTGCGCGCGTAACCAATCTGACCGACTACGGCTGCTTCGCAGAGCTGGAAGAAGGCGTGGAGGGCCTGGTGCACGTATCCGAAATGGATTGGACCAACAAGAACATCCACCCATCCAAAGTCGTTAACGTCGGCGACGAAGTGGAAGTCATGGTTCTGGATATCGACGAAGAGCGTCGTCGTATCTCCTTGGGTATCAAGCAGTGCAAAACTAACCCGTGGGAAGATTTCTCCGGTCAGTTCAACAAGGGTGACAAGATATCCGGCACCATCAAGTCGATCACCGATTTCGGTATCTTCATTGGTCTGGATGGCGGCATCGACGGCCTCGTTCACCTGTCCGATATCTCCTGGAACGAAGTAGGCGAAGAAGCTGTACGCCGCTTCAAGAAGGGTGACGAGCTGGAAACCGTTATCCTCTCCGTTGATCCGGAGCGTGAGCGCATTTCCCTTGGCATCAAGCAGTTGGAAGAAGACCCGTTCTCCGACTACGTTGCTGTTAACGATAAAGGCACCATCGTGCGCGGTATCGTTAAAGAAGTTGACGCCAAGGGTGCCATCATCACCCTGGCCGATGGCATCGAAGCGACTCTGAAAGCCTCCGAAATTAGCCGTGACCGCGTTGAAGACGCGCGCAACGTGCTGAAAGAAGGCGAAGAAGTAGAAGCCAAGATCATCAGCGTTGACCGTAAGAGCCGCGTAATCAGCTTGTCGGTCAAGTCGAAAGACGTTGAAGACGAAAAAGAAGCCATCAAAGAAATGCGTAAGCAGGAGGTTGAAACTGCTGGTCCGACCACCCTCGGTGATCTGCTTCGTGCGCAAATGGAAAAACAGAACTAAGTTCGGTTAATCCAGAGAAAAAGGGCGACTTCGGTCGCCCTTTTTTGTGCCTGGAATTCGCTAACGTGTTGTTTTATAGGCTGTTCAAAACTCATCAGGCATGCTAAAAACGTACTATCTAGTGATCTAGCCGCTTGAAAACGAAGGGAAAACCATGACCAAGTCGGAGTTGATCGAGCGCATTGTTACTCATCAGGGCCAGCTTTCGTCCAAGGATGTCGAGCTGGCCATCAAGACTATGCTTGAGCAGATGTCGCAGGCACTGTCGACCGGTGATCGCATCGAGATCCGTGGCTTTGGCAGCTTCTCGCTGCACTATCGTGCCCCGCGCGTGGGGCGTAACCCGAAAACCGGTGACTCGGTCAGGTTGGATGGCAAGTTTGTGCCGCATTTCAAACCGGGCAAGGAGTTGCGGGATAGGGTGAATGAAGATGAATAACTTGACATTTTTAGGCCCGTAACTGCTTTGGTTGATTTCGTTATTTAGGCGTTTAATCTCAGACGTTGTTTGATCTGAGTGCTTGTCATGCCAGAATGCCGCTTTGCGTTGATTGCTTCTCTTGAGGTCTATGGACTAACCCATGTTATACCCTAAAGTGTGCCCGTGACGCTTCGAGTGGCGTAAGGGATTCTTGCCATCAGTTGTTCATGATATCGATGGCGGTCTGTTGACTGATCGTCGTCTTTTCCAAGGTGCGGGAAACTCCAGTTTTTGTTACTTGGGCTCTGATCGGCTCGTTATCGATGTATTCGTACACTGATCGATCATGTTGGTGTATTCCCTGTTTTTGGCCGCTGGTTTACAGAGGGGCTGTGCAGGGCGTCCTTGGGTAGGTCTTTCAGGTTGTGCTGGGCGATGTGTTTAAGCTTGCCCGCTTGGATACTGATCTGCATTGTCCGCAGCCGTGCCATGCGAGTTGGAAGAGATCATCTGACACAAAAATCTATAGCTTTGTTTCAGGCACTGCCGCATTTGGCCGGGAAAACATTCTGGAGCCAGTACTAACGAGCCAGTCTACTTCGTTGAGTGGGGGGGCGGTAATTCAGGGGGGCAATAAGTAATCCCTGAAGCTAGCTCGGCCAAATTTCCTGATTTTTGCTCTAGCTGAAACAGACTTTCCTGTGATCGCCATCGACGATGATTGCATACGTTCCAGTGGTCGAGTCGTTAACTACTTGAAAGCCGTGCTCGGAGATAAACCTTATAATTTTCTATTGGCCTATAGATGTTGGACTCGTGGTTTGGAATTGATGTGGTGGCTTCAGGTTGGCTCAAGGTTTAATTATTTAGAAATATTCAGGTTGGAGCTTTCTTAGATGTTGGGTATCAAGCAGGTTACTGTTTTTAGCTTTAATAAGCGAAGGGGGCTTGGTTGTTCTATTGGGATTTGGCTATGCCATCCTGTCACTGGTCTTTCGTTATGGTGTCATCGGCTTTTTTATTCGTAGTATTAAAGTCGCTTGGCAGTAAAATTGTCCGGTAGCTATTTCTTGGGTCGGGGATTGGCACCTTTTATTTTTTTAAAAATAGGTAATTTATATATATGCCTCTGTTAGTGAATTTTATTCTTCCTGTGCGTAGCGTTTTTTTCTTGTGGCTGATTGCGTTTTTTTATGCATTAGTTGTTGGTCTGGTGCTTCAGAAACTTATATTGCCGATGATGCCGAGCATGCATGCTGGGCATGGTCTGATGCGTGATGACGCTATATTTTTTCACGGCGTTGCTGTCGCCATGGCTGAACAAATTCAGATGCATGGATGGAGTGAGTGGCGACTTATCCCGTCAGCTTCCGCTACTGGGCATGTTGGAATATTAGCAGCAGTTTATGCTCTCTTAGGTCCTGAACCCGCCTGGTTTCTACCCATAAACGCCGGATTTCATGCGCTGGGAGCTGTTTTATTAGTGCTGATTGCCCTACAGATCGAGCCTTCAAGGAACGGTTTTCGGGGAGGGCTGGTTGCTGCATTTTGCTTTCTTGTGTTTCCTTCCGCGTTAGTGTGGTTTGGGCAAAATCATAAAGATGCCTTTGTTATAACGGGTTTTCTGTTGTGTCTTTTGGCTTTTCTGCGCTCACTTGAGTTGCGAGAATGGCGGGGTATTTTTGCAAACTCCTTAATGTTCGCTGCAGGCATAGGCTTGGTTTCCATCATGCGCGCGCATTTGGTAATGGTCTATCTTGCTGCATTTTTCGGTGCGTTTGGGCTTGCGTGTATAGCTTGGTCGTTAAAAGGAGATAAGAAAGCAGGGTTGCCTCGGTTAGGAAACCTTCTTTTGTTAGTGTTGATTGGTGCTCTTACACTACCGTCAGTGCCTTCAAAGAATGAGTTTGCTGAGGGTGGAGGTAGTATTTTGGGAAGCTGGAATTGGAAGGCTTCCAGTTATTTGCCACAAAAAATAGATCAATTGTTTGAGAAAGTGTCATCGGTTCGTACACACTTTGTTAACTATGGTTTGTCGGTCGAGGCAGGCTCTATTATTGATTCATCAAGTACCCCGCAAAGTGCAAGCGAGATGATCGCTTATTTGCCTCGCGCGGCCCAGATTGGTTTGCTGGCTCCGTTTCCGAGTTTCTGGATGGAGCGCCTGTCTCTGCCGAGGGTGATTGGAGCTTTTGAAACGTTAGTTTTCTATTTGTTCATTCCTGGTGCCTTATATTTGCTTTTTCGGCGCTTCAGCCTCCCATCATTATTGTGTGTTGCTGTGGCCGGTTCTGTGCTGATCGTGCATTCCTATGTCAGTCCGAACCTTGGCACTTTGCACCGAGTGCGATATGGACAATGGCTTCCGCTTTTGATGGTCGGTGCTTGCGGCTGGATGTTGTTGCTGGAGAGACTTGCCGAAAAGTTCGGGCGTGGTGGGGGGGGGGGGGCTGCTACTGGCCACCAGGCTGCGTTAATCAGTGGGACGCGTGCTGCCGGTGCTGGGCTTATGGTGATGCTTGTTTCTCTATTGGGCTTTCTAGGGTTGTTGATCAGGGACTTGATGCTGATTGACAAGGTTGGGTTCGGTGCCGGGCTTGATAGTTACTATTTGGCAATGATGCCGCCTATGTTCTTTATTGCGTTGCTGGCAGCTCCTCTGGGTGATGCATTATCGACACGAATTGCTCAGCTTTCCGAGCGAATGCATATCCAGAAACTGCTTGGAGCTGTTTCTGCGTTCACATTGCTGTTGTTTGGAATTGTGAGCGTATTATTGCTGTTGTTTGCTGATAGTATTTTTTCAGCGTTCGTTTCCGATGGGCAATTTTCTCATGCGGTACAGTTATTTCCGATCGCATTGCTGCTGTTGGTTTTATCTGGCGTTATTGTTGCGGGTAACAGTTTAATCAATTCCTATGGTCGACCAATGCTGGCGGCAGGAGCTCAGTTGGTCGCTCCTGCAGTAGTGGTAGGTTCGATCCTGTTGGCAGGCGACAGCGATGTGTTAGTTGTTGCAATGGTTGGTATGGCACTGGGGCAGTTGGGTAACCTGCTGCTACTTTCGATTTTTTTATACCGCTATCGTTTTAATGTGCTACCAAGTTCATTGCAGCCGCTTCGCGCCGAAGGCGAAATGTTGCAAAACTTCAAGTGGTTGTCGCTCTGTGCCTTGTTAACGGGGCTTGCGGTGCCAGTGAACTACTGGTTTGCCGGTGGCATTGGTGTTGGTGCGGTTTCTACGTGGGCGCTTGGCAGTAAGCTGGTGCAGGTTTCATCATTGATGGGTGCGGCGATCTTGGCCGCGGTATTTGTACCTTACATGAGTCGAGTGGTAGCGCTTGGGGGGGGGGCTAGAATAAGAGGTGATTTGTTCACATCGCTAATTGTAGGAGCTTGGGGTTGCACCCTTGTGATTGCTGCGGTTTTTGTATTTGCGGAGCCAATTATATTTTCCGCAATGAGCAGCCTGGAGGATGAGGCTGCAGCTTTGCGTCTTGTGGAGATTATAAAGTTGGGGGCTTTGCAGTTACCCTTTGTTCTTACCTCTCTTATTTTATTCAAGCTCTGTGCAGTCTCGGCAGTATCGACTAAGGCGGTTGTTTCTGCGTTTTTTGGGCTGCTAGTTAATATCTTGCTGAGTTTTATTTTCGTTCCCCTATTTGGTTTGGCGGGGCTTGCGCTCGCTTGGACTCTGGCTAGTCTTGCAGCTTCCTTGGCTGCCATAATGATGACGCGGAGACAGTCGCACCTTGCCGGGCGGGACATAATTGTGATTCTTGCCACTTGGTGCTTTTTGGGAGGGGTTGCTGCGTCCATTCATTTGAAAAGTTTTATGGCTGTTTTTCTGGTTTTTATTTTTGGAGTGGTGATGATAATGGTGCAGTTAAGGATTTTTTCTCGATTGAGGGCTGAGTTCGTCTGACGAGGAGTGGGGTGGGCTTTGTTGTATTGTCTATGGAAAGATCTTATGGTTTTTAATCAAATTCTAAGCTCGTGATTTATCAGTTGGGAATCTTGTCAGTGCTGTGCTGTTAGTTTGCCTTTTTTATTAATTATTATGTAGCTATTCATGCTCTTGATATTTATAGGTGGTCTGGTTGCTGCTGGGGCATTTTAGTAAAACTAGCTAGTCGAAAATCCGCTATATATTTTTAATCTTCTTGCTGTTTAAGTATTTTTTGCTAGCCTTTCTTGCTTCGCTATAGACTTGGTTTTTATGTATTTACTTCTGCTCGGTGGCACGTGAGCATTGGTAAGTGCGCCGCGCGACTCTCCGGCTATTGGATTGGCGACTGCGGGATTGTCCTTTTGCTAAGGAAAGCTTTGCTTATGACATCAACGAACGTTGCTGGTACAGTGCGCGGCGTTCGGACTGACTCGTCAGGAGATTGAAAATTAACGTTCCCTTTATCGACCTCAAGCGCTTGGAGTTCGGCTTCCATGCCGTGCTGATGGAAAAACTCCATGACATGACTCTCAATGCCCAGTTCATTGGCGGCTCTGAAGTCACTACTCTTGAAGCGCGCCTGCAGGAAGTGCTGCACGTGAGGCATGCTGTCACCTGTGCCAACGGCACCGATGCTTTGCAACTAGCCTTGCGCGCTGCAGGGGTGCGCGAGGGGGATGTGGTTTTGGTGCCGAACGTCACCTTCTGGGCGACCTTTGAGGCAGTGGTGAACGTGGGGGCAAAACCGGTCACCGTCGACGCTAACCTTGCCGATGGTGGGGTCTGTTTCGAAGCCTTCGAACAAGCCATTCGCGAAGCTAAACCCAAGGTTGCGCTGATTGCACATCTCTATGGCTGGGGCAGCGCGCGCTTGCTTGATCTGCGCGAACTATGCCGTAAGCATGGCGTAATCCTGATCGAAGATGGTGCTCAGGCCTTTGGCGTGCGTTACCAAGGAGAGGCCATCTACAAAGGTGCGCATATTTCCACCACCTCCTTCTACCCAGCGAAGGTGCTGGGTGCCGCAGGTGACGGTGGTGCGGTATTCACCGACGACGCCGAGCTGGCCGACAAGGTGCGTCGCCTCGGCAATCATGGCCGCACTGCCCACTATGGCTACGGCGACGTGGGTTGGAACTCGCGCCTGGATTCGCTGCAGGCGGCGTTCCTCAATCTGTCTCTGGATTACATCGACGCCCGCATAGCATCGCGCCGCGAGGCGGTCGCCTACTATCAGAAGGCTCTGCCGGCCACCGGAATCCAGCTGATGAGTGCCCCGGCCGGATACGAAGAAAACGGCTACTGCAATGTCTGCCTGGTACCTGAGTCTGAGGTGAAGGCCGGGCTCGAAACGCGTCTCAAGGCCGAAGGCATTGGCTTCGGCAACATCTATCCCAGTGTCATGTCCAGCCAGCCAGGTGCTGCCGCGTACCTGAAAGGTCATTTCGGCGGTCAGGTCGGCGAGCAGTTGTGTGCCTCAGTGCTCAACCTGCCGCTGTTCCCGTATATGACCGAGGCTGAATTGCAGCGTGTGGTCGATGTGGTCGGTACCATGCTTGGAGGCGAGAATGCCCGCTAATGGTATTTATATTCACCCGACTGCCAATGTATCTGACAAAGCCAGCATCGGTGCCGGCACCAAGGTCTGGATCAATGTGCAGATTCGCGAAAACGTTCTGATCGGCGAGGGTTGCATTCTTTCCAAGGATGTCTATGTCGACCACGCCGTGAAGATCGGCAACCGCTGCAAGATCCAGAACAGCGTCTCGGTCTACAACGGTGTGGAAATCGGCGATGACGTCTTTGTCGGCCCCAATGCCTGTTTTACCAACGACAAGGTGCCGCGGGCGTTCAATACTGAGTGGAAGGTCACCCCGACGCGCATCGACAACGGCGTGAGCATCGGTGCCAACGCCACCATCGTCTGCGGCATCACCATCGGCGAATTTGCCATGGTCGCTGCAGGCAGTGTGGTGACCAAGGATGTTCCGCCCTACACCCTGGTTATGGGCAACCCCGCGCGCGCGGTGGCCCGTATCGACCAGGAAGGCAACCGCGTTTCTGGAGACGTTTGACGATATGCAAGATGAAGTGCTCAAGGTAGGTCTGATCGGCCTCGGCAATATGGGGCGCAATCACCTGCGCGTACTGTCTATGCTCAAGGGCTTTGAGCTGGCGTTTGTGGCCGATGCCAATGCCGAGGTTGCTGCACGTGCCGGTGAAACGCATGGCGTCCCAGGTGTGGTCGACCCTACGCCGTTGCTAGCCGGAGTTGATGCCGTGGTGATCTGCACGCCGACCGTGACCCACGCGGACTATATTCGCCTAGCGGCTGCCCACGTGAAGAATATCTTCGTTGAGAAGCCGTTGGCTGCCACTTTGGAAGAGGCTCGCGACATTGCTGCCTTCGCTAAGAAGGAGGGCCTTAATATTCAGGTTGGCTTCATCGAACGCTTCAACCCGGCCGTGCAGGCACTCAAGATGGTCTTGGACAAGACCGAACGGGTAATCAGCCTCGATTTCACTCGTACCAACAAGGTGAGCTCGCGCATTACCGATGTGGACGTGGTCACCGACTTGATGATCCACGACATCGATCTGGCGCTCTACCTGAACGGCCCAGCCCAGTCAGTGGCAGCCCATGGCTTCGCCCACGGAAGCATGATTGATTTCGCCTCTGCGTTGATCACCCATGAAAACGGCCAGTTCTCGCGTATTCAGGCCAGTCGCGTGACTGACAAGAAGATCCGCCAGATCGAAGGCACCTGCGTCGACATGTTCGTCGATTGCGACTTGTTGCGTAAGGAAATCCTGATCAACCGCCAGTCCGAGACTCGCGACAGTGGCAGCCTACCCTATGCGGTTTCCGCCATACAGGAAACTGTCGCCGTACCGCCTCAGGAGGCCCTGCTTACCGAGCTGCAGGCATTCATGGCCAGCTGTCGCCAGCCTGGCGTAGGGCTGGGCCCAGGGGTCGACGCCGGCGTTGATGCAATGAAGATCTGTGCACAAATCCAGGCGGCGGTGCAGGCATGACGATTCGAGAAGGTTTTGCAGGGAAAGGCATTCTGGTCACCGGCGGTGCCGGTTTCATCGGCAGCCATCTGGTGGATCGCCTGCTGGCCGAAGGTGCTGCGCATGTGGTTGTGATCGACAACCTCTTCGTTGGCTCTGAAGACAACCTCGCCCAGGCCCTGGCCAGCGGCAAAGCGACCTTCTATCGTGACGATGCCGAGCTGAACACCAGCCTGGAATACATCTTCGCCAACCATTCCATCGATCTGGTGTTCAACTGCGCGACCAAAGCGCTGAACTACTCCTTCCTCAATCCGGCCAACGCGTTCGATACCAACGTCAAGGTGGTACTGAACCTGCTCGAATTGCAGCGTCGCGGCCTGTTCAAGACCCTGTGCCACTTCTCCACCTCCGAGGTTTACGGCTCGGCGGTGTACGAGCCGATGGACGAGGCGCACCCGCGCAACCCCACCACAACCTACGCCGCAGGCAAGGCCGCGGCGGACATGGCGGTGGAAAGCTACGTGCGGATGTTCGGTGTGGATGCCTACATCGTCCGGCCCTTCAACAATTACGGGCCGCGCCAGAACCATAAGGGTATGTTGGCAGGAGTCATTCCAATCACCGCCGTGCGTCTGCTCACCGGCGGCAGCCCGGAAATCCATGGCGAAGGCACACAGAGCCGTGACTTCATCTACGTGCACGACACCGTGGATGCGGTGGTCAAGCTGCACGCGGTGTTGCCCTCGGGTGACACGGTGAACATCTCCACCGACAACCAGATATCGATAAACGAGCTGATTCCGCGCATCTGCGCCTACTACGGCTATACCGGCGATATTCTACGCAAGCCCGCGCGCCACTCCGACGTGCTGTCGCATAATGCCAGCAACGAGAAGGTGAAAGGGTTGATCCAGTACTCGCTGACGCCATTCGACAAGGGACTGGCGGATACCCTGGCCTGGTACACCGGCCAGATCGGAGAACATGCATGAGCCAGATTCGCTTGATGAGGCCTTACATCAGCTTCGATGAGGTTGAGGCCGAAATGCGCGAGATATTTGACTCGGGCATGTTCACTCGTGGTCAGCATGTAGACTCTTTTCGCAAGGAAATCTGCGCTTACACAGGGGCGAAGTACACTCACTTGGCGACTTCGGCTACCACTGCCCTGAGCGTTTGTCTGAAGTTGATCGGTGTGGCACCAGGCGATGAAGTCATTGTCTCGGACTTCTCCTTTCCGGCCACGGCCAACGTTGTAGAAGATCTGGGGGCGCGCCCGGTTTTCGTCGATGTGTCGCTCGACACCTACAACATGCTGCCCAATGCGTTGCGCGCTCGTATCAGTCCAAAAACCAAAGCAGTGATAGCAGTCGATGCATTTGGTAACCCAAGCGGAATGCATGAAATCGCCGCAATCTGCCAAGAGTACGGTGTGCCTCTCATTGAGGACGCTGCTTGCGCCATCGGTAGCAGTGAAAACGGCGCCAGAGTGGGGAATATCGCTGATCTGACCTGCTTCAGCTTCCATCCGCGCAAGCTGCTAACTACTGGCGAGGGCGGTGCGATCACCACCAACAGTGACGCGTGGTCTGTCTGGTTCGACGTAAAGCTCAACCACGGAGCGAGCGGAATGCTGGGCTACGGTCTGGATTTCATCGAGCAGGGCTACAATTACCGTCTTTCCGAACCCCAGGCGCTGATGGGGCGGGTGCAGTTGCGCAAGCTGGATGCGATTGTCGCTGAACGCAACGAGGTGCGTGCCGCCTATGTGAGCCTCCTAGAAGGCGCGGGTTTCGTACCGCAGTACCGCGACGCCAATGTCGTACACAACGTGCAATCTTTGGTATTCCGCGTACCTGCAGGTATGAGCCGTGATGAGCTGATCCACGGTTTGCGTGAAGATGGTATCGAAACCACCATCGGAACCTATTGCTTGAGCGGCACCACCTACTACCGCCAGCGTTACGCTGACGTGCAGCCCAACGCTGCACGTTTGCAAGAAGAGACCATCACTTTGCCGTGTTACGAGGGGGTCGATGTGGAGCGCGTTTGCACGGCGATCTTGCGCCGGAGCATTGCCGAGTGATTGACGCTGTAGTGTTCATGGGTAGTAAGGCGGCGGGGTTGTTGTTGTGCGAAACCGTCTGTCAGCTGTTTCCCGGCAACCTTGCTGCGATCATTTGTCCTGATGACTCTCAGGACGCGCGTTCCGTGCTGCCGGGGTTTCGTTCGCTGGCTGAACGTCATGGTGTGCCGCTCAAGGTGGTTGCAACGCGAGCCGACACATTACGCTGGCTAGATTATTACCAGGCACGGCTAGCGTTTGTGCATGGTTGGTACCAGATCATTCCGGTGGATGGACCTTGCGATTTCTACGGCTTTCACTATTCATCCCTTCCCCAATATCGCGGTAACGCGCCTCTGGTGTGGCAGATCATCAATGGTGAGCCCGCTATCGGAGTGAGCTTTTTCCGCTTCAGTGAGAGAATGGATGAGGGGTTGCTGGTGGGGCAGGCGAGTGTCGCGCTGGATTCTGACGAGACCATTGGCGATGCCTTGGAAAAGGCAAACGCGCTGATGCTTGAGCTGGCAGCCAGATACATGCCGGAAGTTGTAGGTGGGGTCGTGAAACTCTATCCGCAGCCCAATGAGGATGCCTCCTATTGCGGCCTCAGACGCCCGGAAGATGGCCTTATCGACTGGCGTGCCTCAGCTGAACGAGTGCATGACTTTATACGCGCCCAGACGCATCCCTATCCTGGCGCATACACCCAGGTAGAGGGTGGCGGAGTGCTTCGTGTATGGCGCTGTGCACTTGAACCCAGGCGTTTCTATGGGGTTCCCGGTAGCGTGGTTGAGGTTTCTGCCGAGTGGGTGGTAGTGGCCTGCGGAGAAGGCGCTGTGCGGCTGCTCATTATTGCGTTGGACGGTGCGGCAGAAGTTTCGGCGCCACAGGTACTCAGGTCATTGAAAACGAGGCTCATATGACGGCCGCCCGCACCAGGATATTCTCCACGATTTCGCGTATCGATATGAATGATCCAAGCTCCTGGGAAGATAAGGTGTTTCTTACCTTCGATATCGACTGGGCGCATGATGAAGTGCTAGCTGACTGCATTGATTTGGTAGAGCAGGCAGATGTTCCCGCAACATGGTTTGTCACCCACGAGACACCACTACTAGCACGGCTGCGGGCCAATCCTAAGTTCGAGTTGGGTATACACCCTAATTTCAACTTTCTCTTCAGCCTGCAAACTCAGGCGGGGGCTTCCGCGGAAGAGGTGCTAGAGCGAACGATGGCGCTGGTGCCCGAGGCAACAGCCGTGCGCAGCCATCACATGACGCAGAGTTCAACCTTGTTGAATCTCTTCCGCAGTAAGGGTCTGACCCACGACTGCAATCACTTCATCCCGACGACTGCAGGAATTACTCTAAAGCCTTGGCTGCTATGGAACGGCATGCAGCGGATTCCCTACTCGTGGGAAGACGACATCATGTGCATTTACGGTCAGCAGCAGAGTTTGCCGAGTATTGGTGATTTGCTGGGCCAGGATGGTCTGATGGTTTTCGATTTTCACCCTATCCACGTCTATCTAAACACCGAAAATCTGCAGCGCTACGAACGCACACGCCCTCTGCATTATCAACCAAATAAACTACTGCAAGAGCGGTTTACTGGCTCTGGTGCCCGTCAGTGGCTTCTTGACCTTCTGGAATCCCTTCATTGAACACTGTTGCTTCTGTCGTCGACTGCGTGATTGTACGCGAAGGCGATCCAGCCGCTGCTGGCTGGGATGACTTCATTGAGAGCTCCAACGATGGCACGCTTTTTCATCAGTTGCGTTTTCTGCGTTATCACGGAAACCGCTTTTTAGGCTTCGAGCACTTCCTTTCTGTTCAGCGAAAGCAAAAGCGAATTGGAGTTTGGCCGTTAGCCCTCATAGAGCGCGACGGCGTACTCTGCGCACTATCGCCTTACGGTGCCAGCTACGGCGGTCCTGCGCTACGGGAGGCGCTGGGTTTGTCCGCTTGTAGAGATGTAATAAACGCCGCTGTTGCGTATGTTGCAAATGCGGGTGCCAAGGAGTTTCGTGTGACTCTGCCGCTGCGTGCGTGCAGCCGCGTTTACACTGAGACATTTCGTTTCGCGCTCATGGAGGCGGGATTTACTTGCGTAAATAGGGATATTTCCAGTGTCATTCCACTCGATCCGAGCCTCACTGAGTTCGCTCAAGTAGTATCTAACCGGTCTGAGTGGGAGCGGCGTGCACGCAAGGCAAGTAAGTCAGGGGTTGTAGTACGTAGGAGGGCGCCTATCGAGCACTTTTGGCAAGTGCTGGCAGCAACTTTTACCAAGCATGGTATGAAGCCGACACATACGTTTGACGAGCTGCAATGGCTCGCGAGCGAGTTGCCTGAGAGTATTTTCTTTTCCTGTGCTTACCTAGATGAAAAGCCTGTTTCCGGTGTCTGTTACTTCGTACAAAACCGCCGCGTGGTCGGGACATTTTACCTTTGCCAAGATCCGGAATATCAGGCGACCCAGGCGCAATCAGCATTGTTGCTCGATGGTTTTAAACATGCACAGGAGATGGGTTATATCTGGATGGATCTAGGGACCTCCTCGGTGCAAATGAAAGCGTACGACTCCATTTTTCGGTTCAAAGAAACACTGGGGGCTGTAGGGCAGTTCAGAGAGACATATGCGCTGAGGCTTGAATAGTGATCACTTTGCTGACGACGCTGGAACCTACCGCTGAACTTTTCAAAGTGGTCGATAATACTGGGTTGATATCCCGCGTCTTTCGATCTCGCGATGAGTTGGATCAAGTCAATGACGCTATTATGTTGCTGATCAATTGGCCGTATATTCTGCATCCGGATTTTATTGCTCGGCAGCGCGTCGTTCTTAATGTACATAACTCTTTGCTACCTCGATATAGAGGAAGGCATGCGTTTACATGGGCCATTCTGAATGGCGAGCGCGAGTTGGGATTTTCTCTGCACAGAGTAGTGGCTGCAGTAGATGCTGGTGAGGTTTTTGCTCAAACTGCCTTTCCCTTGGCGGTGGAGGAAGACGTTAATGGTGCTTTCCGCCGAGGGGAGGAAATACTCAATAGTTGGCTCCCCGGCACGCTGCTTGATTGGGCCGAAGGCCGTTTGGTTGCACATCCTCAAGACGAGACACATGCCAGTTCATTCCGTCGTAGGCATGCTGAAGATAACTGGCTGATGTCGTTTGATCGTGCCGAGCAGGTTCGGGACCTTATTCGTGCGGTCGCACCGCCTTACACATCAGGAGCAATGAGCCGTACTACACAAGGGGAGATACTGCATTTCGCCTCGTCGCAGGTAGTCGACTCAGTGGCGCGTGGTGAGCCGGGGCGTATTGTGGCGATTGACAAGTTAGGCATCAGCGTTGCCTGTGCTGACGGGATCGTTCGGTTAGTACCCGTTGAGAGAGAGTTGTTAGACAGGCTATGCACGGGGGATACCTTAGTGGCGGAAGTTCTTTGAGTTTTTTTTTGCAATGAGCTCGACAGTCCCCCCGTTTCGCCTGTCAGGAGCGGCTGCATTGATGTTGGCGCGTACTGTGCGTGCTCCGTTATGGCTGCTCGTCTCGGCGTTGATGGCTCGTGTAATGGGACCAGAGGGTCTGGGCGTTTGGGCCATGCTTTTGGCCGCAGGAATGCTGTTTAACCAAGTGTTGGTTCTGTGGTCACAATCGATCACACAGCGTTTTGGGCGTCTTGAATGGGAATCTTCAAGACAGCTGAGGCGGACTTGGGCCACCCGCTGGCCGTTGCTCCTTTTCGCCGGATCGCTGGTCTTTGCTTGCGCCCTTTTTGCTCCAGTCGACTGGTTGTCTGCTCGTCTGCGCGTGCCCCAGGAAAGTATATGGTTGGTTCTGCCGCTACTGTTGTCGTTATGGCTAATGGGTGAAGTGCAAGGGCTTCAGCAAGTTAGGGAGCGCTACATGCGCCTAGCATGGTCACCTTTGATCGCTGACTTGGTATTGATAGGCATTTTGGCTGTTCTGTCTTTGCTTGCTATCTTCGGCCAACAATTGTCGACATTTCAGATGCTTGTGGCGGTAATTTTCTCGGGGCTTGTAACATGGGCATTGCTGCTTTCGCGTGAACTGAAAGGTACTTCTATCGGTTGGCAGATTCCTGAAGGTCGCCAACTACGCTTGGCGGCAGCGTTTGCTCTACCGCTGCTGCCCGGTTACTTAATTGGTTATCTTTCGGAGTGGTGTGATTATCTTCTAATAGGTCATCTTATTAATAGTCAAGCGGTGGGGCTTTACCACCCCGCATACCAATATATGTTGATTCTGATCGGCATACCTACTGCCGTTGTTGCTGTGTTGATGCCGCAGTTGATCTCTCGGATAGATCAATTGGGCCCTGCAAGTGAGGTTCAGCTGATTGAGCGCGTTACTCCTCAGATCATGAGTCTTTGGGCTGTCGCGACAGTAGGGCTTATCGCTTTGCTACCTGCTGTGTTCTCTCTGCTTGTTGGTCCCTCATTTGAACAGAGTCGAGCGGTACTGCAGGTGCTGTTAACAGCGGTGCCTGGCGCTGCAGCTACTCACCTATATGGGTTAGCGCATTTTGCACAAGGACGGCTATTGACCGCAAACGTCACCTTGTTTGGGGTGAAGTTGCTCGTTAATGCGTCACTGACTTTAATGTTGCTGCCGCTTCTTGGAATTCTAGGTGCCGCCATTGCGGCGGTAACCGGCTTTTTGCTTGTGCAATGGTTGTTTCTACTTGATCAGCACCGGTATTTGAAAGTACCTATTAATAAAGGAGCGTTTGCGCTGTTGTTAGCTCATATTGGTGGATTGGCTTTGTTAGCGGTGGATGCTCTTTTTCTGCGGTCGTTGATCGCTGCTGCGGTGGTATTTTTGATGCTTTTTCTTGTTCGGCGAGCAGACTTTTTTTCCCCTCAAGAGGTATCTGCAATGGTTCCTGCCTCCCTGCGGCGCGTTACGCCTGCGCTAACACGTGTGCTGTGTCAAAAATGAACCTTTTCGAGATTTCCATGTTGGCTGCGTTATTTTTTGTGTTTTTACTTGCGCTTGTGATGCGTCTCGCTCCTGTGCTGCTTTCTCCACATGGTTCAGGAGTGGATCAATGGTACTGGAAGACTTACATTGAAACTTTACGTCGAGACGGCTCTTTGCCGGTCAAAATGCCGCAATTTCTTTTGGATGAGGGGCATTGGTATCCGCCATTTTTCCCGTGGTTGATGGCTCGGCTGCCTGCGCCTATGTTCGACCGCTTCAGCGTCCAGTTCGCGGTATTCATTGATATGCTGCGTATGATTCTCGTAGTTTGGGCAGCTTGGTGGCTTACAGTAGATGTTATTGCCGCTGTAATCACTGGAGTGGTCTATGCGATAACGCCCCTCCTAATTACCTATAATATGCAACTAAATCCTCGCGGTATGGGAGCGTTGTTTTTAGACGCAATGTGGTTGTTGGTGGGTGCAGTGCTTTTACAGGGCATGTCACCGTGGTTTTGGTTGGCTGTGCTGTTTCTGGCCGGTCTGGTAATGATTACACACAAGATGGCCATGCAGCTGTTCTGGTTTATTGCTTTGGTCGGTGCGGGCATGGCTGGTGAATTCCGACTAGCTTTGTTGGTGCCAGGTAGTGTTTTGGCTGCGATTCTTCTAAGTGGTGGATTTTACCGTCTGACTATGCGGGCTCATTGGGATACGGTTAAGTTCTGGAGTCGTAATTGGCGAGGTAATGGGGTTCATCCATTGCTGGAGTCTCCTTTGTACGGAGATGAGAACTACGAAACGCCAGGTAAGTTCTATCGGTCCGGATTAAAAGCTTGGGTTCGTAGGTTGCAATTCGTCATAGGATTTAATCCTTGGATGCCAATTGTTCTAGGTGTTGGGTTTTTTGCCTTAATTGATGGGCATAAATTTTCTATATATGAGGTTTGGATATATTCGTGGCTCGCGCTCACGTTTTGTTTTGCTCTTTTGACTACATTATTTCCGGCTTTTCGTTCGCTTGGGCAGGGATATCTCTATGGTTACAATGGCAGTTTCCCGGCCGCTCTTGCGCTAGGTATTGGTTGGGGTTCATTTGGAAGCACTTGGTATTGGTGGGCGGCGGTTTTCATTGGTTTTTTAATGTGTGTTTCTGCTCTTGTAGTCTTTCTGCGGGCGTTGCGCGCAAGCCGGACTATGAAAGTTGATTCAAACTTGGACGAAGCTATCAGCCGTTTGGCTATTCTCGAGGATGGCCCAGTCATGTGTTTTCCGCAGCACTGGCATGATGTGGTGGCATATAGAACAGGTAAGTCAGTGCTGTTTGGGGGGCATGGTTACGGGTATTACTTGTTGGAGCCTATATTTCCTGTCCTGCGTGTACCGGTACGACAGATCTTTGAGCAATATCGAGTACGATATATGTTGACTTATGATGGCTACTTGCCCGAGCGCTTTTGCGCTGACCTGCCGGCAGCAGAAGTGGAAACCTTCGGCGACTACCGCCTTTACAAGTTCAACGCATCGCAAGAGATTCTTCATGACGCGTAAGCGCCTCTGCTTCATCACCACCGTCCCTATGGCCGTCTCTGCCTTTCTGCGCTTGCATATCGAGCGTCTTGCAGACGACTACGACGTCTTTGTTATATCGAACTACGGAGCGGAGCCGGTTCCTCAGGATGAGCGAGTGACCTACCTGAGCGTGCCTC
The DNA here is from genome assembly GCF_049653025.1 of Pseudomonas sp. Lineage (GTDB taxonomy): Bacteria > Pseudomonadota > Gammaproteobacteria > Pseudomonadales > Pseudomonadaceae > Aquipseudomonas. The sequence continues at coordinate 313,012 of NZ_JBASFM010000006.1, read as the reverse complement.
TGGCGCGAGAAATTTCACCTATTGTCGATCTGAAAACACTGTTCCTGCTGGTGCGGCTGTTTCGCCGTTATCGCTTCGATGCGTTGCATTCCGTGACGCCCAAGGCCGGTTTGCTCGGAATGCTGGCTGCGCGGATGGCTGGTGTGCCGGTGCGGGTGCACTGGTTTACCGGCCAGGTATGGGTCACGCGTGCGGGAGTGGGGCGCTTTGTATTGAAGAGTGCGGATCGCCTGATCGCGGCGACGGCTTCGCATCTGCTCGCTGATAGCCCTTCCCAGCGGGATTTTCTGTTGGCAGAGGGCGTCTGCCGTGCAAGCGCGATAGAGGTGATTGGTGATGGCTCGATCTGTGGCGTGGACGGCGAGCGTTTTCGTCCCAATCCGCAGGCGCGTGAGCGAGTCCGCGTCGAGCATGGTATTCCCGCCGACGCAGCGGTGGTGCTTTTCCTCGGCCGCTTGAATACGGACAAGGGGCTTCGCGAAATGGCCGAGGCCATGCTGCTGCTGGACCAGCGTTTTCCCGCTTTGCATTGGCTCATAGTGGGGCCCGACGAGGGAGGGATGGTCGAGCACATCCTCTCGGTTGTCGGAGGCCTAGGTGAACGTCTGCATTTCCAGGGTTTTACCCAGGAGCCCGAGGCCTACATGGCTGCGGCGGACATTTTCTGCTTGCCCAGCTATCGCGAAGGCTTCGGCAGTTCGGTACTGGAGGCCGCAGCTGCTGGTGTTCCTTCTGTGGCTACCCGGATCTACGGGCTTACCGATGCGGTAGAAGACGGTGTCTCCGGTCTGCTGGTGCCACCATTCAAGGTGCTGGAATTGGCAAACGCGCTGCAGCGTTTGCTCGAGGATGACGAGTTACGCGCGGCGATGGCGCAGGCTGCGCGCGTTCGCGCCTTACAGCGGTTCTCGCGTGAGCGGATTGTGGAAGGACTGAGGGCTTTCTATACGCGCGTGTTTGCCCAGGGTGAGAAGGCATGATGCTCAAGCGGGTGTTCGACATCATTTGCAGCATGCTGGCGCTGCTGCTGTTCTGGCCTGCGTTACTTATTCTTTATGTGTTGGTGCGCGTGAACCTTGGTTCGCCCGTCCTTTTTCGCCAGCAGCGCCCCGGTTTGCACGGGCAACCCTTCATGATGGTCAAGTTCCGCACAATGCTCGACGCAATGGATGCAGAGGGTAATCCGTTGCCGGATGAGGTTCGCCTGACTCGCTTCGGACGGTTCCTGCGCGGCACCAGCTTGGATGAGCTGCCCGAGTTGTGGAACGTACTGAAAGGGGACATGAGTCTGGTTGGGCCGCGCCCACTGCTCATGGAGTACTTGCCGCTATACAGTGCCGAGCAGGCACGACGCCACGCCGTGCGGCCGGGGATTACCGGCTGGGCGCAGATCAATGGGCGTAATGCGCTGAGCTGGAAGCAAAAGTTCGATCTGGACACCTGGTACGTGGACAACCAATCGTTCTGGCTGGATTTTCGTGTCCTGCTGCTGACTGTGCGCAAGGTTTTCATCCGTGAAGGCATCAGTGCTGAGGGGCAGGCAACCATGTCCAAGTTCACCGGGAATGATGAATGAAGCGCCTGGCCATCCTGGGCGCCAGCGGGCATGGCAAGGTCGTGGCCGATACGGCCGAGATCTGTGGTTGGCAATCGGTGGTGTTCTTCGACGATGCCTGGCCTACAAGGGAGCGAAACGGTGTCTGGCCGGTAGAGGGTAATGCCGCGGAATTGCTTGAGCGTCTGTCGGCGTTTGATGCTGTCCTGGTCGCGATCGGCGACAATCGCATTCGGCTGGAAAAACTGGCGATATTGAAGGCGGCCGGAGCCCATTTTGCTTGTTTGTTGCACCCAGCTGCGACGGTCAGTCGTTATGCGAGTGTTGAAAATGGTTCGGTCGTGTTTGCTGGTGCCGTGGTCAATGCTTATGCACGAATTGGCATGGGTTGCATCCTGAATACGGGGTGCAGCGTCGACCATGACTGTACCCTCCTGGCCGCCGTGCATGTCAGTCCGGGTGCTCACCTGGCTGGAGGGGTGCAGGTGGGAGAGGGCAGTTGGATTGGTATCGGTGCCTGTGTGCGGCAGTCTATTCGCATCGGAGCAGGGGTCATGGTTGGTGCGGGTGCCGTTGTCGTGGCGGATGTCGTTGATGGTGTGACCGTGACAGGTGTTCCGGCGCGTTTGATATAGTGTTTTCTGCGCCGTGTTGCGCAAAGCATTTAGTCAGTTTTCAAGGTTTTTACTGGGAATTTATTTGTGCTGAATACGCCGTTTTCTCCCTGGCCTTCTTTTACTGAAGAAGAGGCGAATGCTGTTCGGGATGTGGTTCTATCCAACAAAGTCAATTACTGGACAGGGCAGGAGTGCCGAGACTTCGAGCGTGAGTTCGCAGCGTGGTCCGGTACCGAGCATGCGGTTGCCCTGGCGAATGGAACGGTGGCGCTGGATCTGGCGCTGAATGCTCTCGGTATCGGCGAGGGGGATGAGGTGGTCGTGACATCGCGAACCTTCCTCGCCTCTGCATCGTCTATCGTGACTGCGCGGGCTGTACCTGTTTTCGCGGATGTCGACCCGAACTCCCAAGCCATCACGGCCGAGTCGATCGCTGCTGTGTTGACTCCGCGTACCCGTGCGATCATCTGCGTTCACCTGGCAGGTTGGCCTTGCGACATGGACCCTATCATGGCGCTGGCGAATGCCCATGGGCTTTTCGTCATCGAGGATTGCGCACAGGCCCATGGTGCCCTCTACAAGGGGCGTCCAGTGGGCTCCATTGGGCACATCGGTGCGTGGTCATTCTGCCAGGACAAAATCATGACCACCGGGGGCGAAGGTGGCATGGTCACCACTAACGATGCTGGCCTCTGGTCGAGCATGTGGTCGTTTAAGGATCATGGGAAGTCCTGGGAAGCGGTGTATGAGCGTGAACATGCTCCGGGCTTTCGTTGGTTGCATGAGCGATTCGGAACCAACTGGCGCATGCTTGAGGTACAGGCAATCATCGGGCGTATCCAACTCAGGCGTATGCAGGCCTGGCAGGCAGCGCGCATCGATAATGCGCGTCGTATCTGGCAGCGGGCCAGCTCGCTCGCGGGCTTGCGTGTCCCGGTGATACCCGAGGATATTCGCCATGCGGCGTATAAATGCTATGTGTTTGTCGAGCCCTCCAGGCTCAAGCCAGGTTGGGATCGTGACCGGATTCAGTCCGAGATTACTGAGCAAGGAGTGCCTTGCTACGCGGGCACTTGTTCAGAGGTTTACCTCGAGAAGGCGTTCGATGGTACTGGCTGGCGTCCCGAGTGTCGCTTGCCGGTTGCCAAGGAACTGGGCGAAACCAGCCTGATGTTCCTGGTTCATCCCACGCTCGAGCCGCAGGAAATTGAAAAAACCTGTGACGTTCTGGCCTCCGTGATGGCGTTGGCCGCAGCTGATCAGTGATTTTGTAAATATCGATGAGGGCGTTGTTGTGTTGAGGACTATTGACCTGTTGCGTGAGCGGCTGCTGAATCTGCCGCGGCAAACCAAGCGCATGCTGCAGGTTGGCACGGATGTGATTTTGGTGTGGACCGCTCTATGGCTGGCTTTTGTCGTTCGGCTTGGGATCGATGATCTGGTCATGCCGTGGGATGGTTACATGTGGTTGTTTATTTCGGCACCACTGATTGCTATTCCCCTGTTCGTCCGGATGGGTATGTACCGTGAGGTTATGCGCTATTTTGGTAATGACGCGTTAGTTGCTATTGCCAAGGCCGTTACGTTGTCGGCGTTATTTTTGGCATTGGTGGTGTACTGGTATCAGGATGTGGCCAATACCGTCCCCCGCTCACTGGTGTTCATTTACTGGTGGCTCAGTATTGTCATGGTTGGCGGTCTACGTTTGTTCATGCGCCAGTATTTTCTTGGCGACTGGTATATGGCTAGTCAGGCACTGCCGTTCGTTACGCGCGAAGACGCTCTACCGAAAGTTGCGATTTATGGTGCGGGCGCTGCAGGTAATCAGTTAGGCATTGCGCTTCGTATGGGGCGAGCAATGCGGCCTGTTGCCTTTATCGATGACGATGAAGGTATCGCCAATCGAGTTATTTCTGGCTTACGTGTCTATAAACCCAAACATATTCAGCAGATGATCGATGATACGGGGCCTCAGGAGATTCTTTTGGCCATCCCTTCAGCGACACGCGGCCGTCGTCGTGAAGTCTTGGAGATGCTCGAGAAGTTCCCGTTACATGTTCGTAGCGTTCCTGGCTTTATGGATCTGGCCAGTGGTCGGGTCAAGGTCGAGGATGTTCAGGAGGTCGATATCGCCGACCTGCTTGGCCGTGATGCCGTTCCACCGAAGAAAGCGTTGTTCGAGCGCTGCATCTGCGGTCAAGTAGTCATGGTGACAGGCGCTGGTGGCTCTATTGGTTCTGAGTTGTGCCGGCAGATTGTCGCAACTGGACCAACTATCTTACTGTTGTTCGAGCACAGCGAGTTCAATCTTTACGCTATTCACAGTGAGTTGGAACAACGTATTCGGCGCGAATCGTTGTCGGTCCGTCTAGTGCCGATTCTGGGTTCGATTCGTAACGCTGGACGTTTGTTGGATGTGATGCGTACATGGGCCGTGAACACGGTCTATCACGCGGCAGCCTATAAGCATGTGCCCATGGTTGAGCACAATATTGCTGAGGGCGTGTTGAACAATGTGCTGGGCTCAACCTTGACTGCCCAAGCGGCGGTGAGGGCTGGTGTTGAGCACTTTGTACTGATTTCTACCGACAAGGCGGTGCGTCCGACTAACGTCATGGGCAGCACCAAGCGTCTGGCCGAGATGGTGTTGCAGGCGTTGAGTCGTGAGTCGGCACCTGTGCTATTTCTTGACGATGAGGGTGTGCATCAGCTCAATAAGACTCGCTTCACCATGGTGCGTTTCGGTAATGTTCTGGGCTCCTCAGGATCTGTTATTCCGCTGTTCCATGAGCAGATCCGCAAGGGCGGCCCTGTTACAGTCACCCATCCCAATATCACTCGCTACTTTATGACGATCCCTGAGGCAGCCCAGTTGGTTATTCAGGCTGGTGCCATGGGGCAGGGTGGGGATGTGTTTGTCCTGGATATGGGCCAGCCGGTAAGAATTGTTGAGCTGGCCGAGAAAATGATTCACCTGAGTGGCCTCAGTGTGCGCTCTGAGAAGAACTTGCAGGGTGACATCGCTATCGAGTTCAGCGGTTTACGCCCAGGTGAGAAGCTGTACGAGGAGCTGTTGATCGGCGATAACGTGAGTCCTACGGATCACCCGATGATCATGCGGGCTAACGAAGAACATCTACCATGGGACGCATTCAAGCAGGTGCTGGCTGATCTCCTGGCTGCGGTTGAGTGTGATGATTACGACCGCGTAAGGCAGCTGCTACGTGAGACAGTCAGCGGGTATATGCCTGAGGGTGAGATAGTCGACTGGATACATCAGCAGCGCCGTACGGATACGCCGAGCTGATACTTGGGGCGGTCGGGTAGTCGTCTTGGCAGATTGCTTCTGCGTATTTGACAGCGTCGATTGATCGACTAGTTTGAGTTTGCGGGTGGAGCATGGAAGTGCCATCCGAACTTATCTCTAAGGAAGGATATAAAATTATGCTCAAAGTCTATTGTTCTGCTCTGCTGTTGGCGCTCTTAAGCGCACTGCCACTCGTCGCTTCGGCAACTGAAGCACCTTCGCAACCTGTCAGCCAGAGCGCAGAAGTTCAGGCTTCGACTACCGCTAAAGTCAATCTCAATACGGCCGATGCGGAAACTTTGCAGCGCGAGTTGTTGGGTATTGGCGAAGTCAAAGCGCAGGCGATTGTTGCCTATCGTGATGAGCACGGTGCTTTTGCTTCGGTGGATGAGTTGCTTGAGGTCAATGGGATTGGCGAGGCAACTTTGGCGAAGAATCGCGATAAGTTGAGCATCAACTGACGCATTCAAACGTTATCTGGAAGGCCGGGTTGACCGGCCTTTTTGTTGTCCGAAACTTGGCGATTGAGTCACCCAGTAAGGACGCGTTTTGGCGATTTCAGCCGCCACCTACTGTCGATGGTTTGCCTGGCTTATTCAGGGCGCTAATGGTGGGTGGGGTGGATTATTTGCTTGGCTACACTGCGTTCATCAATCACAGCACAACAAGGCAGCCACTCTATGCAAAATCGCATGATGATCACCGGCGCGGGTTCGGGTTTGGGGCGTGAAATCGCTTTGCGTTGGGCGCGTGAGGGTTGGCAGTTGGCGCTTTCCGATGTCAATGAACCTGGCCTGGCGGAAACCCTGCAGATGGTTCGCGAGGCTGGTGGTGATGGTTTTACTCAGCGTTGCGATGTGCGCGATTACAGCCAACTGACAGCCTTGGCGCAGGCGTGCGAAGAAAAGCTTGGTGGTATCGATGTGATCGTCAATAACGCCGGTGTGGCCTCTGGCGGTTTCTTCAGCGAGCTGTCGCTGGAGGATTGGGATTGGCAGATCGCGATCAACCTGATGGGCGTGGTCAAGGGTTGCAAGGCCTTCTTGCCACTGCTGGAAAAGAGCAAAGGCAAGATCGTCAATATTGCCTCCATGGCGGCCTTGATGCAGGGGCCTGCCATGAGCAACTACAACGTGGCCAAGGCCGGCGTGGTGGCGCTGTCGGAAAGCCTGTTGATCGAATTGAAGCTGCAGGAAATCGGCGTGCATGTGGTTTGCCCGTCGTTCTTCCAGACCAATCTGCTCGACTCGTTCCGCGGTCCGACGCCGGCCATGAAGGCGCAGGTGGGCAAACTGTTGGAAAGCTCGCCGATCAGCGCGGCCGATATTGCCGATTACATCTACCAGGAGATCGGCAAAGGCGAGTTTATGATTCTGCCGCACGAACAGGGCCGCATGGCCTGGGCATTGAAGCAGAAAAATCCGCAGTTGCTGTACAGCGAAATGACCACCATGGCCGACAGGATGCGCGCGCCACGGTCGAAGTAAGGGTGGTTTTTCCAGGCTGGACTTGTTGATTGTCTGGTCAACTTAATGCGTCCTCGGGCTTGCCTGTGGCAGGCTCGGGCGTTAGGGTTTGCGGTCATGTCGGCCTGGCCGCGAAACTGATGGATGTATTGTGAAACCTTTCCCGCGGGTCATGCTGCTACTGGCCCTGATTCTGGCCGCAATCAACTTGCGACCCGGGATCACTTCCCTCGCGCCGTTGATTGAACGGATCGCCACTGAACTGGCCTTGAGCCGCAGCCTGATCAGCCTCACCACCGCCTTGCCGGTGCTGTGCATGGGCTTGTTGGCACCTTTCGCGCCACGTCTGGCGTTACGCATCGGTCTGGAGCGCACCATTGCCTTGTGCATGGGCGTGATTGCACTGGCGCTGTTGCTGCGCTTGCTCGGGCATGCCAGTGAGATTCTGATTGGTAGCGCAGTGCTGCTGGGCGCGGCGATCGCCGTGACCGGCCCGCTGTTGTCGGGTTTTATCAAACGCCATTTTGCTGGGCGGATGGGCAGCGTGGTGGGCTGGTATTCGCTGAGCATGGCGATTGGCGGTGCCAGCGGTGCGGTGCTGACGGTGCCGGCAACCCAGCTGTTGGGCGACGAGTGGACGCAAGGGCTGGCGATATGGACGCTGCCTGCGCTGCTCGGCTTGCTGTTATGGCTGTGTCTGCCAAATCGCCTCGAGGGGGATGGCAGTGAAGGTGCGGGTGGCCTGCCGTGGCGACAGCCGCGGGCCTGGTTGATCAGTGCTTTCTTTGCCATTCAGGCCGGCTTGTTCTATGCCTTGGCGACCTGGTCGGTGGCGCGTTACCACGAGGCTGGCTTGAGCCTGATGCACAGCAACAGTCTGTTCAGTGTGTCGATGCTGATGGGTTTGCCCAGCTCCTTTCTTTTGCCGTGGCTGGCGCAGCGCTTCCAGAATCGTTACCTGCTGCTGGTCGGCTGTGGTCTGCTGTCGACCGTCAGCTTGGCGATGATCACCTTCCAGCCGACCGTTCTCCCTGAGGTGTGGGCGCTCAGCATTGGTTTCGGTCTGGGTGGCACGTTTGCCTTGTCGCTGGTATTGCCATTGTATGAGGCGGGTTCGCCGCTGGCGGTCAGCCGCTGGACCGCGATGATGCTGTGCGTGGGCTACAGCATTGGCTGCCTGACGCCGGTGCTGACTGGCTTGGCCCGCGATCTGGCGGGTAACTATCAGGTGCCGTTTGTGGCGCTGACCGGCCTGGCAGTGTTGATGACCGTGCTGGCCTGGATGATGCGGCGGGGGCCGCGGGCCAGCTAGCCTGCTTTGGTTGGGGATTGTGCTTATTTAGCGGCAGTTCCTTCCTTGCTCTCCGAGGCTGTGATAGAAGGCAGCCTTGAATTTCTGGAGTGCCTGCGTGGAGTCCGAATCCATCGTTTATGGCTGCATCCGCGATTGCCCGTCCGATAGTCCGGCGGAGAGCCGTTTGCGCCGCGAAATCAATCGCCAGGTTCTGGACGGGTTGCCGTCTGGTGACGTCTGGAGTTTTCTCGGTCGTGAGATGTTTGCCAGCTGTCAGCAGCCGAGCGATGGCTTGTACCAGACTCAGGTGATCCACTTCGGGGCCAGTTACCGCACGGTTGAGTACGAGTGGAGCCTGTGGATCAAGCAATTCGAGGCGTTGCTCAAGCGCCTGTACTGGGCCAGCGCGGTGGTGCATCTGGAAACCGAGCTGAATGGCACGCACACCTTTCGCTGGGAGTCTGACAATGGCTCGCATAGTCCTCATGAAGGTGAGTTACGCGTGCGTTGCGCCTGGGAGCGTGAGGGCGGATTGCGCGGCTAGCGCACCCTTGCTGTGCTCGGCTTACTCTTCCAGCGCCTGTAGCCACTCCTTGGGTACGTCGCGCTTTAACGCCAGCTGGCACAGCTGGCTTTCCGGATCAAACACAATCACGGCCTGGCCTTTGCCCAGGGCATGACGTACCCGTTCTATGCGTGTGTGCAGCGGTGTTTCGTCGCCATTGTCGGTGCCGTCGCGGGTGACGAAATCTTCGATCAGGCGGGTGAGGGTGTCAGCTTCCAGCAGGTGGTAGGGGATCAGCACGGCTTATTCTCCAAAACGCAGCGGCGATGCTAACGCGCGTAGTCCTGGCTGGCCATGTTTGCTGCCGGATGATTGATGTGTGGTCGCTCAACTGGTTGAAGTGCGTTGTAGATACTGCTCCAGAGTGCTGTAGAGCTTGGCGCTGTCCAGCGGTTTGCCGAGAAAGTCATTCATGCCGGCTTCGGTACCGTGCTGGCGGTGTTCGTCGAGGATATGCGCGGTCAGGGCGATGATTGGCACCGCCGGCAGCTTGTGCTGGTGTTCCAGGCGGCGGATCTGGCGGGTGGCTTCGAAGCCATCCATCTCCGGCATTTCGCAGTCCATCAAAATCAGCTGCGTCGCGCTTGGGTCACGCTGGTATTCGTTGACCGCGGCCAGTCCGTTGGTCACCAGGCGTACGCTGTAGCCACGCTTTTTCAGAAACCCCTGCACCACCAACTGATTCACCGGGTTGTCTTCGGCGACCAGGATGCACGGTGTGTTGCCGCTGTCGTTGTGCGCCCTGGGCAGGGGCTTGATTTCCGCCACGCGCGGCTCCTCATACAACTCCTGCAGGGCGCTGCGCAGGGCGGTGATGGCCAGTGGCTGGGCCAGGCTGAGCAGGCGCAAGCCGCCGGTGCTCGGCAGTTGCTGGAATTGCTCGGGTGCGCAGAGCAGCAGCACGCGCTGACCAGGCTGCAGCAGCGGACGCAGTGAGTCGAGCCAGTGCTGGGTGCTGCCCGGCCAGGGGGCCATCAGTACCAGCAGCGGCGGAGCGGCGAAATCCTGCAGGTAACCGAGCAGGCTTTCCGGGTTCTGGCAGCGCTCGGTGCGCATGCCCCAGCGCCCGAGCAGCCGGCTCAGGGCATCCAGGCCGAGGCCGTCGAGGGAGGTGAGCAGCGCCGTACGCCCTTTGAGCAGCGTATGCAGTGGATCGACCGGGCTTGCCTCGCCGGCTTGCGGAATGTCGAAGGCGAAGCGCGTGCCCTGGCCGGGCGTGCTCTGCACCTCGATACGCCCGCCCATCATCTCCACCAGCTCCTTGCTGATGGCCAGTCCCAGGCCACTGCCGCCATAGCGGCGGGTGGTGCTGGAGTCGCCCTGGGCGAAGGAGTCGAACAGTTGCGCCAGGGCCTTGTCGCTGATGCCAATGCCACTGTCGCTGATGGCGAATACCAGGTGGGGTTTGCCCTGGGAGTCATTGCGCTGGCAGATATTCAGCGCCACATGGCCCTCGGCGGTGAACTTCAGGGCGTTACTCAGCAGGTTCATCAGCACCTGCTTGAGCCGCGTCGGGTCACCCTGGATACGCCGTGGCACACCGTTTTCCAGGCTGACATAGAGGCGCAGGCGCTTGTCCAGCGCCTGGCCGGTGAACAGGCTGAAGGTGTCGGAAATCAGCTCTTCCAGGTCGAACTCGATATGTTCCAGGCTGAGCTTGCCGGACTCGATACGGGCGTAATCGAGAATGTCGTTGATCACCGCCATCAACGAACTGCCCGAACTGGAAATGGTGTCGACATAGAAACGCTGGCTGCGGTCCAGTGCGGTTTCCTTGAGCAGTTGCAGCATGCCCAGCACGCCATTGAGCGGGGTGCGGATTTCGTGGCTCATCTTGGCCAGGAAGCGGCTCTTGGCCAGGTTCTCGATTTCCGCCTGCTCGGCCGCGCGGCGCGACTGGAAACCTTCTTCCTTGAGCATATTGATGCGGTCGGCGAGGCCGATCGACAGGGTGATCAGTTCGACAGTCACGCCGACTTTGACCACGGCTGCGCCATACAGGCCGAACAGTTCGACGCCCAGCGAGCCCGAGGTGGCGATGATAAACGAGGCCAGCAGGATGCCCCAGGCCAGGATGTAATAAGAGCCGTAGCGCAGGCCCTTGCGCCAGACATAGGCCCCGCAGAGCAGCAGGACCAGGGACACCGCCAGCACGGTCAGGCTGGCGAGGATATTCCAGGCCTGCAGACCGATCAGCGGCACCGACACCAGGCAGCCGCCGACCAGCAGCATAAACAGGCGCAGGCCCAGGTCCAGGCGCGGGAAGTACTGGTAGGTGTGCAGGAAGTGGCGGCTGAACTGGGTGGCGGTCAGGCAGTGGATATACATCAGGATATAAATGCTCACCGACTGCAGGCCGATATGCTCGGGCAGCAGCTTGAACAGCATGCCGTCGAAGCTGGCGGCGAACAGGCCGATATTCAGGTTGTACACCAGGTACCAGAAGTAGGCCGACTCGCGTAGCGAGAGGAACAGGAACAGGTTGTAGCAGAACATCGCGAACAGCACGCCGTAGAACGCGCCATTGATGCCCATCAGGTTTTCCTGGGCGGCGGCACTGGCCTGGTAAGTGCTGAAGAACAGCGGCATAAAGATCGTACTGGTGGTGTCGACGCGCACCAGCAGGGTGCTCTCGCCAGGGGGCAGATCGAGTGGGAACCAGAAGTTGCGCACCTGCACCGGGCGCTGGGAAAAGGCGTAGCGATCGCCACTGTCTTGCATCTGCCACTGGCCATCGGCCATGGAAAGGAAGACCTGGAGGTGGTCGAGTAGGGGGTAATTGACCTCCAGATAGCCGGCCAGGTGCTGTGCCAGGCTGTTGTTCAGCCTGACCTTGAACCACCAGACCGAATCATTCTTGCCGAGGTTGGCGTGCTCGCCCTGTACCGGGGTGAAGCGTTCGTCCGCCAGGGCGCTGACCTGGGCAAGCGTCAGTTCGCCTTGCGGGTCTTGCAGGTAGCCCATGGACGGCCCGAGCGACAGGCGCAGGTCGGTATTGTCCAGGGTTGCAGGCAATAGCGCCCACGCCGGCCCGCACAACCAGAGCAGTACCAACGCCAGCCAGATACGAGGCATTCAGCAACCTCTTTATTCTTATGTGGGGCCGAATCCGACCCCTTCGTTGGCATCACTTTGCCCGGATGCGGGCTGCCCTTCAAGCATCCTGAACGGGCGTATCGCACAGTGCCGGGAATGCTGGGTCCAGGTGTCTAGCGTTGGCCTTCGAGGTCGCGCTGCGGCCTGCGACAACAACCCTAGGGTTGTGCCGCGGGCCATCGGCTTTAGCGCTGGGCGCTGAGCTTGGGCTGGCGATAGAGGTCGATCAGTACCTGATCGAGAATCGACGATGCGCCCCACGGGCGTGGGTCGTTGAGGATGGCCACCACGGCCCAGCTGTTGCCGTTGCTGTCGCGGCTGAAGCCGGCGATGGCGCGCACGTTGTTCAGCGTCCCGGTCTTGATCCGCGCTTCGCCCACCAATGGGGTGCGGTGCAGGCGTTTGCGCATGGTGCCGTCCATTGCCACCAGCGGCAGCGAGGCCATGAACTCGGCGGCATACGGGCTTTTCCAGGCGGCTTGCAGCAGCGCAGCCATTTCCCGTGCGCTGACCCGCTCGGCGCGCGACAGGCCGGAACCGTTCTCCATCACCAGGTGCGGCGCGGTAATGCCTTTGCGTGCCAGCCAGCTGCGAATCACCCGCTGCGCGGCCTTGCTGTCGTCCTGGTCGGCGGAGTTGCGGAACTGCGCGCCGAGGCTGAGAAACAGCTGCCGCGCCATGGTGTTGTTACTGTACTTGTTGATGTCGCGGATGATCTCGGTCAGGTCCGGCGAGTAGGCGCGGGCCAGCAGGCGGGCTTTGGCCGGCACCGGGGCCAGGCGGTCCTTGCCGAGGATGCTGCCACCCAGTTCCTGCCAGATGGCGCGGATTGCGCCTGCGGCGTAGCTCGGGTGATCGAGCAGCGACAGGTAGGTCTGCGAGCTGCAACCCTCGGCCAGCTTGCCGCTGACAATCACCGTGGTGCCGTCGAACTCGGTCACCGGGTTGTAGCGTACGTCCGGCCAGCCTGGGCATTTGGCCGCGGGCAAGGCCTTGACGCGATTGTCGATGCGGATATTGGCAATCGGTGGCTCGGCGGCGATATGCACCTTGCCGCCTTCGGTGCGGGCGATAAAGCGCAGCGCCTTGAGGTTGACCAGCAGTGCGTCGGGGGCCACCAGGAACGGCTTGTTGGCGTCACCGCCGTCGTCGTTGAAGCTGGGCAGTGCGGGCTGGACGAAGTGGCTGCGGTCGAGCACCAGATCGCCGGTCACCTGCTGCACGCCGTTGGCGCGCAGGTCACGCAGCAACAGCCAGAGCTTCTCCATATTCAGCTTGGGGTCACCGCCGCCCTTGAGGTACAGGTTGCCGTTGAGCACGCCGCCTTTGAGCTGGCCGTCGGTGAAGAATTCGGTTTTCCACTGGTGGGTCGGGCCGAGCAGTTCGAGCGCCGCATAGGTGGTCACCAGTTTCATGGTTGAAGCCGGGTTGACGGAAATGTCGGCGTTGTAAAAGGTACTGCTGCCCGGGCCATTGAGCGGAATGGTCACCAGCGACAGTGATTGGGTGCTGATCTTGTTGGCCTTCAGCGCTTGCTGGACCTTGTTCGGCAGGCCGTCGACGGCAGCGTGCAGCGGCAGGGCCAAGGGCAGAAGCAGGCTGGCGATGGCCAGGTGACGCAGGGATTTGATCATGGGCGGCTACCCTCCAGCTGAGGGACAAAAATGACGCGAAGCATGTAATAAGGTCCCATCGCGGGTTGGGAGGATGCCGGCAATTATGCCCCAAGACAGGGCTCGCTGAGTGCGCGCAAATGCTATTCGGCGGGCTTTTTCTGTTGCCCGGGTAGCGACCTGTCGTCTTCTAGGCGGGCGCGCAGGCCGCGAAACTGCTAGAGTGCCGCGCGTTATCACTTTTGAGGATTGTTCCATGGCTACTAACCGTTCCCGCCGTCTGCGCAAAAAACTCTGCGTGGATGAATTCCAGGAGCTGGGTTTTGAGCTGAACCTGAACTTCAAGCAAGACCTGGCTGATGAGGCCATCGACAGCTTCCTTGAGCAGTTCCTGCGTGACGCCATGACCGCTAACGGTCTGGGCTATGTCGGCGGCGATGACTTCGGTCTTGTATGCCTGTCCAAGCGTGGCTCGGTCAACGCAGAGCAGCGCGCTGCCGTTGAAGCCTGGCTGAAAGGCCGTGATGAGCTGGTGGATTTCACTGCCAGCCCGCTGATCGACGTCTGGTATCCAGACAACTCGATCAACCAGGCCTGATGCTCCAAGCGGGACGTGCATCGCGCGCGTCCCGCTGTTGTTCCCTCCAGCAAAACTCCTGTTAGCCGCTCAGGCCAGCTTTGGCCAGCAGCGCCGCGTCGTCCACCGTGTCCACTTGCTCACTGCGTAGAAAGCGTTCGGCGTAGCTGAGGTAGATCTTTTCCTGCACAAACAGGCCGAACAGCTCGGGATCGATATGCGCGCCCTTGCACATGCCCGCCATGATGTTGAGTGATTCGGACAACAGCTTGCCCTTCTTGTAGGGGCGATCCACCGCAGTCAGTGCCTCGAAAATATCGGCGATGGCCATCATCCGCGCCGGCAGGCTCATGTCCTCGCGCTTCAGCCGTTTCGGGTAGCCGGTACCGTCCATTTTCTCGTGGTGACCGCCCGCGATCTCGGCGACGTTGGCCAGGTGCGGCGGGAAGGGCAGGTGGTTGAGCATGCGGATGGTCTGCACCATGTGCCCGTTGATGATAAAGCGTTCTTCGTTGGTCAGGGTGCCGCGGCCAATGCCGAGGTTATAGAGCTCGCCGCGGTTGTGTTTGTAATGCGGCACGTCCAGTTTGAAGCCCCAGGGATTGTCGGCGGCGATGCGCTCGCTGTCCGGGCGCTCGATCAGGTGCTCGGGCTTGTCGCTGAGTAGCGCTTCCTGTACCGGCAACGCTTGCGCCGGGCTGCGTGACTGGCGCAGGTTCTCTTCCCAGGACACGCCGAGGCGATCATCCAGGGTGCGCGTCCAGGTGCGTGCGGCGATGCTGCGCAAACGTTCCAGATCGGCCTCGGCCATCGCTTCGCCGCCCAGGTTGCAGCGGGCGATAAAGGCGAATTCATCATCCAGGGTGGCCAGCAGTTCATCGCGCAACTGACTCAGGCTGCTGGCATCGCCGCCTTGGCTCAGGCTTTGCCAATAGACAATCCAGGCATCACGCTTGAGCACCTCGAAACGCATGCGCACTTCATGGATGCGGTCGCAGATGGTTTCCAGCTTGGTCGCCTTGTCCACCACGTACTCGGGCACGGTGACCTTGCCGCAGTCGTGCAGCCAGGCGGCGATATGCAGGGCTTCCCATTCCTCGTCATTGGGCTGGTAATCGCGAAACGGTGCTTCGTCGCTGGCGGCCGCCGCGCGGGCGAGCATCAGGGTGATCTCCGGTACGCGCTGGCAGTGTCCGCCGGTGTAGGGGCTCTTGGCGTCGATGGCACCGGCGATCAGCTGGATAAAGGCATCCAGCAGCTTTTTCTGCTGATCGAGCAGGCGCTGGCTTTCGATGCACAGTGCCGCGACGCCAGATACGGCTTCGACATAGGCGATCCGTTCGGGGCGCAGCATGGCCAGGTCGGACTCATCGCCGGTATCGCGGTGCAACAACAGGAGGACGCCGAGGGTCTGCCCCTGGCGATTGTGCAAGCCGCTGCTGACCAGGTGTACGCGTGGGCTGTCGAGGGTGTGCAGCAGGCTCTGGAAGTTGCCGGCCTCATCGAACCCCAGCGACACCACCACGCTGCTGCCACCCATGGCCGTATGCGCCAGCCAGTCGGGAATGCTCGGGTCGCCCTGATCGAAGCTCGGGATGCGGTGTTGTTCCAGGTTGTGTTGCTCATCGTTGATAAACAGGCCGTGCGGCTCCAGCCGGCCGCTGCTGCTGTCGCGCAGATAGAGCAAGCCGCCGCTGGCCTCGCTGAGGTCGACGGTTTCGCGCAGTACCCGGCGCAGCAGGGCATCGAAGCGGGTTTCCGCGGACAGGCTGGCGGTGATGTCGAGGAAGCTGGAAATGGTGTCCTTCATCTTGCTCATGGCCACGGCCAACTGATCCACTTCCAGTACCGGCGAGCGGCCGCTGGCTGGGTAGTCGAAGTTGAAGCTGCGAATCGCTTCGGCCTCGGCGACCAGCGCGCGCAGCGGGCGTACCAGCACCCGCGACATCAGCCAGCCAATCGGGATGCACAGCAGCAGAATAAACAGGGTCAACACTGCGCCCTGCCAGCGCATGCGGTAGGCATCGGCCAGCAGCTCGCGCTCCGGGGCCAGCAACGCCAGGCGCAGGCCATCCGGGCCGCCTTCGCTGAGCTGGGTATAGGAGACCTGCCAGCGTTGCCCGCCCAGTTGCTCGCCGCCTTGGCGATCCTGCTCCAGGCCGAGCTTGAGGAAATCATCGAGTGCCGGGCTGAGGTCCTTGACCTGGGCCAGTTGCAGCTTTTCGCCGGGGATGATCAAGCGTGCGCTGTCCGGGTAGGCCACTGCGCTGCCATCCGCGCTGTACAACACAATTTCGGTGGAGGGCGTGACCTTGTGCGCGGCCAGGGTGGCGGACAGGTCGTCCAGGGTCAGGTCGGCACCCACCACGGTGGTGCCGGTGCTTTGCCGGGAAAGGGTGGTGCCGATCTCGCTGGTGGAGAAAAACGCATAGGGTGCCGTGGTGTGGTGCTTCTGACTGAGCAGCGCCTTGTTGTACCAGGGCCGGGTGCGCGGGTCGTAGGTTTCCTTGAGGTTTTGCCGACGGCTGATGGGTTGTAACTGGTCGTCGAAGAAGGTGAATTCGGAGTCCAGACGCTGCTCGCTGATGCGGTCGATGCTCCACACCTGAAAGGCGGCGTTGGCCGGGGCGAAGAAGATTTTGCGCAGTTTCTCGCTGCGCAGTGGGCGCACCATAAAGAAACCGCCATCGCCGTAGCCGACGTAGATCGAGGCCAGCTTGGCATTGTCACGCAAGGCCTGGGCGAAGATCGGCAGCATGATCATCCGTTCGTGGCGGTCGCGGCCGTTGATCTGCTCGTTGCGCGCCAGCAGGTTGATCATGGCGCGGATCGGCTGGTAGGTGTTTTGCAGATCCGCCTGGACCTCTTTGCGCATCTGAGTGAACAGCTGGTCGCTGCTGGACAGGATGATCTTGCTGGTTTGCTGATAGTTGTAGAGGCCGAGAACCAACCCCGAGCCGAGCAGCAGAAGGGTGAACAGCACACTGATATGGATATGGAGGGGGAAGCGCCGTTCGTTGAAGCGTGGTTTTTGCTGCATTGCCCTTCACTCCTTTGACTGCAATCGACAAGGAGCCAAGCATAGTGAAGCCTGGCTCGGTTTGCTGCTGTGGCAGGGCAGAAAGCGTCTCAGAAATACTAGTTATTTTGTGGGTTTTGTCGACGCTGCAACCAGTGCTCCAGTCCGTGGATCAGCAGGGCCACCAACAGCGCCAATACCACCCCGATCAGGCTGTTGAACAGGCGCACCTGTGGCAGCTGCCAATCCTGCGCCAGGCTTTCTGCCAGCAGCACGAAACACACCGAGGTCTGCAGTACGAACAGACCGTAATGGTTGGCCTGCAGGGCGCGGCTGAGGGTGATCAGCGGCAGCAGGGTGGCGACCATCAGGGCTGGGTTCTGCAGGCTGTGGCCGAGCAGGATCAACAGTGCCGCCGCGCCCAGACTGGCGAGAATCGATTGCACAGCACGTACCAGGCTGCCCTGGAAATCCAGCTGCAAGGTGGTGACCACCGTCAGTGTCAGCCAGTAGCCGCGGTGCAGTTCTGCGAGGGTGACAATCAGCCCGGAGAGGGCGAACGCCAGGGTGCAGCCCAGCGCATGCAGCCGCCACTTCTGCTGCGGCAGGCGCTTGGCGTGGCGCTTGAGCACTTTGAAGATGCTGATAAAGCGCGGCATGTACGGCCACATGCGCAGGCCGTGCATGCCACGCAGACCAAAGGCCAGGAGCATCACCCAGAGCCCGCCGAGGATAAACAGCATGGCAATTGCGTAGGGGTTGTTCAGGTTGCCCAGGCCGTACTGGCCTTGGCCCAGGCACAGGCAGATGGCCAGGCCGATGCCCAGCTTGCCGGCTTCGCTGCCAAAGCGTTGCAGCCAGGCCAGCAGAAAACCGAAGGCGGCGAAGATCAGAAAGCTCGCGTAGGGGTGGTCGGCGGACCAGAAGCCGAGGCCGGCACTGCAGGCCCCCAGGCCACAAAGCATCAGCATGCGCAGCATGCCGAGGCGGTGCAGCGGGCTGGCCTGGGCGGCCTGGAAGGCCCCGGCCGATGCCCAGAGGAAACCCGGGTGGGCGCTGAACAGGCCGAGCAGCAAGGGCAGGGCGCAGCCGAGCCCGGCAACCATCGCCGGACCCCAGGCGGGTGGGCCGGCATGCCAGCTGAAGGTTTGTCGCAGGAAGCTATTCATGGCTTATACCGGACTTGAACGGCCCGTCATTTCACGGGCCATTTCAGTAGCGTAGCTGTCGGTCATGCCGGCGATAAAGTCGATCATGCGCAGAAACGAGCGGTACAGCGGCCAGTTCGGGTCCGGCGCGTTGTTGCCGAGCAGATCGAGGATGCGGCGGTTCTTGAACGACGGCGTACGCCCGCCATGTTGCTCCAGAGCCGCACCACAGAAGGCATTGAGCAGAATTTCCAGGGTGGTGTAAGCGCCGATCTCGTGCAGGGTCTTGCGCTTGTCCTGGAAGATCTTCTGCCGCGCCATGTCTTTCGCGCCCTGCACGCAGCGCTTGGCGGTGCCGTGCATGTGCTCGACCAGGTCGCCCTGCAGGCTGCCTTTGAGCAGCGCATCCTGCTGTTCGACAAAGGCATGCGCGGCGGCGTTGGTCAGGTGCTCAATGGCCTTGCCGCGCAGGATCGCCAGCTTGCGCCGCTTGGAGTCGTCCGGACCGAGTTGGCGGTAGGTTTCCGGGATGTCATCGCCGACCAGGTCGAGCAGCAGCGCTTCGACTTCGCGGTAGTCGAGCAGCTCCATTTCCAGGCCGTCTTCCAGGTCGATCAGGCCGTAGCAGATGTCGTCGGCGGCCTCCATCAGGTACACCAGCGGATGGCGCGCCCAGCGCTGCTCTTCCAGCTGCGGCAAGCCGAGTTTGCTGGCGATCTGCTCAAGCAGTGGCAGCTCGCTCTGGTAGCAGCCGAACTTGTGCTTCTTGTAGCCCTGTGCCTCGGCGTGGCGGGCGGTCCAGGGGTATTTCAGGTAGGTACCGAGCGTTGCGTAGGTCAGCCGGGTACCGCCGTCGAACTGGTGGTATTCCAGCTGGGTGAGCACGCGAAAGCCCTGGGCATTGCCCTCGAAACTGAGAAAGTCGCCGCGCTCGGCGGCGCTCATGTCGTCCAGCCAACCGCGCCCGGCGGCCTGCTGAAACCAGTGGCGGATGGCGTCTTCGCCGGAATGGCCGAACGGCGGGTTGCCAATGTCGTGGGCCAGGCAGGCCGATTGCACGACCATGCCCAGGTCGCTTGGCTCGCACCAGTCCGGCAATGCGCCACGGATCATCTCGCCGACGCGCATGCCCAGCGAACGGCCGACGCAGCTGACTTCCAGCGAGTGGGTCAGGCGGGTGTGGATATGGTCGTTGCTCGACACCGGATGCACCTGGGTCTTGCGCCCCAGGCGGCGAAACGCGCCGGAGAAGATGATGCGGTCGTGGTCTTTGTGGAAGGGTGTGCGGCCCAGTTCTGCGACGCTGTGCGTCGGTTTGCCGAGTCGTTCGCGGGTAAGCAGGGTTTGCCAATCCAAGGTATGTCCTCGTCGTTACCTGGCTTTTGCCGGCTAGCTTCGGGGTTCTGTTCTGATCATGCAAGGCGACTTAAGGCCAAGCGCTTAAATAGCGCTGGCGCAGCTCGGGGGCGCGCGCTTCACGTTGCTGGCCGAGGGCTTGCCAGAAGCGTTGAGCCAGCTCCGGGTGGCGCTGATAGAACTGCTGGGACAGGGGCAGATGCCAGTCCGCTTCCAGCAGCGGTATGGGGTGAAACTGCAGTTGGCCTTGCAGCTGTAGTTTGGTGATCAGGGTTTGGCTGATCGAACGCTCGATCACGAAGCCATCGAGGCGGCCGCTGGCCACCAATTGCAGGGCTTTTTCCGCCGTGTACGAGGCGCTGGCCAGGGCCCCCAATTCTTCCAGGCGCTGACGAGTGAGGTAGCCCAAGGGGGCGCTCAGGCCATAGCGTAGATGCTTGAAGCGCTGGCCGTCCCACTCCAGCAGGCTGTCGCGGCGGGTGGCAATCGGGTAGTCGACCTGCCACAGCCGGTACTGCCGCTGCACCGGCAGGTCGTGTTTGCGGTCGCGGCCGGGGAACTGGCCCCAGGCATCGCGTTCCTCCTGCCAGATGGCTGGGAATATGCCGTCCACCTCGCCCTTCTGCAAGGCGAGGATGCAGCGTTTCCAAGGCTTGCGCTGCAAGGTAATGGGCAGCTCGGCCTGCGCCGCTGCGGCCTCGATAAGCTCCAGCAGAATCCCCGGGCCAGGGGGTTGCGCGCCGGTCGCCGGTGCCGTGAACGGCAGGTGGTCTTCCAGCTGGTAACACAGGCGCAGAACGCTAGCTCCTTCGGCCCGCAGCGCCTGGGACAGGAGTAAGAACACGAGCAGCATACTGATAAGGGCCGCTTGCATGATGCTGGGTCGCCGTGGCTGTGGAACACCCGGCAGCCTGAGTCGGCTGCGCGCTGCCTTGCATCTCCCTCCCTTGATTGTGGCCGCGCCGGAGTGTTCGTCAATTCGCCGTAGCCTTTGGCCGCGAGCTGCGGCGTGCTTAGAAGCCGGCTGCGTCGATATCGATCAGCAGCAGCTGTTTGCCGTTGTCAATAAATTGCCCGGCAGTCAGGCAGTACTGGTTGCTGGTGGCATCGCGGTAGGTGCTGGAGAGGATCAGTCGGCGTTCTTCCCAGCCCTCGGCCAGCAATTGGTAGAAGTACGGCCGCCAGGACCAGTTATGCCCGACATAGCGCGCATCGCTGTGCCAGCTGTGCTCGCGCCACTCCAGGTTGGCGGTGAGCTGGGTACCGTGGCGGTCGCATTGGTAGATGCGCAGCAGCCAGGGGTAGGCGTGCGGCTGCGGCAACTGATCGGCTGGCGCGCCGCCTTCGATCCAGGTTTTGAAACTGTTCATCAGCTCGCCCAGCTGCTGGCGCAGGGTCATCAGGCGTGCGCGTTCGGCGAGTTTCTGCTGCACATAATGGTCGCGCAATTGGGCGAAGCGTTTGACGAAGGCATTGCTGCTGAAAAACGCTTCTTCGGGTTTGGCAAACAGGTAGCCCTGCACGTAGCGCGCCCCACACTCCAGGGCAAAATCCAGCTCGGCTTCGGTTTCCACGCCCTCGGCGATGATCCAGCAACCGGTTTTTTCCGCCATCTGCGCCAGGGCCTTGACCACTTCGCTGCTCGGGCCGCCGCGCGCGGCCTGCTGGAACAGACGCATGTCCAGCTTGAGGATGTCCGGTTGCAGGGCCAGTACGCGGTCGAGCTGCGAATAGCCGGCACCGAAATCGTCGATGGCGATGCGCGCGCCGGCTTGGCGGTAGCGTTCGACCACGCCGGGTAAACGGTTGCTGGCACCACCCAACTCGGTGATTTCAAAGACGATGCGTGTCGGGTCGATACCGCTGCGCTGCAGCTGTTTCAAGCTGGGCAAGGCTTGCTCTGGACGCAGTCGACTGATCCAGCGCGGCGAGATATTCAGGCTGAGAAACCAGTCCTGCGGGGCGTCATGGAAGCGTGCCAGGGCTTGCTCGCGAACCTGGCGGTCGAGGCGGCGCAGGGCCGTGGGCGGGGTTTTCGGGTCACTGAACAGCGGGCCTGCCGAGTGCAGGCGGCCATCCTCACTGCGCAGTCGCGCGAGCGCCTCGACACCGGCAATACGTCCGGTGGCGGTATCGATAAAAGGTTGGAAGACCGCAAGCGGTTGACCGTTGAACACTGCGCAGTTCCTTAGCCAGGCAAAGCGCCCCGATGGGCGGCGTAGCCAAGGGACTAAGCAAGATCGTGGCCAGATTAATCCCCTGTATCTGCCTCTTTAGTCGTGCCTGCCGCTGTCTGCGGGCGGCGCTGCGGGTTGCGCCTGAGCAAGGGGAAGGCGATCAGGGCGATGCGCAGCCAGCGTCGCCAATGGCCACGGCGGATGCCCAGTGTGGCCAGCAATAGCGCACCCCCTGCGACCCAAAGTGGTGCATTGCTGTTGCCCAGCTCCTCGCGCCAGTGGCTGCTGAAGTGCTGCGCCTGACGCAGCGGTTGCAGCATCACCAGGGTTTCATGGCGCAGCTCCTGGCGGTGCATTTCCAGGCGCAGGCGCAGCATGGCCTTGCGCAGGTCGCGGCGTGAGGCGTTGGCCGGTAATTCGATCGGATTCATGGCAGCAGTTGCTCACGGTCGCGGGCCAGCTCTTCGAGGCTGGCGCTGAAAGGCGCGGGTGCGTTGTGGATGCGTAGCAGCAGTGCGGCCAGGCAGCTCAGCAGGCCCAGCCCATAAAAGGCGCACAGGCCGATCAGTACGCTGACCCGATGGCTTTCCCAGAAGATCACCAGCAGCGCCGCAGACAGGCCGATCAACAGCAGCAGGCCGAAGGTCAGGCTCAGGCTGGTCAGTACCAGCAGGCGCAGGGTGTGGCTTTGCTGTTCTTTCAGTTCTTCGCCGAATAGGGCGATATGGCCCTGCACCAGCCCCATAAGGGCCGCCGCAAAACGCCGCGGCGCGCTGCCGCGGCTGGAGGAGGAAGGGGGGGTAGCATCCATGGTCAGTCTCGCGTGTTAGCGCCGGGAAATCAGCATGCCGAGCAACAGGCCAATGCCGGCGGCAATGCCCAAGGTTTGCCAGGGGTGGCTCTGTACATAGCCTTCGGTGGCCTCAAGCGCGGCTTTACCGCGTTGGTGCAGGGCGTCTTCGGCGTTGTGCAGGGTGCTGCGGGCGCGGCCGAGGCTGCTGCGGATCTGTTCGCGCAGCTCTTCGGCCTGCTCACCGGCCAGGCTGGCGGAGTGTTGCAGCAAGCGTTCGGTGTCGCGTACCAGGGCCTGGAATTCTTCGAGCAGTTGATCCTGGCTGGGTGGGGTAGGACTTTTGCGGGTCATAAGGTCTCTCCGTTGACGGCGTCAGTGTAGGGCGTTCGAGTAGCCAGAGGACACTGAGGTTGCTTTTTTCTGCGGATCGCGTGTTGAGCACCTTTGCGGCGCACGGGCTGGTATAGCGCTTGCATTGGGTTGGTGCGCAGCCTCGGTCAAGCGCGCCTTTATGGGGCCTTGAGGGGTTTGGCCAGGATGCCGTGGTGCATCAATAACTCATTAATAACTATGGAATAAGTGCCTCGATACGAATTGCCCGTGGTGCCGTTTGACGGTGTCGCTGGCAGGGTGTCGATCCGGTGGAAGGCTATCTGTGCCGTTAAATGGTGCGTAGATGGCTGGTCGTGATCCGCTTTGGTGCTTTTCCCTCGCGACGGAGTTTTCTTCGCAGATGGAAAACCTCAACAGTGCTGTGCAAACCCTGATTCATGGCTCCAACACCCTGTTTATTCTGCTCGGTGCGGTGATGGTGCTGGCCATGCACGCCGGCTTCGCCTTCCTCGAAGTAGGTACGGTGCGGCAGAAGAATCAGGTCAATGCCTTGTCGAAGATCATCTCCGACTTCGCCGTTTCGGCGCTGGCCTACTTCTTTGTCGGCTATTGGATTGCCTACGGCGTGACCTTCCTCGAACCGGCCAAGGTGCTGACCGAGGGCCATGGTTATGGCCTGGTGAAGTTCTTCTTCCTGCTGACCTTTGCCGCGGCGATTCCCGCGATCATTTCCGGCGGCATTGCCGAGCGCGCCAAGTTCGGCCCGCAACTGTGCGCCACGGTGCTGATCGTCGCGTTCATCTACCCGTTCTTCGAGGGGATGATCTGGAACGGCAACTACGGCGTGCAGGCCTGGCTGGAGGCGCAGTTTGGCGCGACCTTCCATGACTTCGCCGGCTCCGTGGTGGTGCATGCGGTGGGTGGCTGGCTGGCGTTCGGCGCGGTAATCCTGCTCGGCCGGCGCGATGGGCGTTATCGGGATGGACGTCTGGTGGCCTTTGCGCCGTCGAATATTCCGTTTCTGGCCCTTGGCTCGTGGATTCTGATCATTGGCTGGTTCGGCTTTAACGTGATGAGCGCGCAGACGCTGGGCAGCGTCAGCGGCCTGGTGGCGGTCAACACCCTGATGGCGATGGTCGGTGGTACGGTCGCGGCGTTGGTGGTGGGGCGCAATGACCCGGGCTTCCTGCACAACGGCCCGCTGGCTGGACTGGTGGCGGTGTGCGCCGGTTCCGACCTGATGCATCCGGTCGGTGCGCTGGCGACTGGGCTGCTGGCCGGTGCGCTGTTTGTTTGGGCGTTTACCGCGACCCAGGTGAAATGGAAAATCGACGATGTGCTCGGCGTCTGGCCGTTGCATGGCCTGTGCGGCGTGTGGGGCGGTATCGCCTGCGGCATCTTCGGTCAGGAGGCGCTGGGCGGTCTGGGCGGCGTCAGCATTGCCAGTCAACTGATCGGCACCGCGCTGGGCGTGCTGGTGGCGCTACTTGGCGGCCTGCTGGTGTACGGCGTGCTGAAAGTCACCGTGGGCATTCGCCTGACTCAGGAAGAGGAGTACTACGGTGCCGACCTCTCGGTGCACAAGATCGGCTCCATCAGCCAGGATTGATGGCTACGCGCTAATGCAAAAGGCCCGGACAGTGTCCGGGCCTTTTTATTGCAACCTGCTTAAGTGTTGAGGCTTAGAGCAGTGGCAGGGTGTAGCTGACAATCAGACGGTTCTCGTCGATGTCGCGGCTGAAGTTGTTGCGCATGGTTGCGTTGCGCCACTTCACGCCGAGGTTCTTCAGTGCGCCGTCCTGGATCACGTAGGCGATATCCGTGTTGCGCTCCCACTCGGTGCCATCGGTTGCGCCCGGGCGGTCGATGTTGTCGCCGCTCAGGTAGCGGGTCATAAAGGTCAGGCCGGGAATGCCGATGGCGGCGAAGTTGAAGTCGTAACGCGCCTGCCAAGAGGTTTCGTCCTTGGCGGCGAAGTTGCCGATCTGCACGTAGTTGACCAGGAACGGATCGGTGCCGCCGACGTAGGCGAAGCCGGTGTCGCCGCTCATCTTCTGGTAGCCGAGGCCGAGGCTGTGGCCGCTCAGCGCATAGGTGAGCATCGCGCCGAAGGCTTTGTTGTCGACGTTGCTCAGGCCGTCATCGCTGGAGCGGGCGTAGCGCAGGTCGGTTTTTAGCGACTGGTTTTCTGCCAGTGGCAACACGTGCACCAGGTTGACCGAGTGCTGCTTATACATGTCCTCCAGGTTGCTGTAGTAGTAGCCGCCCGTGAGGCTGTCGGTCAGTTTGTAGCTGCCGCCGGCAAAGATGAATTCGTTGCTCAGGTTGGCGCTGTTGCCGCCCTTGAAGGTGATGCCGCTGAGGGCGTAGGTGTTCAGGGTCATGTCTTCGTAATCTTGCGAGTTACGATTGTTGACCTCATCCAGATAACCGGCATCGAGGGTCAGTCCGGCAATGTCCTTGGAGACCAGGTTGCCGCCACGGAACACCTGCGGCAGCAGGCGGCTGTCGCTGGAGCCAATGGCCTGGTTCTTCAGTTGCAGGGTGCCAACTTTGAGCACGCTTTCGGCCACCTTGGCTTTGGCCGTCAGGCCGAGGTCGCCGTAGTTGTCCTGCGAGCCGCCGGAGCGATCCGGGTTGAGCAGGCCGGTGCCGGCCGTGCCGTCGCCGGAATCCAGCTTGAGGCCGAGGCTGCCCAGTGCATCGACACCAAAACCCACGGTGCCTTCGGTAAAGCCGGACTCCAGGCGCAGGAGGAAGCCCTGGGCCCATTCCTCCTGTTTGGCCTGGCCGGCACCTTCACGGAAATCACGGTTGAAATAGAAGTTGCGCGCTTCGATGCTGGCTTTGCTGTCCTTGATAAATTCAGCCTGGGCCAGGGTTGGCAGGGTCAAGCAGGTGCCCAGTGCGGCGAGTGCCACAGCGCGGGCGAGGGGAGTTCGGCTCATTATTGTTAGCTCCTCGTGTGTGCGGGTCGGCTTGTGACCGAGCTGTTACAGCGAGGCGCAATAAACCATGTGGTGGGGCGCTTGACTCTTAGACTTTGGTCGGCGCGGGCAGGTTGCCGGCGGCCTGCCGTTGATCGGTTTATCCGGCAATCCGGCTAAAGTTTCAGCGCTTGCCGCCGCCAACCAATCAGATACACCGCCCAGGTAATTTGCCATGAACCCTCTGGCCTCGCTGTCACCCTCCGTTTCACATTCATCCTCCACCCATTGCCCGCCTGTGGTACGCAACGTTGCCGATGCGCAGACGACCCTGGCCAACCGTCTGGCTGAACGCCTGGGCCTTGCGCCTGGCGCGCTGGCGGGCAAGGCCGACGACTACACCCCGGAGAAAGTCGCCGAGCGCATTCTCGGTTTTGTCGAGCGACGTCTGCAGAGCGAGGAAGCTGCCGGGGCCGATACCAGCAAGCTCAAGGGCCTGCTCGCCCAGGCGCGCAGCGGCGTGGAAAAAGGCTTTGCCGATGCGCGCAAGATTCTCGACGGCATGGGCATGCTGCAAGGCAAGGTGGCGAGCGATATCGACGACACCTACCAGAAGATCCAGGACGGCTTCAGCGATCTGGACAAGCGTTTTAACCCAGTCGCCACCCCCTCCAGTACCGGCAGCGCAGCCGTGGCCGCTTACAGCGAGCGTTTTGCCGCCCAGGCGGAAACCTTCGATATGGAAGTGACCACCCGTGATGGCGATCGCCTGCGTATTTCCATTGCCCAGGCTTCGGCCAACTGGTCGCAGAGCAGTGTCGCCGCAAGCAGCAATGGCAACGGCAGTGCGCTGGTGGCCAGCAGCCAGTCGGGCAGCATGCAGATCGGCGCGTGGCAGGTCAGTATCGAAGGCGAATTGGACGAGGAAGAGCGCGGCGCGCTGGAAAAACTCTTCGGCCAGGTGCAAGAGCTCTCCGACAAGTTCTACTCCGGCGACTTGTCCGGTGCCTTCGACCGCGCCATGGCTCTGGAGATGGACGGTGAGCAACTGGCGTCTATGTCCCTGCGCCTGACCCAGACCAGCGTGCGCCAGGCTACCGATGCCTACAGCGCCGTGGCGCAAGATGGCGGGCAGGCCGCCAGTGCCGTCAACGCCTCGCTGATCGACTATGCCCAGGGCTTGCTGGAGGCCTTGCGCAGCGCCAATGAGGCGATCGAAGAAGGCCAGGGCAAGTCCAGCCTGCTCGATCTGCTCAAGGGCGGGTTCTCCCTCGATGAGCGTTTCGATGCGGGCCGTCTGGACAAGGCCGAGCAGCTCAACAGCCGTCTGCTCGATGGCCTGCAAAGCCTGCTCGCGCCGCAGGTGCCGGCCAGCCCCGAGGCACCCGGCACTTCCGCCTGAGGCAAGTGCTAGACTGCACGTCTCGTAGTGAGTGGAGGCGTGCAGATGATCCCGGAGTGTCAATTGTTCGGTACGCTCGGTTGCCACCTGTGCGAAGTGGCCGAGGCATTGCTGATGCCTTTTGTCGAGCACGGCCTGCTGGTTGAACTGGTGGATATCGCCGAACATGAAGATTGGGTCGAGCACTACGGCCTGCGCATCCCGGTGCTGCGCCGTACCGACAGCGGTGCCGAGCTGGACTGGCCGTTCGAAGCCGAACAGATTGTGGAATTCTTGCGTTGAGCGTGATCGTTAAGCGGGCATCGCGCCGCGTGGTATTAGCGTTGTTGAGGGAAGAAAATCGATGAGCATGGTGCTGGGTGATGCCTTATCGCTGCTGTTGTTTCGTTTGCACAGTGGTCGCTTGCTCGGGATTAACCTGCTCAAGGTTCAGGAAATCATTCCCTGCCCGGCATTGACCAAGCTGCCCAGCCGCCATCCGCATGTCCGTGGCGTGGCCACCTTGCGTGGTTCGGCGTTGACGGTGATCGATCTGGCCAAGGCCATCGGCGAGCAGGGCGTGCCCGGCAACAACGACGGTTGCCTGATCGTCACCGAACTCAGCCGCTCGCGTCAGGGCCTGCATGTGCAGAGTGTCGAGCGCATCGTGCAGTGCTACACCCGTGACGTGCGCCCGCCGCCGGCGGGTTCTGGTGGCAAGGCCTTTATCACTGGGGTGACGCAGATCGATGGCAAGATCGTGCAAATTCTCGATATCGAGAAAGTCCTGCACGAGCTCGCGCCCGCGATTGTCGAAGAACTCGACGAGCAGCAGCTGTCGGAAAGTGAGCGCAACCTGCTCAGGGGGCGGCGCGTACTGGTGGTGGATGATTCCCACGTGGCGTTGCACCAGACCATGATCACCTTGCGCAAGCTGGAACTGGACTGTCAGATGGTGCGCAGCGCCGCCGCCGCTCTGGAGCTTTTGCACAGCGAGCATGCCGCCGGGCAACCGATAGAGGTGCTGGTGTCGGACATCGAAATGCCGGAAATGGACGGCTATGATCTGGTGCGAGCGATTCGCAAGGATCCGCAGATAGGCCAGATCTACGTGCTGTTGCACACCTCGCTGGACAGCACCATGAACACCGAGAAGGCCAAGGCGGTAGGTGCCAACGATGTGCTGACCAAGTTCTCGACCGTCGACCTGAGCAAGTCATTGGTGCGTGCGTTTGAAACCCTTGATTAGCGCTTGCCAGCGTCCACAAAAAAGCCCGCGATAAGCGGGCTTTTTTACGGCTGCCACACGCTCTGGAGACGCTGGCAATGGCACCGCTGTTTACAGCTCTTTGACGGTACGCACTTGATCCTTGTTGACCTTGGCGCGCTTGCCGTCCAGTTGCTCGAACTCATAGAAGCCCGAGTCCTCGTCGAAGATCGGCTCGTCCACGGCCTGGATTTCGCGGCCATCGTTGAGGGTGATCACCGCGGGTGATGCACAACCTGTCAGCGTGATCAGGCCCAAGGTAAACAGGAATGCCGGAATAATCCGCTGAGTCATAGGGTTCTCCTTGATTGATAGAGGTTTACCCTGGTTGAGACGGGGCTGTGCCGGCCAAGTTCCCTTGCCGAGGGTTAGCCGCGGGCTGCCAGCAATTGCGGCGTATTGAAATTGGCCAGGCGCGGGTCATCTACCGGGCAGGCCATAGTCACCGGGTCGAGGCTGCGCAGCCAGCGTTGCGGGCTGCGTTCGCCGGCTTGCCAGGCCTGTTCCAGGTCCGGGTAGAGCGCCTGCGGAATGACGCTGAACAGCGGCTCCAGGTAGTCGCCCTGACGCACCACCACCGCGCGTTCGCCGGCTTGCTGCAGCAGTGCTTCGAGCAGTGCCCGGTCAAGCTGCGGGGCATCGCAGGGCAGGATCAGCATCTGCTTATACCGGGCGATGCGCAGGCCGGCGCGAATGCCTGCCAGGGGGCCCTGGAAGTCGCCACTGCCATCCGCGACAGAGTCATCCGCAATCAGGCGATCGGCGAAGGGCGCATAACGCTCGGCGTTGCGGTTGCAGGAGATGATCAGGTCATCACTGAGCGGGCGCACCAAATCATGCAACCAGGCAATCAACGGACGGCCCTGCCAGTCGAGCAGGCCCTTGTCCTGGCCGCCCATGCGCTGCCCACGACCACCCGAGAGCAGCAGTACGGAGCAGGTGGGCAGGGTGCTGAGAGCGGGCATGGCGGAGCCTCCGGGGATGGGCCTGTGATATAACGGCGGCATTATCGCCCATAATTGGAAGCCTGCCATGAACCACAAGGCCGAGGCACATTTCGTGCCCTTGAATATCGCGGTGTTGACCGTCAGTGATACCCGCAGCCTGGACACCGACACCTCCGGCCAGCTGTTTGTCGACCGCCTGCAAGCCGCCGGCCACCAGCTCGCCGCACGGGTCTTGCTGAAGGACGATCTGTACAAGATTCGCGCCCAGGTCGCCACCTGGATTGCCGAAGACCAGGTGCAGGTGGTGCTGATTACCGGTGGCACCGGCTTCACTGGCCGCGACAGCACCCCGGAAGCGGTGGCCTGTCTGCTGGACAAGCAGGTCGATGGCTTTGGCGAACTGTTCCGGCAGATTTCCGTGGCTGATATCGGTACCTCCACCATTCAATCCCGCGCCCTGGCTGGCCTGGCCAATGGCACCCTGGTGTGCTGCCTGCCGGGCTCGACCAATGCCTGCCGCACCGCCTGGGACGGCATCCTCGGTGAGCAGTTGGATAACCGTCATCGCCCGTGTAATTTCGTGCCCCACCTGAAACAGGTGGCTGCCTGCGAGAGCCGTGGATGAGCTGCTGTGACAAACCTGGGCTGATGCCCGTTGAGGCGGCGCTGGCGCGTTTGCTGGCGCAGGCCGAGGCCAGCGCGATTGTTGAATGTGAGCGGGTCATGCTGAGCGACGCCGCTGGCCGGGTATTGGCCGAGCCGTTGCTGGCCGAGCTGGATCTACCGCCTTGGGACAACAGCGCCATGGATGGCTACGCCTTGCGCCTGGCCGACTGGACGGGTGAGCCGCTAGTTGTCAGCCAGCGTATCCAGGCCGGTAGCGCGCCTGCGCCTTTGCAGCCCGGCACCTGCGCGCGGATCTTTACCGGCGCGCCCTTGCCGGCCGGTGCCGATAGCGTGGAAATGCAGGAAAACGCCGTGCTCGGTGAAGACGGCCGCGTTGCCTTTAGCGAGCCGCTAAAGCTCGGGCAGAACGTGCGCGCCCAGGGCCAGGAAACCCGTATCGGTGACTCGGTATTGCCGGCCGGTACTCGTTTGGGGCCGATTGAACTGGGTCTGGCTGCGTCTCTGGGTTGCGCCGAGTTGACGGTGCGCCGGCGGCCGCGCGTGGCGGTGCTGTCCACTGGCGATGAGCTGGTCGAGCCGGGTCAACCGCTGGGGCCAGGGCAAATCTACAACAGCAATCGCCGTTTGCTGATCGCTTGGCTGCAGCGCCTGGGCTGTGAAGTGGTGGACGGCGGCATTCTGCTCGATGATCTGGAGCTGACCCGCGCGGCGTTGGCTGCACTGAGCGATGTTGACCTGATTCTGTCGACCGGTGGTGTGTCGGTGGGCGAGGCGGATTTCCTCGGTATGGCCCTGCGCGAAGAGGGTGAGTTGGCGCTGTGGAGGCTGGCGATCAAGCCGGGCAAGCCACTCACCTGCGGGCAGTTTCGCGGTGTGCCGGTGATCGGCTTGCCGGGTAATCCGGCCTCAACCCTGGTGACCTTTGGTTTGTTGGCACGGCCTTATCTGCTGCGTCGTCTGGGCGTGCAGCGGGTCGAGCCGCTGGGCTTTCCGATGCCGGCAGGTTTCACCTGGAGCAAGCCAGGCAATCGCCGCGAATACCTGCGTGCGCGCCTGGAAAACGGCCGGGTGGTGCCTTACCCGAACCAGAGCTCCGGGGTGCTGCGCAGCGCGGCCTGGGCTGAGGGTTTTGCCGAGGTGCTGGAAAACACCACGCTCGCCGAGGGCGATAGCCTGAGGTTTATCCCGCTAAGTGAGATTCTCGGCTAGGGCCGCGTAGGATGGGTTGAGCGCAGCGATACCCATGCTGCCCAATTGATGGGTTACGCCTGAGGCTAACCCATCCTACGTTTTGCGCCGGCTCTCGCGGAATTCGCCGGGGGTCTGCCCGGTCCAGCTCTTGAAGCTGCGGTGGAATGAACGCGACTCGGTAAAGCCCAGGTAGCTGGCGATGTCCTGAATCGCCAGGTCGCTGCGCAGCAGGTAGTGCTCGGCCAGCTCCTGGCGCAGCTCATCGAGAATCTGTTGGTAGCTGGTGCCGGCCAGCTGCAGATGACGCTGCAGGGTACGCACCGTCATGCTGAATTTCTCCGCCACTCGCTCCTTGCGTGGCAAGCCATCCTTGAGCAGCAGGCGCAGGGCGTTTTTCACCCGTTGCGGCAGTGGCTCGTTGTCGTCCAACCCGGCCATCAGGGTCAGCGCGTGTTCTTCCAGGGTACGCAGCAGGTTGGCGTCGGCCTGGCGCAGCGGCACCGCCAGGTATTCCAGCGGCACGACCAGCGCGTTGCAGCTCTGCTCGAAGCGGATCGGGCAGGCAAAGAGGGCCTCGTACTCGCTGATCTCTACCCCTGGCGGCAGGGCATGCTCGAACCACACCTCCCGCGGCGAGCTGTCCGAATCGGAGATCCAGCGCGCATACAGCAGCCAGGAGGCCAGCACGTTTTCCACCATATGGCGGCGAATGGTGGGCTCGTCGTGACGGCATGTCCAGATCAGACGAACGTGGTCGCTGGCCGCCTCGACCCGACTGACGCCCATGTCGCCGACCAGTTTTTCATAGGGCACGATGCGGCTCATGGCCTCGCCCAGGGTCGCGCAGTTCATGGTGATATAACCCAGTACGCTCCAGGACCCTGGCTGTACAAAACGCGCGCAATGCAGGCCGAACAGCGGGTCGTCGGACACCTGCAGCAGGTGCGCGAGAAGGCGCTCGTGGGTACTGCTGGGCATGCGCCTGCCGTTGTCCGCCAGGTCCTCGGCAGTCATCCCGGCGGCTGCCAGTGCCTGGTCGATATCCAGACCCAGCTGTTCGGCATGGCGCAGGTACTTGAGCAGGGCAGGGACAGAGGTGTAGCCGAGGTTTTCCATGATTGTGCTTATTCTGAATGTCTTGATTGGCGATAACGCCTGGCTCGATTCGACAGTGACGCCTTTGAGCGGCCAGCTAGTATAGGCAGCCATTAAGGGTGACTGAAATATCCGGGAGAAGCACATGCGACGTTGGAACGGCTGGGGTGATGAGGCAACAGTGGTGGAACTGCCAGCGCATGGCGAGGCTTTTCTCGCGGATCTGGTCGGTCCCGGCCAGGTGCTTGCCGATGCCAGCCTGGAGCAGGTACTGGCTAAGGTGCCGGCTTCGCGTCTGCAGGCGCACCCGCTGATCTGCCTGAACGCCGATGATCGCCTGCGCCACGCCCGCGGCCAGAGCCTGCCGGATTGGCTGGCAATGCGTTCCGGCGATTTCGGCGTGTTCCCCGATGGCGTCGCTTACCCGGAAAGCCCAGCGCAGATCCGCGAGCTGCTGGAATGGGCCAGCGCGCAGGACCTGATTGTGATCCCCTATGGTGGCGGCACCTCGGTGGCCGGGCATATCAACCCGCAGGCCGGCAGCAAACCGGTGCTGACCCTGTCGCTTGAGCGCATGGGCAAGCTGATCGAAATCGACCACGACAGCCTGATCGCCACCTTCGGCCCCGGTGCCACTGGCCCGCAGGTGGAAAGCCAGCTGCGCGCCCAGGGCTACACCCTCGGTCATTTCCCGCAATCTTGGGAGCTGTCGACCCTCGGTGGCTGGGTGGCCAGCCGTTCCAGCGGTCAGCAGTCGCTGCGCTACGGGCGTATCGAGCAGTTGTTTGCCGGTGGCAAGGTTGAGACCTTCGCCGGCACATTGGATATTCCGACTTTCCCGGCGTCCGCCGCAGGCCCCGACCTGCGTGAAATCCTGATGGGTTCGGAAGGGCGCTTCGGCATTATTTCCGAGGTCAAGGTGCGTATTACCCGACTGGCCGAGCAGGAAAATTTCTACGCGGTGTTCCTGCCCAACTGGCAGCAGGCGCTGAACGCCATTCGCAGCCTGGCTCAGGCGCGGGTGCCGCTGTCGATGCTGCGCTTGTCCAATGCCATCGAAACCAAGACTCAACTGGCCCTGGCCGGCCATCCGCAGCAGATCGCCTGGCTGGAGAAATACCTGGCCCTGCGCGGTGCCCGCGATGGCAAGTGCATGCTGACTTTCGGCGTGACCGGTAGCCGCACGCAGAACGCCGCTTCGCTGAAACAGGCGAAGAAGCTGCTGAAAAGTTTTGATGGTGTGTTTACCGGCACCCTGCTGGGCAAGAAGTGGGCAGAAAACCGCTTCCGTTTCCCCTATCTGCGCCACGGCCTGTGGGCCGCCGGTTACGCGGTGGACACCCTGGAAACTGCCACCGACTGGAGCAACGTCGACAGCCTGCTGAACAAGGTCGAGGCCAGCCTGCGCAACGGTCTGAGTGAAGAGGGCGAGCAGGTGCATGTGTTTACCCACCTGTCCCACGTCTACAACGAAGGTTCGAGCATCTACACCACCTACGTGTTTCGCCCTGGCAACAGCTACGCCGAGGCCATGGCGCGCTGGCAGAAGCTCAAGCACGCCGCCAGCCTGACCATCGCCGAAAACCGCGGCACCATCAGCCATCAGCACGGTGTCGGTCGCGATCACGCGCCTTATCTGTCGGTGGAGAAGGGCGAATTGGGCATGGCCACGCTCAAGGCGTTGGCCGGGCACTTCGACCCCGAGCAGCGCCTGGCCCCTGGCGTGCTGATTCAGGATTGATGATGACTCAGTGGAACGCCGCCTGGCGCGAACAGGCGCTGCCCGAACTGGCCGCGCGGGATTGGGATCTGATCGTGGTCGGCGGCGGTATCAGCGGTGCCGGCATTCTGCGTGAAGCGGCGCGGCGCGGCTGGACGTGCCTGCTGCTGGAGCAGCGCGATTTCGCCTGGGGCACCTCCAGTCGCTCGTCGAAGATGGTGCATGGCGGGCTGCGCTATATCGCCAAGGGCCAATTTGCCCTGACCCGTGATTCGGTGCGTGAGCGTCAGCGCCTATTGCAGGAAGCGCCGGGGCTGGTCGATCCGTTGAGCTTTATCATGGCCCATTACCAGGGCGGCTTCCCTGGCCCACGGGTATTTGGCGGTCTGCTGGCGGTGTATGACGCCCTGGCCGGCAAGCGCAACCATCTGTACTACCCGCTGCAGCAACTGCGCTACTTGGCTCCGGGCCTGAAGGAAGATGGTCTGCTCGGTGGCACGCGCTTTTTCGATGCGGTGACCGATGATGCGCGGCTGGTACAGCGGGTACTGGGCGAGGCGCGCGCCGAAGGCGGCGAAGCGCTGAACGGCCTGCGTGTGGTCGAGCTGCGCCGTGCTGACGGGCAGGTCAACGGCCTGTTGGCCGAGGATGCTGAAACCGGGCAGCTGTACCGCTTTAACAGCCGCGTGGTGGCTCAGGCCACCGGGGCCTGGGCCGATCAGTTGCGGCGTAAAACCGGCCTGGAACATATCCGCCCGTTGCGTGGCAGCCACCTGCTGCTGCCGGCCTGGCGCTTGCCGGTGGCGCATGCCTTCAGCTTTATGCACGCGGCGGACAAGCGCCCGGTGTTTGTCTTCCCCTGGGAGGGCGCGACGGTAATCGGCACCACCGATCTCGATCACCCGGCACCATTGGCTGAAGAAGCGCGAATCAGCCCGGACGAAGTGACTTATCTGCTAGACGCCTGTACCCAGCAATTCCCCGCTGCCGGGATTAGCGCTGCAGATGTGCTCTCGACCTGGGCCGGCGTGCGCCCGGTGGTCAGCGACGGCAGCGAAGGGCGCAAACCCTCGGATGAAAAGCGCGAGCATGCGCTATGGGTTGAGCCAGGCTGCGTGACTCTGGCCGGCGGCAAGCTGACCACCTTCCGCCTGCTGGCCCTGGAAGTGCTGCAGACCTGTGCGCCTTTTGTCGGGCGCGCTGTGGCCGATCAGGGCGCGGCGACCTTTGCCCCCGTGCCCAGTCAGCCGATGCCCGCGCTAAGTCCCGCCCAGCAGAAACGCCTGATCGGTCGCTATGGCCGGGCGCTGCCGCAGCTGCTGGCGCTGCTCGACGAGCTGGGTGTCGAGTCGGTGGCTGGCACGGACACGCTGTGGGCCGAGTTGGCCTGGGCCGCCGAGCAGGAGCTGGTGCTGCATTTGGATGATCTGCTGCTACGGCGTACCCGTTTGGGCCTGCTGCTGGCGCGCGGCGCGGTGGCCGAGCTGCCGAAAGTTCGTGCGTTGTGCCAGCCGCGCCTGGGCTGGGATGACGCGCGCTGGCAGCAGGAACAGCAGGACTATCTGCAACTCTGGCAGCGCTGCTACAGCCTGCCGGCAGAAGATCGATCAATAGGAAGGACCGCGTCTTGAGCGAGAAAAGTTACCTGCTGGCCATCGATAACGGCACCCAGAGCATCCGGGCGCTGTTGTTCGATCTTCAGGGCAACCTGCTCGCCAAGGGCAAGGTGGAGC
Organism: Pseudomonas sp.; assembly: GCF_049653025.1. Lineage (GTDB taxonomy): Bacteria > Pseudomonadota > Gammaproteobacteria > Pseudomonadales > Pseudomonadaceae > Aquipseudomonas. Next base: position 277,208 of record NZ_JBASFM010000006.1, on the reverse strand, counting down.
TTGAGGCCTATTACTCCAAGCAGCCCGGTTGGGCCGAGCAGGACCCCGAGTATTACTGGGCCAGCCTGGGCCAGGCCTGTACGCAGCTGTGGCAGCAGGTGGATATCGACCGCAGCTTGATCAAGGGCGTGTCCCTGACCACCCAGCGCGGCACCCTGATTAACGTTGATCAACAGGGCCAGCCACTGCGCCCGGCCATGCTCTGGCTGGATCAGCGCCAGGCCAAGGTCGAGGGGCGGATCAAAGGGCCCTGGGGTTGGCTATTCAAGCTGGCGGGTTTGCAGGCCACGGTGGATTACTTCCGCGCTCAGGCCGAGGTCAACTGGATCGCACAGAACCAGCCGGAGATCTGGGCCAAGACGCACAAGGTGCTGTTGCTCTCGGGTTTTCTCACCCATCGCCTGTGCGGCCAGTTTGTCGATTCGGTGGGCTGTTGCGTGGCCTATTTGCCGTTCGACTACAAACGCCTGCAGTGGGCCAAGGACAGCGACTGGAAATGGCAGGCCATGCCGGTGCGCCGCGAACAGTTGTCGGAGTTGCGCAAGCCGGGTGAGTTGCTCGGCCATATCAGCGCGGCGGCCAGCCGTCACACCGGCATTCCCGAAGGCTTGCCGCTGATCGCTGCTGGTGCCGACAAGGCCTGCGAGGTGCTCGGCGCTGGCGGCGTTGAAGCGAGCACCGCCTGCCTGTCCTATGGCACCACGGCGACCATCAACACCACGCGCAGCCAGTACCTGGAAACCATTCCGCTGATTCCGCCATACCCGTCGGCGATTCCCGATCACTTCAACACCGAGGTGATGATTTATCGCGGTTTCTGGATGGTCAGCTGGTTCAAGCAGGAATTTGGCCTGCGTGAAATGCAGCGGGCCAAGGAGCTGGGCGTCGAGCCTGAGGCGTTGTTCGATGAGCTGGTCAACAGCGTGCCGGCCGGCTCCATGGGCCTGATGCTGCAGCCCTACTGGTCGCCGGGCATCCGCGAACCGGGTCTGGAGGCCAAGGGCTCAATCATCGGTTTTGGCGACGTGCACACCCGCGCGCATATCTACCGGGCGATTCTTGAAGGCTTGGCTTATGCCCTGCGTCAGGGCAAAGAGAAGATCGAGAAGCGTTCGGGCACGCGCATCACTCGCCTGCGCGTCTCCGGTGGTGGTTCGCAGAGCGATGCGGCGATGCAGCTGACTGCCGATATCTTTGGCCTGTCTGCTGAGCGTCCGCATCTGTATGAAACCAGCGGCCTGGGTGCGGCGATCAATTGTGCCGTGGGTCTGGGTTTGCATCCGGATTACCCGACAGCGATCAAAGCCATGACCCGGGTAGGTGACGTGTTTACGCCCAACCCCGAGGCGCAGCGCGTGTATCAGCAGCTGTACACGCAGGTCTACCAGCGCATGTACAAACAACTCAAGCCGCTGTATCAGACCATTCGGCGCATTACCGGTTATCCCGCGTAGGATGGGTTGAGCACAGCGATACCCATCTGCTGTGCTTAGGCCACATCCACCAGGATGATTTCGCTGTCTTCGAGGGCCGTTACCCGGATCACCTCGACATCGCTGACTGCCACACCATCGCGAGCCTGGGCGCTGATGCCGTTGACCTCGATGCTGCCGCTGGCGGCTACCAGATAGGCTTTGCGTGCAGCGCCAATCGGGTACTCGGTGCTCTGTCCGGCTTGCAGGGTGGCAGCGGCCATCCGTGCATTGGTGCGGATCGGCAGGGCATCCTGATCTTCGGAAAAACCGCTGGCCAGGGTGACAAAGGTGCCGGCACGCTCCCCTTTGGGGAACGGCTTGGCCCCCCAGGATGGCGGCAGGCCCGACTGGTTGGGCTGAATCCAGATCTGGAATATCTTGGTGGTGGTGTCTTCCAGGTTGTATTCGCTGTGGGCAATCCCGGTGCCGGCGCTCATCACCTGCACATCGCCCGCCTCGGTACGGCCCTGGTTGCCCAGGTTGTCCTTGTGGGTAATGGCACCCTGACGCACGTAGGTAATGATTTCCATATCGCGGTGCGGGTGCGTCGGAAAGCCGGTGTGCGGGGCGATTTCATCATCGTTCCAGACCCGCAGCGGGCCCCAGCTCATCCGCTGTGGGTCGTAGTATTCGGCGAAGGAGAAGTGATGACGGGCATTCAGCCAGCCATGATGGGCACCGCCGAGTTCGGCGAAGGGGCGTACTTCGATCATCTGGGTATCCTCGGCAGTGACAGGGCGGTTTAGCCGTGGCTGTCGGTTGGCGTTGGGGGGATGATCCGTCAATTTAAGTCGATTAAAAAACGCTAAATACTGGATTAAATAATCTATTTATTAGATTTGTTTGATGGCCTTGAATGATCGGCGCGTGCGTCTGTGCGCGGCATCGGGTCATGATGCCGGTTATTCAGATGGCTGCTCGGCCGAGGGCGCTGCAATGCACGAACGTAAAGCCCTGTTGATCCTGCATGGCAAACAAGCCCTCAACGCCGAGGTGCACTCGGCCTTTGGTCGTTTCAGCGGGCCGGGCTTTGCCTGGGAGGGCGAGTTTCTTGCCCTGGGCATCGGCAATGGTCGCCAGGCCGGTGGTGGGCATTTGCTGTGCCCGCAGGCGCGGGTCAATGACGGCCTGCTGGACGTGTGCATCGTGCCGGCTCCGGCGGATGTGGTCGGCACTCTCGGCACGCTGCTGTCGGGTGGTATCAACGGCTTGCAGAGCGTGACCCTAACGGCGCGTCTGCCCTGGCTGGAGATCGAGGCACCGGAAGGTCTGGACCTGAACCTGGATGGCGAACCGCTGGAGAGCAGCCGCTTGCGCTTTGCCGCCATGCCGGCCGCCTTGCGCGTGCACTTACCGGCCAATTCGCCGCTGTTGAGCGATTAAGCGGCCGCTGGAAAACGCCTCGTGTTGCCAATGCGGCTGGCCTCGGCGCAAGGCTTCACGCATGATGGCTTACCGCCATGCGCCTTCAGATGCAGCACGCCTGGCCGATACACCAGGCTATGGCTATTTGAGCTAGGCTAGATCAATAAATGAACAGGAGCGCATGATGGCCGGCATTCTCGACTCAGTGAACCAACGCACCCAACTGGTGGGTGAGAACCGCCTGGAAATCCTGATGTTCCGTCTGGCCGGGCGGCAGCTGTTCGCGATCAACGTGTTCAAGGTGCAGGAAGTCCTGCAAATGCCCAAGCTGACCCTGATGCCGCAGCGTCATCGCTTCGTCTGCGGGGTGGTCAATCTGCGCGGGCAAACGCTGCCGGTGATCGACCTGTCGCAAGCCATTGGCATGCGCCCCATCGTGCCGGATGAGCGCAGCACCATCATCGTCACCGAGTACAACCGCTCGGTGCAGGCGTTTCTGGTGGGCGGCGTCGAACGCATCCTCAACCTCAACTGGGAATCCATCCTGCCGCCCCCAGGCGGGGCAGGCCGCCAGCATTACCTGACGGCGATCACCAAGGTCGAAGACCAGATCGTCGAAGTGATCGACGTGGAAAAGGTGCTGGCGGAAATCACCCCTATGAGCACCAAGGTCTCCCCGGAAAAACTTGCCGACCCGCTGCTGGAGTTCGCTCGCGGCCGCGAAGTGCTGCTGGTGGACGACTCCAACGTGGCCATGAGTCAGCTCAAGGGCACCATGGCGCAACTGGATATCCGCTGCCATGCCGCCAGCGATGGCCTGCGCGCCATCAACCTGCTGAAAGGCTGGGCCGATGACGGCATCGATGTGCATGAAAAACTGCTGATGGTGATCACCGACGCGGAAATGCCGGAGATGGACGGCTACCGCCTGACCACCGAGATTCGCAACGACCCGCGCCTCAAGGACCTCTACGTGGTGCTGCACACCTCGCTGTCGGGCAGTTTCAACGAGGCAATGGTGAAGAAGGTCGGCTGCGACAACTTCCTCTCCAAGTTCCAGCCGGACAAGCTGGTGGACGTGGTGCACGAGCGTTTGGCGCTGCTGCACCCGGCCGAGTAAACCCCGCGGTTATTCGGCCAGACGTTGGCGCAGATGCTCGATGCGTTCGCGGTTGACGTCGAAGTCCGAATGACCCAGGCGTGACGCCGAGCGCACCTCCACGGCAGTCGCGCCAATCAGAAACTCCACATCGTCGACAAAGCGCATCAGCTTGCTGCTGAACTCGGCACGCAGGTATCCCGGCGCTTCCTCAACCAGATTCACCCGTGGCTCTTCGCTGAGCAGCGCCTTGAGGCGCGCCTGGGTCTGTTGTGCGTCGCCGTTGAGTGGCAGGGGCGCAATCGCATGACGAGCGTCGCTGGCCTGGCTGTTGACGCAGTTGGGTGAGTCCGGGCAGGGCGCGAGACGGCCGTCATGCACGCCAAGGTTATCGGGCGGGCTGCCGCTGCAGGCACTCAGTAACACGGCCAGTGGTACGACCAGGGTGGGCTTGTGAGCACGGCGGGTTACTCGTATAAGAGCGTTTTGCCAAAGGGAAACTGGGCTCATGTTGCATCTCTCCGGGTTGTACCGCTATCCACTGAAGTCTGCTGCCGGTGAGGCCTTGTCTGAAACTGAAGTGGATGCGCTGGGCGTGCTGGGCGATCGTCGCTGGATGGTAGTCGATGCAGCCAACGGGCGCTTTATCACCCAGCGCCTGTTGCCACAGATGACCCAGCTGAAGGCGCGCTGGAGTGGTGCCGAACACCTGTTGTTGAGTGCGCCGGGCATGCCCGAGCTGTTGGTTGGCGTGCCGGAGGCGCAGGCCGAACTGCGTGCGGTGACCATCTGGCGCGACAACCTGCAGGTGCCGGACGCCGGCGAGGCTGCGGCATTGTGGTTAAGCCAGCTGCTCGGGCGGGCCTGCCGCCTGGTGCAGGTGTCGGCTGAGCGCGCGCGGCAGGTCGACATCGGGTATGCCGAGGTTGGTGAGAGAGTCGCCTTCGCCGATGGCTTTCCGCTGCTGCTGATCGGCCAGGCGTCGCTGGATGATCTGTCGGCGCGCGTCGGTCGGCCATTGCCGATGTTGCGTTTCCGGCCGAACCTGGTGGTCGCTGGCAGTCAAGCCTATGCCGAGGACAGCTGGAAGCGTATCCGCATCGGTGAGCTGGAGTTTCGCGTGGTCAAGGGTTGTTCGCGCTGCATCATGACCACCCTCGATCCGCAGACGGGCGAGCGCAGCGCGGATCGTGAACCGCTGAGCACCTTGAAGACCTATCGCGAGCGCGATGGCGAGGTGTACTTCGGGCAGAACCTGATCGCCTGTGGTTCAGGCCGGTTGGCGTTGGATATGCCGGTGGAGGTTCTGGCCTAACGGACGCTGCACGGTCGGCACCGTGCAGCGGTTAGCGCTTACTGATCGAAATAGCGCTCATGCCAGGCCACCAGCGGCTGCGGCGCGTTGAGCTTCTCGCCGTAGATCACCGAGTAGGACAGCACGTTCTGCACGTACTGGCGGGTCTCATCGAACGGGATGTTTTCGATCCACACGTCATACGACAGGTGATCCGCGCCGCGCAGCCATTGCCGCACACGGCCTGGGCCGGCGTTGTAGGCGGCGGAAGCGAGCACGCGGTTGCCGTTGAACTGGCCGTAGATCTGGCTTAGGTAAGCGGCACCCAGCTGGATGTTCACTTCTGGTCGATACGCCAGCTGTGGCGAAGACAGCGGAATACCGAAGCGTTTGGCGGTTTCCTTGGCGGTGGCCGGCATCAGCTGCATCAGGCCCATGGCTCCGACGCCGGACTTGGCATCGGCCATAAAGGCGCTTTCCTGGCGGGTGATGGCGAATACCCAGCTGGAGTGGATGTCACGCTTGCGCGCCTCACGCACCAGCTGGTCGCGGTGCGCCATGGGGAAGCGCACATCGAGGTCGTCCCAGTACTGCGCCTGGCTGATGGTGCGGATGGCCGGGAAGTACCAGCCCATTTCATAGGCCAGACGTGCCTGGGCAACCATTTCATCGCGGCTGAACAGGCGGCTGACGTTGTACCACTCGCGGCGACCGTCGGCGATCTGGCCGCGGGCGTGGAACTCCAGGGCGCGGCGAATGGCCGCCGAGTTACGTACCTTCTGGATGGTCTGCGGGCTCAGGGCCAGCGGCTTGTTGTTCAGCTGGTAGGGCGCTTGCACCTGGTCGGCGGCCATAAAGCCGTAGAAATCGCGTTCCTTGGCCAGGGCCTGATACAGGGCTTTCGGTTCTGTGCTGTTGGGTTGCGCCAGTTGCAGGCTGCGCGCCTGCCAGTAGCGCCAGCGGTTGGTCTTGCCCAACTCTTCAGGCATTTTCCGGGTCAGCTGGTTGGCTTCTTCCCAGCGGCCCAGGCGCAGCAGCAGGCGGGCGCGCCATTCACTGACGGTGTTGTCACGCAGCTCGGGGTCATACTTGGCCATGACCTGCAGGGCGCGGGCATCGAAGCGCTTGGCCAGGGTCAGGCCGATTTCACGGGCAATGGCGACCTTCTCCTCGCTGGAGAACTTCATCCGCGTGGCATAGCTATCCAGAAGACGCAGGGCTGTTTCCGGGTCCTGACGCGCCAGGCGCCGCAGGCCCAGGCCGACCACATCGGCCATGGCCTGATCGGTTTGGGTGAAGCGGCTGGTCTGTTTCAGCAGTTCCGGCTTCTGCGCCACTTGCAGCAGCATCTTGGCGTGGTTGCCCAGGGTTGGCAGGGTCTTGATCAGGTGGGTGAGCAAGCCGTAGTTGCGTGCCTCGGCCGCCAGTTTGGCGCGCTGCCAGCGTTTCTGCTCCGGCAGCTGGCCTTCGGCGGCCCAGCGCTCGAACAGCGGGTCGCAGGAGTTGGGCTGCGATTTACCCACCAGCCAGAGTTTTTCCGCCGTGGCGTAGCCTTCGGTGCGCATGCCGTGCTTGAGTTGGTATTGGCCGTACAGGCAATCGAGTTCGGTGAAGTTCAGGGTCGGGTCGTAATGGTTGATAAAAGTCTGCCATTCGCCACGTTCGGCCAGCCAGCGCAACCAGCGCAGTTTCATCCAGCCGATCTGCGGCAGGTCGCCATGCTCGGCGAGGAATTTCTCGATTTCGTCGTTACTCGCCCATTTCAGCCGGGCGGTCAGTTCGTCATAGGCCAGGTAGGGTTCCAGCGGGTAATCACGCAGCGCACTGGCGTAGCGCTGGTAAGGCCCTTTGTCGCCTTTGGCCAGCGCGGCTTTGGCTTGGTCGTAGTATTGGCGTTGTTGCGTCAGGCTGGCGGCGTGGGCCGCAGAGTAGCTGAGAGACGAAATAAGCAGGCAGGACAACAGGCTGAACAGAGAACCGCGCATGACACTTCCAGGCTAAAAGGTGCGTATTTCCCTAGCTTAGTCGTTTGCCTTAGGGCGGTGAAGGCTCAATGTGGCGGCTTGCCAACTGCCGCTGGGCAATTCAGCGGATGGCGGGTCTTTCCTGGCCAAGGGCCGGGCCAGACAGTCCGCGAGTTCTATGCGCGGCGGCAGGTGCAGAAAATTGCGGCGCTGCGGCTGAAATTGCCAGCGATGTGCCAGCACTTCTCGGTTAGAATGCGCGCCCTATTTTGCGGGTGCTTCGCGCAGCTGCAATGGATTTTCCTGGTGAAGCAGTAGCCTGGGTGGCATTGGCGCAAACGCGTCGAATGTACACATCCGTAGTTTTACTGTGTTTCACCTGTCGTTTTCGTCGAGGCGTGCCATGACCCTGCTCAAATTTACCGATGTTTCCCTGGCCTTCGGCGCTATGCCGCTGTTGGACAAGGTGTCGTGGCAAATCGGTCGTGGCGAGCGGGTGTGCATCATCGGCCGCAACGGCACCGGCAAATCGAGCATGATGAAGCTGGTCAAGGGCGATCAGAAGCCCGATGACGGCGCAGTCTGGCGTGCGCCTGGGTTGAAGATCGGTGAGTTGCCGCAGGAGTTGCCGCTGGCCGACGAGCGTACCGTGTTCGATGTGGTTGCCCAAGGTCTGGACGGTGTGGGTGAATTACTCGCGCAATACCACCACTTGGCGCAGAACTGCGTCACCGACGCGGATCTGGACAAGCTGATGCACGTCCAGCATGACCTCGAAGCCCGTGACGGCTGGCGCTTGCAGCAGTTGGTCGACAGCACCCTGAGCCGCCTGCAGCTGCCTGCCGACAAGACCCTGGCCGAGTTGTCCGGCGGCTGGCGTCGCCGCGTGCTGCTGGCCCAGGCGCTGGTCTCCGAACCGGATCTGCTGCTACTCGACGAACCCACCAACCACCTGGATATCGGCGCGATTGCCTGGCTGGAAGAAGCCTTGGCCGACTTCCAGGGTGCGGTGCTGTTTATCACCCACGACCGTTCCTTCCTGCAGAACCTGGCCACGCGCATCCTCGAACTGGACCGCGGCGGCTTGATCGACTGGAACGGCGACTACGCCAGCTTCCTGGTGCACAAGGAAGCCTCTCTGGCTGCCGAGGAAACTGCCAACGCGCTGTTCGACAAGCGCCTGGCCCAGGAAGAAGTGTGGATTCGTCAGGGCATCAAGGCGCGTCGTACCCGCAACGAAGGCCGCGTGCGCGCGCTGAAAGCCCTGCGCGTGGAGCGCAGCGAGCGCCGTGAACGCACCGGCAAGGCCAATATCCAGCTGGAAACCGCCGAGAAGTCCGGCAAGCAGGTAATGGTGCTGGAGAACGTCAGCTTCGCCCACCCTGAGGGTCCGTTCCTGATCAAGGACTTCTCCATGGTGCTGCAGCGCGGTGACCGTATTGGCCTGCTGGGGGCCAACGGTACCGGCAAGACCACCTTGCTCAAGTTGATGCTGGGTGGTTTGCAGCCCACCAGCGGGGTGGTTGCCGAAGGTACGCGGATCGACGTGGCCTACTTCGATCAGTTGCGCCACCAGCTCGATCTGGAAAAAACCGTGATCGACAACGTCGCCGAAGGCCGCGACTTTATCGAGATTGATGGGCAGAACCGCCATGTGCTGAGCTACCTGGGCGACTTCCTGTTCAGCCCGCAGCGTGCACGTACCCCGGTCAAGGCCTTGTCCGGCGGTGAGCGGGCGCGTTTGCTGCTGGCCAAGCTGTTCAGCAAACCGGCCAACCTGCTGGTGCTGGACGAACCGACCAACGACCTCGACGTGGAAACCCTGGAACTGCTTGAGGAAGTGTTGCTGACCTTCCCTGGCACCGTGCTGATGGTCAGCCACGACCGGGCCTTCCTCGACAACGTGGTTACCAGCACCCTGGTCTTCGAGGGCGAGGGCCTGGTCCGTGAGTACGTCGGTGGTTATCAGGATTGGCTGCGTCAGGGCGGCTCGCCGCGCCTGCTCGGGGTTGGCGAAAGCAAAGCCGGCAAGCCTGAACTAGCCTCAGCGGTAGTCGCCGCGCCGGTTGCGCCAGAGCCCGTGGTGGCTGCCGCAAGCAAGAAAAAACTAAGTTACAAGCTGCAGCGCGAGCTGGAAGCCATTCCTGGGCAGATCGATGTTCTGGAAGGGCGGGTTGCGGCTCTGCAGGCGCAGATTGGGGCTGCGAGCTTCTATCAGCAGCCGGCAGAGAAGACTGCCGAAGTGCTGGCGCAGTTGCAGGCTGTGCAGCATGAGCTGGAGCAACTGGTCGAGCGTTGGGCCGAGCTGGAAGGCTAAGCCTGGCGACGACGTTTTACTGAATACTCGCAAACGGAACCGAAAGAAGTCTGGCGGAGACAGTCATGGCCATCGAGTACCGCATCACTCTCGACGACAACCATCAGTTCAGCTACAGGATCGAGCTGGACCGTGGTTATGAAGTTGAGGCTACACGCAGCGCGCCCGCCTGGACGCGCCTGGAACACCAGCAATGCAGCAATTGTCCGCTGAGCAAGGATAATTTCAGCCATTGCCCGGCAGCGGTCGATCTGCATCGGGTGATCGAGGATTTCCATGGCCTGCCGGCGTTCAAGAAGGCCTCGGTCTGGGTGCGTACGCCCGAGCGTGAGTACACCAAGCTGGTGAGCCTGGAGGAGGGGCTGCGGGCGCTGCTCGGGGTGATCATGGCGACCAGTGCTTGCCCGGTACTGGGCAAACTCAGGCCCATGGCGCAGAACCACCTGCCGTTTGCCAGCAATCAGGAATTCACCCTGCGCACGGTGTCGCTGTACCTGACGCGGCAGTATTTCAATTTCCGCGAAGGGCGGCATGCCGATTGGGAGTTGAAGGGGCTGGTGCGCATGTTCCAGCAACTGCAACTGGTCAATCAGGCGTTCTGGCAGCGCATTCACGACACCTGTGAAGGCGATTCCAACCTCAAGGCCTTTCTGACCTTCTTCTCGATGTCATCGAGCATGAGTTATTCGCTGGAAACCCAGCTGCAGAAGATTCGCCCGTTGGTCATGAGCTCGGGGGATGGCGCGGACTAGCCAGGCTGGCGAATAGCGCGGGGCGTTATTCGCCGCCGCTAGCGCTATTCGGCTTTCTTCAGGCGTACCGCCAGAACATCGCAGGGCGCACCGTGCAACACGTCGTTGGCGGTCGAGCCCAGCAATAGGGCCAGGCCATGACGACCGTGACTGCCGACGATGATCAGGTCGCATTGCTGCTCGCCGGCCAGACGATGAATTTCCTGGCGCGGCTGGCCGTAGGCCAGGTGGCGCTGGTCGGCGGCCAGATCTGGGTACTTGCCGGAAAAGTTGTCGAGGCGCTCGCGGGCCTGGTCAAACTGCTGCTGTTGCAGCATCGACAGGTCCATCGGCACGTCGCCGCCAAACGCCATGGCCATGGGCTCGACTATATGCACCACAGACAATTTGGCCCCGCTGCAGGCCGCCAGTTTCTGCGCGCGTTTCATGACCGGGTCGCATTCTTCGGTAAGGTCGACGGCGACCAGAATGTGCTGGTAGGGCATGGGTATCTCCTTTCAAGGGGGATCAATGAATTGAGTATGGCTGTCCTGAGCGCTGATGACAGGCTTTTGCCGGCGAGATAACGATATGAGTCTCTGGTTAGTGGTTTTGCTCCTGGCGGTGATCCTCAGTCCCTTGGCCTGGCTGGTGCCGTCGCGCCGACAGCGCGGGCAGATGGATGTGCGTCTGCAGGCGCGGCGTATGGGCGTGGCCATGCAGTTGTCGCCTCAGGAGTGGCCGCATTGGCTGGTACGCCAGCCGCCGCATTCCTGCCCGCAATATCACCGGGCGCGCCGCCGTGGGCAGCAGGACAGTTGGTGTTATTGGCAGTCCGAGCCTGGCCTGTGGCTGAACAAATGGCGCGAGCCCTGCGTGGATGAGGCGCTGCTGGGGCAGTTGCAGGCCTTGCCGGCGGATGTGTTCAAGGTCGAGGCGACTGCGCAGATGCTGGCCGTGTGCTGGGGGGAGCGGGGTGAGGCTGAGGCGCTGCAGAAGGTTGTCGATTTTCTGCAGGCCAAAGCCTGAGCAAAAAGTTGCCGGGAGCAAGTTTTAACGTCGCGTAGCGACGGCCCGAAGGGTGGCCGCCATGGATGGCCGGCCATAAAAAATGCCTGAAGCAATTTTTGATGTCGCGTAGCGACGGCCTGAGGGCTGCTCGGCATGGGCAAAAGAAAGCCCAGTGCGAACACTGGGCCAGAGAGCGGCCAGGCAGGCCGGTAAAGCGGATCGGGTTGCCCTATGGGCAGTGGCTTAGAGGTTGGCCGCTGCGTACTGGCTGGAAATCTGTTCAATGCCCTGGATGATGATGTTGGAGTACTTGTTGACCAGGAATGGCACGCTGTTCTCGTTGTAGTTGATCAGCGACTTTTCAATATAGCGCCATTTGGTGCTGACCCCGTCCCAGGATTGCTTGAGCTGCGGGCTGTTCTTCGGCTCTTTTTCCAGCGCGCTCATCTTGCTGGCGAACTCGCTCACCAGTTCCTCGATCGGCCGCGCATCGGCACCGCCCATAAAGGTTGCACCCACTGATGCGCTGCGCGAGGCGTAGTCCACCGCGATCGCTTGCATCAGCAGGCTCTGTTCACGGCTGCGCTGGGTCAGTTGCGGCACGCTGTAGCTGCTTTCCTGCTGAATCTTGGTGTACAGCTCTTGGCTCAGGCTCATCAACTGCTGGTTGCGCGCGGCCAGGTCGGCCACCGGCTGCAGGTCGGTAAAGCCTTGAGTCTTCAGTGCATTGGTGAGGTTGTTGAGGTCGATCTGGTAACCCTTCCACTGTTGGTCGAGCTGCGAACGCAGGGCCTTCGAGCCTTCGCCGGGCATGTCGGTGAGGGCGTTGAGCTGGGTGTTCACCTCGCTCAGCGACTCGTTGATCATGCGCGCATAGCGCTGATCGCCTTCCATGCCGTTGAACATATAGAAGTCGCCGAGGGTCTTTTGCGCGGCAAGGCGCAGTTGGTGCAGCTTCAGCAGATTGGTGGCGGGGTCAGCCGCGTGAGTGGCAGCACTGAACAACGGTAAGGCGATTGCGAGCAGGGTGCTCAAGACAATGGCAAGCATGCGGCTCGACATGGGGGAAACTCCGTGCGCCCTTGATGCGGGCTCTAATTGTTTTTGTTGTGGCTACGGCCGGTCTAAAGCGGCCGTATTGAGACGACTGTACCTGTAGCCAAACCATTTTGCTAGGCATGCGCTGGATCACACTTCTGCGTCATGATTCGCGTTAATGCCGGCTTATCGCCGCTGATGTTTGCGTGTTCGCGACAGAGTTTGTGGCATGCGGATGTCAGTCATATCGTAATTTTTTGTACGCCTTGGCAGTCACAACAGGCCAATTGACAAGTTGGGGCTTTTCCTTGAAGGTGTGCGCACCCAAATCAAACGGGCGTATGAATTGAGCGTTTACCTATCAAGGTGACGCCACTACAGCCCGAATATCGCGTCGGCGGGTGTGCCAGGCTGATTGGGGCTACTCTAGACGGCTGTGCCGTGGAGTAGCTTGCTGGTTGGCTCCGATGTGTACTGTTCAGCTTCCATACCGTGGAGATCAGTTGATGATTTACGAAGGTAAAGCCATCACGGTTAAGGCTCTTGAGAGTGGCATCGTCGAATTGAAATTCGACCTCAAGGGTGAATCCGTCAACAAATTCAACCGTCTTACCCTCAATGAACTGCGTCAATCCGTTGATGCTATCAAGGCCGATGGTTCGATCAAGGGCGTGATTGTCACCAGTGGCAAAGACGTATTTATCGTCGGTGCCGACATCACCGAGTTCGTCGACAACTTCAAGTTGCCGGACGAAGAACTGGTGGCTGGCAACCTCGAAGCCAACAAGATCTTCAGTGATTTTGAAGACCTCAATGTTCCGACCGTAGTCGCAATCAATGGCATCGCCCTGGGCGGTGGTTTTGAGATGTGCCTGGCCGCGGATTACCGCGTCATGGCCGAAAGCGCCAAGGTTGGCCTGCCGGAAGTCAAGCTGGGTATCTACCCGGGCTTCGGCGGTACCGTGCGTCTGCCACGTGTTATCGGTACCGATAACGCTGTTGAGTGGATTGCTGGCGGTAAAGAAAACAAAGCTGCTGACGCCCTGAAAATGGGTGCAGTGGATGCCGTGGTTGCCGCTGACAAGCTGCAAGCCGCTGCCCTGGACCTGATCAAGCGCGCCATCTCTGGCGAGCTGGACTACAAGGCCAAGCGTCAGCCGAAGCTGGAAAAGCTCAAGCTCAACGCGATTGAGCAGATGATGTGCTTTGAAACCGCCAAAGGTTTCGTTGCAGGTCAGGCCGGTCCGAACTACCCGGCACCGGTTGAAGCGATCAAGACCATCCAGAAAGCCGCCAACTTCGGTCGCGACAAAGCGCTGGAAGTTGAAGCTGCAGGCTTCGTCAAACTGGCCAAGACCCCAGTTGCTGCCAGCTTGATCGGCCTGTTCCTGAATGATCAGGATCTGAAGAAGAAGTCCAAGCAGCACGACGAAATCGCCAAAGACGTGAAACTGGCTGCCGTACTCGGCGCTGGCATCATGGGTGGCGGTATCGCCTACCAGTCCGCTTCCAAGGGCACCCCGATCTTGATGAAGGATATCCGTGAAGAGGGTATCCAGATGGGTCTGGCCGAGGCTTCCAAGCTGCTTGGCGGTCGTGTTGCCAAAGGTCGTATGACCCCGGCTAAGATGGCTGAAGCCCTCACCGCTATTCGCCCAACCATGTCCTACGGCGACTTTGGCGCTGTCGACATCGTTGTCGAAGCTGTGGTCGAGAATCCGAAAGTCAAAGCGATCGTTCTGGCTGAAGTGGAAGGCGTGGTTCGCGAAGACGCGATCCTGGCTTCCAACACCTCGACCATTTCCATCAACTTGCTGGCCAAGGCCCTCAAGCGTCCGGAAAACTTCGTTGGCATGCACTTCTTCAACCCGGTGCACATGATGCCGCTGGTTGAAGTGATTCGTGGCGAGAAGTCCAGCGACGTAGCTGTGGCGACCACCGTTGCTTACGCCAAGAAAATGGGCAAGACCCCGGTTGTGGTCAACGACTGCCCAGGCTTCCTGGTTAACCGCGTGCTGTTCCCGTACTTCGGTGGCTTCTCCAAGCTGCTGGCATTCGGCGTGGACTTTGTGCGTATCGACAAGGTCATGGAGAAGTTCGGCTGGCCGATGGGCCCGGCGTACCTGTCCGACGTGGTCGGTATCGACACCGGCCACCACGGCCGTGACGTGATGGCTGAAGGCTTCCCGGATCGCATGGCTGTTGAAGGCCGTACCGCGGTTGACGTGATGTATGAAGCAGATCGCCTGGGCCAGAAGAACGGCAAAGGCTTCTACTCCTACGAAATGGACAAGCGCGGCAAGCCGAAGAAGGTTTCTGATCCGGTTGCCTACGACCTGCTCAAGTCCATCGTGACCGAGCAGCGTGAAGTGACTGATGAAGACATCATCAACTTCATGATGATTCCTCTGTGCATGGAAACCGTGCGTTGTCTGGAAGACGGCATTGTTGATACCGCAGCTGAGGCCGATATGGGCCTGATCTACGGCATCGGCTTCCCTCCGTTCCGCGGTGGTGCGCTGCGTTACATCGATACCGTCGGTGTAGCCGAGTTCGTTGCCCTGGCCGACAAATACGCCGAGCTGGGCGCGCTGTACACCCCGACTGCCAAGCTTCGCGAAATGGCCGCTAAGGGCCAGAAGTTTTTCGGTTAATCGCGGTCAGACTAGAGCGAGAGTGAATTTATGAGCCTGAATCCTAGAGATGCAGTCATCGTCGACTTCGGTCGTACCCCGATGGGTCGTTCCAAGGGCGGCATGCATCGCAACACCCGTGCCGAAACCATGTCGGCCAACCTGATCAGCGGCGTGCTGGCACGTAACACCAAGCTGGATCCAGCTGAAGTGGAAGACGTGATCTGGGGCTGCGTTAACCAGACCCTGGAGCAGGGCTGGAACATCGCGCGCATGGCGTCGCTGATGACCCAGATCCCGCACACCGCTGCTGGCCAGACTGTGAGCCGCCTGTGCGGTTCGTCCATGAGCGCCCTGCACACTGCTGTGCAGGCGATCCAGACCGGCAACGGTGACGTATTCGTCATCGGCGGTGTGGAGCATATGGGCCACGTTGGCATGATGCACGGCGTCGATCCAAACCCGCACCTGTCGCTGTACGCGGCCAAGGCCTCGGGCATGATGGGTCTGACTGCTGAAATGCTCGGCAAGATGCATGGCATCAGCCGTGAGCAGCAGGACGCGTTCGGTGAGCGTTCGCACCGTCTGGCCCACAAAGCCACCGTCGAAGGCAAGTTCAAGGATGAAATCATCCCGATGCAAGGCTACGACGAGAACGGCTTCCTCAAGGTGTTCGACTACGACGAAACCATTCGTCCGGAAACCACCCTGGCAAGCCTGGCTGCGCTGAAGCCTGCGTTCAACCCGAAAGGCGGCACCGTGACTGCAGGTACGTCCTCGCAGATCACCGACGGCGCTTCCTGCATGATCGTTATGAGCGCCCAACGCGCCCAAGACCTCGGCATTCAGCCAATGGCTGTGGTTCGCGCCATGGCCGTGGCCGGTGTTGATCCGGCGATCATGGGTTACGGTCCAGTACCGTCGACTCAGAAAGCTCTCAAGCGTGCTGGCCTGACCATCAATGACATCGACTTCTTCGAGCTCAACGAAGCCTTCGCCGCCCAGGCTCTGCCTGTGCTGAAGGACCTGAAAGTGCTCGACAAGATGGAAGAGAAGGTCAACCTGCACGGCGGCGCGATCGCCCTGGGTCACCCGTTCGGTTGTTCCGGTGCGCGTATCTCCGGTACCCTGCTGAACGTGATGAAGCAGAATGGCGGCACCTTCGGTGTGTCGACCATGTGCGTAGGTCTCGGCCAAGGCATCACCACCGTCTTCGAACGCCTCTAAGCTTCACTGGGTGTAAGAGATGGAAAAACCGGGGCCCAGTGCCCCGGTTTTTGTTTATCAGCAGAAAATCTTCAAGGAATTCACCCATGCAACTGCAGCCTGGCCTCTACCGCCACTACAAAGGCCCTGAGTACCGTGTGTTTGGCATCGCTCAGCATTCCGAAACGGAGCAGCAGATGGTGGTCTATCAGGCGCTGTACGGCGAGTTTGGCCTGTGGGTGCGACCGCTGGAGATGTTCTGCGAAAGCGTCGAGGTGGACGGCGAGACGGTTCCACGCTTTGCTTTGATTCAGGCTGAAACCGCGCTGTTCTCTCGCCCTTGAGCTGATACCGGGCCATTGCTGCGCTTGACCTCGGCCGGACCACCACTATATATAGCGGTGCCGCGCTAGCAGGCAGTACAGCGCCTCCCGCATTTATTTACCGAATTTCAGGAATTTTCCAATCCATGGGCAAATCGCTGGTCATCGTGGAATCCCCGGCTAAGGCCAAGACCATCAACAAGTACTTGGGCAACGAGTACGTGGTGAAGTCGAGCATCGGCCATATCCGTGACCTACCCACCAGTGGTTCGGCAAGCACGGCCAAAGAACCGGCCAAGCGTGGTAAAGCCGCCGCAGGTGAAGCCCCGGCGCTGTCGCCCAAGGAAAAAGCCAAGCGCCAGTTGTTTGCGCGCATGGGGGTTGATCCCGAGCACGGCTGGAAGGCCAAGTACGAGATCCTTCCGGGCAAAGAGAAGGTGGTCGAAGAGCTGCGCCGTTTGGCCAAGGATGCTGACACCATCTACCTCGCAACCGACTTGGACCGCGAGGGGGAAGCCATTGCCTGGCACCTGCGCGAATCCATTGGGGGTGACGACAGCCGCTACAAACGCGTGGTGTTCAACGAAATCACCAAGAAAGCGATCCAGGAAGCCTTCTCCAAACCTGGCGAGCTGGACATCAATCGGGTCAATGCCCAGCAGGCGCGGCGCTTCCTCGACCGCGTAGTGGGCTATATGGTCTCGCCGCTGCTGTGGGCCAAGATCGCCCGCGGCCTGTCCGCCGGCCGTGTGCAGTCGGTGGCAGTGAAGCTGGTGGTCGAGCGCGAGAAAGAGATCCGTGCCTTCGTTCCCGAAGAGTACTGGGAAGTGCACGCCGACCTCGGCACCGCCAAGGGTGCCAACGTGCGCTTCGAAGTGGCCCGTGAGAACGGTGCCGCGTTCAAGCCGTTGAACGAAGCCCAGGCCATGGCCGCGCTGAACACGCTCAAGGCGTCCAGCTACAGCATCGCCAAGCGCGAAGACAAACCGACCAGCAGCAAGCCCTCGGCCCCCTTTATTACCTCCACCCTGCAGCAGGCGGCCAGTAACCGTCTGGGCTTCGGGGTGAAGAAGACCATGATGATGGCCCAGCGTCTGTACGAGGCGGGTTACATCACCTATATGCGTACCGACTCGACCAACCTCTCGGCCGACGCCGTGAGCATGGTGCGTGACTTTATTCAGGGCGAGTTTGGTAAGAAGTACCTGCCGGCCGATCCGATTGCCTACAGCAGCAAAGAGGGCGCGCAAGAGGCGCACGAAGCGATTCGTCCGTCCGACGTCAACCTCAAGCCGACCCAACTGTCGGGCATGGAACGCGACGCCGAACGCCTCTACGAGCTGATCTGGCGTCAGTTCGTGGCCTGCCAGATGCCGCCGGCCGAATACCTGTCGACCACCGTGACGGTGAACGCTGCGCAGTTCGAGCTGCGCGCCAAGGGCCGTATTCTCAAATTCGACGGTTATACCCGGGCATTGCCGCAGCTGAGCAAGCCCGGCGATGACGATGTACTGCCGGACATGAGCCAGGGCGAAGCGCTCAAGCTGATCAAGCTCGATCCGAGCCAGCATTTCACCAAGCCGCCGGCGCGTTACTCCGAAGCCAGCCTGGTCAAGGAAATGGAAAAACGCGGTATCGGTCGCCCGTCGACCTACGCGGCAATCATTTCCACCATTCAGGATCGCGGCTACGTAGCCCTGCATAACCGCCGCTTCTACTCCGAGAAGATGGGCGACATCGTTACCGAGCGTCTGGCTGAGAGCTTCTCCAACCTGATGGACTATGGCTTTACCGCCGGCATGGAAGAGCACCTGGACGACGTTGCTCAGGGCGAGCGCGAGTGGAAGCACGTGCTGGACGAGTTCTACGGCGACTTCAAGAAGAAGCTCGAAGTGGCCGAGGCCAGTGATGGCGGCATGCGCGCCAACCAGCCGACCCTGACCGATATTGCCTGTCGCGATTGTGCGCGGCCGATGACCATTCGTACGGCCTCCACCGGGGTGTTCCTCGGTTGTTCCGGCTATGCATTGCCGCCAAAAGAACGCTGCAAGGCCACCGTCAACCTGGTGCCGGGTGATGAGATTGCCGCCGATGACGAGGGTGAGTCCGAGTCCCTGGTGTTACTGGGCAAGCATCGCTGCCCGATCTGCGCCACCGCCATGGATGCCTACCTGCTGGATGAAACCCGCAAGCTGCATATCTGCGGCAACAACCCGGATTGCTCGGGTTACGAGGTTGAACAAGGCCAGTACCGGATCAAAGGCTACGAAGGCCCGAGCCTGGATTGCGACAAGTGCGGCAACCAGATGCAGCTGAAGACTGGCCGTTTCGGCAAGTTCTTCGGATGCACCAATAGCGAGTGCAAGAACACCCGCAAGCTGCTGAAAAGCGGTGAAGCCGCACCGCCGAAGATGGATCCGGTGAAGATGCCTGAACTCAAATGCGAGAAGGTTAACGACACCTACATCCTGCGCGATGGTGCTTCCGGGCTGTTCCTGGCTGCCAGCCAGTTCCCGAAAAACCGCGAAACCCGCGCGCCATTGGTGCTTGAGCTGATCCCACATCGTGATGAGATCGATCCCAAGTACCACTTCCTCTGCGATGCGCCGAAGAAAGACCCGCAAGGCCGTGCCGCAGTGATCCGCTACAGTCGCAAGACCAAGGAGCAGTACGTGCAGACCGAGGTCGACGGCAAGCCGACCGGCTGGCGCGCGTTCTATGACGGCGGCAAGTGGAAAGTCGAAGACAAGAGCTGATCTGACTAAGTGCGCGCCTGCCGCCGGCAGGCGCGCGTATGCTTATCCGATCTGTAGTGGAGGGTGCCACGATGGCCCATGAGCTCTATACCCGTACCAATCAGAAAATCTTCTATGCAGGTCTGGCGCTGGAGTCCTGGCGCAAGGCCGAGCAGGGCCAGAGCATGAATGCCCTGGCGTTGATCCAGGCTGAGCGCGAGGCTGCGCTGTTTCATCTATACGGTGCCCTGTTGGGGCTGTGCCATGAAATAGCCGGTTACTACCGTTTGCCAGATAGCGCTGCGCCGCGCGCAGAAAGCTTTCTCAACCAATCCGTACTAAGCGCCGCGCCGAGTCAGGAGTTGGGCGAGTTGGTTGAACTGGTGCAATCACCGGAGAGCTGGCTGGCTCAGTTGCTCAAGGCCTACGGCGAACTGTTTCAGCCGCCGCAAGCCGGCAAGAAAGCCAAGGTCGACCCCAGTACGCCGTTGATCACCGCAGTCAGCCTGGATGAAGAGGTTGTACCTTTGTCGCGGGAAATCCTGGAGGCCTGGCGTCAGCACCTGAAAGTACTCGCACAGCGTTTTCGCGAAACCCTGAATGAATGGTGATGGCTGATTGGATCGGCGGACTAGGGTGAGTCCTGGTCGGCTGTTACAATGCGCGCCTTTCGTGGAGAGCCAACCCTATGCCTACATCCTTCCTGGAAATCGTCGAGCTGCCTGATGGGCGCATTGCCCTGCGTCGTGCGGAGGATGAAGAGTCGTTGGTGGTGTTGGATTTCTCTGCTGACGCCAAGGCTTTCCTGCAGGGTCAGCATGTCGAGGTGGCCAAGGCCATGCTCAATGTTGGCGTGCAGATGGCCGGCCGCTTGGCCGAGAACAATTTCCAGCAGGAAGAAGGGCCGCGGGTTCTGCACTGATCCCGCAGGTGTAGCTGGGCGCTGAGCCCGGCCTTCAGTTCAATCAACAGATTCCCGCCGAGTGACATCAGCCCAGGCTGATATTCAAACTTTGTGCTTTGCCCAGGCGCGCCGCGTGCTCCAGCTGTTGCCGCGCCTCGCGTTCGAGTGGGTGCAGCCAACTCACCACGGTGTGACTACGGCCCAGTGTTAGGGCTTGCTGGGCCAGTTCCAGTGGGCTTTGTGCGCCACGTGGGTGCAGCAGCAGAATACGTTCGCGGTTCAAGCCGGCATCCCTTAGCCAGGCCTGGGTGAGACTGGACGGTGGGGCAATCAGGGTCAGCCAGCGTTCGTCGTGGTTCTCGCTGAGTTGACGCAGAATCGGTGCGAGCAGGTTCAAGCAGTGCCCGGCTGCGCCGCGCAGCGACATTTCACTGAATGCTTCTGTCTCATCCTGCCAGGGCAGCTCACCCGCATCGGTAAGCAGTGGGTTCACGGTCGATGCCAAAAACGCATCGAACAGTGGCAGTTGTGTACGGTTCAGCGAATGCGGGAACTGCATAGATCCTCCACTAGCGGCGGATAACGCCGACGCTCAAGCCTTCAATAATCAAATCCTGCTCTTCCAGGTTCACTTCAATCGGTGCGAACTCGGGGTTTTCGGCAATCAGCCAGACCTTGTTGCCTTCGCGCTTGAAGCGCTTGACCGTGACTTCGTCATCGATACGCGCCACTACCACTTGGCCGTTGCGGGCTTCGCGGGTGGTGTGCACGGCCAGCAGGTCGCCGTCGAAGATGCCGATGTCTTTCATGCTCATGCCGCGTACGCGCAGCAGGTAGTCGGCCCTGGGGTGAAAGAACTCCGGGTTGATCTTGCAGGACTCTTCGATGTTCTGTTGCGCCAGAATCGGCGCACCCGCCGCGACGCGGCCAATCACCGGCAGGCCTTCTTCGTCATCGCTGTTGGGTTCGAAGCCTGGGATGCGGATGCCCCGCGAAGCACCTGGGGTCATTTCAATCGCACCCTTGCGGGCCAGGGCCTTCAGGTGTTCTTCCGCCGCGTTGGGTGATTTGAAACCCAGTTTCAAGGCGATTTCTGCACGGGTGGGCGGATAGCCGTTGTCTTCAAGGCATTGCTTGATGAAGGCGAGAATTTCAGCTTGGCGCGGCGTCAGTTTAAGCATGATTGGCTCTGTTTTTTTGTACAGTGACTGGAATTATATACAGTGATTTGTGATTGGCAATCCCTCTGTTCTGATCTCTACTCAATGCAGCGCTTTCTGGCTTGTGCCGACAGGCTGTTACTCGAGCGCGTTGGCGCTCGTCTAGCTTTGGCTGTCTGCTGTTGGCTGCGGCGCGCGTGACTGCTCAGCCACAAGATGGTTTGTCCGGCTTGACAAGGCAGGCAGCTGAAACGTATGTTTCAAACAAGTGTTTGTTCAGATGAAAAGAGTCATGGCCCAGTCGGAAACCGTTGAACGCATTCTTGATGCGGCAGAGCAGCTTTTTGCGGAGAAAGGTTTCGCGGAAACGTCGCTGCGCCTGATCACCAGCAAGGCCGGGGTCAACCTGGCGGCGGTGAACTATCACTTCGGCTCGAAGAAAGCCCTGATTCAGGCGGTTTTTTCGCGGTTTCTCGGGCCATTCTGCGTAAGCCTCGAGCGTGAGCTGGACCGTCGCCAGGCCAAGCCGGAAGCCAAGGTCAGTCTGGAGGAGCTGCTTGAGCTGCTGGTCGAGCAAGCCCTGGCAGTGAAGCCGCGCAGCGGTAATGACCTGTCGATTTTCATGCGCCTGTTGGGGTTGGCCTTTAGCCAGAGCCAGGGTCACCTGCGCAAATACCTGGAAGAGGTGTACGGCAAGGTGTTCCGCCGCTACATGATGCTGGTGCACGAAGCAGCGCCACGTATTCCGCCGCTGGAGTTGTTCTGGCGTGTGCACTTTATGCTCGGCGCGGCGGCGTTCAGCATGTCCGGGATCAAGGCGCTACGGGCCATGTCGGAAACCGATTTTGGGGTTAATACCTCGATCGAGCAGGTGATGCGCCTGATGGTTCCGTTCCTGGCGGCCGGCATGCGTTCGGAGACCGGTTTGGCCGACGAGGCGCTGGCCAGTGCTCAGCTCAAGCCCCGCACTAAAGCTGCGCTGGCACCTAGCAAAGTTTGAGGCGTGCGGGTGGGCGTGTCGGGTTCGATCCGCTAAGCTAGCGGCCCATGGCTGCTCTCGATTTTCTCCATATTTCTCTCGCTGATCAGTGCCTGTATGGCTTCGCCAACGGGCAGCTGCAGCTGCGTCTGGCGGTTTCCACGGCGCTCAATGGCCCGGGTGAACGCAATGGCTCCGGCTGTACGCCGCGCGGTCTGCACCAGGTGCGCGCGAAGATCGGCGAAGGCCTGCCGTGTGGCGCGGTGCTGCGCGGGCGGCGCTGGACCGGCGAGGTCTGGTCGCCCGAGTTGCATGCGCAATTTCCCGGGCGTGACTGGATTCTTACGCGGATTCTCTGGCTCAGCGGCTGCGAGCCTGGGCGCAATCGCCTCGGCGCTGTCGATACCTTTCGCCGTTATATCTACCTGCATGGTACGCCGGACAGCGAGCCGCTCGGCGTGCCGCTGTCCCATGGCTGCGTGCGGCTGCGCAATAGCGACCTGGTGGAACTATTCCCGCGCGTGCCGGCTCAGTGTCTGGTGCAGATCGACGAAGCGCCATGCCCGCACTGGGCTGCTGCGCCTCTTAATTAAGGAAGGGTTGTGAGTTCAAGCATGCAAGGTTCATTGATGCTGGATATCGCCGGCACCTGGCTGACGGCAGAGGATCGACAGATTCTGCGTCAGCCGCAGGTCGGTGGTTTGATTCTATTCGCGCGCAATATTGAAGACCCACGCCAGGTGCGTGAGCTGAGCGCGGCGATCCGCGCGGTGCGGCCCGACCTGCTGCTGGCGGTCGATCAGGAGGGCGGCCGGGTGCAGCGTCTGCGCCAGGGTTTTGTGCGGCTGCCGGCAATGCGTGCGTTGGCCGATAACGCCAATGCCGAGCATCTGGCCGAGCAGTGCGGCTGGATCATGGCCACCGAGGTACTGGCGGCCGGCCTGGATTTGAGTTTCGCCCCGGTGCTGGACTTGGACCATCAGCGCAGTGCGGTGGTGGGCAGTCGCAGTTTCGAGGGTAACCCCGAGCTGGCGACCCGCTTGGCTGGTGCCTTTATTCGCGGCATGAACGCAGCGGGTATGGCCGCAACCGGCAAGCATTTCCCGGGTCACGGCTGGGCCGAGGCCGATTCTCATGTGGCAATTCCGCTGGATGAGCGCAGCCTCGAACAGATTCGCGCGGTCGACCTGCAGCCCTTTGCTCAACTGAGTCAGCAACTGGCGGCGGTGATGCCGGCGCATGTGATCTATCCCCAGGTCGACAGTCAGCCGGCCGGTTTCTCGCGGCGCTGGTTGCAGGACATCCTGCGCGGCGAGCTGGGTTTTCAGGGCGTGATTTTCAGCGATGACCTGTCCATGGCCGGTGCTCATGTGGTCGGCGATGCGGCGTGCCGCATCGAGGCGGCGCTGACGGCGGGTTGCGATATGGGCCTGGTGTGCAATGACCGCGCGGCTGCCGAGTTGGCCTTGAGCGCGCTGCAGCGGCTCAAGGTAGAACCGCCGAACGGCTTGGCGCGCATGCGTCGTCAGGCGTTTCCCGGTATCGAGTACCGGCAGGACCCGCGTTGGCAGGAGGCGTTGGTCAGCCTGCGCGCCGCCCAGCTGATCGACTGAGGACAAACGCATGACGGTCTACGCGATTATCGGTGGTACCGGGCTGACCAAATTGGACGGCCTCACCATCAAGGCGGCGCTGCATATCGACACGCCTTACGGCGCGCCTTCTGCGGCGGTGCTGCGCGGCGATTATGCCGGGCGTGAGGTGTTGTTTCTCGCGCGCCATGGTCATCCGCATCGCATCCCGCCGCATCAGGTTAACTACCGCGCCAATCTCTGGGCGCTGCGTGACGCGGGTGCCACGGCGATTATCGCGGTGAATGCGGTGGGTGGTATTCATTCCGCCATGGGCACTGGGCACTTCTGCTTGCCGCATCAGCTGATCGATTACACCAGCGGCCGCGAGCACACCTATTTCGAAGGCGAACTGGAGCATGTCACCCATATCGACTTCAGCAATCCCTACGATGCAGGGCTACGGACCCGGTTGACCCGTGCCTTGAGCGCCGAGCAATGCGCGTTCAGCAGCCATGGCGTGTACGGCTGCACCCAGGGGCCGCGCTTGGAAACGGCGGCGGAGATCGCCCGACTGGAACGCGATGGCTGCGATATCGTCGGCATGACCGGCATGCCCGAAGCGGGATTGGCGCGCGAGCTGGAGTTGCCCTACGCCTGCCTGGCGTTGGTGGTGAACCCGGCTGCCGGCAAGTCGCGGGCGTTGATCAGCATGGCGCAGATCGAACGCGCGGTTGAAGAGGGCATGACCACGGTCAAATCCGTACTGGCGCGGGTGCTGACCAGTTGAGCCGCTAACCGCGCAATAAAAAAGGGCCGCTTAATGCGGCCCTTTTTTGTGCCTGAGTGTTTACAGCGGGCTGACGCGAATCAGCAGGCCCAGGCTGCCGTTGTCCAGAAAGGTCAGTTCGCCGCTTTTCAGGCGGCTGCTCTGCTTGATCCGCTCGCTGTCGCTGAGGCTGCCGCTGGCGTCGAACTGGTTGACCCAGATATCGCTGTCCAGCTCGATCAGGCGGCCTTCTTTCAGGCTGATGCGGCCTTCGACGGGGTAGTGGCCGAACTGCTCGTTGCCGGTGCTGATGGCAACGCTGCTGTTTGAGCCGCCCAGGCTCTGCGACCAGGCTTTATGCAGCAATACCTGATAGCCGCTGGACGGGCTGAGTTTGCCGGCTTCGGCATTCAATGAGGTGCTGCGGCTGTTGCTGCCGTCTACCGGTAGAGCGCTCTGCGCCCAGTTGTCCGGTGCCAGTTGGCCGGCCGAAAGCAGCTCGGCGGATTGGCGGAATACGATGACTTCAACCTGGTAGAGGCCTTCGGCCAGCGCCGTGGCGCTGCTCAGTAGGCTCAGCAGCAGAAGCGGCAACAGGGTCAGGGTGCGGAGTGCGCGCATGGATCAGTCCTTTAAACAGAGAGGGTCAGGCGCTCGAACAGCGCTTCCAGGGTATTGAATCGTTCTTCCGGGCGCTCCATCGGCACCTGGAATTTAAACATGGTTGCGCCTTCGAACTTGTAGCGGCTCGGCGCGCTCTGGATCAGCTTGATCAGCGTCAGCGGGTCGACGCATGTGTCGGCGGCGAATTCGATGCGCCCACCTTGCGGGCCGGCATCGACCTTCTTGATTCCGAGCTTTTCCGCCTGCAGCTTGAGCAGGGTAATGCGCACCAGGCTCTTGGTCGGGTCCGGCAGCAGGCCGAAGCGGTCGATCATTTCCACTTGCAGCTCTTTCAGGCCATCTTCGTCGGCAGCGTTGGCGATGCGTTTGTAGAGGATCAGCCGCGCATGCACGTCGGGCAAGTAGTCCTCGGGGATCAGCGCCGGCACGCGCAGGTTGATCTCCGGGCCGCCGCCCAGCGGCTGGTCGAGGTTCGGTTGTTCACCCTTGCGGATCGACTTCACCGCGCGTTCGAGCATTTCCATATACAGGGTGAAACCCACTGCCTGGATCTGCCCGCTCTGGCCGTCGCCGAGCAGCTCGCCGGCACCGCGGATTTCCAGATCGTGGGTGGCCAGCAGGAAGCCTGCGCCGAGGTCCTGGGCACCGGAGATGGCTTCCAGGCGCTTCTGCGCATCGTCGGTCATCTGCTTGCGCGGCGGCGTCAGCAGGTAGGCGTAGGCCTGGTGGTGGCTACGGCCAACCCGGCCGCGCAACTGGTGCAGCTGAGCCAGGCCGAACTTGTCGGCGCGCTCGATGATGATGGTGTTAGCGCTCGGTACGTCGATACCGGTCTCGATAATGGTCGAGGCGATCAGCACGTTGAAACGCTTGTGATAGAAATCGCCCATCACCTGTTCCAGCTCGCGCTCGCGCATCTGCCCGTGGCCGATGCCGATGCGTGCTTCTGGCACCAGTTCGGCGAGGTCGGCGGCGCATTTCTCGATGGTTTTCACATCGTTGTGCAGGTAGTACACCTGGCCGCCGCGCAGCAGTTCGCGCAGCAGCGCTTCCTTGATTGTCGGGTTGTTCTGCTCCATCACAAAGGTACGCACTGACAGGCGGCGCGCCGGCGGCGTGGCGATGATCGACAGGTCGCGCATGCCGGCCACGGCCATGTTCAACGTGCGCGGGATCGGTGTGGCGGTGAGGGTCAGGATGTCGACTTCGCTGCGCAGGGTTTTCAGCTGTTCCTTCTGGCGCACGCCGAAACGGTGCTCTTCGTCGATGATCACCAGGCCCAGGTTGCTGAATTTGACGTCGTCCTGCAGCAGCTTGTGGGTGCCGATAACGATGTCGACCTTGCCCTCGGCCAGTTGCTGCATGGCCTCGCTGACTTCCTTGGCGCTCTTGAAGCGGCTCATCACTTCGACCTTTACCGGCCAGTCGGCGAAGCGGTCACGGAAACTGTTGTAGTGCTGCTGGGCGAGCAGGGTGGTCGGCACCAGCACTGCCACCTGCTTGCCGCCATGCACGGCGATAAACGCGGCGCGCATGGCTACTTCGGTCTTACCAAAGCCAACATCACCACAGATCAGGCGATCCATCGGCTTCGCCGTGAGCATGTCGTTGTAGACGGCTTCGATGGCGGCTTGCTGGTCCGGGGTTTCCTCGAAGGGGAAGCCGGCGCTGAAGGTAGCGTAGTCGGCTTTCGGGTCGGCAAAGGCATAGCCTTCGCGGGCGGCGCGGCGGGCGTAGATGTCGAGCAGTTCGGCGGCGACATCGCGCACCTGTTCGGCGGCCTTGCGCTTGGCCTTCTGCCAGATTTCCGAGCCGAGGCGGTGCAGCGGAGCGAGGGCGTCGTCGCTGCCGGTGTAGCGCGCGATCAGGTGCAGGCTGGCCACCGGCACGTAGAGCTTGGCTTCCTCGGCGTACATCAGGGCGAGGAATTCGGCGGCCTGGCCGTCAAACTCCATGGTCACCAGGCCCAGGTAGCGGCCCACGCCGTGGTCGATATGCACCACCGGCGCGCCTTCGCGCAGCTCGGTGAGGTTCTTGATCACGTTGTCGCCGCCATCGCGCGATTTCTCGCGGCGGCGGCGCTGCATCACCCGCTGGCCGAACAGCGGGCTTTCTGCCACCAGGGCCAGGTCTTCGAGCAGCAGGCCGTCATCCAGTGGGGCGATGCAGATACCCAGGCGCTCTTTGCTGGCGGTGAAACTCGGCCAGCTGTCGAACTCGTTGGGCTTGAGCTTGAGGCGAGCGAGCAGTTCCAGCAGCACTTCGCGCCGCCCCGCGGACTCGGCGCAGAACAGCACGCGACCCGGATGTTCCTCGATAAAGCGCCGCAGCGCGGCCAACGGCTCGCCGGCTTTGGCCTGAATCGCCAGGTCCGGCAGCGGTTTGGCGGCGAAGCGAGTGCGGCCGACGCCGGCTTCGATGTCGTCCTGGCTGACCACCACGCGCGGCCAGTTTTTCAGGCGGGCGAAACAGTCTTCTACCGTCAGGAAGATATCCACGGGCGGCAGCAGTGGACGTTCCGGGTCTACCCGGCGTTCTTCATAACGGCCGCGCGCATCCACCCAGAACTGCTCGGCGGCTTTCTCGATGCCCGGCAGGGAAAACACCTGGGTGTCCGTCGGCAGGTAGTCGAACAGGGTCGCGCTTTCCTCGAAGAACAGCGGCAGGTAGTACTCGATACCGGCCGGGGTGATGCCGGTGCTGAGGTCCTGGTAGATCGGGCAGCGGCGGAAATCCACGTCGAAACGCTCGCGAAAGCGCCCGCGAAAATCGGTAACGGCTTTCTTTTCCAGCGGAAATTCGCGCGCTGGCAGCAGCTTGACCGAGTCGACCTTGTCGATGGAACGCTGGGTTTCCGGGTCAAAGGTGCGCAGGGTTTCGATTTCGTCATCGAACAGATCGATGCGGTACGGCAGGTTGCTGCCCATCGGGAACAGGTCGATCAGTGCGCCACGGACGGCGAACTCGCCATGCTCATACACCGTGTCGACGCAGCGATAGCCGGCGGCTTCCAGGTTGCCGCGCATCTGGTTGACGTCGAGCTGCTGGCCGACCTGCATAACCAGGCTGCTACCAAGTAGGAAGCGCTTGGGCGCCAGACGGTGTAGGGCGGTGGTGATTGGCACTACCAGCACACCGTGTTTCAGCTCGGGCAGGCGATACAGCGCGGCGATCCGCTGGGAAATGATGTCCTGATGCGGCGAAAACAGGTCGTAGGGCAGGGTTTCCCAGTCGGGAAAGTGCAGCACAGGCAGTTCCGGGGCGAAAAACGCCAGCTCTTCCTGCAGGCGCTCGGCGCTCTGGCTGTCGGCGGTCAGCAGCAGGGTGAAGCGGCGGGCAGCGCTGGCGGCTTCGGCAATCGCCAGGCTCAGCGCGGCACCGGGCAGGTTGCCCCAATGTTGTTTCCCGGCAGTGGCGGGCAGGGACGGTAGACGCAGTACGGACACAGGCGGCTCACGGTCATGGCACAAGGGCGCCGATTGTAGCGGGCGTTTATGTGCGGTGTCAGTTACGACAGCCGTGCATTGCTCATGCACGCGTGCGCCGTCATAATGTAGCCCCTTTTTTCAGCCCCTACATGTGGAAGGTACTGCCCGTGACTCAGAAGCCCGACCAGTGTCTCGGTGAGTGGATCGATCGAGAAGCCCTTGCGGAAGCGATGATTCCGATGATTGGCCAACTCTACCGTAACAACAACGTGGTCACCTCGATCTACGGCCGTGGTCTGATCAACCGTTCGGTGATCGACATTCTCAAAGCCCACCGCTTCGCCCGTCACCGCCTGGCTGACGACAGCGAGCTGTCGGTGCACGACACCTTCCCGATCCTCAAGACCATGAGCGAGCTCAAGCTGGGTGCCGCCTCGGTGGACCTGGGCAAGATGGTCAGCAAGTTCAAGGCCGAAGGCCAGAACCGCAGCATCGAGCAGTTCGTTAAAGACGAGCTGGTTGAAGTGGCTGGCAAGCAGAACGGCGCGGCCCGTGAAGGCACCGACGTGGTGCTGTACGGTTTCGGTCGTATCGGCCGCCTGCTGGCGCGCATCCTGATCGAGAAGACCGGTGGTGGCGACGGCCTGCGCCTGCGCGCCATCGTCGTGCGCAAGGGCGCGACCAATGACCTGGTCAAGCGCGCCAGCCTGCTGCGCCGCGACTCGGTACACGGCAAGTTCGACGGCACCATCACCATCGATGAAGCCAACAACACCCTGACGGCCAACGGCAACCTGATCCAGGTGATCTACGCCAAGGATCCGAAAGAAATCGACTACACCCAGTACGGCATCAAGAACGCTCTGCTGGTCGACAACACCGGTGTATGGCGTGACGCCGAGGGCCTGGGCCAGCACCTGGCTTGCCCGGGTGTCGACCGCGTAGTCCTCACCGCGCCTGGCAAGGGCGCGCTGAAGAACATCGTGCACGGCATCAACCACAGTGAAATCACCGCTGACGACAAGATCATCTCGGCCGCTTCCTGCACCACCAACGCCATCGTGCCGGTGCTCAAGGCGATCAACGATCAGTACGGCATCGTCAACGGCCACGTCGAAACCGTTCACTCGTACACCAACGACCAGAACCTGATCGACAACTTCCACAAGGGCGACCGCCGCGGCCGCAGCGCACCGCTGAACATGGTGATCACTGAGACCGGTGCCGCCACTGCCGCCGCCAAGGCGCTGCCCGTGCTGAAAGGCAAGCTGACCGGCAACGCCATTCGCGTGCCGACGCCGAACGTGTCGATGGCCATTCTCAACCTCAACCTTGAGAAAGCCACCACC
Organism: Pseudomonas sp.; assembly: GCF_049653025.1. Lineage (GTDB taxonomy): Bacteria > Pseudomonadota > Gammaproteobacteria > Pseudomonadales > Pseudomonadaceae > Aquipseudomonas. The sequence goes on along the minus strand of NZ_JBASFM010000006.1, from coordinate 247,233 downwards.
CGTGAAGAAGTCAACGAGTACCTGCGCCAGATGGCCATGCACTCGGACCTGCAGAAGCAGATCGACTTCGTCCAGTCGCAGGAAGTGGTGTCGACTGACTTCGTTGGTTCGCGTCACGCCGGTGTGGTCGATGCCGAAGCCACCATCTGCAACGACAACCGTGTCGTGCTGTACGTGTGGTACGACAACGAGTTCGGTTACAGCTGCCAGGTGGTTCGCGTGATGGAAGACATGGCCGGGGTCAACCCGCCAGCCTTCCCGCGCTAAGCCGCGCGAGCGTCAAACAAAACGGGAGCCTAGGCTCCCGTTTTGCATTTCAGTGCATCGTGGTTTCAGCGATCGGCCAGGAGCTGTTCGCGCAGGGTGTCCGATAGGCCTTCGGGGGCCAGCCAGATGCCCAGGTAGGCGCGGGCCAGTTCGGTGTCGCCGCTGCGGAAGACTTCGCTGCCGTTGCGTTCCAGGGTCAATCCTTGCTGTACCGAGTAGTTCAGGGCGTAGCGGTCGCCGGGGCGGATGTCGCGGAAAGTGGCGTGCAGGGCGTCCAGCTCCGGTTTCAGCTTTGCCAGCTGGGCCGCGTCGTGCTGGTGTTTAAGGGTTGTCCAGGCAGCCTTGATGACATCCTCTTTGGCGATATCGCGGTAGTAATACAGCTCCAGTCGCTGCGTGGCTGGCCGGCTGACGGCTTGGCTGGGGTTGACGCCGGCGGCGGTATAGAAGGCCGCTGCGTAGACATCGGCCCACAGATAGGTCAACAGCGCCTGGTTCTTGCGCTCCAGGGCGGTGCCGGCCAGCTCGTAGGTGGTGCTGAAGGCTGCCTGCTCGAGAATCGAGTCGTTACTGTTGGCCAGCAGGTTGCTGGTGCTGGCGAACAGCAGGATCAGTGCAAGCAGGTGGCGCATGGCGCATGCTCCGCAGGGTTTAGCTGCTTTTCGCCGCAGTTGACTGCTGAGTCAAGTAGATTGCTGTTGCCTGGTGTTACGACTTATCGGTCGAAAACAGCACTCATGGGTGGGAAGTCACGGCTTATCTCCTTATAATTTCAGCGTTTTTCACTTCGGGGTGGCCGCCGCAGGTATTGCCGGCACTGAACGCAAGCGTTCTGCTTTATCTATCCCGATTGTGTCCCCACTCTGCCAAAGCACTGATTTCAGTGTTTGGATCACTCAATGATCAAGATTAAATCCGGACTGGATCTGCCAATCAGCGGCGTTCCTGAACAACGTATCGAGGCGGCGCGGGCGGTGCGTAGCGTGGCCGTACTGGGCTGCGATTACCACGGCATGAAGCCGACCATGGCCGTACAGGTCGGTGACCGGGTCAAGCTTGGCCAGGTGCTGTTTTCCGACAAGAAGAACCCGGGCGTGCATTTCACGGCACCCGGTGCCGGCGTGGTCGGTGCCATTCACCGTGGCGAGCAGCGCGTGCTGCAATCGGTGGTGATCGACCTGGACGGCGATGAGGCGGTCGAGTTCGCCCGCTACGAGGCCGGCCAGTTGGCCAGCCTGGAGCCGCAGGCGGTGCGTGACAACCTGCAGCAGTCCGGCCTGTGGGCTGCGCTGCGCACGCGGCCGTTCAGCAAGGTGCCGGCCATCGATGCCGTGCCCAGCTCGATTTTCGTGACGGCTATCGATACTCAGCCGCTGGCTGCCGATCCTGCGCTGATCATCGCCGAGCAGGCTGGCGCTTTCGAAAATGGCCTGAGCGTGCTGGCGCGCCTGGCCAAGGTGTTTCTGTGCAAGGCCGCAGGCGTGCCGTTGCCAGGTGAAAATCTGCCGGGCGTGCAGGTCGAAGGTTTCGCCGGCCCGCATCCGGCCGGCTTGCCGGGCACCCATATACATTTCCTCGATCCGGTCAGCGTCAGCAAGAGCGTGTGGCAGATCGGTTATCAGGACGTGATCGCCATCGGCCAGCTGTTCACCAGCGGCCGCTTGCATGTCGAGCGCGTGGTGGCTCTGGCTGGCCCTGTGGTGGAAAAACCGCGTCTGCTGCGTACCCGCCTGGGTGCCAATCTGGATGAACTGAGCGCGGGCGAACTGCAGCCGGGCCACAACCGGGTGATTTCCGGTTCGCTGCTGGGCGGCCGTACCTCGCGTGGTGCTTTTGCCTTTCTCGGTCGCTACCACGTGCAGGTGTCCTGCCTGCATGAAGGCAACGAGCGCGAGCTGCTGCATTACCTGCGCGCTGGGGTGAACAAGCACTCGGTGCTGAATATCTTCGTGTCCAAATTGATGGCGGCCAAGCGTTTCGCCTTCGACACCAGCACCAACGGCAGCCCGCGCGCCATGGTGCCGGTGGGCAACTACGAGGCGGTGATGCCGCTGGATATCCTGCCCACCCAGCTGCTGCGTTACCTGATCGTTGGCGACACCGAGATGGCGCAGAAGCTCGGTTGCCTGGAGCTGGACGAGGAAGACCTGGCGCTGTGCAGCTACGTCTGCGCCGGCAAATATGAATACGGTCCGATCCTGCGGGACAACCTGACTCGCATCGAAAAGGAGGGCTGATATGGGCCTGCGTAAATTCCTCGACAAGATCGAGCACAACTTCGAGCAGGGTGGCCGCTTCGAGAAGTGGTATGCGCTGTACGAAGCCGTCGACACCTTCTTCTACCGCCCGGGCAGCGTGACCAAGACCACCGCCCACGTGCGTGACGGCATCGACCTCAAACGCATGATGATGACGGTGTGGTTTTGCACCCTGCCGGCGATGTTCTTTGGCATGTGGAACATCGGTTTCCAGGCCAACAGCCTTATGGCCGCCAACCCCGAGCTGCTGGCGGCCCAGGATGGCTGGCGCTTCGGCCTGATTGGCCTGCTCGCGGGTTTTGACCCGAACAACCTGTGGGATTGCTTTATCCAAGGCGCGGCGTATTTCCTGCCGGTGTATCTGGTCACCTTTATCGTCGGCGGTTTTTGGGAAGTGTTGTTTGCTTCCATCCGCCGGCATGAGGTTAACGAAGGTTTCTTCGTCACTTCCGTGCTGTTCGCCCTGACCCTGCCGCCGGATATCCCGCTGTGGCAGGTGGCGCTGGGCATCAGCTTCGGCGTGGTGATCGGCAAGGAAGTGTTCGGCGGCACCGGTAAGAACTTCCTTAACCCGGCCCTGGTCGGCCGCGCCTTCCTGTTCTTTGCCTACCCGGCGGATATTTCCGGTGATGCGGTGTGGACTGCTGTGGACGGCTATGCCGGTGCCACTGCACTGTCCGTGGCCGCGTCTGGCGGTATCGAGCAGGTGACGGCCAATGGCCTGAGCTGGTGGAACGCGTTCGTCGGCCTGGAGCAGGGCTCCATGGGCGAAACCAGCGTGCTGGCGATCTTTATCGGCGGTGCTTTCCTGCTGCTGAGCAAGATTGCCTCCTGGCGCATTGTCAGTGGCGTGATGCTCGGCATGATCGCCATGAGCTACCTGTTCAACGCCATCGGCTCGGCGACCAATCCGATGTTCTCGATGCCCTGGCATTGGCACCTGGTGGTCGGCGGCTTTGCCTTCGGCATGATCTTTATGGCCACTGACCCGGTGTCGGCGTCCATGACCAACACCGGCAAGTGGCTGTTCGGCGCGCTGATCGGGGTGATGGTGGTGTTGATCCGCGTGGTCAACCCGGCCTTCCCGGAAGGCATGATGCTGGCGATTCTGTTCGCCAACCTCTGTGCGCCGCTGATCGACCACTTCGTCGTGCAGGCCAATATCAAGCGGAGGCTCGCCCGTGGCTAAGCAAGAATCGACCGTCCGCACTCTGATCGTGGCGGTACTGGTGTGCCTGGTCTGCTCGGTGTTCGTCGCCGGCGCAGCGGTGGCGCTGAAACCGACCCAGGTGGAAAACCGCCAACTGGACAAACAACGCAGCATTCTGGCGATTGCTGGTTTGGGCGAGGAGGGCATGTCGGCCTCCGCGATCAAGGCGCTGTACGCCGAACGGATCAAGGCCCGCGTGGTTGACCTGCAGTCTGGCACCTTCAGCGATACCGAGGACGCCGCCAGCTTCGATCCGCTCAAGGCGGCCAAGGACCCGGCGCTGTCCGATGCCCTCGCCGGGCCGCAGGACATCGCCTCGCTCAAGCGCCGCGAGCGGCTTTCCACCGTGTATATGGTGGAAACCGACGGCCAGCTCGACACCCTGATCCTGCCGGTACGCGGTTACGGCCTGTGGTCGACCCTGCACGGCTTTATCGCCATCAAGGGCGACCTCAATACCGTGGTCGGCTTCGGTTTCTACCAGCACGGTGAGACCCCGGGTCTGGGTGGCGAGGTGGACAATCCGAAGTGGAAGGCGCTGTGGGCCGGCAAGACCCTGTTCGACGAGCAGGGGCTGCTTGCCGTGGAAATCATCAAGGGCAGTGTCGATCCGCAGGCGGCCAAGGCCACGCACCAGGTCGATGGCCTGGCCGGTGCCACGTTGACCAGCAAGGGCGTGAATAACCTGCTGCATTTCTGGCTGGGCGAGAGCGGCTTCGGTCCGCTGCTGGCCAATATTAAGCTCCTTAGACAGAAAGCAGGGGAGGCATAAGCATGTCGCAACCCACCATCAAGAGCGTGTTGCTCGACCCGATCTTTCACAACAACCCCATCGGTCTGCAGATCCTCGGTATCTGCTCGGCGCTGGCGGTGACCTCCAACCTGAAAACCGCCTTGGTGATGTCGATCGCCCTGACGCTGGTGACCGGTTTCTCCAACCTGTTTATCTCGATGATTCGCAGCCAGATCCCCAGCTCGATCCGTATGATCGTGCAGATGGTGATCATCGCCTCGCTGGTGATCGTGGTGGACCAGATCCTCAAGGCGTTCGCCTTCAGCCTGGCCAAGCAGCTGTCGGTGTTTGTCGGCCTGATCATCACCAACTGCATCGTTATGGGTCGCGCCGAGGCGTTTGCCATGCAGAACCCGCCGATGCTGTCGTTCTTCGATGGCATCGGCAACGGCCTGGGTTACAGCGCCATGCTGATCGTCCTCGGCGTGTTCCGCGAGCTGTTTGGGGCAGGCAAGTTGCTCGGTTACAGCATTCTGCCAACGGTCACCGACGGCGGCTGGTATCAGCCCAATGGCATGCTGCTGTTGCCGCCTTCGGCGTTCTTCCTGATCGGTCTGATCATCTGGGCGCTGCGCAGCTGGAAACCCACGCAAAAGGAAGCCCCGGCTTTCCGCATGGCCCCGCAAGTCTCGGATAAGGAGGCCTACTGATGGAGCACTACCTCAGCCTGTTCGTGAAGGCGGTGTTTATCGAGAACATGGCCCTGGCCTTCTTCCTCGGCATGTGCACCTTTATCGCCATCTCCAAGAAGGTGGAAACCGCTATTGGCCTGGGCATTGCCGTGGTCGTGGTGCAAGCCATCACCGTGCCGGCCAACAACCTGCTGTACACCTACCTGCTCAAGGAAGGTGCGCTGGCCTGGGCCGGGCTGCCGGAAGTCGACCTGTCGTTTCTCGGCCTGCTCAGCTACATCGGGGTGATCGCCGCCATCGTGCAGATCCTCGAGATGCTGCTGGATAAGTACGTGCCGGCGCTCTACAACGCCCTTGGCGTGTTTCTGCCGTTGATCACGGTGAACTGCGCGATCATGGCCGGCTCGCTGTTTATGGTGGAGCGCGACTACAACCTGGCCGAGAGCGTGACCTACGGCATCGGCTCCGGTTTCTCCTGGGCCCTGGCCATCGCGCTGCTGGCCGGCATCCGCGAGAAGCTCAAGTACAGCGATGTGCCCGAAGGCCTGCAGGGTCTGGGCATCACCTTTATCACCATCGGTCTGATGTCGTTGGGTTTTATGTCCTTCGGCGGCATTCAACTGTGAAGCACCGGCAAAACTACTGCGCTTGCCCAGGCTGTGTTGAAAACAGGCTCGGACTGCTCATTTACAGGCCCGTAAACTCCGCGTCCTCGCCTGTTTTCGCCTTGCCTGAGCTGTGCTCGCTACGTTTTTCCGGCGTTTCAAAAAGGGGTTAATGAATGGGTTTCGAGATTTCCCTGGCCATCGGCATGTTCACCGCTATCGTCCTGGCGTTGGTGGTGATCATCCTGGCTGCGCGCGCCAAGCTGGTCTCCAGCGGCGACGTGAATATCGTCATCAACGGCGAGCGTACCCTCACCGTGCCGGCCGGCGGCAAGTTGCTGCAGACTCTGGCGGCGAACAACCTGTTCCTCTCTTCGGCTTGCGGCGGCGGCGGTACCTGCGCCCAGTGCAAGTGCGTGGTCGAGTCGGGCGGTGGCGAGATGCTGCCCACCGAGGAGTCGCACTTCACCAAGCGCGAAGCCAAGGCTGGCTGGCGTCTGTCGTGCCAGACTCCGGTCAAGCAGGACATGCACATCGAAGTCTCGGAAGAAGTGTTCGGGGTGAAGAAGTGGGAATGCACGGTGGAGTCAAACCCCAACGTCGCCACCTTTATCAAGGAGCTGACGCTGCGCCTGCCGGAAGGCGAGAGCGTGGACTTCCGCGCCGGCGGCTACGTGCAGCTGGAGTGTCCGCCGCACGAGGTGGCCTATAAGGACTTCGACATCCAGCCCGAATACCGTGGCGACTGGGACAAGTTCAACCAGTGGAAGTACGTGTCCAAGGTCGAGGAGCCGGTGATCCGCGCCTATTCCATGGCCAACTACCCGGACGAGAAAGGCATCGTCAAATTCAACATCCGCATCGCCTCACCGCCGCCGGGCAAGGATCACCTGCCGCCGGGGCAGATGTCGTCCTGGGTGTTCGGCCTCAAGCCAGGTGACAAGGTCACGGTATACGGGCCGTTTGGTGACTTCTTCGCCAAGGACAGCGACGCCGAGATGATCTTTATCGGCGGCGGTGCTGGTATGGCACCGATGCGTTCGCACATTTTCGACCAGCTCAAGCGCCTCGGCTCCACGCGCAAGATCAGCTTCTGGTACGGCGCGCGCTCGCTGCGTGAAGCCTTCTATGTCGAGGAATACGACCAGTTGGCGGCGGAGAACCCGAACTTCGAATGGCACCTGGCGCTGTCCGATCCGCAGCCGGAAGACAACTGGACTGGCCTCAAGGGCTTTATCCATAACGTGTTGTTTGAACAGTACCTCAAGGACCACCCCGCGCCGGAAGACTGCGAGTTCTACATGTGCGGCCCACCCATGATGAACAGCGCGGTGATCAAGATGCTGCTGGACCTGGGCGTGGAACGCGAGAACATCCTGCTGGACGACTTTGGTGGCTAAAACTCGGCTCGATTGGCTACTGCGTTTGCTCCTTGGGCCGCAGGCAGTGCGCGGAATCCTCATGTACTACTCGTACACTGCGGCTCCTGTGCGCTGGCTGCGACTCAAGGCCCTGCGCTCGCTACGCCACTCAAACCAAGTTTTCACTGCGTTGTTCGCCTTGCTGGCCGGCGTGCTGCTGACCGGTTGCAGCGAGCAGATCGAGGAATTTGGTGGCCCGACCATGGGCAGCCACTACTCGCTGAAATATGTGGCGGGTGAGGGCGCTGTGGATGCCGCTGTGCTTAAGGCTGAGGTGGAGGGTCTGTTGGCCGAGGTGGACCAGCAGATGTCCACCTGGCGTGCGGATTCCGACCTGTCGGTATTCAACCGTTTGCCCGCCGGCAGTTGCCGGGCTATGCCGGCTCCAGTGCTGGCGCTGGTCCGCGCCGGCGAGCAGTTGTCGGTCGAGAGTGACGGTGCCTTTGACCTGACCATTCAGCCGTTGCTCGATTTGTGGGGCTTCGGCGCGCAGTCGCGCGGTGAGCGGGTACCCAGCGCCGAGCAGATTACGGCGGCGCGGGCCAGTGTCGGTCACCAGCACCTGCGCATCGACGGCGCACAGCTGTGCAAGGACGCTGCCGTGCAACTCGATCTCAACAGCATCGCCGCCGGCTACACGGTGGACCGCATTGCCGCGCGCCTGGCCGAATTGGGCGTGCGCAGCTACCTGCTGGATGTCACTGGTGAAATCAAGGCGCTCGGGCGCAAGCCGGATGGTTCGCCCTGGCGCATCGCCATCGAGGCCCCGCGTGACGATCAGCAGGTGATGCAGAAGGTGTTGGCGCTGGACGGTCTTGGGGTTTCCACCTCCGGCGACTACCGCAACTACTTTGAGCGTGATGGTAAGCGCTACTCGCACACCCTCGACCCGCAGACTGGCGCGCCGATCACGCATCGCCTGGCGTCGGTGACGGTGGTTGATCCATCGACCCAGCGCGCCGATGGCTTGTCTACTCTATTGATGGTGCTGGGGCCTGAGCGTGGCTACGCCTTCGCTGAGCGAGCGGGCATCGCCGCCTTCTTTGTCACCCGTATCGACCAGGGCTTCGCTACCCAGGTGACACCCGCATTCACTCGCCGTTTCGGCAAAGGAGATCACCCATGACCTGGGTTCTGGTATTTGCATTGATGCTGCTGGTGGTGCTGGGCATGGCCGTCGGGGTGATTTTCGGGCGCAAACCCATCGCAGGCTCCTGCGGTGGCATCGCCAACCTCGGTATCGAGAAAGAATGCTCAATTTGCGGCGGTAGCCGTGAGAAGTGCGAAGAAGTGAATCGTGAACAGGCGGGCGATGTAGTGAATTCAAAGCTCGCCTACGACGCGACCAAGCGCTAATGTGCAGCGCAAAACGGCCCGGCTAAGCTGTGCCGATAATCAAGTGTGTCGTGGCCATGGTGTCACGCCACCTTCAGGGCCGCGCAGGCACCTGAGGCGTTCTGAAAGGAGTAAGCATGGCGGTCTACAACTACGACGTGGTGGTGCTGGGTTCCGGCCCTGCGGGTGAAGGCGCGGCAATGAACGCGGCCAAGGCCGGGCGCAAGGTGGCCGTGGTCGACAGCCGCCGTGAAGTCGGCGGCAACTGCACTCACCTGGGCACTATCCCGTCCAAGGCGCTGCGCCATTCGGTGCGGCAGATCATGCAGTTCAACACCAACCCGATGTTCCGCCAGATCGGCGAGCCGCGCTGGTTCTCCTTCCCGGACGTGCTGAAAAGCGCCGAGCGGGTGATCGCCAAGCAGGTGAGTTCGCGCACCGGCTACTACGCGCGCAACCGTATCGATGTGTTCTTCGGTACCGGCAGCTTCGCCGATGAGCACACCATCGAAGTGGTTTGCCCCAATGGCGTGGTGGAAAAGCTGGTGGCCAAGCAGATCGTCATCGCCACCGGTTCGCGCCCGTATCGCCCGGCCGACGTCGATTTCCGCCACCCGCGCGTGTATGACAGCGACACCATCCTCAGTCTGACGCACACGCCGCGCCGCATCATCATCTACGGTGCCGGGGTGATCGGCTCCGAGTACGCCTCGATCTTCAGCGGCCTGGGCGTACTGGTCGACCTGATCGACAACCGCGACCAGTTGCTGAGCTTCCTCGATGCGGAAATCTCCGATGCGCTGAGCTACCACCTGCGCAACAACAACGTGCTGATTCGCCATAACGAAGAGTACGAAAGCGTCGAAGGCGTGGAAAATGGCGTGGTTCTGCACCTCAAATCCGGCAAGAAGATCAAGGCTGACGCCTTCCTCTGGTGCAACGGCCGTACCGGCAATACCGATCAACTGGGTCTGGAAAACATCGGCATCAAGGTCAACAGCCGTGGCCAGATCGATGTTGATCAGAATTACCGTACCTCGGTGTCGAACATTTACGCGGCTGGCGACGTGATTGGCTGGCCGAGCCTGGCCAGTGCGGCGGCCGACCAGGGCCGCTCGGCGGCCGGCAGCATCGTCGACAATGGTAGCTGGCGTTTCGTCGATGACGTGCCGACCGGCATCTACACCATTCCGGAGATCAGCTCGATCGGCAAGACCGAGCGCGAGCTAACCCAGGCCAAGATTCCCTATGAAGTGGGCAAGGCGTTCTTCAAGGGCATGGCGCGGGCGCAGATTTCACACGAGCCGGTGGGCATGCTGAAGATCCTGTTCCACCGCGAAACCCTGGAAGTGCTCGGCGTGCATTGCTTCGGCTATCAGGCTTCGGAGATCGTGCACATTGGCCAAGCGATCATGAACCAGAAGGGTGAGGCCAATACCATCAAGTATTTCGTCAACACCACCTTCAACTACCCGACCATGGCGGAAGCCTATCGGGTGGCGGCGTTCGACGGTCTCAACCGGCTTTTTTGAGCGGCTCCGGCCGGTGGCCTGAGCCGGCCGGGGAGGACCCGTTCAGTGACTCCCGCGACTGGCGTTGGCCGAATCGCGAAAGTTTCTGATCAGGCTTAACGAAAAACCGGCCCATGCGGCCGGTTTTTTATGTATGGATTATCTAGGGCTGGTGAAATCCGTGGGTTTCACCAGCCCTACGCCTAGGCTTCACGCGCTTTGCGGCAACGTCGTCATGGCCAGGCCGGGGAAGTCGGTGATGATGCTATCCACACCGAAGTCCGCCAGGCGGCGCATCAGTGCCGGCTCATTGACCGTCCACACCGAGACATGCAAACCGGCTTTCTGCGCTTTGAGCAGGCGCTCCGGGGTGCACAGCGTCCAGTTCAGCGCGAGCAGGTGGCAGCCGTAATGTTTGGCCACTTTCAACGGGTCGAGCCAGGCGTATTCGGCAACCAGGCCGCGCTGCAGGTGCGGGGTCAGGCGCTGCAGGGCGCTGAGCACCTCGCGGGAGCTGGAGGTGACGGTGACCTTGTCGGTCAGCTGGTAGCGTTCGGCCAGTTCGGCGATGGCCTTGACCATGCGTGCCGAGCGAACCTTCGAGGCGCTTTTGACTTCCAGCTGCCAGTGCTCGAAATCGCAGTGCTGGAACAGCTCTTCCAAGCGCGGGATCGGGCAGGGCGTTACCGCGCCAGGGCCGCCTTTGCGCGCGTCATAGGTCACCAGCTCGGCGGCGTCATGCTCGACCACCTTGCCGCGGTGGCCGGTGGTGCGCTTGAGGGTCGGGTCGTGAATCACCATCAGCTCGCCGTCGCGCGACAGGTGCAGGTCCAGCTCGCAGCGGCGCACGCCATGTTTCAGGCATTGCTGAAAACTGGCCAGGGTATTTTCCGGCACCTCACCTTTGGCCCCGCGATGTCCGTAGATGACTGTCACTGTTGCTCCTTGTCTGGCAGGGCTGCGCCGGGTTGATGGTGGCGCACGCTGTTGATCACATGTTTGTGTTCGAAATAGACGCTGAATTCGCGGTAATCCCAGCGGGTGATCGGCGGGTTGCCGACGCTCGGGTGTTCTTCATCGGCCAGGCCGAAGCGTTCCAGCACCGCGCGTTGAGATTCGCCGAACTGCGGCAGCTGAAAACTGGTTGCGCCTTGTTGGCCGAGCGGGATTTCCAGGGTTTCGGCGCTGGCAGCGAGTGGCAGCAACAGCGCGAGCAGTAGCAATAGACGAGGCATGGCGGCTCTTTTCAGGACTGCAGGGGGTGTTCGCGGGCCTGGCGGCGTTCCAGTGCCTGGCGTTGCAGGATATGCCGGGCGAGCAATTGGCGCTGGGCGTCGGTGACGGCCTCGAACTCGGCGCCAATATCGAATTGCTGCGACGGCAGCGGCCGGCAATGCACGACTTTGGCCCGCAGCAGCAGGCCCAGTGCCTGTGGCATCAGCACCATCTTGACTGCCAGGTGCGCACCTGTGGCCACCGGCTGGGCATTGTTGAAGCTGACGCCACCTTCGGACAGGCTGACTTTGCGCGGCGCGCCGATGTCGCGCAGCAGGCTTTGCGCCACGGCCTGACCGAGCAGGTCGATGCGCTTGTTCATCACCTTGAGGTAGTTAGCCAGGGTGCGATCACGCTCGGTGATATGCCGCAGCAGGTGCTGCGACTCGAAGTCCATCAGGTGCAGATCGCTGAGCAGGTTGAACAGTGGCGAGTTGTCGTGAAGCTCGTCACTGGCCAGGGCTTCGGCCCCGGACAGCAGGGTGAATTCCAGTGCGATCGTATCGTCGATACGATAGTATTCGCGGCGATCATCTTCATCTTGAGTCGGCATGGCGAACCCATGGCAGCAGTAGTGGTCAGAGTGTAAGGCTGCTCGCCAAGCCCCGCCACAAGGACGTTTCTTTTTCCCTCGAATCAGCCCCCGACATGTTCAGACCTCTGTTCGTATTTATCGGCACGCGCTACACGCGGGCCAAGCGTCGCAACCACTTCGTATCCTTTATTTCCCTGACCTCGATGATCGGGCTGGCACTTGGCGTGCTGGTGATGATTCTGGTGCTGTCGGTGATGAATGGCTTCGACCATGAAATGCGCACTCGGGTGCTCGGCATGGTGCCGCACGCCACGGTCGAGAGCGCCACGCCGATCAGCGACTGGCGTCGCCTGGCCGACAAGGCGCAGGCCAATCCGCAGGTAGTGGCGGTTGCGCCGTTCAGCCAGATGCAGGGCCTGCTGACCCATGATGGCAAGGTGCAGAAAGTGCTGATCAATGCGGTCGATCCGCTTGAAGAAGCCAAGGTCTCGATCATCGGCAATTTCTTTCAGCAGGGCCGCCTGGAGGCACTGCAGCCGGGCGAGTTCGGCATGGTGATTGGCGACAAGGCCGCGGCCAAACTCGGCGTCGGCCTGGGTGACAAGGTCACCTTTGTCGCCCCGGAAGTGACGGTCACCCCAGCCGGCATGTTTCCCCGCCTTAAGCGCTTTACCGTGGTCGGCATCTTCCATGTCGGCGCGGGCGAGATCGACGGCCACCTGGCCCTGACCCATGTGCAGGATCTGGCGCGCTTGCAGCGCTGGAAACCTGACCAGGTGCAGGGTATTCGCCTGAAATTCGCCGACCTGTTCCAGGCACCGCGTACGGCCTGGGCCCTGGCGCAAACCCTGGGCGAGGGTGACTACTATGCCCGCGACTGGACCCGCACCCACGGCAACCTGTATCAGGCGATACGCATGGAGAAGGCGATGATTGGCCTGCTGCTGTTGCTGATCGTCGCCGTCGCCGCGTTTAACATCATTTCCACCCTGGTCATGGTGGTCACCGACAAGAAGGGCGATATCGCTATTCTGCGCACCCTGGGTGCCACGCCTGGGCAAATCATGGCGATCTTTATGGTCCAGGGCACGGTGATCGGCGTGTTCGGCACGGCGATTGGCGCGGTGCTGGGCTGTCTCGCGGCGCTAAATATCAGCAGCGCGATTGCCGCGCTGGAAGGCCTGCTGGGCATCAAATTCCTCAACGCCGATGTGTACTTTATCGACTACCTGCCTTCGCAGCTGATGCTCGCGGATGTGCTGCTGGTCTGCGGCGCGGCGCTGGTTCTAAGTTTTCTCGCCACCCTTTACCCGGCCTGGCGCGCGGCGCGTACCCAGCCCGCGGAGGCGCTACGTTATGAATGATCAGGTTATGAGTGATCCGGCTATGCAAGATCGTGCAGTGTTGAGTTGTCGCAACCTCGGCAAAAGCTACGACGAGGGCCCGCAATCGGTAGTGGTGCTGGAAGATTTGCAGCTGGAACTGCACCCGGGCGAGCGCGTGGCGATTGTTGGCAGCTCCGGCTCGGGCAAGAGCACCTTGCTGAATATGCTTGGCGGCCTGGATACACCGAGCACCGGCAGTGTCTGGCTGGCCGGCGAGGAGTTGTCGGCGCTGAATGAAAAGCAGCGCGGCCTGCTGCGTAACCGCGCCCTTGGCTTCGTTTACCAGTTCCACCATCTGCTGCCGGAATTCACTGCGCTGGAGAACGTGTGCATGCCCTTGCTGATTGGCCGCACGCCGATCAGCGAAGCGCGTCAGCGTGCCACGGCGCTGCTGACGCGGGTTGGTTTGGGCCATCGCCTGGCGCACAAACCGTCGGAGCTGTCCGGCGGTGAGCGTCAGCGTGTGGCGATTGCCCGTGCGCTGGTCAATCAGCCGGGTCTGGTGCTGCTCGATGAGCCCACCGGTAACCTCGATCACCACACCGCCCAAGGCATTCAGGACCTGATGAAGGAGCTGAGCAGCTCGTCGCAGACCGCCTTTCTGGTAGTGACCCACGACATGGCTTTGGCCCAGCAGATGGATCGCATCCTGCGTCTGGAAGACGGCAAGCTGGTGGCCGCCTGATGTTTCGTCCGCTGAGTATCTTTATCGGTATCCGCTATACCGGAGCCAAGCGGCGCAACCACTTTATTTCCTTTATCTCGATGACCTCGATGATCGGCCTGGCGCTGGGCGTTCTGGCCATGATCGTGGTGCTCTCGGTGATGAACGGTTTTCAGAAGGAAATGAGCACGCGCATCCTCGGCATGGTACCGCACGCCAGCATCGCTGGGGTCAAACCACTGGATGACTGGCAGCAGGTCGCTGCTGCCGCAAAGAACAATCCGCAGGTGGTCGCCGCCGTGCCGTTTGCCGAGCTGGAAGGCATGCTTTCGGTACGCGGCGCGATGCAGCCGGTGCAGCTGCATGGCGTCGATCCGGCGCTGGAGCCGCAGGTGTCGATCATCGACAAGCATATGCAGCAAGGCCGCCTGAGCGATTTGCGTGAAGGCGAGTTCGGCGTGGTACTCGGCGAGATCACCGCGCGGCGCTTCCAGCTACGCGTCGGCGACAAGCTGGCGCTGATCGTGCCGGAACTGAGCAGTGTGCCGGGCGGTATCAGTCCGCGCATGCAGCGCTTGAACGTGGTCGGCATCTTCAAGGTGGGTGCCGAGCTGGACAGCTCGCTGGCACTGCTGCACGTCGCCGATGCTGCGCATATCCAGCGCATGCAGCCGGGCCAGGTACAGAGCGTGCGCCTGAAGCTGCGCGACCTGTACCAGGCACCGCAGGTGGCCGCGAGTATTGCTGCCGGGTTGGGCGAGGGCTACAAGGCCAGTGACTGGACCCTGACCCAGGGCAGCCTGTTCAGTGCGATGAAGATGGAAAAGACCATGATTGGCCTGCTGCTGCTGCTGATTGTCGCGGTTGCGGCCTTTAATATCATCGCCACTTTGATCATGGTGGTGGCGGACAAGGGCGCGGACATCGCCATCCTGCGCACCCTGGGCGCGACGCCGGGGCAGATCATGGGCATCTTTATGGTGCAGGGCACTGTGATCGGCGTGATCGGTACGCTGATCGGCGCGACGCTGGGTATTCTCGCCGCGTTGAATGTCAGTGAGCTGGTGGCCTGGATCGAGCGCTTTAGCGGCCAGCAGGTGATGAGCTCGGATGTGTATTTCATCAGCAACCTGCCGTCGCAGTTGCTGCTCTCGGATGTGCTGCTGATTTGCGGCGCGGCGTTCAGCCTGAGCTTTCTGGCTACGGTCTATCCGTCCTGGCGCGCCTCGCGCATCCAGCCGGCCGATGCGCTGCGTTACGAATAAGCTACGCTGGCAGAAACAAAAAGCCGTTACTGAGTAACGGCTTTTTTGCTTTCTACGGGGTCGACTCATGGAGTGAGTCTATGCGCACAGGGATATTGGCGCTGCTGGCTGGGTTGCTGGTGTTGCGCTGGTTGCCAAGTTTGCCGCCAGTCTGGCTGTTGGCTCTGCTGCCAATCATCGGCTTGATGCTGCTGCCATTTCGCAGCTATCCGCTGGCGCTGTTTCTCTTTGCATTCACTTGGGCGTGTACCTCCGCGCACTGGGCGCGGGATGATCGTTTGCCGGCGCAATTAGACGGCCGCACGCTGTGGCTGCAAGGCCAGGTCGTCGGCCTGCCAGAGGTTGGTGCCGGCGTGGTGCGCTTTCAGCTGCAACAGGCCGATGCGCGCCGCGATCAGTTGCCATCCCTATTGCGACTGGCCTGGTATGACGGCCCCGCGTTACGGGCAGGGCAGACCTGGCGGCTGGCGGTGCGACTCAAGCGTGCGCATGGCTTGGTCAACCCGCAATCCTTCGATTACGAGGCCTGGCTGCTGGCGCAGCGGATTGGCGGCACCGGCACGGTTAAAACCGGTGAACTGCTGTACCCGGCCAGCGGTGCCGGGGCTTGGCGGGATCAGCTGCGCCAGCTCCTGCTCGCCACTCCGGCGCATGGTCGTGAAGGAGTGCTAAGTGCGTTGGTGCTGGGGGACGGCTCCGGCCTGTCGACAGCTGACTGGCAGGTGTTGCAGAGCACCGGCACGGTTCATCTGATGGTGATTTCCGGCCAGCATATCGGTCTGCTGGCTGCCCTGTTATATGGCCTGGTAGCAGGCTTGGCGCGCTTGGGTTACTGGCCGCGCGCCTGGCCGTGGTTGCCGTGGGCGTGTGGTCTGGCGTTTGCCGGTGCCCTCGGTTACGGCCTGCTGGCCGGATTTCAGGTGCCGATACAGCGCGCCTGCTTGATGGTCGGTCTGGTGCTGCTGTGGCGCTGGCGTTTTCGCCATCTCGGCGTTTGGCTGCCGTTAGCGCTGGCCTTGCTGGCAGTGTTGTTGAGTGAGCCACTGGCCAGCCTGCAGGCGGGTTTCTGGCTGTCGTTTGGCGCGGTCGCGCTGCTTATTCTGGTGTTTGGCGGTCGCCTGGGGGTTTGGCCTTGGTGGCAGGCCTTGCCGCGCGCGCAGTGGGCCATGGCCATCGGTTTGTTGCCGTTGCTGCTGGCTCTGGGCCTGCCAATCAGCGCCAGTGGGCCGCTGGCCAATCTGCTCGCGGTGCCGGTGATCGGCCTGTTGGTGGTGCCGCTGGCATTGCTCGGCACCCTGTTGCTGCCGGTGCCGGTTATCGGCGCTGAGTTGCTCGGGCTGGCCGGCGCGATTGTCGATGTGCTGTTCAGCTTGCTCGCGCAGATGGCTTTGTGGCTGCCTGCCTGGCTGCCCAGTGCCTTGCCGTTGTGGTCATGGTTGCTGGTGCTGTGTGGGGCACTGCTGTTGGTGATGCCCGCGGGCTTGCCGATGCGCAGCCTGGGCGTATTGCTGCTTTTGCCGTTGCTGTTCAGCCCGCAGCAGCGCCCGGCATTTGGCCAGGCCGAGGTGTGGCTGTTGGATGTCGGCCAGGGGCTGACGGTGCTGGTGCGCACTCACCAGCACGACCTGCTGTATGACGCCGGGCCGCGCTTTGGTGATTTCGATACTGGTGAGCGGGTGGTGTTGCCGTCCTTACGGGCGCTGGATGTGCGCGGGCTGGATCTGCTGCTGATCAGTCACGCCGACAACGACCACGCTGGCGGTGCGCTGGCTATTCAGCGCGGGCTACCCGTGCAGCAGGTGCTTAGCGGCGAAGCCGACGGCTTGCCGGCGCAATTAGCCGCAGCGGCGTGCGTCAGTGGTCAGCACTGGCAATGGGATGGAGTGCGCTTTAGCACCTGGCGCTGGGCGGACGCTACCACGGGCAACCAGGCCTCCTGCGTCTTGCGGGTGGAAGCCAATGGCGAGCGACTGCTGCTTACCGGCGATATCGACAGTCAGGCCGAGCGCGCCTTGCTCAGCAGTGGCCAGGATCTGCGCGCCGACTGGTTGCTAGCCCCGCATCACGGCAGCCGCAGCTCCTCTTCAGCCGATTTCTTGGCCCAGGTTGCACCGTCGGCGGTGCTGTTTTCGCGTAGCCGGCACAACGCCTTTGGTCACCCGCATACCGGGGTGATCGCCCGTTACCAGGCCATTTCCGCGCAGCTGTATGACACGACCACCCATGGCGCTGTGCGGATTCGCTTGGGCGCTTTCGAGCAAGCGCAGGGTTTGCGCGATCAAGCACGCTTTTGGCGGGAAAAATGAGAACGGCAGCGGTCGGCGAGGCGGCGACCCTATGTTAGAGTTGCGCCACTTTTGTGAAGGGGATCTGCCACCGTGTGGGAACTGGTCAAAGCTGGCGGCTGGATTATGCTGCCGATCATTCTGTGTTCTATCGCTGCGGCCGGCATCATTGCCGAGCGCCTGTGGACGCTGCGGCCGAGCCGCATCACCCCACCCAACCTGCTCGGTCAGGTATGGAAGTGGATCAAAGAGAAAAAGCTCAATAGTCAGAAGCTCAAGGAGCTGCGCGCCAACTCGCCGTTGGGGCAGATCCTCGCCGCCGGTCTGGCCAACTCCAAGCATGGTCGCGAGATCATGAAAGAGTGCATCGAGGAAGCCGCGGCGCGGGTGATTCACGACCTGGAGCGTTACCTCAATGCCTTGGGCACCATTGCTGGTATCGCGCCACTGCTGGGTTTGCTCGGTACGGTGCTGGGCATGATCGATATCTTCGGCTCGTTTATGGGCTCGGGTCAGACCAATGCGGCATCGCTGGCCGGTGGTATCTCCAAAGCATTGATCACCACGGCAGCCGGCCTGATCGTGGCCATTCCAGCACTGTTCTTCCATCGTTACCTGCAACGCCGGGTCGATGAGTTGGTCGTCGGCATGGAGCAGGAAGCGATTCGCTTGGTGGAAGTGGTGCAGGGCGACCGTGACGTCGACATGGGCGAGGACAAGGCGTGAAATTCCGGCGCAAACCGCGGGAGAACGTCGAGATCAACCTGGCCTCGTTGATCGACGTGGTGTTTATCCTGCTGCTGTTCTTTGTGGTCACCACCACCTTTACCCGTGAGACCCAGCTCAAGGTCGAGCTGCCCGAGGCTGCCACTGGCACGCCGCCGGAGCAGACTGAACTGAAGCAGCTGGAAATCCTGATTGCCGCCGATGGCAGCTATTCGCTGAATGCCAAGCAGTTGCTGAAAAGCGATCTGGACAGCCTGATGGCGGCGCTGCAGAAAGAATCGGACGGCGATAACAGCCTGCCACTGATCATCAGCGCGGATGCCAAGGCGCAGCATCAGGCGGTGATTACCGCCATGGATGCGGCCGGCAAACTGGGTTTTGCCCACCTGCGCATGACCACCATCGAGGCGCAAGCCGCGCCTTGAGGGTTAGCCACTGATGAGCCTGTCCGCACGACTCACTGCTGCCTGGTACGCCGGTCACCCGGCGCTGGGTTTGTTGCGTCCGCTGGAATGGCTTTATCGCACGGTGGTGCAGCGCAAACGCGCGCGCTTTCTGGCGGGTGAGGGCGAGATCTACCGGGCTCCGGTGCCCGTAGTGGTGGTAGGCAATATCACCGTCGGTGGCACCGGCAAGACCCCCATGATTCTCTGGCTGATCGAGCATTGTCGCCGTCAAGGGTTGCGCGTCGGCGTGGTCAGTCGCGGCTATGGCGCGCAGCCGCCGCACTTGCCTTGGCGCGTGCAGGCCGATCAAACCGCCAGCGTTGCCGGTGATGAGCCGCTGTTGATCGTGCAGCGCAGTGGCGTGCCGCTGGTGATCGACCCCGATCGCAGCCGCGCGGTGACTGCCTTGCTGATGACCGAACCGCTGGATCTGATTCTCAGCGACGACGGCCTGCAGCATTACCGATTGGCTCGTGATCTGGAGCTGGTGCTGATCGATGCGGCGCGTGGTCTGGGCAATCGTCGCTGCCTGCCGGCGGGGCCGCTGCGTGAGCCGGTCGAGCGCCTGCAAAGTGTGGATGCGCTGCTCTACAACGGTGCGGCCAGCGATCCGCAAGACGGCTACGGCTTTACCTTGCAACCGCGTGCGCTGATCAATCTGCGCAGCGGCGAGCAGCGCCCCTTGAACCATTTCCCGCCGGGCCAGGCCCTGCATGCAGTGGCCGGCATCGGCAATCCGCAGCGTTTCTTCAATACCCTCGAAGGGCTACACTGGCGGCCTGTTGCGCATGCGTTTGCCGACCATGCGCCGTACAGCGCCGAGTTGTTGGCTTTCAGCCCGGCGCTGCCGCTGGTGATGACGGAAAAAGATGCGGTTAAATGCCGGGCCTTTGCCGCTGACGATTGGTGGTACCTGGCCGTCGACGCCGAGCCTTCGCCCGCGTTTGTCGGCTGGCTGGACCAGCAGCTGCAACGCCTGCTGTCGCGTACCTAGGCGCCGGCTAATCCCGTTTCGCCCCCTGCAGTCGTTCTACCTCAAGGATTTCCCATGGACCCGAAACTGCTCGATATCCTCGCTTGCCCACTGTGCAAAGGGCCGCTGAAACTCACTGCCGACAAAGCCGAACTGGTCTGCAAGGCCGATGCCTTGGCCTTTCCGGTGCGTGACGGGATTCCGGTGATGCTGGAAACCGAAGCGCGCACCCTGAATGTCGACGAACGTCTGGACAAATAAATGAGCACTGCTTTTACCGTTGTGATCCCCGCGCGTTTCGCCTCCAGCCGCCTGCCGGGCAAGCCGCTGCAAGATATCGCCGGCAAGCCGATGATCCAGCATGTCTGGGAACAGGCGTGCAAAAGCAGCGCGCAGCAGGTGGTGGTGGCGACCGATGATGCGCGCATCGTCGAGGTCTGCCGCGGCTTTGGCGCGCACGTTGTGCTGACCAAGGTCGAGCACAATTCCGGTACCGACCGTCTGGCCGAAGTGGCCACGGCCCTGGGTTTGGCCAATGACGCCATCGTGGTCAACGTGCAGGGCGATGAGCCGCTGATTCCGCCCAGCATCATCGATCAGGTGGCGGCCAATCTGGCGGCCAACACGCAAGCGGCGATGGCCACTCTGGCCGAGCCGATTGAGGATGTGCAGGCGTTGTTCAACCCCAATGTGGTCAAGGTGGTCAGCGACAAGACTGGCCTGGCCCTGACCTTCAGCCGTGCGCCGCTGGCCTGGGCCCGCGATGCCTTCGCCAAGAGTCGTGACGAACTGCCCGCTGGCGTGCCGTATCGTCGGCATATCGGCATCTATGCCTACCGTGCGGGTTTTCTCCACGATTTCGTCGCCTGGGGCCCGTGCTGGCTGGAAGACACTGAGTGCCTGGAGCAGCTGCGTGCGCTCTGGCACGGCGTGCGCATTCACGTGGCTGATGCCCTGGAAGCGCCGCCGGCCGGTGTCGATACGCCAGAAGACCTTGAGCGCGTTCGGCGCCTGCTGGGGGCTTGATGCGCGTTCTGTTCGTTTGCCTGGGCAATATCTGCCGCTCGCCCACGGCCGAGGGTGTGTTGCGCCACAAGCTGCGTGCAGCTGGGCTGGAAGGGTGCATTGAAGTCGATTCGGCCGGCACCGGCGATTGGCATGTGGGTAAGGCGGCAGATATCCGTACTCGCCAGGCGGCGCAGCAGCGCGGCTATGATTTGTCGGCGCTGCGCGGCCGCCAGGTCAACGTGGCGGATTTCCACGCCTTTGACCTGATTCTGGCGATGGATAACAGCAACCTGCACAACTTGCAGCAACTGCGCCCGGGCAATGCCTCGGCCGAGCTAGATCTGTTTCTGCGCCGCTATCAGCTTGAACTGGATGAAGTGCCGGACCCTTATTACGGCGGTGAAGCCGGTTTTGAGCAGGTGCTGGATCTGCTCGAGCAGGCCTGCGATGCCCTGGTGATTGAACTCAAGGGGCGGTTATGAGCCTGCATATTCAGACTCAGGTGTCGCTCAAGCCCTACAACAGCTTTGCCGTTGAGGCCCAGGCCAGTCATTTTGCCGAAGCGCAGGATGATCAGCAGGTCGAACAGGCGCTGGCTTACGCGCAAGCGCAAAAGCTGCCATTGCTGTTGCTCGGTGGTGGCAGCAACCTGCTGCTGACTGCTGACGTCGATGCCCTGGTGCTGCGCATGGCCAGTCGCGGTATTCGTTTGCTGAGCGATGACGGCGAGCGTGTCGTCATTGAGGCCGAAGCAGGGGAGCCGTGGCACCCGTTTGTACAGTGGACGTTGGCCCAGGGTTTTGCCGGGCTGGAAAACCTCAGCCTGATCCCCGGCACTGTGGGCGCGGCTCCGGTGCAGAATATCGGCGCTTATGGCGTCGAGTTGAAAGACCTGTTTGCCGGCCTGACCGCGCTGGACAGAAACAGCGGCGAGTTGCGCGAGTTCTCCCTGGCGGACTGCGCCTTTGCTTATCGCGACAGCCTGTTCAAGCGTGAAAACGGCCGCTGGGTGATTCTGCGTGTGCGTTTCGCCTTGAGCCGCACTGCGGCGTTGCATCTGGACTATGGCCCAGTACGCCAGCGCCTGACCGAGCAGGGTATTGCCGCGCCGACGGCCAGTGATGTGAGTGCAGCGATTTGCGCGATCCGCAGCGAAAAATTGCCCGACCCGGCCGAGCTGGGCAATGCCGGCAGCTTCTTCAAGAATCCGCTGGTATCGGCCGAGTTGGCGCAGCGTCTGCGTACCGAACATGCCGATCTGGTTTCTTATCCGCAGGCAAACGGGCAGGTCAAACTGGCCGCCGGTTGGTTGATCGAGCGCGCGGGCTGGAAGGGTTTTCGCGAAGGTGATGCCGGTGTGCACCGCTTGCAGGCGCTGGTGCTGGTCAACTATGGCAGCGCGAGCGGCGCGCAGTTGCTGGCCTTGGCACAGCGTATTCAGGCGGATATCGCCGAGCGCTTTGCCGTTGTGCTGGAGATCGAGCCGAACGTGCTGTAGCGGCGTTGTCGATGTAATAACGCCGGTGTGTGGATTTGTGTTCTGCCATAACGCAAAAGGGGGATGCTAAAAGCATCCCCTTTTTTTATTGCTCCGAGTGACCTCAGGCGAGCGGTTTGGCCGCTTGCTCTTCGGTTTCGGCGTCTGCTACCGCAGGGCTGAACAGCTCCTCGCTTGCTGCTTCGGCTGGCGCTTCAGCTTCAACGACTTCGCTGCTGACTACGGCTTCGACAACCGGCTCGGCCACAACTGCTGCCACTACGGCCTCAACCTGAGGCGCTGCGGCAGTTTCGCTCGCTTCGCGGGCCTGACGTTCGGCTTCGCGCTGACGGCGACGCACTTCACGTGGGTCGTTCGGTGCGCGGCCAGTGCTGCTCAGTGCTTCCGCAGGGGCAGCTGCAACGGCTGGTGCTTCTGCAACCACTTCGGCTACAACAGCCTCAACCACTTCCGCCACTGCAACCGGGGCGGCTGGTGCGACAAACTGTTCTATCGGCTGCTCAACCTGTTGTTCAGCTTCGGCAACTACCACCGGTGCTTCTACCGCCACTTCTGCCACTACCGCTTCGGCTTCAATGGCAGCTGGAGCGCTGATCGACTCTTCGCGGGCTTCGGCGACTGGGTTGCTGATTGGCTCGGCAACGCTGGCTTCTGCTGCGACGTGCTCGACCACTACGGCTTCGCTCGGCTGCTCGGCGCGTGGCGCTTCGCTGTCGGCTGGACTCGCTTCGGCGCTAACTGCGGTGCTGGCGGCGACTGCTACAGCGGCAATGTTGCCGTCAGCAGTTTCTTCACCGGCTTCTTCGCTGCCTTCGATCGGGTTGCCATTGGCATCGCTCTGGCGCTCACGACGATTGCTGCGACGACGCTGACCACGCGAGCGGCGACGTGGGCGATCGCCCCCTTCGCTGCCTTCTTGATCATCATCCTGCAGTGCTTCTTCGCCATTCAGCACTTCTTCTTCATCGGCTGCTGCAGCGGCTTGTTCGGTACGTGGCTGACGCTCTTCACGCGGCTGGCGTGGTTGACGCGGCTCGCGTTGCGGGCGTTCGCTACGCACTTCTTCAGTGGCTACGGCTGGGCTGTCACCCTGAACGGCATCCAGCGGCTCGCGCAGTTCGCGTGGTTGACGCTCTTCACGTGGCTTACGATCACGTGGCTGACGCTCTTCACGCGGCGGACGCGACTGACGCACTTCCTGCGGCTCACGAACTTCTACTACGTCACGCGGGCTGCGTTCTTCGCGCGGTGCGCGGTCTTCGCGTGGCGCACGCTCTTCACGCGGGGCGCGGTCCTCACGTGGAGCACGTTCTTCACGGGCGACGCGTGGTTGACGCTCTTCGCGTGGTGCGCGGTCCTCACGTGGAGCACGCTCTTCGCGCGGCTTACGGTCTTCGTTGTTGCGGCCACCGCGGCTGCGGTTTTGCTGACGACCGTTGCGACGCTCATCGCTGCGCTGCGGGCGTTCGCTGGTTTTCTTCTCAACGACGGTAGGTTTTTCTTCTTCCTTGCCGGCGAACAAGCTGACCAGCGACTTGACCAGGCCCTTGAATAGGCTTGGCTCGGCAGCAGCTACAGGCTGTGCGGCGACTGCTTCAACCGGGGTTGGAGCAGTGCGCTGCGGCGCGGTCTTGATTGCGGCTTCCTGGCGAACCAGGGTGCGCGTTGCGGCGGCCTGCTTCTCTTCTTCCACTTCAATGGTCGCCATTTCATAGCTGGATTGAGTGGACTGAGCTTCCGGGCTGTCGTCACGGATGCGGGTGACTTCGAAGTGCGGGGTTTCCAAGTGATCGTTCGGCACGATAACGATGCGCGCACGAGTACGCAGTTCGATCTTGGTGATCGAGTTGCGCTTCTCGTTGAGCAGGAAGGCGGCAACTGGAATTGGCACCTGGGCGCGAACTTCGGCGGTGCGGTCTTTCAGGGCTTCTTCTTCGATCAGGCGCAGAATGGCCAGCGACAGCGATTCAACGTCACGGATGATGCCTTGGCCGTTGCAACGCGGGCAGACGATGCCGCTGCTTTCGCCCAGGGATGGACGCAGGCGCTGACGCGACATTTCCAGCAAACCGAAGCGCGAGATGCGGCCCACTTGGACGCGGGCGCGGTCGGCTTCCAGGCTTTCGCGGACTTTCTCTTCCACGGCGCGCTGGTTCTTGGCTGGAGTCATGTCGATAAAGTCGATCACGATCAGGCCGCCGATATCACGCAGGCGCAGTTGGCGAGCGATTTCTTCGGCTGCTTCCAGGTTGGTCTGCAGGGCGGTTTCTTCGATGTCGCTGCCTTTGGTCGCACGGGCCGAGTTGATGTCGATGGACACCAGGGCTTCGGTCGGGTCGATCACGATGGAGCCGCCGGATGGCAGTTTCACTTCGCGCTGGAAGGCGGTTTCGATCTGGCTTTCGATCTGGAAGCGGTTGAACAGCGGTACGCTGTCTTCATACAGCTTGATCTTGCTGGCGTACTGCGGCATCACCTGGTTGATGAAACTCAGGGCTTCCTGCTGCGCTTCGATGCTGTCGACCAGTACTTCACCGATGTCCTGGCGCAGGTAGTCGCGGATGGCGCGGATGATTACGTTGCTTTCCTGGTAGATCAGGAATGGCGCAGCGCGGTCCAGCGAGGCTTCTTTGATCGCGGTCCAGAGTTGCAGCAGGTAATCGAGGTCCCACTGCATTTCTTCGCTGGAGCGGCCCAGGCCTGCGGTGCGCACGATCAGGCCCATGTCGCTCGGAGCGACCAGGCCGTTCAGCGCTTCACGCAGTTCGTTGCGCTCTTCGCCTTCGATACGGCGCGAGATGCCACCGGCACGTGGGTTGTTTGGCATCAGCACCAAATAACGACCGGCCAGGCTGATAAAGGTGGTGAGGGCTGCGCCCTTGTTGCCACGCTCTTCTTTCTCGACCTGAACGATGACTTCCTGGCCTTCCTTGAGCACGTCTTTGATGTTGACGCGGCCTTCGGGAGCCTTGCTGAAATATTCGCGGGAGATTTCTTTGAGGGGCAGAAAACCGTGGCGCTCTGAGCCGAAGTCGACGAAAGCGGCTTCAAGGCTAGGCTCTACGCGGGTGATCTTACCCTTGTAGATGTTGGATTTTTTCTGTTCACGGGCACCGGATTCGATGTCCAGGTCGTAGAGTTTTTGGCCATCTACCAGGGCGACACGCAGCTCTTCGGGCTGAGTTGCGTTAATCAGCATTCTTTTCATGTAGTACCGTCGGTTTCCGGTGCTGGCGGAAGCGGCGTTCGGCACACACGACTCTCAGGGTCGGTGTCAGGTGCGTCAGGAACGGTCGTAAATCGTTCCAGTGTCTAGCGGCTACAGCCTGTTGTGCTGGGCCGCGACAGACGTCTCCTGCTCGCTGTTGTGACAGAAAGCACTAAGTCAGGAGGAGGAATCAGCTGTCGGTAGCGGACGAGATAAAGCGTCTTGGTAAAGCGAGCTGCTACGCGGACCGACAGTTGTACATCTCCACCCTACACGTATCGCTGAAAATCGGGTGCCGCTCGCGAAAATCCGCAGCGGGTTGGCTATTACCGCAACCGTCCAGAGGGGCAGGTTGCGCATTATGGCTTAAAGGCTTTATTTCCGAGTTATTCACAGCCTTGGCGGCTTTTCTTTCGTTGAATAACCCGTCGGACGGCCTCACGTCCCGAATGGGTTGCGTTGGTTGGGGATGGCAGTTTTGGCGATCATCCGCAAACCAGGCCGCTTTTGGCGGCGTTCCCGACTATAGCAGCAATGATTAAGTGCTTCAATTCCATAAAAAATTGTTATGATTGCGCGATGACAAATCCTTCCCCTCCAACCTCCGGCGTCCAGCTGCTCGAGGTTGCGCCGGAACTTGCCGGCCAACGCATTGATAACTTCCTCCGCACCCAGCTCAAAGGTGTGCCCAAGACTTTGATTTACCGGATTTTGCGTAAAGGCGAAGTGCGTGTGAACAAAGGTCGGATCAAGCCCGAGTACAAGCTGCAGGCTGGCGACATTATTCGTGTGCCGCCGCTGCGCCTGGCTGAGCGCGATGAGCCGGAGCCGCTGGCTCAAGGTTTGTTGCAGCGCCTTGAGGCGGCGATTGTCTACGAAGACAAGGCGCTGATCGTGCTGAACAAGCCGGCGGGCATCGCCGTGCATGGCGGCAGTGGCCTTAATTACGGAGTGATCGAAGCTTTCCGTCAGTTGCGCCCCGACGCCAAAGACCTGGAGTTGGTGCACCGCCTGGATCGCGACACCTCGGGCCTGCTGATGATTGCCAAGAAGCGCAGCATGTTGCGCCACCTGCACGAAGCTCTGCGCGGCGATGGTGTGGACAAGCGCTATATGGCGCTGGTGCGCGGGCATTGGGCGACGGCCAAGAAGCAGGTCAATGCGCCGTTGCTGAAAAGCAACCTGCGCTCCGGCGAGCGTATGGTTGAAGTCAATCCTGAGGGTAAGGAGGCTTTGACCATTTTCCGTGTGCTGCGCCGCTTTGGCGAGTTTGCCACGTTGGTTGAGGCCAAGCCGGTGACCGGGCGTACTCACCAGATTCGCGTGCACGCGCAGCATGCCGGGCACTGCATTGCCGGTGACAGCAAGTACGGCGATGACGATTTCACCAAGGAAATTCGCGACTTGGGTGGCAAGCGCCTGTTCCTCCACGCCTATGAGTTGATCGTGCCGCTGCCCGAAGGTGGTCAGCTCAAGCTTGAGGCTCCGGTCGATGAGGTGTGGGCGAGGACTATGGAGCGTCTCGGTGCGTGATTATGAGCTGCTGATCTTCGATTGGGACGGCACGTTGGTCGATTCCATCGGTCGGATTGTGGCGGCGATGCATCTGGCTGCGGATGCCTGTGAACTGCCGCGCTGCACGGATGAGCAGGTGCGCGGCATTATCGGTTTGGGCTTGCCTGAAGCTATCCGTGTTCTCTATCCCAATTTGGCCGATGCCGCGCGTGCTGACCGTTTGCGCCGCAGTTACAGTGAAAACTACCTGGTTCTGGAGTCCGAGCCTTCGCCGCTGTTTTATGGTGTGGCTGAGGCGTTGCAGGCCTTTCGTGCTGAGGGTTATCGCCTGGCGGTGGCGACCGGCAAGGGCCGGCATGGGCTTGATCGGGTGCTGGCGGATCGTGGCTGGCTGGATTATTTCGATTACAGCCGCTGCGCCGATGAAACGGCGAGCAAGCCTGATCCGTTGATGCTGCATGAGATTCTTGCGCAAAGCGGGGTGGCTGCCGGTCGCGCCTTGATGGTGGGAGATTCCTCCTTCGATCTGTTGATGGCGCAGCGTGCGGATATGGATTGTGTGGCGGTGGGCTACGGTGCGCAGCCGTTGCAGGCGTTGCGTGAGTGCCAGCCAACGCTGGCGATAGAATGTTTTACCGAGTTGCGCGCCTGGTTGGGTTTGCGTGCAAGTGAGCAGTCAGTTGAGGTGAGAGCGCATGGCCGATGAATGGAAGGCGTCAGCTGCGGCTGATGGTGAAGGGAAAAGCTGGAAGCTGCTGGAAAAAACCTTGCTCGCCGGTGTGCAGGAGCAGCGCAGGGCGCGGCGCTGGGGGATTTTCTTCAAATCGCTGACGTTTGTTTATCTATTTGTGGCGCTGGCCTTGTTTGTGCCGATGCTCGATTTGAAAAAAAGCGCGGGCAGCAGTGCCGGTCATACCGCTGTGATCGAGGTGCGCGGCATGATTGCCGACCAGGAGTCCGCCAGTGCCGACAATATAGTCAGCAGCCTGCGCGCGGCTTTTGAGGACGCTAACACCAGGGGCGTGATCCTGCGGATCAACAGCCCCGG
The DNA here is from genome assembly GCF_049653025.1 of Pseudomonas sp. Taxonomy (GTDB): domain Bacteria; phylum Pseudomonadota; class Gammaproteobacteria; order Pseudomonadales; family Pseudomonadaceae; genus Aquipseudomonas. The sequence goes on along the minus strand of NZ_JBASFM010000006.1, from coordinate 219,370 downwards.
CGGCAGTCCGGTGCAGTCGGGTTATATCTATGACGAGATCCGTCGGCTGCGCGCCGAGTACCCGGCTATCAAGCTGTATGCCGTGATTACTGATCTGGGTGCGTCGGGTGCCTATTACATCGCCAGTGCGGCCGATGCGATCTATGCCGACAAGGCCAGTCTGGTGGGCTCGATTGGTGTCACCGCGGCGACCTTCGGTTTTGTTGGAGTGATGGAGAAGCTGGGGGTTGATCGCCGGGTTTACACCTCGGGCGAGCACAAGGCGTTTCTCGATCCGTTTCAGCCGCAAAAGGCCGAGGAGACCAAGTTTTGGCAAGGTGTGCTGGAAACCACGCATCGCCAGTTTATTGCCAGTGTTAAGCAGGGGCGTGGCGATCGCTTGAAGGATGCCAAGCATCCTGAGCTGTTCTCCGGGCTGATCTGGTCGGGAGAGCAGGCGCTGCAGCTGGGCTTAATCGATGCGCTGGGTAATACCAGCTATGTGGCGCGGGAGGTGGTTGGCGAGAAAGAAATCGTCGACTTCACGCTGCAGGAGTCGCCTTTTGATCGCTTTGCGAAAACCATGGGTGCCAGCATGGCTGAGCGAGTCGCCTTGCTGATGGGTTTTCGAGGGCCGGCATTGCGCTAGCGGTTGCGCGTGTTAAACAGGCCCGGTCATTGATCGGGCCTGTTTGTTTATGGGGTGTCCACGCCGCTGGCGTGCAGCATGTCGATCAGGCGGATCAGCGGCAAGCCGATCAGGCTGTTGGCGTCGCTGCCTTCGGTGCTGCGAAACAGGCTGACGCCCAGGCCTTCGGCTTTGAAGCTGCCGGCGCAGTCGAAGGGTTGCTCGGCGTGCAGGTAGCGCGTGATTTGCGCGTCGCTGAGCTGGCGAAAATGCACGGTAAAAGGAATGCAGTCGGTCTGGTGCTGGCCGGTGGCGCTGTTGAGCAGGCTCAGGCCGGTCAGAAAGGTGACGCTGTTGCCGCTGGCCGCGAGCAACTGCTCGCGGGCGCGCTCAAAGCTGTGTGGTTTGCCGAGAATCTGCTGGTCGAGCACGGCCACCTGGTCTGAGCCGATGATCAGGTGATGGGGGTGGCTTGCGCTCAGAGCCTGAGCTTTTTCCAGGGAGAGGCGGCGTACCAGGGCCTCAGCGGGCTCGTCGGGCTGGCGCGACTCGTCAATCTGTGGCGCGCTCCAGGTAAATGGCAGGCGCAGGCGTGCGAGGAGTTCACGGCGGTAGGGTGAGCTGGAGGCGAGCACCAGAGGCAGCACGGCAGTTTCCTTTATTGGCTGTGGCAGAATGCGCGCGATTTTAGCCGGCCTGCCGGATGTCCGACAGGCCGAATTTCCTTTGACAGCGGCGGGTTGCATCCCTAAAATGCGCCGCCTATGTCAAATGGCCCGATTCCACCTCACGTTGATCCGCGCAAGTTAGCTGATCGCAGCGCCACCCTTGAGGGTGAGTTGCCGCTAGCCGAATTGCAGCGTCTCTGCGGCCCGCTTGCCGATAACCAAGGCATGGTGCGTACGAAGTTCTTCTTCGAGCGCGACGAGCGTCATGCTGTGGTTTTTCACAGCGAGCTTGAGGTTGAAGTCAAGATGGTTTGCCAGCGTTGCCTGGAGCTGGTCACTTTGCCGATCTACAGCGCGTGTGATTATGCTGTGGTGAAAGAGGGTGCGAATACCCAGTCAGTGCCGCAAGGCTATGACGTGCTTGAATTGGGTGAAGACCCATTGGATCTGCTGGCGCTGGTTGAGGAAGAGCTGTTGCTCGCCTTGCCCATTGTCCCGGCTCATGACCCTAAAGATTGCCAGCAACCAACCGGCCTCGAAGAGCCCGAGTTGATCGAGGACGAGGTAACGCGGTCCAACCCGTTCAGTGTATTGGCACAGTTAAAGCGTGACCCAAACGTTTAGGAGTTAATTAGTTATGGCTGTTCAGCAGAACAAAAAATCCCGTTCCGCCCGTGACATGCGTCGTTCGCACGATGCTCTCGACGCCAGCACCCTGTCGGTCGAGAAAACCACCGGTGAAATTCACCTGCGTCACCACGTATCGCCAGAAGGCGTTTACCGTGGTCGCAAAGTGATCGACAAGGGCGCTGACGAGTAAATCTTGTCCGCTCCGATCATCGCGATTGATGCAATGGGTGGGGACTTCGGTCCCCACAGCATTGTTCCAGCCAGCATCGCTTGCTTGGCTGAATACCCCTCGTTGCACCTGGTCCTCGTCGGCCAATCCTCTCTTCTCGAATCCCTGATTGCTCGCTATCCCGGCGTTGATCGTGCACGTCTGCGCGTTGAGCATGCTGGCGAAGTGATTGCCATGGATGAGCGACCTGCGCAGGCGCTGCGTGGCAAGCCGGACTCGTCGATGCGCGTCAGTCTTGAGCTGCTGCGCAGTGGCGCGGCCCAGGCCTGCGTCAGCGCCGGCAATACCGGTGCGCTGATGGCACTGTCGCGCTATGTGCTGAAGACCCTGCCGGGTATCGATCGACCTGCCATGGTGACGGCTATTCCGACCCAGGCGGGCTATTGTCATCTGCTCGATCTGGGCGCGAATGTCGATTGCAGTGCTGAGCATCTCTACCAGTTTGCTGTAATGGGCTCGGTGACGGCCGAAGCGCTCGGTGTGGTTCGCCCGCGTGTGGCGCTGCTGAACGTTGGTACTGAAGACATCAAGGGCAACCAGCAGGTCAAACTGGCCGCCAGCCTCTTGCAGCAGGCGCAGGGGCTGAATTACATCGGCTATGTCGAGGGTGATGGGCTCTACCGCGGTGAGGCTGATGTGGTGGTCTGCGACGGTTTTGTCGGCAATATCCTGCTCAAGTCTAGCGAGGGCTTGGCGGCGATGATTGGTGCGCGTATCGAGGCGCTGTTCAAATCCAGCCTGGCTGCGCGTGCAGTGGGTGTCTTGGCGATGCCGTTGTTGCGCCGCTTGCAGGATGAATTGGCTCCCGCGCAGCACAATGGTGCGAGTTTTGTCGGCCTGCAGGGCATCGTGGTGAAGAGTCACGGTGCGGCAGGGCCTGATGGCTTCCGGAGCGCGATTCGCCGAGCTTTGGCGGAGATTGAAGAAAATCTGCCGCAGCGTTTGCACGGTCGTCTTGGCGAACACCTGCTTTAACTGACAGCTGAAAGATGTGACCGGGTTGGGCAGCTTGTCATCCAACTGTCAGTTTGTTGCGCTTGGCTAGGCCAGGTGTACATTTCCGACGATCACGATCATTAGGAACAGGTTTTCATGTCTGCATCTCTCGCATTCGTCTTTCCGGGCCAAGGTTCGCAGTCGCTGGCCATGCTGGCCGATCACGGCGCGCAGCAGCCACTGATTCTCGATACCTTTGCCGAGGCCTCCGAGGCGCTCGGTTATGACCTCTGGGCGTTGACTCAGCAGGGGCCGGAAGAGCAACTCAATCAAACCGACAAAACCCAGCCGGCCATCTTGTGCGCTTCGGTGGCGCTGTGGCGTTTGTGGCTGGCTGAAGGCGGGGCGCGTCCTGGCTTTGTTGCGGGTCACAGCCTGGGCGAATACTCGGCTCTGGTCGCTGCCGGCAGCCTGTCTTTGGCTGCGGCGGTGAAGTTGGTGGAGCACCGTGGCCAGCTGATGCAGCAGGCAGTACCGGCCGGGCAGGGCGGCATGGCCGCCATCCTGGGGCTGGAGGATGCCGACGTATTGGCGGCCTGCATCGAAGCGGCGCAGGGCGAAGTGGTCAGTGCGGTGAATTTCAATGCGCCGGGCCAGGTGGTGATCGCCGGCGGCGCGGCTGCCGTCGAGCGGGCCATCGAGGCGTGCAAGGCGCGCGGCGCAAAGCGTGCCATGCCACTGCCGGTCAGCGTGCCCTCGCACTGTGCGCTGATGCGCCCGGCGGCCGAGCGCTTTGCCGAGGCCGTAGCCGCCATCGATTGGCAGGCTCCACAAATTGCCTTGGTGCAGAACGTCAGCGCTGCGGTGGTGACCGATCTCGACAGCCTCAAGCGCGATTTGCTGGCGCAGCTTTACAGCCCGGTCCGCTGGGTTGAGTCGATCGTCTGCCTGTCAGGGCTGGGCGTGACCGATTTGGTTGAATGCGGCCCAGGCCGAGTGCTTTCAGGGCTGAACAAACGCTGCGTGAAGGGCATCAATACCCATAACCTGGATACCCCGGACGCTTTCGCCACTGCGCGTGCGAACCTGGTCTGATTAAGGAGAAATGCTATGAGCCTGCAAGGTAAGGTCGCGTTGGTCACTGGCGCGAGCCGTGGGATTGGCCAGGCAATTGCCCTGGAGTTGGGGCGTCAAGGCGCTGTGGTGATTGGCACGGCGACATCGGCCTCGGGTGCCGAGCGCATTGCTGAAACACTGAAGGCGAACGGCATCGAAGGCGCAGGCCTGGTGCTGGATGTCAGCGACAGCGAATCGGTTGCCAGCACCCTGGAACATATTCAGCAACACCTTGGTCAGCCGTTGATCCTGGTCAATAACGCCGGCATCACCCGCGATAACCTGATGTTGCGGATGAAAGATGACGAGTGGTTCGATGTCATCAACACCAACCTGAGCAGCCTCTATCGGCTGACCAAGGCGGTGCTGCGCGGTATGACCAAGGCGCGGTACGGGCGCATCATCAACATCGGTTCGGTGGTGGGTGCCATGGGTAACGCCGGGCAGGTCAACTACGCAGCTTCTAAGGCCGGCCTTGAAGGTTTCGGCCGTGCATTGGCGCGTGAAGTGGGCTCGCGGGCGATTACCGTGAACGCCGTGGCACCGGGTTTTATCGACACCGATATGACCCGCGAACTGCCTGAAGCACAGCGTGACGCGCTACTGACCCAGATTCCGTTGGGCCGTTTGGGGCAGGCCGAAGAGATCGCGAAAGTGGTCGCTTTCCTCGCTTCTGATGGCGCGGCTTACGTCACAGGCGCTACTATCCCTGTGAACGGCGGGATGTACATGAGCTGAATGTGACGGATGGCTTCAGAAAACTGTCATAGATGCTGTCTAAAATCCGTTATAAAGCTGCAACAGGTTTATAGACAGATCGTTGAAGTGTTCGTGGGGCACCCCGGCATTCAGCTTGAAATGCTAAAAACCCTTTCTATACACTTGGCCGCAGCACAGTGGCCATGATTTGTCCCATTAGGAGTGAGAACAACGTATGAGCACCATCGAAGAACGCGTCAAGAAAATCGTTGCCGAGCAACTGGGCGTCAAAGAAGAGGAAGTAACCAACAGCGCTTCCTTCGTTGAAGACCTGGGTGCCGATTCGCTTGACACCGTTGAGCTGGTGATGGCTCTCGAAGAAGAATTCGAGACCGAGATCCCGGACGAGCAAGCCGAGAAGATCACCACCGTTCAGGAAGCGATCGACTACGTTACCGCTCACGCGTAACACGTAATCGTCGGTTCCCGACTCGGAAAAGCCGCACTCCCTTCATCAGGCGTGCGGCTTTTCTTTAAGCGCATTCCAAGCGTTGAAAACTAGAAAAGGAGATTGCTGTGTCGCGTAGACGCGTCGTGGTTACCGGTATGGGCATGCTGTCGCCATTGGGTAACGATGTGCCGAGTAGCTGGCAGGGCATTTTGGCTGGCCGCAGTGGCATTGGCCTGCTTGAGCATATGGATCTTTCCGCTTTTTCCACCCGTTTTGGTGGTGCGGTAAAGGGCTTCAACGTCGAGGAATACTTGTCCGCCAAAGAGGCACGCAAGCTCGATCTGTTTATCCAGTACGGTCTCGCTGCCAGTTTTCAGGCGGTACGCAACTCCGGTCTGGAAGTCACGGATGCCAACCGTGAGCGCATCGGTGTGGCCATGGGCTCCGGTATCGGCGGCCTGACCAATATCGAGAACAATTGCAAATCGCTGCATGAGCAAGGGCCGCGGCGCATTTCGCCATTCTTCGTGCCTGGCTCGATCATCAATATGATTTCCGGCTTCCTGTCGATCCATCTGGGGCTGCAGGGACCTAACTACGCCATCGCCACGGCCTGTACCACCGGTACGCATTGCATCGGCATGGCGGCGCGCAATATTGCCTACGGCGAAGCCGACGTGATGGTTGCTGGCGGTGCCGAGATGGCCGCGTGCGGCCTGGGCATGGGCGGCTTCGGTGCTGCCCGGGCGCTGTCGACGCGCAATGACGAGCCGACCCGGGCCAGCCGTCCGTGGGACAAGGATCGCGATGGTTTCGTGCTGTCCGATGGCGCTGGCGCACTGGTGCTGGAAGAGCTGGAGCATGCCAAGGCACGTGGCGCGATCATCCATGCCGAGCTGATCGGCTTTGGCATGAGTGGTGATGCCTACCACATGACCTCGCCACCGGAAGATGGCGCGGGTGCGGCACGTTGCATGGCCAATGCCCTGCGCGATGCTGGCGTGAATGCCGATCAGGTGCAGTACATCAATGCCCACGGCACCTCGACCTCGGCCGGCGACAAGGCCGAAGTGGCGGCGGTGAAGTCGGTGTTCGGCGAGCACGCGTACAAGTTGGCCGTCAGCTCGACCAAATCCATGACCGGTCACCTGCTCGGTGCGGCCGGTGCGGTGGAGGCGATCTTCAGCATCCTCGCCCTGCGTGATCAGGTGGCTCCGCCCACCATCAACCTGGATAACCCGGACGAAGGTTGTGACCTCGACTTCGTCGCGCACCAGGCCAAGGCCATGGCGCTGGATGTGGTGCTGTCCAACTCCTTTGGTTTTGGTGGCACCAACGGCTCGCTGGTGTTCCGCCGGTTCGCCGGTTGATGCTGAGCTGGATTGACGGCCAGCCGGCCGAGCTGCTGTCCGTCAAGGATCGTGGCTTGGCCTACGGCGATGGCCTGTTCGAGACCGTCGCCGTAACGGCGGGCCAGGCGTCTCTGCTGGAGCGTCATCTGGCGCGTTTGGCCGAAGGCTGTACGCGTCTGCACATCCCTCTCGATATGACTCTGCTCAAGGCCGAACTGTTGGCGTTTAGCCAGCAGTTGGGCGATGGCGTGGCCAAACTGATCGTTACCCGCGGCGATGGTCAGCGTGGCTATGCGCTGCCTGAGCCGACGCAGCCGCGGCGTATTCTGCAAGGCGCGGCGAAGCCGCAGTATCCCGCGCGCAATGCCGAGCAGGGCGTGCGTCTGTTTCCTTGCGCCACCCGCTTGGCTGAGCAGCCGCTGCTGGCCGGTTTGAAGCACCTCAACCGCCTGGAGCAGGTGCTGGCACGTGCCGAGTGGCAGGGCGCCGAGCATGCCGAAGGCTTGATGCTGGATGCGTCCGGGCGAGTCATCGAGGGGGTCTACAGCAACCTGTTTATCGTCCGCTCCGGTCAGTTGATCACCGCGGAGCTGAGCCGTTGTGGCGTGGCCGGGGTGATGCGCGCCGAGCTGTTGGCGCAGGCCGCTGCCTGTGGAATCGGCTGTCAGGTGCGCGATTTTTATTTGGCCGAGTTGCTGGCGGCCGATGAAGTCTTTCTCTGCAACAGCGTCTACGGCATCTGGCCGGTATGCGCGCTGCAAACGCACGACTGGCCGGTCGGCCCGCTCACCCGTAAACTGCAGGCCATTGCCCGCGATCTACTGGACTGCTGATTCGTGATACGCAAAATTTTGCTGCTGCTGGAAGGCGGCGTGTTGCTGGCTGGCTTGCTGGTTGCGTTTGCCGCCTGGCAACAGCATACGGCGCTGCATCAGCCGCTGAAGCTCACCGAGGACTACCTGGTTGAGGTGCCCGCCGGTGCCACGCCGGGTGGTGTGCTCAACCGCCTGGAAGCCGATGGGGTAATCGACAAGGCCTTCTGGTTGCGCCTCTACTGGCGCTTCAACTTGCGTAATCAGCCGCTGCACAGTGGTGAATACCGGCTTACGCCTGGCCTCAAGGCCATCGATATGCTCGGCCTGTGGCGGCGTGGCGAGGTTTTGCAGTACAGCCTGACGCTGGTTGAAGGCTGGAATTTCCGCCAGGTGCGTGCGGCGCTGGCGCGCGAGACGCGCCTCGATCTGACTCTGACTGAGCTGAGCGATGCCGAGTTGATGAAGCGGCTCGGCCTGCCGGGCCTCAACCCGGAAGGGCGCTTCTTCCCCGATACCTACAGTTTTGTCCGTGGCATGAGCGATCTGGAACTGCTCAAACAGGCGCATGTGCGGCTGGAACAAGTGCTGGCCGAGGAGTGGGCGCAGCGGGCCAAGGATCTGCCGTACCAGGAACCTTATGACGCCTTGATCATGGCCTCGATGATTGAAAAGGAAACCGGTGTGCCCGAGGAGCGTGGCGAGATTGCCGGGGTGTTCGTGCGCCGACTGCGCATCGGCATGCGCCTGCAGACCGACCCAACGGTGATCTACGGCATGGGCGAGCGCTACAGCGGCCGCATCACCCGCGACGACCTGCGCGAGCCGACCGCCTACAACACCTACACCATCGACGGCATGCCGCCGACGCCGATTGCCCTGGTTGGCCGTGAGGCCATTCATGCGGCGCTTAATCCGGTGGCCGGCAGCAGCCTGTACTTCGTCGCCCGTGGCGATGGCAGCCATGTGTTTTCCAATACCCTTGAACAGCACAACCGGGCGGTACGCGAGTATCAGCTCAAGCGGCGGGCGGATTACCGTTCCAGCCCGGCTCCCACAGCGCCCAATAATCACTAAGGACAGCCCGTGAGCGGTTTGTTTATCACCCTGGAAGGCCCTGAAGGTGCTGGCAAGAGCACCAATCGTGACTACCTGGCCGAGCGGTTGCGCGAGCAGGGTATCGATGTGCTGCTGACTCGCGAGCCCGGTGGTACGCCGTTGGCCGAGCAGGTGCGCGAACTGCTGTTGGCCCCCAGCAACGAAATCATGGCGGCTGATACCGAGCTGCTGCTGGTGTTCGCCGCGCGGGCGCAGCACCTCGATCAAGTCATCCGCCCGGCGCTGGCACGCGGTTGTGTGGTGCTCTGTGACCGTTTCACCGATGCGACCTATGCCTACCAGGGCGGTGGCCGGGGCTTGTCTGAGGCGCGTATTGCCGTGCTGGAAGAGTTCGTTCAGGGTGCGCTGCGCCCCGATCTGACCCTGGTGTTCGACTTGCCGGTTGAAGTCGGGCTGGCGCGCGCTGCCGCCCGTGGCCGTCTGGATCGTTTCGAGCAGGAAGGTCGGCAGTTCTTCGATGCCGTGCGCCATACCTACCTGCGCCGCGCGGCTGAGCAGCCGCAGCGCTACCGCATTCTGGATGCCGCGCAATCCTTGAGCGAGGTTCAGCAGGCACTGGATAAGTTGCTGCCGCAGCTGCTGGAGTTGCAGCGTGGCTGAGGCTTACCCCTGGCAGGACGCGCTGTGGCAGCAACTGGCTGGGCGCGCGCAACATGCTCACGCCTATCTGCTGCATGGCCCGGCCGGCATCGGCAAACGCGCCCTGGCTGAACGCCTGATGGCGCGTCTGCTGTGCCAGCGGCCTGTTGGGTTGGATGCTTGCGGACAGTGCAAGTCCTGCCATCTGCTGGCGGCCGGCACCCACCCGGACAACTACATCCTTGAGCCGGAAGAGGCCGACAAGGCCATCAAGGTCGATCAGGTGCGTGATCTGGTCAGCTTTGTGGTGCAAACCGCGCAGCTGGCCGGGCGCAAGGTGGTGCTGGTCGAGCCGACTGAGTCGATGAACCTGAACGCCGCCAACGCTTTGCTGAAAAGCCTGGAAGAGCCTTCCGGCAATACCGTGCTGCTGCTGGTCAGCCACCAACCGAGTCGCTTGCTGCCCACGGTGAAGAGCCGCTGCGTGCAGCAGGCCTGTCCTCTGCCGAGTGAGGCGATGAGCCTGGCGTGGTTGGCCAAGGCGCTGCCCGCTTGCAGTGCAGAAGAACATCGCGAGTTGCTGTTCCTCGCCGCCGGCTCGCCGCTGGCAGCGGTGAAGATGTATGAGCAGGGCGTCAGCGCGCAGCGCGCGCAGGTGGTGGAGGGGGTGAAGAAACTGCTCAAACAGCAGATTGCCCCCAGCCAGCTGGCCGAAAGTTGGAATGCGGTGTCCTTGCAGCTGCTGTTCGACTGGTTCTGCCAGTGGTCGCAATTGATGCTGCGTTACCAGCTGACCCGTGACGAAGCTGGCCTTGGCCATGCCGATATGCGCAAGGTGGTGCAGTACCTTGCGGATAAAACGCCGCAGCCCAAAGTGCTGGTGATGCAGGATTGGTTGCTGGCGCAGCGGCAGAAAGTGCTGGGCAAGGCCAACCTTAACCGTGTCTTGCTTCTCGAAGCCTTGCTGGTGCAGTGGGCAAGCTTGCCCGGACCGGGCTAGAATCGGCCATTAAGTGAATAAAATCAGGAATGCCGCATGAGTCTGCCTCCTAACTTGGGCCCGCGTAACGGAATTTTGTCGCTGACAATCAAGGACAAATCCGTGCTCTATGCCGCTTACATGCCCTTTATCAAGAACGGCGGCCTGTTTATTCCAACCAACAAGAGCTACAAACTCGGCGATGAAGTGTTCATGCTGCTCAACCTGATGGACGAGCCGGAGAAGATTCCGGTGGCTGGCAAGGTGGTGTGGATTACGCCAAAAGGCGCACAGGGCAACCGTGCTGCCGGCGTAGGCGTGCAGTTCAATGACGGTGACAACGCCGCGCGCAACAAGATCGAAACCTATCTGGCGGGCGCACTGACTTCGGATCGTCCGACGCACACCATGTAAGAATCCGTTTCCTCTTTGCGCTGCTCCCGTGGGGGTAGCGACTCTCAAGTGATTGCTCCCATGCTGGTTGATTCCCACTGTCATCTCGATCGCCTCGATCTGGCCGCACACAACGGCTCGCTCGACGCGGCGCTTGACGCTGCGCGTGCGCGCGGCGTCGGCCATTTCCTCTGCATCGGCGTCAGTGCCGACAATGCAGGGGCGGTCAAAGGCCTGGCTGAGCGTTACGCCGATGTCGATTGCTCGGTGGGTGTGCATCCGCTGGATCTAGAGCCAGGTGCTGCGCCGGCACTGGATTGGCTGCTGGCTGAGCTGAACCACCCGGGGGTAGTGGCCATCGGTGAGACGGGCCTGGATTACCACTACGAACCCGAAGCGGCCGAGTTGCAGCAGGCCTCTTTTCGCCTGCATCTGGACGCTGCACGGATTACCGGGAAACCGGTGATCGTGCACACCCGCGGTGCACGCGCCGATACCCTGAGGTTGCTGCGCGAGGCGGCGTTGCCGCAGGCCGGCGTGCTGCACTGCTTTACCGAAGACTGGGAGATGGCCAAGGCCGCGCTGGATCTGGGCTTTTATATCTCGCTGTCGGGCATCGTCACCTTCCGCAATGCCGAAGCGCTGCGCGAAGTGGCGCGTCAGGTGCCGGTTGACCGCCTGCTGGTGGAAACCGACTCGCCCTATCTGGCCCCGATCCCGCATCGCGGCAAACCGAACCTGCCCGAGTATGTGCGTGATGTCGCCGAGTACCTGGCGGTACTGCGTGGCGTCAGTTTCGAGCAACTGGCGGAGCAGACCACGGCCAACTTTAAGCGCCTGTTTCCTTTGGCCCGGGTGAACTGAGCTTCGCAGGTTCAGAGCAAAAAATTGCCTGGAGCAATTTTTAACGTCGCGTAGCGACGGCCCGAAGGGTGGCCGCCATGGATGGCGGACATAAAAAAAACCCGGTCTCTGGGGGATGAGACCGGGTTAAGACCATTAGGAGTAAATCAAAGTACGCGGTCCACGGTACTTTGCCTGGCGGGGCGCTTGGGGGATACGCCGCACACCAGTAACCATCAGTATTGGTGAAGATTGCCGAACGTCCAGGCCGTTTACCGGCATTCTTAAACGGATTTGGAATACGCATCGCGCTGCTGAGTCCTCAAGCAGTGGCCAGCTGGTGCAGCAGCTGCATCGTCTCTTCGATCACGCGCGGTTCAGTATAGAAATGCGGTGATAGGCGGATGCCCGCGCCGCGTTGCGCGCAGACCACCTGCTGCTGTTTCAGCTGTTCGAACAGGGCCAGGTTGTCCCAGCCATCCAGGCTGAAGGTCAGGATGCCGCCACGGCGCTGGCGTTCCAGCGTGCTGTGCAGGTGCGCGCCGGGCATCTTCTGCAGCGCATCGATCAACCATTGCATGCGCTCCTGTAGCGCCTGCTCGACCTGCGCCATGCCGACGTCTTCCAGCAACGACAGGCTGGCCTCCAGGGCCATGGCACCGAGCATGTTCGGGCTGCCGCACTCAAAACGTCGGGCGCTGCGTGCGGGTTCCCAGGTGGTGCGTTGGTAGTCGCCGGCATGTTCGAGCATATGCCAGCCGTATTCGTGCAGTTTCAGCTGGGCGCGCAGGTCGCTGCGGCAATAGAACACCCCAAGGCCTTCCGGGCCGAGTAGCCATTTGTGTCCATCGGCCATGGCGAAGGCGCATTGGCTGGCCTGGACATCAAGGGGCAGAGCACCCAACTGCTGGATCGCATCGATGCACAGCAATACGCCGCGTGCCTGGCAGCCGTGGCCGAGGCGCGGCAGATCCAGGCGCAGGCCACTGGCGTATTGCACGGCGCTGATCGCCATCAGCCGGGTACGCGGACCGCAGGCCGCCAGCAGCGCTGCTTCCGCATCGCCTTGATGCAGATTGACCTGCACCACCTCGACGCCCAATGGCGCGAGGGCTTCCCAGACAATCCGGTTGGAGGGGAATTCTTCGTCGCTGATCACCACCTGATCGCCGGTGCGCCAATCCAGGCCGAAGGCTACAAACGAGAGGGCCTCCGAGGTGTTTTTCACCAGGGCGATATCGCTGTGGGAGGGCGCGTTGAGCAGGCGTTGCAGGCGCTCGCGCAGGCGGCGCTCTACTTGCAGCCAGGCTGGGTAGTTGCGTGCGCCGTGCTGAGCGTTCTCCAGGGCGAAGCGGCTGACCGCATCGACCGCTCGTTGCGGCCAGGGGGAAACCGCTGCGTGGTTCAGATAGCGCAGGCCGGGATGTTGCGGAAACTCGTCATGAACTGCGTACATGGTCGGATGATCCGTGCAATTTGCCGCTAGTTAGGCATAATACGCGCCTTCGATTTTTTGACCCCGTAGTCCTTTTATGCATAAAGAACCCCGCAAGGTCCGTGAGTTTCGCCGCCGCGAACAGGAAATTCTCGACACAGCACTGAAACTCTTCCTCGACCAGGGTGAAGACAGCGTGACTGTGGAGATGATTGCCGACACGGTAGGCATCGGTAAAGGCACCATCTACAAGCATTTCAAATCCAAGGCGGAGATTTACCTGCGCCTGATGCTGGATTACGAGCGCGATCTCAATGAATTGCTGCACTCGGCCGACGTCGACCGCGACAAGGAAGCCCTGTCGCGCGCCTACTTCGAGTTCCGCATGCGCGATCCGCAGCGCTATCGCCTGTTTGACCGCCTGGAAGAAAAGGTGGTCAAGGGCAATCAAGTGCCGGAGATGGTCGAGCAGTTGCACAAGATTCGCGCCTCCAACTTCGAGCGCCTGACCCAGCTGATCAAGGGCCGTATCGCCGAAGGCAAGCTGGAAGACGTGCCGCCGTATTTCCATTACTGCGCGGCCTGGGCGCTGGTGCATGGCGCTGTGGCGCTGTACCACTCGCCGTTCTGGAGCAACGTGCTGGAAGATCAGGAAGGCTTCTTCCAGTTCCTCATGGACATCGGCGTGCGCATGGGTAACAAGCGCAAGCGTGAAGGCGATACTCCGGCTTAGTAGCCGCTATTCAGCCGCCCTATAGCGCGCTGCTGTGCGAACGGCAGGCCTATACTGGCTGACCATTCACGCTGGAGCCTCGCATGATCGTTGACCGTCAGGGCAGACGCTTTCGCAACCTGCGCATCAGCCTGACCGCCGCCTGCAACTATGCCTGCACCTACTGCGTGCCGGACGGCAAACGCTTGGTGGCAGCGCAGGATGAGCTGTCGGCCGAGGCCATGCTGCGTGGCGTGGCGTACCTGATTGAGGCGGCCGGCATTGAGCGCCTGCGCATTACCGGTGGCGAACCGCTGGTCAGCCCCAAGCTCGAAGCGTTTCTACGCGGTGTCAGCCAACTCGGTTTGGCCGATATCAGCCTGACCAGCAATGGCCAGCTGTTGGCGCGCAAGCTGCCGCTGCTGCTCGAATGCGGTATACGCCGTCTGAATATCTCCCTGGATACCCTGGACGCGACGGCGTTTCGCACGATTGCCCGTGGCGGTGATCTGGCCACGGTGCTCGATGGCCTGCAGCAGGCGCGGGCTGCCGGCCTGCAGATCAAGGTCAATATGGTGCCGTTGCGCGGGCAGAATCTCGATCAGGTGCTGCCGTTGCTGGACTACTGCCTGGCCAATGGCTTCGAGCTGCGTTTTATCGAGTTGATGCGCATGGGTCATCTGGCGCGCGACGGCAATGGCTTCCAGCGTCAGTTTGTCGGCATGCCTGAGCTGCTCGGCCTGATTGGCGAGCACTATGACTTTACCCAGGCCAACGCGGCGCTGGATGCCACGGCGCTGCGCTACGAGATACCCGGGCACGGCTTTTTCGGCGTGATCGCCAATGAAAGCGTGCCGTTCTGCCGTACCTGTTCACGCCTGCGCCTGTCCTCGACCGGCTGGCTGCATGGCTGCCTGTCGTCGAGCAACCGCCACTTTGTCGGCGATCTGCTCGACAAGCCGCGCCACCAAGCGCTGCCGGCTTTGCAAGGGCTGCTGGTCAAGGCGCTGGGCGATAAACAGGACGTTGCCTTCTCCGGCGGTGTCACTGTGATGAAGATTATTGGCGGCTAAGTTCGCCATCCGCCCTGAGTAGAAACCATGCACGATTTCCCCATCAGCTATATCGAGCCGGTGTTCCGTCCGCCCAGTGAGGCCCACTCGCTGATTCTGCCGGTGACCAATGGCTGCTCCTGGAACGCTTGTGGCTTCTGCGAAATGTACACTCAGGAGCAGAAGAAATTCCGCGCCCGCGATGAAGCGCAGGTGCTTGAAGAGATTCGCCTGACCGGTGAGCGGATGATCGTGCAGCGGGTGTTTCTCGCCGACGGCGATGCCCTGGTGCTGTCAACACGGCGCTTGCTGACGATCCTCCGCGCGATTCGCGAACACATGCCGGAAGTCGACCGGGTGTCGAGTTATTGCCTGCCGCGCAACCTGCGCAAGAAATCCGTCGATGAACTCAAGGAGCTGGCTGACGCCGGGCTGCGCATGGCCTATGTCGGCTGCGAGTCGGGTGACGACGAGGTGCTGGCGCGGGTCAACAAGGGCGAGACCTTCGAGTCCAGCCTCAGTGCCTTGGACAAGCTCGGTCAGGCTGGTATCAGCCGTTCGGTGATGATCCTCAATGGCCTCGGTGGAACGACTCTGAGCGAGCAGCATGCGGATAACTCGGCGCGCCTGATGAACGAGGCGCAGCCGGAGTTTCTTTCGACTCTGGTGGTCAGTTTCCCTCAGGGCGAAGCGCGCTTTCGCCAAGGTTTTGCCGATTTCCAGTCGCTCGATCAGCAGCAGTTGTTTGTCGAGGTCGAGCGCTTGCTGAGTGGCTTGGAACTGCGCGATACGGTGTTTCGCAGTGACCATGCCTCCAACTACCTGGTGCTCAAGGGTAATCTGGGCGCCGACAAGGCGCGCTTGCTGGATCAGGTGCGCCAGGCCATTGCGCAGCCGCAGCAGGCTGGCTTGCGTCAGGAGTGGCAGCGCGGCTTGTGATGCCGCTGCGCTGGCGTGAAATCTGCATTGAGGCCCTATCCGCCGGTTTTCCGTCACCGGCTGCGGGAGAAGCGTGATGCGTAGTCTGTTGCTGATGTTGGGCGTTTTGCTACTAAGCGGCTGCATGAAGGCCAGTGATCTGGCTGATGAGGCGATTTATCAACTGAGTGACGTCGGCGTGCTCGACCATAGCCAGACGCGCCGTGCCAGCTCGTGGCGCTTGCAGGCCGACTCCTTTATCTACATTGCCCAGGGCCATTTCGTGCCGCCGGGCGGTGCTTATCCGCGGCCCAATGTGGTGGCCGAGGAGGCCTACAAGGGCTTTGTCGAATATTTCCCAATGGTGCGCCGCGCCCAATCGCCGCTAGGGCTGGAAGAGTCGCTGACGCAGGCGCGCGAAGCGGGCGCGCATTACCTGCTGTACAGCCGCTTTGCCTATGCCGATGACCGTATCGGCACGGTGGAGGAGTGGGAGGATCAGGAGTCGCTGGACCGGCTGGGCACCGATCGTGGGGTGATCCAGTTGATGCTGATCGAGACCAATACCCGTTATCTGGTCGATACCGCGCGTATTCGTAGCCGCGGCGGCTTCCTGACGCTCTATGATGTGAAGCCGGAAGAGTTGATCGGTCCGGCGCTGCAGGATTACGCGCGGCGCTTGTTGGGGTTGGCAGATTGAGGAGTGGTGATGACTGATACAGGCAAGGCTGGCGACCTGCTGGCACAGATTCCCAAGAGCAAGGGGCTGCCGCCGGTGCATTTGTGGAATCCGGACTGCTGCGGCGATATCGACATGCGCATCGCCCGTGATGGCACCTGGTATTACCTGGGCACGCCGATTGGTCGCAAGCCGATGGTCAAACTGTTCTCCACGATTATCCGCCGCGATGGCGATGATTACTTTCTGATCACTCCGGTGGAGAAGGTTGGCATCCAGGTCGATGACGCGCCGTTCGTGGCAGTCAGCCTGCAGGTTGAAGGTGAGGGCGAGGCGCAGGTGCTGCGCTTTGTCACCAATGTCGAGGATGAGGTGGTGGCGGGTAGCGAGCACCCGCTACGGGTCGAGCTGGACGCGTTGACCGATGAGCCCGCGCCCTATGTGCATGTGCGGGTCAATCTTGAGGCGCTGATCCACCGCAATGTGTTCTATCAGCTGGTCGAGCTGGCGGTGCCGCGTGAAATCGATGGCAGAGCCTGGCTGGGCGTCTGGAGCAGCGGCGAATTCTTCCCGATCGGGCCGCAGCCTGACTGATCGGCTCTGCCGCTAGTCGTTGAATTCAACGCAATAAAAAAGGCTCCCGAGGGAGCCTTTTTTGCGTCTTACGTCTTACATGTTGGGGTAGTTAGGCCCGCCTGTACCTTCAGGGGCCACCCAGTTGATGTTCTGGGCCGGGTCCTTGATGTCACAGGTTTTGCAGTGCACGCAGTTCTGCGCGTTAATCTGGAACTTCTGCTCGCCATCTTCCTTGGTGACGATTTCGTAAACGCCGGCCGGGCAGTAGCGCTGGGCGGGTTCGTCGTACATCGGCAGGTTCTTGCCCAGCGGAATGCTGGCATCAGCCAGTTTCAGGTGGCAGGGCTGCTCTTCCTCGTGGTTGGTGTTGGAGAGGAATACCGAGCTGAGCTTGTCGAAGCTGAGCTTGCCGTCGGGTTTCGGGTAGCTGATCTTCTGCGCCTCTGCGGCGGGCTTCAAGCAGGCGTAATCCGGCTTGGTGTCGTGCAGGGTGAAGGGGATTTTGCCGCCGAAGATGTTCTGGTCGAGCCAGTTGAAACCGCCACCGACCAACGGGCCGAACTTGTGCAGTGCCGGGCCGAAGTTACGGCTGCGGAACAGTTCGTCGTACAGCCAGCTGGCCTTGAATGCATCGACGTAGCCGGTCAGCTGGTCGCCGCCTTCCTTGCCTGCAAACAGCGCGTCAGCCACGGCGTCAGCAGCGAGCATGCCGGACTTCATGGCGGTGTGGCTGCCCTTGATCTTGGCGAAGTTCAGGGTGCCGAGGTCGCAGCCGATCAGGGCGCCGCCGTTGAAGACCATCTTCGGCAGCGAGTTGAGGCCGCCTTTGCAGATGGCGCGAGCACCGTAGGCCACGCGCTTGCCGCCTTCCAGGTACTGGGCGATCACCGGGTGATGCTTGTAGCGCTGGAACTCATCGAACGGCGACAGGTGCGGGTTGCTGTAGGCCAGGTCGACGATCAGGCCAACCACTACCTGGTTGTTTTCCAGGTGATAGAGGAAGGAGCCGCCGGTGTTTTCGTTATTAACGATATCCAGCGGCCAGCCGGCGGTGTGCACCACCAGGCCTTGCTCGTGCTTGGCGGGGTCGATGTCCCAGATTTCCTTGATGCCGATACCGTAATGCTGAGCATCGGCTTCGGAGTCGAGGTTGAATTTCTTGATCAACTGCTTGCCGATATGGCCACGGCAGCCTTCGGCGAACAGGGTGTACTTGGCACGCAGTTCCATGCCTGGGGTGTAGTAACCCTCTTTCGGGTGACCTTCACGGTCAACACCCAGGTCGCCGGTGAGAATGCCGTAGACCGCGCCTTCTTCATTGATCAGCGCTTCCTGAGCAGCGAAGCCTGGGTAGATTTCTACGCCGAGGTTTTCTGCCTGCTGCGCCAGCCAGCGGCACAGGTTGCCCAGAGAGATGATGTAGTTGCCATGGTTGTGCATGGTCTTGGGCACAAACAGGTCTGGCACGCGAGTGGATTTATCCGCGCCGGTCAGCACGTAGATGTCATCGCGCTTGACTGGGGTGTTCAGCGGCGCGCCGAGCTCTTTCCAGTCGGGGAACAGCTCGTTCAGTGCGCGCGGCTCGAACACGGCGCCGGAAAGAATATGCGCGCCGACTTCGGAGCCTTTCTCGACCACGCAGACGCTGATTTCTTTACCGGCTTCGGCGGCTTTCTGCTTCAGTCGGCAGGCGGCGGACAAACCAGCAGGGCCGGCGCCGACGATGACGACGTCGAATTCCATAAATTCGCGTTCCACAGGCTATCTCCTACTCAGGGCTCTCTAATTTTATTTGGCGATCGAGCTCGTTCCATGAGCGATGCTGGCGCATTATATCCAGACCCTTCGGATGGGCCAATACAAACGTTTGTTTGAATTTTCTGTAGGGCTGCTAGAATCTTACTACATCGCTGACGATCGGCCGCTTCGTTGTATTGACCAGTCTAGGTCGTGCGGTCAAGATACGGGCGGTTTTGTGTCTGCCGTTATTGGTTGACTCCCGGTTCCGGCCGGTCTGCTGTTCCCGCCATGTTCGCTTCTGGCGACATTCTTATTCACCGGAGAGTAACGAGGAATCCATGAAGGTTCTTGTAGCTGTCAAACGAGTGGTCGACTACAACGTCAAAGTTCGCGTCAAAGCGGACAACAGCGGCGTTGATCTTGCCAACGTCAAGATGTCGATGAACCCCTTCTGCGAAATCGCCGTGGAAGAAGCTGTACGCCTGAAAGAAAAAGGCGTGGCGAGCGAAATCGTCGTCGTCACCATCGGCCCGGCCACTGCTCAAGAGCAGCTGCGTACCGCGCTGGCGCTGGGTGCTGATCGCGCCATTCTGGTTGAGTCCAGCGACGAGCTGAACTCCCTGGCTGTGGCCAAACTGCTTAAGGCAGTGGTCGACAAAGAACAGCCGCAGCTGATCATCATGGGCAAGCAGGCCATCGACAGCGACAACAATCAGACCGGCCAGATGCTCGGCGCGCTGACTGGCTTCGCCCAGGGCACCTTCGCCTCCAAGGTTGAAGTGGCTGGCGACAAGGTCAACGTAACCCGCGAAATCGACGGCGGTCTGCAGACCGTTGCGTTGAACCTGCCGGCTATCGTGACCACCGACCTGCGTCTCAACGAGCCGCGCTACGCGTCGCTGCCAAACATCATGAAAGCCAAGAAGAAGCCGCTGGAAACTGTTACCCCGGCTGATCTGGGCGTTTCCACCGCTTCCACCGTCAAAACCCTGAAAGTCGAAGCGCCTGCTACCCGCAGCGCCGGCATCAAGGTCAAGTCCGTGGCTGAACTGGTCGAGAAACTGAAGAACGAGGCGAAGGTAATCTAAATGACTATCCTGGTTATCGCTGAACACACCAATGCCGCCCTGGCTCCTGCCACGCTGAACACCGTGGCTGCTGCCGCGAAAATCGGTGGCGACATCCACGTTCTGGTTGCCGGTGCCGCGTGCGGCGCAGCTGCCGAAGCCGCCGCCAAAATTGCTGGCGTGGCCAAGGTGCTGGTTGCTGACAACGCTGCCTTCGCTCACCAGCTGCCGGAAAACGTTGCGCCGCTGGTTGCCGAACTGGGCAAGGGCTACAGCCACATCCTGGCTGCTGCCACCAGCAACGGTAAGAACATCCTGCCGCGCGTTGCCGCCCAGCTGGACGTTGATCAGATCTCCGAGATCATCGCCGTTGAAAGCGCCGACACCTTCAAGCGTCCGATCTATGCCGGTAACGCCATCGCTACCGTGCAGTCTTCGGCTGCCGTGAAAGTGATCACCGTGCGTTCCACCGGTTTCGACCCGGTTGCTGCTGAAGGCGGTTCCGCTGCTGTTGAAGCAGTGGGCGGCGCAGCTGACGCGGGCAAATCGGCTTTCGTTGGCGAAGAGCTGGCCAAGTCCGATCGTCCTGAACTGACCGCTGCCAAGATCGTCGTTTCCGGCGGCCGTGGCATGCAGAACGGTGACAACTTCAAGCACCTGTACGCTCTGGCCGACAAGCTGGGCGCTGCTGTAGGTGCTTCGCGCGCCGCAGTCGACGCAGGCTTCGTGCCGAACGATATGCAGGTCGGTCAGACCGGCAAGATCGTTGCGCCACAGCTGTACATCGCCGTTGGTATCTCCGGCGCGATCCAGCACTTGGCCGGCATGAAAGACTCCAAAGTGATCGTTGCGATCAACAAGGACGAAGAAGCGCCGATCTTCCAGGTAGCCGATTACGGTCTGGTAGCTGATCTGTTCGAAGCAGTCCCTGAGCTGGAGAAACTGGTTTAAGCCGGTTTCCCCGCCCAGAAAAAACCCGCTCACTGAGCGGGTTTTTTTATACCCGTCTTTTGCGTTAGTTCTGCTGGGCCTGGAGAAAGGCGCGGTAATGTTCGGCGGTCTGCTGGGGGCGCTCGATCATTGGTGCATGGCCGGTCTGCGGCATGATGACCACACTTGGCTTGCGCAGCAGCGGTCGCATCACCTCGATGCTCGATACATGCAGCGCCCGATCCTCTGCGCCCCAGATGATCAGCGTGGGTGCCGAAATTTTCGCAAGCTCAGGCTCCAGTGGGATATAGCGTTCGATCAAATGGGCAAACACTTGGTCGTAATGGGCGCTGTTGCGGATCGCCTGTTCGGCAAAATAGCCTTTGAGCGATTCCGGCAGGTAGGGCGGCTGCACGAAGACGAACTCCAGCAGGCGCTGGAAATCTTCGGGCTGCTTGACCACCAGCGGGTTGGCTGCGCCACGTTCCAGCAGTTGCATCAGCTCGCTGGGCTGTGGCGCGGTGATGCCGGCATTATCGAGCAGGGCCAGGGACAGCACCTTGTCGGGGTAGCGCGCGGCATACAGCGCGCTGATATGCCCGCCCATGGAGTTGCCGATCAGGTGCAGTCGGTCGATGCCGAGCGCCTCGATCACGATGGCCAGGCGCTCGGTCTGGGTGCCGACATCGTAGCTGCCGGCGGGCCTGTCGCTGGCACCGAAACCCGGCAGGTCGAGGGCGATGACCCGGTAGTCCTTGCTGAGGTGGCGGGCAAAGCGCAGCCAGTTGTCTTTATTGGCGGCGAAACCGTGAATCATCAGGATGGTTTGTGCGTTGCTCGGGCCGCCCTCGTAGTAATGAATGCTAAGATCGCCAACCGTTATCTGCTTGAGGCTTAGCCCAGCCAACTGTCGCTCAGCCAGCTGCATGCTCGCCAACAAGGCGGCCGGCGACAGGTAGAGCAGCGCAGCGGTAGCGGCGAGCAAGAGGATCAGGCCGGCGATCAGTTTTTTCATGACGTGTCTTTATCGCGAATTGGTATTGATGCGTATTAAGCTAGCATGAACCAGATGTTTTCCGATGGGCGACCACCAGCGCCCATCCAAGGTTAAGTCGAGAAGTCGCTAATGCTTGAGCGTGGTTTTTATAAGTCGTTTCTCCTGCTGTGCGCTGTGCTGCTGATGCCGGTCTTCGCCGTTGCCGCCGGCAAGTGCGAACGCCTGGTGGCGACCGGCAACCCGGAATACCCGCCGTATCTCTGGCGCGATCCGCAGAATCCGCAGCAACTGATCGGTGCCAACGCCGATTTGCTCAAGCACCTGGCCAAAGAGCTGGGGGTCGCCGTGGAGATCCTCTACACAGGGCCCTGGTCACGCGCCCAGGATGAGGCCAGAACTGGCCGAGTAGATCTGCTGGCCGGAGCCTTTCTGACTCTGCCGCGCCTGGAAGTCATGGATTACGTGCACCCGGCGTTCTATTTCACGCCGAGTGTGGTGTGGGTGCATCGCGGTGCCGAGTTCCCCTATGCCGGCTGGGAAGATTTGCGCGGGCGTACGGGCGATACCTTGGTCAACAACAGCTTTGGCCAGCAGTTCGACAGCTTTGCCAAGGACAATCTGACCCTGGAAGGGGTTTCCAGCCTGACTCAGGCATTTCAGAAGCTGCTGCTAGGCCGCACCGATTATGTGCTCTACGAGCGCTACCCAGGCCAGGCGCTGGCTGAAACGTTGGGTATGCAGGACGATCTGCTGGTGCTCGACCCGCCGATCTCCAGCGAAGGCTTGTACCTGACGCTGTCACACAATTCCGCCTGCAACGATCCATGGTTGCGCGGCATGTTGGCGCAGAAAATGACCGAGGCGGTTGCCGCCGGTTTGCCGGAAATTTGGCTGCAACGCAATTTGCAGCGCTGGAAAGAACAACAGCTCACACCCGTCAGTGAAGCTACTCAGTAGGGAAGCCCCGTGATCTATCGACGTCTATGTGCGGTGTTGCTGCCGCTTATTCTCAGTGCCTGTGCCTCCGACCCCGCGCCCACCGAGCAATTGCGCTTGACCGAACAGGCGCTCAGCCAGACGCAGGCTTTGGGCGTGACCGCAGAACAATCGCAAGCGTTGCGTCAGGCCGAGGAGAAGCTGGCCCTGGCGCAAGCCGCGCTGCTGGAAGAAGACTACAAGCAGGCCCGCGTATATGCCGAGCAGGCGGAGCTTGATGCACGTCTGGCCGAAGCCGAGCATCTGACGGAAAAGAGCCAGCAGCAACTGGCGGAGCTGAGCAACAGCATCAACCGCTTGCGTAAACAACTGGGGGGCTTGTGATGAAACCGGTCCTGCAGTGGATGAGCACCGCCCTGGCGGCGTTGTTGCTGAGCGGTTGCGCCTCGTCGCACAGCGATAGTGAACAAGCGCTCGTAGCCGCGCACAGTGCATTTCAGCGCGTCAAGGAAGACCCGGATGTGCTGCGCAGCGCGCCCAAGGACCTGATTCGCGCCGGCGAGTCGCTGGCCAAGGCCGATCGCCTGTCGAGCTACTGGGGCAGTGCCGATGATGTCACCCACTACGCCTACCTGAGCCAGCAGTACAGTGCGATTGCCGGGCAGAAGAGCGCCTTGAATCTCAACCAGGAGCGTGCGGTCAAGCTGGAGCTGGAACGTCAGCGCCTGCAACTGGCGTTGCGCGAGGCCAAGTTGCTCAGTGTGCAGGACCAGAGCAACTGGCTCGAAGAGCAGATGGTCAGCCTGGCCACCAGCCAGAGTGAGCGCGGCCTGGTGATGACCCTGGGCGATGTGCTGTTCGATGCCGGCCACACCGACCTCAAGGCCTCGGCCAACCGCACCGTGCTCAAGCTGGTGCAGTTCCTCCAGCTCAATCCGCGCCGCGTGGTGCGCATCGAGGGTTATACCGACAGCCGTGGCGATGCCCAGGAAAACCTCGAACTGTCTCGCGCCCGCGCGCAGGCGGTGGCAGATGTGCTGGTTGACCTCGGCATTGATAGCAAACGCATCGAAGTGCAGGGCCATGGCGAAAGCTTCCCGGTGACCGAGAATGCCTCGGCCAAGGGCCGTGCGCAGAATCGTCGGGTCGAGATCGTGTTCTCCGACGAGCAGGGCCGCCTGGGCGACTCACGCTAAATCGCATTGCACCTGAAAAGCCCCAGTTTACTGGGGCTTTTTATGGCCTGTTATTCAGTCTGGCCAACCTGCAGGGTGTAGCTAGGCATCGCAGCACAATCCATACACCTGTTGATTGAACCGTTACAGTCCTGGCGGATGCTCACTGTATCGCCCACAATTCAGTGAACTGTACCGGTGCAATTTAAAATGGCCGGTTTACTGTTACGGTTCAGTCAAGCAGGAACGCGGTCATGACCAATCTGTTGCTTTATCAGCGCATCGCCCAGCAACTGGCAGAAGACATCCGCCGGGGCGTCTATCAACCCGGCGAACGGGTGCCCTCGGTGCGCAAGATGAGTGCGCAGCTCAGCGTCAGCCATGCCACCGTGCTGCAGGCTTACGCCAATCTGGAAGACCAGGGCCTGATTCGCGCGCGCCCGCAGTCCGGCTTCTATGTGCACCAGACTCCGGCACTCACCGCGCCGACCCCGGATATCGCCCGGGTCGAGCGACCAGGGCTGGTAACGCGCAGCAGCATCATCAATCAGGTACTTACCGAATCACGCCGCGAAGGGGTATTTCCCCTCGGCGCAGCGGTGCCACATGTGGATTACCTGCCGGTGCGTGCGTTGCACCAGCAGTTGGCCAAGGTCACCCGTTTCCATAGCGCGCGGGCCTTTAGCTATATGTTCAGCCCAGGCTTCGAGCCGCTGCGCCGCCAGGTGGCGATCCGCATGCGCGACGCTGGCGTGGTGGTCGATCCGACCGAGGTGGTGATCACCCACGGTTGCGTTGATGCCTTGCAGATGAGCCTGCGAGTGCTGACCAAACCGGGTGATCTGATCGCCACCGAGTCGCCGACCTATTACGGTCTGCTGCAACTGGCCGACCTGCTGGGTCTGAAAGTGATCGAAATCCCCAGCGATCCGAGCACCGGTATCAGCCTGGAGGCCTTGCAGCTAGCGGCCAATCAATGGCCGATCAAGGCGCTGGTGCTGACCGCGCGGCTGAGCAATCCGCTCGGCGGCACCATCCCCGAAGAGCGTCAGCGCCAGCTGCTGCGCCTGGCCGGTGATTACGATATCCAGATCGTCGAAGACGATATCTACGGCGAATTGCTGTTCGAGCAAGGGCCGACCAAGGCGTTGAAGTCCCATGATCGCGACGGCCGTGTGCTGTATTGCTCAAGCTTCTCCAAGACCCTGTCGCCCGGGGTGCGCATCGGCTGGATCATCGCCGGCAAGCATCAGGACGAGATCCAGCGCCTGCAGACGTTCAGCACCCACTCGGCGTGCAGCGTGACGCAGATGGCGGTGGCGGCGTATCTGGAGAACGGTGGCTATGACCGCCACCTGCGCTTTATCCGTCAGGAGTACCGCAAGAACCTCAGCGCCTTCCAGTTGGCGGTGCAGCAGTACTTCCCCGAAGGCACGCAGATGACCCGACCCAAGGGCGGCTTTATTCTCTGGGTCAGCCTGCCGGCGCGGGTCAATACCAAGGATTTGCATATGCGTGCCTTGCAGCAGGGCATCAGCATTGCGCCGGGGCTGATCTTCAGTAACACCGAGCAGTTCAATCACTGCATCCGCCTCAATTGCGGAATCCCGTGGAACCGTGAGGCCGAGCGCGCTTTGATGACCCTGGGCATGCTGGCCGGGCAGTTGTGTCAGGAAGGCGCGGCGAGTTTTTAACCGCGGCTTAACCCGATTCAACCCATGACGGCGTCTACCTGAGCGAATGGTTTATTCGATCGCTCAGGAGATTCCCCCATGTCTGCTTACCCCATATTGCTTACCCGTCCTCTGCTTGCCGGTTTTGCCGCAGGCGTACTGATCAGCCTCGGTGCGTGCAGCGCCGCCAACCCCGAAGCGCCGGCCGCAGAGGCTGGAAACCCGCAACTGAGCGATCAGGCCCATAAGCGTGAACGGGCCGAGCTGCATGAACAGCTGGCCGCTGCCCCCGCTGAACTGCAACGCAAAAGCCAGGTAGCGGGTAGGACCGTGATGCCCAGCGTGGCCTACGCGCCGATGTCCATGCCGCAGGCCGATACCGTGCCGCCGGGTTACCGTGACCAGGGCCGTGAGCAGTACCAGAAGATCGCCGCCAATCCACTGCATGCCGTGGCTGAAACCCCGGTGTCGACCTTTAGCATCGACGTCGACACCGGCAGCTACGCCAATGTGCGGCGCTTTCTCAATCAGGGTCAGCTGCCGCCGCAGGATGCGGTGCGCCTGGAGGAGCTGGTCAACTACTTCCCCTACGCCTATCCGTTGCCCACGGGCGATGCGCCGTTTGGCATCAACACCGAGCTGGCGCGCACGCCCTGGAACCCGGAAACCCGCTTGCTGCGCATCGCCATCAAGGCCTCGGATATGCAGGTAGCACAGCTACCGCCGGCCAATCTGGTGTTTCTAGTGGATGTGTCCGGTTCGATGGACCGCCGCGAAGGCCTGCCGATGGTGCAGGGCACGCTGAAGCTGCTGGTCGAGCAACTGCGCCCCCAGGACAAGGTGTCGCTGGTGGTGTACGCCGGCTCATCCAGCGTGGTGCTGGAGCCGACTGTCGGCAGTGAAAAGGCCAGGATCCGCGCGGCGATTGATCAGCTTACGGCCGGTGGCTCAACAGCCGGCGAGTCGGGCATTCAGCTGGCTTACCAGCAGGCGCAGCAGGGCTTTATCGACGGCGGCATCAACCGCATCCTGCTGGCCACCGATGGCGACTTCAACGTCGGCATCAGCGACTTTGAAACCCTCAAGCAACTGGCGGCGGATAAACGCAAGACCGGCGTATCGCTGACCACCCTGGGCTTTGGCACCGACAACTATAACGAGCAGTTGATGGAGCAACTGGCGGATGCCGGCGATGGTAATTACGCCTATATCGACAACCTGCGCGAGGCGCGCAAGGTGCTGGTCGATCAGCTCGGCTCGACCCTGGCGACGGTCGCCAGCGATGTGAAGATCCAGGTCGAGTTCAACCCGGCCGAGGTCAGCGAATACCGTCTGCTGGGTTACGAGAACCGTGCCCTGAAGCGTGAAGATTTCAGCAATGACAAGGTCGATGCCGGCGAAATCGGAGCAGGCCATACGGTGACCGCGCTGTATGAAGTGCTGCCGGCCGGTGGCAAGGGTTGGCTGGAGCCGCTGCGTTATCAGCCTGCGGCGAAAACCGCGGGCAAGGCGGGCGAACTGGCTTGGCTGCGCATTCGCTACAAGGTGCCGGGGCAGAGCGATAGCAAGCTGTTGCAGCAACCAATTCAAGCCGCCGATACGCGGGCCGTCAGCCAGGCCAGTGAGGACCTGCGCTTTGCCGCGGCGGTGGCGGCCTTTGCCCAGCAGCTCAAGGGCGACAAGTACACCGGGCGCTTTAGCCTGGCCGACAGCGCCGAGCTGGCGCGTAACGCCAAAGGCGACGACCGTTTCGGCCTGCGCGCCGAGTTCGTCCAGCTGGTGGAACTGGCGCAGAGTCTGCAAACTGGGGCTTCCCGTTCAACTACTGCCCGAGTGGACCAGTGAACCTACCCCTCACGGATGACGACGCCGCCTTGTTGCGGCGTTACCGCCAAGGCGACAGCGCGGCGTTTGCCCAGTTGTATAAGCGCCATCGCCTGGGCCTGTTTCGCTTCCTGCTCGGCCTGTGCGGTGACCACGCTCTGGCCGAGGAGGTGTTTCAGGAAACCTGGCTGAGCCTGATTCGCAGTACCAGCGAACAGCGCGAAGCGGTGCTGTTCAAGACCTGGCTGTACCAGATCGGCCGCAACCGGTTGATCGACCATTGGCGCAAGCACGGCCGCCATCAGGGGCAGCAGGATGAATATGATGAGCAGCAGCACGCCAGCAGTGATCCGCAACCCGGGCCGGAGCAGCAACTCAGCCTGAGCCGCGACCAGCAGCGCTTGCAGGCGGCGCTGGATGACCTGCCCGCCGAGCAGCGTGAAGTGTTCCTGTTGCGCGCCCACGGCGACCTGGAGCTGGCCGAGATCGCCGCACTGACCCAGACCCCAGCCGAGACGGTAAAGAGCCGTCTGCGCTATGCAATGCAGAAATTACGCCGGCTGCTGGCCGAACCTGGCGCAGCCGAGGAGTTGTCCGCATGAACCACGATCCCCATTCCCCAGACGAGCTGGAGCAGCAGTTGCTCGGCCACTTTCGCGCGCACAGCCATGGCGAGCCTTCGCCTGAGCTGGATGCGCGGATTCTCGCGGCCTCACGCGCGGCGTTGGCTAGCGAGCCGCAACCGCGTCTGAGCGAGCGTTTGCATGCCTGGCTGTTCGGTGGCGCGGGTCGTCAGCGCTGGTCGGTGGCATTGGCCGGCGTGGCCTGCCTGGGCATCGGCGTCAGCCTGACCTGGCGCAGCGTTGAGCAGGTTCCGGATGCCTTCGATGCGGTACCCACGGGGGCGTTGATGGCTCCGGCTTCCTCTGCGGCCAGGCAGGCAGCGCCGGCTGCGCCGCTGGCCGAGTCCGCGCCCGCTGATCTGGCGGGGGCTTATGAATCCCAGGCCACACCTGCGATACAGGCCTACAGCGCGGATGCGGCGAAGGCCGAGAAGAAATCAGCCGCGCCCGAACCGCTGCGTGAAGAAGTCGCCAGTCCGGCGTTGGCTGACCAGCCGGCTCAGGCTGCACCGGCACCGCGTGCCCTGGCCAAATCCAAGGCCCAGGCCAGCAACCAAACCAAGCAAGTCGAGGCCGAGCAGACGTTGCAGGCTGAATTGCAACGCCTGCTCAAGTTGCGCCGCGAGGGCTGGAGTGATGAGGCCGATGCGCTGCTGCTGAAATTGATGCGTGACTACCCGCAGGTGGATATCGGCGCGCAGCTGCAACAATTGGAAAAGGCTGACTGATCGCGCTGCACCCCGCGTGCGGTCAGCGTCTGCCCGGACACTGGTGGCATTGCGGGCGTTGGGCGCTGCGCACTGAGCCGCACAGCGCTTGCCAGTGCGGCGGGCAGGGGGGAGCATAGTGGCTTGTATCACTGCCTTTGTAGCTGCCCATGACCTGCCTTCGAAGCCTGGCGTTGCTATTAACGCTGTTCACCCTGCTGGGCTGTGACCCGCCCTCCGCGCCGAAACCAACCCCCCCGGCAACCACGTCCGCGCTGGAGTCCACTGTGTCGCCGCCGGCTGCACCTGTTGTGCCGGAGACCGTGGCGGTGCTCGAGCCGCAACAACTGGCCGAGCCGGAAGCCAAGCCGAAGCCGGTGATAGCACCCACGCAGGCCGCGCCGCCTAAAGCAGTCAAACCGGCAAAGCCTGCGGCACCCGAGCAGCCTCCTGTGGTTCTGGACCTGAGCCTGCCGCCGGAAGTGTTCGCGCCGCTACAGCCCCTGGAACCGCTGGATGATGCCCCCGCCAAGCTGCTACCGCCGCTGTTTGGCGAAAAGGTCGCGCCCGAGAGCCCGTTTCAGCTCAACGGCAAGCTGATCACTAATGAACGCGGTGACGATTATTGGGAGTCGGTGGAAGGCGCGCAGCTGCAGTTCGAGTTCAAGCAGTAGGTGCCGGCCCGGTTGGGCCGGCTTGTTTCAGAATCGATACTGCTGCTGGTCGATGGCCTGGTACAGCGTCTGATCCAGTGGCTCGAAGCGCGCTTGCCCGGGCAGGCGCACCCAGAGCGGGTCGCGCACGGCGTTGGGGTCATAGGCGGCCTGCTTGAGGTCGGTCTTCTTGTATTTGAAGGTGCCGGTGGTTTCCACCTCGCCGAGCAGGCGGATAAACAACGGCGCGGCATACACCGGCAGTTCGCTGTCCAGGTGCGCCGCCAGGGCGTTGCCATCCAGCATCTCGCCCTCGCTCAAACGCAATGCGGCCATGCCGCAGCGGCCGTTGGTGCCGGGGATTTCCACGCCATACACCACCGCATCCTCGACGCCGGGGAACGCCCCCAGCACGTTCTCTACCTCGGTGGTGGAGACGTTTTCGCCTTTCCAGCGGAAGGTGTCGCCCAGGCGGTCGACAAACTGCGCGTGCTTGCAGCCGATATCGCGCATCAGGTCGCCAGTGTTAAACCAGGCATCGCCCTTCTTGAACACGTTGCGCAGGATCGCCGCTTCGCTCTTGGCCGGGTCGGTGTAGCCGTCGAATGGCCACTTGGCGCTGATTTCGCTGATCAGCAAACCCGGCTCGCCCTTGTCGGCCTTCTGCAGAAAGCCCTTGGCGGTGCGGATGGCGCAGTCGTTCTCCAGGTCATAGCGCACGATGGCGTAGGTGGCGGGGGAGAAGCCCACGGTGTTGTCGAAGTTGAACACGTTGGTAAAGCCGATATTGCCTTCGCTGGATGCGTAGAACTCGGTGATCTGCTCAACCCCGAAGCGCGCCTTGAACTCGCTCCAGATCGAGGGCCGCAGGCCGTTGCCGATCATGCAGCGCAGGCTGTTGTTCTTCTCTGCGGCGCACTCAGGCTGATTGAGCAGATAGCGGCACAACTCGCCGATATAGCCGAAGCAGGTGGCCTGGTAGCGCTGCACATCCGGCCAGAAGGCGCTGGCGGAGAACTTGCGGCGCAGGGCGATGGCCGCGCCACCGGCGAGGGCGGCGCTCCAGCATACGGTCACGGCATTGTTGTGGTAGCAGGGCAGGGTCAGGTAGAGCACGTCCTGATTGCTCAGGGTCAGGCCGGAATGGCCGAAACCGCCGTAGGCCTTGATCCACTTGCCGTGGCTCATGATCGAAGCCTTGGGCAGGCCGGTGGTGCCGGAGGTGTAGATCAGGAAGCAGGGGTCCTTCATCTGCACCTTGGCGCTGTCGGGCAGGTTATCGCTGGCCTGGCTGCGTGCCAGTTGCATCAGGTTGGTCCAACCGTCGGGGGCCTGGCCGGCGTCCTGCAGGCAGTCCTGATCGGCGATCCAGTAGCGCGCCGGCTCGTTGTGCAGTTGCTCAGCGATCTCGCCGTAAGCCTCCAGCAGTTCAGCGCCGAGCACCAGGTGGCTGGGGTTGACCAGATTGAGGCTGTGCGCCAGCACTTTGCCGCGCTGGGTGGTGTTGACCAGTGCGCCGACCGCGCCGAGCTTGCTGAGCGCGGCGAGTATCGCCAGCAGCTCCAGACGGTTTTCCAGCATCACTGCCACCACGCTGCCATGGCGCACGCCTTCGGCCTTGAGCGCCCAGGCCAAGCGATTGGCCCAGGCGTTGAACTGGGCATAGCTGAGGCTGCGTGACTCATCCAGCAACGCCGGGCGATCGGGATGCTGCTGCACAGTGCGCTCCAGCGCCCAAGCCAGCGATAGGTTCTTTTCGCGGTTACGGATGCCGGCGTAATACAGGCCGCGCAGCATGCGCGGTACACGTGGCAGGTGCTGGGGCAGGCAAGCAAGAAAACGCAGCGGGGAAATCAGATCGGCTTGGCTCATGGCTCTCGCGCTTATGGTTGTTATGCGGGGGCGAAGGCCAACTCTAGTTGCCCAAACGCAGTTGCGCCATGGCTCTGGCGCAAGCCTGACAGGGCAGATCGGCAAATAGTGAGCCGCCTGCGTATTGCCAGATTGCCCGGAGCTGTGGCATTAGCTCGACACACCGGACACACCGGACACACCGGACACACCGGACACACCGGCGCGATGGCGCGCTGAGCCAGGAGGGTGCGATGAACCTGAACCAAATCACCGTGGCGGTCACCGACGTGCCGCGCGCCATCCGTTTCTATCAGCGCCTGGGGTTGCAGCTGATTGTCGAGAGCCTGCCGGACTACGCACGGTTCTGTTGCCCGGATGGCCAGGCGAGCTTTTCCCTGAGCAAAGTTGCGCAGGTGCCGGCGAGCCAGACGTTGATCTACTTCGAATGCGCTGAACTGGATCAGACCGTCGAGCGCCTGCGGGCCCAGGGCATCGAGTTCAGCATGCTTCCGACAGACCAGCCCTGGCTCTGGCGCGAGGCCTATCTGCAGGACCCCGACGGCAATCCGCTGTGCCTGTATCACGCCGGGGAAAATCGCTTGAATCCGCCCTGGAGGCTTAAGCAAGGCATCTAATGCACTGCGCCACGACCCGCTCCAAGGTGAGCGGGCTTTGCTGCGGCCTGCCGATTTAGTCAACAAACAGATCGTTCATCAGCTTGCCGGCCGGATCATAGCGGTACTGCTCGAAGTCGCTCTGGCCCTGTTCGCGGAGGATTTCCTCGTCGATCAACAGGCGGCCGCTGATGCTGCGTTCGCTGCTGGAGAGGATGGCGTGGGCGGCATCGGCCATGATCGCCGGCAGGCGCGCAGCCTTCATCACTGCGGGTCCTCCGGCCTCGAACTCGATGGCGGCGGTGGCGATCACCGTCTTCGGCCACAGCGAGTTGACACTGATGCCGTATTTCTTGAATTCCTCGTGCATGCCCAGGGTCAGCATGCTCATGCCGTACTTGGTGGTGGTGTAGGGGCCGTAGCTGGCGAACCACTTGGGATCAAGGTTGAGCGGTGGCGATAGGCTGAGGATATGGCCCTTGCTCTGTTTAAGGTAGGGCAGGGCGGCCTGGCTGCAGACCATCACCGCACGGGTGTTGATCTGGAACATCAGGTCGAAACGCTTGGGTTCGAGTTTCTCCACACCGACCAGCTTGATTGCGCCGGCATTGTTGATCAGTGCATCAATACCGCCGAAGTGCTCGGCCGCCTGGGCCATGGCGTTTTTTACTGCGTTCTCGTCACGCACATCGACTTGCAGGGCCAGGGCCTTGCCGCCCATTTCCTCGACCTCGGCGGCCACTGAATGGATGGTGCCGGGCAGCTTGGCGTGGGGTTCGGCGCTTTTCGCCGCAATCACGATATTGGCCCCTTCACGCGCGGCGCGCAGGGCAATTTCACGGCCGATGCCGCGGCTGGCACCGGTGATAAACAGGGTTTTGTCTTGCAGTGACATATGCGTTCTCCAAGTCTTGTTGTTATAGGGCGCGTCAGGCTTCGTTGGCTTCGATTTCCACCAGCAGCTGACGGTTCTTCACCTGATCGCCGCGGCTGATGCCAATCCGCCGTACCACGCCGTCGATGCTGGCCTTGAGCGGGTGTTCCATCTTCATCGCTTCCAGCACCACCAGCAGTTGGCCTTTGCTGACGCTGGCACCTTCCTCGACCAATACCTCGACAATCGCGCCGTCCATCGGTGCCTTGACGCTGCCCGAGCCCGCGCCGGCAGCGCTGCTGACCGGCAGGTGGGTGATATCGCTCAGCTGCAGATTGCCGTTATGGCCGTAGAGCCAGAGGTTTTCGCCGGCGAGGTGATAGGCCAGGCGCTGGCGAATGCCGTCCAGCTCCAGGGTGGCCCAGCGGCCGTCGCTGGCCAGCAGCTTGAGGCTGACTTGCTGCTCGCCGAGTGTGGCCAGCAGGTTGGGTTGTGGGCCGTCGGCCAGTACTTGCAGCTCCACGGTAAATGGCTGTTCGCCTTGCTTAAGCAGAAAACGCCAAGGCGCGCTGCCAGCGTTGCGCCAGCCGGAGAGGCCCGGTTGGTGTGCGCGGGCATTGGCCGATTGCTGGAACAGCAGGGCGGCTGCGGCGGCCAATTCGCGGGCTGCGGGTGGCTGCGGGCTCAGGCTCGGGTCGCTGGCGAAATGCTCGGCGATAAACGCGGTGGTGGCATTGCCGGCGGCAAATTCCGGGTGGCTGAGCAGGTTAGCGAGAAAGCGCTGGTTGCCGTTGACGCCCAGTAGCACACAATCCTCAACCGCACGCACCAGCTTGCGCCGCGCTTCGTCGCGGGTCGCGCCATAGGCGATGACCTTGGCCAGCACCGGGTCGTAGAACGGCGTAATGGTTTGGCCTTCGACCAGGCCGTGGTCGACGCGGATGCCATCGCGCAGCGCCGGCTCCCAGCGCAGGGCGGTGCCGGTTTGCGGCAGGAAATTCTGCGTGGCGTCTTCGGCGTACAGGCGCACTTCCATGGCGTGGCCGGTGAGGCGAATTTCGTCCTGCTTAAGCGGCAATGGTTGGCCTTCGGCGACGCGAATCTGCCAGGCGACCAGATCCTGGCCGGTGATCAGTTCGGTGACTGGATGCTCGACCTGCAGGCGGGTGTTCATCTCCAGGAAGAAGAATTCGCCATTCCGATCCAGCAGAAACTCCACGGTGCCGGCACCGACGTAGTTCACTGACGACGCCGCCTTCACCGCCGCCTCGCCCATGGCCTGGCGCAGTTCAGGCGTCATCACCGGGCAGGGCGCTTCCTCGACCACCTTCTGGTGGCGGCGCTGCACCGAGCAGTCGCGCTCACCGAGATAAACGATGCTGCCGTGCTGGTCGCCGAATACCTGGATTTCCACGTGGCGCGGCTGGATCACCGCGCGTTCGAGAATCAGCTCGCCGGAGCCGAAGGCGTTCTGCGCCTCCGAGCGGGCAGTGCGGATCTGCGCCAGCAGCTCACTGGAATCGTGTACCAGGCGCATGCCACGACCACCGCCGCCAGCACTGGCCTTGATCATCAGTGGGTAGCCAATACGCCCGGCTTCGCGGCTGAGGGTCTCGTCGTCCTGCGCCGCGCCTTCATAGCCGGGAATGCACGGCACGCCGGCTTCGAGCATGGCGATTTTCGACAGGCGCTTGCTGCCCATCAGGTGGATGGCTTCCACGGTCGGGCCGATAAACACGATGCCGGCGGCTTCACAGGCGCGGGCGAAGTCGGCGTTCTCGGAGAGGAAACCGTAGCCGGGGTGAATCGCGTCGGCCCCGGTCTTCTGCGCCGCTTGGATGATGTTGTCGATCAGCAGGTAGGACTGATTAACCTGGGCCGGGCCGATGCACAGCGCCTCGTCGGCCAGCTGCACATGGCGCGCATCGCTGTCGGCCTCCGAGTAGACGGCCACGGTGCGGTAGCCGAGGTCCTGGGCGGTGCGCATCACCCGGCAGGCGATTTCCCCGCGGTTGGCGATCAGAATTTTGTTAAAGGCGGGCATCTGTGTGCTCCTGCGAGGCGAATGCTGTTTATCGTGGGAGGGGCTTTAGCCGCGACAAGCTCACCGCCATCGCGGCTAAAGCCCCTCCCACACAAGTGTGCTGCGGTTACTGTGCCCAGCTCGGCGCACGTTTCTGCACAAAGGCCATGGTGCCCTCGATGCCTTCGGTTCCGGTGACTGCGGCGGCGAACTGCTCGGCGGCGCGGTCCAGCAATGGCCCGAGTGCTTCGTGTTCGGCGGCCAACAGCAGGGCCTTGGTCTGGGCATTGGCCTGCGGTGCGCATTGGCGTACCTGGCTGAGTACCTGGTGCAAACGGGCGTCAACGGCTTCGCTATCGGTTTCGCTGAAATGCACCAGGCCCAGGCGTTCGGCTTCGCTACCATTGAAACGGGCGGCGGTCAGGGCCAGGCGGCGGGTCTGGGTCAGGCCGATTCGCCGCACCACAAAGGGTGCAATCTGTGCCGGCAGAATGCCCAGGGTGGTTTCCGGCAGGCCGAATTTGGCGTCCTGCTGGCAGATGGCGATATCCGACACGCAGGCCAGGCCGAAGCCGCCGCCGAGCACTGCGCCTTCGAGCACGGCGATCAGCACCTGTGGCGTGTTCTGCGCTTCTTCCAGCAGACTGCCGAAGGCGCGGTTAAGGCTGCGGTAGGCGTCACCACCGGCCGCACGAGCGCCGGCCATATCCTTGATATCGCCACCGGCGCAGAAATGGCCACCGGCACCACGCAGCACAATGGCGCGCACGTTCAGATCATTGCGCAGGCTTTCCAGCACAGCGCGCAATTCGCTGACCATGACCAGGCTCATGGCGTTGCGGCTGTCCGGGCGGTTAAGGGTGATATGCAACACACCGGCATCGAGGCTTAGCAGCAAGGTTTGGCAATCGGGTAGAGCAGACATCCGCTATTCCTCTGCGTAGGATGGGTTGAGCAACGCGATACCCATCAATTCGGTGGCGATGGGTATCGACGCTGCGCGTCTCACCCATCCTACGGTCGTACGTTTCTCAACCCTTCCGTTTGCCAGGCAGAATGCCCATCAGCTTGCAGATAATGCCCAGCATGATTTCGTCGGCACCGCCGCCAATGCTCACCAGGCGCACGTCGCGGTAGGCGCGGGCCACCGGGTTTTCCCACATGTAGCCCATGCCGCCCCAGTACTGCAGGCAGCTGTCGGTGACTTCACGGCCGAGGCGGCCGGCCTTGAGCTTGGCCATCGAGGCCAGGTTGGTTACGTCGCGGCCGCGCACATATTGCTCGGTGGCCTGATAGACCAGGGCGCGCAAGCACTCCACTTCGGTCTGCAACTCGGCCATGCGGAAGTGGATGACCTGGTTGTCGATCAGCGCATTGCCGAAGGTCTTGCGCTCTTTGCAGTAGTCGATGGTGGCGTTGATGCAGTGCTCCAGGCCCTTGATCATATTGGCCGCGCCGAACAGGCGCTCTTCCTGGAACTGCAGCATCTGCATCATAAAGCCCGCGCCTTCGTGGCCGATGCGGTAGCGCTGCGGCACGCGCACGTTGTCGAAGAACACCTGGGCGGTCTCCGAGCTGCGCATGCCGAGCTTGTCCAGGTGCGGGCTGATGCTGATGCCCGGGGTCTTCATCGGCACCACGATCAGCGATTTGTTGACGTGGGCCTTGTCGTCGCTGGTGTTGGCCAACAGGCACATAAAGTCGGCCGATGGCGAGTTGGTGATCCACATCTTGCTGCCGTTGATCACATAGTCGCTGCCGTCTTTCTTGGCGGTGGTTTTCAGCCCGGCCACATCCGAGCCGGCGCCGACTTCGGAGACGCCGATGCAGCCGACCATCTCGCCAGTGATCGCTGGGCGCAGGAACTCCTCGCGCAGCTCATCGGAGCCGAAGCGCGCCAGGGCCGGTGTGCACATATCGGTCTGCACGCCGATGGACATCGGGATGCCGCCGCAGATGATGGTGCCGAACTCTTCGGCGGCGACGATCGAGTAGCTGTAGTCCAGGCCCATACCGCCGAATTTCTCCGGCTTGGAGATGCCCAGCAAACCGAGGTCGCCGGCTTTCTTGAAGATCTCGTGGATCGGGAAGCGACCGTCTTTTTCCCACTGTTCGACGTGCGGGTTGATTTCCTTATCGACAAAATTACGAACCGTGCGGCGTAGCTCTTCGTGTTCTTGGGTAAAGATCATTTCTTATTCTCCGAATGATTACAGGCGGGCTACGCCGAACGAGTTGGATTTAAGCGGGCGCACAGCGGCTTCTGCACAGATATCCAGCAGGTAGCCGAGCAGTTTGCGTGTATCGCGTGGGTCGATCAGGCCGTCGTCCCACAGGCTGGCGGTGCCATAGAGCGCGGTTGACTGGCTGTCGAGTTTCTGTGCGGTAACGGTTTCCAGCATGTCGAGCATCTTCGGGTCGGCTTCTTTGCCTTCCTTCAGGTGTTTTTCCTCGGTGACGATGCGCAGCACCTTGCCGGCCTGGGCGCCGCCCATCACGGCGGTCTTGCTGTTGGGCCAGGCGAAGATAAAGCGCGGGTCAAGGCCGCGGCCGCACATGGCGTAGTTGCCGGCACCATACGAGCCGCCAACCACGATGGTCAGCTTCGGCACCGTGGCGTTGGCCACCGCCTGGATCATCTTCGAGCCGTGTTTGATCACGCCGAGCTGTTCCGACTCGGTGCCGACCATAAAACCGGTGGTGTTGTGGAAGAACAGGATTGGCGTGTTGCTCTGCTCGCACAGCTGGATAAATTGCGCCGCCTTGGCCGCGCCTTGCGGGGTGATCGGGCCGTTGTTGCCGATAAAGCCGCAGGGCTGGCCTTCGATCTGCAAGTGGCCGCAGACGGTCTGGTTGTCGAATTCGTTCTTGAAGTCGAGAAACGCCGAGCCATCGGCGATACGAGCAATGATCTCGCGCACGTCGTAGGGCTTCTTGGCATCAGCCGGCACCAGGCCGAGCAGCTCTTCGACCGGATACAGCGGCTCGCTGTAGGCCTTGGCTGGGCGCGCCGGCAGTTGCGCGTTCCACGGCAGCATGGCGAGGATTTCCCGGGCGATGCGCACGCCGTCGGCGTCATTTTCGGCCAGGTATTCGGCGGTGCCGGCGACCTGGGCATGCATCTCGGCGCCACCCAGTTGCTCGTCGGTGGCGATCTCGCCGGTGGCGGCTTTCAGCAGTGGCGGGCCGGCGAGGAACATCTTGGCCTTGCCGCGTACCACTACCACGTAATCCGATAGCCCTGGCTGATAGGCCCCGCCCGCGGTGCTGGAGCCGTGCACTACGGTGATCTGCGGCAAACCCATGGCCGACATGCGCGCCTGGTTGGCAAAGCCGCGCGCGCCTTCGACGAAGATGTCGGCGGCGTAGTTGAGGTTGGCACCGCCGCTTTCGGTCAGCGCCACCACCGGCAGTTTGTTCTCGAAAGCGATCTGCTGCAGGCGCAGGGTCTTCTTCAGCCCGGTGGGGGAGATGGTGCCGCCCTTGATCGCGCTGTTGCTGGCGCTGACCAGGCAACGCACCCCGGCGATATAGCCGATACCGGAAATAATCCCGCCGCCGGCCTGGGTGCCGTCCTTGTCGTCATGCAGCTTGTAGCCAGCCAGCGACGACAGTTCGAGAAAGGGCGCGCCAGGGTCGAGCAGCAGATTCAGGCGTTCACGCGGTAGCAGTTGGCCGCGCTTTTCGAACTTCGCCTTGGCTTCAGCCGCCTTGTTCAGGCAGTTCTGTTCGATCTGGCGAAAGCTGGCCACGGCAGCGAGCATGGCTTCGCGGTTGTTGGCGAAGTCCTCAGCATGCACGTCGATCTCGGAATGGATTACCGGCATCGCATCACTCTCCCTGGTCTTTCAGCACATCGGGCAGGTAGGCCCGATGGAAGCCGTTGTAAGACTGGCTCTGCCCGGCCTTGGCCTTGAACAGCGGGAAGGCTCGGCTGCCCTGGCTGGCGGCACCGTCGATGCGCACCGTGTTGCCACTGATAAAGGCGGCGCCCGGCGAGAGCAGAAAGACGATGGCCGCTGAGACTTCCGATTCTGTGCCGATGCGCTTGAGCGGCACATGTTCGCGCAGGGTCGGGATTACCGCCTTGAACGCGCCTTCGTAGGTGTCCATGCCGCTGGAGGCGACCCAGCCCGGTGCCACGGCATTGACCCGCACCCCGGCGTGGCCCCACTCGACGGCGGCGGTCTTGGTGAAGTTCTCCATCCCAGCCCTTGCCGCACCCGAATGGCCCATGCCGGGCATGCCGCCCCACATGTCGGCAAGCATGTTGACGATGCTGCCGCCGGTTTTGCTCATGCTCTGGTTGAACACCTCGCGGGCCACCAGAAAGCCGCCGACCAGGTTGGTGCGCACCACCGTCTCGAAGCCTTTCTGGTTGATTGAGGCGAGCGGCGAGGGGTACTGACCGCCGGCATTGTTGACCAGGTGATGAATCGCCCCGCGCTCGCTGACCACTGCCGCGACCATGGCCTTGACCGATTCCTCATCGCGAATGTCGCAGACCTGGTAGCTGACGCTGCCGCCATCCTCACGGATTTCGCCGGCGGTCTTTTCCAGCTTGTCGGCCTTGCGTCCGACCAGCACCACATGAGCGCCGAGGGCCGCCAGTTCATGGGCAGTGCAGCGGCCAATGCCGCTGCCGCCGCCGGTGACCAGAATGGTTTGGCCGCTGAATAGGCCGGGTTTAAACACCGAGTCGTAGCTCATTGTTATTGTCCTTGTTCGAGGCTAGCGGCCAGTGCCTTGGGCACTTGCACCGGGAATTCCAGCAACTGTTGGGCGAAGGCCTTGCCTTGCGGATCGATGCGCAGCGAGGCGACGCCGCCGCCACCCAAGGCGTTCTCCAGTAAAAAATTCAGGCTATGGCTGCCCGGTAAATACCAGCGGCTGACCTTGCCGGTTTGCGGGTCGAGCGCGTGCTGCATCCATTCGGCCACGGCACCCTCACTCAGCGCAGCGGCGATCCAGGCCAAGTACTCGGGCTTTCTGGCCATTACACCAATATTGCTGTGATTGCCCTTGTCGCCAGAGCGCGCCACCGCCAGCTTGATCAGCGGTACGCAGGCGTCGGGCTGACCGCTTGAGAGCGGGGCGGCAATATCGGCAGCGATCTGTGCGCTATCCAGTACCGCGATCTGCGGCAGGGCGACCGGTGTGCGTTCGCCGTTGAGTTCCACTTCCATGACGCAGGCGCTTTTGTCGGCGAGAAAGCTGAACAGGCGGATTACCGGGTAAACCGTAGGGCGACCACCGACGATACCGGTCAGCCCCGGGGCCATGCCGGTGGCTGCCTGGGCGATCTCGCGGGAGAAGAGGATCAAGGCTTCTTTCTTGGCATGACGCACGGCGATCTTGATTACGATCTCGCGGGTGTCGGTGCGTTGGCCGCGGGGGCCGTAGGTGGCTTCGGAACCCAGCAGCTCGATGCTGACTTCCTTGTACGGGCCCCAGCCGCGCTCGGCGAACATTCCCTCGGTCTTGCTGATGATCGCCTGGCTGACGCGCTGGGCTTTCTTCACCGCATCGATGCCAGCCATCAGGCAGCTGGCGGTGCAGCGGAAACCGTCCGGGTGGGTGGCGCTGACCTTGTATTGATCAGTTGGCGGCAGGCCGCGTGCGCCTTTCAGTTCAACGCGGTTGTCGCTGACTTGGGTCAGTTGCACCTGGGTGAAATCGCAGAGCACATCGGGCAGGTAATAGGCCCGTGGATCGCCGATTTCATAAAGCATTTGCTCGCCCACGGTAAAAGGCGTGACCAAGCCGCCGGAACCATCCGGCTTGGCCACGACAAAACTGCCATCGGCGCTCACTTCCACCACCGGGAAGCCGATATGTTCGTAGTCCGGCACGCTTTCCCAATCGGTGAAGTTGCCGCCGGTGCACTGCGCGCCGCACTCGATGATATGTCCGGCCAATGCGGCTTGGGCCAACTGGTCGTAGTCGCTCCAGCTCCAGCCGAATTCATGCACCAGCGCGGCGCTGACCACGGCGCTGTCGACCACCCGGCCGGTGATGACGATGTCCGCACCCAGTTTCAGGGCTTCGACGATGCCCGGCGCACCGAGGTAGGCGTTGACCGAGACGCAGAAGGGCGGCAATGGCGCGCCGCTGAACATCTCCACGGTGCCGGCCTTGGCCAGCTCACCGAGCTTGGGTTGCAGGTTGTCGCCATGCAGCACGGCAATCTTCAAGTTGACCCCGGCCTGCTCGCAGGCGGCGGCCAGAGCGGCGGCGCAGGCGCTGGGGTTGACCCCGCCGGCGTTGCTGATTACGCGGATGTTCTTGGCAGCGATAGTGCCCAGCAGCGGTGCCAGGGTTTCCACAAAGTCGGTGGCGTAGCCGGCGTCCGGCGTCTTCATGCGTGCACCGGCCATGATCGACATGGTCACTTCGGCCAGGTAGTCGAATACCAGGTAATCCAGTTCGGTGCCTTGAACCAGCTGAGCGGCGGCGGTGCTGGTATCGCCCCAGAAGGCGGAAGCGCAGCCGATGCGTACGGTTTTAGTCATTGGAATAGGTCCGCAACACATGAATAAGGTGATTCGAAGGCTACCAAGCAAGCGCTTGGTTGAAAAGCCCTGGAGTGAATCTTTCTAACCTAAAGTGCGGCCAAGCGCTTGCTTGGTTGGCTGGCGCAGCATAAATTTCACCAATAACGACAAGCACTTGGGTAAACCTGCGGCTTGGCCCAAGGCATATAGAGAGTTGGAGAGTACTTAGCGTGGATGATCAACAAGCTCAGGCGGTGATGCGCGATCTGGTGGCCAGCGGGCAGATCACCGACCCGGACAGTGCCCGCGGCAAACTGCTGCAAACCGCCGCGCACCTGTTTCGCAGTAAGGGCTACGAGCGCACCACGGTGCGTGACCTGGCCAGCGCCGTGGGCATTCAGTCGGGCAGCATCTTTCACCACTTCAAGAGCAAGGACGAGATCCTGCGTTCGGTGATGGAGGAGACCATCCGCTACAACACCGCGTTGATGCAGGCCTCCCTGGCCGAGGCGAGCGATCTGCGCGGCCGCGTGCTGGCGCTGATCCGCTGCGAGCTGCAATCGATCATGGGCGGCACCGGCGAGGCCATGGCGGTGCTGGTGTACGAATGGCGCTCGTTGTCGGAGGAGGGGCGCGAATTTATTCTCGAACTGCGCGACAACTACGAGCAGCTCTGGCTGCAGGTGCTGGGCGAGGCCAAGGCGGCCGGCTACTTCAAGGCCGATCCCTTTATCCTGCGGCGCCTGCTGACCGGCGCGTTGAGCTGGACCAACACCTGGTTCCGCTCCGAAGGTCCGATGACCCTCGATCAGTTGGCCGAAGAGGCATTGTCGCTGGTGCTCAAGGACGCTTGAGGAAATTCAGCTACGCTAGGGTGGCACTTTGATAGTATTTTGGCGTCAAGGGACTGCGCATTCTTCGGCTCAAGGAAGAACACCGCTGGTTTGAGTCTGTTGTGAGGTTTGCCGCTTGACCATGCTGTTAAGAGCTTTGCTGCTTGGGCTGATGCTATTGGCCGCAGGCGTTGCGCATGCCACGCAAGACGTGCGCGTAGGCGCGTACCATTTCCCGCCTTATGCAGTGAAGCCGGAAAGCGCGCGCCCGGCAGGCTTGCTGCCGGAACTGCTGCAAGCCCTCAATCAATTGCAACGCGATTACCGCTTCACTCTGGTGGCGACTTCGACCATGCGCCGCTACCAGGACCTGCAGAGCGGGCGATTCGACCTGATGCTGTTCGAGTCGCCGGACTGGGGCTGGCAGGACACGCCGCATGCCGCCCTCGACCTGCATGTCGAAGACGCCGAAGTCTATGTCGCGCGGCTGCAACCGGGGCGTGACGAGCATTATTTCGATCAGCTCAAGGGCAAGCGCCTGGCACTCTACAGTGGCTATCACTATGGCTTTGCCGGTTTCAACGCGGATAAGCAGTTTCTCACCGAGCAATTCAATGCGCTGCTGACCTATTCCCACGACAGC
The DNA here is from genome assembly GCF_049653025.1 of Pseudomonas sp. GTDB lineage: Bacteria > Pseudomonadota > Gammaproteobacteria > Pseudomonadales > Pseudomonadaceae > Aquipseudomonas. Next base: position 176,925 of record NZ_JBASFM010000006.1, on the reverse strand, counting down.
AACCTGGTCATGCTCCTGCGTGGTCGGGCCGATGTGGCCGTGGTCACGCGTTCCTACCTGCGTGCCTATCAGCAGCGCAACCCGGAGCAGAGCAGCGCTTTGCTAGTTTCCCAGCGGGTCGATCAGGTCTACCACCACCAGGCCTTGTTTGGTCGGCAGTCGAGTATGAGCCCCGAGGTGTTTGCCGACCTGCTGCAGCGGCTGAACCGGGATAAACAGCTGGACAAGCTGCTCAGTCGTTACCATTTGAGTGACCCGGCCGTGCTGATAAATGACTGAAACTGCTCTGTTCGGTCAGATTTTCCTGGGGTAGGCTGCGCTCATTGGAAAATAAGGAAGTTGGCGTCGTATGAAGCTGTTCATGCGTAGGGTAAGCAAGGTAAGTGGCTGGTGTCTGGCCATGCTGCTGGCTGTCCAGGTGCAGGCTGCGCAGGAAGTTCGGGTGGCAGCAGCGTATTTCCCCCCCTATGTATTCAAGAATGAACAGTCGCGCAGTCCAGGCTTGCTGAACGAGTTGCTGGAGGCACTGAATCAGGCACAGGGCGATTTTCGCTTTGTCGCGGTGCCGACTGCGGTAAAGCGCCGTTACCGCGATTTCCAGCAGCAACGCATCGACCTGGCGATCTTTGAAAACCCCGAGTGGGGCTGGCAGGACATCGCGCATACCGCGCTGGACATGCAGCTGGAAGACTCCGAGGTATTTGTTGCCCGTGCCGAGAGCGGGCGCACCCAGCGCTACTTCGACGATCTGCGTGGCAAACGCCTGGCGCTCTATCACGGCTATCACTATGCCTTCGCCGGCTTCAATGCCGAGCCGGACTACCTGGCCAAGACCTTCAACGCCACCCTGACCCATTCCCACGAGAGCAACCTGCTGATGGTGCTGCATCAGCGCGCCGACGTTGCCCTGGTGACCCGTTCCTATATTGGCGACTTCCTTGAGCGCAATCGGCAATACGCTGGGCAATTGCTGATTTCCGAGCGGGCCGACCAGCGTTATCGCCATCACGTGCTGCTGCGTCCGGGGGCACCGATCGAAGCGCAACAGTTCGCCGCGCTTCTCGAACAGGTGCGCAGCAATGGCCAGCTGGTGAAGATTTTCGGCCGTTATCAGGTCGCGGTCATGCCAGCCGCAACGGGTAACTCAGTAGCAACAGGTGCAGCAAATTGACTGCGCCGTGCACGGCGATGGCCAGGCTGATACGGCCGCTGAGCTGAAAGACCAGTCCATAACCCAGCCCGGCTACGCCGGCGACCACGGCAAACAGCGGGCTGAATGGCAGATGCACGGCGGCGAACAGCGCGGCCGTCAGGCCAATCCCCGGCACTATGCCCAGCCAGCGCACCAGGTGGCTTTGCAGCAGGCCGCGAAACAGCAGCTCCTCGGTCAGTACCGCTACTCCCAGATTGACCGCCAGCCATATCCACAGCTGCTCTGGCCATTTCGGTTGCCAGCCGACCAGACCCAGCGCCAATGCCAGCAGCGGCACGCCCAGCAGGGTCAGTGCCGCCGTCAGCCAGACGCCAGTCGACCGTGCTTTACTCGGGTGTTCTTGCCCCAGCCACCAGGCCAACAGCGTGACGCCGACCAGCAGCTTGTCCCAGGACAGGCGCAGGGCGTAAGGCGCGGCATCGGTACTGAGTTGGCGAGCTGGCCACAGCGGCGTGGCGCTAAAGCCTGGAGCAAGGTGCGCGGCGAAGGCGATGCAAGCCAGTAGGCTCAGCATTACCCATAACGCGTTGGGCAGGTACTTGTCTGCATACAGCAGTAATGCGCAGAGAGCGGTCCCGGCGGCCAACCCAGGCAGTTGGATATAACCCAGGGCAAATCCACTGGCCAGGCACAGGGCAGGCAGCAGCAGGCGCAGATGCAATGGCATGGTACGTCCTTGTCGTTCGCGGTTAAGGCTCGCGGGCGTCCTTGGCTTCCTGTTCAAGCTGGCGTTGGCGGATCTTCGCCAGCTGTTCCTCGCTTAACGGCAGCGGTTTGGCCGTGCGCAGCAGCACCATCAGGCCACCCACGATGGAGCCCAGCACCAGGAGCATCAGCAGCCAGATATACCAGGTCATAAACCCGTCCTTGCAGAGTTGAGCCTGCACCTTAGCGCGCGGCGGCCGGCAAATAAACGGCAGCAGCGCCAGCGCAGCGCTTTGGCCCGGGGCTAGCGAGTGTGATGACTGTCACACGGCAGCAACTTGGCGCTGCTTGAATGGCGGCTTTCCAACGCACAGGGAGCTTGTCCATGACCACTGCCAGCGCGCTAACGCGTTTGCTCAAGCCGGTTACGCCGTTGGCTGCGGACATGAGCATCGCGGATGTCGCGGATCGTTTGCTGACCCCGGAGCACAAGGCGTTCCTCTCGCTGCCGATCATCGATGAGGCCGGCATGCCGCTGGGGCTGGTCAGTCGTACCACCTTGCAGGACATCTTTATGCAGCGTTTTGGCCGCGACTTGCGCGGTCGCCATCCGGTGCAGGAGGTGATGAACCCGGCACCGCTGATGGTCAGCCTGGAAACCAGCCTGGAGGAGGCGGCCAAGCAGATCACCGGGCAGCTGCAATACCCGATCACCGAGGACTTTATCCTGGTCGACGGGCACGGCCGGTACTGCGGCCTGGGCACCGTGCTCGACCTGCTCAAGGCCATGGAGGCGCGCATCGCCCAGCGCAATCTGGTGCTGCGCAAGGCCCTGGTCGACCTCAAGGAGTCCCAGGCGCAGCTGGTGCAGTCAGAGAAAATGGCCTCGCTCGGGCAGATGGTCGCCGGTGTGGCCCATGAGTTGAATACTCCGCTGGGCTACGTGAAAAACAACGTACAACTGCTGCGCGAACTCAGCGCGCCGCTGTTCGAGCTGGCCGAGGCGCAAGCCACGTTGGCCGATTGCCTGGGTGATCAGGATTGCGACGAGTCACGCCTGGCGATCGCCCTGGATAAGGCCGCCATCGCCCGTGACAATGCTGCGCCGGAACTGCTCAGCGAAGACCTTACGCAACTGTTCAGCGACACCCTCTACGGCCTGGAGCAGATTGCCGAGCTGGTGGTCGGACTCAAGGATTTCGCCCGCCTGGACCGCGCCATGAGCGAGCAGGTCGACCTCAATGACTGCATCCGCAGCGCCCTGGTGATCGCCCGCAACGGCATCAAGGACAAGGCCGAAACCCAGCTGCAACTGGGCGAGTTGCCGCGTATTCCCTGTGCGCCCTCGCAGATCAACCAGGTGCTGCTCAACCTGCTGAATAACGCCGCCCAGGCCATCGACGGTTTCGGCCGCATCGTGGTGAAAACCTGGGCCGAGGACAGCGCGGTGTTTATCTCCGTGCAGGACTCCGGGCGCGGTATGTCGGCCGACGTGCAGGCGCGGGTTTTCGATCCGTTTTTCACCACCAAACCGGTCGGCGAGGGTACCGGGCTGGGCCTGTCGATCAGTTACAAGATCATCCAGGACCACGGCGGGCAGATTCGTGTGGCCTCGCAGCCAGGGCGCGGAACGCGCTTTCTGATCCGCCTGCCGCGCCCGCAGGCAATCCCACTGCAACGGAGCGCCTGAAATGACTGCTGCCATCCGCATTCTGTTTGTCGATGACGAAGAGCGCATCCTGCGCAGCTTGGCCCTGCAGTTTCGCCGCGAGTACCAGGTGCTGACCGAGAGCGACCCGCGCCGCGCCTTGGAACGCCTGAAAACCGAGCGCGTGCAGATCATCGTCAGCGACCAGCGCATGCCGCAGATGAGCGGTGCCGAACTGCTGGCCCAGGCGCGGCAGATCGCCCCCGATACCTTGCGCATTCTGCTGACGGGCTACTCGGATCTGGATGCCGCCGTGGAGGCGCTCAATAGCGGCGGCATCTTCCGTTACCTGACCAAGCCCTGGGACCAGCAGGAAATGGCCTTCACCCTGCGCCAGGCGGCGCAGATTGCCGCGCGCCAGTTGCAGGCGCCGAAAGCCGTCACGGTGGCGCGCCAGGCGGTCGCACTGAATGTGTTGCTGTTGGATGACGATGCGCAAACCCTCGCGGTGGTGGCCGAGTTCTGCGTCAAGGGTGGGCATCGCTTGCTGCGTGTGGCGTCGCTGGCCGAAGCCGTGGGCGTACTGAACAGCCAGCCGGTGGACATGCTGGTCAGCGATCTGCAGCTGGCCGGCGAAGACACCGCGGCGCTGCTGAAGTCCCTGGCCCAGCTGCAGCCGCGCTTGCTCAGCTTGGTGGTGACGCCGTTTTGCGACACTCAGGCGCTGCTCAAACTGATCAACGAGGCGCAGATCTTCCGTTACCTGCCAAAACCCATTCGCCGTGGTTTGTTCGATAAAGGTTTGTTGGCAGCGGCTGAGCAAGCGCAGATCTGGCGTGCGCAGCCAGCAGAGTTGGTGACTCGCCTGGCGCAAGTTCCACTGGAGGAGCGTGATCGTGAGAAGGTGGGCAGCCTGATGGGCATGCTCGGGCGTTTGCGTGAGCGGCTGATCGCCTAAGAACGGCGGATAACCACGGGGTTATCCGCCGTTGTTGGTTTTAGCGGCGTACCTGCTTAAGGGTTTCGGCGATCAGGAAGGCCAGTTCCAGCGACTGGTCGGCATTCATCCGTGGGTCGCAATGGGTGTGGTAGCGGTCCGACAGGCCGTCCTCGGTGATCGGCCGTGCGCCGCCGATGCATTCGGTGACGTTCTGCCCGGTCATCTCGATATGGATACCACCGGCGTAGCTGCCTTCGGCCTGGTGCACGGCGAAGAACTGCTTCACTTCGGCCAGAATCTGCGCAAAGTCGCGGGTCTTGTAACCGCTGCTGGCCTTGATGGTGTTGCCGTGCATCGGGTCACTGCTCCACAGCACCTGACGACCTTCGCGCTGCACGGTCTGGATCAGGCGCGGCAGACCGGCTTCGACCTTGTCCGCGCCCATGCGCACGATCAGGTTGAGGCGGCCGGGATCGTTGTCCGGGTTGAGGATATCGATCAGGCGGATCAGGTCTTCGCTGTCCATGCTCGGGCCGACTTTCACCCCAATCGGGTTGCCGACGCCACGCAGGAACTCGACATGCGCACCGTCCAGCTGGCGGGTGCGGTCGCCGATCCACAGCATATGCGCCGAGCAGTCGTACCAGCCGCCGGTAAGGCTGTCCTTGCGCACAAAGGCTTGCTCGTAGTTCAGCAGCAGCGCCTCGTGGGCGGTGAAGAAGCTGGTTTCACGCACTTGCGCCGCGCCGTCCATGCCGCAGGCGCGCATAAAGGCCAGGGTTTCGTCGATGCGGTCGGCCAGTGCGCTGTACTTCTCGCCCAGCGCCGAGTTGGCGATAAAGTCGAGGTTCCACTGGTGCACCTGATGCAGGTCGGCGAAGCCGCCCTGGGCAAAGGCGCGCAGCAGGTTCAGCGAGGCGGTGGACTGGTGGTAGGCCTGCAGCAGGCGCTCCGGGTCCGGCACGCGGCTGGCAGAGTCGAAGCCGATGCCGTTGACGATGTCGCCACGGTAGGCCGGCAGGGTCACGCCGTCGATGGTTTCGTCATTGGCTGAGCGTGGCTTGGCGAACTGGCCGGCCATCCGCCCGACTTTTACCACCGGGCAACCGGCGGCAAAAGTCATGACAATGGCCATCTGCAGCAGCACCTTGAAGGTGTCGCGGATTTTCGCCGCGCTGAACTCGGCAAAGCTCTCGGCGCAATCGCCACCCTGCAGGAGAAACGCGCGACCCTGGGTGACCTCGGCAAACTGGCGGCGCAGTTCGCGAGCTTCACCGGCAAACACCAGCGGCGGATAACCGGCCAGGGTCTGCTCGACCTGGGCCAGTTGCGCGGCGTTCGGGTACTGCGGTTGTTGCTGGATCGGCTTGGCTCTCCAGCTTTCAGGGCTCCAGGGTTGCGACATTGCGGCTCTCGGCTTAAGTCAATTTAGGCGGACGGGCATGGTAACCGATAAGCCATGACCGGCAAGCCGATAGGCGCGATAGAGCCGCTGCATGGTGACGTACGGCTCAGGCCGTGACGGGTTTGAACCCTGCTGCTGGCGCTGTGCGCGGCGCTACGTCACGCCCCGGCAGAAAGCTGCCAAAGCCTTGCTGTTTGCCCAGCTCCTCAGGGAACTCGCTGCCACGGCGGTAGGCGATGCGGCCGTTGATCAGGGTGGCATCCACCGCCGCGTCATTGCGTTTGACCACGCGCTCCAGGCCGAGCACTTCCATCGGCGCTTCATGGATCTCATCCAGTGCATCGGTCAGCCCGGCCGGGTTGACGATCACCACGTCAGCACGGTCGCCGACGCGGATGTAGCCGGCATCCACGCCAATAAAGTCCGCCAGCTCACCGCTCAGGCGATGGATCGCCCGGCCGGTGTCCATAAACGGCGTGCCAGCCAGTTCGGCGTCACGCACGTATTTAAGGAAGCGCAGTGGGAAGTTGTACTGGGCGATGGAGCGCAGGTGCGCGCCGGAGTCGGCGAAGCCCGGCTGGGTCCAGGGGCTGGACAGCAGTTTGTGCATCACCGCCTCGCGCTGGTTGCCGTAGCAGGTGGTCCACTTCAGCGCTTCGCGGTGCTGGCAGGCCAGCTCGAAGTAGGCGTCCACCGCATCCAGGCCCATCTCTTGGCCGAGTTGTTTGAAGTTTTTGCCGACCATGTTGGCGTCCGGGCATTCGCTTACCCAGCAGTCGGAGAAGTCGCGGTGCCACAGGCCTTTGGTGAGTACGGCCTTGACCTGCTTCTTGAACAGCGCGCGGAACTCTGGCTCCTTGACCTTGTTGTACAGCTCGTCCGGGTCTTTGATATTGCGCAGAATCTCGCCGGCACCGAACTCCTCGAAGGCGTTCACATTCAGTCCTTCCAGGCGCAGGGTGAAGGGCGCGGGCAGGGTTTGCCAGCGGAAGTGGCCGCGCAGCACGCGGTTGGCCAGCCAGCCAGAGAGGCGGGTGAAGTAATGCAGCAGCGGCTGCGATTTCAGGTCCAGCGCCGTGAGCATCGAGCACTTCAGCGGCGTGCGGAACCAGCCGTGGGCCTGATAAAGGAAGGCGAACACGTTGACCTTGGTCACTGCGTCCGGCGCGCCCTGCATCACCGCACCACGCCGGCGCAGCACGGCAAACAGGCGCGAGAACTCGGTCCAGCTGGCGAAGGTCGAGGGCAATGGGCTGGACCAGGCGCGGTCGCCGTCCATCTTGTCGAGCTTGGTGGTCATCACCGACAGACCGATGCAGCCGGCGTCCAGCGCTTCTTCCAGACGTTGTTCCATGCGTTGCAGCTCGGCTTCGGTCGGCTTGATCTTACTGGTGGCGCGTTCCAGGCCGAGCACCGCCACGCGCAGCTCGGAGTGGCCGAGGAAGGAGCTGACGTTCGGCCCCAGCGGATGCTGGTCGTAGAAGGCGCGGTAGCCGGCGGCGTCGCGCCAGGTTTTCTTCTCTTTAAGAATCGGCAGCACGTATTCGCGCGGCACCGCCTCGACCCGGGTAAACAGGTCGGAGCAGTCCTCGGCATCGGCCAGCACCATGCTGATCGAGCAGGAGCCGATGGTTACGCTGGTGACGCCGTGGCGCACCGACTCCTTGAGTGCCGGCGCGGCGATCACTTCGGCGTCGTAGTGCGAGTGGATTTCCAGAAAGCCCGGCGTCACCCACTTGCCGGCGGCGTCCAGCACTTCGGTGCAGCCGCTTTCATCCAGCGGGCTGAGGCTGACTGCATCAATACGCCCGGCCTTGATACCGATATGCCGCAGCTGCCCTGACTGGTTGCTGCCATCGAAGTACAGGCCGTTCTTGATGATCAGGTCGTAGTTCATAGCAGACTCCAAGGCGCTAACAGCAGGCCGCCGGTAACCAGCAGCAACAGGTAAATGGCGATACGGAAGTGTTGTTCATTAAAGCGCTGGTGCAGGCGCTCGCCGAGCCACACGCCGATCAGCAGCAAGGGCGCGTAACTGAGCACTTGCGGCAGGGCGGGCAGCAGGCGACCGTCAAGCAGGAAGGCCAGGGTCAGCAGGCTGTTCAAGGTGAACCAGACGCTGACCAGGGTGGCGCGCAGACGCGCCTTGTCCAGTTGGGTGCCGGCCAGGGCGAACACCAGCAGCGGCCCGCCAGAGGCGAACAGGCCATGACTGACGCCGGCACACAGGCTGAGCAGGCGGCTTAGCCACAGCGGCCGGGCGGGTTGCGCGGTCGCATGGCGCAGGCGCCACAGTTCGCGGGCGGCAAACCACAGCACCAGCGCGCCGAACAGGCGCTTGGCCAGCGCGGCGTCGAGGAAGGGCAGCAGGGCGTAACCGAGCAGGGTGCCGATGACCATGCCAGGCAAAATCATGCCCAGCAGCAGGCGGCGGTCGATCATCTGCCGATGCCGCCAGACCAGATAGCCGGTCATGCAGATATTCAGCGGCACCAGTACCGGCAGCAGCTGGTCGATCGGCAGCAGCAAGGCCCCCAGCGACAGGGCGATGACGATGCTGCCGAAACCGGTGATCGCCTCCAGGGTGTAAGCCAGCAGGATAAAGCCGGCCAGGGCCAGCCAGGCGATGTCCATCAGCCCATCTCCGCGGCGAAGCGTGCGCTCATCTTGCGGTAGTAAAAACCGGGTGCGATGCGCCAGAGCAGGCTGGCCAGCCTGCTGCCACGGTCCGGGAACAGGCGTTCACGGCCTTGCGTCTGGGCCTGGAGAACCTGCGCGGCCATCCAGTCGGCCCCGCGTACCTGGCCGATGGTCGAGCGCGCATGGCCGGCCGGTTGGCCGTCGGCCCCGAGGGCGTTGAGGTCGATGGGGGTGTCGAGAAAGCTTGGGTACACCAGCAGCATGCGGATGCCGTCGCGGGCAGCCTCGCCGCGCAGCACTTCGAAGAACTGGCCCAGGGCGCTTTTCGCCGCGCAATAGCCGGCGCGGCCGAGCACCGGCATCCAGCCGGCCATGGAACCGATGGCGATAATCTGGCCACGGCTCTGACGCAGCAGCGGCAGGGCGCTCAGGGTCAGCTCAACTGGGGCCTGATAATCCACCGCCATGACCTTGCGAAACACCGCCGGATCGGTCTGGCTGGTGGGCGAGCGGTGGGTGATGCCGGCGTTATTGATCAGCACATCGAGGCGGCCGAAACGCGCGCTACAGGCGTGCAGAAGTTGCTGGTGCAGCGCCGGGTCGGTGATATCGCCGGCGAGGCCCAGTACGCGCTCTGCACCAAGCTCATTAACCCGCTCGGCCAGGCCTGCGGCGTTGATGTCGGTGAGCAGCAGGCCGTAGCCCGCCGCATGATAGGCGCGTGCAAGCGCCCAGCCGAGGCCGCTGGCGGCTCCGGTGATCAGGGCAATAGGCATCAGTGACTGCCTTCGCCGAGAGCCCTGACCTGTGCGCTGGCCGGTGGCTTGCGTGACCAGTAGAGCGCCAGGAGCAGCCCGGAAAGCAGCTGCCAGCAGCCCCAGAATGCGGCGATCAGCAGCATGCCGCCCGCCTGCGGGAAGAAGGTGAAGATCAGCGCCATGCCCAGGGCCGAGTTATGAATGCCGGTTTCCAGGGTCACCGCCCGCACATCGGCCTCGGGCAAGCGCCACAGCCGCGCACAGAGGTAGCCCAGCAGCAGTGCCATGCCGTTGAGGGTAACCACCAGCCAGAAGAACAGGTGGAAGTAGTCGATAAATTGCGCGAAGTTCTTGGCGAACGCGCCGCCGACAAAGGCCAGCATCACCAGCAGGGAGAAGGTGCGCAGCGGTTTTTCCAGCGTGTGCGCCAACTCTGGGTGGCGCTTGCCGAGCAGCATGCCGAGCACCATCGGCAACACCAGAACCAGCAGTACCATCAGCAGCAGCTCGACCGGGTCGACACTGATTTCCGTAAGCAGCGCGCGGGTACTGGGGTTGAGGCCGGCATACAGGGCGAAGTTGAGTGGGGTGAAAATCCCCGCCGTAACGCTCGACACCGCGGTGACGCTGGCCGACACGGCGACGTTGCCGCGCCCCAGCCAGGTCATGATGTTGGAGAAGGTGCCGCTGGGGCAGGTCGCGACCAGGATCATGCCCAGGGCCAGGCCCGGGTCGATTGGCAACAGGATGGTCAGCAGGCAGGTGCTGGCCGGCAGCAGGATGAACTGCACGAGCATGCCGATCAGCGGGGCTTTGGGCGCAAGCAGGATGCGCTTGAAGTCATCGGCGCGCAGTTCCAGCGACACGCCGAACATCATCAGCGCGATGATGGCATTCAGCGCGATCATCGCGCTGGGGGAAAACTCAAGATTGACGGCAGGCATCGTGGCTTTCCTTTGGCGGAGTCGGGGTAACTGGGCTGAGGTGCTGTTGCAGTTCGGCGATATGGCGGTGCAGCGTGGCCCGGTAACTGTCTTTGTGCACGTAGTAGGCCATGCGCTCCAACTCCAGATAGCTATAGCCGCCATCCAGGCGTTGTGCGCTGCGCGCCTGCACCAGGGCGCGGAAACGTTTGGCGGCGGCGCTGCCTTGCTGCTGTTGGCGAATCACCAGGGCGACCAGCTCGGCCTGCTCGTCGCGACCCTGCCAGCCCAGGCCCGAGGCCTCGACCATGCCCATCATGAACAGGTTGTCGTACTCGGGGTGGAACACGTTCAGGTACAGCTGCGGCGCGCCCACCTGCGCCGGCCAGTTGAGGTGGGCGCGGTCGATAAAGGGGTAGTCGAGCTTGTAGCCGGTGCCTTGCAGGATCAGGTCGTACTCGGCCTGTTCGCCATCGCTGAAGGTCACCTGCAGACCATCAATCTGGGCGATGTCGCGGCGCGGCTTGATGTCGCCATGGCCGAGGTAGTGCAGCACCAGAGAGTTCATCACCGGGTGCGATTCGTAGAGTTTGTAGTCCGGGTCGGGCAGGCCGTACTGCGAGGGCTTGCCGACCAGGGCGCGCACCAGCAGGCCGTCGAGGAACTGCTTGAGTGGGCGTGGCAGCTTGATTGCGCCGCCGAGGGTGTCGGTGGGGCGGCCCAGGGTGAACTTGGGCAGGAAGTAATAGCCGCGGCGCACCGACAGGTCCACCGAGGCGGCGCGGTGCACGGCGTCCACGGCGATATCGCAGGCGGAGTTGCCGCAGCCGACCACCAGCACGCGCTTGCCATCGAATACCGCGGGCGAGCGGTAATCGCTGGAGTGCATCAGCTCGCCACTGAACTCGCCCGGCAGCGCCGGCTGGTTGGGCGTGTGCAGGGTGCCGTTGGCGATCAGTACGCCGTCGAACAGCCATTCGCGCTGCACGCCGTCGCGCTCGCTGAGTAGCTGCCAGCGGCCGTCGGCCTGGCGCTGCACGCTGACAACCCGGGTATTGAACTGATAGTGCGCGTACAGGCCGAAGTGCTCGGCGTAGTCGCGGAAGTAGCGGCACATTTCGCTGTGGTGCGGATAAGGGGCCACCTCGTCGCGCATCGGAAATTCAGTGAACTGGGTGGTGCCCTTGGAGGAAATCAGGTGCGCCGAGTCGTACATGGTGCTGTGCGGGTTATCGATGTCCCATAGGCCGCCGACATCCGCGTGCAGTTCGAAACCGACAAAGTCGATGCCGTGCTTGTGCAGTTGACGTGCTGTACACAGCCCCATGGGGCCGGCACCGATAATGGCGTACATGGCAAACCTCGATAAGCGTTTTTATTGTTGTAGCCGCACGGCGACGAACTCGGCGCTCCCGACTGCGGCAAATTATCGCGTGACCAGGGGAGGGTGCCTCAATGACAATTAGCGCCTTTCACCTGGCCGAAATGGTCGGGGATGTCATGGTGGAGTGTGCTGGATGCCAGGTTTACCTCCGGTCGGTCAGATGCCGGACCCGTTGTTGATCGCCGAAGTGCACGATGCCTTCGGGGTGATCCAGGTGGTCGAAATGGGCGCTTACCGCTTTCTCGAGTTCGGTGAGGCGATTGAGCAGAGCTGCGTCTACATGCCGGACCCGAGTTGGCTGGAGTACGACTACACCCGCGCCATGCTGCTTGGCGCGTTATGCCATGAACACCCGGAAAGTGCGTTGTTTCTTGGCCTCGGTGCCGGCAACCTGACCCAGGCGTGCCTGAAGTTTCTGCCGCTGGATGATGTCGAGGTGATCGAACTGCGTGCCGATGTGCCGCGACTGGCCATGGAGCATATGGGCCTGGTCGATGACCCACGGCTGACCATCCGCATCGGCGATGCCCTGGAGTTGCTGGAAAGCGCGGAAAAGACCGACCTGCTGTTTGTCGACCTGTACACCGACCACGGTCCGGCGACCGGGCATCTGGCCTGGCGTTTTCTGGAAAATTGCCAGAAGCAGCTCAACCCGGGCGGCTGGCTGATCATCAACCAGTGGGCCGGCAACGACGGCAAGCCCCTCGGCGCGCCACTGTTGCGCGGGCTTTACCATCGGCATTACTGGGAGTGCCCGGTGAAGGAGGGCAACGTCGTGCTGCTGGTGCCGGCGGATCTGGACCAGGAGATTGACTTCGACGAGCTGCGCCGCCGCGATGCGCTGCTGGCACCGCAGTTCGGTTATTCGCTGGAGTCGTTGATCAAGGTCGTACGCCCGGCAACCTGATCAGGTCGCCGGACTTAATCGGCTCAACGCCCTTTAAAGTCGCCGGGACGGCGCTCCAGCATGGCCTTGACCCCTTCCTGAGCATCTTCGCTGGCCATCAGCCGGCGGACTGTCGGATGCAGGCTGGCGGTGGCGGCCACTGCGCCTTCGCTGACGGCCTGGCGTGCCGACGCCAGCGTCGCCTGCACGCCTAGCGGTGCCTGGGCGGCAATGCGCTCGGCGAGCCACAGCGCCTTGGGCAGCAATTCCTCGCTGGCCACCACTTCCTGCACCAGGCCGAGGCGATAGGCCTCGTGGGCATCGAACTGATCGCCGGTGAGCAGCCAGCGCATGGCATTGCCCCAGCCGGCGGTCTGATGCATGCGCAGGGTCGCACCGCCGAACGGGAAGATGCCGCGCTGCACTTCCATCTGCGCAAAGCGGGTATTGCTGGCGCAAATATTGATATCCGAGGCCAGCATCAGTTCGATGCCGATGGTGTAGCAGTAACCCTGGGCGGCCACGATCACCGGCTTGCTGGTGCGCGGCCCACCGAATACGCCCCAGGGGTCACAGCCGCCTGCGGGAATGCTCCAGCCCGCGGCGAAACTGGCGGCCACGTTGGCCAGGTCCAAGCCGGCGGTAAAGTGTTCGCCATGGGCAAACACCAGCGCCACCCGCGCCTCGCTGTCGCGCTCGAATTCGCCATAGGCCAGGCAGATATCATCCAGCAGGTCGAGGTCGAAGGCATTGCGTTTACTCGCGCGGTCCAGGCCGATCAACATGATCTGCCCACGTTTTTCACGGCTGACGCGGCCGCTGGTGCTTTGGGTCATGGCGGTGAGTCCTTGTACGCAGGTTGGGGCGGGTGTGCGCTGTGCTACTACAGCGTGCCAGCTGCAGGCTACCAGAGGATGACCATTCGGCACGGCACAGGCTCTATTTGTGGCTTATTTATGGAAAAGCAGGCACATCGGCCAGGTTTTCCGGTATAGTGCGCGCCGGTCAATTTTTGGCCACGTTCAGGTAGTGCAAATCGCCCGAAGCTCGACTTCGGCAGCCAGTCCGCAAAGCGGGCTATCCTTGACGATTCATTTATCACCATGTTTTCGCAAATCCCCGCCGACAGAGCTGCCAGGGTGACCTTAGGGTCTTACACGGCATGCGCAGCTTTGGAACATGGGTCTTTGCGGATGCACTAGAGGCAGACCCATGACCCAGGAAATCGGCGGCTTCGCCGCACTCGGACTCAATTCCAATATTCTCGCTGCCCTGACCGCTGTTGGTTACGAAGAGCCGTCGCCGATTCAGGCGCAGGCTATTCCGGTAATCCTCTCCGGCCAGGACATGATCGGCCAGGCCCAGACCGGTACCGGCAAGACCGCAGCGTTCGCCCTGCCGATCCTGTCGAAAATCGACCCGGCCAAGAAAGAGCCGCAGGCGCTGATTCTCGCGCCGACCCGCGAACTGGCCCTGCAAGTGGCCACCGCGTTTGAAACCTATTCCAAGCAGATGCCAGGCCTCAACGTGGTGGCCGTTTACGGCGGCGCGCCGATGGGCCCACAGCTGAAAGCCATTCGCCAGGGCGCACAAGTGATCGTGGCCACCCCGGGCCGTTTGGTCGACCACCTGCGTCGCGACGAGAAAGTGCTGTCGACCATCCAGTACCTGGTACTCGACGAAGCCGACGAAATGCTCAAGCTGGGCTTTATGGATGACCTCGAAGTGATCTTCGAGGCCATGCCGGCCAGCCGTCAGAGCGTGCTGTTCTCCGCCACTCTGCCGCACTCGATTCGCGCCATTGCCGAAAAGCACCTGCGCGACCCGCAGCACATCAAGATCGCCTCCAAGACCCAGACCGTGACTGCCATCGAGCAGGCGCACCTGATGGTCCACGCCGACCAGAAGCACGCCGCCGTACTGCGTCTGCTGGAAGTCGAAGAGTTCGACGCGCTGATCGGTTTCGTGCGCACCAAGCAAGCCACCCTGGACCTGGCCGCCGCGCTGGAAGCCAAGGGCTACAAGGCTGCTGCACTGAACGGCGACATCGCGCAGAACCAGCGTGAGCGCGTGATCGAGTCGTTGAAAGATGGTCGTCTGGACATCGTCATCGCCACCGACGTGGCCGCTCGCGGTCTCGACGTGCCACGTATCACCCACGTGATGAACGTGGACATGCCCTACGACCCGGAATCCTACGTGCACCGTATTGGCCGTACCGGCCGTGCTGGCCGTACCGGTCGCGCCCTGCTGCTGGTGACTCCACGTGAGCGCCGCATGCTGCAAGTGATTGAGCGTGTCACCGGGCAGAAGGTTGGCGAGGTCAAGCTGCCGGACGCCCAGCAGGTGCTGGACGCACGCATCAAGAAACTCACCAACAGCCTGGCTCCGCTGGTCGCTGATGCCGAAGCCAGCCACGGTGATCTGCTTGATCGCCTGACTGCCGACATCGGTTGCAGCCCGCGTGCCCTGGCCGCAGCCCTGCTGCGCAAGGCCACCAATGGTCAGGCACTGACCCTGGCTGAAGTCGAGCGTGACCAGCCACTGGTTCCGGGCAGCAGTGCCCCGCGTGAACGTAGTGAGCGCAGCGACCGTGGTGACCGTGGTGACCGTCCTGAGCGTGATGGCAGCCGTGAGCGTCGCGCTCCGGTGCCACTGGCCGAAGGCCGTGCCCGTTGCCGCACCGCGCTGGGCGCGCGTGACGGTATCGCCGCGAAGAACCTGCTGGGTGCCATCCTCAACGAAGGCGGCCTGGTGCGTGAAGCCATCGGTCGCATCCAGGTGCGCGAGAGCTTCAGCCTGGTCGAGCTGCCGGAAGAAGGCCTGGAGCGTCTGCTGGCCAAGCTGAAAGACACCCGCGTCGGTGGCAAGCCGCTGAAGCTGCGTCGTTATCGCGAAGATTGATGGCTGACGGCGCAAGCTGACAGGTGTCAAACAAAAGCCCCGCATCGTCGTGATGCGGGGCTTTTTTGTGGGCTGAATCAGGGGCTGCGATGACGAGATGAACGCCCCCGTCTGTATGCTGTGAGCTAGTGTGAATATATGGACGACTGGCCCGTTGCGTCGTGTTCTGGTCGCCATTGCAGAGGGCCTGACATGGTTACCGCTACTGTATCTTTGACGTTGGAGTCATTACTCCGCTTCAGTCCGTTCGACTTCCTTAGCCCGCGATATCGCCAGCAAGTGCTTGACAGCGTGCAGTATGTGCAGCACAAGGCCGGAACCCCGCTGTTCAAGCGTGCAGAGAAGTCCGTGACGCTGTACTACCTGCTAGAGGGCAAGGTCGGGGTCGGCGAGGACGGTGCGCGCAAGCCGATGCTGGCGGGCAGCCCGCAGGCCTGCAATGCTCTCAATGAGACGCAGCCCCATGCGCAGTCGGTCGTGGCACTTAGCGATGTCAGCTTGTTCGCGGTGGATCGCGGCTTGTTGGAGCGTTTGCTGAACTGGAGTCAGACCGCCGATTACGGCGTGGTAAGCCTGGATGCCCAAGTCGAGGAGCAGCACGACGATGAGGATTGGCTGGGCAAGTTACTGAGCTCGCCGTTGTTCGGCAGATTGCCGCCGGCACATTTGCATACCTTGCTGGCGCATTTCGAGTCGGTTGAAGTCGCGGCGGGCGAAACCGTGGTGCGCTATGGCGAGCCAGGGGAGCATTTCTTCGTCCTCAAGAGCGGTCGGGCGGCGGTGACGCTGCCCTCGGCCTATCAGCAGGAACCACAGCAAATCTTGCAGGTTGGGGATTTTTTCGGCGAGGAGGCGCTGGTCAGTGGCGCGGTGCGTTCGGCCACCGTGACCATGCTCGAAGATGGCGTGCTGGCGTGTCTGGACCGTGCGCTGTTCGTCGAGCTGGTGCAGCCGACGCTGATTCCACAGGTCACTACGGACCAGTTGAAGCAGATGCTCCTGCGCGACCAGCGGCAGCTGAAACTGCTGGATGTGCGCCTGTCGGTGGAGTACCGCATCGGCCACCTGCCAGGCAGTATCAGTCTTCCTGTCGCCAGTCTGCGTAGTCAGACCGAGAATCTCGACCGCGAAGCCCTCTATGCGGTGACGCCGGAAGGCGGTATCCGCAGCGAGTTGGCGGTGCATCTGCTTAATCAATTGGGCTTCGAGGCGTATCTGCTCAAGGACCCGCCGGTGGCACCGAGCGCCGCCTGAGCGCCCGCCAATCAAGCGAAGCTATAGATATCCATGCCCAGGGCGGCATAGTTGAAGCTGCTGTGTTCGATCTTGAAGCGACCGCCCGCGGCGCGCGCGAAGAACAGCGGCAGCAGATGCTCATCACTGGGGTGGCTGCGCACGGCGTGGGGCGCTTGGCGGCGGTAATCGTGCAAGGAGTCTTCATCGCCGCTCGCCAGTTTTTCGACCATCCAATCGCGAAACGCTTGCGCCCAGGGCGCGATCACCTCGGGGGCGGCCTGCCAATCGAGTTGACCGAGATTGTGGGTGATGCTGCCGGAGCCGATCAGCAGCACGCCTTGTTCGCGTAATACGCTTAAAGCCTGGCCGATGCGGGTTTGCAGCGCCGGGCCGGCACGACTCGGCAGCGATACCTGGACCACCGGGATATCGGCCTGCGGGTACATCAATGACAGCGGCACCCAGGTGCCGTGGTCGAATGGCCGCTCGCCATCGAGTTGCGCGGCCAGGCCGGCATCTTCCAGCAGTTGTTGGATGCTCTGCGCCAGCTGTGGCTGGCCGGGCGCGGGGTATTGCACCTGATGCAATGCCGCGGGGAAGCCGCGGAAGTCATGCCAGGTCTCTGGCTGGGCTGCGCTGCTGATGCGTAGGTCGTGGCTTTCCCAGTGCGCTGAAACCAGCACGATGGCGCGTGGCTTGGGCAGCTGACTGGCCAGGCGCGCCAGGGCTGGGCCGCTGGCACCGGGTTCGAGGGCTAGCATGGGCGAGCCGTGGGAGATAAACAGGCTGGGTAACATGGCGGGCCTCCTGAGCGATTGATTGCATCATCTATCAGTCGGGTTAGTGGTAAAAGCGCAAATACCCGAGGTTTAAAATCGGATAAATAGATTGGTCTGTAAGGCGGTGCTTGGACTGGCTGGGCGTTTCGCTCAGCATTGGCCGCTGAATATTCTGGGGAGAGTGGCGATGCACGCGGAGTTTTGGCAGGCGCGTTGGGCGCGCAGTGAAATCGGCTTTCATTCGCCGCAGGTCAACCCTTATCTGTTGCGGCATTGGCCCGCTCTGGCTTTGGCGGCGGGCGCGAAGGTGCTGGTGCCGCTGTGTGGCAAGAGCGTGGACATGGCCTGGCTGGCCGGTTTGGGTTATCAGGTAGTGGGCGTTGAATTGGCGCGCCAGGCGGTTGAGGATTTCTTCATTGAGCAGCAGTTGTCGCCGCAGATCAGTGAGGAAGGCGCGTTTGTGGTGTATCGCGCCGGGGCTGTGGAAATTTACTGCGGTGATTTCTTTGCCCTGACGGCGCAGCAGTTGCAGGGTTGCCAGGCACTGTATGACCGCGCCGCGCTGATTGCCTTGCCGCCTGAGATGCGTGAGCGCTATGCCGCGCATTTGGCGCAGGTTCTGCCCGTAGGCTGCCGAGGGTTATTGGTGACCCTGGATTACCCGCAAGAGCAGATGGCGGGGCCACCGTTTGCGGTGCCCGGCAGCGAGGTGCAGCAACTGCTGGGCGCGGCATGGCAGCTTGAATGCATCGAGGCGGCGGATGTGCTGGGCGACAACTGGAAGTTCCTCCAGCGTGGCCTGCAGCGCCTGGATGAGCGGGTGTATCGCTTGTGTAAGGTCTGAAGCCTGAAAAGAAAAAGGCGGCCCGTGGGCCGCCTTTTGCGTTGCTGCTGAGCTTAGCCGCGCTGACGCAGGGCTTCGATACGTACTTCCAGCGGCGGGTGAGTCATCAGCAGGCCAGCCAGGCCGCCCTTCAGGCCGCCGTTGATGCCGAAGGCGGTCAGGCTGTTAGGCATGGTGACTGGCACTTCCTGCTCGGCGCGCAGGCGCTGCAGAGCGGCGATCATCGCACCAGTGCCGGCCAGGCGAGCACCGGCTTCGTCGGCTTTGAACTCGCGCTTACGCGAGAACCACATAACGATGATGCTGGCCAGAATCCCTAGAACAAGCTCGGCGAAGATGGTCGCGACGAAGTAGCCGATGCCCGGGCCGTCTTCGTTCTTCAGGATCACTTTGTCGACGAAGTTGCCGAAGATCCGCGCGAAGAACATCACGAAGGTGTTCACCACGCCCTGGATCAGCGCCAGGGTGACCATGTCGCCGTTGGCCACGTGGCCGATTTCGTGGGCCAGTACGGCTTTTACTTCATCGGGCGAGAAACGCTCCAGCAGGCCCTGGCTGACCGCGACCAGTGCGTCGTTCTTGTTCCAGCCGGTGGCAAAGGCGTTGGACTCATAGGCCGGGAAAATACCGACTTCCGGCATCTTGATCCCGGCTTCGCGGGACAGTTCTTCCACGGTCTGCAGCAGCCACTGTTCGTGACGGGTGCGCGGCTGGGTGATGATTTCGGTCTTGGTGCTCATCTTCGCCATCCACTTGGACAGCAGCAGCGAGACCAGCGAACCGGCGAAGCCGAACACCGCGCAGTAGATCAACAGGCTGCCATAGTTCTGGCCGGTATAGCGGTCAACCCCGAGCAATTTCAAGGTGATGCTGGCGATCGCTACGACTGCTAGGTTGGTGGCCAGGAACAGCATAATGCGCATCATGGTGTATTGAGACTCCTCACGGGAAACATCTATCAGGCCGCTGAAAACCCTGTATTGGCTGCTTCGCCCGGCTTTCAACGGCCACTATTGGTTATGACGGCTATATAAGGGCGACCCCCCGGCCACTTCAACCGGGCGACTATTTCAAACTATGTCGCTTGCGCCGTTGAGGTTGCTTTCAAACAGCAGGCGGGTGAGGCGGGCGACACGTTCGCCATGGCGCTGGCCGAGGGCTTCGCGCAGCTGAAAGGCCAGGGTGGCATGCACGCGGCGTACGCTGGGCGGCAAGGCATCACCTTCGCGCAGGGCGTGAGGTACGCCGCGAGTCAGGCGCAGAAAGCCTTTTTCGCTGAGCACCGCCTGGTCGAGGGCGTCGTAGCCGATGGTCGACTCGAAGCGGATATAGCCTTCATCGGCCAGCCACAGCAGGGCCCCCAAACAGCTTTGATGGCGCGGCGTGGGCAGGCCGAATTCGTCGGGCTCTTCGCGGCCGATCAGGTCTTCGACATACAGCGCGGCTTTGCTGGGGAACGCCTGGTACAGGGTCAGCATGCCGGCGGCGGCATCCTTGTAGAAGTCGTCGATCTGCAGGTCCATCAGAATTTGCCAATCATGGAGGTTGGAAGGTAAGGCAGCACGCGGCCCAGCAGCGCCCAGGGCCAGCCCGGCACGTAGGCACTGACGGCGCGTTTGTCGATGTGCTTGGCGATCAGCGCCGCGCCACGTTCCACGTCGATCAGGAACGGCCGGCTGGGCATGTCGCTGTTCAAGGGGGTGTCGATAAAGCCCGGCAGCAGCAGGGTGGTGTCGATGTTCTTGCCCAGCAGCTCGGCGCGGGTGGCTTCCATATAACTGATCAGGCCGGCCTTGCTCGCCGAGTAGGCCGGGCTATGCGGCAGCCCACGCTTGCCGGCGACCGAAGCGACCGCCACTAGGTGGCCATGGCCTTGTTGGCGAAACAGTGCGCAGGCCGCATCCAGGCAGGCAATCGCGCCGATCAGGTTGGTTTCCACGGTCAGTCGGGCGCGCTTGAAGTGGCCACCGCCGGCTTTGCCGGTCAGGGCGATACCGGCGTTGGCGATAATCCCGTCCAGCCCGCCGAGGGCATTGGCAGCCAGACCCACAGCGTCCTGGCAGGCGTCGTAGTCGGTCACATCCAGTGGCAGTACCACCACCTTGCGCTTGAAGCGTGCCTGCAGCTCGGCAGCCAGCAGGTGCAGGCTGTCCTCGCGGCGTGCGGCAAGAGCCAGGTCGTAACCCTTGGCCGCCAAGTCGCGGGCCAGGGCGGCACCGATGCCGGAACTGGCACCGGTCAGCAGGTAGCGTTTGCCCTGGCTCATGGGTTGCTCCGATTACTGTTGGTAGGTCTTGAGGAAACCGCCGATGCGGCCGATGGCCATTTCCAGCTCATCCACCCGCGGCAGGGTGACCACGCGGAAGTGATCCGGCCACGGCCAGTTGAATGCGGTGCCCTGGACGATCAGCAGTTTTTCCGAGAGCAGCAGATCGAGGACGAACTTCTCGTCGTTATGGATCGGGCAGACCTTCGGGTCGATCTTGGGGAAGGCATACAGCGCGCCCATTGGCTTGACGCAGCTGACCCCGGGGATATCGTTGAGCAGCTCCCAGGTGCGGTTGCGCTGCTCCAGCAGGCGGCCTTGCGGCAGCACCAGGTCGTTGATGCTCTGGTAGCCGCCTAGTGCGGTCTGGATCGCGTGCTGGCTCGGCACGTTGGCGCACAGGCGCATATTGGCGAGGATGTCGATGCCTTCGATATAGCTCTGCGCGCGGTGCTTGGGCCCGGAAATCGCTACCCAGCCGGAGCGGAAACCCGCCACGCGGTAGGACTTCGACAGGCCGTTGAAGGTCAGGCACAGCACGTCCGGAGCCAGCGAGGCGGTGCAGATGTGCACGGCGTCGTCGTAGAGAATCTTGTCGTAGATCTCGTCGGAGAACAGCACCAGGTTGTGCTGGCGCGCCAGCTCGACGATATCCAGCAACACTTCCTTGGAATACACCGCGCCGGTGGGGTTGTTCGGGTTGATCAGCACCAGGGCCTTGGTGTTCGGCGTGATCTTGGCCTTCATGTCGGCGATATCGGGGAACCAGCCGGCTTGCTCGTCACACAGGTAATGCACCGGCTTGCCGCCGGCCAGTGCTACGGAAGCGGTCCACAGCGGGTAGTCGGGGGCCGGGATCAGTACTTCATCGCCGTTGTTCAGCAGCGCCTGCATAGCCATCACGATCAGCTCGGAGACGCCGTTGCCGAGGTAGATGTCCTCGATGCCAACGCCTTCCACCTGCTTCTGCTGGTAGTACTGCATCACCGCCTTGCGTGCGCTGAACAGGCCCTTGGAGTCGCTGTAGCCCTGGGCGGTGGGCAGGTTGCGGATCACGTCCTGAAGGATTTCCTCCGGCGCTTCGAAACCGAACGGTGCCGGGTTGCCGATGTTCAGCTTGAGGATGCGATGGCCTTCCTCTTCCAAGCGCTTGGCGTGCTTGAGCACCGGTCCGCGAATGTCGTAGCAGACGTTGGCAAGCTTGTTCGATTTGCTGAACTGCATGTAAATGATCCCGAATGGTGAGCGCCGCTGAATTACCCTGCAAAAAGACGCGATCTGACGCGCCTTGGCAGGTTGTAACGCCGGTGACAGACTGGGGTCGAATGATACGTGGCAGCCCGACCTTGGCAAAGGTACTGGTCGGGCTTTTTTGTGCTCAGCACATCCATGTGCTTCACCCCTTCGGGGCTTACGCGCAAAAACGCTCCTGGCGGTTTTGTGGCGTGCCATCCATGGCTGTGCGACGTTAAAAATCGCTCCCGGCGATTTTTTGTGTAGAGGAGACTTACCTGTGAACAAGCTGGATAAACCCCTGGAAGCCTGGCGCGAAGAGCTTTCTGATGAGCAGTTTCACGTGTGCCGCCTGGGCGGTACCGAGCGCGCGTTTTCCGGCCAGTACCACGACAGCAAGGTGCCGGGCATTTACCACTGCGCCTGCTGCCAGGCCGAGCTGTTCGATTCGGCGGCCAAGTTCGATTCCGGCAGCGGCTGGCCGAGCTACTTTCAGCCGGTCAGCCAGGAGGCAATCGCCAGCCTGGATGACTTCAGCCATGGCATGCACCGCATCGAGGTGAAATGCGCCCAGTGCGATGCGCACCTCGGTCATGTGTTTCCGGATGGTCCGGTGCCGACGGGCTTGCGCTACTGCATCAACTCGGCGTCGCTCAGGCTGGTGCCGCACGCTTAACGTCATGCCGTAGGCCTGCTATCAGCGGGCCTTATTTCATGGCAATTAAATTGCGTGCAATTTAATTGCTAGCTATCTTGTCCGCCACTTCCATCCAAAGAGGGACTGCAACCATGAGCAACGCACTCTTCGATATTCCGGTTACCACCATCAAAGGCGAGCAGAAGACCCTGGCCGATTTCGGCGGCAAGGCGGTGCTGGTGGTCAACACGGCCAGCAAGTGCGGCTTCACCCCTCAGTACAAGGGCCTGGAAAACGTCTGGAAACAATACAAGGACCAGGGCTTGGTGGTGCTGGGCTTCCCCTGCAACCAGTTCGGCAAGCAGGAACCGGGTGATGAGGGTGCGATCAGCGAGTTCTGCGAGCTGAACTTCGGGGTGAGCTTCCCGCTGTTCAAGAAGGTTGATGTAAATGGCAGCGATGCCCATCCGCTGTTCGTCAACCTGAAGAAGAGTGCACCGGGCTTGCTGGGCAGCCAGGGTATCAAGTGGAATTTCACCAAGTTTCTGCTGAGTGCCGATGGCCAGGTGATCAAGCGTTTCGCCCCGACCACCAAGCCCGAAGACCTGACTGCCGAGATCGAAGCGCTGCTCAAATGATTCCAGCCAGTCTGTCAGCGGATGAAGGGCTGCAGCTGGATAACCAGCTGTGCTTCAAGCTGTATGCCGCCTCCCGGGCGGTGATCCGTGCCTACAAACCGATGCTCGATCAGCTCGGCCTGACCTACCCACAGTACCTGGCCATGCTGGTGCTGTGGGAATGGCAGCAGCAACCACCGGCGCAACCCACGGTGAAAGCCTTGGGTGAGCGCCTGCTGCTCGATTCGGGCACGTTGACGCCCTTGCTCAAACGCCTGGAGTTGCAAGGCTTGCTGCTGCGCCAGCGCTCGGCCAGTGACGAGCGTGAGGTTCATCTGGCGCTGACCGATGCGGGCTGTGCGTTGCGTGAGCAGGTGCTGCCGCTGAAAAACCAGCTGCTGTGCGAGCGCGGCGTCGATCTGGATGCCCTGGCCGCATTGCGCAGCCAGGTTGGGGTGTTGCTCGATCAATTTATGGCGTTGCGTTAGCCGTCAGCCATTGGTCGAGCAGGGCAGCCAGTTCGTCCTTGCGAAAGGGTTTGGCCAGGTAGTCATTCATGCCAGCGGCGCGGCAGCGTTCGCGCTCATCTGACAGTGCGTTGGCGGTCAAGGCGATGATCGGCAAGTCAGCGTGCTGCGGCAGCTGGCGAATGCGCCGGGTGGTCTCGTAGCCATCGAGCACCGGCATATTGCAGTCCATCAGAATCAGGTCGACCGCCTGCGTCTCCAGCGTGCTCAGGGCTTCGCCGCCGTGGTTGGCCAGCAGCACCTCGCAACCGAGCTTGCCGAGCATGCCCTTGGCCACCAACTGATTGACCGGGTTGTCTTCCACCAGCAGCACCCGCGCTTGTCGACTGGCTTGCGGCTCCGCATGCGCGGGCGTTGCGCTGGGTTCGCCTTGGCCGAGGTTGCGGCGCAAGGCGTGCAGCAGCGTCTGGCGCGCCAGTGGTCGGGCCAGTTGCTCGATGGGGGCCAAGGCGTGGGCCTGATCATTAGGCAGGAAGTTGCCGTAGGCGCTGACCAGCAGGATGGGCAGGCTGCACGCCGCGCGCAGTTCGTGCAGGCGCTGCGGGCA
Source organism: Pseudomonas sp. (assembly GCF_049653025.1). GTDB lineage: Bacteria > Pseudomonadota > Gammaproteobacteria > Pseudomonadales > Pseudomonadaceae > Aquipseudomonas. The sequence goes on along the minus strand of NZ_JBASFM010000006.1, from coordinate 152,893 downwards.
GTCGCTGATCAGCAGGTCGGTGTTGCTGGTATCCAGAGCCGCATCGGGGTCGATATGCCGGTACTCCAGGCCCCAGTCAGGCAGCAGGCTGCTCAGTTGTTTGCGCAGTCCCGAGCCGGCCGGGGTCAGCAGCAGCACGCGGCCGTGCAGGCGTGGCGGCGGTGCGGCGGCGGTGTGACTGGGCAGCGGCAGCTCCACGCTGAAGCGGCTGCCAATTCCTTCCTGGGTTTCCAGGCTGAGCTCCCCGCGCATCGCTTCGCACAGTCGGCGGGTCAGGGCCAGGCCCAGGCCGGTGCCGCCGAACTGGCGGGTAATGCCGGCACCCGCCTGGGCAAAGGGCTGAAAGATCCGGGTCTGGGCGTCTTCGGCGATACCGATGCCGGTGTCGCGCACCACGATCTGTATGCCACTCGGGCGGGCGTTGAGGCTGATGTCGACGCGCCCGGCCCGGGTGAATTTCAGCGCATTGGACAGCAGGTTGCTGAGAATCTGCCGCACCCGGGTCGGGTCGCCGACCACTTGGGTTGGCAGCTTGGGGTCGATCAGGCAGGTCAGCTCGACGCCGGCCGCGGCATTCTGCGAGAGCAGGTTGGCGGTTTCCTCGAGCATGCTGGCGAGGTCGAAGGGGATGTGTTCCAGCTCCAGCTGGCCGGCTTCGAATTTTGACAGGTCGAGGATGTCGTTGAGCAGCTCGACCAGTACCTTGCCGGAATCATGGGCAATCGACAGTTGCTGGCGTTGTTCGTTGTTCAACGGGCCGTCCAGCGACAGGGCGAGCATGCCCAGCAGGCCGTTGAGCGGGGTGCGGATCTCGTGGCTCATATTGGCCAGAAAGGCCGAACGCGCCTGGGCCATGTCCAGAGCCATGCGTTTGGCCTGTTCCAGTTCGCTGTTGGAGTCGAGCAGGCGACTGTTGGCCGCTTCCAGCTGCTCGGTGCGCGCCGAGACCATGTCTTCCAGTTCGGCCAGGTAGCGCGTCAGGCGGCCTTCGGCTTGCTGGCGCTGTTCGATCTCGGTGGCAATGCTGGCCAGCTGGCGGTTGGTCACATCGACCAGTACACCGATTTCGTCGCGCTCATGGTTGGGCGGGTAGGGTAGTTTGTCCTTGTTCGGACTGCGCAGGTCGCGCTCGCTGAGGGCGCGAATAAAGCCGGTCAGCGGCTTGGTCAGCATGAAGTAGAACAGCACCAGCAGAATCAGCGAGAGCAGCAGGCTGCGGGCAAAACCGGTGAGCAGGGTCAGCAGTGAGCGATTGAGGAAGTGGCTGCCAAAGGCGTAGGTGTCGACTTCCAGGCTCAGGCTACCGAGGGCTTCATTGGGTGAGTGGCTGACGAACAGGGCGGTCTGGAAGTGCCGGCGCTCGCCGAACATAAAGTCGCTGAGCACCCGGTAGCGGCTCTGCATGGCGGGGCGGCTGACGCTGGCCAGGGTCATCTGGTTGTTGTCGATGATCTGCGCGTTGATCACCGCCGGCGAGCGCAACAGCCCCAGCACCAGCTCCTGGGCCAGTTCGGCGTCGATGTTGTAGGCGATGCGCGCAGCCGGGTTGTGGCTGATTTCCATCAGCGCATTGATCTCGCGGTTGATGGAGGCATCTTCGCTGGCATAATCGATGCCCACTTGAATCAGGCTGAGCGCCGTGCCGAGGATAAACGCTACCAACACGGTCAGGCCGGCCTGTTTGAATGACAGGCGTTGGGTGAGCGCTATATCCATATGAGCTGGCAGTTCTCGTGTTGAATCGCCTGCCAAGCATAGCCCATCTGTTTTAGCTGACGGCAGTGGCTGCGCTGCCGCAATACTCTGGAGTGTGTCGTGGATTCGCGTTTAAGCAGTTTTTTAGTGCGGGCCGAGGACGTGCTGAGCCGACTCGAGCCTTTGTTACCCGCGCCGCGTTTGCTTATTGATTGGCGGCAGAGCCTGGCTGCGCGCTGGCAACGTGATGGTCGCAGTGGTTTTCTGCTGCCGCTCAAGGTCAGCCTCGATCTGCACCTGAGTGACCTGATCGGAGTGGATCGTCAGCGCGAACAGTTGGCGCGCAATACTCGGCAGTTTATCCAGGGTCTGCCGGCCAACCACGCGCTGCTCTGGGGCGCGCGCGGTACGGGTAAATCATCGCTGGTGCGGGCGCTGTTGGCCGAGCATGCGGCTGCGGGGTTGCGCCTGGTTGAGATCGAACGTGATCATCTGGCCGATCTGCCGCGCATCGTCGAGCAACTGGCCGGTTTGCCGCAGCGTTTTGTGCTGTTCTGCGACGATCTGTCGTTCGAGGCCGGCGAGGGCGATTACCGCATGCTGAAAACCGTGCTCGACGGCTCCCTGGAGCGTGCGCCGGACAATGTGCTGCTGTACGCCACTTCCAACCGCCGTCATTTGCTGCCGGAGAAAGAGAGCGACAACGAAAACTGGCAGCGCGTGGATGGCGAGTTGCACCCCAATGAGGCCGTGGAGGACAAGATCGCCTTGTCGGACCGTTTCGGCCTGTGGCTGTCGTTCTACCCCTTCACTCAGGAGCACTTCCTCGATGTAGTGCGCCACTGGATCGAGGTGCATGCCGCGCAGGCGGGGTTGGCCTGGCAGTGGCATGAGGCGTTGGAAAAGGCGGCGATTCGCTGGGCCTTGGGCCGTGGTAATCGCAACGGCCGCTGCGCCTATCAATTCGCCCGGGACTGGGTCGGCCTGCAATTGCTGAGTAAAACCGATGATTGATCTGCAGCAAAGTGGCCAGGGGCTCGATGGCTATCCGCTGCTGACGGCGCAGCTGCAGGCGCTGCTGGCCGGTGAGCGCGACTTTATCGCCAATGCTGCGCAGTTCTCGGCGTTCCTGTTTCAGGAACTGGCGCAGTTGAACTGGGCCGGGTTTTACCTGGCGCGCGGTGACGAGTTGGTGCTTGGGCCGTTTCAGGGCAAGGTGGCCTGTGTGCGCATTCCGTTCGGGCGTGGCGTATGCGGCGCGGCAGCAGCTAGCCGGCAAACCCAGCGGGTCGAGGATGTGCATGCCTTTGCCGGGCATATCGCCTGCGACAGTGCGTCCAATAGCGAGCTGGTGGTGCCGCTGCTCAAGGATGGCCGCTTGATCGGCGTGCTGGATCTGGACAGCCCGCTGCTGGCGCGTTTCAGTGCGGCGGATCAGGCGGGCATAGAGCGCCTGGTCGAGGTGTTTGTGCAATCGACCGACTGCTGAGCCTCGCTAACGCCAAGGCAAAAGAAAGCCCGGCAAGTGCCGGGCTTTTTCTTGCCGATCGATCAACGGCTCAGGCGTTGGCCGCCATCTTGGCGAGCATCTTCTGTTCGCCCGGCAATACACCCTGCACCGAGGCGCGGGCCTTGATTCGCGCGTAGTGCGCATGCAGGTTGGGCCAGCGTTGTGCATCCAGCTGTTCGTCGCCATGCTGCATATTGATCAGTTGGCAGGCTATGGCCAGATCGGCCAGGGTCAGGCTGTCGCCGACAAAGTACTCGGCGGCACCCAGGGTCTGTTCCAGGTAGTTGAAATGCGCCGGGAGTTTTTCCTGCAGGGCTTTCTGTACGGCGGCTTCGTCGCAGCTCTGGCCCATGCTGGGTTTTAGCGCGCGATTGCGGAACACCGTGAAGGTGCACAGTGGTGCCAGCTCATAGTCGGCGTATTTTTCCAGCCAGCGTACCTGGGCACGTTGTTCGGCGTTGTGCCCGAGCAGGCTGGGGCGATCCGCCTGTTTGTCGTCGAGGTATTGGCAGATCACGCTGGAGTCGGCGAGGCTGAAGTCGCCATCCTTGAGCGCGGGAATGCGCCCCAGTGGGTTGAGGTCGCGGTACCAATCCGGCTGGCCGAACGGCAGGATGATTTCCAGTTGGTAATCCAGCGCTTTCTCCGCGAGAAACAGGCGCACTTTGCGGACGAAGGGCGATAGCGGGGCACCGTAAACGATCAGGCTCATGCTGGGGTCTCGTCGGTTCGCACGGCCGCGCCGATTGGCGCGGGGAGGGCATCAGTCGTAGATGTTCTTCTTCTTCCACTCGTCTTCGCCGCCGAGCGACTTCAGGCCCTCGTCCAGCTCGCTGGCCTGGTCGGCGCGGGGCTTGCTGTTTTCCAGAACCATGGCGTTGGCGTTGGCGAGTTGCTCCTCGAACTTTTTCAGGGCGCTCTGGTAAACCGCCGGGTCAGGCTGTTTGCGCAGGTATTGCACGCCGCGCTCGAACGCCAGGCGCGCCTGGCCTGGCTGGTTCTGTTGCAGCGCTTGTTGGCCGAGGTTGCCGAAGAACTCGATATGCACCTGGGTCAGCATATGGCGCACTTCTTTGAGCCAGTGCTTGGCCTCGTTGGCCGGGATAAGCCCCTCTTTGGCGCTGCGGGTCAGCTGGCCGTGCAGGCCCTCCAGCTGGAAACGTACATCCTTGGCCTTGGCTTCATTGAGGATGGGCTGTGCTGGATTGTTGACCGCAATCGACTCGCCCTGCGCAATCAGTTTGCGCAGCTCTTCAATACGCGCCTTGAGGGCGTTGTTGCCCTTGTCCAGTGGCAGCATGCGTTCACTGAAGTGCAGCTGCAGGCGGCTGAGCAGCAGCTTCAGGGCTGGGGTCATGAGTTGGCCGGGGAGGGCTTCGGCGAGATCGGTGCAGCGGCGCAGGCGGTCGTTGAGGTCGGCCTTGATGCGCGCCTTCTCCAGCTTGTTGTTCTCGACCATATGATTGATGTAGGCAATGGCGATCAAAACGACGATGCCAGAAACAATCAATATGGTAATCACGAGTGGGGACATGGGTGGAGCCTCTCGATCACCGGTTTTTCGTCCGAGTGTAGTGCCTTAGCCAGGAGGCTGATAGGGCTGCATCACATTCGGGACTGAAGTCTTTGATTTATAAAATTTTTTACGCGGAGGTTGACGAGCCTTGCAAGGCTCCATAGAATGCGCGCCACTTCGTAGCGCAATGCCTTAGGGCGGAACGTGTAGAAGCCGGAGAGAAGTTGTAGTTTCCGGGCTGCGTCCCCTTCGTCTAGTGGCCTAGGACACCGCCCTTTCACGGCGGTAACAGGGGTTCGAGTCCCCTAGGGGACGCCACTTCTTTATGAAGTGTGCTGCTTTAAACCAAGTTGTATGCGGGAATAGCTCAGTTGGTAGAGCACGACCTTGCCAAGGTCGGGGTCGCGAGTTCGAGTCTCGTTTCCCGCTCCAGATTCAGGTCATCTGCTCAGGCAGGTAGCCGACAAGTTCCAAGGTCCCCTTCGTCTAGTGGCCTAGGACACCGCCCTTTCACGGCGGTAACAGGGGTTCGAGTCCCCTAGGGGACGCCATTTTTAGTACCAAGCTACATTGCGGGAATAGCTCAGTTGGTAGAGCACGACCTTGCCAAGGTCGGGGTCGCGAGTTCGAGTCTCGTTTCCCGCTCCAAATAAATGAAAACGCCGCTCACTGAGCGGCGTTTTTATTTTTGCGTTTTAAATACCCATAAAAAAGCCCGCCGGTGATGCCGTGCGGGCTTTTGTGCGTCTGGTAGCGCTTAGTGCGTGCTGCCTTGGGCAGGCATCGCCAGCAGCTGCTTTTCCTGATTCCAGTCGAACGGTTCGTCGTTCTCTGCGGCGTAGAAGCGGCGCTCTTCGAGGGTCTGGTACATCTCGATTTCTTCGTCCGGCATAAAGTGCAGGCAGTCGCCGCCGAAGAACCACAGCAGGTCGCGGGGCACCAGGTGGGCGATCTGCGGGTAGCGCTGGAAGACCTGGCTGATCAGGTCCTGGCCGAGGTACAGGCTGGCTTCCGGATCGCTGGGCAGGTCGGCGAGCAATTCGTCGTAGCGCTCCAGGTACATGGCGTGGCTGTCATCGAGAATCTGCTCGGCTTCGCCCAGGGCCACCAGAATGGTGCGCAGGTGCTGCAGCAGCGTGAGGTGATGGTCGATGTGGGTGTTGGCCATGGGGCAATCCTGTAGGTAAAACGGGCGCGCAAGTATAAGGGCATGCGCCTTGGCTGTCCCGGCTACTGCGCAGTCGCCCGGCGAACGGATGGCGACAAGAGCGGTGAGCTTGGCCGAATCGTCGTAACCCAGGCGGGATTGGCCTGGCTAGACTGGCGCATCAATCATGGAGAAGCCCTGATGCGCGAATACCTTGAGCCTGGCCGTTTTATCGACAGTGATCACCCTGCGCTGGTGGCATTCGCCGAGGCGTTTCGCGGGGCCAGTCGTGAGCCGCGCGAACAGGCGATCAAGCTGTATTACGCGGTGCGTGATCAGATTCGCTACAACCCTTACGTGTTCAGCCGTGATCCTGAAACCCTGAAGGGCAGTCACGCCTTGCTTGCCGGCGAAAGCTACTGCGTGCCCAAGGCCACCCTGCTGGCGGCGTGCGCTCGCCATTGCGGCATTCCGGCGCGAATCGGCCTGGCCGACGTGCGCAACCACCTGTCCACACCGCGCTTGCTGGAGATGCTGCGTAGTGAAGTGTTCGCCATGCACGGCTATACCGAGCTGTATCTCGACGGGCGCTGGGTCAAGGCCACGCCGGCGTTCAACCTGCAGCTGTGTCAGCTGTTCAAGGTCGCGCCGTTGGAGTTCGATGGCCTGAGCGACAGCGTGTTTCACCCGTTCAACCAGCAGGGTGAGCGTTATATGGAATACCTGCGCGACCACGGCCAGTTTGCCGATGTGCCGTTGGAATTGTTCTTCGGTCATCTGGCTGTCTGTTATCCGCACCTGTTTGTCGAGGATGCGCAGTCGATCAGCGGTGACTTTGCTGGCGAGGCAGTACCCGGTTGATCTATCGACAGGGCTGATAAGCATCATCGGCAACTGGCGGGTTTCTTCCGCGCGCAGCGCTGCTAGGCTGCTGGCCTGCTTTGGGGCATCGAGTTATCCGGTAAAAGGGCTGCGATAGCGGCCGCCCAGGCGCTAGACTTGGGCACTTCGTGCTGTACAGCTCGGCCCCTCTCGAATTTTTCTTCTCTACTCAGGTGCGCGCATTTTTATGAGTACCGCTCTGTCTATCCGTCAATTGAGCAAAACCTACGGCAACGGCTTCCAGGCTTTGCATGGCATCGATCTGGATGTGGCCGAAGGTGACTTCTTCGCCTTGCTCGGCCCCAACGGTGCCGGCAAATCCACCACCATCGGCATTCTCTCCACCCTGGTGACCAAGAGCGGCGGCACGGTCAATGTGTTCGGCCATGACCTGGACAAACAGCCGTCGGCGCTCAAGCGCTGCCTGGGTGTGGTGCCGCAGGAATTCAACTTCAACCAGTTCGAAAAACCCTTCGATATCGTGGTGACCCAGGCTGGCTACTATGGCATTCCCGCGAAAATCGCCAAGGAGCGCGCCGAGCAATACCTCAACCAGCTCGGCCTGTGGGGCAAGCACAATGTGCCGTCGCGCGAGTTGTCGGGCGGTATGAAGCGCCGCCTGATGATCGCCCGCGCCCTGGTGCACCAGCCGCGCTTGCTGATTCTCGATGAGCCGACTGCCGGGGTTGATATCGAACTGCGCCGTTCGATGTGGGGCTTTCTCAGCGAGCTGAACGAGCAGGGCATCACCATCATCCTCACCACCCATTACCTGGAGGAGGCCGAGCAGCTGTGCCGCAATATCGGCATCATCGACCACGGGCGTATCGTCGAGAACACCAGCATGAAGGAGCTGCTGAAGAAGCTGCACGTGGAAACCTTCCTGCTCGACCTCAAGGAGGCGCAACTGATGCCGCCGCAGTTGCTCGGCTACCCGGCGCAGCTGCTTGATGCGCATACCCTGGAGGTGCAGGTGGAGAAGAGCCAGGGCATTACCGAGCTGTTCCGCCAGTTGGCTCTGCAGAAAATCGAGGTGCTGAGCTTGCGTAATAAAACCAATCGCCTGGAGGAACTGTTCGTTTCCCTGGTCGGCAAGAACCTGGCGGGGGTGGCGGTATGAGCACGGCGTATCTGAATTCCGAACTGGCCGCCAACCTGGTGGCGCTGCGCACCATCGTCTACCGCGAGGTGCGCCGCTTTACCCGCATCTGGCCGCAAACCCTGCTGCCGCCAGCGATCACCATGGTTTTGTACTTCGTGATCTTCGGCAATCTGATCGGCCGGCAGATCGGCGATATGGGTGGCTTCACCTATATGGAATACATCGTGCCGGGGCTGATCATGATGTCGGTGATCACCAACTCCTACGGCAACGTGGTGTCGAGCTTCTTCGGCAGCAAGTTCCAGCGCTCCATCGAGGAGCTGATGGTCTCGCCGGTGTCGCCGCATATCATCCTCACCGGCTATGTGGTTGGCGGCGTGCTGCGCGGCCTGGCGGTGGGCTTTATCGTCACCCTGCTGTCGCTGTTCTTCACCCACCTGCAGGTGCATCACCTCGGCATTACCGTGCTGGTGGTGCTGCTGACTGCGACCATCTTCTCCCTGGGCGGGTTTATCAACGCGGTGTATGCGCGCAATTTCGACGATATTTCGATCATCCCGACCTTTGTCCTGACGCCTCTGACCTACCTCGGTGGGGTGTTCTATTCGATCAGCCTGCTGCCGCAGTTCTGGCAGACGGTGTCGCTGGCCAACCCGGTGCTGCACATGGTCAACGCCTTCCGTTACGGCATCCTCGGCGTCTCGGATATCCGCATCGGCGTGGCCATCGCCTTTATGCTGGTTGCCACCGCCGTGCTCTACGCGGTGTGCATCCGCTTGCTGGTGACGGGCAGCGGCATGCGCCAGTAGTGCCGGCGCAAGGCTAATATCGGGAAACATGTTTAACGGCTGAGCAGCACGGCCCGGCCGTTAAACTCGGCCTCTATAACAAAATTAGGGGTTGTATATGGTTGCCCGCGCGCATGTTCTTCTCGCCGCCACGCTGTTGGCGGCGGTTGCCTGGCCGATTCAGGCCGAAGAGCCGCCGGTGGTCGAGGTGGTGCCGGTCGCCAAGAGCCTGGTGCGCGATGAGCTGATCACCTTCGGCTCCTTGCGCTCCGATGAGTCGGTGATGATTCGCCCGGAAATTGCCGGCCGCCTGAGCAGCCTGCATTTTCGTGAAGGGCAGAGTGTCGAGGCCGGCGCGCTGCTGGTCAGCCTGGATGATTCGATCAGCCGCGCCGAGTTCGCCCAGGCCCGCGCTAACCTGAACCTGGCAGAAAAGAACTTTGAACGCGCGCAGATGCTGTTCAAACGCGGCGCGAGCAACCCGCAAGCCCTCGACGAAGCCAGCGCGCAACAACAGGCGGCCCGCGCCACTCTGGCGTTGTCCCAGGCGCGTCTGGATAAAACCCAAATTCTCGCGCCCTATGCCGGCGTGCTCGGCCTGCGTCAGGCCAGCCCCGGCGATTACCTCAGCGAGGGCCAGGGCATCGTCAATCTGGAAGTGCTCGACCCGCTCAAGGTGGATTTCCGTATTCCGCAAAAAGCCGTCAGCCAGATCCGCCTCAAGCAGACCATCGAAATCAGCCTGGACGCCTACCCGGACGAACGTTTCAGCGGCGAAATCTTCGCCATCAACCCGCGTCTGGATGAGGTCGGCCGTAGCCAGGCCGTGCGCGCGCATATCAGCAACAGCGATGGGCGTTTAAGCCCCGGACAGTTCGTCAAGGTGTCGGTGATTCTCGCCGAGCGCCCCAATGCCCTGGTGATCCCCGAAGAAGCCTTGATGCCTGTAGGTGAGCGCTTGCTGGTCAACCTGGTGGTGGACGGCAAGGTCGAGGTGCGTGAGGTCAAGCTGGGCAAGCGCCAGGCCGGATTGGTCGAGGTGCGTGAAGGCTTGGACGGTAGCGAGGTGCTGATCAGCGCCGGTTGGCAGAAGGTCCGCAACGGTGATGCAGTGCGCAGCAAGGCGGCGGAGCGCACGCCATGACCCTGTCGGATATCTGCATCCGGCGGCCGGTGTTTGCCACGGTGCTGTCGCTGATCGTGGTGCTGCTCGGCTTGATGGCCTATGACCGCCTGGCCGTGCGTGAGTACCCGAATATCGACGTGCCGATTGTCACGGTCAACGTCACCTATCCCGGCGCCAGCCCGGAGATCATGGAGTCGCAGGTCGCCCAGCCGATTGAGGATGTGCTCTCGGGCATCGAGGGACTGGATTTCGTCAGCTCCATCAGCCGCTCGGAAAACACCCAGATCACCGCGCAGTTCATCCTTGGCAGCAACTCCGATGAAGCCGCCAACGATGTGCGCGACCGTCTTGGCCGCGTGCGTGGTTTGCTGCCGGATGAAATCGCTGAGCCCATCGTGCAGAAGGTCGAGGCCGACGCCCAGCCGGTGATCTGGCTGGCGTTCTACAGCGAACGCTACAGTGCCATGGCGATTACCGATGTGCTGGAGCGGGTGATCAAGGACCGCCTGCAGACCATTCCCGGCGTGTCCGAGGTGCAGATTCGCGGGGCGCGCACCTACGCCATGCGCATCTGGCTCGACCCGGAGAAGCTCGCCGCGCACAACCTCACGGTACAGGACGTGGAAGATGCGCTGCGCCGGCAGAACGTCGAGATTCCGGCCGGGCGTATCGAATCGCAGCAGCGCGAATTCACCGTGCTCACGGAAACCGACCTGAACACCCCCGAGCAATTCAATCAGCTGATTCTCGATGACTCGCGCGGCTACCTACTGCGCCTGGCCGATGTTGGCCACGCCGAGATCGGCGCCAAGGACGAGCGCAGTATCGTTCGCTACAAAGGCCGCCCGGCGGTGTCGATGGGCATGATCAAGCAGGCCACGGCCAACCCGCTGGACATCTCCGATGGCCTGGCGCAGGCCTTGCCCGATATTCGCGCGCTGTTACCGGACGGCATGGAAATGGCGGTGGCCAACGACAACTCGCTGTTTATCCGCGAGTCGATCGACAACGTGTTTATCACCATCTGGGAAGCAGTCGGGCTGGTCATCCTGATCATCTTTATCTTCCTGCGTTCGTTGCGCGCCACCATCATCCCGCTGGTGACCATCCCGGTGTCGCTGATCGGCGCGTTTGCCCTGATGTCGCTGATGGGCTTCACCATCAATACCCTGACGCTGCTGGCCATGGTGCTGGCGATCGGTCTGGTGGTGGATGACGCCATCGTCATGCTGGAGAACATCCACCGGCATATCGAAGAGGGCATGGCCCCGGTGCAGGCCGCGCTCAAGGGCAGCCGCGAAATCGCCTTTGCGGTGATGGCCATGACCCTGACGCTGGCCGCCGTGTTTGCCCCGATCGGCTTTATGCAGGGCACCACCGGCAAGCTGTTTACCGAGTTCGCCTGGACCCTGGCCGGCGCGGTACTGGTGTCGGGCTTCGTCGCCCTGACCCTGACGCCGATGATGTGCGCACTGCTGCTCAAGCCGCATCAAAGCGGTGAGCGGCACAACCGCCTGTATAACCTGATCGAGAACTTTCTCAACGGCCTGACCTACAGCTATAAACACCTGCTGGCCAAGGCGCTGAGCGCCTGGGTGCTGGTGGTGGGCGTGCTGTTACTCACCATCGTCACCTGCGTGCTGCTGTTCTCCGGCCTCAAATCCGAGCTGGCCCCGACTGAAGACACCGGCACCATCATCGGCGTATTCAACGGCCCCGACGGCGCGACCCTGAACTACACCAGCCGTTACGCCGAGGAGATTGAAGCGGCGTATGCGAGCATCGCGGAAACCAACCGCTATATGGTGATCGCCGGTTTCCCCACGGTGGCCCAGGGCATTTCCTTTATGAAGCTGGAGGACTGGGCCGAGCGTAGCCGCAGCCAGTTCGAGATACGTAACGAACTGCTGCCCAAGTTGCAGGCCATCGCCGGCGTGCGCGCCTACCCGGTCAACCGCCCGCCACTTGGGCAGAGCGCGCGTAACCAGCCGGTGAATTTCGTGATCCGCTCCTCCATGGAGTACGCCCAGTTGCAGGGGTATGTGGATGAGCTGCTCAGCCAGCTGCGTGACTATCCCGGCCTGGAAAGCCTCGATAGCGATCTCAAGCTCAACGCGCCGCAGCTGAAAGTAGCGGTCAACCGCGAGCAGGCGGTGGTGGTCGGCACCGACGTGGCCACCATCGGCCGCAGCATGGAAAGCCTGTTTGGCAGCCGCCAGGTCACCCGCTTCAAGCAGAACGGCGAGCAGTACGACGTGCTGGTGCAGTTGCAGGGCGTCGACCGCAGCAACCCCGACGACCTCAACCGGGTCTACGTGCGTGGGCGCAACGACAACATGGTGCAGCTCTCCAACCTGATCGAGGTGCGCGAGACGGTGGCCCCGCGTGAGCTCAACCACTTCAACCAGCTGCGCGCGGTAACCATCAGCGCCAACGTTGGCAGCGGCTACACCCTGGGCGAAACCCTGCAGCACCTGGAGCAGGTCGCTCGCGGCGTGTTCCCGGCGGAAACCCAGTACGACTACACCGGCACCTCGCGTGACTTCAAGGAGTCCAGCGCCGGTATTGCGCTGATCTTCGCTCTGGCCCTGGCATTTATCTTCCTGGTGCTGGCTGCGCAGTTCGAGAGCTTTAGCGACCCGCTGATCATCCTGTTCAGCGTGCCATTGTCGATGGCCGGGGCCTTGCTGGCGCTGACCTTGTTCGGCGGCACGTTGAATATCTACTCGCAAATCGGCCTGGTGACACTGATCGGCCTGATTACCAAGCACGGCATCCTGATCGTCGAGTTCGCCAACGTGCTGCTGCGTCAGGGCCATGAGTTGCGCGCGGCGGTGATCGAGGCGTCGGTGCAGCGTTTGCGGCCGATTCTGATGACCACTGGGGCGATGGTGTTGGGTTCGCTGCCGTTGGCGATTGCCACGGGCGCGGGGGCGGAAAGCCGGCAGCAGATCGGGCTGGTGATTGTCGGCGGTTTGCTGGTCGGTACGCTGTTCACCCTGGTGGTGATTCCGACCCTGTATATGCTGCTGCGCCGCTGGCGGCCGATCCAGCAGGAGATCGAGGAAGTGGCAATTGCCTAGGGAGAGTGGGCACAGCGCAGGGCCTGTGGGAGGGGCTTTAGCCGCGACATTGCAGCGTCGCGGCTGAAGCCCCTCCCACCCAAGCCGGAACCGGGCGCTTAGTCGACCTTAAGCACCAGCTTGCCGAAGTTTTCGCCGCTGAACAGCTTGAGCAGGGTTTCCGGGAAGGTCTGCAGGCCGCTGACAATGTCTTCCTTGGATTTCAGCTTGCCGCTGGCCAGCCAACCGCCCATCTCCACAGCCGCTTCGGCGAAGCGCGTGGCGTAGGTCATCACCACCATGCCTTCCATGCGCGCGCTGTTGACCAGCAGGTTGAGGTAGTTGGCCGGACCTTTGACCGCCTGTTTGTTGTTGTACTGGCTGATCGCGCCGCAGATGATCACTCGCGCCTTGAAGGCCAGGCGGGTGAGCACCGCATCGAGAATGTCACCGCCGACGTTGTCGAAATACACATCCACGCCTTTCGGGCATTCGCGCTTGAGACCGGCGATCACGTCTTCGTTCTTGTAGTCGATGGCACCGTCGAAGCCCAGCTCATCAATCAGAAACTTGCACTTGTCCGCGCCACCGGCGATGCCGACCACGCGGCAGCCCTTGAGCTTGGCGATCTGCCCGGCAATGCTGCCGACCGCACCGGCCGCGCCGGAAATCACCACGGTTTCGCCGGCTTGCGGTGCGCCGACATCTAGCAGGGCGAAATAGGCGGTCATGCCGGTCATGCCCAGTGCCGACAGATACAGCGGCAGCGGCGCGCGCTTGGGGTCGACCTTGTAGAAGCCCTTGGGCTCACCGAGGAAATAATCCTGCACGCCGAGGGCACCGTTTACATGGTCGCCCACGGCAAAATCCGGGTGCTGCGAGGCCACCACCTCACCGACACCGAGGGCGCGCATCACTTCGCCAATGCCGACCGGCGGGATATAGGACTTGGCATCGTTCATCCAGCCGCGCATGGCTGGATCCAGTGACAGGTAGGCGTTTTTCACCAGGATTTGCCCGGGGCCGGGTTCACCGACACTGGTTTCCACATAGCTGAAAGTCTCGCGGCTGGGCAGGCCGACCGGGCGTTGGGCAAGCAGGAACTGACGATTGAGTGGGGCAGTCATGGCAGGTACTCACTGAGCGGAAAGACTGTTGATAGCCCGTAGTGGTGCAATCGGCAAGATTTGCCCGCGGGACGAATGGTGTTTAATCCATTCGAATGATAGGTGGCCTGGGGTGTTAATCACTCGTTTGGATGAAGCCATCACCAGCAGTTTGATAGTGCTGCCTTGGCGGCGGGCAGCTGATTAGACTCGCTGCAGTTTCTAATCCTTGCGAGGACACGCAGATGAGCTTGAGCTTTTCCGGCCGGGTTGCCCTGGTCACCGGTGGTGCTGCTGGTATTGGTCGTGCCACGGCACTGGCATTCGCCAACGAAGGCCTGCAAGTGGTGGTGTCCGACGTTGATGTGGCGGGCGGCGAGGCGACTGTCGGGCTGATCCGTGAAGCCGGCGGCGACGCACTGTTCGTGCGCTGCGACGTGACCCGTGACGCCGAGGTCAAGGTGCTGATGGAACGCACCCTGGGTGCCTACGGCCGTCTGGATTATGCCTTCAACAACGCCGGCATAGAGATCGAGAAGGGCAAGCTGGCCGAAGGCAGCGAAAGCGAGTTCGACGCGATTATGGGCGTCAACGTCAAAGGCGTGTGGCTGTGCATGAAGCACCAGATCCCGCTGCTGCTGGCCCAGGGTGGCGGCGCCATCGTCAACACCGCTTCGGTTGCCGGCCTGGGCGCTGCGCCGAAGATGAGCATCTACGCTGCCTCCAAGCATGCGGTGATTGGCCTGACCAAGTCGGCTGCGGTCGAGTATGCGAAGAAGAAGGTGCGAGTCAACGCGGTGTGCCCGGCGGTGATCGACACCGACATGTTCCGCCGCGCCTATGAAGCCGACCCGAAGAAGGGCGAGTTCGCTGCCGCCATGCACCCGGTTGGGCGCATCGGCAAGGTCGAGGAAATCGCCACCGCCGTGCTCTACCTGTGCTGCGATAACGCGGCGTTTACCACCGGCCAGGCGCTGGCGGTGGACGGCGGCACCACGGCGATCTGATTCCGTTACGTAATAAAAAAGCGCCTATTTGGGCGCTTTTTTTATACCTCGCCATTTCTTTCACACGATTGGCCACTAAAGTCACTGCAGTGTTCTACGCCGCTGTTCAAGATCGCCCAGCGCTTTGATCAAGGAGTAAAAAAGCCGTGACTGCTGATCCGTTATTGACCCTGTTCCTGCCCATTGCCCTGGGCATCATCATGCTCGGCCTGGGCCTGTCGCTGACCCTGGCGGATTTTGCCCGGGTGGTGAAATTTCCCAAGCCGGTGCTGATTGGCCTGGGCTGCCAGCTGTTGCTGCTGCCGTTGGTGTGCTTCTTCCTGGCCAAAGCGTTTGGTCTGGCCCCGGCGCTGGCTGTGGGCCTGATGCTGCTGGCGGCCTCGCCGGGCGGCACCACGGCCAATCTCTACAGTCACCTGGCGCACGGCGATGTGGCGCTGAATATCACCCTGACCGCAGTCAATTCGGTTATCGCGGTGCTGACCATGCCGCTGATCGTCAACCTGTCGCTGGCCTACTTTATGGAAGGCGATCAGGCCCTGCCGCTGCAGTTCACCAAGGTGGTGCAGGTGTTTGTCATCGTCCTCGGCCCGGTGGCTATCGGCCTGTGGATCCGCAGCCGTTTCCCAGGCTTTGCCGCGCGCATGGAAAAGCCGGTGAAGATCATTTCCGCGCTGTTTCTGCTGGTTATCATCCTGTTGGCGGTGGTCAAGGATTGGCAGACCTTTGTCGATTACGCACCTTTGGTGGGCGGCGCGGCGCTGGCGTTCAACCTGATCAGCTTGGCCGTGGGGTACTGGGTGCCGCGTCTGTTCAAGCTGAGCCTGCGTCAGGCGGTGGCGATCGGCATGGAAATCGGCATCCACAACGGCACCCTGGCGATTGCCCTGGCGCTTAGCCCGATGTTGCTGAACAACCCGACCATGTCCATCCCGGCGGCGATCTACAGCATCATCATGTTCTTTACCGCTGCGGCGTTTGGCTGGTGGATCAATTTTGCCCATGGCCAAGAGCTAAAAGCCACTGAGTAGGTTTTTTAGGCCATAAAAAAGCCCGTCCTAGTGACGGGCTTTTTATTCGGCTGACGGTTTAGTGCAGCGGCAGTTCCACGCCTTCAAACAGCTCTTCCAACTCGATCTTGCTGTGGCACTGCACAGCCTTGGCCATCACGTCGCGGGTCAGGTGCGGGGCGAACTTCTCGATAAAGTCGCACATAAAGCCGCGCAGGAAGGTGCCGCGGCGGAAGCCGATCTTGGTCACACTGGCTTCGAACAGCTCGCCGG
Source organism: Pseudomonas sp. (assembly GCF_049653025.1). GTDB lineage: Bacteria > Pseudomonadota > Gammaproteobacteria > Pseudomonadales > Pseudomonadaceae > Aquipseudomonas. The sequence continues at coordinate 136,669 of NZ_JBASFM010000006.1, read as the reverse complement.
CATCCAGCACCACCAGATCCGGATCGAGCTTGGGGTCGACGGCCATCTTGGCCACGATGCCCACGCCCAGGCCCAGGCGCACATAGGTCTTGATCACGTCGGCGTCGGCGGCGGTAAACACTACTTTCGGCGTCAGGCCGCGATGGCTGAAGGCTTCGTCGAGTTTGGAGCGGCCGGTAAAGCCGAACACGTAGGTGACGATCGAGTATTCGGCTAGGGCTTCCAGGGTCAGTTTCGGCAGCTTGGTCAGCGGATGCCCTTGGGGCACCACTACGCAGCGGTTCCAGCGGTAGCAGGGCATCATGATCAGGTCGTTGAACAGCTCCAGACCTTCGGTGGCGATGGCGAAGTCTACGGTGCCGTCGGCGGCCATTTCGGCGATCTGCATCGGCGTGCCCTGGTGCATGTGCAGGGCCACGTCCGGGTATTGCTTGATAAACGCACTGATCACTGGCGGCAGGGCATAGCGCGCCTGGGTGTGGGTGGTGGCGATCGACAGGGTGCCTTTCTTCTCGTTGGAGAACTCCTGAGCGATCTGCTTGATGCTTTCGACCTTGCGCAGGATTTCCCCAGCGGTGTTGATAATCCGCTCGCCGGCCGGGGTGATGCGAGTTAGGTGCTTGCCGCTGCGGGCGAATACTTCAACCCCCAGTTCGTCTTCCAGCAAGCGGATCTGTTTGCTGATGCCCGGCTGCGAGGTGTAGAGGCTTTGCGCCGTGGCAGATACGTTGAGGTCGTGATGCGCGACTTCCCAGATGTAGCGCAGTTGCTGAAGCTTCATAAAAATCCCTCAAAGCCAAGAAGTGCCGTTCAGATTACCGGCGTTTTTATATAACCAGATTGACGATTAGAGCATTAAATCTAGACCAATTCTTTAAGTGTGCCGGGCGATCTTTAAAGTTCACCGCGGCTGCGGTGTTGCAGCATCGGCACCAGGTACACCGGTACTTCAGATAACTGCACCAGCCGCGACGCGGTACGCCCCAGCGGAATATCCATATCTGTGCCGTGGCTGTGACTACCTAGGACCAATAGATCGACCCCGAGTTGCTGTGCCTCATCGAGAATCACCAAGGGCGGGTCACCCTGTACCACGCGCACGGCCTTGATCAGGTCGAGGTCATGCACTGCTTCGCCGATCTCATCACGAAAGCCTTCCAGTACCCGTTGCTCAATGCTCGCCATCACTGTGCTCAGGCCGTTTTTGCGCAGTTCCTTGAGGCGTTCCTCATCCAGATAGGTTTGTAAGACCGACTCGGCAAACAGCCCCATGGGTTCCACGGCATGCACGACGTACAGACTGGCGTTGAAGGCGCGGGTCATGGCCAGAGCATGTTGCAGGATATAGGGGGCATAGAGGCCGAGGTCGGTGGCGTAGAGAATCGAGCGAATCATTCGGCCTCCTTGACTGCCAGACTGGCGGGCCTGCTCTGAGCTTAGCAGCGCCATCGATAAGTCAAAGAAAGCCGAGGTTTTGAGGACGAATGGTTATATACGAGGGGGTAGGGCTAAGCGGCGAGGACGGTTGAGCGCCCTCGCGCGGGGTTAGATCTGCGGTTCGTTGCTGATGCCGTGCGGTACATGACCGGTGGGCACGACTTTGCTGGCTTTTTCGCAGTGTCCGGTCTGGTCGTCGAAGAACACGTCGGCGCCGAAGGTTTCCAGAATCGCGGCTTTTTCCAGGCCGCCGAGGAAGAAGGATTCATCCAGGCGGATATTCCACTCGCGCAGCGTGCGGATCACCCGTTCATGGGCCGGTGCCGAGCGCGCGGTGACCAGGGCGGTGCGGATCGGGCACTGTTCTTCGGGAAACTCTTGCTGCAGGCGGTGCAGGGCGGCGAGGAAGGGCTTGAACGGGCCGCCGCCCAGCAGCTCGCGGGCCGACTCGCGTTCGTGGCTCTGGAAGGCTTCCAGGCCGGCCTGCTGATAGACCCGCTCGGACTCGTCGGAAAACAGCACGGCGTCGCCGTCGAAGGCTATGCGCAGCTCATTGCTTGCCGCCCGTCGTGCGCCGCCGGACAAGATGGTTGCCGCGCCAAAGCCGGCCCGCAGCGCGCTGCGCACATCCTCGGCGTGGGTGGAGAGAAACAAATGGCAACCGAATGCGGCCAGATAGGGGTCGGGGCTGCGCCCACCGACAAAGGCGGCGCGGGAGATGCCCAGGTTGTAATGCTGGATTGAGTTGAAGGCGCGCAAGCCGGTGTCGGCGCTGTTGCGCGAGACCAGAATCACCTCGACCCGCTGCTGCTTGAGGGTGGTGTTGATCTCCAGCAGCTTCTCCACCAAGGGGAAGGCATCGCCGGGGGCGAGAATTTCGTCCTCATGCTCGATCTGGTATTGGCGATAGGCCTCGACGCCCTGACTTTCATAGACCTGGTGGCTGTCGCGCAGGTCGAACAGCGCCCGCGAGGAAATCGCCAGTACCAGTTTGTCGCCTAATCCCTTGCTCATGGCTGTGTCCTATTGCGGGCGTTGTTCGAGGAAACGCAGGGTCTGGTAGAGCATCTCGGTGCGCGGCATGGCGCAGCCGGCCTTGGCTGCCGCAGCCAGCGGCGCGTTATAGATGGCGTGCAGCTCCAGCGGGCGATGCAGGGCGAAGTCGTGGTACATGCTCGGCAGGTAATCGGGCATGCGGTCGGTGGCGCTTAGCAGCTTGCCGGCAAAGCCAGGCGGCAATTGATGGCCGCAAGCGCTGGCGGCATCGATCACTTCCTGCATGATCGCCGCGATCAGCGCACGGCTGTCGGGGTTGCCCATCAGCGCGCTGGTGCCGCTGCCCAGCAGCACCGCCAGGCCGTTGTAGGGCACATTCCACACCAGCTTCTGCCAGCGCGCCTGGGCCAGGTTGGGCATGGCCGAGGAGTCCAGGCCGGCAGTGGTGAACAGGCTGGTGCCTTGTTCGAGGATCTGCTGGCGGCTCTCGGCATCGGCAGGACCTGAGTGATAGCCCAGGTTGACCCCGCCCAGTGCCTGATGCTCGATCACTCCCGGCGCGCTGCGGTGCGCGCAGATATAGCAGAGGCCGCCCAGCAGGTGCAGGGTGTCCGGGAGCAGCGGGCGCAGTTCTTCCTCAACCTCCAGGCCGTTCTGTAGCAGTACGACCTTGGCCCCCGGCGCGGCGGCCTGGCTGATCAGCGGAGCCAGTTCGGCGTTGCTGGTGGTTTTCGCCCCGACCAGCAACCAGTCGCACGGCGGCATATCGGCCGCCGACTGATAAGCCTGCACCTTGTCCAGTTGCAGTGCGCCGTGCACGGCACTGTTGAGGCGCAGGCCCTGGCTGGCGACTGTAGCGAATTCACTGCGCAGCAGAAAGTGCACATCAAAGCCGGCGCGGGCCAACATCAGGCCGTAAAAGCCGCCAATGGCACCGGAGCCGATAATGCCGATACGGGGTGCTGCATTCATCAGGGTAATTCCTCTGCGGGGCGCGACAGGGCAGTGTCCAGCGCCTTAATAAGTTCGGCAGCCTGCAGACGGCTCTGCAAAGCGCCATAAAATTGGCCATCGCGCACCACGAACAGCGCGGGCAGGTGGAATACCTCGTAACGCGTCACTAAACCGCCATTGTTGGCGGCATCGATCCAGGCCAAACGCTGCACTGGCAGGGGCAGATTAGGCAGCTCACGGCGCGCCCAACGGCAGCTGGCACAACCTATGCTGGTAAATATCAACAGTGAAGTGCCGGGCAGGTCCAGCAGATGGCGATCCGCATCAAAGTCGGTCAGTTCAAGCTCAGCCACTATACTGCCCTTGTGGTATCAAATTGATGGCATCAGAGGTAGTCGGAGATGCGTCATTTCTTGCGTCATCCCAGTGACATGCCGGTTGAGCTAGTTGTACGCAAACAGGCATTTGTACCCAAAGAGCGGCTCAACAATATCAGCCTCGGCGGTGTGGCTTGCAACTCCAGCCGCGCTTTTCGCCGGGGCACCGCGATCGAACTGCGAATCCCCGTGTTTGGTGAGCATGCGCGTTATCCAGGTTTAGTGGCCTGGTGCCGCAAGCAGGAAGGCAAGTACCTGGTAGGTATCGCTTTTGTCGATGAAGACACCCTGTTTCGTGCACGCATGGTCGAGCAGGTTTGCCAGATCGAGCATTACCGCCATCAGCGCGAGCAGGAGCTGGGTTGCAGCCTGTCGGTGGAAGCGGTGGCTCAGGAGTGGATCGCCCAGCACGCCGCCGAGTTCTCCCGGGCCAGCCTGAGTCAGTGATTGCTCCGCCAGCAGGCCGTTGTTAACGCAGTATTGCCCCGCACGTAGTTTTTCGACGACCTGCCAAGCCCATTGTCGAGCCAGGCCTTTACGCGCTAAGGTTCGGCTTCCCCGCTGTGCTCATATTGCTGTGCTCCGCCACACGGGGATCGCTGGCGGCCGGCACCCGTGACCTGATGACTCTGACTGATGAATAGCACGATGGCTGATTTACCGATTGATGACCTGAACGTTGCCTCCAACGACACCCTGATTACCCCGGCCCAGCTCAAGCGTGAAATTCCGCTGACCGACGCTGCGCTGCGCACCGTGGCCAGTGGCCGTGAGGTGATCCGCAATATTCTCGATGGCACTGATCATCGCCTGTTCGTGGTGGTCGGGCCGTGCTCGATCCACGATATCAAGGCCGCCCATGAGTATGCCGAGCGCCTCAAGGCGCTGGCCGCCGAGGTCTCCGACAGTCTGTATCTGGTTATGCGCGTGTATTTCGAGAAGCCGCGTACCACCGTCGGCTGGAAAGGCCTGATCAACGATCCGTTTATGGACGACTCGTTCAAGATTCAGGATGGCCTGCATATCGGTCGTCAGTTGCTGCGTGACCTGGCTGAAATGGGCCTGCCGACTGCCACCGAAGCCCTCGACCCGATCTCCCCGCAGTACCTGCAGGACCTGATCAGCTGGTCGGCCATCGGCGCGCGCACTACCGAATCGCAAACCCACCGCGAAATGGCTTCCGGTCTGTCCTCGTCCGTGGGCTTCAAGAACGGCACCGATGGCGGCCTGACCGTGGCGATCAATGCCCTGCAGTCGGTTTCCAGCCCGCACCGTTTCCTTGGTATCAACCAGGAAGGTGGCGTGTCGATCGTCACCACCAAGGGCAATGCCTACGGTCACGTGGTGCTGCGCGGTGGCAACGGCAAGCCGAACTACGATTCGGTGAGTGTTGCCGTTTGTGAGCAGGAACTGACCAAAGCCGGCATACGCCCGAACATCATGGTCGATTGCAGCCACGCCAACTCCAACAAGGACCCGGCTCTGCAACCGCTGGTGATGGACAACGTGGCCAACCAGATTCTGGAAGGCAACCAGTCGATCGTCGGCCTGATGGTGGAAAGCCATCTGGGCTGGGGCAACCAGTCGATTCCCAAGGATCTCAGCCAACTCAAATACGGCGTGTCCATCACCGATGCCTGCATCGATTGGGAAAGCACCGAGAAAACCCTGCGCGGTATGCATGCCAAGCTCAAAGACGTGCTGCCGAAGCGTCAGCGCGGCTGATTTCGCCAGCTGTAACGAAATAACGGGCTAATGCGCACTGCATTAGCCCGTTTTTTTATACCTATCAATTACCCGTCCTGCTTGCCCCAGTTAAGAATTGCCAGGGTCAAAAGCCCTGCAACAATCCCCCAGAACGCTGAGCCCACCGAGAACAGGGTCATGCCCGAGGCGGTTACCAGAAAGGTGATCAGCGCCGCTTCACGCTCTTTCGGCTCGCTCATGGCCTGGGTCAGGCCGCCGATGATCGAGGCGAATAGCGCCAGCGCCGCGATAGACAGGATCAATGCCTTGGGTAGAGCGGCAAATAGCGCCGCCAGGGTTGCGCCGAAGATGCCGGCGATGCCGTAGAACACCCCACACCAGATGGCGGCGGTGTAGCGTTTTTTCGGGTCTTCGTGGGCTTCCGGGCCGGCGCAGATCGCCGCGCTGATGGCGGCCATATGGATACCGTGGCTGCCGAACGGGGCCAGCAGCATCGAGGTCAGTCCGGTCGTAGTCAGCAACGGGCTGGCCGGCACGTCATAACCATTGGCGCGCAGCACGGCCATGCCCGGCAGGTTCTGCGAGGCCATGGCGACGATAAACAGCGGAATGCCGATGCTGATGGCCGCTGCCAGAGAAAAACTTGGCGTGGTCCATTGCGGTGTGGCCAGTTGCAGCTCGAAGTGCGCAAAATTGAGCAGGCCGAAGACTCCGGCCAGCACGCTGCCGACGATCAAGGAGGCCAGCACCGCATAGCGCGGCAGCAAGCGTTTGCCCAGCAGATAGGCGAGCAACATGGCCACCACCAGCACCGGCTGCTGTTCGGCGGCCCCACAGATTTCCAGACCGATCTTGAACAGCACGCCGGCCAGCAGGGCGGCGGCCAGGGAACCCGGAATACGGCGCATGATGCGGTCGAAGCTGCCGGTCAGACCGATCAGCACGATCAAGCCGGAAGCCAGGATATAGGCCCCAATCGCCTCGCTGTAGGGCACGCCGGGCAGGCTGGTGATCAGCAGCGCTGCGCCTGGGGTGGACCAGGCGATCATTATCGGCGCGCGGTAGCGCAGCGATAGGCCTATGCAGCAGATCGCCATGCCAATCGACAGCGCCCAGATCCACGAGGAAATCTGCCCGTTAGTCAGACCGGCGGCCTGGCCGGCCTGAAACATCAGTACCAGCGAGCTGGTGTATCCGGTAAGCATGGCGATAAAGCCGGCGACCACCGCCGAGGTTGAGGTGTCGGCCAGCGGTCGTAGGCGGGCTTGCGGCAGGTCGTGCATCAGAGCAGTCCGGTGTCGGCGAAGATGGGGTACAGCGAGGCTACCAGCAGCAGGGCCATGCCGATATTGAACACACGCAGGGCGCGGGCGTTACTCAGCCAGTTGCGCAGCAGGCTGCCGGCCACCGTCCACAAGCCGACGCTGGGGCAGTTGACCAGAGCGAACAGTGCCGCGATCAGCAACACATTGACCACGAAGTTTTCCTGCGGGGTATAGGTGGTGATGGCACCGATGGCCATGATCCAGGCTTTCGGGTTGACCCATTGGAAGGCCGCCGCCTGCAGGAAGCTGAACGGTTTGCCGGTGGCGTTGCTCTGACTGTCCGGTGCGCCGGAGTTGGCGATTTTCCAGGCCAGGTACAGCAGGTAGGCCGCGCCCAGGTAACGCAGCACGCTGTACAGCAGCGGCACCTGCTCGAACAGTTGGCCCAGGCCGAGGCCGACCGAGGCCACCAGCAGCATAAAGCCCAGACTGATGCCGAACATATGCGGCAGGCTGCGGCGCAGGCCGAAGTTCACCCCGCTGGCCAGCAGCATCATATTGTTCGGCCCCGGCGTCACCGAGGTGACAAAGGCGAAGGCGATAAAGGCGAGCAGCAGTTCGGTGGTCATGGCGCAGCCTCATAGCACTCATCGGGGGGAGCAGTGCTGATCAGCCTAGGGGCAGATGGGCGGGGCGTCGCGGTACAGCGATGCGGGCAATAAGCGGTACAGTTTCGGGAGGCCTGTATTCCAAGTCGGTACAGTTTTCGCCGCGCGCGTTGCTAACTGTCACCTGCACCGCTCTGGCGGCTATTGCCCAGGGTTTGGTTGACCTGCAGCCAGCCGCTGACGGCGGTTTCCCCGGCTTCACTAAAGGCCCGCTGCAGCAGCTTGGCCTGTTCACGGCGCAGCGCCTGTTCCAGTTTGGCCCCTTCGGCGGTAAAACCGAGCAGGCGTTTGCGCTTGTCGTCCTCGGCGGCGAGGCTCTGCACCAGACCCATTTCCAGCAACTGGCGTAGCGGGGTGTTCAGCGCCTGTTTGCTGACGCCCAGGTAGGCGAGCAGCTCTTTCATGCTCAAACCAGGGTACTTGGCGATAAAGAACAGGATGCGGTGATGCACCCGCGACAGCCCGCGGCGCGCCAGGATTTCATCGGCCTTGGCAGTAAAGGCCTGATAGCCAAAGAAGAAGGCTTCCATGGCGGCTTGCTGGGTGGTTGTGCTCTTGAGGTCAAGCATTAAGGTCAAGCCTATTGACGTATTCGGGCGGAACGTCGTAGTTTCCGATAAACAGAATTTCGGTCAAACAGTTTGACCTATTTTTATTTGCCTTTGCTACCGGTGATATCCATGGCCTTCTCCGAACGTGTTGCCCGCCTGAAAAGCTCCCTGATCCGTGAAATCCTCGCCGCAGCGCAGCGTCCGGAAGTGATGTCCTTCGCTGGTGGGCTGCCCGCCGAGCCGATGTTGCCGAAGGTCGAGTGGGCCGATATGCCCGCGAGCATGGGTCAGTACGGCATGAGTGAAGGCGAGCCGGCGCTGCGCGAAGCCATCGCCGCCGAAGCCCGTGTCCTCGGTGTGCCCTGCGATGCCAGCCAGGTGCTGATCGTCAGCGGCTCGCAGCAGACCCTGGATCTGGCCAGCAAGCTGTTTATCGATCCGGGCACCGAAGTGCTGCTCGAAGCGCCGACCTACCTGGCTGCGTTGCAAGCTTTCCAGCTGTTCGGTGCCGATTGCATCGCCGTGCCGCAGGAAGCCGATGGCCCGCAGATCGATGCGCTGCGCCAACGCCTGGAGAATCACAAACCGGCCTTCGCCTACCTGATCCCGACCTTCCAGAACCCCTCGGCGGTGCGCTACAGCGAAGCCAAGCGCGACGCCGTGGCAGCGCTGCTCGACGAGTTCGGCGTGACCCTGATCGAAGACGAACCCTACCGCGAGCTGGTGTTCGACGCCGGCAGCGCCACGCCGATCGTCAGCCGCCTGCAGAAGGCCAGCTGGATCTACACCGGCACCGTGTCGAAAACCCTGCTGCCGGGCCTGCGTGTCGGCTATCTGATTGCCACCCCGGATCTGTTTCCCTACCTGCTGCGCCTCAAGCAGTCGGCCGACCTGCACACCAACCGCATCGGCCAGTGGCAGGCGCTGCAGTGGCTGGGCAGCGAGAAATACCGTGGCCACCTGGCCGAGCTGCGCGATTTTTACCGGATTCGCCGCGACGCCATGCAGGCGGTGCTGGAGGAGCATTTCAGCGACCTGGCCGACTGGCAGATTCCCCAGGGTGGGCTGTTCTTCTGGCTGACCCTCAAGCAGCCGCTGGACACTCGCACGCTGCTGGCTCCGGCGCTGGCGCAGAACGTGGCGTTTATGCCGGGCGAACCGTTCTTTATCGACCCGGATCAGCATCCGGGGCATTTGCGGCTTAACTTCAGTCACGTCGCGCCGGAGCGCCTGAGTGAAGGGCTCAAGCGTCTGGCCGAGGTGATTCGTCAGGCGCAAGCGAGCTAGTTGAAGGGTTTCGGGGCGATTTGCGAGGAGGGCAATATGTACAAGGTCTATGGCGACTACCGTTCGGGCAACTGCTACAAGGTCAAGCTGATGCTGCACCTGCGCGGTATCGCCTATGAGTGGGTACCGATCGATATCCTCAAGGGCGAGACCCAGAGCGAGGCCTTCCTGGCCAAGAACCCCAACGGCAAGATCCCGGTGCTGGAGCTGGAAGACGGCACCTGCCTGTGGGAGTCCAACGCCATTCTCAATTTCCTCGCCGATGGCACGGAGTTTCTGCCCAGTGAGCCGCGCCTGCGCACTCAGGTGCTGCAGTGGCAGTTCTTCGAGCAGTACAGCCACGAGCCCTATGTCGCGGTGGCACGCTTTATCCAGCTGTACCAGGGCCTGCCCGAGGCGCGCCGCGCCGAGTACGAGGAGTGCCATGTACGCGGACACAAGGCGCTCCGGGTAATGGAGAAGCAGCTGCAGCGCACGCCGTATCTGGTTGGCGAGCACTATTCGATTGCCGATATCGCCCTGTATGCCTACACCCATGTGGCCGATGAGGGTGGCTTCGACCTGAGCGCCTACCCGGCGATCCGTGCCTGGCTGGAGCGGGTCGCCAGCCATCCGCAGCACGTAAGCATGCTGGGCTGAGCAGCGCTCTACTCAAGGGTAGCGAGAGGCTTCTGGCGCGGTCTTGCTGGCTCTTAGCGCCCTAGTTACCTGGGTTTGCATGGCGTAGGCGGGTGCCTCGACGGCGTTGTAGTTACGGCTGTAGCGGGCGGCAAACTCGCGGGCGCCCCACTGCAGGTATTGCTGCACATGCTTGAGCTCGTGGGCCCACAGCGCGACATTGTTGAGGGCATCATCGGCATTGCGAAAGACGATGATGTCGATCAGGGTGACCGCCTGTACATCGGGGTTTTGCAGCATGGTGTGGGCGGCGTTCAGCTCCACATCATCGCCCACCTTGTAGCGCGCCGAGTCGAGCACCTGAATGTCGTAGTAGGGCTCTAGCTGGGCGCGGATATTTAGCGGAATGGGCTGAGTATCGCCCGCTGCTGCAGTGTTGCGCGATTGCACCAGCCAGTTATGCAGCCCCGTTGCCGCCATATTGTTCATGTTTTCGTAGATAGCCCCCATCTCCCCGCTGGCACCTGGCGCACAAAAACAGGTGACCATGCAGACTTCTTGTTGCCCAGCCGGGCAGGCGAAAACCGCGGGCGAGGCGCAGGCGGATATCAGCAATACCGCTAAGCGCAAAGGTTGACGCAAAAGGACAGCGAACAAGGGGGGCTCCTAGAGGTAGTGGCGGGCGAGTGTTGGACTGCAGTGGCCTGCGTTTGTTGCCCCGTTTTCAGACTATCGCTGAGCTTGTTTGAGCGGCCTCAGGGCACTCAGGTGTCACGTAACAGGTCATTGGCGTTGAGCAGGCTGTAGGCAATTTCCGGACGCTTTTCCAGGCTGCGGCGGATGGCGGTGGGGATGGCCTGGCGAGTCTTGCGGCACAGCCCCGGCAGCTCATCGATCTCAATCGCGATGCCACGCATGCTGCGCACTTCGTTGAAACCGGGGGCGACGGCGACGCGCACGCCGAGCTGCTCATAAATACGCCGCTGCATCTTTTCCAGATCGGCCAGGCTCTCAAGGTTCTCCAGCCGCTCTAGCAGGCGTTTTTCCTCCGTGCGTGTCAGCAACAGAATGCGCACATCCCTGTTGGCGCTCTCCAGCAGCTGCTCGCGCCCACAGTCGCAGGCACCGGGTGGGCAGGGTTGGCGGAGCGTGGCGGTGAGTGTCATGGGTTCCGATCATAGCCATCCTGGGTCGGGTTTGCCCATGGTCTTGGCTGTCGTGGTTGCCATCGGCTTCAGGCCAGGCAACGCCAGGCGCTGGCCGAGCATGGACAAGCGCATAAATCGGTGGATAATCCGCCCGTCTTCACTTCGAAACCGCTGACCCACGCATGCGCATATTGCGAGTTGCCCTGATCTGGATGCTGATGCTCGCCCTCCCGGCGCAGAGCATGGCGGCGCTCGGCATGCAGTTATGCGCGGCGACCAAGCAGGGCGGGGCGGTTGTCCAGGCTGATCGGCAAATGGCGGCGCATCATCCCGGTGCGATGGTCATGGCCCAGCCGGCCGATATGCCTGCCCAGACCGCGCACCACGCCAGTTCCACCGACAACGCCAGCAACGCCGCACAAGGCAGCGATAACAGCCTGTGCAGCCTCTGCGCTTTTTGTGTCGGCGCGGTGGCCCTGAGCACAGTGGTTGCCAGCAATTCTCCGCTGCAAGCGGTCGAGCCGTCCCTGGCGCGACTGGATCAGTTTGTCGGCTTTATCGCCGAAACCCCCGAAAGACCCCCACGCCTGTTTCTCGCCTAAGCCAAACCGCGCGTTGATGCGCCTGTGGCCGTTGCTGCCCAGGCCCGCGTGACGCGTATTTAGCTATTAGTCGGTGTTCGCCTGTACTGCGCAGGCGCGCCGCTGCACGCGAGACTATTCGATGATGCGTTTTTCCTTTACCCGCCGGCAGGCGTTTGTCTGCCTGGCGTTGCTGGTGCTGTCTATTGGCAGTTGGGCCGAGTCGCCCGACCCGCTGGACGCCCAGGCCGCCACGCCGGCTCTGCACTATCAATCGCCGCTCAAGGCCTACCAGGGCTTTAGCGAGCAACCGCTGCATAACTGGCGCGAGGCCAACGACCTGGTCGGCCGGATCGGCGGTTGGCGCACTTATGCACAAGAGCCGTATGCGCAGGAGCCACGGGGGGCTCAGCCTGCCGATACACCGGCTAAACCAATGGAGCCGCACCATGACCATCACTAAGCAAGGTGGTATGACGAGCCGCGCCGGGCTTTGCGCAGTGGTTGTGCTACTCAGCGGCTGTGCCAGCTTTAGTCAGGATGGCGGTTTCAGCCAGGTCGAGCAGGCCGGCCAACAGCTGGACAAGCAGGTGACCTGGGTGAAAACCCCCGAGCAACGCAGCCAGGTGGCCGAGCGGGTTGCCGAGTTGCTGGCCCAGCCGCTGACGGCGGATGCCGCGGTGCAGGTCGCCTTGCTAAATAACCGCGGCCTGCAGGCGAGTTTCGACGAGCTGGGTATCAGCGAGGCCGAGCGTGTGCAGGCCGGGCGTATTGCCAATCCGGGCTTTTCCTTCGGTCGATTGGAGAAAGGCAGCGAAGTGGAATACGAGCGTGGCCTGCATCTCAATCTGGCGCGCTTGGTTGCCATGCCGCTGACTTCTGGCATGCAGGCCAAGCGCTTCGAGCAGGTGCAGCGGCAGACCAGCCTGGCGCTGTTCGAGCTGGCCAGCCAGACGCGCAAGGCCTGGTACCGCGCGGTGGCCGCGCAGGAAAGCCTGGCTTATATGCGCCAGGTGATGGGCTCGGCCGAGGCCGGTGCCGAACTGGCGCGGCGGCTGACCGCGGTGGGTAACTACAGCGTGCTGCAACGGGCCCAGGAGCAGAGCTTCTATGCCGATGCCGGGCTCAACCTGATCCGCGCCGAGCAGGCCCGGGTGCAGAGCCGCGAGCAGCTGACCCGCTTGCTCGGCCTGTGGGGCGCGCAGCTCGATTACCGCTTGCCCGAGCGTCTGCCTGAGTTGCCGGCCACGGCCGAGCCACTGCCGGATATCGAGCGCCTGGCCATGGGCCAACGTCTGGATATCCAGGCCGTGCGCCTGGACGCCGAACGGCTGGCCAGCAACCTGGGGCTAAGCAAGACCACGCGCTTTATCAACGTGCTGGAGCTGGGCGTGGTGAATAACCGCTCCAACGAGGAACCTACCCAGCGCGGCTACGAGATCAGCGTCGAGTTGCCGCTGTTTGACTGGAGCGGGGCCAAGGTGGCCAAGGCCGAGGCGCAGTACCGGCAGATGCTCAATCGCGCCGCCGCCACGGCGGTCAACGCCCGTTCGCAGGTACGCGAGGCCTACCTGGGTTACCAGGCTAGCCATGACCTTGCCCGGCATTACCGCGACGAGGTGCTGCCGCTGCGCGCGCGTATCGCTGAGGAAAACCTCCTGCAGTACAGCGGCATGTTTATCAGCACCTTCGAGCTGTTGGCCGATGCGCGCAAGCAGGTGCTGGCGGTGGATGGCTATCTGCAGGCGCAGCGCGATTTCTGGCTGGCCAAGGCCGATCTGGATATGGCCCTGCACGGCGCACCCAGCCTCTCTCCCATGACCACGGCCACGGCCGCCACCGACGAGCCCGCCGGGCACTGATCAAGGACAATTCCCATGGTTTCACGACGTGATTTCTTTCTCGGTGCCAGCGCGATTACCGCCGCTGTCGCCACCTCGGCGGTCAGTCGAATGTCCCTGGCCGGCGTGCCGGAAGCGGTGTCGCAGGGCAGCGCCGATACCCAGCCGCCGCTGCAGCCGCAGAACGGTCGGCCCTATAACCCGGTGGTCACCCTCAACGGCTGGACTTTGCCCTGGCGCATGAACAACGGCGTCAAGGAGTTCCACCTGGTGGCAGAGCCGGTGGTGCGTGAGCTGGCACCCGGCTACAAGGCCCACCTGTGGGGCTATAACGGCCAGTCGCCGGGGCCGACCATCGAGGTGGTGGAGGGCGACCGGGTGCGCATCTTCGTCACCAACAAGCTGCCGGAGCACACCAGCGTGCACTGGCACGGCCAGCGCTTACCCAATGGTATGGACGGCGTATCGGGCCTGACCCAACCCTCGATTCCTGTGGGTAAGACCTTCGTCTACGAATTCGTCGCCCGCCGCCCCGGCACCTTTATGTACCACCCGCATGCCGACGAGATGACCCAGATGGCCATGGGCATGATGGGTTTCTGGGTCACCCATCCCAAGGAGCATCACCCGCTGATCAGCGAGGTGGATCGGGATTTCTGCTTTCTGCTGAATGCCTACGACATCGAGCCGGGTGCCTACACGCCGAAGATCATGACCATGCTCGACTTCAATCTGTGGACCTTCAACAGCCGCATCTTCCCTGGCATCGACCCGTTGGTGGTGCGGCATAACGACAAGGTGCGCCTGCGCGTCGGCAACCTGACCATGACCAACCACCCGATCCATCTGCATGGTCATGAGTTCGAAGTGACCGGCAGCGATGGCGGGCCGCGGCCTCTGGCAGCCCGCTGGCCGGAGGTAACCACGGATATTGCCGTGGGGCAGATGCGCCAGCTGGAGTTTCTCGCCGATGAGGAGGGCGACTGGGCCCTGCATTGCCACAAGAGCCACCACACCATGAACGCCATGGGCCATGACGTGCCGACGCTGATCGGCGTCGACCAGCGCGAGATGACCCGCAAGGTCGCCAAGTTGATTCCCGATTACATGGTGATGGGCGAGCGCGGCATGGCCGATATGGCGGAGATGCAGATGCCGCTGCCGGACAACACCGCACCGATGATGAGCGGCGACGGTCCCTTCGGTTCGGTGGAGATGGGCGGCATGTTTACCGTGCTCAAGGTGCGTAAGGACCAGCCCGCAGGCGATTACCGCGACCCGGGCTGGTTTAAGCACCCGGCCGGCACTGTGGCCTATGAGTGGAAAGGGGAGCTGGCCAAACCGGCGCGCTCGAGCGAGGCCGGCGGGCAGTCGATGCCGCTTAAGCAACCGATTGGCGAGCCGGTTGAAGTGCAGATACGTAAACCCAGCGGACATGCCGGCCACTGATACGAAATGATTTTTTGGGAGATGACTCAATGCAACAGATAAATCGTTTGTCCTTGGCACTGCTCTTGGCTGGCCTGTTGCTCAGCGGCCAGGTGCTGGCCCATGGCGAGCCGCATGCCGGGCAGCACAGTGCAGCCGTGATCAAGGAGCAGAAGCCCTGGGGCATCGCCGGCGACCGCGAGCAGGTCAGCCGCACCATCGAGATCGGCATGAGCGACCAGATGCGCTTTAGCCCTGACCAGTTGGAGATCAAGCAGGGCGAAACCATTCGCTTCGTGCACCGCAACCAGGGCAAGGTGCTGCATGAGTTCGTGCTCGGCACCCAGAAGGATCTGGATGCGCACGCGGCGATGATGGCCAAGTTTCCCGGCATGCAGCACGACGAGCCGTATATGGCCCACGTCGGACCGGGCCAGAGCGGGGAAATCATCTGGACCTTCAACCGCGCCGGCGACTTCGACTTCGCCTGCCTGATTGTCGGCCACTACCAGGCCGGCATGGTGGGCAAAATTCGTGTAGTGGCTGAATAAGACCTAGCAACCAGGGCATCCGCCTGTGGCCGATGCCCACCGTTAACCCGAGGAAAAACTATGAAAAACCTACTGATCGCTCTAGCTCTGGGCAGCGTCTTGGCCTGGCCCGCATTCGCCAGCCAGCACGGTGCCACACCGACTGCGAGTGAAGCCGCTGCAATGAGCCACGGCGAGGTACGCAAGATTGATGCGGCCAACCAGAAGGTCACCCTGCGCCACGGCCCTCTGCTCAATCTCGGCATGCCGCCCATGACCATGGTGTTCGCTGTGCAAGCCCCTGGCCTGCTGGCTGGGCTGAAGGTGGGCGATAAGGTCAACTTCGTGGTCGAGCAGCAAGGCAGCCAGTTCGTGGTGACCGAGCTGCAAACCGCGCAATAAGCGCAGTTGCGCCTGTTCCCATACACCTGTGTGGGAACAGCTTTCGCGCGCTCATCACCCTTGTAACTCCTGCCCGTTGCGGCCGCACATAGCCGGCAAATCGGCATTGGGTTTATCTCAGGGCGACGAATCTGAGCAATCTGGCGACGACTTTACGGTCTTGGGCGGTGAGTCAAGAAACGCGTCAATAGTGGCCTTGGTTTTTTGCAATATTCGGAAAACGGAACAATCGTGCACGGGTCAAGCGCACAGGGTCGTGTCCGCTGGAAGTGGTAGGGGACAGTGGCGTCAGCCAGACGGCCTGCTTACAACAACATTTACCCAAGGATGATTTTCGATGAAAAAGAAAAACAATGTTCGTCGGGTTGTGGGTTCCCTCGCTCTAGCCGCTTCCACCGCCACGCTTGCCGGCTCGCCCGATGACAGCCAGCGCTTCAATGATTATTGGAGCCCAGGCAAGCCGAGCCTTTCGGCCTGTAAATCGCCGCTGTTGGTGGGCACGCCACTGGGTTTGCCGCGCTGCATGCAGGCCAGCAACGTGATGACCCGGCTGCAGAAGCTGCAGGACATCGCCGTCATGAACGGCGGCAACCGGGCTGCCGCGCAACCGGGTTACCAGGCCTCGCTCGATTACGTGCGCAGCACCCTCGAGCGCGCCGGTTATCGGGTGACCATCCAGGCATTTCCCTTCACCTCCTACGAGCCGATTGGGCCGGGCACGCTCAGCGCGCTGGCACCGACTCCGAGCGACTACGTCTGGGATGAGGACTTCACCTACCTGTCGCAAACCGAAGCCGGTGATGTAAGTGCTGCCGTGGTGGCAGTGGATGTGGCGCTCGGTGCGGGCAATACCTCCAGCAGCGGTTGCGAAGTGGAAGATTTCGCCGCCTTCCCCAGTGGCTCGATCGCCTTGATCCAGCGCGGCACCTGCAGCTTCCAGCAGAAGGCCGAGAACGCCGCCGCCGCCGGGGCAGCGGGGGTGGTGATCTTCAACCAGGGCAATACCGAGGATCGCATGGGCTTGATGAACGCGACTCTGGGCGATACCTATGCCGGTGGTATTCCAGTGTTGTTCAGCACCTATGCGCTGGGTGCCGGCTGGGCCCAGACCGCGGGCTTGCAGGCGCGCATGGTGGCCGACGTGGAGCGTAACCGTACCGAAACCCATAACCTGATTGCCGAGACCCGTCGCGGCAACCCGAACAATGTGGTGATGGTCGGCGCGCACCTGGACTCGGTGGGCGAAGGCCCGGGGATCAACGACAACGGTTCGGGCAGTGCCGCCGTGCTGGAGATGGCAGTGCTGATGAGCAAGGCGCACCCGTTCAACAAGGTGCGTTTCGCTTGGTGGGGCGCGGAGGAGTCTGGCCTGGTCGGATCCACCTATTACGCCAGCCAGTTGCCCGATGCGGAGAAGAAGCGGATCAAGGCGTACCTGAACTTCGACATGATAGGTTCGCCGAACTTCGGCAACTTTATCTATGACGGCGACGGTTCCGACTTCGGCCTGCAAGGCCCGCCCGGTTCGGCGGCCATCGAACGCTTGCTGGGGGCTTACTTCAACCTGCGTAGCAAACCTGCCGAAGGCACCGAGATCGACTTCCGCTCTGACTATGCGCAGTTCTTTGAAGAGGGGATTGCCTTTGGCGGCCTGTTTACCGGTGCCGAAGACCTGAAAAGCGAAGAGCAGGCGCAAAAGTTCGGCGGTGCCGCCAACCAGCCGTTCGACCCTTGCTACCACGCGGCGTGCGACGGTATCGGCAACATCAACAGCGATTCGCTGGAGTTGCATGCCGATGCTATGGCGTTCGCCACTAGCTGGCTGTCGTTGTCGACCAAGATCATCGACGATGAAATCGCCGCTGCAGCCGAGGCCGCCCCGCAAGGGCGTGCGGCCAAGCAGTCCGTACGTAACGTTGAGCGTTGGGGCCGCTACTTCATCAAGTAAGGCTTGAAATAACAGCTGCGCCAGGGCTTAGGCTCTGGCGCAGTTTTGTTTTTAGGCGTTAGCGAAGCGCTCATCCAGATAGGCGATGATCGCCTTGGACTCATACAGCCAAGTGCTCTGGCCGTTTTCTTCGATGCGCAGGCACGGCACCTTGATTTTGCCGCCTTGTTGCTCTAACTCGCTGCGCGCCTGGGCGTCGTTCTTCGCGTCGCGCAGGGCTACCGGCACATTCAGCTTGTGCAGGGTGCGGCGGGTTTTTACGCAGAACGGGCAGGCGTTGAATTGGTACAGCGCGAGGTTGCTGGCGCTTTGCTCGACCGCAGTCTGAGCTTCAGGAGTGCGTTTGAGTTTGGCCGGACGGCTGATCCAGTCGAGGAAGATGATCAACTGGCCGAGGCCGATGCGCAGTGCCTTGATAATCATGCTGGGGCAAACCTTGGGTCGATAAACAGGGGCGCGCAGCTTACCCGAGTTTTTCCGCCTTGGCCTGACCCTGAGCCGAACGGCATAATCCGCGCTCGATTGCCGAACCCTGCCGAGCCTGCGATGAAACCTGAAGACCTGCTGTTGCTGGTAACCCGCGAAATGCCCTTCGGCAAACACAAAGGCCGCTTGCTCGCCGATCTGCCGGGTAATTACCTCAACTGGTTTGCCCGCGAAGGTTTTCCCCAGGGTGAAATCGGCCGGCTGCTGGCGCTGATGCAGGAGATCGATCACAACGGCTTATCCGGTTTGCTCGACCCGCTACGCACCAAGCCGCGGGTGCCGTTCAAGGGCCAGTAGGCTGTTCACCGCGCAATAAAAAACCGGCTTATGGCCGGTTTTTTATTGCGCGCCATCCATGGCCGCAGGTTGTGTCGCCGAGAGGCGACGGTAAAAGGTGCTTCTGGCAATTTGCATTGCGCAGCAGGCGGCTGATTACTCCGTCTGGCTGGCCTCTGGGGTGAGGGCCTGCGGTGGCACTTCAACGAACTCCAGTTGCAGGCGTTCGCTGCTCCAGGCGCGGGTCTGGTTGGTCAGCGCCAGGTCATCGTTCAGCTTTTGGCCGTAGGATGGGATGATTTCTTTCAGCTTGGCCTGCCACTGCGGGCTCTGCATCTTGTCCTTGAAGGTCTTCTCCAGTACCGAGAGCATGATCGGTGCGGCCGTCGAGGCACCTGGCGAGGCACCGAGCAGGGCGGCGATGCTGCCATCGGCCGAGCTAACCACTTCAGTGCCAAACTGCAGGACGCCGCCATGCTCGGCGTCTTTCTTGATCACCTGCACGCGCTGGCCGGCTTGCACCAGTTGCCAGTCTTCCGACTTGGCCTGCGGGAAGTACTCGCGCAGCGAATCCATGCGGTCTTCCTGGCTGAGCATCAGTTGGCCCATCAGGTAGGTGCTGAGCGACAGGTTATCCAGGCCGGCGTGGGTCATCGGCAGGAGGTTATCGGTGGTCAGGGCGCTGAACATGTCGAGCAGCGAGCCGTTTTTCAGAAACTTGGTGGAAAAAGTGGCGAACGGCCCGAACAGCAGGACCTTCTTGCCATCGATCACGCGGGTGTCCAGGTGCGGTACGGACATCGGCGGCGAACCCACCGAGGCCTTGCCGTACACCTTGGCCAGGTGTTGGGCGACGATCTCCGGGTTGCTGGTAGCCAGGAACGAGCCGCCAACCGGGAAGCCGGCATAACCTTCGGCTTCGCTGATGCCGGATTGCTGCAGCAATTTCAGCGCCGCGCCGCCAGCGCCGATAAACACGAACTTGGCGTTGATGGTTTTCTCTGCGCCGCCGTTGGCCAGGTCGGCCACCACCACGTTCCAGCTGTTGTCGTCACTGCGCTGAATGTCGCGCACTTCATGCTGCAGGTTGAGGCTGACGTTGTCCTGCTGGCTCAGCGAGCTGAACAGCTGGCGGGTGATTTCGCCGAAGTTGACGTCGGTGCCGATCGACACGCGGGTGGCGGCGAGCTTCTGCCCCGGCTCGCGCCCTTGCATCACCAGCGGCACCCACTGCTTGATCTGCTCTGGGTCCTCGGAGTACTGCATGCCGCGAAACAGCGAGCTGGCTTGCAGGGCGGCGTGGCGCTTCTTGAGGAACGCGACGTTGTCATCGCCCCAGACAAAGCTCATATGCGGCACGTTGTTGATAAACGAAGGCGGGTTGTTCAGCACCTTGCGCTCGACCTGATAAGCCCAGAACTGCTTGGAGATCTCGAACGACTCGTTGATCGCCACCGCCTTGCTGATGTCGATGCTGCCATCGGCCAGCTCCGGGGTGTAGTTCAGCTCACAGAAGGCCGAGTGGCCGGTGCCGGCGTTGTTCCAGGGGTTGGAGCTCTCGCTGGCAACCTGGTCGAGGCGCTCGTAGATATCAATGCTCCAGCCCGGCTCCAGTTCGTTGAGGTAGGTGCCCAGGCTGGCGCTCATGATGCCGCCGCCAATCAGCAGGACATCTACGGTTTTTTCCGGCTCGGGCTGCTTGGCGCAGCCGATCACGCTCAGGCACAGCAGAGCCAACAGGAATCTTTTCATTTAACCAACCATTTCATCGATGAAATCAGGATGACGACCTGTGCGACACGGGGTCAGGCGTGCGGCAATAGCGGGGCAGGGTATGCAGGGCGTCGTGTGCATAACGGCAGCGGCTCAGGGCGGGGCGACTGTCGTTGCCTGGCTTAATCGCAAGAAGCATGCCCGCCACTGCGCGGCCCACATTGCGGCGCTCTGCCGCGGTGTTGCAGGGCGATATGGCAGATGTGGTGGCGTGATCTCGCCACATGCGGGTGGTTTTATCGCGGCTTCTGGCGGATTGCCGCCGAAGATCTGGTGTGAGCAGGCATAAAAAAACCGGCACAGGGCCGGTTTCTTGTACCGCAGGGCTTGATCAGTTATTGACCAGGCTGAGGAACTCGCTGCGGGTGGCGGCGTTTTCGCGGAACTCGCCGAGCATCACCGAGGTGACCATGGAGGAGTTCTGCTTCTCCACGCCGCGCATCATCATGCACATATGCTGCGCTTCGATCACCACCGCAACACCGAGGGCACCGGTAACCTGCTGGATCGCCTCGGCGATCTGCCGGCTGAGGTTTTCCTGGATCTGCAGGCGGCGCGCGTACATGTCGACGATGCGCGCGACTTTCGACAGGCCGAGCACCTTGCCGTTGGGGATATAGGCGACATGGGCCTTGCCGATAAACGGCAGCAGGTGGTGCTCGCACAGCGAGTACAGCTCGATGTTCTTCACCAGCACCATTTCGCTGTTGTCGGAGCTGAACAGCGCGCCGTTGGTGACTTCTTCGAGGCTCTGCTGGTAGCCCTTGCACAGGTACTGCATGGCTTTGGCGGCGCGTTTTGGCGTGTCGAGCAGGCCTTCGCGTGATACGTCTTCGCCGAGTTGGCCGAGAATCTCGGTGTATTGCTGTTCCAGGGACATGGACAATCTCGTAGGTCTTTCTAAAGGGCGCAGGTTAGGCCGCGAGGGCCTGGCTGGCAAGTGCACAGCCCGCCAGCTGCTGGAGCTTATTCGTCGCGGCCGTCCATCATGGTGCGCTTGAGCATTACATAAACCGCTCCGGTGCCACCGTGCTTGGCCAGGCAGGACGTGAAGCCGAGCACTTGCGGGTGCTGGCGCAGCCAGGTGTTGACGTGGCTCTTGATCATCGGCTTGCGGCCGTCCATGCGCACGGCCTTGCCATGGGTAATGCGCACGCAGCGCACCTCCAGCTTGTTGGCCTCGGCGATAAACTCCCACAGGGTGTCGCGGGCCTTTTCCACCGTCATGCCGTGCAGGTCGAGGCTGCCCTCGAAGGCGATTTGGCCCAGCTTGAGCTTGCGCATCTGGCCTTCCTGCACGCCGTTGGCGGCCCAGTACAGCGGGTCTTCGGCACCGACATCGATCACGAACTGGTCGGACAGGCCGTCGACCTTGGTCGACTCCACCCGCGCCGTGGCGGCCTGGCGCAGGGTGGCCAGTTGGGCCCGGTTGGGTTTGGCTTTGCCTGTGTCGGCACGGTCATGCTTGATCGGTTTGACGCCGCGTAACTCGGCTTTGAACAGGGATAAGTCGTCGTCTTGCATCTGGGCCTCCGCGAAGGCCGCTAGTGTAACCAAGCTGCCTAGCAGGCCGGTGAAAAACGTAGGCGAGGCAGGCAAGACAAGGCAAAAACAGGCGAGGAAGCGGAGTGTACTTTTGTACATGAGCATTCCGAGCCTGTTTTTAACGCCGTATTGCCAACGCAGGTAGTTTTCAACGGTCTGCTAGCACTCAGTCGCGCTTTTTCATCAGGTGTGGGGCCATGCTCAGGTCGCTGGGGCGGCGCAGGCGGCGTCGGCAGCGGCGCCAGAGCAGTACGCCGAACACCAGCAACAGCAGCCCGATCACGACAAATACGCTGGCTGCAGCTGGCGATTCGTTCAGCGGGCCGAGCGCCGCAGGTTGGCCGAGCAGGGTGGCGACGCCCGCCATACTCAGCAGTACGCCGATTGTGGCGAACAGCGCCGCCAGGCCAGCGCCCAGGCGCAAGCGCCAGTTGTTGGAATTGCGCGGGCGCAGGCGGCGGGCGTCGAAACCATCGGTGAGCTTCATTCCGGTTTCCTCATGCCAATTTCCTCAGTGGCTATCGGCGGTATGACCGGCCAGGGCGGACGTGGTTCAACTGGGCCGGCCAGCCAATGCGCAGGTTGCGACCTGGCGTGCAGCTACGCGGCTTCAGATCAAGGCGCTGGCACGCGGGACTACGGCGGCGAAATTGTCGGCCAGGGCAATCATTTCGGCGCGGTGCATGTCGGCGGCGCTGATCACCTGGCCATCGAGGGTCGGCAGATCACGGGTGGCGCAGGCGGCATCGACCACGGTGCAGCGGTAACCATAGTCCTTGGTGGCGCGTACCGTGGTGCTGATGCTGGAATGGGTCATAAAGCCGCAGACGATCAGGTCCAGGCGGCCGAGGCTTTGCAGGCGCTCATGCAGGTCGGTGCCGGTAAAGGCATTCGGCATGCGTTTCTCAACGATGATTTCGCCAGGCTGCGGCGCTACCTCGGGCAGGTGCAGACCGCGCGGGCCACGGGGGTCGAGCAGGCCGTCGGGGATGCCCAGGTGTTTGACGTGAACGATGGCGCTGCCCTGATCGCGGGCGGCGGCCAGCAGTTTGGCGATTTCTTCCAGCGCGGCATCCAGCCCCGGTAACTGCAACACGCCGCTGCGGTATTCCTCTTGCGCGTCGATGATCAGCAAGGTCGCATTGCTCAGGCTGGCGGGGGCGTGGCCGCGGCCAGTGAGGGCGAACAGCGTTTGTGGGGTGGACATGGCAGGAACTCCAGGCTGGCATGGACAGTCCGACCATTGTCCGCCTGTGCTGCGCTGCTGTGAACCTTTGTGGTCGATGATCTTGCGTGCCGCCTGAGCGGCGAGCAGAATCGGGGTGCTGCCGAGGACCGGCGATTTCAAGCAAAGGAGCTGCAATATGAGCCTGATTGCACTGTTTTCCGAACATTTCTGGCTGTTATTCGCCCTGGCGGTATCCATCGCGGTACTGCGTGAGTTGCGCATCAAACGCGATGAGCCTTCGCTCAGCGAACCCCGCCACACGCCCCAGGACTAGCCGGTCGCACTGGCAGCCTTTCTTAGGTCGCCGCTGCATTGCATCGGTTAGCTTGGGCTAGAATGCTCTCCTTTTCCCCGGAGACGCCCCCGTGACCGACGCCACAAACGCCCACACCACCCGCCTGCGCACCGTGCGTGACTATATTCGCTGGGCGGTGAGTCGTTTTCACGGTGAAGAGCTGTTCTTCGGGCATGGCACCGACAATGCCTGGGACGAAGCCCGCCAACTGGTGCTTGGTGCGCTGCATCTGCCTTACGAAATTGCCGACAGCTACCTTGATTGCCGCCTGGAAGACGACGAGCACGCGCACCTGCAGCTGCTGCTCAAGCGCCGCATCGACGAGCGCGTGCCGACTGCCTACCTGCTGGGTGAGGCCTGGTTCTGTGGTCTGCCGTTTATTGTCGATGAGCGCGTGCTGGTGCCGCGATCGCCGATTGCCGAGTTGATTGAGCAGCGCTTCCAGCCTTGGCTGAGCGCCGAGCCTGCGCGGATTCTCGACCTGTGCAGCGGCTCCGGCTGTATCGGCATCGCCTGCGCCTATGAGTTCCCTGAGGCCGAAGTGGTGCTCGGTGATCTGTCCTATGACGCCCTCGAAGTGGCTAATCAGAATATCGAACGGCATGAGCTGGATGGCCGCGTGTACACCGTGCAGGGCGACGGTTTTGCCGGGTTGCCGGGCCAGCGTTTCGACCTAATCGTGTCCAATCCGCCCTATGTGGATGCCGAGGACTTCGCCGATATGCCGGCCGAGTACCAACATGAGCCGGAGCTGGGCCTGGCCTGCGGCGACGATGGCCTCGACCTGGTGCGGCGCATGCTGGCCGAGGCGGCGGATCATCTGACGGAGAAGGGTGTGTTGATCATCGAAGTGGGCAACAGCCAGGTACACGTCGAAGCGCTGTACCCGGAAGTCGACTTCACCTGGCTGGAGTTCGAGCGTGGCGGCCACGGCGTATTCCTGCTGGGTGCCCAGCAATGCCGCGAGCACCAGGCGCTGTTCCGTCAGCGCCTCTAACGCAAGGGCAGGTGACGGCTAAGCAGAGCGCGCAAAGCTGCCGGCTTGACCGGTTTGGCCAGGTAATCGAGACCGGCGGCGTGTACCTGGGCGATCAGCTCGGGACGGCCGTCGGCGCTGATCACCACGCCCGGCAGCGGCTCGCCCAGGCGCGTGCGTAACCAGGCCATCAGCTCGGTGCCGGTTTCGCCTTCGTCGAGGTGATAGTCGACCAGCGCCACTTGCGGACGCACGTTTTCGCTCAGCAGGTGTTCGCATTCCAGGCGGTTGCGCGCCGTCCACACCTGGCAGCCCCAACGTGACAACAGGCTGTGCATGCCAGTGAGGATGCTGTCCTCGTTGTCGATGCACAGCACCTGGGTGCCGCTCAGGGTTTGTCCGTTGGCTTCCGGCAGCAACGCCGGTGCCTGGCTCTCGCTGTGCTGCGCGAGGGGTACGGTGACGCTGAAGACGCTGCCCTTGCCCGGCCAGGAGCGCACTTGCAGGCTGTGATCGAGCACCCGGCAGAGGCCGTCGGCGATCGCCAAACCCAGGCCCAGGCCTTTCTCGGCGCGGGTCTGGTGACTGTCCAAGCGCTTGAATTCCTCGAAAATCTCTTTGCGCTTGTTCTCGGGAATGCCGGGGCCGCGATCCCAGACTTCCAGGCGCAACTGCCCGTGGCTGCGGCGCACGCCGAGCAACACGCGGCCCTTGGCGTAGCGGAAGGCGTTGGTCAGGAAGTTCTGCAGCACCCGGCGCAGCAGCTTGCTGTCGCTGTCTACGCGCAGGTGACTGCCGCGCAGGCGGAAGTCGATGCCCTGCTCAGCGGCCAATACCTTGAACTCGGCGCCCAGGGTGTCGAACAGGCTGTTGAGCACAAAGGCGTTGCGCTCCGGGGTGATGCGGCCGTTTTCCAGACGCGAGATGTCCAGCAGGTCGCTGATCAGGTCTTCCGCCGAGCGCAGCGAGCTGTCCAGGTGGCGCACCAGTTCGCGGGCTTCACGCGGCAGGCCGTCGTCCTGGTGCGAGAGGGCGGCGGAGAACAGCCGGGCGGCGTTGAGCGGCTGCATCAGGTCGTGGCTGACGGCGGCGAGGAAGCGAGTTTTCGACTGGTTGGCCGATTCCGCCACGCGCTTGGCCTCGATTAACGCCTGGTTGAGTTGCGAGAGTTCCTGGGTGCGCGCGCTGACCCGCTGTTCCAGGCCTTCGTTGGCATCCTTGAGCGCGCGCTCGGCTTCGCGGAATTCGGTGATGTCGGTGAAACTCATCACGAAGCCGCCGCCGGGCATCGGGTTGCCGATCAGTTCGATCACCCGGCCATTGGGGAACAACCGCTCGGAGGTGTGCGCGGTGCCCTGGCGCATCCAGTACAGGCGCTTGTTGACGTGTTCGTCGATATCGCCAGGGCCAAGCAGGCCGCGCCCAGCGTTGAAACGGATCAGCTCGGCCACCGGGCGGCCGACATAGACCTGGCCTTCGGGGTAGTCGAACAGCTCGATATAGCGGTGGTTCCAGGCCACCAGGTGCAGCGACTGGTCGACCACGCTGATGCCCTGGGTGATGTTCTCGATCGCGCCTTGCAGCAGGGCGCGGTTGAACTGCAGCACCTCGCTGGCCTCGCCGACGATGCGCACCACGTCCTCGACCTGCATCTCGCGGCCTTCGATGGCGGCTTTTACCACCGCGCGGGTGCTCGATGCGCCCAGCACACCGGCGAGCAGGCGTTCGGTGTGGGCGATCCACTCGCTGTTGGCGGCCTGGTTGGGGTCGAAGCCTTTGCCCTGGCGATAGGCGAAGCGCATAAAACTCTGCCGCGCGCGGTCTTCACCGACAAAGCGATTGGCCAGCAGCAGCAGGTCGCCGACCTGCACCGCGAGCATGCTGCGGTTGCTCGGTTTGGTACCGAGGTCATGACCGATAAAGCGTCCGGCCTGCCAGTGCTCGGCGACCCGCGTGCGCGAGAAGTAGGAAACCCAGGCGAACAGGGTGAAGTTGCCGGCCAGCGACAGCACCACACCACGGGTCAGGGGGTCGACCTGGAAACCGATCGGGCCATACAGCAGGCTGTGCAGGCCAGGGAAGGTTTCCAGCGGCCAGCCCAGGCCGCGCGCCACCAGTGGCAGCACCAGGGTGTAGAACCAGAGCAGCGCGCCGAAAAACAAGCCGGCAAATACGCCCTGGCGGTTGGCCTGTTTCCATACCAACGCACCGAACATCGCCGGAGCCAACTGGCCGATGGCGGCAAACGAGACCTGGCCGATGGTCGCCAGGCTGGCGTTGGAACCGAGCAGGCGGTAGCACACATAGGCCAGCAGGAGGATCAGCACGATGCTGACCCGGCGCGCCGTGAGCATCCAGTGACGGAACGCCTCGAACGGTCGCTCGGTGTTCTGCCGGCGCAACAGCCAGGGCAGCAGCATGTCGTTGGAAATCATCGTTGAGAGCGCCACCGAGGCGACAATCACCATGCCAGTGGCTGCCGATGCTCCGCCGATAAAGGCCAGTAGCGCCAGCGCCGGGTGGGCTTCGGCCAGCGGCAGGCTGATCACGAAGGAGTCCGGTGTCACCCCGGCCGGCAGCAGCATCTGCCCAGCCAGGGCAATCGGCACCACAAACAAGGCGGCAAGCACCAGGTAGGCGGGGAATACCCAGCGCGCCAGGCGAAGATCCTTGGGCTCAATATTCTCCACCACGGTCACATGGAACTGCCGCGGCAGACAGATGATGGCGATCATCGCCAGGCCCGTCTGCATCATCATCGCCGGCCAGTTCACTGTCTGCGCCCAGAAATTTTCCAACGCAGGGTTGGCCTTGGCCTGGTTGAACAGGTCGCCAAAGCCGTTGTACAGGCCATAAGTGACAAACGCGCCGACCGCGAGGAAGGCCAGCAGCTTGACCAGCGACTCGAAGGCAATCGCCAGCACCATGCCGCGGTGGTGCTCGGTGACATCCAGGTTGCGCGTGCCGAACAAAATGGTGAACAGCGCCAGCACCAGCGACACGATCAGCGCGGTGTCCTGGGCGCGGGTGCTGCTGGCTGTCGAGCCGGAGCCGATCAGCAGGTTGACGCCGAGCACGATGCCTTTGAGCTGCAGGGCGATATAGGGCAGCACGCCGACCAGGCACACCAGCGCCACCACCACCGCCAGCGCCTGCGATTTGCCATAGCGTGCGGCAATAAAGTCGGCGATCGAGGTGATGTTCTCCTGCTTGCTGATCATCACCATTTTCTGCAGCACCCAGGGCGCGAAGATCAGGATGATGATCGGCCCGAGATAGATCGGCAGGAATGACCAGAGCTGCTCAGCGGCCTGGCCGACCGCGCCGAAGAAGGTCCAGCTGGTGCAGTACACCGCCAGCGACAGGCTATACACCCAGGCGCGCACCCGCGGCGGCATAGGCGTGGCGCGGCGGTCGCCATAGAAGGCGATGGCGAACAGGATGGCCATGTAAATCAGCGCAACCGCGGCGATCAGCCCGCTGGACAGGGTCATGCATACTCCGATGGCAAACTATTGGGGGCGCTCTGTGTCTTAGCCTCAGTGGCTGTCTTAGCCCACGCTGACGCAGCGCCGGAACAGGTCTTACACGGTCGCCAACTGGCGGTTAATCGCCACAGTGTCGCAGCAAAGCGCCACGCCGTCAGGCACGACCAAGGTCGCAACGCGTTATACCTGCAACTGTTGTGGATTGTGCACGCCTGCCCGCCCTGTTAGCGTGACGCGCTGCGACTCTGTCCGAGGAGGGACCCTATGTTCAAGCCGCAATTGATTACCCTGCAGCGTGGCGCGCTGCGCATCGAACCGATGGTCGATGCCGATATCCCCGCCTTGATCAGCCTGGCCGAAGCCAACCGCCAGGAACTGAGTTATATGAACGGCACCCAGCGGCTGGACTGGTACCGTCAGGGCCTGATCGAACAGCGTGAAGGCAAGGCGCTGGCCTTTGTCATCCGCCTGGGCGAGCAACTGGTCGGCACTACGCGTTTTTTCGACTTTATCAACCTCTTGCCGGCCGCCGAGATCGGCGCGACCTGGCTCGACCAGAGCCAGCACGGCACGGGCCTCAACAGCATGGTCAAGTACCTGATGCTCAAGCATGCCTTCGACAATTGGGGCATGGTTCGCGTGCAGCTGAAAACTGCGGCCAGCAACCTGCGTTCGCAGCGCGCCATCGAAAAACTCGGGGCGCAGCGCGAAGGCCTGCTGCGCAATCATCGGCGTCTGGCTGATGGGCGGCTGGACGACACCGTGATGTACAGCATCACCGATCATGAATGGCCGGCGGTCAAGCAGCAGCTGGAGGCGCGTTTCAGCGGTTGAGCGATGGCGCATGAGAGTGGCGAGCAGATACGCTTCTGGCAATCGCGGGAGTTGGGCGGGATTGAGCTGCTGCATGCCCACTATATCGAACAGCGTTTTTCCCCTCATGTGCATGAAGGTTTCGTATTTACCGTGATCGAAGGCGGTGCCCAGCGCTTTCGCCATCGCGGCAGCGAGCACCTGGCTCCGGTCGGCAGCATGGTGCTGATCAATCCGGACGAACTGCACACCGGCTCCAAGGCCCACGAGCACGGTTGGCGTTACCGCGCCTTCTACCCGGATAACGCCCAGGTCAGCGGGGTGCTGGCCGAGCTGGAACTCACGGCAGGCGGCACGCCATCGTTCGCCGTCAGCGTGCTGCAGGACCCACTGTTGCACCGCTGTTTTCTCGACCTGCATCAATTACTCGACAGCCCGGCCACCGGCCTGCAGCAGCAAAGTGCCTGGCGTGAGGCGATTCTGTTGCTGTTCCAGCGCCATGCACGGTTATCCGCTGGCCTGGTGGCGGGCGCTGAACCGCAGGCGGTGGCGCGGGCCAAGGAGTTGCTGAGCAGCCAGCTGGCTGCGCCACCCTCGCTGGAGCAATTGGCGGCCGCAGTGGGCTTGTCGCCGTTCCATTTCGCTCGGGTGTTTCGTCGTGCCACGGGCTTGCCGCCGCATACCTGGCTGATGCAGCGCCGCCTGGAACAGGCACGGGCGTTATTAAGGAATGGTTGCGCGCCCTTGAGTGTGGCGATGCAGTTGGGCTTTGCCGACCAGAGTCACCTGAGCCGGCAGTTCAAACAGGCCTATGGAGTTGCGCCGGGGCAGTACCGCCAGGCCAGCGCTAACAGGTAGCAGGCTTTTGAAAACGTAGGCGAGGCAGCCGAGACAAGGCAAAAGCAGGCGAGGAAGCGGAGTTTACGAGTTGTAAATGAGTATTCTGAGCCTGCTTTTAACGCCGTATCGGCAACGCAGGTAGTTTTTCAAAGGCCTGCTAGCGCGTGGCAATCCAGATCAGCAGCCCCGCCTGAAATACGCAGAAGGCCACCAGGCAGGTGATGGTGAAGCGCAAACCGCCGTCTTCGCGCTTGAACACCGCGATGCGTTCTTCCAGCTTGCGCACCTTGACCTCTTGCTCCCGCAGACTCTGATCGGCCTGTTGAAGCATGCTGGCGGCATCCAGCAGTTCGACGATCTGCACCTTTTCCGCATGCCAGTCGCCATGCAGTGTGCTGACCCGTGGTGCGCTGTACTGCGCCTTGAGTTGCAGCGGGTCGAGGTATTCGATGACAAACCCCTGCGCCTGCAGGCAGTGATCGCGGCGCGCGCGGGCTTCATCGGTGAAGGCATCCTTGCTGGCCAGGGCGGCGCTTTCGACCAGATAGTGGGCGTAGTGCTGGCGCGCCCAGAGAATCCCCTGGGCCAGCATAAAACGCCCTAGGCCGCGGTTTTCCGGCTCTAGGTGCAGACTTTTTTCCGGGCCGAAGCGAATCGTCTTGCTGTGATGGTCGGCCCAGACTTCGAGGATGTTCTGTTCCTTGCGCACGCGCTGGCCAGGCAGCTGCAAGGTCAGGCGCAACAGGCTGTGTTCCTTGCCCTGGCGCTCGACGCGACCCAGCTGGATAAAGCGCAGGGGCCGCGCGCCGGTGTGGCGGTCGGTCGGCATGGGCGCCAGACGCAGCAGGCGGAACTGCTCGGGAGCAAGCTCGGCCCAGGGATGGGCTTGTTCGACGGCTTCCGTGCTGGCGGCATCGGCATCGGTTTGTGGCGCTGGGGTGTCGGCCATACATGACGGTCCTGTGCGCGACGCCGGAACTGGCGTCGCCTGGTCATTGCGCTTATCGGCCGCTGCCGCGCTAACTGGAGGCTGGCACTTTGCCGCTGCGCTGGATAAAGCGGGCAATCTGCTCGCTTACGCCTGCTGCCAACGGTAGTCGAGGATTGTTATAGCTGGCCAGTTGCGCGGCAAAATCCAGGGGCACGATGCGCAGAACATGGTTCATGCCAGGGACGACCAGCAGCTCGGCATCCGCCTTGGCGGCGTGCAGCGCCTGGGCATCGGCGACGCTGACCTGAATGTCGTGATCGCCCTGCACGATCAGCGCCGGGATGCGCAGGCGGGCGAAGGCCTGGCTGGGGTTCTGTTTGAACAGCGAAATCAGGTAGGGCTGTACGCTGGGGCGGAACACGACCTGCAGTTTTTCCGGCACCTGTGGGCTGATTTGCCCGGCCAGCAGCCGATCGAGCAGAAAATTGCTCTGCGCCAGCAGTGGCGGTGTGAGGCGAGCGGCCAGCTGCTCGCGCAGCAGCTGATCAATCGGCCGTGAACTGCCGGCAATTGCCACCAGGGCATCGGCCTGGGCCTGGTCGGCAGCCAGGCTGGCGATCAATGCCCCCTCGCTGTGGCCGATCAGGATCAGCCGGTCAAACGCCGGCTCGGCCTTGAGTTGCTGCGCCCAGGCCACGGCATCGTTTACATAGCCTTCGACGCTAAGGTCACGCTCATCCGGGGTCGCCGCGCGGCTGGCGGCCACTCCGCGCTTGTCGTAGCGCAGGCTGGCGATGCCGTACTTGGCCAGGTCTTGTGCCAGTTTCTTCAGGCTGTCGTTGTTCCCGCCGTCCGGGTTGTTGCCATTGCGATCGGTCGGCCCGGAGCCGGCAATTAGCAGCGCCACGGCAGTCGGTGCGGTGCTTTGCGGTTGCAACAAGGTGCCATGCAGCGTGCCTTGGCTGGTTTCCAGGCTAAGTGGCCGTTGCACGGACGTTTGCGGTGTGGCGTGGGCCAGCCCGCCGAGCAAGGCCAGGGACAGCAGCAGAGTGCGCGACATAAATGACAACGTTCAGTGAATGAATGGGTTCGACGCCGATCGGCGCATAAGGTTCGAGGATGATCTGCACGGGCACCGCGGGTATACTCGCCGCCTTTACTCAAGTGGGGCCGCAGCGCGTTAGGCGCAGGCTCGGGGCTGATTTTCGCGGAGCGTTTTGCACATGTCCGGCAATACCTACGGCAAGCTGTTCACTGTCACCACCGCTGGCGAAAGCCATGGCCCGGCGTTGGTCGCCATTGTCGATGGCTGCCCGCCGGGGCTGGAAATCAGTCTGCAAGACCTGCAGCGCGACCTCGACCGGCGCAAGCCGGGCACCAGCCGGCATACCACGCAGCGCCAGGAAGCCGATGAGGTGGAAATTCTCGCCGGGATCTTCGAGGGCAAGACCACCGGTTGCTCGATTGGCCTGCTGATCCGCAATACCGACCAGAAGTCCAAGGACTACTCGGCGATCAAGGACTCCTTCCGCCCGGCCCACGCCGATTACACCTACCACCACAAGTACGGCGTGCGCGATTACCGTGGCGGTGGCCGCAGCTCGGCGCGCGAGACCGCCATGCGCGTCGCCGCTGGCGCTATCGCCAAGAAATACCTGGCGACCCAGGGCATCGTGATTCGCGGCTATATGAGCCAGCTCGGGCCGATCGAGATCCCGTTCAAGACCTGGGAGTCGGTGGAGCAGAACGCCTTCTTCAGCCCCGATCCGGACAAGGTGCCGGAGCTGGAAGCCTATATGGACCAGCTGCGCCGCGATCAGGATTCGGTCGGGGCGAAGATCACCGTGGTCGCCGAAGGTGTGATGCCGGGCCTGGGCGAGCCGATTTTCGACCGTCTGGACGCCGAGCTGGCCCATGCGCTGATGAGCATCAATGCGGTCAAGGGCGTGGAAATCGGCGCGGGTTTTGACAGCGTGGCGCAGCGCGGCACCGAGCACCGTGACGAGATGACCCCTGACGGTTTCCTGTCGAATAACGCCGGCGGCATCCTTGGCGGTATCTCCAGTGGTCAGCCGATTGTTGCGCACCTGGCGCTCAAACCGACCTCCAGTATCACCACGCCGGGGCGTTCGATCGATATTCACGGCAACCCGGTGGATATCATCACCAAGGGCCGTCACGATCCGTGCGTGGGCATCCGCGCTACGCCAATCGCCGAGGCGATGATGGCTATCGTGCTGATGGACCATCTGCTGCGCCACCGCGCGCAGAATGCCGAGGTGCGGGTCAGCACTCCGGTGCTGCCACAGCTGTGATTAGCATTGCTGCGCGGCCAGCCGCGTCCCGCAGCAGGGTTCCGGGTTTGTGCACCGCATGAGCCCGGCATTGCCTTACTGGCGGCTGTCCGGTTTCTACTTCTTCTATTTCTCGCTGCTCGGTGCTACCGCGCCGTTCCTCGCGCTGTATTTCGATCACCTGGGTTTTTCTGCCGCGCGGATCGGCGAATTGATCGCCATTCCCATGCTGATGCGCTGCATCGCGCCGAATATCTGGGGTTGGCTGGGCGATTACAGCGGGCAGCGGCTGGCCATCGTGCGCTTTGGCGCGATCTGCACGCTGCTGTGCTTTGCCGGCATCTTTATCAGCCAGAGCTATGCCTGGCTGGCGCTGATCATGGCGCTGCATGCGTTCTTCTGGCACGCGGTGTTGCCGCAGTTTGAAGTGATCACCTTTGCCCATCTGAAGGAGCAGGCCGCGCGCTACAGCCAGATTCGCCTGTGGGGCAGCATCGGCTTTATCGTCGCGGTGGTTGGTCTGGGTCAGCTGTTCGAGCTGCTCAGCCTGGACGCCTATCCCTGGGCGCTGATTCTGATCATGGGCGGCATCGTCCTGAGCAGCTGGTGGGTGCCCAATGCGCAACCGCAGATGCGCCCCAATACCCTGGAACAGGGCGGCTTTCTCCAGCAGCTGCGGCGGCCGGGGATTCTCGCCTTCTACGTCAGCGCCGGCCTGATGCAGTTGAGCAACGGCCCGTACTACACCTTTCTCAGCCTGCACTTGGAGGCCCTCGGCTATTCGCGCGGGGTGATCGGCCAGTTATGGGCGTTGGGCGTGCTGGCCGAGATCGTGCTGTTTATGTTTATGGCCAGGTTGCTGGCGCGTTACTCACTGCGCACCGTGCTGTTGGCGAGTTTTCTGATCACCGCGCTGCGCTGGCTGCTGCTGGGCAACCTGGCCGGTCACTTGCCGGTGCTGCTGTTTGCCCAGCTGATGCATGCGGCGACCTTTGGCAGTTTCCATGCAGCGGCCATGCATTTCGTCCAGCGCAGCTTTGCCGACCGCCAGCAAGGCCAGGGTCAGGCGCTGTACGCCGCCTTGGCTGGCGTCGGCGGGGCGCTGGGTGCGCTGTATTCCGGTTACAGTTGGCACAGCCTGGGAGCGGCCTGGACCTTTGCCATTGCCAGTTTTATTGCCTTGGCGGCCGCGCTGATCACCGCCCGATACCTCGGCAATGAGCGCCCTTAAACTGCGCCACCCACGTTAATTTTGAGAGTGCGAGAGCCTGACCATGAGCAGCCTGACCGTCTACCACCAGTCTTCGCCCGAGTACCCGAACAAGCTGCTGACCCATGCCGAAGACATCGCCAGCACTCTGGCGGCGGTTGGCGTGCAGTTCAATCAGGTGCCGGTGCAGCAGCCGGTGATTGCCGGCACCGCCAGTGATGAGTTGATGGCGGCCAACCGCGTGCAGATCGACCAGCTGATGACTGCGCATGGCTATGCCAGTGCCGAAATCCTGAGCCTGTGTGATGAGCGCGGCGAGGGCACTGAGCTGGCCCGCGCGCTGCGTGCGGAGCAAAGCTGTGAGCCGGCGCACCTGCATTACTACCTGGCTGGGCGTGGCCTGCTGGCGCTGCATGTCGGCGAGTACGTCTACAGCCTGCTGTGCGAGAAGGGCGACCTGCTGCTGATGCCGGCCGGTACGGCGCACTGGTTCGATGCTGGCGAACACCCACGCTTTGCCGTGCTGCGCCTGTTCGACAGCGCGCAGGTGCCGGCTTTTACGCCCATCGGGGGTGATTTCGCGGCTTTGTTTGCCGGCCTGGATGACTGCTGATTGGCCACGCCGCTGAACTCTGGTGACTAGCGTCTATCCTACGAAGGCGAAGCCTTCGCATAGGAGCGTCACTATCATGGGTTCTACATTCAATGGTTTGCTGGGGCTGGTCATCCTGGCCCTGGATATCTGGGCGATTCTCAGCGTTATCAAAAGCAGTGCCGAAACGGGCATGAAGGTGCTGTGGATCCTGCTGATCGTACTGCTGCCGGTGATCGGCTTGATCATCTGGGCGCTGCTAGGGCCGCGCGGTACGGTCAAGTTCTAGCAGGCTGCTGAAAACTACCTGCGTTGCCATCGCGGCGTTAAAAACAGGCTCAAAATGCTCATTTACAGCAGTAAACTCCGCTTTTTCGCCTATTTTTGCCTTGCGCTGGCGGCCTCGCCTACGTTTTCAACGGCCTGCTAACGCGGCGGCACCGGCTGCAGGCTTAGAAACCCAGCAGCGTCTGTTGTGGCAACTGCGCGCCTTCGAGCTTCAGTAGTAACGCCTTGCGCGGCAGGCCACCGGCATAACCGGTGAGGCTGCCGTCACGGCCGATCACTCGGTGGCAGGGGATGATCACGGCAATCGGGTTGGCACCATTGGCCGCGCCCACGGCGCGCACCGCCTTGGGCCGCGCAATCTCGGCGGCGAGGTCGCTGTAGCAGCTGGTGCGGCCAAACGGGATAGCCTGCAACGCCTGCCACACGGCTTGCTGAAACGCCGTGCCCTGCGGGGCCAGGCGCACCTCAAAGCGCTGGCGGCGGCCGCTGAAATATTCATCAAGCTGCCGGCATACCTCATCCAACTCATCTGTGTCGCTGCGCCAGTGTTCGCCGATGTGCCAGGGTTTGTCGTCGATATCCATCAGCAGCTGTTGCAAGCCGCTTTCGTCAGCGGCCAACAGCAGGCGACCGAGCGGGCTGTCGTGGTAGCGGTAGAACATCCTGATTCATCCCTCTGAGTAGTTGTGCCACAGGTGCGCGGCAGCGTAGGCGCGCCACGGTCGCCAGGCTTCGGCGCGGGCCTTGAGCTGTTTGGCGTCGATGCCATTCGCGCCCCACACCGGCGCCTTGAGCAAACCCAGGTCACTGGCGGGAAAGGCATCGACCTCGCCAAAGGCGCGCAGCGCAATATATTCCGCCGTCCACGGGCCGATACCGGGCAGGGCGCACAGGCGCTCGACAAAGGCCGTGTAGCCGTCCTGCAAATCCAGACGCAGCAGGCCGCAGGCCACCTGGGCAGCGAAGTGTTGCAGGGTTTGCACGCGCTTGCCGGGCATGCCGATGCCCTCCAGGTTGGCCTCGGCGATGGCCTGCGGGCTGGGGAACAGTCGCTGAATTGTTGGCGCGTCGGCAAATTGCAGCGCTTCACCCAGACGCGCGACCAGGCGACCAGTGACGGTGACTGCCGCCTTGACCGTGACCTGTTGGCCGACGATGGCGCGCACCGCCTGCTCGAACGGATCGAAGGCGGTCGGCAAACGCAGACCAGGGTTGCGCGCCACCAGCGGGCCGAGTTGCGCGTCGCCGGCAAAGTGCTGGGCAATGCGCAGCGGTTCGGCATCCAGGTCGAACATCTTGCGCACCCGGCCGACCAGAGCCGGCACACAGCCGTTCAGCGAGGTGCTGTGGCGCAATTGAAGAACGTTTTGCTCGGCTAGGGGCTGCACGCTGAACCAGCCGCTGCTGCCGTCCAGCTGCACGCTGCGGCTGTAACTGTCTGGCTGCAAATACTCGACGCCGGCGAGCGCGCGCAGAGCGAAATGGGCATGGAACTGCTGCCAGTCCCAGGGGGCTTGGTAGGCAAGTAGCGCGGGGGCGGGTTGGCGAGTGGTCATGGCCGCACAATACCCGCAGCGCTGCCAGGCTGTCAGTGCCCAACTGACTTTCAAACTGCGGCGGTTGCCCTCTCCACAAGCGGAGAGGGCGCTGAATACCTACGCGCTGGCCACCCGCTGATGCAGCTGATGCGACAACTGCTCCAGCTGCTGGCCCAGCTGCACCAAGGACTCCTGGGACTGCAGCAGCTCGGCGCTGGCGGCGCGTTGGCGTTGGCTGGCGTCACGTTGCGCAGCGCTGTTGTCGCGCACCCTGGCCAGTTGCTGATGGGCACGGTTGAGCGCCTGGCTGTGCTGCAGAATCGAGCTGGAGAGATTGTCGGTCAGTCCGGCATTGCTGCTTAGCGCGGTGCCGACATCGCTGACCTGGGCCGCGCCGGTGTCGATGATCTGCTGTGACTGGCCCAGCACGCTCTGCACCGTATCGGCGGTTGAGTTGCTGCGCTGCGAGAGGCTGCGCACCTCGTCGGCAACCACGGCAAAGCCACGGCCATGTTCGCCTGCGCGGGCCGCTTCGATGGCTGCGTTAAGCGCGAGCAGATTGGTCTGTTGAGCGATGGCGCTGATCATCTGCATGGATTCGGCGATACGCTGATTGCTCTGCTGAATCGCCTGCATGCTGGCCTGGGCATCTTCCATACGCTGCGCGCAGGCATTCACCTGGCTGCTGCTGTGCTGGGTGTCCTGGCTGAGCTGCTGCATGTGGTCGGTGCTGGAGGCGAGGCTTTCCAGCACTTCATGCAGCGCCAGATCAAGCTGGTGCATGGCGTCGGCCTGCTGCTGCACATCGGTGTCGATGCTCTGGCAGCGCTGGCGAATGCCGCCAAGGGTCTGTTGCAGCTGACCAGCCATGTGCAGCAGGTCGCTGGCGGTGCTGCGCACTTCATCGACAATGCCGCCGAGCTGCTCCTGGTTTCGTGCGGCGCGCTGGCCGAACTCGCGGGACTCATTGAGCGCAGCCTCTGCATCGGCCAGCGCCTGGTTGCGCAGTTGCGCGCTGTACCACTGCGCCAGCCATACGGCCAGTACTGGCAGGATAAACCCGGAATAAGTGTTTACCGCCGCATCGCGGGCGCTCAGTTCGAACACCGGCAGGCTGGCGCCACTGCGCTCCAGGCGGATCAGCCAGAACACGAACAGCACCTGCACCAGGCTCCAGACCATGGCGCTGCGATTGCCGGCCAACAGGTAGGCGAAGACGATGACGACTGCCGGCCAGTAGATGTGCGCCGAGTGCAGGCCGCCCAGTTGGTAGATCAGCAGCATCGAGTAGCCGGCCATGCAGGCCAGTGCCATATTGGCCGCCACGGCCAGCGGCAGCACGGCGCTGCGCAGTACCAGCAGCATCAGCGGCATGCCCAGCACCAGCAACAGCGAGCCGTACATCAGCGCCTCGTTGCCCATGCGGCCCCATTTGATGCAGCTGTACAGGCCGATAACCACGCTGCACAAGGCGCTGAAAGCGAGGGTGCGGGCCAGCAGGAAGCTGGCCTGGTCGGTCAAATCATGTGGCAGGAACTGCCCAAGGAAACCCTGTCGCATGAAAACTCCCAGCGTTAAATAGTCCAGCAGTATCGGCGCAAATGGCCGCTGGCTTGAGGGTGGAAAGTGCCAATGTGGCGGATGAAATGGCAAAGTGCCACCTGCGCCGACGACTTGTCAGTCGCGTTTTTCAGGTCAGCGCTTGGCGGTACTGGCCGGGTGTCAGGCCCTTCCAGCGCTTGAAGGCGTGCAGGAAGTTCGACACCTCGCTGTAGCCCAGGCGTTCGGCGATGTCTTCCTGGCTCAGGCTGGCGATGGCCAGCAGTTCCTCGGCCAGGGCCTGGCGTACTTCCTCCTGCAACTGGCGAAAGCTGCTGCCCTGGTCTTCCAGGCGGCGGCGCAGGGTGCGGCTGCTGATGTTCAGTTCGCTGGCGATCACTTCCATATCCGCCAGCCGCCCTGGGGTGCTCAGCAAGCGGTCGCGAATCTGCCCGGCCAGGCCGCTGCGTACCTGACGTTTGGCCAGCAAGGCCTGGCATTGCAACTCGCAGAGCTGCACGCTGTGCGGGTTGGCACGGGGCAGGGGCTGGTCGAGCAGGTGGCGGGGGAAGCTGATGCGGTTCTGCGCGCAGGCGAACTCCGGCAGCAGGCCGAATTGCTCGATAAAGCGCGTCGGGTCGGCCGGCGCGGGGATGCTCAACTGCACCCGGCTCAGGGGAATCTTGGCGGCGGTCAGCTCGCGTTGAATCACCATCACCGCGATGGCGTCGCGCAGCAGGAGAAAATCTCGCACATGATCCGGCAGGTGGCTGCCATCCAGCTCCAGATGCGCCTGCTCGGCGTCTTCGCGCAAGCTGATGCGGTTGAAGGCGAACGTCAGGTCCAGGTAGCGCAGGCCGAGGTCGGCGGCCTGGCGGAAGCTCTGGCTGCTGAGCAACGCGTAACCCCAGATGCCGTAGGTGGTCAGCTGGTAGCGCAGGCCGGCTTGCAGGCCCAGGTCATGCTGCTCGGGCAGGGCGTCGATCAGGTTGCTGATCAGTTGCAGTTCCTGCGCGCCGTCGATTTCGCTGTGCAGCTCGGCCAGTTGCAGGGGGCTGAGGCCGGTGTTGCGCAGGCAGCGTTCGACACTCAGGCCATGGTCGAGGCCCAGCTGGGTCAGCAGTTGGGCGCTGGTGATGCTGCGCCGGGGTGGCCAAACGGGTGCGACTGCCATTGCGTTGTCCGCTGCGCTGTCCGAAAGTCACAATCAATTGGCCGACTATGCCATAACCCGGGTGCCGGCAGGCAAGTAGCATCCAGGCATTGCCACTGACTGCGATTGGGGAACAACAATGCCTAACAACTCCCAGACCCAGACACCCTTGCGCGTGCTGATTATCGGCAGCGGCTTTGGTGGCTTGGGCATGGCCATTCAGCTACAAAAGGCGGGTATCGAGGATTTCCTGCTGCTGGAGAAAGCCGCCGAGGTGGGGGGTACCTGGCGCGACAACAGCTACCCGGGCGCGGCCTGCGATGTGCCGTCGCACCTGTATTCGTTTTCCTTCGAGCTGAAAACCGACTGGAGCCGCAAGTACGCGCCGCAGGCGGAAATTCACGCCTATATGCTGCACTGCGTGGCCAAGTACCAGTTGCGCTCGCGCATTCGCTTTAATGCCGAGGTGGCGTCGGCGGCGTTCGATGAGGCGGCGGCGCTGTGGCGGGTGACTCTGAGCAATGGCGAGGTGTTGTCGGCGGATGCCTTGATCAGCGCCTGCGGCCAGCTCAATCAGCCGGCGTACCCGGCGTTGCCCGGTATCGAGCGCTTTGCCGGCGAGGCGTTTCACTCGGCGCGCTGGCAGCATGAGGTGGATCTCAACGGCAAACGCGTGGCGGTGATCGGTACTGGCGCGTCGGCGATTCAGTTCGTCCCGCAGATTCAGCCGCAGGTGGCCGAACTCACGCTGTTCCAGCGCTCGGCAGCCTATGTGTTGCCCAAGGCCGACCGCGCTTACCGCCCCTGGGAGCTGGCGCTGATGCGGCGCATGTCCTGGCTGCAGCATATCGATCGCGGCCTCAAGTACCTCCAGCATGAAGCCCGCGCCCTGGCGTTTATCAACCTGCCCTGGTTGCTGAAACTGTTTTCCCAGAGCTTCAAATGGCACCTGCACAAGCAGGTGGCCGCCCCGCAGTTGCGCACGCAGCTGCAGCCGGATTACCCCATGGGCTGCAAGCGCATCCTGATCAGCAACGATTATTTCCCGGCCCTGGCCCAGCCTAATGCGCAGGTGATCAGCACGGCGATCAGCGCAATCACCGAGCATGCCGTGGTCACCGCCGACGGCCGCGAGCACCCCTGTGATGTGCTGATCTACGGCACCGGCTTCGCCGCCACGGATTTTCTCGCGCGGATGCAGATTCGCGGGCTCGGCGGGCGCGAGCTGAACCAGGTCTGGCGCGACGGTGCCGAGGCCTACAAGGGCATCAGCGTCAGCGGTTTTCCCAACCTGTTTATTCTCTACGGGCCCAACACCAACCTGGGCCACAACTCGATGCTCTATATGCTTGAGAGCCAGTTCAGCTACGTGCTGGGTTGTCTCGACGTGCTGCGCCAGGGTGTGCGTTATCTGGATGTAAAGGTGGCGGTGCAACAGCGCTATAACCAGCAGATTCAGGCCCGCTCACATCGAACGATATGGGAGCAGGGCTGCACCAGCTGGTACAAAACCGCCTCCGGCAAGAACACCAACAACTGGCCGGGCTATACCTTTACCTATCGCCACCTGACCCGCACACCGGAGTTGACTGACTATGAATGCACCCGCTGAGTTCATCGCCCCTGCGTCTGACCAGGTTGTGCTGCGCAGCGTATTGCGCGGCGTCCTGCGCCTGCTGTTTCGCAGCCTGGTGCGCCCACCGATGCCGATTGCCGGACAGCGCGCGGTGCTGCGCCTGCTGACGGCCAGCAGCCCGACGCCGCGCGGGATTACCCGTAGTTCCGGTACGTTGGGCGGGCGGCCGTGCGAGTGGCATAAGCCGCAGAATGGCCGTGGCACGGTGTTGCTGTATCTGCATGGCGGGGCTTACCTGATCGGCGGGCCGAATACTCACCGGACGATCTGTGCGCACCTGGCCAAACGCGGGCAGATGGAGGTCTGTGCCCTGGATTACCGCCTGGCTCCGGAGCACCAATACCCGGCGGCCCGCGAAGATGCGTTGGCAGCGTTTCAGGAACTGCTCACGCTGGGCTACAAGCCTGAGCAGATCGTCATTGGCGGTGACTCGGCCGGTGGCAACCTGAGCCTGATCACCAGCCTGCGCCTGCGCGACCTGGGCTTGCCGCAGCCAGCGGCGCTGGTGTGCCTCTCCCCGGTTACCGATTTTTCCGGCACACAGATGCACGAGCCGCCGGCGGGTGACCCGGTGCTGCACCGCCGCTGGGTCGAACAGGCGGTGTCGCTGTATTGCCCGGCCGAACTGGCCCATGACGACCCGGGCCTGTCGCCGCAGTTCGCCGATCTGCACGGCCTGGCCCCGCTGCTGATTCAGGTGGGTGAGGATGAAATCCTGCTTAACGACAGCCTGCGCTTTGCCGACAAGGCCAAGGCCGCCGGAGTCATGGTGCGCCTGCAGCGTTATCCGGACCTGTGGCATGTATTTCAGGCGTATGCCGGCATGCTCAAGGCCGCCGATTTTGCCCTGGCCGAGGTGGTGAGTTTTCTCCGCGAGCGGGGCTGCTGAGTGAACAACATCCTGATCACCGGTGCCGCCTCGGGAATTGGCGCGGCCACCGCACGGCTGTTTCATCAACAGGGCTGGCAGGTCGGCCTGCTCGATATCAACCACCGGGCGCTGGCCGAGTTGGCCGCCGAACTGGGCAACGTCTGGCATGCCGAGCTGGATGTCACCGACCCGGCGGCGGTCAAGGTCGCCCTGGCGGACTTCTGCGCCCTGCATGGCGGCCAGTTGCGTCTGCTGTTCAACAGCGCTGGGATTCTGCGATGCGGCCATTTCGAGGAGATCGAGCTGGTCGAACACACGCGCATCCTGCAGATCAACGTACAGGGCACGCTGAACATGACCCATGCGGCTTTTCCCTACCTGAAAGCCACGACAGATGCCCAGGTGATCAATATGGGCTCGGCGTCGGGCGTCTATGGCGTGCCGCATCTGGCTAGCTATTCGGCCTCAAAGTTCGCCGTGCGCGGGCTGACCGAGGCGCTGGACCTGGAATGGGCCAAGCACGGCATTCGCGTCGGCGACCTGATGCCGCCGTTTGTCAGCACACCGATGCTCAACAACCAAGGCTTCCAGGCCCCGGTGCTGCGCCGCCTGGGCGTCAACCTGCAGGCCGAAGCCGTGGCCCAGGCGGCCTGGGCGCAGACGCAGAG
Organism: Pseudomonas sp.; assembly: GCF_049653025.1. GTDB lineage: Bacteria > Pseudomonadota > Gammaproteobacteria > Pseudomonadales > Pseudomonadaceae > Aquipseudomonas. The sequence goes on along the minus strand of NZ_JBASFM010000006.1, from coordinate 94,491 downwards.
CAGGGCGGTACACCGGCCGATCAGCCTGCAGTTCAAGCTGCTGTACTGGTCCGGCCAGTTGACGCCGGCCTGGATCAATCGGCGCATCATGGCCTGGCTTGGCCGCGAATAAGTGCCGGCCCAAGTTTTGCTGGGCAAAAGCCGCGCGATGGGGCTAGTCTGCAATTGACGCGTCTGACCTGCTTGTTCTGAGCAGGCCTGCGTCGACCAGCCCTGGCTTCAGGTCTGGCTTATGACACAGCAAGCAGTTTCTTGCTTGGTTCTCGGGCGGCTCAGCTACTTGCGCCGCGACACCGCCGAAGTTCCGACGGTTGCAATGGGAAAGCGGTTAATCCATCCATCGCCTGGGAGGTCACTTCATGAGCACAGCCTTGCACGATGATGTCAGTAACGGGGTTTTACGGCGGATGAAGGAAGGCGGCTTCGACTTTGCCAGCTTCCATCCAATCGAGTTCTACGCCATTTTTCCGGACGAGGAACGGGCCCGCATGGCGACCCGCAAGTTTCGTGGTGAATCTTTACACGCCCTGGTGACCGAGCGTGACGACGGTGCCTGGCACCTGCAAATCAGCAAAGTGATGTTTGCCACCTACCACGGCATAGGCGACTTCGAGCATGACCTGGAGTCAGTCGTGGCACCGCTTGGCGGAAAACTGGACGGTTGGGGCGTTACCCAGGAGGTGAAAAACCTGCAGCCCTGATGGTCCTGAACATCGGCCAGCCCTTGGCTGGTCGGTGTCTCTAACAATCCCTCCGTTCCTATACCCCCGACAATCGCCCCTCGACCCCAGCCCGCGCTTTGCTTCAGACTTGGCGCATGACCGATATCCTGATTTTTACCCACATTGATTACTGCCCACCGGCCCATCTTGGCCAGGTGCTGGAGCAGGCTGGCCATTCATTTACGGTGCTGCGCGCCGACCTGGGCGAGCTGGACGGCATCGACCTCGACCGACCCAAGGCCGTGGCCATCATGGGCGGGCCGATGAGCGTCAACGATCCGCTGCCCTGGCTGGCCACCGAGGTCGCCGCGCTGCAGTATTTTATCCGCCGCGATATTCCGCTGATCGGCCACTGCCTGGGCGGCCAGCTGCTGGCCAAGGCCCTAGGCGCAACCATCAGCCATATGCCCTACACCGAAAGTGGCTGGCAGCCGCTGACCCGTCTCGATCAGGCCGAACCCAGCCCCTGGTTGCAGCACCTTCCTGAGCAGTTCCCGATGTTCCAGTGGCACGGCGACAGCTTTGCCATTCCCGAGGGCGCGCAGCCTTTGCTCAGCAGCCCTTGGTGCAGCAACCAGGCCTTTGCCTGGGGCGACAAGCTGCTGGCTTTGCAAGGCCATCCGGAAATGGACGAAGCCCTGGTGCGCCAGTGGCTCGGCGACTGGCACCACCTGCTCGATGACAGCCAGCCCAGCCAGCAGAGCCGGGCGCAGATGCTCGAAAACCTGCCCGCCAAGGTGGCTGAGCTGAACCGCGTGGCCGAGGGCTTCTATCGGCACTGGCTACAGCTGGCCGACTTGTAAGTGCTGGGTTGCCATAAAATGGCGCGCCCCGCGACTGGCGGGTCAGATGTGCGCCCCGCTTTAGTGCGAAGTCGTCGCGATTAATATTTAACTCGTTGAAATATAAGGTTTGTTTTCTATGGCGCGGGCCTTGCAACGCTGACTCCATGTCCGGGTGACAAGGAGTACGGCATGGCCCGCACCTTTTATGACGAGATGTACGACGCGAGCGGCGCAGTCCGCCCGCACTATCAGGCCTTTGCCCGTTGGTTGGCGGATACGCCAGATGAACTGCTGGCCCAGCGCCGCCGTGAAGCCGACCTGCTGTTTCACCGCGCTGGCATCACCTTCACCCTGTACGGCGACGATCAGGGCACCGAGCGGCTGATCCCGTTCGACATCATTCCGCGCAGCATCCCCGCCAGCGAATGGCGCATCGTCGAACGCGGCTGCATCCAGCGCGTGCAGGCGCTGAACATGTTCCTCGCCGATCTCTATCACGAGCAGCGCATCATCAAGGCCGGCATCGTGCCCGCCGAGCAGGTGCTGGCCAACGAGGGCTACCAAATCGCCATGCAGGGCCTCAACCTGCACCGCGGCCTGTATGCCCACATCGCCGGGGTCGACCTGGTGCGCGATGGCGACGGCAGCTACTACGTGCTGGAAGACAACCTGCGCACGCCCAGCGGCGTCAGCTATATGCTCGAAGACCGCAAGATGATGATGCGGCTGTTCCCCGAGCTGTTCGCCGCCCAGCGTGTGGCACCGATCGATCACTACCCGAACCTGCTGCTCGACACGCTGAAGGCCTCCAGCCCGCTGGATAACCCCAACGTCGTGGTGTTGACCCCAGGGCGCTTCAACAGCGCCTACTTCGAGCACGCCTTCCTCTCCCGCGAAATGGGCGTGGAGCTGGTGGAAGGCGCGGACCTGTTTGTGCGTGACGACAAGGTCTTTATGCGCACCACGGCAGGCGCAAAGCAGGTGGATGTGATTTACCGCCGCCTCGACGACGCCTTCCTCGATCCGCTGGCCTTCAATCCGGATTCCATGCTCGGCGTGCCTGGCCTGCTGGCCTGCTACCGCAGCGGCAACGTGGTGCTGGCCAACGCCATCGGCACCGGGGTGGCGGACGACAAATCCATTTACCCCTATGTCGGCGAGATGATCCGCTTCTACCTCGATGAAGAGCCGATCCTGAAAAACGTGCCGACCTTCCAGTGCCGCAAACCGGTGGAACTGCAGCACGTACTGGCCAACCTGGAACAGCTGGTGGTCAAGGAAACTCAGGGCTCCGGCGGCTACGGCATGCTCGTCGGCCCGGCGGCGAGCAAGGCGGAGATTGAAGACTTCCGCGCCCGCCTGATTGCCCGTCCCGAGGCCTATATCGCCCAGCCGACCCTGTGCCTGTCGACCTGCCCGACCTTCGTCGACAGCGGCATTGCGCCCCGCCATATCGATCTACGGCCCTTCGTCCTGTCTGGCAAGGAAACCCGCATCGTCCCCGGCGGCCTGACCCGCGTCGCGCTGCGCGAAGGCTCGCTGGTGGTCAACTCGTCCCAAGGTGGCGGCACCAAAGACACTTGGGTGGTGGAGGACTAATCATGCTGAGTCGTACTGCTTCCGATCTGTACTGGATGTCGCGTTATCTGGAGCGCGCGGAAAACCTCGCGCGCATGCTCGATGTCAGCTATTCGCTGTCGCTGATGCCACAGGACGGCCGTGGCGATGGTCTGGAAGAACTGGCCCTGCCGCTACTGATTACCGGCACCCTGGATGATTACCTGGAGCGCCACGGCCCGCTGCACGCCGAGCGCATGTTGCACTTCTTCGCCCTCGATGCGCAGAACCCGGCGAGCATCTATTGCTGCCTGCAGGCTGCGCGCAGCAACGCCCATGCCGTGCGCGGGCGGATCACCGCCGATATGTGGGAAAACATCAACGCCACCTGGCTGGAGATTCGCGGCATCGCCGAACAGGGTCTGGGTCGTTACGGCATCAGCCGTTTCTGCGAGTGGGTCAAGGAGCGTTCGCACCTGTTCCGCGGTGCCACCTTCGGCACCATCATGCGCGGCGACCCGTATCGCTTTATCCGCCTCGGTACCTTTATCGAGCGCGCCGACAACACCCTGCGCCTGCTCGACGCGCGCTATGAAATGCTCGGCGAAGACATCGACGAAATCGACGGTCGCCCAGCGCGCAGCTACTACCAGTGGACCGCGCTGTTGCGCGCGCTGTCCTCCTTCGAGGCGTTTGCCGAGATCTACCGTGGCTCGCCTGGTACGCGCAAAGTCTCCGAACTGCTGCTATTGCGCGCCGACGTACCACGCTCACTGCGTGCGTGCATGGACGAACTGAGTCTGATGCTCGCCAGCCTGCCCGGCGACAACGGCCGCCCGGCCCAGCGCCTGGCCGCCGAACTGGAAGCGCGGCTGCGCTATACCAGCATCGAAGAAGTACTCGACGAGGGCCTGCACGCCTGGCTCACCGATTTCATCCTGCTGGTCCGCCAGTTGGGCCAAGCCATCCAAAGCTCCTACCTGGAGGTCGCATGAGACTGTCAATCAGCCACGACACCACCTATCGCTATGAAGATCAGGTGCGTACCAGCATCCAGTACCTGCGCATGACCCCGCACGACAGCGAGCGCCAGCAGGTGCTCAGCTGGGAGCTGAGTCTGCCGCGCCCGGTGCGCGCGCAGCTCGACCCCTACGGCAATATCCTGCATGTGCTGACCATGGATGAGCCGCACGAATCCATCGTGATCGGTGCCCGTGGCCAGGTGGAAATCGACGAAGCGCGCGAGGCTGAGCACGAAAACCAGTCGGCGCTGCCGTTTCTGCGCTTTACCCGCCTGACCGAAGCCGACGAAGCCCTGCGCGAGTTCGCCAAACTGCAGAGCCGCAGCCGCCCGGACCGCAGCGGTTTGATTGACCTGATGCACGCTCTCAATGCGCATATCCGCTATCAGCCGGGCGCAACCGCTGTGGAAACCAGCGCCAGTGAGGCCTTCGCTGGCGGCAAGGGCGTTTGTCAGGACCATGCACATGCCTTCCTGGCGTGCGCGCGCAGCCTGGGCGTGCCGGCGCGTTATGTGTCGGGCTACCTGTTTACCGACAGCGAAGACCACCTGGCCAGCCACGCCTGGGCCGAAGCCTGGCTGGATGACGCCTGGTACAGCTTTGACGTGACCAACTGCCTGGCCAAGCCGGAGCGGCATTTGAAGTTGGCCGTGGGCCTGGATTATCTGGACGCCTGCCCGGTGCGCGGCATGCGCCGGGGTGGCGGTATCGAGCAGATGCATGCACAAGTGGAGGTTGCCCCAATGATTCGGGTGCAACAGCAGTAAGCCGGCGTTTTAGCCCCTCTGCCCGTATGCGGGAGACGACTGCATGGACGCAGGAGGCTAAAGCCGAGGGGCTGGGGAGAGGGTTGCACTGGCACGCCGCCAGCCCACCAAGCAGTGACAGGATTGATTGCCGAGCCTATTGCTCCATCACCACGTTCCACGGGCCATCCGCCTGGATAAAGAACACCGCGTCTTGCTCGCCTTCGACCTTGGCTGTGTGAGGCTCCTTGTTGATCAGGGCGAAATACGCGCCGGGTTCGAGTTTGTACGCCTTGCCCGCCACGGTAAGCGTGACCGCACCCGATACTAGGGTGGCATGATGATTCGCGTCGTGATGGTGGTTGGGCGTTACCAGGCCGACCGGATACTTCAGTAAAAATCGGCTAGCGCCCTTATCCATATCGCCTGAAACGGGTGCGGCTGTTATGCCATTGCCCATGTCCTTCCATTTGAGGTCAGCCGTTGTCACGACTACCGTCGAGTCGGCGGCGGCCAGCATCGGTACCCCTGACATCAGCCACGTCGAAATCAAAATGAACATTGCATGCTTAAACGTCATTTTTTTCTCCTTGCGTCAATGTTGAAAAACCTTCTCGCAAAGTAACGAGGCAATCGTTCAGGCCTCGGTGAAAGGATAGTGCGTCTAGTAACTTGGGGCGTTTAGGTGTTGTACAGCCGGCAGTTAAGCCCTCAAAGCTGGATCTTCCTCCCTGCCATATGCCGCAAATACTCAATCAGCGTTCCGAGTTTCTCGTTACTCAACACTTCAGCTGAAAATCCCGGCATCTTGCCCTGCGGCCAACGCCGCAGACTCTGCGGGTCACGGATATAACGGCTTAAAAAGTCGCCGCTGAAATACTCCGTCGGGTTATGCGGAACATTCAGGTCCGGCCCGAACTGCGAGTCCCCCGCGCCATTCAAGCGATGACAGGCCATGCAGTTCTTCTGGTACTGAGCAAAACCCGCTTGCACCGCCGGGCTGGCGTCTGCCGCTGGCAGCAGTTGCGGGAAGCGCTGCGCCACCGGGTTCAGTTTGCGGATGGCGGCCAGCTGGAACGGCCACTGTTCAGGGCCGATCTGGCTGGCAGCGGGGTTTTGCCAGACCAGGTAGAAGGGCCCGGCGCTGGGTTTGCCGTTGCCCAGGCCCGGCCAGGGGTGGGCCGGGTCTTCGATGGCCAGCCAGGCCTGGCTGCCGGTCTGGCTCAGCGCGGGGGCTGCGGGCAGTTCGGCGGCAAAGCCATCGCTGGCCACCAGTTGCAGGTGATCACCCGGTTGCACTCCTTTCAGCAGCACGGCCAATGGCACGGCGCGGTAGCGCATGCTGCGTTTGTAGCTGACGTCGTCGTTGATCTCGATGGACTGTGTCTGCGGATGGCTCAGCAGTTGTGCGCTGCTCAGGCGCTGGCGGCCGTTGCCCAGTTCCAGGGTCAGTTCGGCGGCGTGTAGCTGGGCGAGCGGTAGCAGGCTTAGCAGGGCGAGGCAGAGGCTGCGCGTGTTCAATCCTGCGACTCCAGGGCGAGTTTCAGTTCGTCATAGCCGCCGGCATTGATCAGGTTGCTGTAGCCCATGGCGCGCAGGCTTTCTTCGGCGATGCCGGAACGGCGGCCGCTGCGGCAGTAGAGGACAATCGGGGTACTTTTGTCCGGGGCCAGGGCACTGATCTGGCTGGCGATCTGTTCATGATCAATTCGCTCGGCACCGGGCAATGCGCCGGCGGCGAACTCTTCGGCGCTGCGCACATCGATCAGCACGCTGTCGGGCGATTGCAGGGCTTCGACGGCGGCGCTCAGTTCGGCTTCGCCGGCCAGCAGCGGCAGGCTGATCAATAAACCGAGAATGGCGAATAGGTTGCGCATGGCAGGCTCCTTGGGGTGATTGAAATCACCCTAGCACAGGCTCTGGCCGGCTTGCGGGGGAGGTTGCGGCTATGGGTTGTTCTGCCGCTGCCGGCGCACTCCACGGTGGCGGGCAGGGCAGGGAGTCGGAAATTTAGCTGACCAAGCGGGTCAGGTTGGGAAGAATCAGAATTACCGTGGTGGCAAACACGATCATGCCTGCCTGACGCATTTTCACTGGATTGAACATGGCGATTGGCCTTGTTGTTTTTTGCGGGTGGTCGGCGCTGTCCTGCGCAATATGCGGATGCGACGCCACGCCTCATGTTGATCATTCAAGCCGCCCCGGCAAAACCCGGCGACGACGCCTACAGCAGCCGCCCCGCACAGCATTGCGCGGGTGGCCTGATTCAACTGTAGGGGCGCGTTGCCGTGGGCTATAGAAGTCTTGATTGCTAGGGCTCGGTGGCTAGTCGCCACTGGTTATGAGCAGCAACGGCCAGACCCGCAGTGGGCCTTGAGCTAGACACGCTTGTTGGCCTTCGCCCAGTGATTGACCGTTGGTCTGAGCTGAGTGGTCAATAGGCCTGAGCACTTCGGTCATTGAGCCTGTCCGCGCGCAGCGTATGGTGACTGCACTCAACAAAAACAGGTGCAGGCTCGATCTGCACCGCCAGCCACCCTCCATTGGAGGTCTGAGGACGCCATGACCGAAGCATTTATTTTCGATGCAGTGCGCACGCCCCGCGGCAAGGGCAAGAAGGACGGCGCGCTGCACAGCGTCAAGCCTGTCGACCTGATCGCCGGCCTGCTCAAGGCGCTGCAAGCGCGCAACAACCTGGATACCAGCCAGGTCGATGACATCGTGCTCGGCTGCGTGACGCCGGTGGGTGACCAAGGCGCGGACATCGCCAAGACCGCGGCTATGGTCGCCGACTGGGATGTCAGCGTGTCGGGCGTGCAGCTCAACCGTTTCTGCGCCTCGGGTCTGGAAGCGGTGAACATGGGCGCGATGAAGGTGCGCTCTGGTTTCGAGGACCTGGTGGTGGTCGGCGGCGTCGAGTCGATGTCGCGCATTCCCATGGGCTCGGATGGCGGTGCCTGGGTGATGGACCCGGCGACCAATATGCACACCCACTTTACTCCGCAGGGCATCGGCGCCGATTTGATCGCCACCCTGGAAGGTTTCAGCCGCACGGACGTCGACAGCTTTGCCCTGCGTTCGCAGCAGAAAGCCGCCCGCGCCAGCAAGGACGGCTCGTTCAATAAGTCGCTGATTCCGGTGGCCGACCAGAACGGCATCGTGCTGCTCGACCACGACGAATTTATCCGTGGCGAATCCACCCTCGACGGCCTGGGCAAGCTCAAGCCGAGCTTCGAGATGATGGGCCAGATGGGTTTCGACAGCACCGCGCTGCGGGTCTACAGCCATGTTGAGCAGATCAACCACGTACACACCCCGGGCAACAGCTCCGGCATCGTCGACGGCTCGGCGCTGATGCTGATCGGCAGCGCCGCCAAGGGTAAGGAGCTGGGCTTGAAGCCGCGCGCGCGCATCGTCGCCACCGCCGTGACCAGTACCGACCCGACCATCATGCTCACCGGCCCTGCACCGGCCACCCGTAAGGCACTGGCCAAGGCCGGGCTGAACGTCAATGACATCGACCTGTTCGAGGTCAACGAGGCGTTCGCCTCCGTCGTCATGAAATTTATGAAGGACATGGGCGTCAGCGAGGACAAGGTCAACGTCAATGGCGGTTCCATCGCCATGGGCCACCCGCTGGGTGCGACCGGTTGCGCCATCCTCGGCACCCTGCTCGACGAGCTGGAGAAGCGCCAGCTGCGCTACGGCCTGGCCACCCTCTGCGTAGGTGGTGGCATGGGTATCGCCACCATCATTGAACGAGTTTGAGGCGGAGATAAGAAAAATGACTGACGCCATCCGTTACGAAAAAGGCCAGGACAATATCGTCGTTCTGACCATGGACATGCCCGGCCAGAGCGCCAACACCATGAATGCGGTGTACCGCGAAGCCATGGGCAAGATCGTCGAGCGCCTGGAAGCTGAAAAAGACGCCATCGCCGGGGTGATTGTCACCTCCGCGAAGAAGACCTTCTTCGCCGGCGGTGATCTGAACGAGCTGATCAAGGTCACCAAGGCCGATGCGCCGGCCTTCTACCAGATGATCCTCAACATCAAGGGCCAACTGCGACGCCTGGAGTGCCTAGGCAAGCCGGTGGTTGCTGCGATCAATGGCGCGGCCCTGGGCGGCGGCTGGGAAATTGCCCTGGCCTGCCACCACCGCATCGCTCTGGACAGTTCCAGCATCCAGCTCGGTCTGCCAGAAGTAACCCTTGGCCTGCTGCCGGGCGGCGGTGGTGTGGTGCGTATGGTGCGCCTGCTCGGCCTGGAAAAAGCCCTGCCATACCTGGCCGAAGGCAAGAAGGTTCGCCCTGATGCCGCGCTCAAGGCTGGCTTGATCCACGAGCTGGCTTCCGATAAAGACGATCTGATGACCAAGGCTCGCGCCTGGATCGTCGCCAATCCGGCACCCAAGCAGCCTTGGGATGTGGCGGGTTACAAGATCCCCGGCGGCACGCCGTCGAGCCCGAATGTGGCGCAGATGCTGGCCATCGCCCCGAGCGTGCTGCGCGACAAGACCAAGGGCTGCTTCCCGGCCCCGGAGAAGATCATGTGCGCCGCCGTCGAGGGTGCGCAGGTCGACTTCGACACCGCGCAGATCATCGAAGCGCGCTACTTCACCGAGCTGACCACCGGCCAGGTGGCGAAGAACATGATTGGCACCTTCTGGTTCCAGCTCAATGAAATCAACGCCGGCGGCTCCCGCCCGCAAGGCTTCGAGCCCTACGTGACCAAGAAGGTCGGCGTGCTCGGTGCCGGCATGATGGGTGCCGGTATTGCTTACGTGTCGGCGGTGGCCGGCATCGAGGTGGTACTCAAGGACATCTCCATCGAGGCGGCCGAGAAGGGCAAGGATTACTCGGCCAAGTTGCTGGAGAAGAAAGTCGGCCGTGGCCAGATGAGCGCCGACAAGCGCGATGGCATCTTGGCGCGGATCAAACCGACTGTCAGCGATGCCGACTTTGCCGGCTGCGATCTGATTATCGAAGCGGTGTTCGAGGATCGCGACCTCAAGGCCAATGTCACCGCGGCTGCCGAGCGTGCGGCGCTGGCTGATGCGGTTATCGCCTCCAACACTTCGACCCTGCCGATAACCGGCCTGGCCAACGCGGTGCAGAAGCAGGACAAGTTTATCGGCCTGCACTTCTTCAGCCCGGTGGACAAGATGCCGTTGGTGGAAATCATCAAGGGCGAGCACACCAGTGACGAGACCCTGGCGCGCGGCTTCGACTACGTGATGCAGATCAAGAAGACCCCGATCGTGGTCAACGACAGCCGCGGTTTCTTCACCTCGCGGGTGTTCGGCACCTTCACCAACGAAGGCCTGGCCATGTTGGGCGAAGGCGTGAGCGCGGCGATGATCGAGAACGAAGCGCGCAAGGCCGGCATGCCGGTCGGCCCGCTGGCGATCAGCGACGAAGTGTCGATGAGCCTGATGAACCATATTCGTCAGCAGACCATCAAGGACCTGGCCGCCGAGGGCAAACAGATCCCTGCGCACCCGGCGTTCGCAGTGATCGACATGATGCTCAACGAGTACAAACGGCCGGGCAAGGCCGCTGGCGCGGGCTTCTACGATTACCCTGCAGGCGGCAAGAAGCACCTGTGGCCGGAGCTGAAAGCGCGCTTTGAGAAGAGCGATGCGCAGATCTCGCAGATCGACGTACGTGATCGCATCCTGTTTATCCAGGCCATCGAAACCGTGCGCTGCGTGGAAGAAGGCGTGTTGAAGTCGGTTGCCGACGCCAATATCGGTTCGATCATGGGCATCGGCTTTGCTGCCTGGAGCGGCGGCGCGCTGCAGTTTATCAACCAGTACGGCGTGCAGGACTTTGTCGCCCGTGCCCAGTACCTGGCCGAACAGTATGGCGAGCGCTTCCTGCCGCCGGCGCTGTTGTTGGAAAAGGCGGCGAAGAACCAGAGCTTCTAACGCCGCGCGTTAAGGCTGCTGCACTGAAAGCCGGCTCCCTGTGAGCCGGTTTTTTATGGCCCGTAGTTTATGGAAGGCCAGCCTGTTTATGGCTGCAGCACTAGACTGCTGCAACGGCCACGGCAGTGTGGCGCTAAGGGAGGTCTTATGAAAATCGGGTTAAGCAGTGCGCTGGCAATCAGCCTGGGGTTACTGGCCGCGCCGGTGTGGGCGGATGACTGCGCCAATGCGATGGATCAACTCACCCTTAACCAGTGCGCGGCGGCGGACTACGCCGCACAGGACAAACGCCTGAATCAGCTCTACGGCGATTACCGCAAACGTCTGGATGACGGACAGAAGCAGCAACTCAAGGAGGTGCAGCTGGCCTGGATCAAGTTTCGTGACCTGGCCTGCGCGTTTGAGTCGGCTTCGGTGGTGGGCGGTTCGGCCTATCCGATGGTGCTCAACGGTTGCCTGGCGCAGAAGACTTCCGCGCGGGTCAAGGAGCTGGAGCAGCTGGCCGTTTGTGAAGAAGGCGACCTCAGCTGCCCGATGCCAGCGCAGTAGCGGTTAGCAGGTCTGGCGGCCGCACACCAGCTGCTGAATGGCCTGACGCTCGCTCAGGTGAGTGGGCATGCGCAAGGTGGTCAGAGTGCCGTCGCTGAGCTGGATGGCCAGCTCGGACTCGAAGTGGATGCCACTGCCGTCGACAGTGGCATAGGTCACGCCGTAGACGTTCTGGTTACTCAGTGATTGGGCGATGCTCATGGCGTTCTCCAGGCAGTGTGCTGTGGCGCGTGGGGTTATTGAGCGGTTTTGCGCTGGGTAGCCTTGAGCTGTGCGGCGTGCATTTTGTCGCTTTGACGTTGGCTGTCGGCGCTGTGGCTGCTGTTGAATGCGGAGGCGGCGAGCAGGCTGGCGATGGCGGAGAAACTGGTCATGGGGTGATCCTCTGGCAGGGTGGGCGCAGTGCCCGATGGCCAGATCATCTGCGCGTGCCGCTATCGACAGAAGTGAATGGTGCTTATGTTGACTATCAAGCCGGCTGATAGCAGAAAAAGTGTGGCTGCAATTGGTCAGGTTGCGCCCTGGACTATTGCCATGCGACCTGTCAGCAGGCACGCTTGCGCGCTGGAAAATCAACCCTCCTGCGCCCTAGGTAACCGCCCATATGCCGTTGCAGATTTGCATCCTGGAAACCGATGTTCTCCGGCCCGAATTGATCGACCAATACCAGAGTTATGGTCGGATGTTCGAGCAGTTGTTCGCCCGTCAGCCAATTGCTGCCGAATTCAAGGTGTACAACGTGATGGAGGGGCGTTACCCGCCAGATAACGAACACTACGATGCTTATCTGGTGACGGGCAGCAAGGCCGATTCCTTCGGTACCGATGCCTGGATCCAGACCCTGAAAACCTATCTGCTCGAGCGTTATAACCGTGGCGACAAGCTGCTGGGCGTGTGCTTTGGTCATCAGCTGCTGGCCTTGTTGCTGGGCGGCAAGGCCGGGCGAGCCGAGCAAGGCTGGGGCGTGGGTGTCCACCGTTACCAGATGGCTAACAAGCCGAGTTGGATGAGCCCTGATCTGCAGGAGCTGAGCATGCTGATCAGCCACCAGGACCAGGTCACCCAGCTGCCGGGCAATGCCACGTTATTGGCCAGCAGTGAGTTCTGCCCGATTGCCTCGTACTGCATAGGTGATCAGGTGCTGTGCTTCCAGGGGCACCCCGAGTTTGTCCATGACTACTCGCGCGCGCTGCTCGAGGCGCGCCAGCAGCATATCGGCGAGACGGCCTACAGCAAGGGCGTCGAGAGCCTGCAGCAAGACCACCAGGGGCACACGGTGGCTGAGTGGATGATGCGCTTTGTCGCCCACGGCCGCTCTGGCCTGAACGGTTAAGCCTCACACCGCTATAAAGCCCGGTTTTTACCGGGCTTTTTTATGGCGTGCCATCCATGGGCGGGCCGCCGCTATGCGACGTTAAAAATCGCTCCAGACGATTTTTTATAGCCAGCCGGAACGTTTGAAACTGACGTACAGCCCTATACAGCCCGTGCCGATCACGCCGAGCACACCAAAGTAGCCGAACTGCCAGGTCAGCTCCGGCATGTGTTCGAAGTTCATCCCGTAGATGCCGGCCACGGCGGTGGGGAAGGCCAGGATTGCCGCCCAGGCGGCGAACTTGCGCTGGGTGATGCTCTGCCGCGAAGACTCCAGCAGCAAGCCCACTTCAATGGCGTGATCGGCCATCTCGCGCAGCCCGGTGAGGTCTTCCAGCAGGCGGTTGACGTGAATGGCCACATCGCGAAAGTAGGGGCGCATGTTCTTGTCGATAAACGGGAAGTCGAGGCGCTGCAGTTCCTGGCAGATTTCCGCCAGCGGCCCGATATAGCGACGCAACCGCAGCAGGTCGCGGCGCAGGCCCTGGATGCGCTCTACATCGGCCTGGCTCAGCGGGTGTTTCAGCACGTGCTGCTCCACGTCCTCAAGCTCGACGTGGTAGTTGTCCATCAGTGGGCGGTAGTTTTCGATGACGAAGCTGAGCAGGGCGTAGAGCACGAAGTCTTCGCCGTGCTCGAGCAGCAGCGGGCGCGCCTCGCAGCGCTGGCGCACCTGGGAGTAGGGTGCGGATTCGCCGTAGCGGGCGCTGATGACGTAGCCGCTGCCGGCAAACAGCTGGGTTTCGACAAAGGTCAGTTCACCGTTGACCCGGATGGGCGAGTAGAGCACCAGAAACAGCGCATCGCCGAAGGTTTCCAGCTTGGGCCGGGTATGGCGCTGCAGGGCGTCTTCCAGCGCCAGTTCATGCAGGTCGAATTGCTGCTGCAGGTTGATCAGCTCTTCGGGGCAGGGATCATGCAGGCCGATCCAGACAAAATGCCCCGGTTTCTTCGACCACGGCTTGCCTTCATCGAGGCTGATATTGGTGACTTTCTTGCCCTTGCTGTAGACAGCGGCGGCAACAACTCGACCCATAGTGCTTCCCTTATTGGCGATGATTCAGCACGCAGCTTAGCGGCTTGTCCGCTGCTGGTGTAAGGGCGGGTGCGGTACAGGCTACGTCAGGCAAGAAAAAGCCCAGCGCGTGGGCTGGGCTTTGCAGGCCTTGCCAGGTGCTTCAGGCACTCTGGCTGAGTTGCTGGTCCATGGCCTCGATGCACTGCTGCATCTGCGTGCGACAGGTTTCGATCAGCTGCGGCAGGTCATCCTGGCTCAGACCTGCGGTGGCAATGGCCGGCAGCGAGCGGATCATGATCTCGCCGCTGTTCCAGCGGTTGAGCTGCATATGCTTGACGTAGGTGCTGACGCACACCGGAATGATCGGTACGCCGGCGGCAATCGCCATCTGGAACGCGCCTTTCTTGAACGGCAGCAAGCCCTTGCCCAGGTTGCGCGTACCTTCGGCGAACACCCAGATCGAGGTGTCTTTGTGCTTGAGCGTGTCGGTGGTGGTGAGCATGGCCTGCTTGGCGCGCACGGCATTGCCGCGGTCGAGCAGCACGTTGCCAGCCAGCCAGTAGAGTTGGCCGAAGAACGGCACCCATTTCAGGCTCTTCTTGCCGATGCTCACGGTGCGCTTGGGCACCACGCGGCCGAGCACGTAGAGGTCATAGTTGGACTGGTGGTTGGCGATGATCACGCACGAGCGTTGATGATCGAGCAGCGGCTGTACGTCGGTCTTCAGCTTCCAGCGCAGCAGCCACTGCGCCGGAATGCTGTACAGGCGCGCGCACAGGCGACTGTTATCGGGGTTGAACGGACGGCAGATGCCCAGCAACAGGCCCAGGATGCCGGCGAGAATAAAGTGCACGGCCATCGCCAGCATGCGCAGAAGAAAAAGCATTTGGTACGCCCGTCATGGGAAAAAGGCGCGCAGTGTACGGGCGTGCACTGTTTTCGGCAATTGACGCTGATCAGAGGTCGTTGCCAGGTGTTTCACCCTGGCTGCTGCCCGTGCCCGTGCCCGTGCCCGTGGCAGGCAGCAGGTCGATGGCGCTGTAGCGCTGGGCCAGGCTGGCGATGCTGCCGTCTTGTTCGAGCGACAGCAGGGCCTGATCCAGGCGCTGCATAAAGTCCTGCTTGTAGGGGTAGGCCTGTTGGTTGATACGGGTATAGCCCAGGTGGCCGTGTTCGCTGGACAGTTTCGGCCCTTCGACCAGCCAGCTCAGCCCACTCGTGGCAAACAGGCCTTCGCTGCGCATCTGTTGCAGCTCCCAGAGGATCGACAGACGATCATTGATAAACACATCGATGCGTTTGCGTTTGAGCTGCAGCAGGTTGGTGCGGTTGTCCGTGGCGTAGCTCTGCTGCAATTGCCCGGCGGCGAGCATGGTCTTGTAGCTGGGCGCGGCGATGATGTTGAAGCCGCGGTTGAGGCCTATGCGCAGCCCCGCGTAGGCGGCCGGGAAGTCCACGATAGCGCGCTGCTGGGCCAGGTCGGCGCGCACGAAGGCCACCACGCTTTCTTCCAGAATCGGCCGTGAGTAATCCATCCAAGGGCGTTCCACCGGACGGTGGTAGGGCGGGAACAGGGCAAAGGCAGTACCTTTTTCCAGAGCGGCCAGCCCTCGGGGCCAGGGCACCGGGCGGATGCTGACGCGGTAACCCGGCATGCGCGTAAAGGCCGCGCGCAGGATATCGCTGTACAAGCCTTTGGCTTCGTCGTTTTCGGCGTAGCTGTAGGGCGGATAGCTGGCGTCGCACAGAACCGTAACGCTGATGGGCGTTTGCGCCAGGGCCATGCCATGCACGGCCAGGCACAGTAGCCAGGTTACGAATATGCGCATGCCCACTCTCCTTATCGGCTGGCGCTGGCTGCACGCGCAAGCGCAGCCCGATGTCCGGGTGCTCAGACCTTGAAGCGGCCGAGCAGGTGATCCTGCTGGCCGACCTGCTCGACCATCACGGCGCATTGGCGGACCTGTTCCTCGGCCCCGGCGGCCACCTCATGGCTTATGTCGCGGATATTGGTGGTGTTGCGGTTGATCTCCTCGGTGGTGGCGCTCTGCTGCTCGGCGGCGGTGGCGATTTGCAGGTTCATGTCGTTGATCCGGGTAATCGCTTCGCTGATGCGTCCGAGCATATCGTTGGCCGCGCCGGCTTCTTCGGCGGTCTTGCTGGCGGTGTCACGGCTCTGCTGCATGCGTGATTCGGCCTGTTTCACCCCCGATTGCAGCTGGTCGATCATCTGGCGGATTTCCTGGGTCGACTGCTGCGTGCGCGAGGCCAATGAGCGCACCTCATCGGCGACCACGGCGAAGCCACGGCCGGACTCACCGGCGCGTGCCGCCTCGATGGCGGCGTTGAGAGCGAGCAGATTGGTCTGGTCGGCGATGCTGGTGATCACCGAGAGGATCGATTCGATGTTGTGGCTGAGCTTGGCCAGCTCATTGATCGCCTGGCTGGTTTCGTTCATTTCCTCGGCCAGGTTCTTGATCGCCTCGGTTGAGCGCGACACCACGCGCACGCCGTTCTCGGTTTCGCTATTGGCCGCAATCGCCGCTTGCGCCGCCGCCTGGGCGTTGCGCGCCACTTCTTCGGCGGTGGAGGCCATTTCCTGCATGGCGGTGGCCAGTTGGTCGAGCTCCTGTAGCTGCTGTTGCAGGCGGTTGGCGGCCTGGTTGGCCTCGCTGGAGGTCAGGGTGGTGCTTTCGCGCACCAGCCGCGAGCTGCCCATCACTTCGCTGATCAGGCTCTGCAGGCTTTGCAGGAAGCTGTTGAATTCCTTGGAGACCAGGGCGATTTCATCGTTGCCGGCCGCTGGTAGGCGGCGCGTCAGGTCGCCTTCACCGCTGTTTACCTCGTGCAGGGAATTGTGCAGGTGGTCGAGAGGCTTGAGCAGGCTGTTCATCAGGACGCCCAGCACGACCAGGCTGATGATCACGCCCAGCACTGTGCCGATTACCGCCCGCCAGCTCAGGGCGTTGGCCTCGGCCATGACGATGCTCTTATCGAGCACCACGCCGATATACCAGTCCATGCCTTTGAGGTTGGGCAGCGGGGTGAAGGACACCAGCAGGTCCTTGTCGTCACCGCTGGCGGCTTGCAGCTCCTTGTTCAGTGCCGGGCTCTGGCCGTCGAACAGCTCGCTGTAGCTTTTGCCGTTCAGCTCGGTGTTCGGGTGGGAAATGATATTGCCGCTGCGGCTGAGCAGAAAGGCATAGCCCGCACCGTTGAAATCGAGAGTGTTGACCGCATCGGCCACGGTTTTCAGGCGGATATCGCCGCCGAGCACGCCGAGGAACTCGCCGGCATTGCTGATCCGGGTGACCGCGGAAATCAGGATCTCACCGCTGGTGGAGTCGACATAGGGCTCGGTGAGCATGGCCTGGCTGCTGCCCTTGCCGGTTTCGTACCAGGGGCGCTGACGACCATCCCAGTCGGGCTTGGGTTGCCAGTCATCGCTGTTCTTGATCGGCTTGCCATCGCTTTGCAGCGTGCCGAAGACCAGGATGAACTCGTTCTTCAGCATCGGCGTGTTGACCAGGCGCTGGGTTTCTTCCGGGCTGTAGTTGCTGTCGAGTCCCTGGGACAGCAGGTCCATCAACTTGAGTTTGGCGTTGAGCCAGTTTTCGATCTGGCGGGCCAGGGCGTTGCTCGATTCCTCGATGCTCGCCGCGACCTGGTTGTGCAGGGTGCCGCGCACCTGGCTGACCTGCGCCAGCGACAGCAGGCTGGTGGTGAGAAACAATACGATGGCGGCAGCAAGGCCAACCTTGTGGGCAATCTTCATGACAGGCTCCAGCAACACTCAAGTGAGTCGGCGGATGCCTGTGGTCCCTGTGGGCAGCCTTACTGGTTAAAAGTAATACAGGCTGGCGAGATTGCCCGTTTAGTTGCCCGTGTTTTGCCATTAAATGCAAAAGCCCGGCGGATTAGGCCGGGCTTTGCGGGTGCTACGCGGGCTGTGCGCCAGGGCGGCTCAGAGGGCGTGCTGTTGGTCCAACTCGACGGCCAGGTCGAGGGCTTCGAGCAGCGCCTTGCGTACTTTCAGTTTGGTGTTCTTGTGCGCAGTCATGTTGATCTTCTTCATCTGCTGGGCCACGGCTTGGGCGGTTTCCAGCAATTGTTCGGCCGGCACCACCTTGTCGAGGAAACCGGCATCCACTGCGCTTTGCGGGTTGAACATCTCGCCGTTGATCACCGAACGCTGGAAGGCCGACTTGCGCAGGCGGTCACGGGCCAGTTCGATGCCCGCGTGGTGCATGGTCATGCCGATCTGCACTTCGTTGAGGCCGATGCTGAACGGGCCTTCAACGCCAATCCGGTAATCGGCCGAGAGCAGGATAAAGGCACCCTTGGCCACGGCGTGGCCAGGGCAGGCGACGATGATCGGGAACGGGTGGGCGAGCATGCGGCGCGCCAGGGTGGAGCCTGCGGCAACCAGGGCGATCGCATTCTGCGGGCCGGAGGTCATCACCTTGAGGTCGTAGCCACCGGAGAGAATGCCCGGCTGACCGGTGAGGATGACGATGGCCTTGTCCTGCACGGCGCGATCCAAGGCCGCATTGAAGGCGGTGATCACGTCCGGGGAGATGGCATTCACCTTGCCATTACACAGGGTCAGGGTGGCAATGCCATCGTCGAGTTGGTAGCTGATCAGGTCGCTCATGGTCGGGTTCCTTGGACTGAAGTGCAGCAGACGTTACTCACCCGCAGCGGTCAGGTAAAGCGCGATGGCTGACTGGCTGGTCAGTGCGCGCCGGCAGCTTGTTTGATTCTCTGGGCTTTCTTCTATTTGACCAGCAGCGATTCAGGCCCGGCCCGGCAAACGTCCAGACTGATCCCCGCATTTGGCATAAGCGCATGAATCTTTTGAAAAAAGCTTTTGCCTTTGCGGGGCTGTTCGGCTAGATTAGCGCGCCTCGATAGACAGCAATGGCAGTCGAGACCCGGTGAAGTGTCCGAGTGGCTTAAGGAGCACGCCTGGAAAGTGTGTATACGAGAAATCGTATCGAGAGTTCGAATCTCTCCTTCACCGCCATACATAGAAACCCCCAGAGAGCAGACTTTCTGGGGGTTTTTTCGTTTCAGGCCCCGCAAGTCTCCGCCGGATTGGTACAGCGGAGTGGTACAGATGACAGTCATGGCCCAACCTTGGAAGCACCCCGTTAGTGGCGTTTATTACTTCCGCCGTGAGGTCCCCGAAGACATCCGTGAAGTCATTGGCAAACGGGAGTGGAAGCTGTCGCTGAAGACCAAGGAGCTTGTGCAGGCCCGTCCACGTTTCGCCCACGAATCGGCGAAGTGTGAGGAAGCCTTCCTAAACGCGCGGGAGCAACAGGCAGGGCGTCCGGTGCTGCTTTCATCCGATGCACACAAGCTGGCGGACCGTTGGGCTGCTGAAGTCGTTGCAAGCTGGGATACTGACGTCGACGCTCCCCGGATGTTTTTGGTGGTGCATGACGATGTTGTGCACGCAGCTTCAGAACTCGTTGAAGTTGACGGTCTTGATAGCAGCTTCCGCCTTGTCGGAGGCTACATACGCGATGCCCTTGCCAAGCTGCTGCTGCCGCTCCCGGACCGTGCCGACCCCGCCTGGGAATGCCTTGTCCTTGAGTTCTACCGCGCCTGGTGGGGCCTCTGTCGTGTTGCGCTTTCCCGTCACCGTGGCAACTGGCGGGATATGCCTGTTCTCGAAGCTGCTTCCCAGCGTCTTTCCCATGAAAATAAGGCCGCATCACTGGCGTCCAGCGTTCCCCGGCTTTCGCAAGTGTTCAGTAACTGGTCTGAGGACAAGCTGCTTAACGATGGCGACACCCGCAGCGCCCGAAAAACCATTAGTGAGTTCGGTTCGGCGGTCACCCGCTTTATCGAGCTGCACCGCGACCTACCTGTGGATCAAGTCAGTCGTACCGTCTGCCGTGACTTCCGATCCAACTTGTTCAAGATACCCACAAGGGGGCAGGGGATACGCGGTATGGCAGCTCCCGCTCTTATCGAAAAAGCCGCTGCTGAAGGGCTGCCTACGGCCGAATTAGCGACCGTAAATAAGCAGCTTCGGGCCTTGTCGGCGGTGCTGGGCTTTGCCCATCAGGTACTGGGTGTCATCCACGAAAACCCGATTGTCGCGTCGGGCCTCATTCAGCGCTCCAAGAAAGCGGAGCGGAAGCAGGGGGCTAGTGAAGATGACAAGGGCTACACCCTCTCCGAGCTTCGGCAGATGTTCGCCAGCCCGTTGTTTCATGGTGACTGGAAACCAGCGAAATCGGATCTGGGTCAGGCCCTCTACTGGATGCCCTTAATCCTGGCGTATACCGGGGCCCGGCGTGAGGAGCTGGCGCAATTGTTTGTCGCGGATGTGAAGCAAGAGGAGGGTGTCTGGTTCCTGGACCTTCGTGAGGGAGAAGACCAAGCTCTGAAAACCTTGAGTAGCCGCCGTAAGGTCCCCCTTCATCACGACCTTTTGGAGCTTGGCTTCATTGAGTACCTTCAGACTGTTCCGTCTGATGGGCGGGCTTTCCCGAAGCTTATCTTGCACAAGTCCAACGGTTACGGGCACTGCTTCGGAACTATGTGGACCAAGTACCTCAATAATGTGGTCGGACTAAACTCGGGGGCGTCACCTGCCCACGGGTTCCGCCACGCCTTCAAGACGCTGTGCCGCGAATCGGAGATTCCAGGGGAGGTCCATGATTGGATTACTGGTCACTCCTCCGGCAACGAAGGGGATTCATACGGACGTAACCCTTTGGGTCGAATGGCTTCGGAGTTGAAGAAGTTCCCCAGCATCGCCCGTTTGGCTGGGTTATTACCGTAGGTCCCGCAGCACTTCTTCATTCAGCGCTCCACTGGTTTTGCTCCCGGCTACCGCCCTACCTTTGATGTAGGGCCGCTTACAGTTTAAGCATCAAAGCCGATGTCGACATGCTTCGGGCGCTCAGTTAGGTTTGGGTCTATCGAAGCTGGGGTGCAGGCTAAGTTATGTCGGATGAGTTGGAAGTAATTACAAAGGCCCTTGATAGCAAAGTTGTCGAAAGGCCTACGACGATGGCGTTGCAGAAATAATGAAGGAGGCGGGGAAGTTCGGGGTTGATGTTGTTAAAACCCTTCGACTTTTCACCATCCCCCCTACAGGTATGCTGCTGCATACTAAGATCGGCTTGCCCGATTTGCTCAGCGACTAACATGAGAGGGTTCCTGAGTCACGGCGTGTTGAAGTTTCCCCTCAACTGAGTGGGGCATGCACTGCATGCTATGCGTTACATAGACGAAAGCGATGCTTTGTGGGGGATGTTCACTGAGCTGCTTTGCAAGTGAGTATTCGCATCGACACCGACACTAATTCGCACGCCTAACCGACACCTAATCGCATCTCCGCCACCGATTCGCATATCTGCCAATGACCAGTGGCGACTCAAAGCGTGAATGGCAGCGCTTTCTCAACTGCAACCGCTGCAGCCAATGCAACATGCTCGTGCCAAGGCCGCGCGACGATCTGCACCCCCACCGGCAGCCCTGCAGCGCTAGTGCCGGCACGAATCACCACGCAGGGCCAACCTGCCAAGCTGTAGGGCAACGTGTGACTGAACAGGTCCGGCCGTGTCTCTCCCACGCGCGGCGCCGGCGAAGCGTCGACCGGACAGAGGATGATGTCGTAGTCCGCCATGAACCCCAGCATTGCACTGCGAAATTGATCCCAGTCTGCCAACAGCTGCACTAGCTCCGCTCCGGAACCTTTGCTCATGGTCCAATAGCGTTCGGTAATGGCTCGGGAATTGGCCAATGCCTGCGGGTACGCCGAATAGAGCGTGGCACCCGCGTCCTTCAATATTTCGGTCACCGACTGCAGCGTTGCCTGTGTTATGTCGTCAACCGGCGCAATGCCGCCCTCGCCGTACCAAGCCACTCGCAATCCGCGCAGTTCGACAGTATTCATGGCGCAGAGCGGCATCGGTATCACGCCGGCATCCCGAGCGTCCTCACCGGCGATCAACTGCAGCGCCAAAGCCAGATCCTCGACATGTCGGGCCATTGGGCCAATCTGGCTGCGATAGTCACTGAGCCCGCCAGGATGATCGAATACACCGGTGCTGGGTACGCGGCCACTGGTGGGTTTCAACGTGCTAATACCGCAAAAATGCGCAGGCACACGCAAGCTACCACCGGAATCACTGCCCAATCCCAATGGTGAAAGGCCGGCGGCAATCGCCGCAGCTTCGCCACCGCTGCTGCCCCCTGGGCTGTGGGATAGAGAATGTGGATTACGCGTAGCACCGTATACGGGGTTGTCGGTCACGCCCCCGCCGCCTCCGGGTGGGCAATTGCTTTTGCCAAGCAAGATCGCGCCGGCAGCTTTCATTCGCGTAACCACTACAGCGTCCTGCTCCGGAACGTATTGAGCCCGATCGACCAAGCCGACCGCTGACACCACACCGCGAGTATCGATAACATCTTTGACGGTGAAGGGGACGCCATGCAGCGCTCCCCAGTACTCACCTTGGGCAACTGCACGATCGGCCTCCCACGCGCGCGCTAACGCCGCCTCGCCACACACCTGCACCAAGGCGTTGAGTGATGGGTTAAGCACTTCGATACGTGCGAGGTAGGTGGACACAATGGATGTGGAGGAGAGCTCGCGCCGTTGAATCATTCTGGCAAGTTCAGAAGCTGAATGACGTAGTAATGAACATGGTAATGACAAGCGTGTTTGCTCCAATAAACTTACATGCTTATAGCATCATGACAGCGCGTAATTTCGGGTGAGGCCTAGGGGGCTACCCCGTTAGCTCGGCCCTCAAATGCACTCCAGAAGGAATTTATTTGGATGTGGCCATACTTCTTCTTCAGGCTTATCAAATTGTAAAAACTCTATTAAATCACGACCCTCAAGAACAAATGAGACGGTTACCCCTTCGCAAGGGCTCGTTGGCTTTAGAATAATTTGCCTGCCTTTTATTGCTTGTTGCAGGTCGTCAACTACGTAACCGATGTGGGGTTGTGTCCTAATTATCTCAGGAAGTTGACTATCTTTATCAAACTCCATCCACTCCATTGCATATGGAGAATCAAAATATCCTGTAGCGTGCATTTTTAAGTCAGCATTGTAGGTGTCTGCTGGAAGCTTTTCAGTAATAGGGATTCCTATGTGGTGGAATGTAAGCTTCTGATAATTTGACTTATTAATTTCCAGATTCCGTTTATTAATACTATTTAAACTCATGGTGCTGTGTGCCCATAGTCTGCGTTGGGCCGGTAGCTGACCGAAACGAATGACCTGAGCCTACCCATAACTGCCAATGGGATGTGGTAGAAAGCTGTCATCCCAAGCTGCAGAAAATTAGAAGCAACAAGGGGCTAGCGGCTAGCTGGCCCCAAGTCGAGACCAGTTAGGCCGAGAAGCCGCCATCAATCATCAAGCTGGCCCCGGTGATGTAACCCGCTTCCGGGCCGGCCAGATAGGCGACAAAGCCGGCAATTTCACCTGCCTTACCGAAGCGATCCAGCGCCATCAGGCCTTTCAGGTACTCGGCACCTTCGCCATCGGCCGGGTTCATCTCGGTGTCCACCGGGCCGGGTTGTACGTTGTTCACGGTGATGTTGCGTGGGCCCAGGTCGCGGGCCATGCCTTTGGCCAGGCCGACCAGCGCCGACTTGCTCATGGCATATACCGCGCCGCCGGCCACCGGGATGCGCTCGGCGTTGGTGCTGCCGATGTTGATGATGCGTCCGCCATCGGTCATGTGCTTGGCGGCTTCCTGGCTGGCGACGAACACGCTGCGCACGTTGACCGCCAGGGTGTGATCCAGCTGTTCCAGGGTCAGCTCTTCGGTACTGCCCCAGGCCAGCACACCGGCGTTGTTGACCAGAATGTCCAGGCCGCCGAAGTGCTCGACCGCAGCGCGAATGGCTTGTTGCACGGCTGCTGCGTCGGCACTGTCGGCCTTGAGGGCGAGGGCCTTGCCACCAGCGCTAGTGACTTCGCTGGCCAGGGCATTGGCCCGCTCGGCGGAGGACACATAGGTGAAGGCCACTGCCGCGCCTTCACGGGCCAGGCGCTTGACGATGGCTGCGCCGATACCGCGGGAACCGCCCTGGATGAAAGCCACTTTGCCTTGCAGGGTTTGGGTAGTTGTCATGTTGTATCTCCATTACAAAAAATTAAGTCAGTCGGTCTGACTAAGGTGTGGGCAATCTATTGCCACGCGCCTGGGGCTCGGATTATTGACCGAAACCGCTCGGCGCGCGATGTTGCGATCAGGAGCGCGGCCCCATGATCTGTTTGAGTACATCCGGGCTTGGCGCACCTCGCTGCTGGCGCAGTTGGCCGTTTTCGTCCGGGTAGAAAATCGCCGGCGTAGCCGCTACGCCCATCTCCGCCATCAGGCCAAGGTTGCTGTCGAGCTGCTGCTGGATCGCCGCTGGAATCTTCTTCAGCCCTTGCAGCGTGCTGGCCTTGCCGGCGGACTCATGCTCATGCAGCGCCGCCTGCTGATCCTTGGCATTGAGCAGTGCGGCGGCCTTCTCGACGCTGTCCTGGCGCAACATGCCAACCATCACGTGGCGAATCTGTACGTCACCGGCCTCGACCCAGGGCCGCGCCTGTTTCCAGAACATGTTGCAGTACGGGCAGTTGGGGTCGGAGAACATATAGAGAATGCGCGGCGCCTTGGCGCTGCCATCGGCGATCCAGGTGCTGCGCTCCAGCTTGCTGAGCATTTCCTTGGCCAGTGGCTCGTACACAAACTTGTCCAGCGGCTGCCGCGAGAGGTCTTCACCCTGGGCATTGAGCAGGCTGCCGACCAGTACGTGCTCGCCATCGGCAGTCAGGTACAGGGCGACGCCCTGACCGTTGTAGCGGGCGGCATAGCCTTGCAAGCCGCTAGGGGCATCGAAGCGCTGGATAATTTCGGCACCGCGTGCCTCGACGGCTTTGATCGGAGCTGGCCAATCCTCGGCGTGCAACAGGGGCACGGTCAGCATGGTTAACGCTGAAATCATTACGGGGAGATTGATCAGTTTTTTCACGGTTATTGTTCCTTGTTAAATACTTCTAGCGCGCGAGCCAGGCTGGCGCGGGAGAGTTCGCCCAGGTGGC
This sequence comes from Pseudomonas sp., assembly GCF_049653025.1. GTDB lineage: Bacteria > Pseudomonadota > Gammaproteobacteria > Pseudomonadales > Pseudomonadaceae > Aquipseudomonas. The sequence goes on along the minus strand of NZ_JBASFM010000006.1, from coordinate 69,709 downwards.
TGCTAACCTGGCGACCTTCGGCGTCGTAGAACAGGGTGCTGGGCAAGGCCATGGAGCCGACGTGCTGACCCAGGCGACCGCCGCTGTCGAGCAGTACGTTGTCCAGCCCCAGGGCTTCGGCCTCCAGGTACTGGTTGACCACGCCCTGGCCTTCACCCTGGTTGACGAACAGGATGGTCAGCTCTGGGTTGTCGCGTTGCGCCTCGGCCAGTACCGGCATCTCGCGGCGGCACGGCGGGCACCAGGTGGCCCAGAGGTTGACCACCAGGGGCTTGCCGACATAGTCCTCAAGCGCCACGGTGGCACCGTTACTGTCCCTGAACGAAAGCTCTGGCAAACGAGTGCCTTGCTCCAGGCCGTGTAGGGTCAGACTGCCCAGGCCCCAGCTCAGTACGCCGACAGCCAGTGCGCTGGCCAGCGAGGTTCTGATAGTGGGCGTGCGCCAGGCCAGCCAGGTGCCCAGCAGCAGGGCGGCGAGCAAGCCGGGCCAGGCGATAAAGCCGCCGTCACGGATGTCCAGCACCTGCCAGGGCTGCTCGCGGTAGTGCTCGAAATACACCGCCACGAAGGCCACTCGTGCGACCAGCATGGCCACCAGCAACAAGCGAAACAGCTGTTTCTCGGGGTTTACCGCGCCACGCCGACCGACGTACCAGCCGGTAAAAATCGCCAGCAGCAGGCTGATCATCAGTAGTACATGGGCAGTGCTGAGTGCCAGCGGCCCGATATTGATCGTTAACATCAACCACGCTCCTTGGTATTGCTCCATATTTGCAGAAACTGCGCGGCATCCACCGCGCCGGTGATGCGCTGCGAGCGGCGTTCCTCACCGTTCGGGCCGATCCACAGCAGCGTGGGCGGGCCCAGTACTTCAAAGCGGCTGAGTAGCGCGCGGCTCGCCGCATTGCTCTCGGTCACATCCGGGCGCAGTACGCGCACGCCCTGCAGGCTGGCCTGCACCTCGGGGTTACCGAACACGGTTTTCTCCATGACTTTGCACGACACACACCAGTCCGCGTAGTAATCCACCAGCACCCACTGGCCCTCGGCCTTGGCGGCGGCCAGCTCGCGTTCCAGTGCGGCCGGCTCGTTCAGGTCGATAAAGTGCTGCTCGCTCGGTGCCGCGGCAACGGCGGTGCCGGTGAACACTTTGAGCGGCTGCATGGGGTCGCTAGCACCACCGGCGGCACCCAACAGCATCGCCATGCCCCAGAGGCCCAGCAGTGCGCCAGCGGCCTTGCTCAGGCTGGTGTGCTGCTGCACCTGACGCGCCAGTTGCAGCAGGGCACTGGCCAGCAGAATCAACAGTGCACCCCACAGGCCCAGCCAGACCGACTCGTCCAGCAGCGGGCGGATCACCAGCAACGCGGTCACCAGGAACAGGAAACCAAACACCACCTTGACCCGATCCATCCACGCGCCTGGCTTGGGCAGGAAGCGGTTGCCCAGGGTCACCAGCAACACCAGCGGCGTACCGATACCCAAGCCCAGGGCGAACAACACCAGGCCACCGTGCAGCGCGTCGCCACTCTGCGCGATATACAGCAGGGCGGCAGCCAGCGGTGCGGTCATGCACGGGCCGACCAGCAGGCCTGAGAACAGACCGAGCATGCTGGCACCCATCAGGCTGCCACCTTGCTGCTTGCGTCCGGCATTCTCCAGACGGTCACGCAGGGCCGCCGGCAGCTGCAACTCGAACAGGCCAAACATCGGCAAGGCCAGCAGTACAAAAAGCGCGGCGAAGCTGGCCAGCAACCAGGGTTGCTGCAGCAGGCCTTGCAGGTTGGCGCCCATCAAGGCTGCTACCACGCCCAACGCGGCATACACCAGCGCCATGCTCACCACATAGGCCGATGCCAGCGCCAAACCGCGACGCGGCGAGGCACCACTGCCCACCACAATGCCGGCGAGGATCGGCAGCATTGGCAACGAACAGGGAGCAAAGGCCAGCAGCAGGCCCAGGCCGAAGAACACCAATAGGCTCAAGGCCAGAGTCTGGTTCTGCAGGCCGCCAGCAAGGGCCTGGTCTTCAGCCAGGGTGGTGTGCAGCTCACTCGTCGCACCGCTGCCAGCCAGATCAATCTGCTGGGTCTGCGGTGGGTAACATAGCCCTGCATCGGCGCAGCCTTGCCAGCCGATCTGGATGCTGCCGGTGTTGCCAGCAGGCAGGGTCAGCTCCAGGCGTTCACGGTAGATCTGCGAGTCGCCAAAAAACTCATCGCTATACGGCAGCCCAGGCGGCAGCTCGGGCTTAACCCCGGCGGGCAGACCGCTGAACTGTAGGCGGTGCTGGTAGAGGTAGTAACCGGGGGCAATGTCCCAGCGCAGCAGGGTTTCGCCATTGGCCTGGGGCTCGACGCTGAGGTCAAACGCCTGCTCGGCAGGGAGGAAATCGGCCTGCTGGCTGTTACCCGTCAGCAGTGGGCTGGTTGAAAAGCTGGAGGCCTGTACCGGCTGTAGTAGCCAGGCCCACATCAGAGAGAACAGTAAGAGCGTGCGCATGCATAACCACGTCTGTGAATGTCGAGGTACGCAGGATCGCAGTTGGCGGTTAAGTCAGGATTAACGATGTGATAATCGGCGCAAATTGCAGTCGCCGGTTATCATTTCGCGCAAAGAGATAACGCCTGCTTAATTCTGCCAACGGATACTTCAACCCCCTCCACGGATCGGTTCCATGTACATATTGCTGACTGAAGACAACGCCCTGATAGCCAGCGGCATTGTTGCCGGGCTTACCGCCCAGGGCTTTCGTGTGATGCACGCCGCGACTGCGGCCCAGGCTGAGGCGCTGCTGCGCACAGTGGAGTTCGACGCACTGGTGCTGGATCTGGGCCTGCCGGACGAAGACGGTCTGAGCCTGCTGCGCCGCCTGCGTCAGCGTGGCATGGCGCTGCCCGTGTTGTTGCTGACCGCCCGTGACTCGGTAGCCGACCGCGTGTCTGGCCTGCAGGACGGGGCCGACGATTACTTGGTCAAACCCTTTGACCTGCGCGAGCTCGCCGCGCGCCTGCATGCGTTGTTGCGTCGCGCCGCCGGACGCGCCAGTCCGCAGGTCGAGCATGGCCCGCTGCGTTACGACCCAGTGGCCTGCCAGGCGTTTTTGCACGAGCAATCGGTTGACCTGTCGCGCCGTGAGCAGGTGCTGCTGCAGGCGCTGTTGCAAAGCCCAGGTCGGGTGCTCAGCGGCGAACAGCTCAAGGACGCGGTCTACGGCCTCGACGGCGAGGTCGAGAGCAACGCCCTCAACGTGCATATCCACCACCTGCGCCGCAAGTTGGGCAACGGTATCGTCGAAACGGTACGTGGCCTCGGTTACCGCCTGGGGCCAGCCGGGCATGCAACCACCTCTGACGAGAGCAACAGTTCATGAGTTTGCGTTTACGCCTGACCCTTAATCTTGGTTCTGCCTTTGTACTCCTCTGGTCGTTGGCCGCCGTATGGATGCTGTTTGATCTGCGCAATCAGCTGACCCTCTCGCTCGATCAGCGCTTGGCGTCTTCCGCGCGCATGGTTGCCGGATTGCTCGCCCAGCTGCCGCCACCGCAGCAGGGGGAGGGCGGTACACCACTCAGCACCGAGCAGTTGGGTATTCCCGAAGGCATCGCCTGCCAGATCAGCTCGGTGCGTGGCGAGATACTCGCCAGCAGCCGCGCCGCACCGGACAGCGCGTTGGGCATGGCGGAGACGGGTTTTCATGAACGCAGCATTGGTGATCTGACCTGGCGCACCTTCACCCTGATTGAAGGTGATATGCGCGTAACCACGGCAGACCGTCTGGATGAACGTGACACGCTCAAGCGTTCCATTCTGCTGGCCGCCGCCGCTCCGGTGTTGCTGGCCCTGGTCGGCAGTCTGCTGGTGCTCTGGTTTGGCCTTAGCCGCGAGCTGTCGCCTCTGCAGCGCATCCGCCAGGCACTGGCCCAGCGTCGTGCCGACTGCATCGAACCACTGCAAATTGAAGGTCTGCCCCGAGAGCTACAACCACTGGTGGCAACCCAGAATCAGCTGTTTAAGCGTATCGCCCAGGCCATCGAGCGCGAGCGCCGGCTGACCGACGATGCCGCCCATGAACTGCGCAGCCCGCTGACCGCGATCAAGACCCACCTGCAAGTGGCCGGCATGACCGAAGGCGAAACCGCCCGCCAGGCACTGGCCAACGCTGAAGCCGGTGCCGACCGCCTGCATCAGACCCTGGAGCAGTTGCTGCTCCTGGCGCGGGTCGAGGGTCGGCTGCCGTTTGACGAGAACCTGCAATACAGCGCCGAGCAAGTGGCGCAGATGGCTATTGGCGACGCCCAGCAACAGGACCAGCCCGCCATCGAACTGCAGTTGCTCGACGCCAGCGCCCAGCGCTTGTTGGATATGCCGCCAACCCTGGCGATTGCCGCCTTGCGCAACCTACTGGACAACGCCCAGCGCCATACTCCGCCAGGCACGGCAGTCAGCCTGAGCGTGCAATTGCGCGAAGATAAGGTCTGCTTCAGTGTGCGCGACTCTGGGCCTGGAGTCGCCCCGGACAAGCTCGCTCAGTTGACCGAGCGCTTCTGGCGCAACTCAAGCAGCGAAGGTAGCGGCCTGGGGCTTTCTATCGTCAAGGCCATTGCAGAGCGCTGTGGTTGTGAGCTTGAGTTTGTAAACACGGGTAACGGGCTGTGCGTGAGCTTGCTGGTGGCTAAATCCCCCCTGAATTCGTAGCCATTCTTCAATGGCCGGTTTTGGCCGTTATTTGCCGGCCGCTACAAACCGCTAGCCATCCGGGGTCGATTGCTGGCGACGAAAGCTTCAGGGGAGCGTAGGCATGGACCTCATCCAAGGAGCCCCTCAGGGGCCCCAGGGAAACGAAGTTACGCGGTCACGACCGGCGATGTGCTGGTCAACAAACGATGGGGTTTCTGGAACATCGCAGCGTTCTCCGCCAGTGCATCAGCCTTGTCGTTTCCGGGGTGACCACTGTGGCCTTTCACCCAACTGACGGTGACTTGGTGGACGGCGAGTAATTCCTCGACCTCCAGCCATAGGTCCAGATTTTCCACGGTCTTCTTAGACGACGTTTTCCAGCCACGGGCCTTCCAGTCCTTCATCCATTCATTGATGCCTTTCACGACGTATTGGCTGTCGGAATAGAGGTTGAACTGAGCAGGCTTGGAAACGGCTTTCAAGGCCATAATCGCGGCTGTCAGCTCGGCCCGCTGGTTGGTCTGACGTTCTCCTTCTAGTGGACCAGCAATTTCTAAGGTGGCTCCTTGGGGGCTGTTCATTAGTGCTCCCCAGCCGCCTCGTGCATTGATCTTGCCGTTGTTGATGCAGGCACCGTCTACGTAGGCGATGTAGGTATTCGTGGTCATGTTGTTTTCCTTAAAGGTGATTTTTGGGTGTGGGGTGTCCCGCAGCCTCTGGTTCGAGGACGCGTGATAGGTCGTGGGTTGGTTAAAGATGGGCGCTGGGCTAGGGCGGACCAATTACAGGCATAGATGTAGGTGGTCCGCTCTGGCGGGAGACCATCTGAACTTCAGGTGCATCAGGACAGGGGCGGGCGTGGAAGACGGCAGTAGCGAAGCTGCTGTCGGCTTTCCGTAGAGACCGACCAAGGAACTAGGGGCTGAAGGTTATTGAGGATGGCAACGACGAAGAGGACTTAGTCCCTAGTCTCCTAAGTACTCTCTGGCCGAACGGCTTTCCAACCCCGACAGCAGCTTCGCTACTGCCTGGGTCTCGCCTGGCCATGGTCTATTTATAATATCAGGCAGGTAATTGGCCCCCTGGTAGCACTGGGCTGTAGCCATCATTGTCCGCCAAAATCGGCGGCTCTGATTCCAACCCAACTCAGCCAGGCATCGTCGCGGAACTGCAAGTCGCCCCTCCATGCTAACCATGGGTGAACGCAGATTCTTGTCGGCCAGGTTTTCCCCTGGCGGCGAAGCCTCAGTGCGTTAATCGTCGTCAACTCGTTCAGGCTTCTTTCAAGTGTCCTTTTGGGAAGCTGGATAGCTGCTGCCAGGTCGTCGAGGGTTCCGAACCAGTGATTCCGTGCGGTCAGGTTCTGGGCAACGTACCTTAGGACGCGCACAGCATTGGCAGAGACCTGAGCATCCAAGAGGTCGAGGAGTTTGTTCACGCTCAGGTACTGCTCGTCAGGCCATAGGTCGAAGGGCATCGTGGCTGCTCGCAACTCATCCGCGTCTCGCGCGTCTGAGGGCCACTTGGTATCGATGCCGACAGCCACACTCACAGTTCGAACAACCCGGCGTCGGGGAAGCTTTTTGGTCGAGTGAATTACTTCGCCTGTATCGAGCGCTACGAAATAGCTGTGCCCCCGGTCTTGTACGACGACTACCGACCTGGCTGGAATCTGGGTGATTGCCGCAGGTGCAGTAGAAGTAGGGCTTTGGTCGGTCATGGTCATTAACTAACCCTCGCCGCCATAGGGAGAAGGGCTATCCCTCCACGACGATGGATCGGGCCGACTTGGAGCCAATGACCAGCAACTTTGTCTGGTTCTACCAGGTCCAGTAGATCCTGGTCTTTCCAGGCGAAGCCGGCAGTGAGTGCTGCTTCCAGTGCTTCCCCAAGGCGCACGTCCCGGCCCTTTCGCTTGGCTATTTTGTTGGCCAGCAGGGCGAGTCGAGCGACATGGTCGCGGCGGATATAGAGGTTGAAGCGGACCAGCAGGGCTGGCGTTATGTGTCGCATGGGTAGGGTTCCAAATGGGGGCTGATAGGCGAACGCGAGCGCCCCGCCTGGAGGTGTCCGGGCAGGGGTGTGCTTGCTGGAAATGAAAGGAGCTTGTTGTAGGTGTGGAAAGTGAGCTGCGTGGGGCGTCATGTACAACTGGCGGCTCATCATTTGCCCGTAATGTGGGCGTGCAAGTTGAACCGTGATTTGCCTTGCGGTCAGCCTAGGTTTGCAGGGGGAAGCGGTACAGATTTGAGATGATGAATACGGTACTGGGGGCAGCTCTCCCAGACATCAAGCGGCACCTCGCCAAGGTAGTTCTTTCCATCAAACCAGTAGCCATCATGTTCTGCTACGCGACCAAGCCATGCTTTTTGGAGCACCTGCCTAGTCGAATTTAGCTGTCGTAAAGCGTCGAGTAATACTGCTTCCATGTGCGGCGGTAATGACGCAGGCAGAGTGGGCCAGTTCATTGCGAGATGCTCATATAGCTCGGTATGTGCAGGGAGCTTTTCATCTAGCAAGTGGCTTAGCCTCCAGATGGCATGAAGCGCGTCCATCACCGCGTCCTGAAGTGCGTTGGGGTTGGCCGTTAGTAGTTCATCGGCAATTTCCAGTGGATAGCCTACGACCTCATTTTTCGGCAGTGAAGGGCGGGTTTGTGCTTGCAAGTTCATTGATTGTTCCTTGTTTGTGGGTAAGTGATAGCGTCGCTCCCTGGGGGTGGGAGATAGGGGGCAACTGCTGGGGGGGGCATACGCCTTGGCCAGGAGTGGCATGGGTATGTGTATCGACTGGCCGTAAATCGATTTGAGGCGATTCAAGCAGTCGGAGTGGTGACGCGGTGGCAACCCTTTCGCTTGGCGCTGATTTGTCCGGGAGCTGGACAGTCAAGGGTTTAGCCGATCCGAGTAGGGCCGGACGGCTGGTTATACAAGGTAGGGCCCTAAATCGGTTTTAGGCGATTCCAGCGGTCGAATTGGCGACGCTGCGGCAGCGATTGCACTTGGCGCGGACTTGTCCTGGAGCTGGGCAATCAAGATTTCAGCTAATCGGAACTGAGTCGAACGGTTGGTTGTGCAATGACTGGCCGTAAATAGCCCGGTGGACCTTCAATGGGCTGTGTAAGAGCCATTGGAAGGGCTTTCGGGCCCGTTGCAATGTCATAGTCGACGAGTAGGAGCGGTGTGGATTTACAAGGACTGGCCCTATTGTCAGGGCGGCGGTGGGTCCAGGTTATCTACTGAAGGGCCCTAAATAGTCTCGATGGGCTTGGCCCCAGTAACTACGCGGCTTTGCGGCCGGCTGCTGGGTCCAGAGGTGGGTGCGCTATGACTGGCAGTAATTCCCTCGATACGCCTGCAACGAACCGAGGCGATGTGGATATACAAGGATTGGCCGTCATGGCGGGGCGAAGGTCGGTCCAGGTTATCTATAGAACGGGGGTAAATAGGCTTGAAGGGTTGAAGCTCAGTAACGACGGGGGTTGAGGTGGTTCTGGTTTGTCAGGCCGCTAGGTACTTGTAAAGGGTCGATACCCCCATGTTGAGCTGCTTTGCCACCGCTGGCTTGGCCATGCCCTCGGCCACCAGTTTCTTGGCCGTGGTGACCACTGCTGGGTCCAGCGCTTTGCGCCCCTTGTACTTGCCATCCTCCTTGGCTTTCTCGATACCGATACGCTGCCGCTCCAGCATCAGCTCCCGCTCCATCTTCGCCATGCCGGCCATCATGGTGAACACCATTTCCCCGGCTGGGGTCGTAACGTCGATACCCAGGTTGTCTATGACAAGGCGAACTCCCTTGGTCTTCAGGTCCTCAGCTAGGGCCAAGACCTCCACACTGCTTCGCCCCAGGCGGGATACCTCCCGGACAATCAACGTATCGCCTTGCTTCAGCTCCGCTAACAGCTTCTTGAACCTGGGGCGGTCTATGGTCGTCCCGGTGAAGACGTCCTCCACAACATGGTCACAGGTGTACTTAGCCTTGAGGTAGTCGGCCTGCGCTTCGATGTCTTGGTCGTTGGTCGATACACGGGCGTAGATGTACGTGGTCATACCTGGAATTCCATTTGGGATCTAAGACGTTTATAGAATCCATGGTTTCTACGGTTAAAACAACCCCAAATAGAAACTTTGCTCGTGTCTTTTTAGGGGGTGGTTCAAATGGAAATTGGTATTGGGTTTACATGGACTAGCGAGGAGGCTCGCGCAGCCCTTGCAGGATTACCCGCCTACACAACGGGCGCGTCATCCCTTGGTAGTGTTGAAGCCGCGATAGGTGTTATCAAGGGGGGCGGGGGACTTCCAGCCTGTTCTCCAGAGATTACGGTTTGCCCCAGCGTTCCCGTCATGTTTGTACTTGTGTTCAGCGCCCTTGGCTTTCATGTGTGCTGGTAAAACAAGGAGCCCTATTTCAACGTACTCCTTGAGCAGAGCCTTGGCCTGGGAAAGTACCTTGGTTCTGCTTATCCCGCCGTTCCTGGCAGCGGTAGCACCGGAGCCGTTCATTTGAAGGCCCTTGAGCTTACACAACTTAAATAAAAGCCTGTATGCGTTCTCGCTGTTGGTGACGCTTACGTCAGCGGCTATCAACTCATCAATCACGCTTTGGAAAGGGTGCATTTTTATCTCCTGGGCTGGGGCGGTTCCGGTACACGATGTGTGTATCTGGTAATGCCAGACATGAGCAGCGCTCCTGGTCATGTGAGCCAGTGTTTTAGCAGGCACGCACAGCTCGTAACAGTCTGTTTCTTTAGCTGTGGTAAGCTCGGTTGTAGATATACCGAAGCCAGTAGGTAGGGCTTTGCACGGTCTCTGAGTACCGGTTCCGGTACCGTTACACACCCTGAACTCCCCCTAAAAAACGCGGCTCTCGCGCAGCGCTTAAACATCTTCCCCCTACCCAGGTTCAAAGACCGCTACCTACTCAAGCGTGAATGCCCATGCGCACTCGATAGGTGTGTCGTGCAACGCTGCGTTGTGGTTTGACCTATTGCAACAGTGGCTGCGGATCCAGCGGGGAGGACGCCTGCGTTGGCCTTGAGCGTTCGTGGGGCACGAAAAATGGGGCTCCGGGTGGGGTAGAGGGGGGAATTGTGCGCTGCTACCTTACTTAAAGGGCGGACAGATTTTTGGCTGAAAATGAGCCTGACAATTAATTCGACTGCAGGCTTGTGCAGTGGAGGTTTATATATTCAAGGGTTTCGTGAACTCAGGAATTAAACTTACTAGGGCGCGTGGCATCCTTTAACCAATCGCTAATTCCACCTGGGATTTCTAGTTCGTACTTGGCGCGTGAACATGCTGTGTAAAGTTTTGCACATGCAGTGCCCAAGTTATTGCTGGTTCCTTCTGCCGGTGGCCGCAGCAGGTCGCTTGCGACCAAAACAGAATTAAATTCCTGGTTTTTTACGTCTTCAATTCTGGCTAAGTAAATATATCCACCGGGCTTGCAGTAAGAGGTGATTCGCTCTTGGAAGTCAGAGTACGTAAATCCCTTTTCTAACAATTCTTGAACGTCAGCTAGCGGGCGAAACCCGCCGAAGGTGTTCATTAAACTGTCCCACGTGCTGAAGTTGAATATCATTCGATGCCGGGGTCGCACTGCATCCTTGTAGAGGGTAATTAAGTCGTAGAAAAAACCAGTGAAATCTTTGTGCACTGACTGTGGGAGTTCAAAGCTGGACTTAGCAGTTGTGAGGCGTATGAACCAGTATAGGATTCCCCATAGGTCGCTCACGATAATTGTTGTTGGTTTAGTAGGTATTGGTACGTACTTGTACGAATTGATTGATGTGGAGTGTTCGGCAAGCCCCTCAAATGAATCTTTTATTGAGTTGGGGTGGGCCTGAATCAGAGGGTTCAGGACCTCGCTCATTTTAGTTCCTGCCCGCAGTGATTGTGTAATGTTGCGCTGGCGTATGAATGATCCGTGATGGGATGTGTGGTTGGATAGATTTTGGAATTCATCGCCGAGTGTGATTACTGATTGAGGGCTGCGGTCTAATATTTGGATCATTGGTGCAGTTAATTCGTGGCTTTCATCAATGATTACGTGCGTGTAGGTGTCGGGGATAATGTCATTGCGTAGCGATAGAAATTTAATTCGGTGAGCATTGCGAATTGGGATTCGAGTGTCGCGCTCAGATGGGCGGACTAATTCGTTCCAATATAATTTGCTGTACTCGATTAATACGGAAATGTCAGTTTCAGATAGCTGCAGTTTAATAGCCGGTAAGTGCCTGGCTTCAATGGTTTTGCTGGGTGATTGACAGAATGCAAACACGGTGCGTCTGCATATGGTTGCAACTTCTTTAGGATGCAACGACTTAACAGGGTTTAGGTTTAACCATGTTGCTACTTGTTGGTCAGTGACTAGGTAGTTTGACTGGGTGCGTTGGCTGTCCGTAATGCGCCAGCCCTGGCTTGTACGGTCCATATTTAAAAGCAGGTTAGCCATGCGGCCGAAAGTCATGGCAGTAATATTGTCGCGACCACTAAATTGACTGACTTTGGTTTTTAGTGCCTCTACTTGTTGTGGGATTAATGCCATGAAGAGTGTGGTTGATGGATTTAGAAAGTCGAATAATCGAGCGATGAGATAAGTCTTTCCTACGCCTGCGTATCCTTGGATGTGGAAAGATTCATCCATGCAAACTTTGAACTCGTCAAATACTCTTCCCTGTTGATCGCTGAGCTTGATTTTTGACCCTGAAGAAAGTGTTATTTCTTTCTTAAATGGCTGGGTTAGTTCGCGATAGCGGACTCCAAAGGTGAAATCCCAGTTTCCATCTGTTGTTAAGTAGTCACGACTATGAATTTCCTTCTCGTTAAGAGGTATAACCCCGTACTCTTCAATTATTGCTATGGTCTTTTTCAATTCACCAGCGTTGAATTTATCATTCAATTTTTCAATGAGTGTTGAATTTGGCAGAGCGGGGCTATCGACTGCTTGTCTTAATGCCTTTTCATATAAACGCTCAATGGTTGTGGCTGTAGGGTTTTGCTGGGCTATTCTGTTAAAGTCAAGAAGAAGGAGAAGGCTAATTAGCTCGGGTGTCGAGGCTAAAGATGTAAAATTTACAAGTGGCACGCCCTTGGCCAAGTTGGTCAAAGATTCGGCGGCAATAGGTAGAAAAAAATAGTGTGATGGAAATGGTGTGCTTGACGATTTCATAATGAAATACCCTTACTAAGCTGAATGGCTGAGCGCTGATAAAGTCGATACTAGTAGGGCGCTATGTGGTGGGCCTGCAACGGCTAAGCATTGTCGTGCACCTTATTCGATGTCTTGGATAAGGCGGCGATTTTTTCAGCAAAACGACCGAGTAGCCATTCAGCTTTACAATGCTGTAGGTGGAGAGATGACTTGAATTCGTTTAAAGGCCCGTTGTTCTTTTCAAAAAAGCTTTCTAATTGGTTGCGGTCTACGAGTGAATATATCCAGCTCAATAATAAAATGGATATGCCGCGCAGTTGGAAGTGTTTGTCTGGTGTGATGGCGGTTATGAATTTTGAATGGGATTTAGAATCCAGGCCTTGAGAAATTAATTCACTAATCTCTCCAAGTGTAACTAGTGGTGCGCGCTTGCCCTTGTGGAAATATGCTAACTCGCCACCTGTAGCCTGGCCATTCGTCCACTCCGGTTTTCCGTACGCAAACACGACAGGGCAACTGCTAGCAGCTTCAAGATCAGCCGCTTTCTCAATTTCTATGGTTGTTGGTGCAGCGCCTTTCACCTCCAGGAAAATGCCAGCGGCGGGCAAATAAAAATCCGGTTTGTACCAGCCGTGCCGGGTCTCCTCCCGTCGCGATTCATACAGCCAGACAACGCCAATGGCGTCCATAATCGCCGCCCATCGTGTCTCTGAGTGAGACCGCATTTCATAGCCTGAGTGCAAAAAAACTGACTGCCTTCCGTGCATTTTTACCCCCATCTGGATGACCCATCGCAGTCACGCTGAACCGACATGCTACGACCAAGTCATAGCCTGCCAAATGGCAACCGATAACGTAAGAGGGGGCGGGGATTTTGGAAGGCTAAATGAACTGGAGGGAGTGTCTCCTCTCAGGTTCGCTGTGTTCATTGACTGGTACAGAACACTGGTACAGAATGGATTCCATTGGAGACTTGAAGCCCTTGATTTATAAGGGTTTCAGCGGGGAGGTCCCGGCGAATGTAGACTCGAGAGTTCGAATCTCTCCTTCACCGCCATACATAACAAACCCCTGAGAGAGCAGTCTTTCAGGGGTTTCTTGTTTTCTGTGCCTCACACATTTGCTCGAATGCATACGCCGGACGAGTGCACTGCATCGGTTTGAATGAGTTATGTGTAATTCAATCGGCCTCTTTGGGGGCGCTGAACGCTTTGCTGTAATAGCCGGATTGATCGAAGCAACAGACCCGCCGCTTTCCGGAAGCTAGCATGTCGCAGGCATTGCGAATCCGCTGTGCACGGGTCTTGGATTGCTTGGAGGACGTAATCCAATGTATCCAGTCCAGCCGTGCGATCGTTGTCGTGTCTTCCCAAACAGCCAAGGCTTCTGGAGCAGCCGCTAGCGTTTCGTGTAGATCAGATGGGATCTCAGGTTCCGGCTCTTGCTCCACGGGCATGATTTCAAGTGTGACGACGTCGCCGATGCTCGCGCGCGCGTCCTTGAGTAGAGCCTTGTCTAAGCGGAGCCAATGGCTCAATTCACCGTCCGGATCAAGCGTAGCCCGAAAGCCATGGCCGTTGATGGTGCCTTCTACAGTCGCCCTTCCTCGTCGCGGGAGTGTGGCACTCACCTCCTTTGGCAGAATTACGAAGGCCCACGAAGGTTCGCTACTAAGCATTGCTGGACGACGCAATTTTGCTTCGAACTGAGATTTGAGGTCGGTTTTGGTCATTCCTAATCCGTCCATAGATGCTCCTGACGTTTGGTTAAGGGGCCGCTGAGCGCGGTCCCGAGCGAAACAGGTCCGTTTTTGGGCAATTCAGGCTCACTTTCGACTTCGGAACGCCCAAGCGCAGAGGCTGCCGGCGACGACAACGGCCAGCCAAGATGCCCACACCGGGATCTCAATGCTACCGACATGCACGGGCAGTTGGTTTAGCGCACGAAAGGCCTGCGCGATAGCAACGACGCCGAACACGACGCCTGAGACAACAACATATCTGCTGGACATTTCTACCTCCACGTCTGTGGTGCACAACGTGGCGCTAAGCGGTCTGCGCCACAGGGGCTGCGGCTTGAGGCTTGCCCAGCCCACGCAAGTACTTATTCTGCACTGCTTTCATTCACGTTAAAGATTAGAAGCATGCCGCCTGTATTGTCAGTCAAGTAACTGGGGTTGTCGTTTACGCATACCTCAAGGAGGGCTGTTTGCGTGGCTGTGAACACAACCGGACCGGCTTCGCCCTGAACTAACTGACTACCAATACGGTAGACGAGTGAAAACTTCCGGTGGTCGGGGAAGAGATAACCCTGAATGGGCAAGGGCACTGAGGGATCACCGCTGGCATTGAAAACACTATTGGCGTTGCCATAGTTGACCCTGCCGCCGTCTGTACTGATGCGCACCGTGCTCCCTTTGCGGATGGGCGGCATGGGGCGCTGTCCGGAGGTGCTAAACACGATGACGGGGTTGCACTGCATGCTGTTCGGCCGGAAGCTGGTGCGGAACGTTTCGCGACCTTCGGGCTCGTACCCGACCGAGATCTCGAGGCTGGAGTCGGCTAGGCAGTTCCTCAGGCCTTTAACCCGGACCATCTTTTTCCCAGGCCAGCCGGTGTAGGTATGCCGTAGCTGCCAGTTCTGGGTGAAAACCATATTGACGAAGGTTTCCGGTGGAGTGCCGTCGCCAAAATCAAAGCGGACTTCCTCGCAGGTGCCGTTAGCCGGCATGTTCAGTATTGACTCCTGGTCCATCGCGGCAAAGGCGAGAGCGTGGAGCCGCTCGGGCGTACAGGCCCCATTAAATGGACCTCGCGGATCCTGCCCGTCACAGGTGGGGTCCGATCTTACGGCCAGTGGAAACAGCTTTGGCTTTCCAACGCTGCCGACGGGCGTTGTAGAGGTGCAGCCCGGCAGGGCGAGCGTTGTCAAAAGGCATATTGGCAACATCCATTTATTGCTTGGTAAGCGAACCATTTTCGTCATCTCCATGTTGTAGTTCTTAACTGCCTTACGTAACGGTATGTCAGTCTAGAAGCTGCACTACAAAACTCAGGATCTGAGGCTGTCTGGCGTAAGTGTCGATAAGGTGTCGAAATCACTAGCCAGAGTAGACCGGCAATGGCCAAAATGGCGGCTTGGAAAGGCGCTGAATTGCTGATTCTGTCCAACATAGGTCAGTAATGTCGGGGTGTCGAAGCGGGTTTGGATCCCATCTACACCGCCAGATAACGTGACGAAAAAGCCCGGCTATATGTCGGGCTTTTTCGTTTCTGGCGTTTAATGACGGCCTGGCCACCTTTAAGCTGTGCTCAGCACATAACGGAGCAGCGCATGCGCGCCACGTGGGACATTTTCTGCAGCGTTGTCGATAACTACGGCGATATCGGGGTGACCTGGCGACTGGCGCGGCAGCTGGTGGCCGAGCATGGTTTGGCGGTACGGCTGTGGGTGGATGATCTTGGGGCGTTTGTGCGCCTGTGTCCGCAGGCTGATGTGCAGGTGCAGCGGCAATTCCAGCAGGGCGTCGAGGTCTGTTTGTGGGGTGGCGACTGGCAGGCAGCCGAGCCGGCTGATGTGGTGATCGAGGCGTTTGCCTGTGAGTTGCCGGCACCCTACATAGCGGCGATGGCGCAGCGCGCGCAGAAACCGCTCTGGCTCAATCTCGAATACCTCAGCGCCGAAGACTGGGTGGAGGGCTGCCATGGTTTGCCGTCCTTGCAGTCCAATGGTCTGTCGAAGTTCTTCTTCTTTCCCGGTTTTACCGCAGGCAGCGGTGGCTTGCTGCGTGAGCGTGATCTGCTGGCACAGCGTCGAGCGTTTCAGGCGGACAGCGCTGCGCGCGAGGTGTTTTTGCGCAGCATTGGCGTAACGCCGTTGCCTGGGGCGCGATTGATATCCCTGTTTGCCTACGAAAATACCGCGCTGGCCAGCTGGCTGGATGCATTGGCCGCCGATGCCCAGCCCACTCAGTTACTGGTGCCGGAAGGGCGCATCCTGGCGGATCTGCAAGCCTGGCTCGGTTGCACGGGCATGCGTGCGGGGGATAGCCAGCAGCGTGGCCTGCTGCATATCCAGGTGCTGCCGTTTATCCAGCAGGACCAGTACGACCGGTTGCTCTGGAGTTGCGACTTCAATGCGGTGCGCGGTGAGGATTCCTTCGTGCGTGCGCAGTGGGCGGGACGACCGCTGCTTTGGCATATCTACCAGCAGGCGGAAAACGCGCACCTGGAAAAGCTCGAAGCCTTTCTGGCTCTATATAAGGAAGGGTTATCAGTAAGCGCTCAGGCTGCGCTGGTTGATCTATGGCGCGCCTGGAATACCGGCGAGGCGGTCGATGAAAGTTGGACTCAGCTGCTGCAAAGCTGGCCAGAGCAGCAGGCGCATGCCGAGGAGTGGTGTCTAGAACGGGCTGCGCAGGCCGATCTTGCCGAGGCGCTGGTGCAGTTTTACCTAAATTGGCTATGATACGCGGCCAAGAATTTTGTAATTCCATCCAAACCCGGATATTCGTATGAAAACCGCACAAGAAATGAAGCCCAACAGTGTGGCCCTGATCGACGGCCAACCTTGGCTGATCCAGAAGGCCGAATTCACCAAATCCGGTCGTAACAGCGCCATCGTTAAAATGAAGTTGAAGAACCTGCTGAGCGGCTCTTCGACTGAAACCGTGTACAAAGCCGACGACAAAATGGAGCCGGTGATCCTCGATCGCGTAGACGTGAGCTATTCGTACTACAGCGAGCCGAACTACGTCTTTATGGACCAAGAGTTCAACCAGTACGAGCTGAACAAAGACGACCTGGAAAGCGTAATGCCGTACATCGTCGATGGCATGACTGACGTCTGCGAAGCCGTATTCTTCGAAGGCAAAGTGGTTTCGGTTGACCTGCCGACCACCATCGTTCGCCAGATCACCTACACCGAAGGTTCCGCCCGTGGCGACACTTCCGGCAAGGTGATGAAGCCAGCCAAGCTGAGCAACGGTACCGAGATCAAAGTCGCTGACTTCTGCAACATCGACGACTGGATCGAAATCGACACCCGTACCGGCGAGTACAAATCCCGCGCTAAAGCCCCGGTCTAAGATCGGCTTTAACGGCGAGAAGAAAAAGCCCGACCTTGAGTCGGGCTTTTTTATGGCCTGCCATCCATGGCGGCCACCCTTCGGGTCGTCGCTGCGCGACGCTAAAAATGATTCCCGATGATTTTTTATGCCTGCTGTTTCTGCTTTTAACTGCGCTGCAAGCCGCTTTGCAGTGCCAGGTCCCAGGGCGCGACCGGGCCGAAGCGGTTCTTGAGGAACTCCAGCAGCAGGCGGCTGCGCGAGTCGGTTTCGCGTTCCAGGCGCAATGCGTAGATGCCGCTGGGCTCGGGGGCGGGCAGGCCGTTTTCGCAGAACAACGGCAGCAATTCACCACGCAGCAGATAGTCGCTGATCAGCCAGGTCGGCAGGTGAGCGATGCCCAGGCCGGCGAGGGCGCTGAACAGCAGGGCTTCGGCGTTGTTGGCGGTCATTCGCAGGCGCTGGGGCCTACACAGTTGCAGCTTGCCATCCTGCTCGAAACGCCAGGCATAGGGTGGGGCCAGGCTGTCCCAGTCGAGGCCGTCATGCTCGAACAGCTCGCTGGGGCTGCGTGGCACACCGCGTCGCGCCAGGTACTCCGGGCTGGCGCAGAGCACGCGCACCATGGGTGACAGGGCGGTGGCGACCAGGCGGGTGTCAGCCAGCGGGCCGATACGTAGCACCAGGTCGACTTCCCCCAGGTGGGTGCCGTGCAGGTCGACAAAGCTGTCAATCAGCCGCAGTTGCACATCCAGCCCCGGGTAGGCGAGGAGGAATTCGGCAATCGCCGGTGCCAAATGCCGACGACCAAAGGGCGCTGGAGCGTCGATGCGAATCAGTCCCTCCGGCGCGCTGCTCAGTGACACCGCTTCGGCGCGTGCCAGGTGCAGTTCGGCGAGGATGCGCCGGGCCCGTTCGGCAAACGCCAGGCCCGCGGGGGTTACGCGCACAGCATGGGTGCTGCGGCTGAACAGGCAGCTGCCCAGCGAGCGCTCCAGGCCATCAATGCGCCGGGCCACTGCCGAGGGTGTCAGCGGATGGCGTCGGGCGGCCGCGGAAAAGCTGCCGGTTTCCAGCACATCGAGAAACAGGCTGAGCTGATCGGTCAGGCTATCGGGGTTCATGGCTGGGTTCGCTGTGCGTTTATGGCATAGCCATTGTGCGTTGCTGTGCGTGTCGCTGCTAGCGGCGAATCGCTAGGCTGTAGCGCATTACTGTGGAGCTTGCCGATGAGCCTGTTTGATTTTGTGTTGAATCTGTTGCTCGGGCTGGCGCTCGGCACGCTGGGCGGGCTGTTCGGCATCGGCGGCGGCTTGATTGCGATTCCGGCGCTGGGGGTGTTGTTCGGCCTCGACCAGCAGCTGGCGCAGGGCACTGCGCTGGTGATGGTGGTGCCCAATGTGTTGCTGGCGCTGTGGCGCTATCACCAGCGCAACCGCATCGAGTTACGTCATGCCCTGGCCCTGGCGCTCAGCAGTCTGTTGTGTGCTTTGGGCGCGGCGAGTTGGGCGGTGAGCCTGGACGCCGAGCGCATGCGCCTGGGCTTTGTGATCTTTCTCGTGGGGTTGGCGCTGTATAACCTGTCTCGCCTGTACAGCCGTCCTGCGCCGGTGGTGGTTGGTCTGCGCTACCCCTGGCCGTGGTTGGCCGTGCTGGGCAGTGGCGCAGGCTTGCTCGGCGGGTTGTTCGGTGTGGGCGGCGCGGTGCTGGCGACGCCGGTGCTGACCACGGTGTTCGGCACCAGTCAGGTGGTGGCGCAGGGCTTGTCCCTGGCGCTGGCGGCTCCGAGCACGGCGGTCACCCTGGCGACCTATGCGCTGCATGATCACGTCGATTGGCTGCTGGCAGCGCCGCTGGCGTTGGGTGGCTTGCTCAGTATCAGCTGGGGCGTGCGCTTGGCGCATGCCTTGCCCGAACGCCTGCTACGGGTGCTGTTTACGGTCTTTGTGCTGCTCTGCGCGTTGGCGCTCGGGCTTAAACTCTAAAGCCTTCGACGATCTGCTCGGCCAGGGTCTCGGTGACCTGCGACTGGGTCTGGCTGTTGCGCAGCAGCACGATACTGGCGGACGGCATCGCCGGCAGGCCCTCGGCGGTGCCGATGATGCGCATGTCCGGGGTGATCAGGCTTTGCAGTTGGGCGGTAATCGCCAGGCCGGCGCTGACCACTGCCATGATCGCCGAGAGGCTCGGGCTGGTGTAGGCGATGCGGTATTCGCGCTCCATGGCGTCCAGTGCGTTGCAGGCCCAGGAGCGGCAGAAGCACTGGGCATTGAACATCGCCAGCGGCAGCGGTTCCTGCTCATGCGGACTGAAGCCCTGGGCTTCGGCCCAGACGATGCGTTCCTGGCGCAGCAGCTGGCCGATCTCGGTGCCTGGCTCGCGGGTGACGATGGTCAGGTCCAGATCCTGGCGCTGCAACAGCTGGAACGACGGCTCGCAGTGCAGTTCGACCTGCACCAGTGGGTAGGCCTGGGCGAAGCGCGAGAGGATGCCCGGCATAAAACGCATCACGTAGTCGTCCGGTGTGCCGATGCGCACGGTGCCGACCATGTGCGGGGCACGCATGCTGGTCATTACTTCACTGTGCAACTTGAGGATGCGTCGGGCATAACCGAGCAGCAACTGGCCTTCGGCGGTCAGGCTGACCTGACGGCCGTCACGGCGGAACAGCGGGCGCTGCATCACGTCGTCTTCCAGGCGCTTCATCTGCATGCTCACCGCCGATTGCGTGCGGTTAACCATCTCGGCGGCGCGGGTAAAGCCGCCGTGATCGGCAATCGCGACGAAGGTGCGCAGCAGTTCGCTGTCGATGCTTGGATAATGGGCCACTCATCAATCTCCAAGATGTATTGCATAAGAAACATTCGTTGGATTGATCTTAAGCCCAGAGCAAGACTGTCGCCAACCCCACAAGGAGGGCGACGAGATGAAAGGTCAAAAAGGTTACGCGCTGGTTGGCGCACAGTCGTTGCAGGGCGTGCGTCTGATATCGCGGCTGCAGGCCGCTGGACGGCAGTTAGGGCGCTGGTGGCAGTTGGCGCAGCAGCGTCATCGTCTGTCGCAGCTCGATGAGGCGGCCTTGAAGGATCTCGGCTTGAGCCGCGCGGATGTGCTGCAGGAGAGCGAGCGGCCATTCTGGGATGATCCACTGCAGCGTTGATGGGCTGTCTCAGGCTGCCATGCCTGTTGTAGCCTGTTTAGCCCAGCAGTGAACCGACCCGTCCAAGAGACAAGGAGCCGCACCGATGTCCGCTTACCAACTCGCGCAGTTGAATATCGCCACGATGAAGGAACCGCTGGAATCGCCTGGCATGGCCGATTTCGTCGCCAATCTGGAGCGCATCAATGCCTTGGCCGAGGCCTCGCCAGGTTATATCTGGCGCTTGCAGGACGAGGCGGGCGATGCCACGGCGCTGCGCCCGTTTGGCGATGATGTGCTGGTGAATATGTCGCTCTGGAGCGATGTGCAGGCGCTCAGCGATTACGTTTACAAATCTGCCCATACCGAGATGCTCAAGCGGCGTCAGGAATGGTTTGCCAAGGTCGCTGCGGCGCATATGGTGCTGTGGTGGGTGCCGGCGGGGCATCGTCCCAATCTTGAAGAGGCGGCCGAGCGCCTGGCGTTGTTGCGTGAGCAGGGGGCCAGCGCACGGGCGTTCAGCTTCCGCCAGGCGTTCCCGGCACCGGATGCGCTGACTGAACTGGCGCTCGGGGAGCTGTAGTCGGATCACCGGGGCGGCAACTGGGCGGCGCATCCGCTACAATGCGCGCCGAATTTGTCTTGCCCGAGAGCCCGCCCATGTCCGCCTGCCAGACCCCGATTATCGTTGCCCTGGATTTCCCGACCCGTGACGCCGCTCTGGCGCTGGCCGATCGACTCGATCCTGCACTGTGCCGGGTCAAGGTGGGCAAGGAGCTGTTCACCAGCTGCGCCTCGGAGATCGTCACCACGCTGCGGGACAAGGGCTTTGAGGTGTTCCTCGACCTGAAATTCCACGACATCCCCAACACCACGGCCATGGCGGTCAAGGCCGCTGCCGAGATGGGCGTGTGGATGGTCAATGTGCACTGCTCGGGCGGCCTGCGCATGATGGCGGCCTGCCGCGAAACCTTGGATAAGTTCAACGGCCCCAAGCCGCTGCTGATCGGGGTGACCGTGCTGACCAGCATGGAGCGCGAGGACCTGGCCGGCATCGGCCTGGACGTCGAGCCGCAGGAGCAGGTGCTGCGCCTGGCCGGCCTGGCTAACCAGGCGGGGATGGACGGCCTGGTGTGTTCGGCCCAGGAGGCGCAGGCGCTGAAGGTGGCTTACCCGGCGCTGCAACTAGTGACCCCGGGGATTCGTCCGGCCGGCAGCGCCCTGGATGACCAGCGACGCATTCTGACTCCGCGCCAGGCGCTGGATGCCGGCTCCGATTACCTGGTGATTGGCCGCCCAATCAGCCAGGCCGCCGATCCGGCGCAGGCACTGGCAGCGGTGGTGGCTGAGCTGGCCTGATGCGTTGTGCGGCCGGGCCAGGCGTGACTTGGTCCGGCTGAACTGAATCAGCCCTGAAAGTTGTATACAATTACCGCGTCTCGACTAGCCAGGTTTTCCCCATGCATCCCGCCGCCGAAGATTCGCCTCTGGGCAAATCCAGCGAGTACATCGCTACCTACACCCCGTCTCTGTTGTTCCCGATTCCGCGCGCGGCCAAGTGGGCTGAGCTGGGCCTGAGTGCCGAGACTCTGCCTTACCAGGGCGTGGATTACTGGAATTGCTTCGAGCTGTCCTGGCTGCTGCCGTCGGGCAAGCCGGTGGTGGCCATGGGCGAGTTCGCCATCCCGGCGGATTCGCCGAATATCATCGAGTCGAAGTCGTTCAAGCTGTACCTCAACTCGCTGAACCAGTCGGTCTTCGCCGACTATTCCGAGCTGGTGGCCGTGCTGGAAAAAGACCTCTCGGCAGCTGCCGGAAAGCCAGTCGGCGTGCGCATTCGCAGCCTGGCCGAGGTGACGGCCGAGGGCGTGGCGGCCGCGCCGGGCCTGTGCATCGATGAGCTGGATGTGGCCATCAGCAACTATGAGCAGCCGCAACCAGAGCTGCTGCGTTGCGATGTGGCGCGTGTGGTCGAGGAAAGCCTGCACAGCCATCTGCTCAAATCCAACTGCCCGGTCACCGGTCAGCCGGACTGGGGTACGCTGGTGGTGCAGTACCGCGGCGCGGCGCTGGATCACGCCAGCCTGCTGGCGTATCTGGTGAGTTTCCGCCAGCACGCGGACTTTCATGAGCAGTGCGTGGAGCGGATCTTTCTCGACCTGCAGCGTTTGCTCAAGCCAGAGCTGCTGACCGTTTATGCACGTTATGTGCGCCGTGGCGGTCTGGATATAAATCCCTACCGCAGTCTCGGACCGATCAGCCCGGATAATCGCCGACTGGCGCGCCAGTAACGAAAAACCCCAGCTAAGTGCTGGGGTTTTTCTTAGTGCCAATAACCTTCAGATACCCATATTGGCCAGGCTCTGCACAATATTGCGCAGGGTGCCGGCGAGTGTCGGATGGCTGGCTTCAAAGCGTTCTACGGCCAGGTTGACCCCATCAATCAGGGTGGCATCCGGTGCGGCGGCGGCCTGGCGGGCCAGTTGCAGTTCGATTTCCTGGGTCAGTACAAACAGCTCGGCGCGTTCTTCTTCGCTCAGCGGCGGCTGCTCGGCCAATTGGTCGCGCAGATCTTGCAGTTGTTGCTGCAGGCGGCTTGCAGGCATGTGGCTCTCCCTTTCGTGATCGACAGATTGACTGACCTTGCGCGGGGGCGAAAGGTTCTGCATGCCTTCAGGTTAATCCAAGCGCGGCGGCTTTGCCTGCTTTGGATCAAGCCTTGTGCCGTGGGCAAGCGCCAGGCGGGATAGGGGGCGGCGTTAGGGTTTTTCGCCTTTCTGCCGACGTAGACCGAGATCGGCCAGGCAGGTGGGCAGGTCGCTGAGTTGGTCGATAACCGAGTGCACGCCCATGCGGTACAGGTGCAGGGTGGCCTGGCTGCGCAGTTGATCGCGGCTGGCCGCGCCCAGGCTTTGCCAGTCCGCCGGGGCTTGGCCGCAGAGCGGGCCGCTGATGGCCAGGCCGATGGTCCACAGGCCGGCATTGAGGCCGGCTTGCAGCAGGCGCGGCTCACCACTGACCAGCACACAGCCATCGAGCTGACTGACCTGCAAGTCGATCAGGCTTTGCCAGATGGCATCCGGTGCGGGCCAGGGGCGGTTATCGCGACTCGGCGCGGCGGTCAGCCAGGCGGGCAGGGCGCTGGCCAGGCGGATACTGGCGTCGCGCGGCAATTCATCCAGCCAGGCGCAAGGCACACCTTGCGTGTGCAGCTGTTCGAGCACGTGCAGCGCATCGCTGGTGGCTTCGGCATGTTCGGTGGCGGCTTCGCACAGCGCTTGCTGGTAAGCCCGTAGCTCGTCGACCTGCGGGCTGCGCCCCAGCAGTTGCTCGAGGCTTACGCTGGGTGCGGCTGCTGGGTATAGCCGCTGCAACGCTACGGGTAGGGTGCGGGCGCCAAAATCAACCAGGCAGCCGGACAGGCTGAACAGCACGGCATTGGGCTTGGGTGGTGTGGCGAGCGTCTGCATGGGCCGTCCTTGATGATGGGCTAGACCAGCCTAGCTGGCCGACGTTACAGGCAGATGAAGCGGCTGTGACAGCTGCGTAGTGCCAGTCGATTCACCGTCAATGTGCTTTTCCCCTGGCGCTCTTCGTCCGCTATGCTGCCTATTTAGAGGGCTGCCGCCTTATACTGCGCGGCCTGATTCGGCAGCCTGCTGGCCGCCTGAACACTTTCAAGGAGCAACTGTAAAATGCGTAAGATCGGTGCGAGCTGGATTCAACAACTGGGCCTGCTACTGGCTTGTACCGGTGTGCTGCTGTTGCCAGCGTTGGTGCAAGCCAGCGAAGAAGACCCTTGGCTGGGCTACAACCGGTTTATGTTCCGCATCAATGACACTGTCGATGCCTATACCCTGAAGCCTTTGGCCAAGGGCTATCAGGCGGTGACCCCGCAGTTTGTCGAGGACGGCGTGCATAACGTGTTCCGCAACATCGGTGATGTCGGCAACCTGGCCAACAACCTGCTGCAGGGCAAATTGCATGATGCGGGCGTCGATGGTGGTCGCCTGATCTTCAACACCACCTTCGGCCTGCTGGGCTTCTTCGATGTGGGCACGGCCATGGGCCTGCAGCGCAGCGATGAAGACTTTGGTCAGACCCTGGGCGTTTGGGGTATGGGCAGCGGCCCTTATGTGGTGCTGCCACTGCTGGGCCCAAGCACCGTGCGCGATGCGTTCGGCAAGGTGCCGGATAGCATGCTGACGGCTACCGCGTTTATCGATCATGTGCCGACGCGTAACGTGGTGCACGTGGTCAATGCCGTCGACTTTCGCGCCAGCTTGCTCTCGGCCGAGCGCCTGATCAGCGGCGACAAGTACATCTTTATCCGCAACGCCTACCTGCAGAACCGCGAGTTCAAAGTGCGCGACGGCGAGGTTGAAGACGACTTCTGATCGGCGTTACGTATAAAAAAGGCGGCCTACTCGGCCGCCTTTTTTGTTGCCTGAGCCATGCTCAGCTCATTGAGATGATGGCCAGCCCCAGCGCCTGACGACCATCGTCCATCGTATTGACGCGAACCACTTCGGCTTGCGCATCGAGCCCGCGCAACTCGTTGTGATCAGAGCCGATATGGATGCGCACTTTGTCGCCCATGCTCACGGCGCTTTCGGCCTCCAGTTGCATGCCAGTGCTGGACAGGTCCAGGCAGACGGCGGGGATTTCCTTACCGGCATGGTGCAACGTGACGGGTGCCTCCAGGCGCATGCGGATGTAATCGCGTTTCTCACTGTAGGCACGATCATTTTGGCTCATGGGCACTTTCCTCTTGTTATAGGGGGCACTCCTGCAACTCTTATAACCTTCGCCGATTTGAGGTGTAAAGTCGTACGGCGACGACCGGCATACGCTTGAATCACACTGCGGATGGGAGTACCGTCTGCGCCTTGATGCAAGCCGAGTTCGCGCGTGCAGGCACTAGGCCTGGCGCATAAGCCAACCCATACCCGGCGCAGTTTGCCTGGATACCCCATGCACAAAACCAGTGCCACGCTGCTGATAATCGATGACGACGACGTAGTGCGCGCGAGCCTCGCGGCCTACCTGGAAGACAGTGGTTTTCATGTGCTGCAAGCCGCCAATGGCCTGCAGGGACTGGAGGTCTTTCATGCCGAGTCGCCGGACCTGGTGATCTGCGATCTGCGCATGCCGCAAGTCGATGGTCTGGAGCTGATTCGCCGGATCAATGCCCTTCACGTTGAAACCCCGGTTATCGTGGTGTCTGGCGCAGGCGTGATGAGCGATGCCGTCGAGGCGTTGCGTCTCGGTGCTGCCGACTACCTGATCAAGCCCCTGGCGGACCTCGCCGTACTCGAACACTCGGTGCGCCGCGCCCTGGATCGCGCCAATCTGCGTCTGGAAAACCAGCGCTACCGCGAAGAGCTGGAAACCGCCAACCGCGAACTGCAAGCCAGCCTGCATCTGCTGCAGGAAGACCAGAACGCCGGTCGCCAGGTGCAGATGAACATGCTGCCGGTAACGCCTTGGCAGGCCGATAGCCTGAACTTCGCGCACCAGATCATTCCATCGCTGTATCTCTCCGGTGACTTTGTCGACTATTTCCGGGTCGATGAAAGTCGCATCGTGTTTTACCTGGCCGATGTCTCCGGTCACGGCGCATCCTCTGCGTTTATCACCGTGTTGCTGAAGTTTATGACCACGCGCCTGCTCTATGAGTCGCGTCGTGGGGGCAGCCTGCCGGACTTCAAACCGTCTGAAGTGCTCGGTCATATCAACCGCGGCTTGATCAACTGCAAGCTGGGCAAGCACGTGACCATGCTTGGCGGGGTGATCGATCAGGAAAACAATCGCTTGACCTACAGCATCGGCGGCCACCTGCCGTTACCGGTGCTCTATAGCGATGGCCAGGCGCGTTACCTGGAAGGCCGTGGCCTGCCGGTCGGGCTGTTTGTCGAGGCCGAGTACAACGATCAAGAGATCGAATTGCCCGAGTCTTTCAGCCTGACGCTGCTCTCCGATGGCATCCTCGATCTGCTTCCCGGCGATACCTTGAAGGAAAAAGAGACCCTGCTGCCGCAGTTGGTCTGCTCTGCAGGTGGCACTCTGGATGGTTTGCGCAAGGCTTTTGGGCTGGCCAATCTGGGGGATATGCCGGATGATATCGCCTTGCTGGTGTTAAGCAGGAACCTTGCATGAACCCTGGGATAAGCCCCGGTAGAATCCAGTTCGCTGAACAAGACGGCACGTTCGTCTTGAAGTTTGTCGGTGAAGTGCGCCTGACGCTGTGTTCGGCCCTGGATGCGACCATCGAGAAAATCTTCACCGCGCTGAATTTCTCGGCAATCGTTATCGATCTGACGGAAACCCGCAGCATCGACAGCACCACGCTGGGGCTGTTGGCCAAGCTGTCGATCCTGTCGCGGCAGAAGATTGGTCTGTTGCCGACTGTGGTGACGACCCACGACGACATTACCCGCCTGCTGCAATCCATGGGTTTTGACCAAGTCTTCAATATCGTTGACCGGCCGATTCCGTGCCCGGAAGCGCTGGATGACCTGCCGTCGCAGGATCAATCGGAAGAGTTGGTGCGCGCTAAGGTGCTTGAGGCGCATCGCATTCTGATGGGCTTGAACGAGTCCAATCGCGAAGCCTTCCACGACCTGGTGAATGCCCTCGAGCATCACTGATGCGGGTGGCAAGCAAACAGGGCGCTCAATGAGCGCCCCGTTTGCATTTAGGCCATTCAGGCTTGAGCGGTTAGCAGCTTTTCCAGCTTTTCTTGATCGCGGGCAAACAGGCGGATGCCTTCGGCGAGCTTTTCCGTGGCCATGGCGTCTTCATTCATCGCCCAGCGGAACTGGCTTTGGTCGAGCGTCTGCCGCGCCTCAGCAGGTTTTCCAGCGCTGAGTTGGCGCGCCAGTGGAGTCTGGTCGTCGGCCAGCTGTTGCAGCAGGTCGGGGCTGATGGTCAGGCGGTCGCAGCCGGCCAGCTGCTCAATCTGACCGAGGTTGCGAAAGCTCGCGCCCATCACCACGGTCTGGTAGTCGTTGGCCTTGTAGTAGTTGTAGATGCGCGTCACCGACTGTACGCCCGGGTCTTCGGCACCAACAAAGTCACGGCCTTCAGCCTTCTTGTACCAATCGTAGATGCGCCCGACGAAAGGTGAAATCAAAAACACGCCGGCATCGGCGCAGGCCTGGGCCTGGGCAAAGGCGAACAGCAGGGTCAGGTTGGTCTGGATGCCGGCTTTTTCCAGCTGCTCGGCGGCGCGAATGCCTTCCCAGGTCGCGGCGATCTTGATCAGCACGCGCTCGCGGCCGATGCCGGCTTCTTCATACAGGCCGATCAGGCGCTCGGCGCGGCGCAGCGTGGCCTCGGTGTCGAAGGACAGGCGCGCATCGACTTCAGTGGAAATTCGTCCGGGAATGATCTTGAGGATTTCGCCCCCCACTGCCACGCCAAAATGGTCGCAAGCCAGGCCCAGGTCGCCATTGCTGGTCTTGACGGCGCCTTTCAACAGCTCGGCGTAGCCAGGCATAGCGGCAGCTTTGAGCAGCAGGGAAGGGTTGGTGGTGGCATCGACCGGCTTCATGCGGGCGATGGCGTCGAGGTCCCCGGTATCGGCGACCACGGTGGTGAACTGCTTGAGTTGATCCAGCTTGGAGGTCATGACACAGCCTTGTGGTTGCGGATGCCCTGACCTTACCCGAGTCAGCGGCCTTGCAGCAATTGCGCCGCCTGATCGAACAGCGCCAAGGGCTCGCTGGTCTTGTGGATGTCCACGGAGAGCAGCTGGCGAAAGCGCCGCGCACCGTTGAAGCCCTGGCCCAGGCCGAGCATATGGCGGGTGATGTGGTGCATGCTGCCGCCTTCGGCCAGGTGTGCCGCGATGTACTCGCGCATGCTCTGCATGGCCTCGAAGCGGCTCAGTACCGGGCGGGCGGAGCCGAACAGCAGTTGGCCCACATGGGCCAGCAGATAAGGGTTGTGGTACGCCTCGCGGCCCAGCATCACGCCATCGAAGGTCTGCAGATGCTGTTGGCAGTCTTCCAGGGTCTTGATGCCGCCGTTAAGGATGATCTCGAGGTCGGGGAAGTCCTGCTTGAGCTGCGCCGCCACTTCATAGCGCAGCGGCGGCACCTCGCGGTTTTCCTTGGGCGAGAGGCCTTCGAGAATGGCGATGCGCGCATGCACGGTAAAGCTGGTGCAGCCGGCGTCGCGCACGGTGCCGACGAAGTCACACAGCTCGGCATAGCTGTCGCGGCCGTTGATGCCGATACGGTGCTTGACCGTCACCGGGATGCTCACCGCATCCTGCATGGCTTTCACGCAGTCGGCGACCAGTGCCGGGTGAGCCATCAGACAGGCACCGATCATATTGTTCTGCACCCGATCGCTGGGGCAGCCGACGTTCAGATTGACCTCGTTGTAGCCCGCTGCCTCGGCCAGCTTGGCGCAGGCCGCCAGATCTGCAGGTACGCTGCCGCCCAGTTGCAGGGCCAATGGGTATTCCGCAACGCTGTGACGCAGAAAGCGCGCGCTATCGCCGTGCAAGATCGCCCCGGTGGTGACCATCTCGGTATACAGCAGGGCGTGCTGCGAGAGCTGGCGTAGGAAGAAGCGGCAGTGCCTATCAGTCCAGTCCATCATCGGAGCAACGGAGAAGCGGCGGGACACCGTAGTCGGCGTGGTTGCTGAGTTCAAGCCTTTTAGCATGGGTGTCTCCGGTGTGCGTGTTTCTGACGTGTTTTCGGGGGTTTGCGGGCATTTTTAAAAGTCGGGTGGTACGCTGTACCACCTAAATGCTCACATGTACCACCGGCAAACAGGATGTACCACCATGGCAACGATCAGACCGCGAAAGAGGGCTGACGGCACGATCAGTTACACCGCTCAGATTCGAATCAAAAAAGATGGGGTGCAAGTTTACACAGAGAGCCAAACCTTCGCGCGCAAGAAGGCGGCTGAGGCATGGGTGAAGCGTCGCGAGACTGAGCTAAGTGAGCCGGGTGCAATCGAGCGCGCCAAGAGGGGCGGTGTGCTGCTCAGGGATGTAATCGATAAGTACTTGGCAGAGGTCGGCCAGGCTCAGCCGCTTGGGCGGACGAAGGAGTACACACTGCGTGCGGTAATGGCTTCGTACCTGGGTGATATGACGCCAGCGCAGATGACCAGCCAGGTGCTGGTTGACTATGCGCTATGGCGAATGAGCTCTGAGGGTGGTGGTGTTCAGCCGCAAACTGCCGGTAATGATCTAGCTCATCTTGGAGCAGTTCTATCAGTCGCCCGCCCAGCTTGGGGGTATGACGTGCCTGCCGGCGCTATGACCGATGCTCGGATGGTACTCAATAAGCTGGGTTACAAAATGAAAAGCCGTGAGCGCGAGCGGCGGTCGACCCCGGCTGAGCTGGCTCTGTTGCTCGAGCGATTCTGTGATGTTTTGAAAGCACGTCCGTTGTCGGTGCACATGCCCAAGGTCGTTCTTTTTGCGTTGTTCTCCACTCGGCGGCAGGACGAGATCGTTCGGATTCGCTGGGCAGATCTGGATGAAACACGGCAGGCGGTACTTGTCCGGGATATGAAAAACCCAGGCGACAAGTGGGGCAATGATGTGTGGTGTCATCTGCCTCCAGAGGCCTGGGCCTTAGTGCAAAGCATGCCTCGGGTCTATGAGGAGATTTTCCCGTACACCGGTGACGCGATACAGGGCGCATGGGCGCGGGCGATTGAGAGGACGCAGATCGAGGATCTTCACTTCCATGACCTGAGGCACGGTGGCGTGAGCAGGCTGTTTGAAATGGACTGGGATATTCCTCGGGTGGCGAGTGTTTCTGGCCACCGGGACTGGAACTCACTTCGGCGCTACACCCACCTGCATGGGCGTGGGGATTCTTTCGCAGGTTGGGAGTGGCTTCCGAAGGTGTTGGCGATGCCAGTGAGCTTTGGCGCGGCTGTGGCCAAGCGTAAGAAACAGCCAGGCTCATAACTGTTTGCACTCTTTGATTGCAGCAGCGCGCTGCTCGTCTAGGTAGTTTGCGAGGTCTTGTAGGTGGATGCCTTTGGCCGACTTCTGGCTGCTTTCAAGTCGCGTGATCGGGATTTTAATCTGCCCGGCCAGTGCCTTGCGCTGGAGCATATCCGGGGTGAGGTGGGTGAAATAATCCCGGCAGACCTGCTCGAGCGGGATAACCGCTTGGCCGTTGTACTGAGCCATCAGCAGAAATGTCGTATGGACTACCCCCGCTCCGGTAGACATCCCCGGCCTATGCTTGGACTACCCCCGCTCCGGTAGACATCCCCGGCCTATGCTTTGAGCATAGGAGGAAGTCTCACTGAAGCCGACTGGGACGCGGTGATGGCGGTGCACCTCAAGGGCCACTTCTGCCTGGCCAGCCATGCCGTGCAGTACTGGCGCGAACAGGCCAAGGGCGGCGCGAAGGTGCAGGCGCGGATCATCAACACCAGCTCCGGCGCCGGCCTGCAAGGCTCGATCGGCCAGTCCAACTACGCCGCAGCCAAAGGCGGCATCGCCGCACTGACCCTGGTGCAGGCCGCCGAACTGGCGCGTTACGGGATCACCGCCAACGCCCTGGCTCCGGCTGCACGAACCGGTATGACCGAGCAGGTGTTCGCCGATGTGATGAAGAAACCGGAAGATGGCTTCGATTACTTCGCCCCGGAAAACGTCGCCCCGCTGGTGGTCTGGCTTGGCTCGCAAGACTCGCAAGTAGTCACCGGCCGCTTGTTCGAAGTAGAAGGCGGCAAGCTGTCGATCGCCGACGGCTGGCGCAAGGGCCCCGAGTGCGACAAGAAAGGGCGCTGGCAGGTCGAGGAAATTGGCGCGGCCGTGGAACACCTTATCGCCGAGGCTGTACCGGCCCAGAAGGTATATGGCTGCTGAGAACTATTTCTATTTGGGGTGCAGTTGCCAGCAAGTTGAAAAGATTTTTAAGGCCAAGAGCGGGCCAAAATATCCTCAGTCACAGGCTGAATGGTTTGCTGGCGTTGCACTGAGTACGAATACAAAGCCCACACAAATGCACTTTTAGCGGCGCTGTTGCCTTGTGTTGCCCTACTCGGCCATAGATGCGTGCATCTGGAGTTCACTTTTGTGAACTCTACGTTTGTTTGACGATGTACGGTTGTTATTACGATATGAGTTTAAGTGTCTTTCACTAATGTTGGTGGTACGAAAGTGGTACGTGCTTTTGTGGTGTGGGTTATAGGTCACGTATTTATTGGCTTTCATGATAAATCTGTCCAGTCCATCTTTCGGCACTACGAAGAGGCGGCGCGAAAGCGTGGCGGGGGACGTGTTGGCAGTAAGTGCAGAATTATCGGGCATCAGAATCTGTCTTGGCGGCGGGCGCGAGGTCGGCAGTTTATTAGCCGGCGGCGGGTTTTCGTTTTTTGTGCGGATGTGTTGGGTCATTGGCACTTCATCGTTATGCTCTGCGCCACAAACAAGCCAGTGGGTGAGTGATGTTTCAGTCTGTGCGCGTAGTAAAGCTTCTGCCGGTTGCTCTGTTGTTTCTGCTCTGTGCTTGCTCCAGCGGACCGCTGCTTCTGCCTGAGACCAAGCGCTTGCCTGAGCGGGTGGAGCTGGCCGATGTGCCGTTCTTTCAACTTAGTGATGCCCAGGGCGGGCCTTCGGCGCTGGCGAGTATGCTCAACCATCATGGCGTGATCAGCAGCCCAGGCTTGCTCGATGAGCGACTTCAGCAGCTGGCGGCTAAGCAGGATGTGCAGAGCGGGCTGGCGACGGTTGCCCGCTCCTATGACCTGCTGGTGTACCCGCTGCAGGGCAGTTTGGATGCCTTGATGCAGCAAGTCGCGGCTGGGCACCCGGTGCTGCTCATGCAAGACAGGCTGTTTGGCGGGCCCGGTGCGCAGTTTGCCGTGCTGGTGGGCTACGACCAGCGTGAGCGGACTCTGGTGCTGCGTTCGGGCAATACCCGGCGCTGGTACACCAGCTTTGCCAGTTTCGATGAGGCCTGGGGTGAGGCCGGGCGTTGGGCGGTGCTGATACTGCCGGCGAACCAGTTGCCTGCGCAGCCGGTAAAACAGACCTGGCTGGCGGCGACCCGTGCGCTGCAGACGCAGGGGCGTGCCGACGCTGCGCAGCGTGCGCTACGCACTGCTCGCCAGACCTGGCCGGACGCTGGCCTGTAATGACGCATTGATTCTTGCCTGACGCCAGATGAAGTAGGGCGGATAAACAAAAAACGGCACCTGTTTAGGTGCCGTTTCTATTTGCAGTGCGCAGTGGGTCCGCAGCAGGTACTTAGACGCCCAGCTTGTCACGCAGGCTGTAGTACCAGGCCCCCAGGGCGCTGAACGGCACCTGGAACATACGGCCGCCCGGGAACGGGTAGTGCGGCAGGTCGGCGAAGGCGTCGAAGCGTTCGGCTTGGCCACGCAGGGCCTCGGCCAGTACCTTGCCGGCCAGGTGCGTGTAGGTCACGCCGTGGCCGCTGCAACCTTGCGAGTAGTAGATGTTGTCGCCAATGCGGCCGACCTGCGGCAGGCGCGACAGGGTCAGCAGGAAGTTGCCGGTCCAGGCGTAGTCGATTTTCACATCCTTCAACTGCGGGAAGGCCTTGAGCATCTTTGGGCGAATAATTGCTTCGATGTTCGCCGGGTCGCGTGCGCCGTAGACCACGCCGCCGCCGAAGATCAAGCGGTTATCGCTGGTCAGGCGGTAGTAGTCGAGCAGGTAGTTGCAGTCCTCGACGCAGTAGTCCTGCGGTAGCAGGCTTTTTGCCAGTTCAGCAGAGAGCGGTTCGGTGGTGATCACCTGAGTGCCGCATGGCATCGACTTGGCCGACAGCTCGGGCACCAGATTGCCCAGATAAGCATTGCCTGCCACGACCACGAACTTGGCTTTAATTCGGCCGTTAGGGGTATGCACGACAGGATTGGCACCGCGCTCGATGCGAATGGCCGGCGATTGCTCGTAAATCACGCCGCCCAGTGACTCGACCGCAGCCGCTTCACCCAGCGCCAGATTTAGCGGATGGATATGACCGCCGCTCATGTCCAGCATGCCACCGGCGTAAATGTCGGTGCCCACCACTTCGCGGATGCGCTTGGCGTCCATCAGTTCCAGCTGGGTATGGCCGTAGCGCTCCCAGAGCTTTTTCTGCGATTCGAGGTGCTTCATGTGCTTGGGCGTGTTGGCGGCGAAAACGCCACCGTCTTTGAGGTCGCACTGGATGTTGTACTTGGCGATGCGCTCGCGAATGATCCGGCCGCCTTCAAAAGCCATGTCACCCAGCAACTGGGCCTGCTTGGGGGCGACGCTGCGCTCGATCACGTCGATGTCGCGGCTGTAGCTGTTGACGATCTGCCCGCCGTTACGCCCAGACGCGCCGAAACCGACTTTGGCGGCCTCGACGATGCTGACCTTGAGGCCATTCTCAAGCAGGGCGATGGCGGTGGACAGACCGGTATAGCCTGCGCCGATGATGCACACATCGGTTTCGACTTCGCCGGTCAATTCTGGGCGGGCCGGCACCGGATTGGCGGAGGCCGCGTAATAGGATTGTGGATAAGCTGTGTGCGCCATTTTGCAACCTCTGTTCTTTATTTTTTACGAATGAGCGGATGCTACCTGAGTTGAAAATGCCCGGCTAGTGGCCTGTGCGAAATATTAAACGCGCCATAGAACAGTAAAAAATTCATCTATTCAGGCAGTTAGCGAAAAAACCTGTTGACACTTTTTCGCGCGGCCGTAGAATGCGCACCCATCGTAGGCACGTAGCTCAGTTGGTTAGAGCACCACCTTGACATGGTGGGGGTCGTTGGTTCGAGTCCAATCGTGCCTACCAGATTTGGTAGAAAAAGGGTCGCTTAGGCGGCCCTTTTTTATTGCCCGCTTGCCAGTCAGCCTGGCTTTCTGCAAGCATCCCAGCG
Organism: Pseudomonas sp.; assembly: GCF_049653025.1. GTDB lineage: Bacteria > Pseudomonadota > Gammaproteobacteria > Pseudomonadales > Pseudomonadaceae > Aquipseudomonas. The sequence continues at coordinate 35,795 of NZ_JBASFM010000006.1, read as the reverse complement.
GTTAGTTGTCATTTAAACAACCTCCAGTGACTCTGGTTCGGTTTTGGTTGGCTCGCAAGCTCCTGCCACTGTACGGCAGGTATACCGCCGAATCGCTTACTGGCTCATCCCAACCCATGTGGCCTTTGGTAGAGGTCACCACTAGGAGAGGAGGCGCCATGCCCATCATTACTCTTCCCGACGGCAGTCAGCGTACGTTCGATCACCCGGTATCCGTACTCGAGGTGGCGCAATCCATTGGTGCGGGTCTGACCAAGGCTACGGTAGCTGGCAAGGTCAATGGCAAGCTGGTCGATGCCTGTGACTTGATCGACAGCGACGCAACCCTGCAAATCATTACGCCGAAAGATCAGGAAGGGCTCGAAATCATTCGCCACTCCTGCGCGCATTTGATTGGCCATGCGGTCAAGCAGCTGTACCCGACAGCCAAGATGGTGATCGGCCCGGTCATCGATGAAGGCTTCTACTACGACATCGCCTCTGAGCGTCCTTTCACTCTAGATGACGTTGCGGCCATCGAGCAGCGCATGCAGCAGCTGATCGAGAAGGACTACGACGTCATTAAGAAGGTCACCCCGCGTGCCGAAGTGATCGATGTGTTCACCGCGCGTGGCGAGGATTACAAGCTGCGCCTGGTGGAAGACATGCCAGATGAGCAGGCCATGGGGCTGTACTACCACGAAGAATACGTCGACATGTGCCGCGGTCCGCACGTACCAAATACGCGCTTCCTTAAAGCCTTCAAGTTGACCAAGCTGTCTGGTGCCTACTGGCGCGGCGATGCCAAGAACGAGCAATTGCAGCGTGTGTATGGCACGGCCTGGGCTGATAAGAAGCAGCTGGCTGCTTATATCCAGCGCATTGAAGAAGCCGAAAAGCGTGATCATCGTAAAATCGGTAAGCGCCTGAACCTGTTCCATACCCAGGAAGAAGCGCCGGGCATGGTGTTCTGGCACCCGAATGGCTGGACCCTGTATCAGGTGCTTGAGCAGTACATGCGCAAGGTGCAGCGTGAGCACGGCTACCTGGAGATCAAGACGCCGCAGGTGGTTGACCGTTCGCTGTGGGAGAAATCCGGGCACTGGGCCAACTACGCCGAGAACATGTTCACCACCGAGTCGGAAAGCCGCGATTACGCGATCAAGCCGATGAACTGCCCGTGCCACGTGCAGGTGTTCAACCAGGGCCTGAAAAGCTATCGCGAGCTGCCGATGCGTCTGGCTGAGTTCGGTGCTTGCCACCGTAACGAGCCGTCCGGTGCGCTGCACGGCATCATGCGCGTGCGTGGTTTTACTCAGGATGACGCGCACATCTTCTGTACTGAAGAGCAGATGCAGGCGGAGTCGGCTGATTTCATCAAGCTGACCCTGGCGGTGTATGCCGACTTCGGTTTTACCGATATCCAGCTCAAGCTGTCGACTCGCCCGGAAAAGCGCGTGGGTTCAGATGAGTTGTGGGATCGCGCCGAGGCGGCGCTGGCGTCTGCACTCGATAGCGCTGGTCTGCCGTATGACCTGCAGCCGGGTGAAGGGGCGTTCTACGGTCCGAAGATCGAGTTCTCGCTCAAGGATTGTCTGGGCCGTGTCTGGCAGTGTGGTACCCTGCAGCTCGATTTCAACCTGCCTGTGCGTTTGGGTGCTGAATTTGTCAGTGAAGACAACAGCCGCAAACATCCAGTGATGCTGCATCGCGCGATTCTCGGTTCCTTCGAGCGCTTTATCGGAATTCTGATCGAGCACTACGAAGGTGCATTCCCGGCGTGGCTGGCACCGACTCAGGCGGTGGTGATGAATATCACCGATAAACAAGCCGAATTTGCCTTGGAAGTGGAAAAAACACTCGACCAAAGCGGTTTTCGTGCCAAGTCTGACTTGAGAAACGAAAAAATTGGCTTTAAAATCCGCGAGCATACTTTGCTCAAGGTTCCCTACCTCTTGGTTATCGGGGATCGGGAAGTAGAGACGCAGACTGTCGCCGTGCGTACCCGTGAAGGTGCTGATCTGGGCTCCATGCCCATCGCTCAATTCGCTGAATTCCTCGCGCAGGCGGTTTCCCGGCGTGGTCGCCAAGATTTGGAGTAATCATTATTAAGCGTGAAATGAGACAAGATAAACGAGCTGCACCGAAAGCCCCGATCAACGAGAATATCTCGGCACGCGAGGTTCGGTTAATTGGCGCAGACGGCGAGCAAATTGGCATCGTCTCGATTGATGAAGCGCTTAGAATCGCTGAAGAGTCCAAGCTGGATCTGGTGGAAATTTCCGCCGATGCGATTCCTCCGGTTTGCCGGGTCATGGACTACGGCAAGTCGATCTTCGAAAAGAAGAAGCAGATTGCTGCTGCAAAGAAAAACCAGAAGCAGATTCAGGTTAAAGAAATCAAGTTTCGTCCAGGGACGGAAGAAGGGGATTACCAGGTAAAACTACGCAACCTGGTACGTTTCCTTTGTGATGGGGACAGGGCCAAGGTATCGCTTCGATTCCGTGGCCGTGAGATGGCGCATCAGGAGCTGGGCATGGAGTTGTTGAAGCGGGTTGAGGGTGACCTGCTTGAATACGGCACCGTTGAACAGCATCCAAAGATGGAAGGACGCCAGCTGATAATGGTCATCGCCCCCAAAAAGAAGAAGTAATCACCAGGGCACGGCAGGCCTTGTGGTTATGTTTATCAACTGAATGCGGAGTATCCGAACATGCCAAAGATGAAAACTAAGAGTGGTGCAGCCAAGCGTTTTCTCAAAACCGCTAACGGCTTCAAGCACAAGCACGCTTTCAAGAGCCACATCCTGACCAAGATGTCCACTAAGCGTAAGCGTCATCTGCGCGGTAGCACCATGGTGCACCCGTCTGACGTGGCAAAAGTGGCGCGCATGCTGCGCGTTCGTTAATCGGTCAAGATAGAGGAAATTACTCATGGCTCGTGTTAAGCGCGGCGTTATCGCTCGCAAGCGTCACAAAAAAATTCTGAAACTCGCTAAAGGCTACTACGGCGCACGCTCGCGCGTGTTCCGTGTTGCCAAGCAAGCGGTAATCAAGGCAGGCCAGTACGCCTACCGCGACCGTCGTCAGAAAAAACGTCAGTTCCGCGCTCTGTGGATCGCTCGTATCAACGCTGGTGCTCGTGTTAACGGTCTGTCCTACAGCCGTTTCATTGCCGGCCTGAAAAAAGCGTCCATCGAGATCGACCGTAAGGTTCTGGCTGATCTGGCAGTGAACGAAAAAGCGGCGTTTGCTGCGATTGTCGAGAAAGCGAAAGCCGTACTGGCTTAAGTCCCCGACAGTCACCGGGCTCGCCCGGTGCTAAACGTCACCAATAGGGGAAGAGCCTTCAAGCTCTTCCCCTATTTCGTATCTGGAGTCTGTAAATGGAAAATCTGGATGTGCTGGTCTCGCAAGCGCTTGAGGCCGTTAGCCACACCGACGATGTGAATGCCCTGGAGCAATTGCGGGTTCACTATCTGGGCAAGAAAGGCGAATTGACTCAGGTGATGAAGACCCTGGGCAATCTGTCGGCAGAAGAGCGCCCGCAAGCCGGTGCGTTGATCAATGCCGCCAAGGATCAGGTTCAGGATGCCCTGAACAGCCGTAAGGCAACTCTGGAACAGGCCGCGCTGAGCGCCAAGCTCGCAGCCGAAAAAATCGACGTGACCCTGCCGGGCCGTGGTCAGGCCTCTGGTGGCCTGCATCCGGTAACCCGCACGCTGGAGCGCGTTGAGCAGTTTTTCACCCGTATTGGCTACGGCATTGCCGAAGGCCCGGAAGTGGAAAACGACTACCACAACTTCGAAGCGCTCAATATCCCCGGCCACCACCCGGCCCGGGCGATGCATGACACCTTCTATTTCAACGCGAACATGTTGTTGCGCACCCACACCTCGCCGGTTCAGGTGCGCACCATGGAATCGCAGCAGCCGCCGATCCGCATTGTTTGCCCCGGCCGCGTCTATCGCTGTGACTCCGATATCACCCACTCGCCAATGTTCCACCAGGTCGAAGGCCTGCTGGTCGACGAGGGCGTGAGCTTTGCCGACCTCAAGGGCACCATCGAAGAGTTCCTCCGGGTGTTCTTCGAGAAGCCGCTGGGCGTGCGTTTCCGCCCCTCGTTCTTTCCGTTTACCGAGCCGTCGGCCGAAGTCGATATGCAGTGCGTGATGTGCAGTGGCAAAGGTTGCCGCGTGTGCAAGCAGACCGGCTGGCTGGAGGTTATGGGGTGCGGCATGGTGCATCCGAATGTGCTGCGCATGTCCGGTATAGACCCTGAGAAATACCAGGGATTTGCCTTTGGTATGGGGGTCGAACGTCTGGCCATGCTGCGTTATGGCGTCAACGACTTACGTCTGTTCTTCGATAACGACCTGCGATTCCTGGCGCAATTTCGCTAGAGCCGCATGACCCAATCGAATTGTTGAGGAGAGCAGAATGAAATTCAGTGAACAGTGGCTGCGTAGCTGGGTAAACCCGCAGGTTTCCCGTGACGAATTGGTGGCACGCCTGTCGATGGCGGGCCTGGAAGTGGATAGCGTGACGCCGGCTGCCGGCGAGTTCAGCGGCATCGTGATCGGCGAGATTCTCAGTACCGAGCAACATCCGGATGCCGACAAGCTGCGCGTCTGCCAGGTCAGCAATGGCGTGGAAACCTTTCAGGTGGTGTGCGGCGCGCCGAACGCGCGCCCGGGCATCAAGATTCCATTCGCCATGATTGGTGCCGAGTTGCCAGGCGACTTCAGCATCAAGAAGGCCAAGCTGCGTGGCGTCGAGTCCAACGGCATGCTGTGCTCGGCCTCCGAGCTGCAGATCAGTGAAGACAATGATGGCCTGATGGAGCTGCCGCTCGACGCGCCTGTTGGCCAGGATATCCGCGTTTATCTGAATCTGGACGACGCCAGCATCGAAGTCGACCTGACCCCTAACCGTGGTGATTGCCTGTCCTTGGCCGGTTTGGCGCGTGAAGTCGGTGCCCTGTACGCCGCGCCGGTCACTCGTCCGGTGATTACTGCAGTGGCTCCGAGCCATGATGAAGTGCGCCCGGTTGAAATTCTGGCTGCGCAAGCCTGCCCGCGCTACCTCGGTCGGGTCGTGCGTAATGTCGATCTGTCCAAGCCGACGCCGCTGTGGATGGTCGAGCGTCTGCGCCGCGCCGATGTGCGCAGCATCGATGCGGCCGTCGACATCACCAACTATGTGATGCTCGAGCTGGGCCAGCCCATGCATGCCTTCGATCTCGCCGAGATCAACGGTGGTATCCGTGTGCGCATGGCTGAAGAGGGCGAGAAACTGGTTCTGCTCGATGGCCAGGAAGTCAGCCTGCGCGCCGACACCCTGGTTATCGCTGACCACCAGCGCGCCTTGGCAATTGCCGGGGTGATGGGTGGCGAGCACAGCGGTGTCAGTGCCAAGACTTGCGATCTGTTCCTCGAAAGCGCGTTCTTCGACACCATCGCGATTGCCGGTAAAGCCCGCTCCTATGGCTTGCACACCGACTCATCGCACCGTTTCGAACGTGGCGTGGATTGGCAATTGGCGCGTGAGGCGATGGAGCGGGCGACTGCACTGTTGCTGGAGATCGTCGGTGGCGAAGCCGGACCGATTATCGAAGCCGTCAACCAGGAGCAGTTGCCGAGCGTTGCGCCGGTCACCCTGCGCGCCGAGCGTATCGAGCAGATGCTCGGCCTGAAGATGGATGATGCGGAAATTGTCCGTTTGCTGGCTGCCTTGGGCTTGGACATTCGTGCCGATGGCGAAAGCCAGTGGCAGGTAAGCGTGCCAAGTCATCGCTTCGATATCAGCCTGGAAGTCGACCTGATCGAAGAGCTGGCGCGTTTGTATGGTTACAACCGCCTGCCTGTGCGTTACCCACAAGCGCGCTTGGCCCCGCAGGCCAAGGCCGAAGCCGCTGTTGAGCTGCCTGCGCTGCGCCGTTTGCTGGTGGCCCGTGGTTATCAGGAAGCGATCACCTACAGCTTTATCGATCCCAAACTGTTCGAGCTGTTCAGTCCAGGCGTCGAGCCGTTGATGCTGGCTAACCCGATCTCCGCAGATATGGCGGCGATGCGCTCCTCCTTGTGGCCAGGTCTGGTCAAGGCGCTTGAGCACAACCTCAATCGTCAGCAATCGCGTGTGCGCCTGTTCGAAAGCGGTTTGCGTTTTGTCGGGCAGCTCGAAGGGCTGAAGCAAGAGCCGATGCTGGCTGGCGTGATTTGTGGTGGGCGTCTGCCGGAAGGCTGGGCGCATGGTCGTGATGATGTCGACTTCTACGATGTGAAAGCGGATGTCGAAGCGTTGCTGGCCAGTGCCGGTGCGAGCGGCAGTTTTGACTTCGTGCCGGGCGAGCATGCGGCCTTGCATCCGGGGCAGACTGCGCGTATCGAACGTGACGGTCGTGTCGTTGGCTTCCTCGGGGCGATGCATCCGGAGCTGTCCAAGGCGCTAGGTCTGGATCAGGCAGTGTTCATGTTCGAGCTGGTGCTCGGCGAGATCACCCAGGGCCGTATGCCGAAGTTCCATGAACTGTCGAAGTTCCCGGAAGTGCGCCGTGACCTGGCTTTGCTGGTCGATCGGGACGTGCCTGCGCAGCAATTGCTCGGCGCTATTCGCGAGGCGGCAGGCGAGTGGTTGACTGACCTCAAGCTATTTGACGTGTATCACGGTAAAGGTATTGATCCTCATAGAAAAAGCCTGGCCGTTGGCTTGACCTGGCAGCATCCATCGCGCACTCTTAATGACGATGAGGTGAGTACCACAACGCAAAATATTCTCACCTCCCTGGAACAAAGGTTCAACGCCACGTTAAGGAAGTAGCGTATGGGGGCTCTGACGAAAGCTGAGATGGCGGAACGTCTGTATGAAGAGCTGGGCCTGAATAAACGGGAAGCCAAGGAGTTGGTGGAGCTGTTCTTTGAGGAGATCCGCCAAGCGCTGGAACTCAATGAACAGGTCAAACTCTCGGGGTTCGGTAATTTTGATCTGCGCGATAAGCGTCAGCGCCCCGGTCGCAATCCAAAAACAGGAGAGGAAATTCCCATTACGGCTCGCCGTGTGGTGACTTTCCGTCCAGGCCAGAAACTTAAAGCCAGGGTCGAAGCGTATGCTGGAACCAAGTCATAACGACGAATTACCTGTCATACCTGGCAAGCGCTATTTCACCATCGGTGAAGTGAGTGAGCTGTGTGCGGTAAAACCGCATGTGTTGCGCTATTGGGAGCAAGAGTTTCCTCAGCTCAATCCAGTCAAGCGGCGTGGCAACAGACGTTATTATCAGCGCCAGGATGTGCTGATGATTCGCCAGATTCGTGCCTTGCTGTATGACCAAGGCTTCACCATCGGCGGGGCGCGTCAGCGTCTTTCAGGTGATGAGGCCAAGGATGACAACACTCAATACAAACAGCTCATCAAGCAGATGATCAGTGAGCTGGAAGATGTCTTGTTGGTGCTCCGTAAGTAGTCGCGTAACTCAAAAAAGTTTCCACATATCAGGAGCTTAATGTATAGTTCGCGACGTTTTCGGCTATCCGAGAATAGATTCACGCCTAGTCGGGGCGTAGCGCAGTCCGGTAGCGCACTAGCATGGGGTGCTAGGGGTCGAGTGTTCGAATCACTCCGTCCCGACCATAAAATTCAATGACTTAGCCCGGTTCCGAAAGGACCGGGCTTTTTCATGTCTGTAATTTTGTGATTCTGGTTACCAATTGGTTGCCAATTGAGATTAGCTAGGACCGTGTTTAGTTCAGCATCTACTTCAGAGGCTTGTAAGAATGAAACGGGCTACGCCTGGCCGATAGAGCAGGGCAACCCGGGTTGTTGCTAGGTCAAGGCTTTCTTGGGTCTTGCTCACCTCGTTTAGTAAATTGGTGGATTAACCCATGCAGTCGTTCGCTAGTTGCATGTGTCGTATTCTTCGCTGCTGCCTCGTCTATTTCTCAAAGACCGGTTAACCCATTTCCTGAGGGCGGTCTTTGCAGGTCATCTTTGGCTGCTCTTTACTGCGCTTACCGGCAAGCTTCATAACCACGACAAAGAACACTGGCACAAACACCACGGCCAGCGTCGCGCTGATCATGCCGCCGATCACGCCGGTGCCAATCGCTTGTTGGCTCGCGGAGCTGGCTCCTGTGGCAATCGCCAGCGGCACGACGCCGAGGATAAATGCCAGCGAGGTCATGACGATCGGCCGTAGGCGCAATCGCGCGGCTTGCACGGTGGCGTCGATCAGGTCGTGACCCTCGTCGTACAGGCTCTTGGCAAACTCGATGATCAGAATCGCGTTCTTCGCTGACAGGCCAATGATGGTGACCAAACCGACCTTAAAGAACACATCGTTGGGCATGCCTCGCAGGGTTACGGCCAGCACTGCGCCCAGTACCCCAAGGGGAACTACAAGCAGCACGGATGTAGGGATCGACCAGCTCTCGTACAGAGCTGCCAGGCACAGAAAAACGATCAGCAGCGATAGCCCCAGCAGCAAAGGTGCCTGATTGCCCGACACGCGCTCTTGCAATGATAAGCCTGTCCATTCATGGCCAATACCCGCGGGGCTTTGGGCCATCAACCGCTCGATCTCCACCATGGCCTCACCGGTGCTGAAGCCTGGGGCGGGCTCGCCAGCGATGCTGATGGCCGGGTAACCGTTATAACGCGCTAACTGTATTGGCCCTTGGGTCCACTGCGCACGTACAAACGCCGATAGCGGCACCATACTTGCGGCGCTGTTACGCACATGCATATTCAGCAAGTCTGCTACCTGGCTGCGTTGGTCCCCCTCGGCTTGCACCACAACGCGCTGCATGCGCCCCTGGTTAGGGAAGTCGTTGATATAGCTAGAGCCCACCGACGTGGCGAGCACGCTGCTGATATCAGCAAAGGAGATACCCAGGGCCTCGGCCTGGCTTCGATCAACCAGAAGTTGCACTTGCGGTGCTTCAGCCAAGGCGCTTTCGCGCACGTTGGTCAGCACAGGGCTCTTGCTTGCCGCATCGAGCAAGGCGGTGCGAGCCTGCATCAATGCCGAGTAGCCCAAACCGCCACGGTCCTGCAGACGCAGTTCAAAACCGCTGGAGGTGCCCAGCCCGCTTACCGGCGGCGGCAAAACCGAGCGGGCTACGGCATCCTTGATCTGCCCGAAGGCCGCATTGGCGCGCTGGGCGAGGGCGGCGGCGGAATCTTCAACACCGCGTTCGGACCAGTCTTTGAAAGAGCTAAACGCCAGTGCCGTGTTCTGCCCAGTACCGGAATAACTGAAGCCAAGGATGATGGTGCTGTTCTCAATCGCCGGCTCACTGGCGTTGTGCGCCTCGATCTGTTCCACCACCGGCACCGTGCGATTGACGCTTGCGCCAGGCGGCAGCTGAATATCAGTGATGGTATAGCCCTGGTCTTCAATCGGTAGGAACGATGAAGGCAGGCGGCTGAAGGACAGCAGCAGAACGCCCAGCAGCACACCATAGACCAGTAAGTAACGAGCGCCACGCTTTAGCGAGTACACCACCCAGCCGGTGTAGCGCTCGGTCAGTTGTTCGAAGCGACGGTTGAACCAGCCAAAGAAACCGCGTTTGGCATGCTCCTCGCCCGGAGCAATCGGCTTGAGCAGGGTCGCGCACAGTGCGGGTGTCAGGGTCAGTGCCAGGAACGCCGAGAACAGGATGGCGGTGGCCATCGACAGCGAGAACTGCTGGTAAATCACCCCCACCGTACCAGGCATAAATGCCATCGGGATAAACACCGCTACCAGCACCAGGGTAATGCCGATGATGGCCCCGGTGATTTGCTGCATGGCCTTGCGCGTGGCCTCTCTTGGCGAAAGCCCCTCGGTCGCCATGATTCGTTCGACGTTCTCCACCACGACAATCGCATCGTCCACCAGAATACCGATGGCCAGAACCATGCCGAACATGGTCAGCACGTTGATCGAAAAGCCCATGGCCAACATTGCGACCAGGGTTCCCATCAGCGCCACCGGCACTACCAGTGCTGGAATTAAGGTGTAGCGAATGTTCTGTAGGAACAGGAACATCACTGCAAACACCAGCACCATCGCCTCCAGCAGCGTGTAGAGCACCTTGGCGATGGATATCTTGACGAACGGTGCCGTATCGAACGGTGCCTTGTATTCAACGCCCGGCGGGAAATAGCGCTTCAGCTCGTCCATTTTTTCGTGCACCAGAGTCGCGGTGCGCAACGCATTGGCACCGGGTGCCAGCTGCACGCTGATGGCGGTCGCCGGTTTGCCGTTGAGGCGGGTGGAGAACTGATATTGCTCGCTGCCGATTTCAACACGCGCCACATCGCCCACACGCACGCTCGAGCCGTCAGAGTTAGCTCGCAAAACGATGTTGGCAAACTCTTCTGGAGTCGACAGCTGCCCTTTGACCACCACGGTAGCGGTGATTTCCTGATTGCCTGGCGTCGGCAAATCGCCGATATTGCCCGCCGAGATCTGCGCATTCTGCGCAGCAATGGCCGCATTCACATCTGCCGGGGTGAGGTTGAAGCCGAGCAGCTTTTGCGTATCGAGCCAGATCCGCATCGCCCGTTCCGAGCCATACAGCGTGGCCTTGCCAATGCCATCCAGGCGCTTGATCTCATTCAACACGTTACGGGCCAGGTAATCACTGAGTGCCACCTGACTCATAGCTCCATCGTTGGAGGTCAGGGTGATCAACATCAGAAAGCTGGTCGAAACTTTCTCAACCTCCAGGCCCTGCTGGATTACGGCCTGAGGCAAGCGCGACTCAACCGCCTTGAGACGGTTTTGTACATCGATCTGGGCCATACCCGGGTCGGTGCCTGGCTGGAACGTGGCAGTGACGCTCGCTCTGCCGATGCTACTCTGCGACTCGAAATACAGCAGGTTATCGGCACCATTGAGTTCCTCCTCGATCAGTGTGACCACACTGTCATCAACCGTTTGTGCCGAGGCACCGGGGTACTCCGCAGAAATTTCGACTTGCGGCGGCGCGACGTTGGGGTACTTCGCCACCGGTAATTGAGGAAGAGCCAAGGCTCCGGCCAATAGAATAAACAGCGCGACCACCCAGGCGAACACCGGGCGGTCGATAAAGAATTGCGGCATAAGTTTTCCGTCCTGCTTACTGCACGGCTAACTGGGGATGTTGCGAGGGTGTATCGTCGATATCAACCAGCTCACCAGGGCGGGCATGTTGTAAGCCCTCGACAACAACCCGGTCACCCGGTTTGAGCCCTGCACTAACGATCCAGCGATCGTCGAGCACTTGGCCAAGTTGCACGGCTTGCTGGCTGACGCGGCCTTCGTCGTTGAGCAACAGCACCTGGGCGATACCGGCGCTATCACGCATCACTGCGCGCTGCGGCACACTGATACCGCGCTGGTCGACAGCTTGCTCCAGTCGCACACGGATAAAACTGCCTGGCAGTAGGTCGAGATTTGGATTTGGGAACTCGCTACGCAGCGTAATCTGCCCAGTGCTCTGATCGACACTGATGTCCGTAAACAGCAGCTTGCCCGGCAGTGGGTAAGCGTTGTCGTCGTCCTGAATTAACGTGGCCCTGGCTTCATCCCGACCTACCCGCTGCATCTCGCCAGCCTGGAAGGCCCGGCGCAATATATTGAGTTCGCGGGTGGACTGCGACACATCAGCATGAATGGGATCCAGCTGCTGGATCACCGCCAGCGGCGTGCTTTCGTTGTGCCCCACCAAGGCACCTTCGGTCACCAGTGCCCGGCCGATACGCCCGGAAATCGGCGCAGTAACCGTGGCGTAGCTCAGATTTAGCTTGGCCTTTTGCACGGCCGCCTTGCTCGCGCTCACGTCGGCATTGGCATGCATGGCAGCGGCACGCGCGTTGTCATAGTCCTGGGCACTGATGGCTTGGCGTTCGATCAAACGGGCAAAGCGTTGCACCTGGGAACGTGCTTTGAAGGCATTCGCCTCGGCCTTGCCCAGAGCCGCCTCGGCGCTGCTCAGCTCGGCCTGCAGCGGTGCCGGATCGATGCGGAACAGCACCTGGCCTTGTTTCACATCACTGCCCTCGCGGAAGCTTTGCTGCAGCACAACCCCCGCGATCCGTGCACGAACTTCGGCAATGCGTGGCGCAGCCAGCCGACCACTCAGCTCGTTGACGATTGACAGTGGGCGCACCTCGACGGTCTCGATGCGCACCTTTGGCAAGGACGTAACCTCCGCAGGGACAGCTGATTGATTACACGCACTCAACGTCAGCGTGAGTGCAAGCAGGCAAAGCTTTGCTAGCAGATGGTTTGGCATATACATCTCTCAGTAATTGCCGGGATACGGCAGTGCGGTATTAAGGAATTGAAAAAACTGAGTAATTCAATTTTTCTGTGCGCAGGACCCAGGGCCGCTGCCCAAACATTGCAGGGTTCTGTTGCACGTAACGCATACACAGAGCCGCCACCTAACATTCGCCAATAAAAAAGAAAGGGCTGCAGCTGCTTCACAGCAACTGCAGCCCCTTCAAACCGAGCGCCTCATGGGGCGCTCTAGCGGCAGAACGTTAGAAGCGATAAGTCGCACCAATCGCGAAACCGTTCGCTGAGTTCTCAAACTCGGCGCTGTAACGCTGCCCATGCGCACTGTTGTTCACCTTCACGGCCTCTTCCTGCAGGTAGGAGTAGGCCGCATCAATGGTCAGCTCAGGGGTTGGTGTCCAGCCCGCACCAATACTAAAAATCGTCCGATCACCCGTTGGGATGCGCGGCGAACGGTCGATGTTGTTGGTGGGTGCCTGGTCAACAGTCAGTCCGCCACGCAGCACCCATTGCTCGTTCAGCTTGTATGACGCACCAATCGCATGGGCCCAGGTGTCATGCCAGTTCTGCTGCTCGGTGATCTCACCAAACTGGCCGGTCAGCCCTCCCGGTACGCCACTGTTCTCTACGCGAATGGTCTGCAAACGGCTCCAGCGCGTCCAGGTGCTGCCGGCATGCAGGGTCCACTGTGCATTCAGCTCATGGGTCACTGAGAAATCCACCGACTCTGGCGTGGTCAGCTCCAGTGCCGCGTCGTACTGCTGATGCGTGCTGTAGCCCAACATAGCCAGCAGGCCATAGTCGACCTCGGTTTCGCCTTCAAGCGTGTAATCCACTTGCGAGTGATAGGTCAGGCCCACGCGGGTGCTGTCGGTCAACTGCGCCAGAACGCCGACGTTAAAGCCCAGAGCAATATCATCACCCTTGACCTTCACCTCACCGTCAGGAGCCATCGGGTTGAGCGACAGACTGGACTCCAGCTCACCGGCAATTCGGTTGATGGTCGGGCCAAAACCGATGGAAATACGCTCGTTGAACGCGTAGGACACGGTCGGCTGCAGAGTCATTACCTCAACAGCACTCTTGCTGCCGAAATACCGGCCGGCAAATCCGCTCTCATAATCGGCAACCAGGCCAAAGGGCGCATACATGCCCACCCCAACCGACCATTGCTCATTGATTGGCTTGACGTAGTAGCCCATCGGCACGCCCGTCAGCGGCACCATATCGCCATCGTTGCTACCGCCATTGGGCGAGGAGCTGACATTGCTGATATCCGTGCTGGCATTGAGCACGGTCACACCGCCAGTCATTTGCTCACGCTTAAGGCGCGCCATTCCCGCCGGGTTACCAAACACCGTGCTGGCATCATCGGCAGCAGAGGCGCGCCCCGCGAACCCCGTACCCATGCCACTGACGCTTTGCTCATTGATGGCAAAACCCGAAGCAAAGACCGACACAGATGCCAGGGATGTGGCCATGGCGATGGCGGTTTTGAGCATATTATTTTTCAAAGGCTGAGGCTCCTGATGGGCGCACACGCATACCGCGCGGGTTATAACCACAACCCTTGAGATTGATGGTTCAGCGAGGCTGTTGCGCTTGCTATCGCAACCCCAAGGGCTGCATTTGGACACTGCAGCCACCCTAAAAGAAGTGGTGGGGAGGACCCATAAGACCTGTCTCAAAAACGCTCCGACTGGCCAGGCGCTTGGGCATGAAAAGGTCAATGGATAAAAGCGGGTGAGGGGAGTTTGGCCTGTTGGTTGTGGCTCAACGGCTGAATCGTCGGTCGGGCACAAGCAGCACCCTCATCCCGGTGGAAGAGGGCTAGGGAGAGGGGCAAAGTGGCAGCGTGGCGGTGTTAGCGCGCCTCGTTATTAAGCTCTGCCTGCAGCTTGAATAGCTCGGCGTCGGTGCGTATGCCCAGCTTGCGGTAGGCCGCTTGCTTCTGGCCGCTTATGGTCTTTTTACTGCGCGAAAACTTCAGGGCAATCTGGTTGACCGAAAGGCCCTCCAGGCAGCAGCGCAGCACCTCGCTTTCCTTCGGTGAAAGCTCGGAGTAGTTGAGCAAATTTTGCTCGGTCTGGATGGCCTGCCCAGCGTCTGCGGCCTGAGGCTCGGGTAGCTTTTCAAGCTCTGCGGCCATATTCGGCGACAGGTACAAGCGGCCGAGCGCCGCCATCCGAATGGCTTTGAGCAGATCATCGGTATTTTGCGATTTACCAACAAAGCCGGTGGCACCTGCGCGAAGGCTCATATGCACCGTGGCAGGCCGCTCGGCTGAGGAAAAGATCACCACGCGCATGGCTGGGTAGTGTTGGCTAATAAGGCTTATCAGGCGTAGGCCATCGAGTTCGCCTTCGCTCAACTGATAATCGAGCACCAGCAGGTCGAACGCTTCCTGGCGTAAGGCATCGAGCAAATCGGCACTGCTCGAGTAAACCCCCTGCAGGCTAAAATCACGCTCCGCGGCCAAGCGCACGCCCAAGGCCTCGCGGATCAGCGCATGGTCATCCAGCAAGGCAATTCTGAGGGGTGGTTTGGGAGTCCAGCGCATTGGCAGCTAATTCCTTGGGTGGCCTGAAGACATCGTGTCACAAGATGCGCTTGCCGCACCTTGTGCAGGCTGCAGTAGCAACTGTTAGCAGTTTACCCATTGCTCTTTATCGTGTGAAACCTGCGTACAGGGGCGTCGGCTTACGACGTTTTGCCCAACTGATCGAGGGTCAGCGCTTTGGCGTGCAGATCCAGCCGTGGGATCAACCCATGCTTAAGGGCGACCCGCAAATGCACCAGACCAAGAAGGGCACCAGTACTACTTCGGCATGAAAGCGCACATCGGCGTGGATGGCACGCCGATACTTACTGACGAATGCAGGAGAGGTGTGTCTGTAATGTGGAAAATGGCCGCTGCGAAGCTCTCGTAGCGGCTAAAAACACTGAAATAAGCGAGGGGTTGATCGTTATTGGTTAGATCGCCGTTTTAATAATCTGCAAGGGCTGAAGTCGGCCGGAAATATAGGGCTACTTCAGACCATCCCTTGCTTGCTTATTTGCACTCGTTTTGGGTATTTCACCAATTGGGAGTTGCTGTCTATTTCTGGCGACCTCAGTTCTACTGTGCGAATGTGGTGTCCTGATAAACTTGCCTACCACCCACATAAGTGGCGACTGCCTTCAGGTCTCGCACCTGCGTTGTCGGGATGGTCATGTAGTCGGCCGACAAAACGACGAAGTCAGCCAGCTTGCCTGGTTCGATGGATCCCTTAATGGCCGCTTCATCTGTGAGTGTCGCATTGTTGATCGTCATCATGCGAAGAAGGGCATCACGCGACGTTACGGACTGATTTTCGCCGTAGACGCCATCTGAGATGGTGTCGCGTGTCATGAAGTGATACATGGCCCAGAAGGGGCTGAGCGGGACTACGGGGGAGTCGGTGCCAATAGCCACCATAAAGCCTTGCTCCAGATATGTCTTGAGCGGCGTGACTTGCGAAGCACGGTCCATGCCCCAATATTTTTTAAGCACTGGCGCAGCAAGGTACAACTGGTCTTGTACAGACAGGTTGAGCTGTAGCTTCCTAATACGCGGGTACTGATCTGGCCGCGTAACGAAAGCATGTTCGATGCTCCAGCCGTTATGGGTGATGTCGTTATCAGTGTTAGCTACTTCGAAGCCAGTCAACACCTGATCAACAGCTGCATCTCCTACTGCGTGTACGGCGGCTCGCCAGCCCGCACGGTTGAGGGTGACCATATACTCGTTGAACGTGGCCTGATCCGTCTTCTGCAGACCGAAATATGTGCCACCTTTGCCCATAGGCTCGGCATACGGCTTGGTCATGAGGCCGCCTTCAAAACCACCGTCTGCGCTGACCTTGATACCCCACACCTTAACCCACTCATCTCCTTCGCCAGGCTGAATGCCAGAAGGCAAAATAGCGGCCTTGAAGGTGGCAAGTTCATCGGAACGTAGCAAGATACTGTAGCGCACGGTAGCTTGACCTTGGGCGCGCAACTGTTGAATGGCTCTGTAATCAGCAACGGATATGCCCGGTATGCGAATACTGGTAATACCGTAGGCGTTGAGTCTCTTTTGCTGCATCTCTAAAGAGGGTGTTGTCGACACAGGCAATGCGACAAGTCGCTTCGCAGCGTCGGTCACTTCCCCGGTCAGCTTTCCATCTTTGCCAACCGGAATGGCACCCCCCGTAGGCACTGGCGTAGCGGTAGTAATGTTGTACTTGGCGAGAGCTGTATTGTTCAAAAAATAGCTGTGACCGCCACGCACTAACACCACCGGCACACCGGGTGCAGCCGCTTCCAACTCGGCTGCTGTGGGCAAGCGCTGCTCCCTGAATTGAGCTTCGTGCCAGTCATTGTTGGAGACTAGCGCAGCACCTGGCAAGGCTGTCTTCGCAGCTTCTCCGATCTTGGCGAAGACATCGCTGAGTGAGCGCGCCTCCGACAAATCAATGCCGGAACCGCCGCCTGCGGTGTGCAGATGCGAATCCGCCAGGCCGGGAATAACAGTGCGGCCCTTCAGATCAATCACCTTGGTTTGCGAGTTGATATAGGTAAGTGCCTGTTGATTCGAACCCACGAAAACAAATTTGTCATCTTTTACCGCAAAGGCCTCGGCGACTATCGATCTCTTGTCGACGGTCAAGACTTTGCCATTGGTGAAAACGGTGTCTGCCATGAACGGTGTTATTGAGCCGGTGCTGGTGCAGCTAGATACCAGTACAACGAGGGCTGTCATGATCATGGTGAACTTAAACTTTCTCATTGGTCCTTGCATATTTTCTCCGTTTGAGAAGTGATTTGAATGGGGCTTTGTTGAATATACTGTGATTTTTAGGTTCTTCGCGGATTAAGGAAACTCTGAAGAAGAGTTCCTGATTTTGGCAAAATCCCCGGATTCCACCCGCTGAGTTTTCCGATAAAGCAGATGACCTTCGCGACGCCGAGTACGCCGGCAAGCGCAAGCAGATCCGCAAAGAGTTGTTCCTGATCGAGACGGATCGGGTGGTGCCGTGGAAGGGGTTGGTCGCCTTAATCGATCCGCATTATCCAAAGTGTGAAGATGGTCGTCCGGCGTGCCCGTTGATGGCGATGCTGCGTGTGCATCTGATGCAGAACTGCGACTCTGACAGGAAGACCAAAGGCATAAAAACGCCGAGAAGATCCAAAACAATAGTGGCGCTATGGATGGTCTGAAGTAGCCCTATATTTCCAGCCGACTTCAGCCCTTGCCGATTATTAAAACGGCGATCTAACCAACAACGATCAACCCCTCGCTCATTTCAGTGTTTTTA
Source organism: Pseudomonas sp. (assembly GCF_049653025.1). GTDB lineage: Bacteria > Pseudomonadota > Gammaproteobacteria > Pseudomonadales > Pseudomonadaceae > Aquipseudomonas. The sequence goes on along the minus strand of NZ_JBASFM010000006.1, from coordinate 18,231 downwards.
GCCGCTACGAGAGCTTCGCAGCGGCCATTTTCCACATTACGGGCGCACCTCTCCTGCATTCGCCAGCAAATGTAGGCGCGCCATCCACAGGTTCGACGGGGCAAACAGCGTCACCAACTGTGCCGTAGTTTTGGCCAAGCCACGGAAGCGTGTATTCACATAGCCAAACTGACGCTCCAGATTCAGCCCGGCGAACGGACGCAGAATACAGCGCCTCCTCCATCGCAGGATATTATTCACGCGCAAATAATTACTTAAGACACGTCTTAAAAGTTTCATGGAGATGGCGGTTAGTCCCGAGATTTGTAAATGTTGCGCATTCTTTGGTGCTTGATAACTGGGGAGGGTGTGTCCGAGTTTGGCTGGGGCGATTAATTTGTTAAGTTGGCCGCCATTGCCGCGGCCAGTTAGCTGCGCTCGGGTTTTTATCGTCGTGCTTCTGGGAGCCAGCTCATCGTGAAACGCCTGTACAGTCGAGTTCTGCTCTCCAGCTTGGCGCTTTGGCTGCTAGGTGCTGCGGCTTATGGTTGGGGGGCGGGCGATGTGCGCCTGCTGGTCAGAACACCCGTGTTGAGCCCCCAGGTACATTTCAATGCCCAAACCCGGGCCTGGCTCGATAATAAACCCGCTGTTAGGGTCGCCATCTGGGGCAGCGCCTGGCCGCCTATGCATCTGGGCTTCGATCCCGCGCACTTCGAGGGGGTTACTGCGGATGTGCTGGGGGGGCTGCAGCAAACGCTGGGGTTGAACTTCCAGTTTGTGCGTTATCAGAGCCGCGAGCAGGCGCTGCAGGCGCTGGCCGATGGTCAGGTCGAGATGCTGGCGTTCAGCGATGCGGGCCAGCCCGTTAACCTGCATGTTAGGCAGTCGGTTACCTATCTGTTGAATCATCGCGTGGTGATTCGACGCACACGCGATGCCGGTACAGCTGACTCGCAATTGCCTAATGAACGCCTTGCCTTTGTGGGCTCCACGCTACTTGAGGCGCAGCTCAAGCAGCGCTACCCGCTCACTACGCTGGTGAAGTATGGCAACCATGCGCAGGCATTGACCGCCGTGGCCTACGAGCAGGCGGATGCGTTGTATACGAGTGCGATCACTGCGGCGTTTCTGATACCGCGGTTGTTCCCTGACGAGCTGTATGTCGACCATGCGGTCGATGCACCGGATGCCGGGGATATCAATTTTGCGATCAGCGTTGAGCAGCCTGAGCTTCTCGATGCGATCAATCAGTCGCTGTTATCCATCCCCGTCGCCGGGATGCTCAGGATTGCCTCGCGCTGGGGGCTGGGCGAGGACTTCGTGATCTCCAGACAGGCGCTGCGTTTAAGTGCCGAACAGCAGGCATGGGTGAGCGCAAATCCGCTGGTCAAGGTGCTGGTGGCAGCGCCCAATGCGCCGCTGACTTTCTATGATCAAGATAATCAGTTGCGTGGATTGAGTGCCGATCTGCTCAAGCAGATTGAGCGCAGCACCGGCCTGCGGTTTGAACCGGTACGCAGCGACGGCGTCGGCACGATGCTCGACATGCTAGGCAAGCGTCAGGCCGACATGATTGCCGCATTCAGCGTCGCTGACATGCGTGCGAGCCCCTTGCAGTACACGCGGCCTTACCTGCTCAGCCCAATGGTGGTGGTTACTCGGCGGGCGCAGGCGGGTATTCGCAGCCTTGATGAGCTCAATGGACGGCGTCTGGCGATTGCGCGCGACAACCCGGCGCTTGCCTGGCTCCGGAGGGAGCATCCAGGCATCACGCCAGTGACGGTTGAGAATACGGCGCAAGGTTTGGAGAGGCTGCTGAGCGGCGATGTCGATGGCAGCGTGCAGAGCCAGTTCGCTGCGGATTACTTTATCAAACAGCATTTTCAGGCCGACTTGCAGGTTGCTTCAGTGTTCGGGCCGCAGCCGGATAAGGTTGTGATGGCAGTGGCACCCGACAGGCAGGTACTCAAGGACATCATCAATGAAGCCCTGCTGGATATCCCGCCCGAAAGGCTCAAGGCGATGACTGACCGCTGGCGCAACCATGACGCGCCAGCGGTTGCCAGCCCTTGGAGCACTTACAAGGGCACGGTCTATTGGGTGGTAGGCTGCGCTGCGCTATTCGGCTTGGTGTTCGTGTTGTGGAACTACTACCTGAGAGGGCAGATTCAGCGTCGGCAGCGGGCCGAGCAAGCCCTTAAAGATCAGCTGGAATTCACCCGCACCTTGATCGACGGCTCGCCCGTGGCCTTGTATGTACGCGACCAACAGGGCCGCTTGATTCACTGCAACCAGGCGTACCTGGATTTTCTTCAGGCACCGTTGCAGGAGCTTGTCGGCAAGACACTGCTGGAAAACAGCTATGTCGCACCAGAACTGGTTGCGCGATACCACCAGATGTATCTAGAGGTGTTGAAGACGGGTAAGCCGGTCTTCGCCGACCTGGATGCCGAGGTGAGGGGAAAGTCTTTCCGTATCTACCATTGGGTATTGCCCTTCCAGGACGGCATGGGCCGCTATGCCGGCGTGATTGGCGGCTGGTTGGATATCACCGAGCGAGAGCAACTGCTGCACCAATTGCAGCAGGCCAAGGAACAGGCCGTCGAGGCCAATCAATCCAAATCGGTGTTTCTGGCAACCATGAGCCATGAGATTCGTACGCCGATCAGCGCGGTGGTCGGGTTGATCGAGCTATTACGTCTGCGCACGGACGACCCTGTGCAAATGGCGCAGAACCTCGAAGTGGCGCATCAATCAGCCCAGTCCTTACTGTCGCTGATTGGCGATATTCTCGATCTATCGAAGATTGAGGCTGGCGCTTTTGCGCCTTCTCCTCGGGCAACCGATCTGGAGCAACTGGTCCAATCGACTCACCGCCTGTTCGAGGCCAATGCGCGCAAGAAGCACCTTGACTACCGCCTAGCCATCGATATTCACCATAAGGGCGTGCTGATCGACAGCCTGATGCTCAACCAGATCGTTACCAACCTGTTGAGCAATGCAATCAAGTTCACCGAGCAGGGAACCGTGCAGTTGCTGCTACGCGAGGACGAAAACGTCGGACACGAAGGGATTGGCTGCTATGAACTTCAGGTGATCGATACCGGGGTCGGGCTGAGCGACGCCGATCAGAAGGCGATCTTCGAGCCCTTCGTGCAGGCCGGTGGGTTGCTGCAGCGTCGTGGTGGTTCCGGTCTTGGTTTAAACATAGGCAAACGGCTGGCCCAATTGATGGGGGCGCAGCTTTCGGTTGAGAGTCAGTTGGCGCAGGGCTCGTGCTTCACCCTGCGTTTCGAGGCCCCGCTGGCGGATGACGTGGCGATAGCCCAGGACGGTTCGCAACAGCAACCGCCGGCTTCGACGTACCGACTGCGAGTCTTGGTGGCTGAAGACCATGCGCCCAGTCGCCTGCTTTTGTGCCAGCAGTTGGAGTACCTCGGGCATGAGGCCGTACCCTGCGCAGATGGCGAATCTGCGCTCCACACATGGACCCATGCATCCCCCGAGTTCGACTTGACCATCGCCGATTGCAATATGCCCAATCTGGATGGTTTTGGGCTCAGCAGCCATATCCGTGGCATCGAGCAGGATAGGGCGGTGAGTTTTCACCCGATCTTCGGCCTAACGGCCAATGCTCAGTCTTCGGCTGTCGAGAAATGCCTGGAGGCCGGTATGACCCGATGCCTGTTCAAGCCCATCAGCATTGAAACCTTGTCGACCTTGGTCGGCGAAATAGCCACCGACAATGAGCGGCGAGCGCGGGCCTCGAATGCCGGCAGTGAATTGCAGAAGATCCGCCTGTTGAAGCCGGAGGCCTACGATGCGTTGGTCGAGGAAATCCTGCGAGCCTTGCGCGAGGACGCTGCGATATTGGCCCAGGCGGGCGCGGCGGATGACCGCAAAGGGATGGCAAGAGTCGCGCACAAGATCAAGGGCGGAGCACAGCTTGCTGGTGATGAGCCGCTCGTCAGGGCGTGCAACGCACTAGAGGAGGGGGCCTGCGAACAGCGGCAAAGCTGTCAGGCTGAGATTGCAGCCGTGTTGCAACACATGGATGCAATGCGGGCGCGCTTGTTGGCAGACCACTGAGGAGAGGAACAGGCAGCATATGAACTGGCTTTGTGCGGGGGCCTGATACTGCGGTCGGCCTACTCGGGGCTGGTTTTTGAGACGCGTCCTATGTTGAGCGTACGACTGTGATGCTCAAATAGTTTCAGGAGGATGTTCTGAAATAGCGTGATGAGTAGTGTGGCTAATTTGTTTGAGGGTTGTCGCTAGCGACGCCGCGAAGCAGATAGCTTTCCAGGGCTCCCTAAATTAAGTCAATTAGGTGGATGCCTTAATGAGTAAGCTGCGTATTTCATTGCTGCCTGAGTTTTCGCGAAGTAACTGTTGTCGATGTAATGTGGTTGACTAAAAAACGACTGCTCCGTCAAATTAAAATCTCAATAATATAACTGTTGTAGGAGTTATAAGATATGTTGTCTAAATTTGCTATTACTTCGATTTTTATGGGTCTTATGGTTGGCACTGTGCAAGCAGAAAATCTAACTGGCACAATGAAAAAGATCAAAGACACCGGCGCTATAACTATAGGCGTGCGTGAGGCTTTCTTTCCGTTCTCATATCTTGACGAGAAACAATCTTATCAGGGCTATTCAGTCGACTTGTGCTTGAAAGCTATAGATGCTATTCAGGAAGAACTCGGCATGAACAAATTAGAGGTTAAAATGCACCCCGTAACAACGAGCAATAGAATCTCGTTGGTCGCTGATGGGGTAGTTGATTTGTCTTGCGACACTGCTGCTAATAATCTTGAACGCCAAAAAATTGTTTCCTTTGCGCCCACTATGTATGTGGCTGCGACCCGATTGCTTAGCAAGAAACACTCGAGCATTAACTCATTAAACGACATGAAAGGTAAGACAGTTGTTGCCACTACTGGCACCGGTGGATTGAGGGAAATCACTGCCCTCAATCGCGAGCGAAACTTAGGTATTAAAGTTCTAACGGCTTCAGACCATGCTGAATCTTTCAAAATGGTCGAAGACGGACGTGCCGAGGCATTTGTGATGAATGACATTGTTATGCTGTCGTTGGCCGCACACTCTAAGAATCCTAATGATTATATGCTCAGTTCTGAAGCCCTATCAATTGAGCCGTATGCAATTATTCAGCCTAAAAATGATCCCGTCTTCAAAGAGGTTGTCGACACAGCATTGAGTGATTTGTATAAATCGGGACAGATCAATGAAATCTATGAAAAATGGTTCAAAAAACCAACGCCGCCAAATGGTATTAATTTGAACGTACCAATCAGCTCACAACTAAAGGTTGCATTTGCAAAGCCGACCGACTCTGGCGACCCCTCTACTTACGCTACTAAGGCTGAATTGCAGCGGTAATAGTTGAATAGAGACCACCTGAGCTAGGATCTGCAAATCTATGCAGGTCCGTACCGAACTAACTCAGGGCCATTAATTACGCATTATTTGGTGCTTGATTGCGAGGGTAGCCCTGGTGTTCGAGTTTGGTTGGGGCGATTGATTTGTTAAGTTGGCCGCCATTGCCGCGGTCAGTTAGGGACAGTCTGGAATAGCCCTGTATTTCCGGACAACTTTAGCTTCCGCCGATTTTGAAAGCTGAAAATCGACCAAAAATGATCAGATCACCCGCTTAGTTTTGTGTTGTTAGACGCCACGAGCACCTCGCGGCGGCTATTGCTCATATTACGGGCGCATCTCTCCTGCATGCGTCAGTAAATGTCGGCGCGCCATCCACAGATTTGACAGCGCGAATAGCATTACCAGTTGCGCGGTGTTTTTGGCCAGGCCAACGTCTGCAACAGACTGACAATGCGGCCGATCTGCCCGGAGCTGATTTTTTGAGACATGTCCTATGTCGAGTGTACGACTGTGATGCTCAAATGGTTGTAGGAGGTTGTTCTGAACGAGCGTGCCGAGTAGGGCAGCTCATTTGTCCGCAGGTTGTCGCTAGCGACTCCACGAAGCAGATATCTCCCCATAACTTCCCTAAATTAAATAAATTAGGTGGATGCCTTAATGAGTAAGCTGCGTATTTCATGGCTGGCTGCCTGTTTTGCTATTTGTTCAAGCACTGCACTGGCCGATGTTATCAGTACTCCGCGAGATAAGATTGTCAGTGCGCCGTTGGCAAATGTTAGCGGCAGTGAACGGGAAGTAGCAGGCTGGAAGAGTATTTTCGATAAGTACGACACTGACGGAACAATTGTCGTCAAAGACTATCGCGGAGCCAGCAGCAAGACATATGTGTATAACAAGGCGCGTTCAACCGTGCGTTATACACCAGCCTCGACTTTTAAAATCCCTCATAGCTTGTTCGCTCTGGACGCTGGCGTGGTTAAAGATGAATTTCAAACGTTCAAGTGGGATGGGGTAATTAATGAAATCCCCACGCACAACCAGGATCAGACTCTGCGCTCGGCCATGCGCTATTCTGCGCTGTGGGCTTATCGCGGTTTCGCCAAAGAAATTGGTGAGCGTAAAGCCATCGAATACTTGCAAAAAATCAAATACGGCAATCAAAGTGCCAGCGTAAAGGTTCGTGACTACTGGGTTAACGGTGGTCTTGAAGTGTCAGCTGTCGAGCAGGTGGAGTTCCTTCAGAAACTATATCGAAATGAACTTCCGTTTAAGGTGGAGCATCAGCTTCTTACCAAGGACATCATGGTTACTGGTGCCGGTTTAGATTGGATTATGCGCTCCAAAACTGGCCTAGGTCAGCAGGTTGGTTGGTGGGTTGGCTGGGTCGAGCTGCCTGCAGGTCCGGTGTTCTTTGCTGTAAATATTGATACACCTAATCGTATGGCTGATACATACAAACGCCAGGCAATTGGCCACGAAGTGTTGAGAGCGGTTGGAGCCTTGCCCTCCAATTAATCTCTGCGCTGCTAGGAGTTTCTGATCGTGGAGTCCTGCGCATTGCCTGGGCTCCTTCAGGCATAAGTAGGTATTTTTATATGTTTACTCTCCGCAAAATCTTGCTGGTTCTGTCGACTATATTTGTCTTGGATGGGGCTCAGGCAGCCAAGGGTGACGTTGTTCGCTATTCTGCTGCCAACTCAAGTGTTCCCGTTGCCGCTGCTGTTGAAGTTCCTGCGTCGGCTTCTCTTGTTTATCTGTCAGGTAAATTGCCCCCTCTGCAAGATGCTACTCAACCTCACGACAGTCCCCTTGCTTATGGTGGCGATACCAAAGGGCAAACAATTGCGGTGCTAAAAGCGATAGAAAAATCGTTGGTCGATCTTGGGCTGACACTTGGTGATGTAGTGAAAATGCAGGTGTTTCTAATGGGTGACCCTGCACAGGGCAACAAAATGGATACAAGCGGTTTTATGGCGGGTTATGCGCAATTTTTTGGTACCCCCAAACAGCCCAATCTCCCCGCACGGACTCTTCTGCAAATAGCCGGCCTGCCGAATAGTGCTTTTCTTGTTGAAATCGATGTTATAGCCGCACGCCGCGAGTAAATTCAGAGCCTAACTCATTTGCGCGGATAGCCTGGAGTGTATCTAGAAAGCATGGGGCGATTTAGGCCGGCGAAGCCGGCCCCTTAGCTTAATCGTTATAGCCCTTCGTGCAGACCATAAATTTAAGTAGTATCAATAAACGGAATCTGAAAAATGAATGAGTCAAGCTGTCAGAAACTTACATTTCACCACGTAGGAATCCCTACTGCTGAAAAACTTCCAGCAGACACTTACAATTCTGACTTAAAAATGCACGCTACAGGATATTTTGATTCTCCATATGCTATGGAGTGGATGGAATTTGATAAAGACAGCCAACTTCCTGAGATAATTAAGACGCAACCCCACATAGGTTACGTAGTTGACGACCTGCAAAAAGCAATAAAAGGTAGGGAGATTGTTCTAAAGCCAACGAGCCCTCGTGAAGGGGTAACCGTCGCATTTGTTCTTGAGGGTCGTGATTTAATAGAGTTTTTACAATTTGATAAGCCTGAAGAAGAAGTATGGCCACATCCTAATAAATTTCTTCTGGAGTGCATGTGAGGTCGAGCTATAAAAAATCGCTCAAGTCGTTCGTTTCGCACACTTGGACCGACTAAACCCCGCCCCTTAACAAAACGCTGGTCAGCGTCCGCATTTGGCCGATTCTGTTGAAAAAGTCGGTTTCTGAGAGAGTTGCTTTTCGGCAGCTCAAGAATCGCTCGATTTTGGCGTTGCTACGTGAAAACCAATACAGCTCTGCCGTCTGAGCGAAACAGATTTCAACGTCGCTCACGCTCTTTCATGAGCAAAAATCGCGACGGGACTTTTTCAACAGAATCGGCCGATCACAGCCAGTCGCGATATGCCGCTAACGGCCGGAAGCGGCTATTTAGGGCCTACGCATTGAGAGATTATCCAAAGCGAACATTTTGCCAGAATCTTCTGACTTTCACTGGTAGATACGGACTCCGGTCGCATCGTGCTTACGCTTAAGATCCTGTTCGATCTCTGCATCTGCTGATTGCTTCGTTCCGCTCGTCGACTAGGGCGGAGATGTGTCTGGTGCTGCGGTCGGCCTGCTCGGAGCCGGACTTTTGAGACATGTCTTATGTCGAGCGTACGGCTGCGATGCTCAAATGGTCTCAGAAGGATGTTCTGAAATAGCGTGCCGAGTAGGGCGGCTCATCTGCTTGAGGGATGTCGCCTATAGCGACTGCGCGAAGCAGATAACGTCCCAGAGCGTCCCTAAATCAAATCAACTAGCTGGCTGCTTAAAGCTAAGGCCCCACTTTATATGCTGTGGTCGAAACCCGACTCGTGCTTTCTTGATCTGTGCAAGCCCTTTGGTATTTTCCGTCGTTGGCACCAGCACCAACTGCTGGCTGCCTCAAGCCTCATTCTGCTTGTCGCCTTCGCGGGAAAACCAACCGCCGCTGACGCCCAACCGTTTCAGGCAGTCCCTGTAACGACCACCCTGGCCATCGCTGCGCCTGTGGTGCCGAGCGGTGGCAATCTTGGCATCCAGTCGACCCAGAACTTCGAGCAGTGGAAGGCAGATTTCCGTAAGGAGGCCCTCGCCGCTGGCGTCAATCCGAGCCTGTTTGACCGCACTTTTGCCGGTATCACCCCGGACATGAGCGTGATACGCGCCGACCGCAGCCAGCCGGAGTTCTCCCGCCCGGTGTGGGAATACCTCGACGGAGCACTATCTGCACTGCGCGTTCGCAGGGGGCAGATGCTGCTCAACCAATACGCCGATACCTTGACCGCCATCGAACAGCGTTATGGCGTCGACCGCCGGGCACTCGTGGCGTTCTGGGGCATGGAAAGCAACTTCGGCAGTTTCCAAGGCAATCAATCGGTGATCCGCTCACTGGCGACATTGGCCTATGAGGGTCGACGCCGGGGCTTTGCCCACGCGCAATTGCTGGCGGCGCTGCAAATCCTGCAGCAAGGTGATATCACACCCGAGAAGATGCTCGGTTCCTGGGCCGGTGCAATGGGCCAGACCCAATTCATCCCGACCACCTACAACACCCTCGCAGTGGACTTCGATGGCGACGGTCGCCGCGACATCTGGGGCAGTCCGATCGATGCGTTGGCTTCCATCGCCCACTACCTGCAAGTCTCTGGCTGGCAGAAAGGTCAGCCGTGGGGCTTTGAAGTCCAACTGCCGAACACCTTCAATTACTCGCTGGCCGATGGCGAGATTCGCAAAAGCGTCGCCGAATGGATACAACTGGGGGTCAAACTGCCCAATGGCGCGAGCGTGCCGCCAGGTTCCGAGCAACTGTCAGCCGCGCTACTGCTGCCGGCGGGTTATCGCGGCCCAGGGTTTCTGATCCTCGACAACTTCCGGGCAGCCTTCAAGTACAATAATTCGTCGTCCTACGCATTGGCTGCGAATTTGCTGTCGGAGCGTTTTACCGGCGCAGGCCAGATCACCAGCGAATGGCCCAAGGATGACCTACCGCTGAACCGTTCCGAGCGAATGGAGTTGCAGACCCTGTTGAGCAGCCACAACTACGACGCGGGCAACGCCGACGGCATCATCGGCACCAACACCCGCAAGGCGATCCGCGCGGCTCAGCAGTCGTTCGGCTGGCCGGCGGACGGCTACCCGACACCCAAGCTGCTGGAAGGTTTGCGTAACCGTTAAAAGCATCGCGGGCTTGCCCGCGATGACTGACTATCACGCAACTAGGCTTATGCCCCAATCAAGACACCTAAGGATGACTCGAATGCGCCTTATCCACAAACGTTACGCAACCTTGTTATTGCTGGCCTCTAGCGCTTCTTTCGGCAACCTTGCCATGGCGAATGCCGAGCGCTCGCCTATCGATAGTCGCTTGCAGGAGGCCGCTCAGCAGGTCATGCAGCAGTACAACATCCCCGGCTTGGCCATTGCGCTGACCGTTGATGGCAAGCCGCGGTTCTACAACTATGGTGTGGCCTCCAAGGAGACGCAGCAGGCGGTCACCAGCGATACGCTGTTTGAAATCGGCTCGATCAGTAAAACCTTCACCGCTACGCTGGCGACTTACGCGCAGGCCAGTGGTCAGCTCTCACTCACAGACAGCCCAAGCCAGCATTTGCCTCAGCTGCGCGGGGGGGCTTTCGACCAGGTGACGCTTATCAACCTGGCTACGCATACGGCTGGAGGCTTTCCCTTGCAGCTTCCTGACGAGGTACAGAACCGCGCACAGCTGATGGACTACTTCAAAGGCTGGCAGCCCAAGTATGCCCCCGATACCTACAGGAGCTATGCCAACCCCAGTATCGGGATGCTCGGCATGATTGCCGCCAAGAGCATGAACCTGCCGTATGAAGAGGCGCTGGAACATCGACTGTTTCCCATGCTTGGGATGTTCAACAGCTTTATCACAGTGCCAGCGAACAAGCTGCCGCTCTACGCTCAGGGCTATAACAAACAGGATGTTCCGGTCAGAGTGAACCCGGGTGTGCTGGCAGCCGAAGCTTATGGCGTGAAAACCAGCTCCAGCGACCTGATTCGCTTTGTCGAAGAAAATCTGGGCATCACGCCGGTAGAGGAAAAAATCAATCGCGCGCTTATGGATACCCGCGTGGGTTACTTCACGCACGGTGCAATGACTCAGGATCTGATCTGGGAGCAGTACGCCTACCCGGTGCAGCTGAATACGCTGTTGGACGGTAACGCTAACAAGATGATCTACGAAAGCAACGCTGTCACACCCTTGAACCCGCCCCTGGCACCTCAGCAAGCGGTGTGGGTCAACAAGACGGGTTCAACCGGTGGTTTTTCTGCCTATGTGGCCTTCGTGCCCGAGAAGAAGCTTGGTATTGTGCTGCTGGCCAACAAGAGCTATCCCATCGAGCCCCGTATTCGCTTGGCGCATCAAATCCTGAGCGAGCTGGCAGAGAACTGAGGGGTAGGGTGCAGGCCCGCCGATGTTTGCGGGCTCAGCCTTAGCCGCCCAGGACAACGCTCCAGCGAGCCGCAATGCTGTTCACTTAAGCCGTAGCGCGCAGGCACTAAGGATGGGCGGCTCTATCCGCCAACCTGCAGGTTGGCCAAACCACAGTTTATTTCCCGTATCACACCCTGATCACTTGAGAGCTGAGTAACGTCCCTATGGAGTGGATTGCTGACCCGACAGCCTGGCTAGGTTTGTTGACCCTGATCGTTCTGGAGATCGTTCTGGGCATCGACAATCTGGTGTTTATTGCCATTCTGGCGGACAAACTGCCTCCCCATCAGCGAGATCGTGCCCGTGTAATCGGCCTTTCTCTGGCGTTGATCATGCGCCTGGGCCTGCTCGCCAGCCTGTCTTGGCTGATCACCCTGACCGAGCCGCTACTTGAGGTGTTTGGCAAGAGCTTCTCCGGACGTGACCTGATCATGCTGTTCGGCGGTATCTTCCTGCTGTTCAAGGCCACCATGGAGTTGCATGAGCGCCTCGAAGGGCAGGTCATTCAACAGCGAGGTAGTACGACGTATGCCCTGTTCTGGCCCATCGTGGCGCAGATCGTGGTGCTGGATGCCGTGTTCTCGCTGGATGCGGTCATCACCGCTGTCGGGATGGTGGAGCATTTGGAAGTGATGATGATCGCGGTGATCATCTCAATCGGCCTGATGATTCTGGCCAGCAAGCCGCTGACGGCGTTCGTCAATGCCCACCCCACCGTCATCATGCTTTGCCTGGGTTTCTTGATGATGATCGGTTTTAGCCTAACGGCCGACGGCTTGGGCTTTGAGATACCCAAAGGCTACCTGTACGCCGCCATTGGCTTCTCGATTCTGATCGAAGTGTTCAACCAGATCGCCCGTAGGGGCAGGAAGAAGCATCTTCAAGGACGGCACAGCCTGCGTGAACGCAAAGCACACGCCGTGCTGCGCCTGCTCGGGGGGCGCTACGTGGGGCCGGATGAGGTCGGCGAAGAGGTTGCCGACATGCTGGGGGAGCAGGGCGCCGATGCCGTGTTCGCTCGAAGAGAGCGGGTAATGATCAGCGGTGTCCTGCAATTGGCCGAACGCCCGGTCAGAACGGTGATGACTGTACGCTCGGATATTGACCATATCGACCTGGCCAAAAGCGACGAGGATATTCAGCATGCCTTGATCAACTCTGCCCATTCGCGGCTTGTGGTGATCCGTGATGGCCAAATCGACGAACCGCTGGGCTACGTCCAAAAGAAAGAGCTATGCAAAGAGCTGCTCAGCGGCAACCGTCCGCACCTGGAAAGTATGGTGCGGGCGAGCGTCAACCTAGTGGAAAGCTGCTCCGTGTTGAACGCGCTGGAATTGATGCGCGCCGAGTCGACACACATCGCCTCGGTGGTTGACGAGTTTGGTGGTTTCATCGGTATCGTGACCATGACCGATATCCTGGAGTCGATTGCAGGCGAGCTGCCTGACGCAAGCGAAATCCAAGGGGCTGATGTAGTCGAGGAAGGTGACGGCTTTTTGGTTAGCGCGGCCCTTAGCCTGAATCTGTTGCAGGAGCGCATTGGCTTCCACGCCAGGCCTACAGATGACTACCGGACCCTGGCCGGGCTGGTTATCAGCTTGCTAGACCGACTTCCCACCAAAGGAGAGCAACTCGCTTTCGAGGGCTGGAACTTGACGCTCACGGAGGTGCAGGAGCGTCGGGTAACACGCGTGTTAATGCGTAAGTCGATGTCCTGACCCAGCTTGTGTCGGTTTAAAACCCATGGCTTCGTTTTCGCCCCAACATGTCCGGTTTTTTATGTGCTGATCTGCAATTAGAACATGAGATAGCCAGTGCATAGTTCGGGGATGTCTACTTGAGCGGGGGTAGTCCAGGTGTCAGGTGATGCCCTTGTCCTCGATCGGGTCGCTATCGAACAGCGTCTCCAGTTCTGCCCGTGCCTCGCGTGCGGTCTGGATCACGGCGCTGAGGTCGTTGTACACCTGATGCTGAGCCCCCAGCACCGCTTCATCGTGGCGTTGAAAACGGCGGATTCTGGCCCCTGCCTGTTCTTCGCTGAGGCCCAGGCCGAGCAGTGCCTGCCGGCTCATTTCCAGGCTGGAGTGGAAGGTTTCGCGGATCGGCACCACGCCTAGGTCGAGCAGGCGGTGCACGTGCTGGCGATTGCGCGCCCGCGCGATGATCTTGATATGTGGGTAGAGCCTACGCACCAGTTCGGCCGTCTGCAGGTTGGTCTGCGGGTCGTCGGTGGCGATGATAAAGAACTCGGCCTGGTCGACCTTGGCCGCACGGAGGATTTCCGGGCGCAACGGGTCGCCATAGAAAATCGGTATGCTGCCCAGGCTGCGGGAAAATTCGATGGCCTCGACGGCGGTGTCCAGCGCGACAAAGGGCACCCGTTGGGCGCGCAATACCCGGGTGATGATCTGCCCCATACGGCCCATGCCGGAGATGACCACGCGTGGTGCGTCGCTGTCGATGTTCTGGTACTCCTCGGGGACCACCTGCGGCACTACCTGGGGTTTACTCAAGCGCATCAGCGCCAGAACCAGCAAAGGTGTGAGCGCCATCGACAGGGTGATGACCAGAACCAGTTGGTCATGCAAACGCGCCTCGAACAGGCCCTGTTCGTGGGCCATCTTGAACACCACGAAGGCAAATTCGCCACCGGCGGCCAGCACCACGCCGAGGCGCAGTGCGCTGCGCCGCCCCAGGCCGCCGATCAGTCGGCCGACTATCCACAGCAGCGGCAGTTTCAGGGTAATCAGCAGGGCCGTGAAGCCCAGAATCAACAGCGGTTCGCGTAGCAGCAGGCCGATGTCGGCACTCATGCCCACGCTGATAAAGAACAGGCCCAGCAGCAGGCCTTTGAACGGCTCGATCTGCGATTCCAGTTCATGGCGGTACTCCGAATCCGCCAGCAGCATCCCGGCGAGAAAGGCTCCCAGCGCCATGGAAATACCCGCCAACTCCATCAGCCAGGCCGTACCGATCACCACCAGCAACGCGGTGGCAGTCGAGACCTCCTGCAGCTGGGTTTTGGCCACGAAGCGAAAGACCGGGCGCAGCAGGTAGCGCCCGCCGACTATGACCAGGCCGATGCTGCCCAGCACCTTGAGCAAGGGTTCGATGCCGCCCGCACTGGCGGCGGTGGCGGCACCGAGCAGGGGAATCACTGCTATCAACGGGATCGCCGCGATGTCCTGAAACAGCAGGATGGCGAACGCCTGGCGGCCGTGCGGGCTGGTCAACTCCTTGCGTTCGGCGAGCAATTGCAAACCGAAAGCGGTGGATGACAAGGCCAGACCCAGGCCGAGTACCAAGGACGTATTCAGCGCTTGCTGGAAACCCCAGAAGGCTACGCCGGCGATCAGCAGGCCAGTCAGCAGCACCTGGGCGAGGCCGGCACCAAACACCGATTTACGCATGACCCAGAGCCGCCGTGGCGACAACTCCAGGCCGATGATAAAGAGCAGCAGCACCACACCGAGTTCGGAAATATGGCTGACGCTCTGCGGGTCATCGATCAGCCCCAGCAGCGACGGGCCGATCAGCACGCCGGCCGCCAGATAACCCAGCACCGCTCCCAGCTGCAGGCGCTTGGCCAGCGGCACCGCGACCACGGCGGCCAGCAGAAATACCACCGCGGCCTGCAACAGGCTGGTTTCATGGGGCATGGCGGGCTTCCTCGGACAAACTGCGGATTGGTGGTGTGGGCTTAGGCGTACGGTGCGGGTTGATTATGGACATACCGCGCGGTGGCTGCGCCATTGCGCGCAGCTACCGCGGCGGACTTACTTGCCTGCGGTGAGGGTGCTGTAGCTGGTGATCAGGTTGCGATAGTCCGGAATGTGGTTGGAGAACAGCGTGCCTAGGCCTTCGATATCGTTGCGCCAGTCGCGGTGCAGCTCGCAGGCCAGACCGAACCAGGTCATCAGCTGCGCGCCCGCCACCGACATGCGGTTCCAGGCGGAGTCACGGGTGATTTCATTAAAGGTGCCAGACGCATCGGTGACCACAAACACTTCGAAGTCTTCTTCAAGGGCCGAGAGCGCCGGGAACGCCACGCAGACTTCGGTGACCACGCCGGCAATGATCAATTGCTTCTTTCCGGTGGCTTTCACTGCTTTGACGAAGTCTTCGTTATCCCAGGCGTTGATCTGACCGGGGCGGGCAATGTACGGCGCATCCGGGAACAGGGCCTTCAGTTCCGGCACCAGAGGGCCGTTGGGGCCGGTCTCGAAGCTGGTGGTGAGGATGGTCGGCAGTTTGAAGTACTTGGCCAGGTCGGCCAGCGCCAGCACATTGTTCTTGAATTTGTCCGGGTCCTGGTCGCGGACCAGCGACAGCAGGCCGGCCTGGTGATCGACCAGCAGTACGGCTGCATTGTTCTTGTCGAGACGTTTGTAGGGCGTAGCCATGGTGCTTCTCCTTGCTTCTGATTACGCGAGCCTTGTGTTGGTCAAGGCTCGCGTGGGGGAAAACCGTTAGCGGTGACGTACCAGACTAGGCAGCGCCTATGTCCGGCGTGTGACCGTCAGTCGTGCATGCGGCCGAACTCACCGGCCTGCAAATCGCGAATCGCCTGCTGAATCTCGGCTTCGCTGTTCATCACGAAGGGTCCGTAGCCAACCACGGGCTCATCGACAGGCTCGCCGCTGAGCAGCAGTAGCAACGCGTCGCCGTTTGCCTCCAGCAACACTTCGTCGCCGCTGCGCTCGAGCAATGCCAATTGACCTTCGCCTACCGACTCGCTGCCATTGACCCGCAGCGTGCCGTGCAACACCACCAGTGCCGTGCTGCGACCCTCATGCAAGCGCAGGGCAAACGGCTTGTCGGCCGCCAGCCGCATGTCCCAGACATCCATGGGCGTGAAGGTCTGTGCCGGGCCTTTGTGACCGGCATACTCACCGGCGATCAGGCGCAACTGACCGGCTTGATCGGGCAAGGGCAGGGTGGGGATGTCGCTAGCCAACAGGGTCTGATAGCCCGGCGCGGCCAGCTTGTCGCGTGACGGCAGGTTTACCCACAACTGCACCATCTCCAGGGTGCCGCCGCTGCGGGCGAACTCCGCAGAGTGAAACTCCTCATGCAGGATGCCCGAGGCGGCGGTCATCCATTGCACATCGCCGGGGCCGATAAGGCCGCCACTGCCAGTGGAGTCGCGGTGCTCCAGCTCGCCCTGGTAGACGATGGTCACCGTTTCGAAACCGCGGTGCGGGTGCTGGCCCACGCCGCGTCGTTGTGTTGTCGCGGTGAAGTGATGCGGGCCTGCATAGTCCAGTAACAGGAAGGGACTGATGTGTTTGCCCAGGCTGTCATAGGAAAACAGCGAGCGAACCGGAAAGCCGTCACCAACCCAGTGGGGGCGTGGACTGCTGTAGATACCGATGATGTTTTTCATGTCGTGGCTCCTTGAATCCATGGAGAACACGATAGAACTGCAACACCGACTGCGGTAGAGCGGTTAAATTAACCTCAGAGTTCTATTAGGAGAACACTGATGGAAGACCTTAACGACCTTTATTACTTCGCCCAGGTGGTCGAGCACGCGGGTTTCGCCCCGGCTGGACGCGCCCTGGATATGCCTAAATCCAAGCTCAGTCGGCGCATTGCCAATCTCGAGGAGCGTTTGGGTGTGCGCCTGATCCAGCGCTCGACACGGCACTTTTCGGTAACCGAAATCGGCCAGGCGTATTACCGCCATTGCGTAGCGATGATGGTGGAAGCCGAGGGCGCAGCCGAAGTGATCGAGCGCAACCGCTCGGAACCGCAAGGTGTCGTCCACCTTAGCTGCCCGACAGCATTGCTGAATTTTTGGGTGGGCTCGATGCTCACCCGCTTTATGCTCAAGTATCCTCTGGTGGAGCTGCACATTGAGAGCAGCAACCGCCAGGTCGATCTGATTCAAGAAGGCATCGACATCGCCTTGCGCGTGCGCTTTCCTCCGTTGGAAAGCAGCGATCTGGTGATGAAGGTACTGGGCAACAGCACTCAATGCCTGGTGGCCAGCCCGACCCTGGCTGCGCGCCTGCCGCAATCGGTGGTTCCTGCGGACCTTGTCGATTTACCGAGCCTGCACTGGGGTTCACCCTTGCGCGATTACAGCTGGCAGCTTGACGGGCCCGATATGGCCAGCGCCAACGTGCGCCACAAGCCGCGCATGGTTACCGATGACTTGATTGCGCTGCGCCAGGCGGCACTGGCGGGCGTGGGTGTGGTACACCTGCCGTCAGTCGTGGTACGTGCGGATTTGCAGCAGGGTAACCTGATCAATGTGCTGCCCGAGTGGGCACCCAAGACTGGTTTGGTGCATGCAGTCTTTCCGTCACGCCGTGGCTTGTTGCCCTCGGTGCGAACCTTGCTCGACTTTCTTGCGCACGAGTTTGAACGCAGCGATATGGCCTGACCTTTGTCGCGTTTGCTCAGTACGAGGCACTTCCTTCTATATAGAGGTAGGCGCGGATTAGCTTAAAAGCTGAGTAAGCGGCCAGATAAGTCTTGACGTGGTTTGTTTCGGCCCTATAATTCGCGCCTCTTCCGGCGTAAGCGGCTCTTGAAACTTCTTATAAAACAAGAAGTTAGATTTAAAAGAGGGCTTGCAAAGCAGCGAAAGCTGCGTAAAATGCGCCGGGCTGACAGGGTGGTGGTTTGATCCTGTTGGTGCTTCGGTCGAGGTGATCGAAAGCGGTAAAAGAGGCGGTTGACAGCGGTTTGAAACGCTGTAGAATTCGCCTCCCGCTGACGAGAAGCTAGAGGTTGGTCGGAGGCGCAAGTGGTTGAGATTGAAAAGAAATTTTCGAAATCACTTGACGGAGAATGAGG